>NZ_JAIBOA010000051.1 GCF_019458805.1 Actinomadura parmotrematis
GACGAGGCCCCCCTTCTCCCAAAGTTACGGGGGCAATTTGCCGAGTTCCTTAACCACAGTTCACCCGATCGCCTTGGTATTCTCTACCTGACCACCTGAGTCGGTTTAGGGTACGGGCCGCCGGTACACTCACTAGAGGCTTTTCTCGGCAGCATGGGATCACTCACTTCACCTAAAACGGCTCGGCATCACATCTCACCCTTAACGAGAGACGGATTTGCCTATCTCCCGGGCTACATGCTTACCCCAGGACAACCATCGCCTGGGCTGAGCTACCCTCCTGCGTCACCCCATCGCTCACCTACTACCACCTCGGACCGACCGCTACGCCCATCCACAGGCCCGAAGGCCCACGAAGGGTTTCAGAGTCTTAGCATCAGTGGGCTCGGCGTTGGCGCATACCAGCGGGTACGGGAATATCAACCCGTTGTCCATCGACTACGCCTGTCGGCCTCGCCTTAGGTCCCGACTTACCCTGGGCGGATTAGCCTGCCCCAGGAACCCTTGGTCATCCGGCGCACACGTTTCTCACGTGTGATGCGCTACTCATGCCTGCATTCTCACTCCCACAGCCTCCACCACTCGATCACTCGGCGGCTTCGCCGGCTGCAGGACGCTCCCCTACCCATCCATGAAAACTCATGAATGCCACGGCTTCGGCGGTGTGCTTGAGCCCCGCTACATTGTCGGCGCGGAATCACTTGACCAGTGAGCTATTACGCACTCTTTCAAGGGTGGCTGCTTCTAAGCCAACCTCCTGGTTGTCACAGCAACTCCACATCCTTTACCACTTAGCACACGCTTAGGGGCCTTAGCCGATGATCTGGGCTGTTTCCCTCTCGACTACGAAGCTTATCCCCCGCAGTCTCACTGCCGCGCTCTCACTTACCGGCATTCGGAGTTTGGCTGACGTCAGTAACCTTGTAGGGCCCATCAGCCATCCAGTAGCTCTACCTCCGGCAAGAAACACACGACGCTGCACCTAAATGCATTTCGGGGAGAACCAGCTATCACGGAGTTTGATTGGCCTTTCACCCCTAACCACAGGTCATCCCCCAGGTTTTCAACCCTGGTGGGTTCGGGCCTCCACACCGTCTTACCGGCGCTTCACCCTGCCCATGGCTAGATCACCCCGCTTCGGGTCTACAGCATGCGACTAA
>NZ_JAIBOA010000052.1 GCF_019458805.1 Actinomadura parmotrematis
CCGCCGCAAGTCCCGCCAGATCATGGTGGGGAGTGTTCCGGTGGGCGGGGACGCTCCGGTGTCGGTGCAGTCGATGACGACGACGTTGACGGCGGATGTGAACGCCACTCTTCAGCAGATCGCGGAGTTGACGGCGTCGGGTTGCCAGATCGTGCGGGTGGCGTGTCCGTCGCAGGATGATGCCGATGCGTTGCCGGCGATCGCGCGCAAGTCGCCGATCCCGGTGATCGCCGATATTCATTTCCAGCCCAAGTACGTGTTCGCGGCGATCGATGCCGGGTGCGCGGCGGTGCGGGTGAATCCGGGCAATATCAAGAGGTTCGATGACAAGGTCGGTGAGATCGCCCGTGCGGCCGGGGATGCGGGGGTGCCGATCCGGATCGGGGTGAACGCGGGGTCGCTGGACAAGCGGTTGCTGGAGAAGTACGGCAGGGCCACGCCGGAGGCGTTGGTGGAGTCGGCGTTGTGGGAGTGCTCGCTGTTTGAGGAGCACGGTTTCCGGGACATCAAGATCTCGGTGAAGCACAACGATCCGGTGGTGATGATCGAGGCGTACCGGCAGCTGGCCGCCGCGTGCGAGTACCCGTTGCATCTGGGTGTGACCGAGGCGGGTCCGGCGTTCCAGGGGACGATCAAGTCGGCGGTGGCGTTCGGGGCGCTGCTGTCGCAGGGCATCGGCGACACGATCCGGGTGTCGTTGTCGGCGCCTCCGGTGGAGGAGGTCAAGGTCGGT
>NZ_JAIBOA010000053.1 GCF_019458805.1 Actinomadura parmotrematis
GGGTTTCATCTGCGATTTGTTTTGATCGTTTTGTGTGTTCAAGTTTTTAAGGGCATACGGTGGATGCCTTGGCATCAGGAGCCGATGAAGGACGTGGGAGCCTGCGATATGCCTCGGGGAGTCGGCAACCAGACTTTGATCCGGGGATTTCCGAATGGGGGAACCTGGCACTCGTCATGGGGTGTCGCCGCCGGCTGAATGTATAGGCCGGTTGGTGGGAACGCGGGGAAGTGAAACATCTCAGTACCCGCAGGAAGAGAAAACAATAGTGATTCCGTGAGTAGTGGTGAGCGAAAGCGGAGGAGCCTAAACCGTGCGCGTGTGATACCTGGTAGGGGTTGCGTGTGCGGGGTTGTGGGACCATCCGGTCGGATCTACCAGTCTGACAAGAAGTTACAAACTGCTCGGGTAGTCGAACGGCATGGGAAGGCCGACCGTAGACGGTGAGAGTCCGGTAGACGAAACTTGAGTGGCTTCTGGGTGTGTTCCCGAGTAGCACGGGGCCCGTGAAATCCCGTGTGAATCTGCCACGACCACGTGGTAAGGCTGAATACTTCCTGATGACCGATAGCGGACAAGTACCGTGAGGGAAAGGTGAAAAGTGCCCCGGTGAGGGGTCGTGAAATAGTACCTGAAACCGTGTGCCTACAAGCCGTCAGAGCGTCCTC
>NZ_JAIBOA010000054.1 GCF_019458805.1 Actinomadura parmotrematis
CGGTCCTGGTGCGCACCCGCGGGGGACTGTCACGGCTGACCTTCCGCCACCACCCCTTCGACGTCATCGGCTGGGACGGCTACCTCTACCCCTACGCCTTCAACATCAACGACTTCGAACCCATCGTGAAACGCACCCACGCCCCACCCCCGGTCCACCAGACCTTCGAAGGCCCGAACTTCGTCATCTGCTCCTTCTGCCCCCGCCCCCTGGACTTCGACGACAACGCCATCCCCATCCCCTACAACCACCACAACGTCGATTCCGACGAGTTCATGTTCTACGTCGGCGGCGACTACACCGCCCGCAAGGGCTCGGGCATCGACATCGGCTCGGTCTCCCTGCACCCCGCCGGATTCACCCACGGACCCCAACCCGGCACCATCGAGGCCTCCATCAACGCCGTGCGCCAAGGCCACACCCACACCACCGAGACCGCCGTCATGATCGACACCTTCCGGCCCCTGCACCTCGGCCCCGCCGCCACCCGCACCGAAGACCCCGAATACGCCTGGACCTGGGCGCGATGA
>NZ_JAIBOA010000055.1 GCF_019458805.1 Actinomadura parmotrematis
ATGCCCTACTACCGGGTTGTCGGCGAGGTGCCGAGGAAGCGTCACGTGCAGTTCCGCCGCCCCGACGGCGCCCTGTACGCCGAAGAACTCATGGGCGAAGAGGGCTTCTCCTCCGACTCCAGCCTGCTGTATCACCGCAACCCGCCCACCGCGATCATCAAGAGCGAAGGCGTGACCGATGCGGCCGGTGAGACGGAACTGGCGGTCAACCATCCCCTCCAGCCCCGCGCCTACCGCACCCAGGACCTGCCCCCCGGCGGCGACCTGATCCTGGGCCGCCACGTCCTGGCCGGCAACGACGATGTGCGGATCTCCTTCACCGCCCCCACCGGCCCCAGCGAGCTGTACCGCAACTCCGTGGGCGATGAGGTCGTCTACCTCCA
>NZ_JAIBOA010000056.1 GCF_019458805.1 Actinomadura parmotrematis
GACCCCTAAAGATCGAGCCTCACCAGAGATGCTCGCGTCCACTGTGCAGTTCTCAAAAAACAACCGGGCCCACCAAGACCGCGCACACCAGACGGTGACGCGGTACTTGGTCCCGCAGTCCGAGGACGGACTCACGTCCGTTTCCTCAGGACCCAACAGCGTGTCCAGCTCCCCGCCCGCCCGAGGCCGTCGTTCCCACTCCCCTCGCGGGGCGGTACTTGCCGGCTCACACGAGCGGTGAGCTGAGTAGCCAGTGCTCCACATCTATGAGCAGCCGTCCGGTGGACGTTCGCCACCGACA
>NZ_JAIBOA010000057.1 GCF_019458805.1 Actinomadura parmotrematis
TGTCCGTCAGATGACTGCTCATAGATGTGGAGCACTGGTTATTCACCGGTTGTTCGGTGTCGGTCGGCTAGTACCGCCCCGCAAGGGGAGTGGGAAGAGCGGCACGAGATCGAGGAGCTGGTGAACACGCTGTTGGGTCCTGAGGAAACGGACCCTCAGCCCCTGAACGCAAGGTCGTTGTGACCTGGTGGGTCGGGGCTGGGTTGTTTCTTCGGACTACGGGATCAGTTGCTGCCGGGACGCATGTTCCGGTGGGGCTGGTGGGCCT
>NZ_JAIBOA010000058.1 GCF_019458805.1 Actinomadura parmotrematis
CGTCCGTCAGATGACTGCTCATAGATGTGGAGCACTGGCTACTCAGCTCACCGCCCGTGTGAGCCGGCAAGTACCGCCCCGCGAGGGGAGTGGGAACGACGGCCTCGGGCGGGCGGGGAGCTGGACACGCTGTTGGGTCCTGAAGGAACGGACCCTTCGGCCCCCGAGCATCGCCTTCACCGGTGGTGTGACGGGGTCGGGTTGTTTCTTCGGACTACGGGATCGGATTCCTGTCCTCGATAGAGGTCACAGGGTTCGATGGACCC
>NZ_JAIBOA010000059.1 GCF_019458805.1 Actinomadura parmotrematis
AACCGGCACCGCGCGGCTGGAGACCACCTACGGGGTCTTGGAGATCGGGGAGGGCGACTACGCCGTCGTCCCCACCGGCACCATCCACCGCTGGGTGCCCACCGGCACCGAACAAGTCCGGGCGCTGGTCATCGAGGCCCGCGGGCACATCCGCCCGCCCAAGCGCTACCTGTCGCAGTACGGCCAGTTCCTCGAACACGCCCCCTACTGCGAACGCGACCTGCGCGGACCCACCACCCCGCTGCTGGCCGAGGGCGACAACGTCG
>NZ_JAIBOA010000006.1 GCF_019458805.1 Actinomadura parmotrematis
CGCACCCCGCGCCCGCACCCCGCGGCGCCGGGCGGGCGCCGGTTCGGCGGGTCGGCGGAGCGGGGGTGGTGGGCCGTAGGCTGGCGGGATGACCGAGGAGACCAAGGCGGTGAAGTCCGAGCAGACGCGCGCGCTCATCGTGGAGACGGCGCTCCGCCTGTTCCGGGAGCGCGGCTACGAGGCGACGACCATGCGCGCCATCGCCAAGGAGGCGGGTGTCTCGGTCGGCAACGCCTACTACTACTTCAGCTCCAAGGAGGAGCTGATCCAGGCCTACTACGACGAGCTCCAGGAGGAGCACCTGGAGGCGTGCCGGGCGGTCCTCGCGACCGAGCGCGACTTCGCGCCGCGCCTCCTCGGCGTGCTGAGGGCCCGGATCGACACGATGGTGCCGTACCACGCGTTCGCCGGGAAGTTCTTCAAGTTCGCCGCCGAGCCGACCAGCCCGCTGAACCCCTTCAGCTCCGAGTCGGGTCCGGCCCGCGAGTCGGCGGTGGCGATCTACCGGCAGGTCGTGGACGGCTCCACCCTCAAGATCGACTCGGAGTTCCGGCAGGAGCTGCCCGAGCTGCTCTGGCTGTACTCGATGGGCGTCGTCCTCTACTGGGTGCACGACGGCTCGCCCGGCTGCCGCAAGACCTACCTGCTGGTCGAGCGGACGGTGCCGCTGGTGAACCGGATGGTGTCGATGTCGCGGCTGCCGGGCTTCAAGTCCGTCACCCGCGAGCTGGTCGGCATCATCCGCGACGTCCGCGACTGACGGCGGACCGTCAGCGGGCCGGCTGGAACAGCAGGTCCCAGTGGTCCTTCTCGCGGGCGAGGACGGTGCCGGCGGGCGCGCGGTACAGGTCGGCGCGGTCGCTCGGGCGCTGCCCGGCGGGCCGGTAGCGGCGGGTGACGAAGCGGTCGGTGCAGCCCGTCGGCATGACGTCGATCTTGTAGCCGGTGCCGTGGCTGTAGAGGCCGGGGGCGTGGCCGCGTTCGGTGCCGCCGGAGACGGTGAGGGGGCAGCGGCTGTCGGCCTGGAAGGCGAGGAGGCCGCGCACGGTGCCCCAGCGGAGCCCGTCGAAGGACGTGCAGTCGGTGCGGGCGCGGTCGGCGCAGTGGCCGTTGGAGCGCCAGCGGATGCCGTGCGCGCGCAGGATCCATTCGGTCGCGCCCTGCCGCAGCGGGGTGGTGCGGGCGAGGCGGCCGGCGCGCGGGGCGGCCGCCGCTTCGGCCCGGACGGCGCGGGCGGCGGCGACGCGCGGCGCGATGGCGAGGCGGGTGCGGGGGAGCAGGACGGTCTGCGCGGCGCTGTCGCCCGCGCCGCGCAGCAGCGTCGCCGAGCCGATGGCGATGGCGCCGACGGCGAGCGCCGAACCCGCCACCAGCAGGTCGCGGCGCCGGGCGGACGGCGCGCCGCCGGCGCCGCCCGCCGTGCCCTGTTCCGGGACCGTGCGCGTCCGGTCGTCCGGCGTCATGTCGTCTCCCCCTCGGTCGCGGTGCCGGGGGGCGCCGAGAGGAGGGATCCCCCCGCGGACGATCTTGTAAACGCGGGGGCCGGGCCGCCTACCGGGGCAGGTGCGCCTCCGCGAACGCCATCTCCGCCGCCATCTGCTCGATGCGCTCCTCGACGACGAGCGAGCCGTGCCCGGCGTCGTAGCGGTACACCTCGTGGGGCCGGCCGAGCTCGGCGAGCCGCCCCAGGTAGTTGTCGATCTGCCGGATGGGGCAGCGCGGGTCGTTCTCCCCGGCGAGGACCAGGACGGGCGCCCGCACCTCCTCGACGTAGGTGATCGGCGACGACTCCCGGTACCGGTCCGGGACCTCCGCGGGCGACCCGCCGAACAGCGACCGGTCGAACGCCTGGAGCCCCTCCATCTCGTCCTCGAACGCCGCGACGTAGTCGGCGACGGGCACGGCGGCGACCGCGACCGTCCAGTCCTCGGGGTGGACGCCGATGCCGAGCAGCGTGAGGTACCCGCCCCAGGACCCGCCGGTGAGGACGAGCCGCTCCGGGTCGGCGAGGCCGGACGCGACGGCCCAGTCGCGGACGGCCTTGACGTCCTCCAGCTCGGTCAGCCCGACGCGGCCCTCGATGGCGTCGCGCCACGCCGACCCGTAGCCGGTGGATCCCCGGTAGTTGACGCGGACGACGGCGAAGCCGCGGTCGATCCACGCCGCGACGGACGGCACGAACGAGTCGTCGTCCTGCGCCGTCGGCCCCCCGTGGACGTCGAAGACGGTCGGGAACGGCGCCGTTCCCGAGGACGGCCGGCTGACGAGGGCGTGGACGCGTCCCGCCGGCCCCTCCACCCAGGCGTCCTCGACGGGCACCGACGGCGGCGCGGCCGGCCCGGGCGGGGTGAGGACGACGCCGCCCGCCGTGGAGCGGATCACCGGCGGTTCGGCGGCCGACGACCAGGAGAACTCGACGGTCCCGTCGGGGCGGGCGGTCGCGCCGCCGATGACGCCGCGCGGGGTGTCGATGCGGGTGAGGGCGCCGGCGGCGAGGTCGTAGCGGTACAGCTCGTCGCGGCCCTCGTGGGAGTGGGAGACGAGCAGCGCGGCGCCGCCGGGGTACCAGTCGGCGCCGGTCTCGCCGGGCAGCCCGAAGTCGAGCTCGTGCTCGGTGCCGGCGACCGGGTCCCAGACGAGGACCTCGTCGACGCCGCGCCGCTCGTGCGCGACGAGCAGCCGCGGGTCGCCGGGCACGGGCGAGAACCCCGACCCGTAGACGCCCTTGCCGGGCCCGTCCCACAGGTCGGCGACGGTGGAACCGTCCGGGCGGACGACGCGGAGCGCCATGTGGCGGCTGTCGCCGTGCTCGCTGTGCCCGATCGCGATGAGCGTCTCGTCCCGCGACAGGCCGGCGACGTGGGCGTCCTCGGCGTGCCGGTAGAGGGTGACGGGCTCGGCGCCGGGGCGGCAGAGGTGGACGCTGTTGCCGTCCTCGCCGGTGCGGCCGATGACGGCGAGGCCGGACGCGCCGCGCGCGAGGCCGGACGGGTAGGACGGGCCGAGGCCCGGGACGGCGGGCTCGCCGCCGGCGTCGCCGAACGGGACGCGCATCCAGACGCCGAACTCGTCGCCGTCGGTGTCGGCGAACCACCACACCGATTCGCCGGACGGGTCGACGCCGCCCATCCAGGTGCCGTTCGGGCGGTCGGTGACCTGCCGCCGCTCCCCGGTCTCCCGGTCCCAGGAGTAGATCTCCCAGGTGCCGGTGGCGTTGGAGCGGTAGGTGCTGCGGTGCGGGGCCTCGGCGGCCCAGCCGGGCAGGCTGATCCGGGCGGCCCGGAACCGCGCCTTCCAGCGATCTTCATCGATCATGGGGCCAGTATCGCCCGCCGGGCGGTGCCCGCGCGGAAAGAGCCGCGGGTCAGGCGTCCGGCGGCACCGATCCGTCGGAGGTCTCGGCGGCGCCCGGCGCCCGCTCCCCGGCGGGATCGGCGGCGCGGAGGCCGGGGTTCAGGTCGCGGTGGACGGCGCGGGCGACGCGCTCGATGGTGGCGACGCCGTAGGCCATCGACGGGGTGTCGCGGGTCAGCACGACGATGGTGTAGTCGCGGTCGCGCCCGTCGAACGCGCCGAGGCTGTGCACGCGCCAGACGCGGCCGTGCCGGGGCAGCCAGCCGTTCTTGACGTGCCAGCCGGCGCCGGCGGGCCGGCCCGCCGGGGTCCCCCACCGCTGCGCGGGCACGACGCGGTGCATGAGGCCGAGGACGTAGGCGCGGTCCGCGGCGGCGAGGACGGCGTTGCGGCGGGTGAGGAGGGCGAGGAGGCGGTCCTCGTCGCGGGCGGTGATCTGGGTGAGGCCCCAGTAGCGGCCGGGGCCGGGGACGGTGCGCGCCATCCCCGCCAGCGTCAGGAACCGGGCGAAGCGGGCGCGGCCGACGCGCCGCCAGAGCGCGGACGCGGCGCCGTTGTCCGACCGGGTGATCATCGTGGTGGCGAGGGCGCGCTCGGCGGCGGTGAGCCGCCGCCCGTCCTCGCGCGCCCGCCGGAGCAGCGCGGCGAGGATCGTCACCTTCACGGTGCTCGCCGCGTCGTAGCGGCGCCCCGCGTCCACCGCGCAGCGCACGCCGTGCACCCGGTCGCGGACGGCGACGGACGCGACGCCGGCCCGCCCCTCCAGCGCGTCCCGGATGTCGGCGCCGAGGCGCCGCGCCAGATCGGGACGCGCCGCCGACGCGCACACCGCGTCCGCCGTCCTGACCGCCGCTGCGGGCTGCGGCGGCGGTTCCGCCGCGGCGGTCCCGGCGAGCGCCGCGGCGGCGAGCAGGACGGCGGACGCGCGCGGGCGAGGGCGGCGAAGCATCCCGCCACGCTAGTGACGACCGCTCTGACCTGCGCGGACGCGACACGGGCCGGGCGCGTAAAGGCTCGGTCTCCTCCCGGAGAGCCGGGCTCAGGCCGGTCCGGCGAGGTCGCCGAGGACGGCGTCGACCGCCGCCTTCACCTGCCGGTCCATGGCCCGCGCGAAGCCCGCCTCCACCGACACCTGCGCGCCCGGCCGCAGCCGGTCGAGGGTCTCCCCGAAGTCGCGGTCGGCGATCCGCCCCACCAGGTGGTCGGTGATGACGCGGACGAAGCGGGCCGCGAGCTCGTCCATGCCCGCCTGCAGGTCGCGGCTCACCGCGAGGACCTCGGCGAGGGGGACGCCGGCGCGGACGATCGCGACCGTGGCGTCGAGCTGGCGGCGGCTCCAGTGCGTGACGAGGTCGCCGTTCACCTCCAGGTGCCCGAGCGCGACGGCCTGCTCGACCTCCGCCGGACCGGCCTGACCGGGGAACAGCGCGGTGAGCTCGGCGAGCGTCATCGTCACCGGCGTCTCGGTGGACCAGGGCGTGGTGACGGCCCGCTCCACGCCGAGGACGGCGTCGATGTCGCGGCCCTGCTCCCACGCCGACAGCAGCTCCCGGATGCCCTCCAGGGTGTGGCCGCGCTCCAGCAGGCTGCCGATCATCCGCAGCCGCGCCACGTGCTCGGCGGAGTACAGGCCGATGCGGCCGACGCGGCGGGGCGGCGGCAGGAGGCGCCGCTCCTGGTAGTAGCGCAGCGTCCGGACCGGCACGCCCGACACCTCGGCCAGCTCGCCGATCCGGTACTCGCGGTCCGTTTCGTCGCTCACGGCCGCAAGCATAGTTGCGGGCCGCGCCGCCCCCGGACGACCGACCGGGGCCGGCCGGGCGCGCTGCGCTACTCTCGGCCCGTCCCCCCCCCCCCCAGGAAGGACGCCGATGACGAAGGTCCCCGCGCTCGCGCTCGCCGCGGCCGTGCTCGCCGCCGGGCTCACGGGCTGCGGCCAGAAGCGCTGGTGCGAGCACGACGCCACCGACACCAAGGTCAGCGACCGGTACTGCAAGAACCACGTGCCCGGCTACGAGTGGGAACACGGGGACTACAAGAAGAAGAAAAAGAAGAAACACTGAGCGGGACGGCCCCCGCGGTCGGGACGACCGGCGGAGCGTCCCGCCCCGTCAGGTGAGGGAACGTTCCATCTGGACGCGTTCGGCCTCCAGGCAGGTCGCGACGGTGCGGAGCGCCCAGCGCATGCGGGCGGCGTAGCCGTCGGGGTGGTCGCCGGCCTCCTGGGCGACGGCGGCGGCGCAGGCGGCGCCGTCGCCGCCGCAGGCGCAGAGCCGCTCGTCGATCGCGGCGCGGACCTGCGCGGGCGAGGGCGCCTCGGACTCCTGAAGGCAGGAGGTGAACAGGAGCCTCGCCAGTTCGGCCGTGGTCGCGGTGCCGGATGTGGTGGTGGACATCGGATGCCGTCCTCCTCCGTCGGGGGCGGTGCTTGCCCGTCGCTCGTGCGACGCCGCCCTATCTCTGACTGTGACGCCGCGACGGACTCATCGCCATGGGGGAGAACCCTGAAACCGCCCTGGGCCGACCCCTACCCCGCTAGCGGCACAGAAGTGACGAAAAAGGCATATCCGGGAAGGCGGCGGGCCGCACCGCCGCCCGCAGCGCCGCCCGGCAGGCCGCCACCGCCGGATGGCCCTCGCCGCCGCGCCGCGCCGCCGTGAAGATCCGCCTGGTCCGGCGGCCCGCCGGCAGCCGCCGCAGCGGGACCGGGGACGCGCCCGGCACGGCCGTCCGGACGAGGTCGGGCAGCAGCGCCGCCGCGTGCCCGAGCTCGGCGAGGCGCCGGTGCAGCAGCAGGTCGCTGGACTCGAACCGCACGTCCGGCTCGAACCCCGCCGCGCGGCAGAGCGACGTCGCCCAGTGCCGGGCCGCCGACCCGGCGGGCTCCATCACCCACGGCAGGTCCGCGAGGCCGTCCTCGTGCGCGCCCGCGGGGAGCGCGAGGCGGATCTCGTCCTCGCAGAGCTCGGCGTACTCGATCCCGGCCGGGCGCGGCACCGGGTCGCCCGGGTACTCCTCGGTGAGGACGAGGTCGACGTCGCGGGCGAGCAGCGCGGGCAGCGCCGCCTCCGGCTCGGCCTGCACCACCTGCACGCGGAGCCGCGGGTGCGCGTCGCGGAGCGCGGTGAGCGCCGCCGGGACGAGCTCCAGCGCCGCCGTCTGGAACGCCGCGACCCGCAGCGTCCCGGTGAGCTCGGCGAGGGACGCCGCGATCTCGGCCTCGGCGAGGTCCAGCCGCTCCAGCACCGCCTCGGCGTGCGCGGCGAGGATCTCGGCCTGCGGCGTCAGCCGGACGCGCCGCCCGGCCGGCTCCAGCAGCACCGCGCCGACCTCGCGCTCCAGCACCGAGAGCTGCTGCGAGACCGCCGACGGGCTGTAGGAGAGCGCCTCGGCGACGGCGGCGAGCGTGCCGCGGTGCTTCAGCTCGCGCAGCAGCCGCAGCCGGTGCAGATCCAGCACCCCGGACCCCTATTCGTCAGCCGAGCTTACGGGTATCGCTCGGAAAGATTCGCTGGACCGATCATCCCTGGTCGCGGCACCCTACCCCCATGCCCGCCGCCACCGCACCCGCTCCCACCGCTCCCTTCTCCCGGCCCGCCGCGCGCGCTTGGACGTGCGCCCCGCCGCCCGCCGCGGACGTCGCGGCCTTCCACGCCGCGCTCCCCGGCTACGCGCCGACGCCGCTCGTGGAGATCCCCGACCTCGCCGCCGAGCTCGGCGCCGCGCGCCTGTTCGTGAAGGACGAGTCCGCCCGCCTCGGCCTGCCCGCCTTCAAGATCCTCGGCGCGTCCTGGGGCCTGCACCGCACCTGGCGCGGCGAGCGCACCCTCCTCGCCGCCACCGACGGCAACCACGGCCGCGCCGTCGCCGCCCTCGCCCGCCAGCGCGGCCTCGCCGCCCGCGTCCACGTCCCCGAGGGCGTCCCGGACGCGGCCCGCGCCGCGATCGCCGCCGAGGGCGCCGAGGTCGTCGCCGTCAACGGCTCCTACGAGGAGGCCGTCCGCCGTGCCGCCGCCGAGGCGGGCCCGGACGCGCTGCTCGTGCAGGACACCGCCGTCCCCGGCCACGACGACGTCCCCGCCCGCATCGTCGAGGGGTACAGCACCCTGTTCACCGAGATCGACGCGCAGCTCGCCGCCGCCGGCGCCGCGCCCGCCGGGCTCGTCGCCGTCCCCGCGGGCGTCGGGTCGCTCGTCCAGGCCGCCGTCACCCACTACCGGAGCGGCCCCGCCCGCCCGTCGGTGCTGGCCGTCGAGCCGGCGGACGCGGCGTGCGTCCTCGCCGCCCTGCGCGCCGGCGCGCCCGTGACGCTCCCCGCGGCGCGGACCGCCATCGCCGCCCTGAACTGCGCCGAGGTGTCCGCCCTCGCCTGGCCCGTCCTCGCCGCCGGGCTGGACGCCGCCGTCGCCGTCACCGACGCGGACGCCGCCCGCGGCGCCCGCGACCTCGCCGCCCACGGCGTCACCGCCGGACCCTGCGGCGGCGCCGCCCTCGCGGGCGCCCGCGCGACCGCCCCCGCCGCCGGGACCGTCGTCCTCCTCAGCACGGACGGGGCGCCGTAGCGCAACGGAAACACGCGGCCCGCGCGGCGCGCCCGCCCCGCCCGCGCAGGTCGCGGCGCCGCGGCCGCCGCCCCCGCCGGGAGATCTTGACGGGCCCGTTGACCGGCCCCCGGGAGTGCAGTACGTTCCGGCCGGAACGCGTGCTCGACAGGAGCTGTCCGGAGGACCCGCGCAAATGGGACGTGCGGCAGGGCCGGCCGGGGGCCTGACCGGCGGCCTGGCCACGAGCGGGCCGCCGGCCCCGCCCGGCGGAGCCGGGGACGGGCTCCCGCGCGCCCCGGGCGGCGTCGTCGGGATGGCCGGCCTCATCGCCGAGGCCCGCGGGTACCTGGACGGCGGCGGGTCGGTGTTCCTGTCCGGGCCCGCCGGCATCGGCAAGTCCACCCTCCTCGGCGCCCTCGCCGACGGGTTCGCCGGCCGCACCGTGCTGCGCTGCGCGCTCGCCGAGTCCGAGAGCCACCTGCCGTTCCTCGGCCTCATCGACCTGCTGTCGCACACCGGCGACGAGGTGCTGGAGCGGCTGCCCCCGCACGAGCGCGCCGTGCTGCGGTCGGCGCTGCTGCGCGGCGACGACCCGGCGGGGGAGCGGGCCCTGCTGTCGCTCCGCGTCGCCGTCCTCGACCTGTTCCGGGTGCTCTGCGCCGAGCGGCCCGTCCTGCTCGTCATCGACGACGCGCAGTGGCTGGACCGGCCGAGCGCCGAGCTGCTGTCGTTCGTGGCGCGCCGCGCGGGCGGCCTGCCGATCCGCGCGCTCGCCGCCGTCCGCTCCGAGTCCGGCGGCCTGGCCCGGCACGGGTTCTGCCCGCCGCCCGTCCGGACCCTGCGCGTCCCGGTGATGACGGCGGGCGAGGTCGCCGCGCTGCTCGGGCCGCGCTGGCCGCGCCCCATGGTCAACCGCATCCACGAGGTGAGCGGCGGCAACCCGTTCTTCGCGCTGGAGCTCGGCCGCGCCCTCACCGAGGGCCTCGCCGACGGCGCGCCGCCGCCCGACCCCGGCGAGCAGCTCCCGCTGCCCGACAGCCTGCGCGAGCTGATGCTCGACCGGCTGCGGCCGCTGCCCGCCGGCGTCCGCCGCACCCTGGTCACCGCGAGCGCCGCCGCCCGCCCCACCGTCGACCTGCTCGTGCGGGCCGGCCGCGCGGACGCCGCCGCCGACCTCGGCGAGGCCGCCCGGCACGGCATCGCCGAGGTGGGCGCGGGCCGGCTCGTCCGGTTCGCGCACCCGCTGCTCGCCGCCGTCGCCTACGCCGAGGCGCCGCCCGCCGACCGGCTGAGCGCCCACGCCGGCCTCGCCGAGGCCGCCACCGACCCCGTCGAGCGGGCCCGCCACCTCGCGCTCGTCGCGCCCGGACCCGACGCCGGCATCGCCGCGACCCTCGACGAGGCCGCCGCCGCGGCCCGCCGCCGGGGCGCGCTCGCCGCCGCGTCCCGGCTCGGCCGCCGCGCCGCCGACCACACCCCCGCCGACGCCGAGGACGCCCGCGCCGGCCGGCTCCTCACCGCCGCCGAGGACGCGAGCGCCGCCGGCGAGTACGCCCTGGCCCGCCGCATCGCCCAGGAGGTCCTCGCCGAGGCCGCCACCCCCGCCCGCCGCGTCCGCGCCTGGTTCGTGGTGATCGACTCGGCCGGGCAGGCCCTCGCCGGCCTCGACGACGTGTTCGCCCGCGCCCTCGACGACGCCGGCGACGACCCGCACCTGCTCGCCCCCCTGCACTACCGGCTCGCCTGGCGGAGCTGGCTCGCCGAGGGCGACGCCCGCACCGCCCACGGCCACGCCGCCCGCTCGGCCCGCCTCGCCGCCGCCGCGGGCGACCGCCGCACCGAGATCCTCGCCCTGTCCAAGCAGGCGTCCCTCGCGATGTTCCTCGGCCGCCCCGACCTCGACGCGACCCTCGCCCGCGCCCTCGCCGAACCCCAGGACCCGCGCGTCACCATCGACCACAACGGGCCGACGTTCCAGCGCCAGCGCCACCACCTCCTCAACGAGCGCCTCGACGAGGCCCGCGCCGTCATGCAGGCGTTCGTCCACCAGGTCCGCCAGCGCGGCTCGGTCGAGTCCCTGTCGAACCTGCAGACCAACCTCGCCCGCATCGAGATCCACCGCGGCCGCTGCGACCGCGCCCTCGACCTGGCCCGCCACGGGCTCCGCCTCGCCGAGGACACCGGCCTCAGCCAGGGCCCCGCGCTCTGCGCGCTCGCCCTCGCCGAGGCCGCCGGCGGCGACCTGGACCGCGCCGCGATGGCCGCCGACCGCGCCCGCTGGCACAGCGAGGACGACGGCGACCTGTCGTTCGTCCCGCAGGCCCTCTACGCCGACGGCCACATCCGGCTGCTGCGCGGCGAGGCCGCCGAGGCCGCCGCGCTGCTCCGCCGCGTCCGCCGCCTAGAGGAGGCGCAGGGCCTCCGCGACCCCGCGATGCGCCGCTGGCACGGCGACCTCGCCGAGGCGCTCGTCGCCGCCGGGCACCTCGACGAGGCCGGCGAGCTCATCGACGCGACCCGCGCCCTCGCCGCCCGCCTCGACCGGCGCGCCGTCCTCGCCGTCATGGCCCGCGCCGCCGCCCTCGTCACCGACGCCCGCGGCGACCCCGCCGCCGCCGCGGCCCGCCTCCGCGACGTCGCCGCCGCCCTCGCCGAGACCCCGTTCCGGCTGGAGGAGGGCCGCACCTGGCTCGCCCTCGGCCGCGCCCGCCTCCGCGGCGCCGACCCCGCCGGGGCGCGCGCCGCGCTCCGCGAGGCCCGCCGCGTCTTCTCCCAGGCGCGGGCCCGGCCCTGGCTCGCGCTCGTCGCCGCCGACCTCGACCGGGCCCGCGACCTCGACCACGCCGTCCGCGCCGGCGACCCCGGCCCCGGCCGCCCGGCCGCGCCCGGCGGGCCGCTCGGCGGCCTCGGCGAGACCGAGGCCCGCATCGCGCTGCTGGTCGCCGAGGGCGCCACCAACCGCGAGATCGCCGCCCGGCTGTTCGTCAGCGTCAAGACCGTCGAGGCCGCCCTCACCCGCACCTACCGCAAGCTCGGCGTCCGCTCCCGCGTCGACCTCGCCCGCCTCGCCGCGGGCGCCGCCGGGCGCCCCCCGGCGGGCGGATAGGGATTTCCCTACGGCCGCCGGCCGCTCCTTCACCCGCCGCGCCCCGCCTCGGAGACTCCTCGTATCTGAGATGCGGCGAAACGCCCCGAAATGTCACCCAGGACGAAGGAGACCGCCCGCCGCTCTCGCCCCTCCCCCCGACCCCCCTAAGGCGAGAGGTTCTCACGATGAGCCGTCGAAGAATCGCGATGGCGTCCGGCGCCCTCCTGCTGACCGCAGGCGCCGTCGCCGTCCCCGGAACGGCCGCCACGGCCGCGCCGGCCGCTCCCGCGCCGAAGCCCGGAACCGCCGGGCCCGGCGCCTTCAGCAAGGCGCCCTTCACCGTCGACCCGCCGCCCGCCACCCGCAAGAAGGCCATCGACAACGCGAAGAAGGCGCTGTCGGCGCACGCCAGGCAGGCGCACACCGTCTCCGGGCACGCCTTCACCGCCCGCTCGGTGGTGGTGGACGCCAACGGCGCCGCCGACGTCCGCTTCGACCGCACCTACAAGGGCCTGCCCGTCTACGGCGGCGACCTGATCGTGCACCTCAAGCCGAACGGCGCCTACGAGGCGCTGAACACCGCCGCCCCCGCGACGCCCGCGGTGTCGACCACGCCCAAGGTGGCGGCCAAGGCGGCCGCCGCGACCGCCCGCTCCCAGGTCAAGGGCACCGTCACCGCCACCGGCAAGCCCGCCCTCGCCGTCTGGAACTCCGGCCGGTCCTCCCAGCTCGTCTGGGAGACCGTCGTCCGCGGCACCCTCGAGGACGGCACCCCCACCGTCCTGCACGTGCTCGTCGACACCCACAAGGGCACCGTCGTCAGCACCCGCGACGAGGTCCACTCGATGCTCAGCCCCGCCCAGGCCGCCAAGGCCGCGCAGGCCGCCGGCGCGCCCGCCAAGGCGCTGACCGCCGGCACCGGCAACAGCATCTACAGCGGCACCGTGTCGATCGACCTCACCCAGTCCGGCAGCACCTGGACGATGAAGGACCCCTCGCACGGCAACGGGTACACCACGAACCTGAACCACGCCACGAGCGGGACCGGCACCACCTTCTCCAACACGACCGGCACCTTCGGCAACGGCACCAACAGCGACCCCGCGTCCGCCGGCGTCGACGCCCACTACGGCGCCGCCAAGACGTTCGACTACTTCAAGAACGTCCACGGCCGCAACGGCATCTTCGGCAACGGCGCCGGCGTCCCGTCGCGCACCCACTACGGCAACGCCTACGTCAACGCCTTCTGGGACGGCAGCCAGATGACCTACGGCGACGGCTCGGGCAACGCCCGCCCGCTCGTCGAGCTCGACGTCGCCGGCCACGAGATGAGCCACGGCGTCTCCGGCGCCCTCACCGGCTGGGACGAGACCGGCGAGACCGGCGGCATGAACGAGGGCACCAGCGACATCTTCGGCACGATGGTGGAGTTCTACGCCAACAACGCCAGCGACACGCCCGACTACACCATGGGCGAGCTCATCAACATCAACGGCGACAACACGCCGCTGCGGTACATGTACCAGCCGTCCCTCGACGGCGCCTCGCCCAACTGCTACACCAGCGGCAACGGCAGCCTGGACCCGCACTACTCGATGGGCCCGCTGAACCACTGGTTCTACCTGCTCGCCCAGGGCAGCGGGAACCACGGTTACGGCAACAGCCCGACGTGCAACAGCTCCACCGTCACCGGCCTCGGCAACGACAAGGCCGCCAAGATCTGGTACAAGGCGCTCGCGTCCTACGCCAGCAGCAGCGAGAACTACGCCCGCGCCCGCACCGACTCGCTGAAGGCCGCTGCCGACCTGTACGGCACGCACTGCACCGAGTACAACACCGTGGACGCGGCCTGGGCCGCCGTCAGCGTCACCGGCACCGACCCGGTCCCCGGCACCTGCTCCACCAACCCCGGGTCGCCGTCGGTCACCAGCCCCGGCAACCAGACCGGGACCGTCGGGACCGCCGTCAGCCTGCAGATCAGCGCGTCCGACCCGTCCGGCGGCGCCCTGACCTACAGCGCGACCGGCCTGCCCGCCGGGCTGACGATCAACGCCTCGACCGGCCTGATCTCCGGCACGCCGACCACCGCCGGCACCTCGACGGTCGTGGTGACCGCCAAGAACGCCGCGAACGCCACCGGCTCCGCCACCTTCACCTGGACGATCAACCCGGCCGGCGGCGGGGGCACCTGCTCCAGCCCCGGCAACAAGGTGACCAACGGCGGGTTCGAGAGCGGCACGACCCCCTGGACCACCACGTCCGGCGTCGTGTCCGCGAACGGCTCCGGTGAGACCGCCCGCACCGGCACCCACTTCGCGTGGCTGAACGGCTACGGGTCCGCCCACACCGACAGCGCCACCCAGTCGGTGACGATCCCCGCCGGCTGCAAGGCGAGCCTGTCGTTCTACCTGCACATCGACACCGACGAGTCGGGGTCGACGGTCTACGACAAGCTCACCGTGAAGGCCGGGTCCACGACCCTCGCCACCTACTCCAACGCCAACGCCGCCACCGGCTACGCGCTGAAGACCTTCGACGTCTCCGCGCTCGCCGGCCAGACGGTCACCCTGTCGTTCAGCGGCACCGAGGACGCCTACCTCCAGACCAGCTTCGTCCTCGACGACGTGTCCCTGACCGCCTCCTGATCCCGCTCCCACGCCCCGGGCACGGCTCCTCCCGGCCGTGCCCGGGGCCTCCCCCTCTCTGGAGGTCCCCGTGAAACGAGCACTCGGGGCCGCCGCCGCGGGCCTCGCCGTCACCGCGAGCGTCGTCGTCCCCCCGGCGGTCTCCTCGGCCGCCGCCCCCCGCACCGCCCCCGCCGCCCCCGCCGCCCTCGCCGACTGCGCCGCCGCGCAGGTCGTCGCCAACGGCGGGTTCGAGAGCGGCACATCGCCCTGGACGACCACGTCCGGCGTCGTGTCCGCCAACGGCTCCGGCCAGACCGCCCACGCCGGCACGCACTTCGCGTGGCTGAACGGCTACGGGTCCGCCCACACCGACAGCGCCACGCAGACCGTCACGATCCCGGCGGGCTGCACCACCGCCAAGCTGTCGTTCTACCTGCACATCGACACCGACGAGTCGGGGTCGACGGTCTACGACAAGCTGACGGTGAAGGCCGGGTCCACGACACTGGCGACCTACTCCAACGCCGACGCCGCCACCGGCTACGCGCTGAAGACCTTCGACGTCTCCGCCCTCGCCGGGCAGACCGTCGCGCTGTCGTTCACCGGCACCGAGGACTCCGGCGCGCAGACCAGCTTCGTCGTCGACGACGTCGCCCTCGACGTCGGCGGCGGCACCACCACCCCGACCCCGACGCCCACGCCGACGCCGACCCCGACGCCGACGGGCGACGCGACGCGCACCCCGGCGTCGCCGTCGTACACGGTGAACCTGACCAGCGACACCGCCGGCACCACCTGGACCGGCCACCAGAGCGTCACCTTCACCAACGCCTCCGCGACCCCGCTCGCCGAGGTCTACCTGCGGCTCTGGGACAACTACCACGGCACCTGCCCGTCGAACACGCCGATCACCGTCACCAACGTGACGGGCGGCACAGCGGGCGCCCTCACCGTGAACTGCACCGCGCTGAAGGTGACGCTGCCCGCCGCGCTCGCGCAGGGGCAGACCGGCACGGTCGGCTTCGACCTGAAGATCGTCGTGCCGAGCGGCGCCGACCGGTTCGGCCACGACGGCGCCTACAGCTTCATCGGCAACGCCCTGCCCGTCCTCGCCGTCCGCGACGCCGCCGGCTGGCACCTGGACCCCTACACCAACAACGGCGAGTCGTTCTACAGCCTGATCAGCGACTTCAAGGTGACGCTCGACCACCCGACGTCCCTCGCCGTCCCCGCCACCGGCACCTCCGTCGACACCCCCGGCACGAGCGGCCGGACCATCACCACCGCGACCGCGACGAAGGTCCGCGACTTCGCCTGGGCGGCGGGCGCCTTCTCCAAGCTGTCGGGCACCTCGCCCGGCGGCATCAAGGTCAACGTGTACTGGGTGAGCGGCATCAGCCAGTCGTCCGCGCAGTCCATGCTGAACACCGCGACCGCCGCCCTCGACGCGCACGCCGCCCGCTTCGGCGCCTACCCCTACGGGGAGGCCGACGCGGTCCTGGACAACAACTTCTGGTTCGGCGGCATGGAGTACCCCGGGTTCGTCCTCGACCTGGTCAGCTCCACCGCCCTCGCCCACGAGTTCGCCCACCAGTGGTGGTACGGCATCGTCGGCGACGACGAGTACACGAGCCCCTGGCTCGACGAGGCGTTCACCGACTACGCCACCGACCTGTACTTCGGGAACACCGGGACGAACTGCTGGTCGAACGTGTCGTGGGCCTCGGCCGACGAGAAGATCACCAACTCGATGGCGTACTGGGACGCCCACTCCTCCCGCTACTCCACCGTCGTGTACGGGTACGGCAAGTGCGCCCTGCACGACCTGCGGCGCGTGATCGGCGACACCGCCATGGCGAACCTGCTCCGCACCTACGCGCAGGCGCACTGGTACGGCGTCTCCACCACCGCCGAGTTCAAGGCCGCGGCGCAGGCCGCCACGACCACCGACCTCACCTCCTTCTGGACCCAGCACCGCATCGCGGGCTGACTCCCGCCGGACGCCGCCCCCGGAGCGCTCTCCGGGGGCGGCGCCCCGTGACATCCGTACCGCCCGCGTCCGTACGGACGGCTCTGCCCGCGCCGCCGCTCTTCCGCGAGAGTCAGAGCATGCAGACGACCCGACGGCGCCCGCCCCTGCTGACGGCGCTCGTGTTCGCGGCCACCGCCTCCGTCAACGCCGCCCAGCTCGCCCACCCCGGCCTGCTGGAACGCCTGGAACGCGCCCCCGCCGGGCTGCACGGCGACTGGTGGCGGACCTTCACCGCCCTGCTCGTCCAGGACGGCGGTGCGGCGGGCGCCGCCGTCAACCTGACGTTCCTGCTGCTCGTCGGCGCCGCCGCCGAGCAGGTCCTGACGCGCCCCCGCTGGCTCCTCCAGTACTTCGGGACGGGCCTGCTCGCCGAGCTCGCCGGCTACGCCTGGCAGCCGACCGGCGGCGGCAACTCGATCGCGATCTGCGGCCTCGCGGGCGGCGTCGCCGTCGCGCTGTGGCGCCGCGAGGCCGACCTCCCGCCCGCCGGCCCCGCCGTGGTCGCCGCCTGGGCCTGGCTGATGATCGGCACGCTCGGCGGAACCGTCTTCCCGCTCGCGGTCGCCGGCCTCGCCGTCACCGTCCCCCTGCTGGCCCGCGCCGGCGGCCGCGCCGGCCGCGCCACCACGATCGTCGTCGCGGCGGCGGGCGCCCTGCTCGCCGCCGCCCAGAACATCCACGGCGCCGCCCTCCTCATCGGCCTGGCCCTGGGGGCGCTCATCCGGCGGGGGACGGCGCCGAGGTCGTGAGGAGGCCGTCGTGCAGGGTCAGGACGCGGTCCGAGAGTCCGAGCAGGACCTGGTCGTGGGTCGCGGTGAGCACCGTGACGCCCTCGCTGCGCGCCACCGCCCGCAGCAGCGGCATGATCGCCGCGGCGGTCTCGGAGTCCAGCTGCCCCGTCGGCTCGTCCGCCAGCACCAGCCGCGGCCGGTTCGCGAGCGCCCGCGCGATCGCGACGCGCTGCCGCTGCCCGCCCGACAGCTCGTGCGGCCGCTGCCCGGCATGATCGGACAGCCCGACGAGCGCGAGCAGCGTCCGCACCCGCTCCGCCCGCTCGGCGGGCGCCGCCCGCGCCAGCCGGAGCGGCACCTCGACGTTCTCCGCCGCCGACAGCACCGGCAGCAGCCCGTGCGACTGGAACACGTAACCGATGACGTCCCGGCGCAGCTCGGCGAGCCCGCCCTCGCCGAGCGACGTCACCTCCCGGCCCGCGACCCGCACCGTCCCGGCGTCCGCCCGCTCCAGGCCGCCGAGCAGGTTCAGCAGCGTCGTCTTGCCCGCCCCCGACCGGCCCCGCAGCGTCACCAGCTCGCCCGCCGGCAGCTCGAACGACACCCCGCGGAGCGCCCGCACCTCCACCCGCCCGGTCCGGTAGGTCTTCGCGACCCCCTCCACCACGACGATCGGCTCGCTCACGGCCGCTCCTCCCGCTCGGGGCGGTCCGGCCAGACGCCCACATGGTCGGTGTCCAGGGTCAGCCGGACCCGGTCGCGCATCCCGAGCGGCCCGGTGAAGTCGCGCGGCAGCTGCACCCGCCCCGACCGGTCCAGCACCGCGTACTCGGTGCTCACCCGCGCCCCGTCCCGCTCGGCCCGGCGGATCTCGCTCGCCGTGCGGCCGTCGCGGATCGCGACCGTCCGGTCCACCTGCTCGGCGACCTGCGCGTCGTGCGTGACGATCACCGTGGTGGTGCCGAGCTCCCGGTTGACGTGCCGCAGCGCGTCGAACACCTCGCCCGCCGTCGCGCTGTCCAGCTCCCCGGTCGGCTCGTCCGCCAGCACCACCTGCGGCCGGTTCGCGACCGCCACCGCGATCGCGACGCGCTGCTGCTGCCCGCCCGACAGCTCCGCCGGGCGCCGCCCCGCGAGATCGGCGACGCCGAGCACGTCCAGCAGCTCGGCGGCGCGCTCCCGCCGCCCCTTGCGGCCCGCGAGCCGCATCGGCAGCTCCACGTTCTGCCCCGCCGTCAGGTACGGCAGCAGGTTGCGGGCCGTCTGCTGCCACACGAACCCGACCTGCTCGCGGCGGAACCGCAGCCGCTCCTTCGCGCCCATCGTCAAGAGGTCGGCGCCCGCCACCCGCGCCACCCCCGCCGTCGGCACGTCCAGCCCCGACAGGATGTTCAGCAGCGTCGACTTGCCCGACCCCGACGCGCCGACGATCGCGACGAGCTCGCCCGGCTCCACCAGCAGGTCCAGGCCCTGCAGCGCGACGACCTCGACGCCCTCGGTCTTGTAGATGCGCACCAGGCCGTCGCAGACGATGTGCGCGCCCTCCCCGTACGCCGGGCCGGACGCGGTCGCGCGCCGCTCCAGCTCGGCGAGGTCGGGCTCGGCCTCGGCCTGCCCCATCGACGGTTCGGTCACCCCTCGTCCTCCGTTCTCAGCACGGCGCCCAGCCTGTCGCGGGCGTCGAAGGCGGCGTCCACCGCGACGGCCGCCGCGGCCGCCAGCAGCAGCGCGCCGCCGAGCACCGCCGACGCCACCGGGTCCACCGCGAACGCCGGCACCGTGAACCCGGCCGTGTAGGGCCGCAGGTCCACCAGCGGCCCGGCGATCACCGGCAGCAGGACGCCGAGCGCCCAGCCCGCCACCGCCGCCACCAGCAGCACCGGCGCGACCTCCATGACGGCGAGGGCGCGCCGCCCCCGCCGCCCGAACCCGAGCACTTGCAGATGCGCCACCGACCGTGCGCGCGCACGAGCCCCCACCACCAGCATCAGCCCGACCGTGAGGATCCCGCAAAGCGCCGCAGCGACCACCCCGTCGCGGAACGCGTCGTGCACCACCGCGATCAGCGGCAGCGCCGCCAGCTCCCGGTGAGCGTCCGCGCGGGTCCGCACCGTCAGCGTCGCCCGCGCCCACTCCGGCGTCACCTCCGCCGCCGCCGCGCGGAGCGCCCGCCCGTCGACGTGCTCGCCCGCGGCCAGCACCATCGTCGGCGGCGCCTGCCCGGCGATCGTCCGCGACGACTCCAGCGTCCCGTACGGCACGATCACCAGCGGGTCGCCCGGCGGCTGCCCCGGGAAACCACGGGCGGGCGTCACCGTCGCCAGGTCCACCGTCACCGCGTCCTGCTGGCTCAGCACGTACGGGCCGCCCCCGCCGCCGGCGTCCCGCAGCGCCGCGGGCGTCGCGAGCGCGCCGCCCTTGGCCCCGCCCACCGGGACGAACTCGCGCGCACCGCCCGCGAGGCGCCGGTAGGCGGCCAGATCGACCTGCACGACGGTGACCTGCGCGCCCGACGTGAAGCTCGCCCGGGTCTTCAGGTTGGCGTTCGCGACGACCTGCGCGCCGATCGCGTCCGTGACCCCCGGCACCCTCTTGACGCGGTCGACGGCGTGCAGGTCCAGGCCGTCCGCCGCGACCACCGCGTCCGCGCCGACCTTCTGCCACGCGGCGCGCTCCTGGCCCTCGCCGAGCGCCAGCCGGACGCTCGCGGTGAACCCCGCGAGCGCCGCCGCGAGGAGCAGCACCACCAGCGGCAGCGCCGACACCAGGCCGCCGCGCGCGGCCCGCGCCACCCCGAGGAACGCGACCGCCGACCGGCCGCGCCGCAGCGCCCGCGCCAGCAGCCGCAGCGGGAACGGGTAGACGTGCAGCACGACCAGCCCCGCCGCGACCGCGAGCAGCACCGGCATCGCCGACACCAGCGGATCGGCGCCGAGCTCGGCCTGCCCGGCCGCGCCGCGCTGCCGCGCCACCACCGCCGCGGCCACCGCCAGCACCGCGACCAGCGCCTCCAGCACCAGCCGCCGCCGCGACGGCCGCGCCGTGTCCTCCGCCCGCCGGGGCGGCGCCGGCCGCCCGCCGTTCGCGCGGACCGCCAGCACCGGCGGCAGCGCCACCACCAGCGCCGCCACCGCCACGACGAGCGGCACCGCCGCACCTGGCAGCGTCCCCGCGACCGCCGTGCCGACCAGCAGCCCCGCCGCCGCGCCCGGCACCACGCCGAGCGCCGCGAGGCCCGCCGACGGCACCGCGAGCTGCCGCAGCGACGCGCCCCGCGCCCGCATCAGCGCCAGCGACGGCCGCAACCGGTCCGCCAGCAGCCCCGCCACGAGCAGCCCCGCACCCGCGCCGAGCGCCACCAGGCCGCCGGTGACCAGGCCGATCAGCACCTTCGCCGTCCGCAACTGCGCCAGATGCGCCGCGACGCGCTCGTCCAGCACCGTCACCACCTGGAGCCCGCCCGCCTGCCCCGCCACCGCCGTCCGGAACGCCTGCACGTCACCCGGCAGCCGCGCCGCCCGGTCGTTCGTCACCTCGCCCGGCCGCGCCGGGAACCGCCACGAGTAGACGAGCGCGTGGTTCACGCCGGCGGTGAACGCCCGGTAGGCGCCCGCGTCCATCAGCAGCCCGATCCGGTCGGCCAGCGTCCCCTCCCGGTCGAAGACCACCTGCTGCGCCTTCAGCAGCCCGCCGTTCACCGCCCAGAACGGATCCCTCGCGTCCACCGGCGCGTACAGCCCCGACACCCGCACCCGCTGCGCCACCGGCGGCTGCCCGAGCGGCGGCTTCTCCTCGGCCACCTCCAGCGTCGACCCGACCCGGTACCCGAACGCCGCCGCGTCCGCCGCCGACATCGCCACCTGCGGCAGCCCGTCCCGCGACGCCGCCGGCCCGCCCGCCACGAACCGCACGCGCCGCGCGGCGTCCGGCGACCACTCCAGCTGCGCCAGCCGCGGCTTGGAGAACTCGCCCGCGACCCCGAACCGGCCCGTCGTCACCGCCGCCTCCGGCGCCCCGACCACCGAGGCGAGCGTCCGCGGCAGCGCCCCCCGCCACACGCGCGTCCGCGCGTCGAGCGTCCGCTCGTCCGGTATCACCGTCCGCCCCGTCCGCGACTCGGCGTTGCCGGTCACCACGACGTCGGTGCCCCGCACCGCCGCCACGGCCGCCCGGTCGTACCCGTCCTCCAGCGCCGCCGGCACCAGCACCGCCGCCAGCGCCGCCACGAACGCCGCCACCGCCAACCCCACCACCGGAGCCCACTGCGCTCTACCCATGGCCTCGCTCCGCTCGGCGGCGAGCGGGCGCTTCACGCGCCGTCTTCCCTCGTCGCTCCAGTCGCAGGCTCCCTACGCTCCTCAGTCCAGACGACGCGCGCCCGCTCGCTCTACCCATGGCCTCGCTCCGCTCGGCGGCGACGGCCGCTTTGCGCGGCGGCTTCCCTCGTCGCTCTGGTCGCTTCGCTCCCGGCGCTCCTCAGTCCAGCCACCGCGCGGCCGTCGCTCGTACTCATGGCCTCGCTCCGCTCGGCGCGGGCGCTTCACGCGCCGTCTTCCCTCGTCGCTCCAGTCGCAGGCTCGCGGTGCTCATCTGCCTCGCCTCCGCTCGGCGGCGGGCGGCCGCTTCACGCGCCGTCTTCCCTCCTCGCTCCGGTCGCAGGCTCCCTGCGCTCGTCAGTCCAGACGACGCGCGGCCGCCCACGCTCCTCAGTCCAGACGACGCGCGCCCGCTCGCGGTGCTCATGGCCTCGCCTCCGCTCGGCGACGGCCGCTTTGCGCGGCCGCTCGCGGTACCCGACCGCCGGCTCACAGCGCGTCCCCTTCCCGCAGGTCGGCGCCGAGGCCGCGGCGGCGCAGGGCCGCGATCAGCGGGGCCAGCACCAGCGCCAGCACCGCCGTCACGCCCGCCGCCATCGCCGCCACCAGCGGCCACGGCACGATCAGGTCGGCCGGCGGGTACGGCTCGCCCGCCTGCACCGTCAGCACGATGTGCGGCACGTCCAGCCACGCCACCACCAGCCCGAGCAGCAGCCCGCCGAGCACCCCGACACCGACCAGGAACGCCTGCTCGACCGCGAGCATCCCGGCCACCTGCCCCGGCCGCACGCCGAGCGCCCGCAGCACGGTGAACTCCCGCCCCCGCTCCTGCACCGCCACCGTCGCGTTCACCGTGAACGCCACCACCGCGAACGCCAGCGCCGCCACGAACCCCAGGATCAGCGCGCCCTGCAGCGCCACGCCGAGCGGCGCGTCCCGCAGCTCGTGCCGGAGCGCCGCCCGGTCCGCGAGCACCTCGCCGCGCGAGCGGTCCGCCGCGACCGCGGCCGCCGCCGGGCCCGTCCGGCCGCCCGCCGCCGCCATCCACCACTCGGTGACGCGCGTCGTGCCCGGATCGGCCGCCGCGACCGCGGCGCGGTGGTCGGCGAGCGCCGGCAGGTCCACCAGCACCCCGAGCCGCCCCGCGACCCCCGGCAGCGCCGGCACCACCCCGACGACCCGCACCGGCTGCGACCCGTACGCGGTGCCGACCGTCACCGTTCCGCCCCGCTTCACCCGCGCCCGCTCAGCGAGCCCGGCGGTCACGACGCCCGCCACCGGCGCCGGCGTCGACACCGACCCGGCCTCCGCGTGGGCGGGCGGCGCGGCCGTGGTCAGCATCGCGTGCGCCGTCGCGCCCGTCGTCGCCGCCCAGCTCTCCTGCCTGCGCTGCCCCACCGCCGGGATCCGCATCCGCAGCACGTCGCCCGCGGGCAGCGACCGCTCCCACACGGGCTTCGGCGGCTGCGTCTCCCACAGTCCCGTGTTGTCCACGAACACGTCCTGGCCCGCCCCCGCGGGCGGCCTCGCCGCGCCGCCGTCGCCGCGCAGCGCCGTCACCTCCAGGGTGATCGTCCCGTCGTTCGGCGCGTTGTCGTCGTAGGGGAAGTGCATCCCGCGCAGCGCCAGCGGGAACGCCGTCCCGGCCGCCACCGGCACCGCCACCGTCCGCGTCCGCCCGTCCGCGCGGATGCCCTTCAGGTCGGCGCGGAACGTGTGCCCGCGACCGTCGACCATCGTCGCCCACACCGCGATCGGCCCGCCGGCCTTCCCCGCCGCCCGCACGTCGAAGCGCAGCTCGCGGGGCCGCCCCGGCACCACGGCCAGCGCGGCCCGCTGGGAGTCAGGCAGCTCGCCGAGCCGCAGGTCGCGCTCCAGCGACGGCCGGACGCGGAGCAGCGGCGCGAGCCGCCGGGCGTCCACCGCGAGCAGCGCCGCGGTGTCGGTACCGACCTCCACGTCCTGCCGGTACACCCCGGCGAGCCCCGTGACTCCCGGCAGCGTCGCGTACCGCGACGCGGACGCCGCCCCGGCTCCGCCCTCGTCGGGCACCGCGACCCGCAGGTCCGTGCCCGCCTGGAAATCGGCCTGGTCGAGCTGCGACGACCGCCAGGTCGCCATCGTCGTCACCGACAGCACCCCGACCGCCATCGCCATGATCAGCAGCAGGGCGGGCCCGGTGTAGCGCAGCCGGCGCCGCCCGACCTGCCGCGCGCCGAGCGCCGCCGCGAGCCCCCGCCCGCGCGCCGTCGCGAGCTCCACGAGCCGCGACGTCGCCGGGACCAGCCGCAGCAGCAGCGTCCCGCCCGCGAGCAGCGCGAGCGCGGGCGCCGACACGATCAGCGGGTCGATCGACCCCGTCGCCGCGCCCCCGTACCGGGTGAGCTGCCACACCCCGATCCCCGCCACGACCAGCAGCGCCAGATCGGCGCCGGTGCCGCGCAGCGCCCCGCGCCGCGGCCGCCCGATCCCGCTCTGCGCCTCCACGAACGTCCGCGACGCCCCGTTCAGCGTCGGCCCGGCCAGCAGCAGCGCGCAGACCACCGCCGCCGCCACCGAAACGACCCACAGCGGCCCGAGCGGCCCGGCGTCCAGCCGCAGCCCCGCCGCCCGCACCGCGGGCGTCCGCCCCGCCAGCGCCAGCAGCGGACCCGCGAGCAGCGGCCCGAACAGCGCGCCCGGCGCCGCGATCAGCAGCCCCTCCGCCAGCGTCAGCCCGCCGATCTGCCGGAGCGACGCGCCGCGCGTCCGCAGCAGCGCCACCTCCGCCCGCCGGTGGTCGGCGAGCAGCCGCGCCACCAGCACCAGCGCGTACCCGGCGAGCAGCATGAGCTGCAGCACCGGCATCAGCATCGTGGACCGCGCGACGAGCACCGCCCGCCCGAGCTGCTCGGTCTGGTCGGGCAGCCCCGTCACCGTCCGGTAGTCGGGGTCCTGGACGGCCGCCGCGCGCCGCCCGAGCGCCGTCAGCCCGCCCGCGTCGATCCGCCCGAGATCGGGCAGCACCTTCCAGCGCACCTCGACCGGCGCCGCCGTGAACCGCCGCGCGAACACCTCCGGCCGCACCACCAGCGGCCCGTACGTCGTGTACCCGAGCCGCTCGACGCCCTCGACGGCGAGCCGGTCGTCCCGCCAGAAGTAGTCGTCGGACCGCGCCGAGAAGATCCCGCTGACCCGCACCTTCACCACGGACGACCGGTCGACCCGCCCCCGCAGCGTCAGCGTGTCCCCGACGCCCAGCTTGAGCGCCTTGGCGGCGCCCGACGGCACCACCGCCTGCACATCGGCGCCCGCCGCAGGCCAGCTCCCCGCCACCAGCCGCGCGTGAGCTTCGATCCCCCCGTAGGTGGCGAAGACCGTCAGATCGGGCTTGCTCCCCCCGCCCGGCAGGGCGTACGAGTCGCTCCGCGCGCTCGCCGAGATCGACAGCGGCACGTCCCGGTACACCGGCTTCAGCAGCGCCCGCACCTTGCCCTGCGCCGCGTCCCACCCGCCGCCCGGCACGGTCGCGGTCACCCGCGTCCCCACCCGGTCGAAGTCGGACCGCTCCAGCGTCCGCCGCAGCCCGTCCCGCGTCACCGACCCGCTGTACCCGACCAGCGCGGCCAGCACCGTCGCCGCGAACAGCACCGTCGCGCACGCGGCGAGCACCACGGCCCGGTCCCGGACCATCCTCCTGGCGACAAACCCTGGCTGCGACATCCCCAGGGATCATCCAGTAAGTCCCAGGTCAGGACAACCTTCCCGAGTCCCTATCTTCTCCCCGCGAACTCCCTACCTCCCCCCGCCGACCCCTCTTGATCTTGTGCGATGGCCCCCGCCCGTCCGCAACCGGCCACTTCCCGGCAAGGCGTGACGCACCCCCGCGATCCGCCGTTGCCCCACCGTCCGGACGCCCCTGCGGCGAGGATCGCGCGTATGGGCTTTCCGTTGATGAAAGGCTTCGACCACATCCAGGTGGCCGCCGACCTCGACCCGGTGGCCGCGGCCCGCGACGCCGAACTGGGCGAGCGGATGCGGGCGTTCTCGAAGCTGTTCCCGGCCGACAAGCCGGACTTCGGCTTCGCGATCCAGACCGGCGGCGAGTGGCGGATCGGCCACGTCGGCTGCAACGACCCGCAGGGCACGGGCATCTCCCTGGCCGCCCACCTGCGGCTCTCCGCCCGCGAGGAGCCCGACCCCAGGACGGCCGCCGGGCTGAACGCCGTCGCGCGGAAGCTGGACCCCGAGGACGGCAGGCCGTCCGGCAAGGGCGAATGGGAGATCGGCGACCGCCGCTACCGGCGCATCCGGATCGAGCGGGTCACCCTCATCCACCGCGACAAGGGGATGGAACCGCCCCGCGCCACCGACACCGACCCGCCCGACGAGGCGCGCCTCCTGCACGACCACCCCATCGACCCGACCGCCCCCTGCGGCCAGTGGGACGCGCAGCTCCGCCTCAACCTGGCCGGCTACCGGCCGATCCCCGGCCTGCTCCCCGAGGACGTCGAGCTCGACGCCCGCCACGCCGTCACGGCCTGCCCCGGCATCGTCGTCCTCCCGCCCGACTTCACGGTCGTCGAAGTCCTCGCCCCGGGCAGCTGGAAGCCGTTCACCAGCGGCGAGGGCCCGGGCCTCGCCCGCGACGCCCTCGCCGGCTACTTCACCGAGGTCCTGCCCCGCCTCCGCGAGTTCCAGGGCGACCCCCCGACCCCCGACGAGCGCGAGCGCTGGGCCGGGGCCGCCGCCGCGATCCGCGACGCCCCCGGCCCCGACTTCCACGCGGACGGCCGCCACTTCCGCACCGTCCGCGTCATCCGCTTCCTCCGCCTCGGCCGCGACGGCCCCGAGGGCCTCCGCCCCACCGACCCCGACCAGTACGACTGGACCCCCGAATAGCCCGCCCACGCCGGTGAACGGCCGTCAGCGCCAGCCGAGTTCGGGCGCCACGTGGGTCAGGATGCTCTCCAGAACGTGGGCGTTGTAGTCGACCCCGAGCTGGTTGGGGACGGTGAGCAGCAGGGTGTCGGCGGCCTGGACGGCCTCGTCCTCGGCGAGCTGCTTCACCAGCACGTCCGGCTCGGCCGCGTACGAGCGCCCGAAGATCGCCCGGGTGCTCTCGTCGATCATCCCGATCTGGTCGCCCGAGTCGGCGCTGCGCCCGAAGTAGGCACGGTCCAGGTCGCTGGTCAGGGCGAAAATGCTCCGGCTGACCGACACCCGCGGCTCCCGCTCGTGCCCGGCGTCCTTCCACGCCTGCCGGTACGCCTCGATCTGCTTGCGCTGCTGCACGTGCAGCGGCTCGCCCGTCTCGTCGTTCTTGAGCGTGGAACTCTGCAGGTTCATACCCAGCTCGGCCGCCCACACGGCGGTGGCGTTGGAGCCCGACCCCCACCAGATGCGGTCGAGCAACCCCTCGGAGTGCGGCTCAACACGCAGCAGCCCAGGCGGATTCGGGAACATCGGCCGCGGGTTCGGCTCGGCGAACCCCCGTCCCCGCAGCACCGTGAGCAGCACCTCGGTGTGCTTGCGCGCCATGTCGGCCTCGGTGTCGCCCTCCGACGGCTCGTACCCGAAGTACCGCCACCCGTCGACGACCTGCTCGGGCGATCCCCGGCTGATGCCGAGCTGCAGCCGCCCGCCGGAGATCAGGTCGGCGGCGCCGGCGTCCTCGGCGAAGTACATCGGGTTCTCGTACCGCATGTCGATCACGCCCGTGCCGATCTCGATGCGCGACGTCTTCGCGCCGATCGCCGCGAGCAGCGGGAACGGCGAGGCCAGCTGCCTGGCGAAGTGATGCACCCGGAAGTAGGCGCCGTCGGCGCCGAGCTCCTCGGCCGCCACCGCGAGATCGACCGACTGCAACAGCGCATCCGCCGCCGACCGCGTCCGCGACCCGGTGCCGTCACTCCAATGCCCGAACGAAAGAAACCCGATCCTCTTCACACCCACCCCAACCACCCCCGCACCCGCAAGATTCCACCCGCCCCGCCCGCCCAAGACACCGCAACCTCTTCCAGCCGGACTGCACCCACGGCTGTAAAACCCTGGTTCACCAGGCGCGTCTCATCAGTGCTGTATCGGCGGGACGTCGGCATCGACATGTCGGCACGAAAGATAGGAGCGGAATGAATCTGAGAAAGGCGAGCGACGCAGGGAGGGACTTCCCCTACACGGCACAGACGACGTGCTACGTGGAGGTCCATAAGACGGCACCGTCACCCAGGGCGGAGGCGCGGGCAGCTACCGGCGAGCCCTCAGCGGAGATTCACGACTCTTCGCGGCGTGGCCCGGCAAGTGGCGGACCGACCTGTTCGCCATCGACGACCTCGACGCCTACGCCAAAGCGCTCGGCATCGTCCACGACAACGAGCGGACCGGTCTCGAAGAGCACGAGCACCAGGTCCGCTGGGAGACCGACGAGTTCGGGGGCAAGACGACCGGAACGTGGATCGGTATCAAGGTGCACCTCGACTGCGGCTGCGAGATACGCGAACTACGGACGTTCGCCGAGCAGATGCGACGGCAACGGCGTTGGAATATCGCCGCCGGCAGTGGCTGGGGAAGCAGCGGCAACGCTGACGGCAGCGTGCGTGTGTACTCGATGCGAGCCCTGCGCTCCAGCCTGAAGTGACGGGGAGACCGGTCGGTAAGGGTTTCGGAGGCGGTCGGCGTCTAGCACGCCCGGCGTGAGAGGGGCAGGACCCCGGCTGCGGCGTGCCGGGGTTCGCCGTTTTCGTTTGCGGTCAGGCGTTCTCGATGGTCCGGACGCGTGCGGTGAAGGCGTTCCAGACCGCGGGCGAGAAGGCGAGCGCGGGACCGGTCGGATCGACGCTGTCGCGGACCGCGATCACGGGAGCGATCGGCGCGACTTCGACGCAGGCGTCATTGCCCTCTGCCGAGTGGCTGCTCTTCCGCCATGCAGCCGAGGCCGGGGCGACAGGGAAGCTACGCATTTCGATACTCCTTGGCTACGGCGTCGATAAGGGCTGCCGACTCCTTCACGGACAGCGCGGCACTCGCGATGCGATCAAAGGTCACGTTACAACGCCGTACCTGGGCGATGTCTTCGATGTACATCGATCCTGCCGGAGTCTCCACATAAGCGGTATCCAGCTCGACAGCGGCGGAGAACTCGAACAGGATCATCGCGCCCGCACCGATCGCCGGGTACTGTCCTGCGGCGGTCGGCACGACCCGGATACAGACGTTCGGGCGCCGACCTGCTGCGAGCAGGGCGCAAAGCTGGTCCGCCATGATGGCCGGACCGCCGACGGGACGATGAAGGACCTCCTCGGCGAGGACGACGTCCAACCGGGGAGCGTTCTGCCGGGTGAGGAGGGTTCTGCGCGTCATGCGGGCCTGGACGCGCCGGTCGATGTCGTCCGGGTCGTCGTGTCCGGCCGCCATGATGGCGCGAGCGTAGTCCTCGGTCTGGAGCAGACCGGGCACGAGCTGGATCTGCCAGCTTCGAATGATGTCGGCGGCGTCCTCCAGCTCGGCGTACGAACCGGCGAGGACGTCGCCGTATGCCGCCCACCATCCACGCTGACCGCTGCGGACATCGCGAGCGAGCTTGACCAGCGCCAGTTTGATCGCCTCGTCGGGCGCGCCGTAGGTCGCCAGGATCTTCCCGACGTCCTCGACGCTCGGCATGATCGTCGCGGTCTCGATGCGGACGAGCTTCGTTCGACTCCATCCGATCGCGCCGGCGGCGGCCTCGGGCGCGAGGCCGGTGGTCTGCTCGCGCAGGCGGCGGAGTTCCGCTGCGAGCCGCCTGTGTCGGCTGGTGGGGCCGTGCTCGATGGGCATGAAACGGATTATGGCCGTGATCACACGGTAATGATGTGGCCACTTTGGGTCACCGTTGTTATTAACAAGTGCTGGATGCTGGCACTAGTTCGAGTCATCCTGTCGGTCAGGTGGAGTTGAGGCCACCTGTCGCGCGATCACCTCGGCTGCCTGTGGGCGCCCCGGCGCAGCGCGGTCCAAAAAGAAGCGGCCCTGCGCACGTCGGTTCCCCGGTGTTGCAGCACCGGAGGCGTGCGCAGGGCCTTGATCGGATGGAGGTCCGATCCGTGCCGCAGAATATCGCCGCGCCCTTCACCGGGCTCGGGGACATCGACATTGACGCCGTGCTCGCCGGGCTTCGCGATGCCCATCCCGGCGTCGTGCTCTGGTACGGCGAGTACACCGGGGCGTTGTGGGCCTACGCCGGCGACCGGCTCGTCGAGGCGGACGACGCGGAGGGTCTCGGGCGCGGTATCGCCGCCGCGTCGCCGCCCGTCCGCACCACCGTTCCCCGGTCCGTGGCGGCCGGGGCGACCGGTCGTCCCGCGCGTCCCGTGGCGCCGGTGCGGCGTGCGGCATCCCGGGGCCGCCGCTCGCCCTGGTGGCGTCGCCTCGCCGCGCGGTTGCACGGCGCCCGTCTGGTCGCGGCCTGATGGACGGCGCGACCGGCCCCTACGACAGCACCGAGCAGCGCGACATCGCGGCCCGCGTCCAGGAGCATTACGGCCTGAAGATCTGGTGGGGTGCCTGGACCGGGCGCTACTGGGCCTTCGTGCCCTGGGGCGCATGGGGGTGCCTCGTCGAGGGCCGCACACCCGAGGAACTCCTGGCCCGCGTCGCCGAGCGGCGCGCCGAACTGCAGGCCAGGAGGCGCGGATGAACGACCTCGATCACCTCGCCGGCCTCGCCTCCGCGCTCGTCCGCGCGCGGCGGCCGTTCGCCGCGACCGGGACGGACGGCCTGCCCGCCCTGCGCCTCTGGGACCCCGCGACTCCCCGCGTCGGGATCCACGTCGTCGCCGCCCCCGACCGCGCCGGAGCCTGGTGGTTCTGGGCGAGCGTCGGCGTGCCCCTCGCCCGCTGCCACGATCTCGACACCGCCGTCGAGACGATCACGGACGCCCTGGCCTCCCCGGCGGACCTCCTGCTCGCCGCCCGCGACCACGCCCGCGCCCGGCGGCCCAGGATCGTGTGAGCGCGTGCCGGCAACCGGCCGCAGGGCGGTAGGCGCAGCCCGAACGCGCCAAGGCGCGCCGGCGGACGCAGCGGTACGTCCGCCCACGCCCGGCCCCGGCGATGACCGGCTGGTCACGCGAAGTTGAGATGCGGCGTGTTGGGCACTTGGAAGATCGAAAATGGCCAACACGCCGCATCTCAACGAGTGATGACCGGGCGGTCATTGTCGAGGGTGAGGTGGTGAGGGGATGGCGGGACGGCTATCGGCGGGCGGGCCTGGCCAGGGGGTGGGCGATGCGCTGAGGGTGGAACGGGGGGTGGGTACCGCTCGGTGCCGCGCGGCGCGGTGCCCGAGCGGTACAGCGCGGCGTCGCACCGAGGGGTGTGGTGCCCGAGGGGTGTGGTCATGACGCATCAGTGACGCAGGAACGCACAGAGGCCCTTGCCTCTGTGCGAGGAAAGGGCCTCTGATCTGCTGCTCAACCTGTCGGGGTGGCGGGATTTGAACCCACGACCTCTTCGTCCCGAACGAAGCGCGCTGCCAAGCTGCGCTACACCCCGGTTGGTGGCTGCCCGGGAGTCGTACGTCTCTCCCGGCGCCGTGGACTACTTTAGCGGATGCCGGGGAGTGGTGCGTCCCGTTATCGGACCGGCACGGTCCGGGCGTCCCGTCAGGGGCGCGGGACGAGGGTGAGCAGGGACGCCTCCGGGGGGCAGCAGAAGCGGAACGGGGCCGTCGGGGACGTGCCGAGGCCCGCCGAGACGTGCAGCCAGGAGCCCTTGTGGCGGTGCAGGCCCTTGACGCGCGGCCGGTCGATGCCGCAGTTGGTGGCGAGGGCGCCGTAGAAGGGGACGCAGACCTGGCCGCCGTGGGTGTGGCCGGCGAGGAGCAGGTCGTAGCCGTCGGCGGCGAAGCGGTCCATGTTGCGGGGCTCGGGGGAGTGCATGACGCCGAGGTGGACGTCGGCCTGCGGGTCGACGGGGCCGGCGATGCGGTCGTAGCGGTCGCGGCCGATGTGGGAGTCGTCGATGCCGCCGAACTCCACGTCGAGGGCGCCGACCTTCAGGCGGCCGATCTTGTTGTTGAGGTCGAGCCAGCCCGCGGCCTGCAGGGACGAGCCGAGCTCGCGCCAGGGCAGGTCGGGGTCGCGGTCCAGGCGCGGCTTGTAGTCCTTGCCGCTGGTGCGCCACAGGTAGCGCAGCGGGTTCTTGAAGACCGGCGCGTACAGGTCGTTGGAGCCGAACACGAAGGCGCCCGGGCGGTCCAGGAGGGGGCCGAGGGCGTCGAGGAACGGGCCGATGGAGTCGCGGTGCGCGAGCGCGTCGCCGGTGTTGACCACCAGGTCGGGCTCCAGCGCGTCCAGCGACCGCACCCAGTGGATGAGGCGCTCCCGGTTCGGGGTGAGGTGCGCGTCCGACAGGTGCAGGATCTTGATGGACGGCCGGCCGGCGGCCAGCACCGGCACCTCGAAGCGGCGCAGCCGGAACCAGTTGCGCTCGATGACCGAGGCGTACCCGAACGTGGCGGCGCCCGCGCCGGCGAGGCCGAGCGGCACCGCGAGAAGCTTTCGCACGGTTCTCCTTCCCGAGGACACCATCGTCCCAGAAGGCCGGGCCGCCGCCGAATCGCGGGTAATCCCGGTGAGCCGGGCCCGCCGGTGCGGGCATGATGTGACCATGAGTGCCCTGAAGGAGAAGCTGGAAACCGACCTTTCGACCGCGATGAAGGCCCGCGACGAGGTGCGCACCCGCACCCTGCGGATGGCCCTCACCGCGGTCAAGAACGAGGAGGTCTCCGGCAGGCAGGCCCGCACGCTGAGCGACGACGACGTCGTCAAGGTGCTCGGCCGCGAGGCCAAGAAGCGCCGGGAGGCCGCGACGGCGTTCGCCGACGCCGGGCGCGCCGAGCAGGCGCAGGCCGAGCGCGACGAGAACGCGGTGCTGGAGGAGTACCTGCCCAAGCAGCTCGGCGACGCCGAGCTCGCCGCGCTCGTCGCGGACGCGATCGCCGAGAGCGGCGCCGCCGGCCCGCGCGCGATGGGGCAGGTCATGAAGGTCGTGAACCCGAAGGTGGCCGGCCGCGCGGAGGGCGGGCGCGTCGCCGCCGAGGTGCGCAAGCAGCTCGGCGCCTGACCGGAGGACGCGGAACGGCCCGGCACCCCGCGCGGGGTGCCGGGCCGTTCGCGCGCCGTCAGCGGGTCAGAACGGCCACTGGAAGCCGCGGCCGTCGCGGCCGTCCCCGCCGTCGCCGCCGTCGCCGTCCGGCTTCGGGCCGCTGCTCATGTAGATGGTCACGGTGGTGCCGAGCTCGGTCTCGGTGCCGGCGTCGGGCGACGTGGACGCCACCGTGTCCTTGGGCTTGTCGGAGGAGACCGGCTTCGGCGACACCCGCACCTGGAGGTCGGCGGCCTTCAGCCGGGCGGTGGCCTCGCCGACCGACAGGCCGGTGACGTCGGGGACCTCGGTGACGTCGCCGAAGTCCTCGGTCGGGGTGGAGAAGCCCGGCGACGGCTTGCCCTTCAGCGCGCCCTGCAGGCTCTGCTGCCAGATCGAGGCGGGCTGGTCGGCGCCGAACACGTTCACCGGGTACTTCCAGGGGCCGCGCGGGTCCCAGTAGGCGACGGTGGCCGCCATCGTCGGCGTCATGCCGGCGAACAGGGCGCAGGTGTGCTCCTCGCAGGTGCCGGTCTTGCCGGCGGCGGGGCGGCCGATGCTGCCGATCCGCTTGGCGGTGCCCTTGGTGAGGACGCCCTCCAGGATCTGGTTGACCTTGTCGGCGACCGGCTCGTCCACCGCCTGCTTGCAGCTGGACTTGGGGACGTCCAGGCGCTTGCCGGTCGCGTCGGTCACCTGGAGGATCGACACCGGCGTGCAGTACTTGCCGCGCGCGGCGAACCCGGCGTAGGCGGCCGACAGGTGCACCATGTCGATCTCGTTGGTGCCGAGGACCTGCGAGGGGACCTCCAGGAACGGCTGCCCGTCGGCGCGCTTGATGCCGAACCGCTTGGCCATCTGGATCGAGTCGCAGAGCCCGACGCGCTTCTCCAGCTGGGCGTAGAAGGTGTTGACCGAGTGCCAGGTGCCGGTCTTCAGGTCGTAGCCGCCGGCCTCGGCGGGGTCGGAGTTGCTCGGGCTGAACGGCGCGACCGGCTGGCCCTTGCAGTTGGTCATCCCCGACACCGTCGTACGGCTGCCCGAGTTGATCGTGGTGCTGACCGGGATGCCCTCGTCCAGCGCCGCCGCCAGCGTGAAGATCTTGAAGGTGGAGCCGGCCGACACGCCGCCGCTGCCGCCGTGCTGGTTGTCGGCCGCCAGGTTCAGGGTGGTGCGGCCCTTGCCGGGCCCGTAGCGCTTGCTGAGGCCGATCGCGCGGACGTAGCCGGTGCCGGGCTCGACCATCGCCTCGGCGGCGACCCGGTGGCCCGTCGGCGACACGTAGGCGCGGAGCGCCTTGTCGGTGGCGCGCTGGGCGGTCTGGTCGAGCGTGGTGCGGATGGTGTAGCCGCCGCGGTTCAGCTTGTTGACAACGGCCTGCTGCTCCTTCGGCTTCATCGACCAGTACTTGCCGTCGGACAGGATGTTCAGCATGTCGTAGCGGACGTACTCGCAGAAGTACGACGCCTCGCTGCTCTCGCAGCCGCCCGCCGGCTCGGTCGGGTTCAGCTTGATGGGCTTGGCCGCCTCGGCGTCCGCCTGCGCCGTGGAGATGTGCCCGAGCTGCGCCATCCGGTACAGGACGACGTCGCGGCGCTTGCGCGCGTCGTTGGGGTTGCGCGTCGGGTCGTAGGCGTTGGGGTTCTGGGTGATGCCGGCGAGCAGCGCGGCCTCGCCCAGCGACAGCTTGGTGGCGGGCTTGCTGAAGTAGCGCTTGGACGCGGCCTGGACGCCGTAGGCGCCGGCGCCGAAGTAGGCGATGTTGAGGTAGCCCTGGAGGATCTCGCCCTTGGTCATCCGCTGCTCGAGGTCGAGCGCGTAGCGCAGCTCGGTGAGCTTGCGCCCGACCGTCGGGGCGGTCGCCTCGGCGTACTCCTCCTTGGTCTTGGCGCCGTCGACCAGGATGTTCTTGACGTACTGCTGGGTGAGCGTCGAGCCGCCCTGGGTGTTCTCGGACTCGACGTTGCTGGCGAGGGCGCGGATGGTGCCCTTCAGGTCCAGCGCGCCGTGCTCGTAGAACCGCGAGTCCTCGATGTCGACGATCGCCCGCTGCATGATCGGCGCGACCTGGTCGAGCCGCACCGACTCGCGGTAGCGGTCGAAGAACGTGGCGATCTGCTTGCCCTTGGCATCGGTCACCACCGTCTTCTCCGACGGGGGCGCCGTCTTCAGCCGGCTGTCCATGTCCTGGAAATCGTTGGCGGCGTTCCGCGCCGACAGCCCCGCGCTCCCGATGCCGGGCAGGGCGATGAAGGCCACCAGCACGCCCGCAACGACCCCCGCCACCAACAGCCGGAACAGCGTGGAGAAGGCGTTTCCCCGACCCTCATTCGCATCCTGCACGGGCCCTAGGGTACGCGGGAGGAGCAGTGCATACGGGACAGGTCCCCCCTGCGGCGTGCTGTTTTGGCCGGAACCCGGGCGAGCCTTCACCTGCGGGACGCTCCGGGAACGCCTCCGGAGGGACTCCGGGAAGGGCCGCCGGAACGGATTCGAATGATCTTCGGTCGCGGTGACAACCGGTGCGCGAGACGGGGCGTCCAATACATGCGAGGCGCCGCGCCCGGTTGAGGTGACTAGTCCGTTCCCGTGGCATGGTCCCACCGGGCTATATCGAGAATAGGCCCATGGGGGGCTGTTGAATCGCCTCTCGCTTCCGTAAGTTCTTCCCCACGGCTTTCGTTTGGCGGCCTGACGTCCGCGCCCGTCCGGCCAAGGAGCGCAAATCGACACAGACCCTAGGGGAGTGGGGCCAAGATGTGGATCACGGATTGGACCGCCCGCGCCGCCTGCCGTAACGCGGATCCGGACGCCCTGTTCGTGCAGGGAGCGGCGCAGAACCGGGCCAAGCTCATCTGCCGCGGCTGCCCGGTGCGCACGGAGTGCCTGGCCGACGCGCTGGACAACCGGATCGAGTTCGGTGTCTGGGGCGGGATGACGGAGCGCGAGCGACGGGCCCTGCTGCGGCGGCGGCCCGATGTGCAGTCCTGGCGCGAGCTGCTGGAGACCGCCAAGGAAGAGTACGAGCGGTCGGCGGACGTGGACGCGGACGTCGAGGTGGACGAGGAAGAGCTCGTCGCGAGCTAGGCCGCCGCGGCGCCCGCCGGTCCCCTGTGCGAGCGGGGGACGGACCGCGGGCGGCCGGCCGGGCCCGGCAGGGGCCCGGACGAGGTGAAGCGGCGATACGGGCCGCACCGGGAACGGTGCGGCCCGTATCCGCGCGCCTGCTCTCCCTTGTTTCGGTCGCGTTAATTCACTGTTCAGGTTGGACCGAAATCCGGACTGGCCGCATCCGGCCATGGCTCTCATGTTTAGCTTGGAGCGTTCCAAAGCGGACCGGCGACGTGATCACCGCAGCCCCGCTGCCCGCCTTTCCGGAAAGCGTCCGGAAAGGCGGGAAAAGCGGAGGTCTCAGGCGGCGGGTTCGGCGGGGGCGGCGCCGAGGGACAGATCCTCGCCGACGCGCCGCAGCCCCTCCAGATCGTGCACGTCCTCGGCCTGCGCCGGGACGGCGGTGACCGGAACATTCGGATGCGCCGACGTGAAGCGCGCGCGCAGCCGCTCCTCGCGCGCCGCGAGCTGCATCCGGTCGGTGTGCATGCGCAGCAGCGCGGACGTCAGCGGATGCTCGCCGCGCTCCTCAAGGTTCTCGGCGGCGGCCTGCGCGCGCGCGGCCGACAGCGACGGCTCGCACTCGTGGACGCGGTTCACGACGAGGCCGGCGAGCGGCATGCCCTCCTGGGCGAGCCGCTCCACGAAGTAGGACGCCTCGCGCAGCGCGTCCGGCTCGGGGGCGGCGACGACGAGGAACGCGGTGCCCGGCGTCTGGAGCAGCCGGTAGGTCTTCTCGGCGCGCTCGCGGAAGCCGCCGAACATGGTGTCGAAGGCGGCGACGAACGTCTGCACGTCGCGCAGGAGCTGCACGCCGAGGACCTTGTTGATGACGCCGGTGAACATCCCGAACCCGGCGGAGATGACCTTGACGCCGAGGCGGCCGCCGGACTTGGCCGGCGCCGCGAGGATCTTCATGAACCGGCCGTCCAGGAACCGCCCCATCCGCTCGGGCGCGTCCAGGAAGTCCAGCGCGTTCCGGGACGGCGGGGTGTCCACGATGATCAGGTCCCAGGCGCCGGAGCGGTGCAGCTGGCCGAGCTTCTCCATCGCCATGTACTCCTGCGTCCCCGACAGCGAGGACGACAGCGACTGGTAGAAGGGGTTGGCGAGGATCTGCCGGGCCCGCTCGGGGTCGGAGTGCGCCTCGACGATCTCGTCGAAGGTGCGCTTCATGTCGAGCATCATGGCGTGCAGCTCGCCGTCGCCCCCGACCTCGATGCGGCGCGGGTTGTTGTCCAGCTCCGACAGGCCCATGGACTGCGCGAGCCGGCGGGCCGGGTCGACGGTGAGGACCACCGCGTCGCGGCCGCGCTCGGCGGCCCGCACGCCGAGGGCGGCGGCGGTGGTGGTCTTGCCGACGCCGCCGGAGCCGCAGCAGACGATGATCCGCGTGCCGGGGTCGTCCAGCAGCGCGTCGACGTCGAGGACGGGCGGGGCGGTGGTCATCAGGCGGCTCCCTGCTCGCGGAGGGCGCGGGCCAGCTCGTGCAGGCCGGCCAGGTCCATGCCGTCGGGCAGCAGCGGCAGCGCGTACCGGGGCTGCTCGACCGTCTCCAGGCGCTCCTTCTCGCGGGCCTGCAGCGCGGTGCGGCGGGCGTGCTCGGTGCCCTCGGCGGCGAGCACGCCGGCGATCTCGGCGGCGTCGCCCTCCAGCCCGGCGGCCTTGACGCCCTGCACGATCTCGCCGGTGTCCAGCTCGCCGAGGGCGGCGGCCGCGAGGTCCTCGGGCGGCAGCAGCGGCGCGTGCTCCATGTTCACGAAGACGCCGCCGACGGGCAGGCCCACCTGGCCGAGGTCGTGGATGCCGTCCATGGTCTCCTGGACGGGCATCTCCTCCAGCAGCGTCACGAAGTGCACGGCCGTCTCGGGGCTCCGCACGACCTTCATGACGGTGTCGGCGTGGTTGCGGATCGGGCCGACCTTGGCGAGCCCCGACACCTCGTCGTTGACGTTGAGGAACTTGGTGATGCGCCCGGTCGGCGGGGCGTCCATCACGACCGCGTCGTAGACGAACGCGCCGTCCTTGCGGCGGCGGCGGACGGCCTCGCTGGTCTTGCCGGTGAGGATGACGTCGCGGAGGCCCGGCGCGATGGTGGTGACGAAGTCGACCACGCCGAGCTTGGACATCGCCTTGCCGGCCCGCTTGAGGTTGTAGAACATCTCCAGGTACTCGACGAGCGCCTCCTCGGTGTCCACCGCCAGGGCGTACACGTCGCCGCCGTCGGGCGCGACCGCGACGCGGCGCTCCTCGTAGGGCAGCGGCGGCACGTCGAAGAGCTGGGCGATGCCCTGCCGCCCCTCGACCTCCACCAGGAGCACCTTGCGCCCGCCCGCCGCGAGGGCCAGGGCGAGGGCGGCGGCGACGGTGGTCTTGCCGGTGCCGCCCTTGCCGGTGACCACATGCAGGCGTACGCCGTCCCAGTCGGTGTCTCTCGCGCTCACCTGATCGACCATATCGTTCGCTCAGCAAGGACTTTCAGAGGGCTTCGGCTCTCCTGCAAGTGATTCCTGACACGGTCCTCGCCGCCTCCGGGAACGCCCCCGTGCCGTTGTCTCCGGCGTGCCCGGGGAGTTGGGTGGGAAACGTGCAACCGCCCTCCGCCGGAGAGCGTCGCACCGGGAGCGGGTACAACAACCCGACGGAATGAGGTGACGGTAATGGTGGGCTTCCTCGTGGTCGTCCTGGTGATCGTCGTGGTGGGCGGGCTGATCGGCCTGGCCTCGTCGGTCCGGGTCGTCCAGCAGTTCGAGCACGGGATCGTGTTCCGGTTCGGGCAGGTGCAGCGCAACGGGCAGCTGCGGCCCGGCGCGGTGCGCACCCCCGGCCTGACGGCGATCGTGCCGTGGATCGACCGGATGCAGAAGGTCAACCAGCAGACGGTGACCATGGGCGTCCCGGCGCAGGACGGCATCACCCAGGACAACGTGAGCGTGCGGGTGGACGCGGTCGTGTACTTCCGGGTCGTCGACCCGATCAAGGCGATCGTCAACGTGCAGAACTACGGCTACGCGATCTCGCAGGTGGCGCAGACGTCGCTGCGGTCGGCCATCGGCCAGGCCGACATGCAGGAGCTGCTCGGCGAGCGCGAGAAGATCAACGGCCGGCTGCGGACGATCATCGACGAGATCACCCGCGACCCGTGGGGCATCCTCATCGAGCGGGTGGAGGTCAAGGACGTCTCGCTGCCCGAGGGCATGAAGCGCTCGATGGCCCGGCAGGCCGAGGCCGAGCGCGAGCGGCGCGCCCGCATCATCACCGCCGACGGCGAGTTCCAGGCGTCCAAGCGGCTCGCCGCGGCCGCCGAGATCATGTCGCAGGACCCGGCGGCGCTGCAGCTCCGCCTGCTCCAGACGGTCGTGGAGGTGTCGGCGGAGAAGAACAGCACGCTCGTCATGCCGCTGCCGGTGGAGATCCTGCGGTTCTTCGAGCGGGCCGCGGGCGGCGCGGCGGGCGCGGCGCCCGCCGAGCCGCGGACCGACCTCAGCGAGCGCCTCGCCAAGGCCGAGCAGGACCTCGCCAGGGCCGCCGAGACGACCCCGCCGCTGGAGGAGGTCGAGGACGTTCCGCCGGTGCTCGGCCTGGACGAGCCGCGCCGCCACCGCCCGGAACCGGTGGCGGACGGCGAGGCGCGCCCCGAGGTCGAGGGCCCGCGCGACTAGGCGGGCACGGCGTCTAGGCGGGCACGGCGTCCACCTCCGCGGCGGCTTCGAGCGGCCCCGCGAAGGTGCGGACGCCGGGCAGCGCGAGCACGCCGAGGCACGACCCGGCGACGAGCGCCGCCGCGACCGCCAGCGGGACGCCCGCGCCCCAGGCCGCCGCCGCGAGCGGCGCCAGCGCGTAGCCGAGCGGCATCGCGCCGAGCGAGGCCAGGAAGTCGTAGGAGGTGACCCGGGCCAGGACGCCCGGCGGCACCGACCGCTGCACGAGCGTCTCCCAGATCGGGTTCAGCACGCCGAGCCCGATCATCGCCAGCCCGTACGAGCCGATCGCGACCGGCGCGGGCAGCGGGACGGCGAACGCCAGCAGCGGCAGCGCGAACACCGTCAGCCCGGCGTTGGCGACGAGCACCGGCCGCCGGGGCCGCAGCCGCGCGGCGGCGAGCGACCCGACGACGAGGCCGGCCGCGCCCGCCTGGAGCGTCGCGACCCAGGCGCCCTCCCCGCCGAGGCGGCGCACCGCGATCAGCGGGCCGAGCGTCATCAGCACGGCGCTGGCGAAGTTCCACAGCGAATGCGTGACGAGGCTCGTCCAGTACCAGTCGCGGCTCCGCACCTCCGTCCAGCCTTCGGCGAGATCGGCGCGCAGGGTGCGGCGGGGCGGCCGGACGTGCCGCACCCGTACGCCGAGCAGCAGCAGCGCGCTCGCGGCGAAGGTCGCCGAGTCCAGCAGGAACGTCCAGCCGGGCCCGGCGGTCAGCACCAGGGCGCCGCCGAGCGCCGGACCGGCCAGCCGTGCCGCGCCGCCCGCCGTGGACAGCAGCGCGTTGGCGCGCTGGAGGCGTCCGGCCGGGACGGCGGCGGCCACCAGCGGGGAGATCGCGGGCGTGCCGAACGCCGACGCGGCGCCTCCGGCGAACTGCGCGGCCGCCAGGTGCCAGAGGCGCGGTTCGCCGCCGAGCAGCTCGACGGCGGCGAACGCCTGCGCGGCGCAGGCCGCGACGTCGGTCGCCAGGGCGACGGCGCGGGCGCTGAACCGGTCGGCGAGCACCCCGCCGAGCGGCATGAGCAGCAGCCGGGGCGTCATCGCGGCGGCGAGGACGAGGGCGAGCGCGCCGGTCGAGCCGGTGGCCCGCAGCACGGCGAGCGCGAGCGCGGCGGGCACGGCGGCGTCGCCGAGCAGCGACAGGACGCGGGCGGTGAACAGCAGCCGGAAGGACATGCCCGCAATGTACTTCTGCAAAGAACTATTCGTCAACGAACTATTCGTTGCCGATAGGCTTCCCGCATGGACGCGCGCGACCGGACCGACGAGCACGTGGACCGCTGGCGGCCGCTGCTGCCCGGCCTCGACCCCGACACCGAGGGCGCGGTGACCCGCGTCCACTTCCTCAGCCGCCACCTCAAGCAGGACCGCGAGCGCTACCTCGCGGACGCCGGCCTGCACCTGCACGAGTTCGAGACGCTCCACGCGCTCGTCGCGCGCGGGGGCCGCGCCGCCCCGTCCGCGCTCGCCGCCGATCTCGGCCGCCCGGCGAACTCGGTCACCGGCCGCCTGGACGGCCTGGAGCGGCGCGGCCTCGTCGAGCGCACCCCCTCGCCGACCGACCGGCGCCGCGTCGACGTCGCGCTCACCGCCGACGGCCGCGACGCCTGGCAGGCCGCGATGGACGCACTCGGCGCCGAGGAGGACCGTTTGTTCGCCGCCCTGACTCCCGACGAGCGCCGCCAACTCTCCGATCTGCTCCGCCGCATCATGCTCCGCGCCGAGGACCGCGACTAAGGGGCGAGGACGAGGCGGCCGCGCAGGCCGCCCTTGGCCAGCCGGGCGTGCGCCTCGGCGGCGTCCGCGAGCGGCAGGACGGCCGCGACGCGCGGCGTGAGGCGGCCCCGCGCCGCCAGGTCCGCCAGCTCGGCGAGCCGCGCCCCGTCCGCGCGGATCCACACCGGCGCGACGCGGATCCCGCGCAGCGGCGGCGGCACGGACGGCCCCGCGTTCACCGGCACGAACGCGCCGCCGGAGCGGACGGCGTCCAGCGTCCGGGCGCCGAGCATCGCCGCGTCCAGCGCGCCGTCCGCCCCGCCCGGGACGAGCGCGCGCACCGCGTCGCCGAGGTGCGCGCCGCGCGGCACGAACCACTCCGCGCCGAACCTGCGCACGACCTCCTCGTCGGCGGCGCCGGCGGCCGCGACGACCCGCAGCCCGCGCCGCGCGGCGAGCTCCACCGCGTAGCCGCCGACCGCCCCGGCCGCGCCGGTGACCAGCAGGGACGCGCCGGGCGGCAGGTCCAGCAGGTCCAGCGCCTGCGCCGCCGTCAGCGCGTTCAGCGGCAGCGTCGCGGCGGCCGCCGCGTCCAGGCCGGGCGGCGCGGGCGCCGCCGACGCGGCGTCCAGGACGAGCAGCTCGGCGTAGGCGCCGGCCGGGACGTCCAGCCGGTCGCGCAGGCCGATCACCTCGTCGCCCGCGGCGAACCCGGCGGCGCCGGGGCCGACGGCGTCGACGACGCCCGCCGCGTCCCAGCCGAGGCCGACCGCCGGGCGGTCCCCGAGGGGCAGCGCCCCGGAGCGGGTGAGCGCGTCGACCGGGTTCACCGCCGCCGCCGTCACCCGGATCCGCACCTGCCCGGGGCCCGGCTCGGGGTCGGGCACCTCGGCCGCCTCCAGCACCTCGGGTCCGCCGAAGGACCGCACCACGATCGCGCGCATCGCACGCCTCCTCGTCCAAGGGGTTCCAGGCGGCCCAGCGTGCGCCGGAACAGGGCGCCGCCGTAAGGAGTTACCTGCGAGTGCGTACGGCACCCCGAGGAGAGCCCATGACGACGATGAGCGCCGCGCAGCGCCGCGCCGCCGCCAAGGCCGCCCACACCGCCTACCTGGACGGCTGCCCCACGGGGCAACTGCTGGAGTTGCTCGGCGGCAAGTGGACGCCGCTGCTGCTGTTCGCCCTCGCCGACGGTCCCCGCCGCTACGGCGACCTCGCCCGCGCGGTGCCCGGGGCCAGCGCCAAGATGCTCACCCAGACGCTGCGCGGGCTGGAGCGCGACGGGTTCGTGGAGCGCACCGTCACGCCCGCCGTCCCCGCCCGCGTCGACTACGCCCTCACCGGCCTCGGGCGGCGGCTGCTCCCGCTCCTGGACGCCGTGCGCGCCTGGGCCGACGACAACCTGCCCGACGTGCACGCGGCCCGTGCCCGGCACGGGTCCGGCGCCGGCTAGGGCGTGCCACGCCCTAAGCTGGCGCCCATGAAGAAGTGGGAGTACGCGACCGTTCCCCTGCTCGTCCACGCGACGAAGCAGATCCTCGACAACTGGGGCCAGGACGGGTGGGAGCTCGTCACGGTGCTGCCCGGCCCGAACCCGGAGAACCTGGTGGCCTACTTCAAGCGCGAGCTGGAGCAGTGAGCACGCCCGAGCAGCGGCTCGCCGAGCTCGGCCTGGAACTGCCCGAGGTCGCCAAGCCGCTCGCCTCCTACGTCCCGGCCGCCGTCACCGGCTCGCTGATCTACACCGCCGGGCAGCTGCCGCTCGTCGGCGGCGCGCTCCAGGCGACCGGCCTCGTCGGCGACGCGGTGAGCACCGAGGAGGCCGCGGCCCTCGCCCGCGTCTGCGCGCTGAACGCGCTCGCGGCGGTGCGCGCCGAGACGGGCTCGCTGGCCAACGTGCGGATCGTCAAGGTCGTCGGGTTCGTCGCCAGCGCCCCGGGGTTCTACGACCAGCCCGAGGTCGTCAACGGTGCGAGCGACCTGCTCGGCGAGGTGTTCGGCGACGCCGGCCGGCACGCCCGCAGCGCCGTCGGCGTCGCGGTGCTGCCGCGCAACGCGCCCGTCGAGGTCGAGCTGATCGCCGAGGTCGGCTGACCGGGCGGCCCGCCGCCGGCGGTGGCGGGCCTTGACGGAACACCATTCGGTATGTCCGAATTGGCCGTCATTCGGATCCACGGTCAGGGGCGGGGCGATGGTGAACGGGCTGAAGCTGCCGGACGAGTTCCGCGCGAAGATCGAGGGACTGCGCGACGGCACGTTCACGCCCGCCGCCGCCCGGCACGCCGCGACCGTCGTGGTGCTGCGCGACCGCCCCGGCGGCGGCGTGCAGGCGTTCATGCTGCGCCGCGTGTCGTCGATGGCGTTCGCGCCCGGCGCCTACGTCTTCCCCGGCGGCTCGGTCGACCCGCGCGACGGCGAGGGCGAGCTCGGCTGGTCGGGGCCCGCGCCGGAGGCGTGGGGCGAGGCGTTCGCCGCGTCCCCGACGCTCGCCCGCGAGCTGGTGTGCGCGGCGGTCCGCGAGACGTTCGAGGAGACCGCCGTCCTGCTCGCCGGGCCGACCGGCGGGACCGTCGTGGACGACACCCGCGGCGACGACTGGGAGGCCGACCGGCGGGCGCTGCTCGACCGGTCCAGCTCCTTCGGCGGGTTCCTCGCCCGCCGCGGCCTGGTGCTCCGCTCGGACCTGCTGCGGCCGTGGGCGCACTGGATCACCCCGGCGATCGAGCCCAAGCGCTACGACACCCGGTTCTTCGTCGCCGCCATGCCGGCCGGGCAGCGCGCGCGCGACGTCAGCACCGAATCCGACCACGCCGCCTGGGTGGACCCGGCCGACGCCGTCGCCAAGGCGAAGGCGGGCGAGTGGTTCCTGCTGCCGCCGACCATCGCGACGCTCGCCGAGCTCGCCGGATACGCGACGGTGGCGGACGTCCTCGCCGCCCCCCGCGAGATCGTCGTGCACGAGCCGACCGGCGCGATCATCGATGGGGAGGCGTACCTGGTGCTGCCCGAGGACGCCGCGCACCACTACCCGCAGGGGTGACGCCGTGCGCCGGGACCACCTGAAGTACGCGCTGCTGCGGCGCGTCGCGGGCTCGTCCGCGCTCCGGCACCTGGAGCGCGTCGGCTGGAACCCGCTCCGCCACCCCGACCACGGCTCGGGCAGGATGGGCGGCATGAGCGAGATCGACGGGATGGGCACCGAACGGGCGACCTGCGTGCTGGCGCCCAACCCCTCCATGATGACCCTCGACGGCACCAACACCTGGGTCATCGGCGAGCCCGGCGCCGGCGAGGTCGCCGTCGTCGACCCCGGCCCGAAGGACCCCCGCCACCTGGAGCGGATCCTTGCCCGGGTCGGCGACCGGCGCGTCGGCGTCGTCCTGCTCACCCACCGCCACCCCGACCACTCCGAGGGCGCCGCCAAGTTCGCCCGCATGGCCGGCGACCACGTCAAGGTGCGGGCCCTGGACCCGGCGCACCGGCTCGGCGACGAGGGCCTCGCCGAGGGCGACGTCGTCACCACCGGCGGCCTGGAGCTGCGCGTCCTGGAGATCCCCGGCCACACCGACGACTCGGTCGCGTTCTGGCTGCCCGCCGACCGCGCCGTGTTCACCGGCGACACCGTCCTCGGCTACGGCACGACCGTCCTGGACGGCAGGCTGGGCGACTACCTCACCACCCTGGACAGGCTTCGCGCACTCGCCGGTGAGGAGGACGTGGCGACGCTGCTGCCCGGCCACGGACCGAAGATCGACGACCCGGCGGGCGTCCTCGACACCTACATCGCGCATCGCCGCGAGCGCCTCGCGCAGGTGGAGGAGGCCGTCCGGAACGGGGCCCGGACGGCGCGCGAGGTCGTCGAGACCGTGTACGCCGACGTCGACCGCAAGCTGTGGCCCGCCGCCGAATGGTCGGTGCAGGCGCAGCTCGACTACCTGGCCGAGCGCGGCTGACCGCCGCCCCGGCCCGGCGCCGCTACTTGGAGCGCTTGCGGAGCCGGTCGATGTCGAGGATGACGACGGCGCGCGCCTCGATCCGCAGCCAGTTGCGCTGCGCGAAGTCGGCGAGGGCCTTGTTGACGGTCTCCCGGGACGCGCCGACGAGCTGCGCCAGCTCCTCCTGGGTGAGGTCGTGGTGCACGTGCAGCCCGGCCTCGCCCGGCTGGCCGAAGCGCTCGGCGAGGTCCAGCAGCGCCTTGGCGACGCGGCCCGGCACGTCGGTGAACACCAGGTCGGCCATCACGTCGTTGGTCTTGCGGAGCCGCTGGGCGAGCGCGCGCAGCAGCTGCACGGCGACCTCGGGGTGCCCGGTCAGCCAGGGGCGCAGGTCGTCGTGGCCGAGGCCGGCGAGGCGGCACTCGGTCACCGCGATCGCGCTCGCGGTGCGCGGCCGCGGGTCGAACAGCGACAGCTCGCCGAACATCTCGCTCGGACCGAGCACGCTCAGCAGGTTCTCCCGGCCGTCCGGGGCGGTGCGGGTCAGCTTGATCTTGCCTTCGAGGACGACGTACAGGCGGTCGCCCGTCTCGCCCTCGTTGAAGAGGGTCTGGCCGCGGGCGAGGCGCACCTCGGTCACGTTGGCGCGCAGCGCCTTGGCCCCCTGCTCGTCCAGGGCCTCGAACAGCGGAGCCCTGCTCAGAACGTCCACGTCGCGGTCGGTCACGCTTCCTCCTCCAACACCTTCATACATAGTGTGACGTACGTCCCACCGCGCATGGGGAGGCGGGGGCACGGCGCGCCGGAATCGGAGACCGAGGGTCCCCCCTCCGCCCCCGGGCCGGGCGACGCGGTTCGCAGAGCCCTTCGAGAGTCGCCGGTCACCACGATCCTGCCTGGCCAGTCTACGGACTGGCGGGTATGTGCTGCTACGTCGCCCCTGCTCCAAGCGGCGGCATCCGTCCGGCCGCCGGGGTGGCCTTTCCGCCCCATTCGGGTCACCGCCGGGCCATGCTGTTCTTCGACGGGACGACGGGAGGGGGCGGGGATGGCGGCCTTCGAGCAGCGCGCCGAGGCCGGCCGCGACGCCTACGCGGCGGGCCGCGACCTGTACGTCGGCGCCGCCGTCCCGGGGCCCGCCCGCTCGGTCTACCGCGAGCAGGTCGAGCTGATCTTCCCCTGGGAGCTGGTCGGCCGCGCGGACGAGCTCGCCGAACTGGCCGCCTTCTGCCGCGCCGCGGGCGGCCCCGCCTACGCCTGGTGGCAGGGGCCGGCGTGGGCGGGCAAGACGGCGCTGATGGCGACGCTCGTCCTGCACCCGCCTCCCGGGGTGCGGGTCGTGTCGTTCTTCATCACCGCCCGCTACGCCGGGCAGAGCGACCGCAACGCCTTCCTCGACGTCGTCCTGGAGCAGCTCGCCGAGGCCGCCGGGCAGCCGGTACCGGCCGCACCGGACGAGGCGCGCCGCCAGGCGTGGTTCGGACGGCTGCTGAAGGACGCCGCCGCCGCGTCCCCCGAGCCCCTCGTCCTCGTCGTGGACGGCCTGGACGAGGACCGCGGCGTCACCGTCGGACCGTCCGCGCACAGCATCGCCGCGCTGCTCCCCGCCGTCCCGCCCCCGAACGTGCGGATCGTCGTCGCCGGGCGCCCGTCCCCGCCGGTCCCCACGGACGTGCCGGACCGGCACCCGCTCCGCGACCCGGCCGTCGTCCGCCGCCTGGCGCCCTCGCCGGAGGCGCGGGCCATCCGCGGCAACGCCGAACGCGAGCTGGAGCACCTGCTGTTCGGCCCCGACACCGACCGCGACCTGCTCGGCCTCGTCGCCACCTCCGGCGGCGGCCTGCGCGCCGCCGACCTCGCCGACCTGACGGGCGCGTCGGCGCGGCGCGTCGAGCGGCACCTGTCGGCGGCCTCGGGGCGCACGTTCACCCTCAGCCCCGGCCGCTGGATCCGCGCCGACCGCTTCTACCTGCTCGGCCACGAGGAACTGCAGGCCGCCGCCCTGGACGAGCTGAGCACCGCCGAGCAGGACGCCTTCCGCGCCCGCGTCCACGCCTGGGCCGACCGCGTGCGGGACGCGGGCTGGCCGCCGGAGACGTCGGAGTACCTGCTGCGCGGCTACTTCCGCCTGCTGCGCCAGCTCGGCGACCTGCCCCGCATGGTCGCCTTCGCGACCGACCCGGCCCGCACCGCCCGCATGCTGGAGGCGAGCGGCGGGGACGCGGCCGCCCTGGCGGAGCTGGCCGCCTGCCAGGAGGCCGTCCTCGCGCTACCGGAACCGGACGTGGACCTGATGCTCCGCATCGCGGTCGTCCGCGACGAGCTGATCGCCCGCAACCGGGGCATCCCGGCGGGGCTGCCGCTCGTCTGGGCCGAGATCGGCGAGGCGGAGCGCGCCTGGGCGATGGCCTCGGCCCTGTCCCATCCGTTCCGCAGGCTGTACGCCCTCCTGGAGATCGCGCGGATCACGGCGCGCAAGGATGCGGCCGTGGCCCGCCGCCTCGTCGGACGCGCCGCCTCGACTGTCAGGGCGTCTCCCTACGCATCGTCGATAGTGCTGGCCGACCTCGCCGAGATAGCGGCCGCGGCAGGCGATCGCCCGCTCGCACGGCGTCTCGCGGATGAGGTCGAGCGGGAACTCGCCGAGGGGAACACGGACGGCCCGTCCTGGTCCTCGGCGGCGCGTGCGATCGCCGCGACGGGTGATCAGGACCGCATCGAGCGGGCGCTCTCGGCGGCCGTCGCCTCGACGCGACCGGTCGCGCAAGCGGCATGGGACGCCCTCGTCGCCGCCAGGGCGCGGGTGGACCGGGACGGGCTCGCGGCGCTGGCCCGCGAGCACCATCGGATCGCCATCGCCCTGCTGAGGGACGCCGCATCGTCGGGTGATCTCGCCGGGACGGACGAAGCCGCAAGACTTCTCGAGGGTTTCTCCGAAGGCGGCGCGGAGGTCCGGAAAGAGATCGGCCAAGCGTTGCTGAGCGCGGCCCGGCATCCGCTCGTGTTCCAGGACCATGCCGAGGCGGCGGCCTTCCTGCGGCCGACTCCCCTCACCGGCGCGCTCTGGCGAACCAGGATCGCGATGCTCCGCGGCGAACCGGGAACGGCCGAAGCGCTGGCACGGAACCTGGACGATCCGCCGATCCGCGACGAGGCGTTCTCCCTCCTCGTGCAGATGCTGGCCGAGCGCGGCGATCTCACGGCGGCCGAGTGGCTGGCGGAAGAGATCGTCGAGCCGGAGCCGCTGGAGCGGGCGCTCGCCGCGCTGATCGTGGCGGGCGCCGGAAACGACCCGCCGGAAGCGGCGGACCGCGCTGCCGCCCTGGTCTATTCCGAGCCGCGCCACTTCGCGTACGTCGGTTTGGCGAAGGCGGCGGCGGCACGGGGCGGGCAGGACGAAGCGCTCGCGCTGCTCGTCTCTTCGCGCGCTCCCGTCAACCTCGTCAGAGCCGCTCGGGACATGGCGCGCGGCGGTCACCCGGATATGGGCGCCCGGCTCGCGTCGCTCATCGAGAAGCACGCGCGGTCGAGCGTCGATCCGAGGTGGAAGGCGCGGCTCCTGGCCCGGCTGGCGGGAGCCGTCGCCGCCACCGGGGACACCGCGTTCACGGGAGCCCTCGCCGACGCGGCGATCACCTTCTGCCCGAAAGGTGCTGCGACCGGCGAGACGGGCCTTCCCTCCGAGCCGGAGACGGACGGGCGTGAACCGCTGCCGTCATCGGGCGACCGCGCCTCGGCGCCGTTCCAGCTGGCGGAGTCCGTGCGGAACGAGCGCGCCTCGCTGCTGGCCGAGCTGGCGGAGTTCGATCGGGCGGCCGGGATCTCGATGGCATCGGCCGACGACGGGACTTCCCAGGACGATGCGATCACGGTTCTTCCGGGTCTCGTGGCCGATGCCGGGCGCTTCGGCGAGGCGCAATCGATGCTGTCGGCGCTCGGCTTCCCCCACCGGTACGAGAGGGCGATGGCCGGTGTGGTGCGCGCCCTTGCGACCGTCGGCGAGCACGGGTCGGCGAGGAAGGCGGCCGAGCGGATACCGGATCCTTCATGCCGCGCTGCGGCGTTCATGGAGGCGGCCGCCGGCACCGGCATGTCGGAGGACGCCCGTCACTACGCCTTCCGGGCCGAGGTCGCGGTAAGGGAAGTGGACGACGCCGTCCAGGCGACCCGGCTCCTCGCATCCTTCGCCCGGACGGCCGCCGGCATGGGCGACGTCGCACTCGCGGCGTCCTTCCTCGACTTCGCCGGCGCCCGGCGACGGCTGTCGCCTCGCGTCCTGGAGAGAACGGCCGGCACGTTGGTGGGTGCGCTCGCCGCCGCAGGATCCATGGCCGAAGCGGAGGAGGTCGCCTCGTCACTCCCCATCCCCGTCCCGACGAAGGCTCTCGCTGAACTGGCCCTGGCCCTGCACTACATGCGCGCTCACGACCGTGAGGCGGCCCGCCGTGCGCTCGCCCGCGCAGAGGAAGCCATCGAAGCGATGCTCTCCCATGAGGAACGCGCCGAATTCCTCATCCGCGCCGTCCACGTCCGGACCCTGGTCGACGGACCCGAGGCCGCCGCGTCCACCGCCGCACGGATCACCGACCCCGAACTCCACGCCCGCGCCCTCGCGCTGCTCGCGGACGCGTCCGAGCCGGACGAGGCGCGCCGCCTCCTCGTGCAGGCCCTGGCCGAAGCGCCGTTCACCACCTGCCTGCCGTCGGTGGCGCGGATCGCACCGGACACCGTCCGCGACATCGCCCGCCGCATGGTCCAGCCCTGAAGAAACCCCACAAAACGTCCCCCGGCCCCTCCGCCCGCCCGCCCCCAGCCGATGACCACCTGGTCGCCCCACGTCGACTTGCGGCGTGTTGGGCTATGGGAGCGCTCCCATAGCCCAACACGCCGCAAGTCGACGAGTGATGACCGGGCGGTCGCGCCGGTGGGCGATCCTGCCGGGGCCGTTTACCGTCCGTCCCAGAGGGCACGCTGCTCACTCGCCCGGAACGATCATTCGTCGAGGGGAGAACGAGAAGATGACGCACGAGACCAGGAGCGCCACCGCCACGGTTCCCGCGCCGCCGCAGCCCGGGGCGCCGCAGCCGGGGCCGCCGCTCGACCCGATACCCGGCCCGACGACGCCGCGCCCCGATCCGCCCGGCCCCGTCCCGCCGTCCGAGCCCGACCCGGCTCCCGAACCGGTCTGAGACGACGGGTGCCGCCGTCCGCGCGGACGGCGGCACCCGTTCGGCTCTAACCTGGCGACATGGCGAGGGAACCGAGTGCGGCGGCGCGGGCGCGCAAGTTCAGGAACGAGACACCGCTCGGGCGGGTCCGCAGGGCCCGCAAGATCGATCGGATCCTGGCCGGGACCTATCCGGACGCGCACGCCGAGCTGAACTTCGACGGCCCCTTCCAGCTCCTCGTCGCGACCGTGCTGTCCGCGCAGACCACCGACAAGCGCGTCAACCAGACGACCCCCGAGCTGTTCGCCGAGTACCCGACGCCCGACGACCTCGCCGCCGCCGATCCCGAGGACGTCGAGGCGATCCTGCGGCCCGTCGGGTTCTTCCGCGCCAAGACGAAATCGGTGATGGGCCTGTCGGCGGCGCTCCGCGACCGCTTCGGCGGCGAGGTCCCCGGCCGGCTGGAGGACCTGGTGACGCTGCCCGGCGTCGGCCGCAAGACCGCCAACGTCGTCCTCGGCAACGCCTTCGGCGTGCCGGGCATCACCGTCGACACCCACTTCGGGCGGCTCGCCCGCCGCTTCGGGTGGACCGAGGAGACCGACCCGGTGAAGGTCGAGCAGGTCGTCGCCGCGATGTTCCCGCCGCGCGACTGGACGATGCTGTCGCACCGCCTGATCTGGCACGGGCGCCGCATCTGCCACGCGCAGCGGCCCGCCTGCGGCGCCTGCCCGGTCGCCGACCTCTGCCCGTCCTACGGCACCGGCCCGATCGAGGCGAAGGCGGCGGCGAAGCTGGTCCGGGACCGCTCGTTCGCATGAGGGGCCGCGGCGGGAAAGGCGGTGGCGGGAAGGAACGGGACGCCGGGGGAGTTGGCAGAGACGTGACTCCGACCCCCAGCGCGCCGCCCGCGTGGCTCGACCGGTTCCGCGCCGAGGCGCCCCGCCTGGAGGCGCCCCCGCTCCTCGCGCCGCCGGCCGGCGCGGGCCGTCCCGCCGCCGTGCTGATCCTGTTCGGCGAGGGCCCCGGCGGCCCCGACGTCCTGCTCACCGAGCGGGCCGCGACGCTGACCAAGCACGCCGGCCAGCCCGCCTTCCCCGGCGGCCGCATCGACCCCGGCGACGACGGCCCGGTCGGCGCGGCGCTGCGCGAGGCGTGGGAGGAGACCGGCGTCCTCGCGGACGGCGTGCAGGTCCTCTGCGAGCTGCCCGAGCTGTACCTGAGCCGCAGCGAGCACCGGGTGACCCCCGTCGCCGCCTGGTGGCGCGAGCCGTCGGAGATCGCGCCCGGCCATCCCGGCGAGGTCGCCACCGTCGCCCGGGTGCCGATCGCCGAGCTGGCCGATCCCGCCCACCGGCTCGTCGTGCGGCACCCGTCCGGGCTGAGGCTCGGCCCGGCGTTCCGCGCCGGCGGGATGCTGGTGTGGGGCTTCACCGCGATGCTGCTCACCGAGGTCCTCGACCTCGGCGGCTGGTCGCGGCCCTGGGACACCGAGCGGATCGAGGACCTGCCGCCCGACGTCCTGGACCTCGCGGCCCGCGGCTGACCGGCCGCGCCCGGCCCCGCAAGGCCCCGCGCCGTCCCGCGGGTAGTCCTCCGCGGCTACCCGGATCGGCCCAATCCGGTACAGCGAGGGGACGTGAACCGGGCGTCGCGCCCTATACGGTGAAGCGGTGCTGGGCGACCACCTTCTCGACCTCATCCTGCTCGTTCTCGTCGTGCTGTTCGCGGTGTCGGGCTACCGGCAGGGCTTCATCGTCAGCCTGCTGAGCTTCGCGGGCTTCGTCGGCGGCGGCGTCATCGGCGTCCTCATCGCCCCGCCGATCGCCGAGGCGACGGTGAGCGGCACCGCCCAGCAGGCGCTGCTCGCCATCGTGATCGCGTTTCTGGCGGCGACGCTCGGCCAGCTCATCGCCTCCTCGGTCGGCGCGGTGCTGCGCAACCGGGTGACCGGCCTGAACGCGCGGTCGGTGGACGCGGCGGGCGGCGCCGTGGTGAGCTCGGTGTCGCTGCTGACGGTCGCCTGGTTCTTCGGGTCGCTGGTCGCCGACTCCGACATCCGGGTGGTGCACACCCAGGTGCGGTCCTCGTCGATCATCAAGGGCATCAACGACGTGATGCCGTCGGAGGCGCAGGGCTGGTTCTCCTCGTTCCGGGTGTTCGTCCGCAACAGCGAGTTCCCGCAGGTGTTCAACGGCCTCGGCGGCGAGTCGTTCACCGAGGTGCCGCCGCCCGACGACGCCATCCTGAAGACGCCCCGGCTGCGCGCCGCGGAGAAGAGCATCGTCAAGATCACCAGCGTGGCGTCCGGGTGCGAGCGCCGCATCGAGGGCACCGGGTTCGTCTTCGCGCCCCAGCACGTCATGACGAACGCGCACGTCGTGGCGGGCGCCGACGACGCCTCCAGCGTCCAGCTGATGAACGGCAGCAAGATCAAGGGGCATGTCGTCCTGTACGACCCGAAGCGGGACGTCGCGGTGCTGTACGTGCCGAGCCTGAAGGCCGCGCCGCTGAAGTTCGCCGGGACGGCGCGGGTCCGCGACGACGCCATCATCGCCGGGTTCCCGAAGGACAAGCCGTTCACCGCGCTCGCCGCCCGCATCCGCGCGATGCAGACGGCGCGCGGCCAGGACATCTACCACAGCGGCGAGGTCAACCGCGAGATCTACGCCCTGCGCGGCAAGGTCGAGCCCGGCAACTCCGGCGGCCCGCTGCTGTCCACCGAGGGCAGCGTGTACGGCGTCATCTTCGCCGCCGCGCTGGACGCCGACTCCACCGGTTACGCGCTGACCGCCGGCGAGGTGGCGTCCGACGCGCGCGCGGGCGCGGACTCCACCGCCCCCGTCGACACGGGCGCCTGCTCCGACTAGCCCGCGGCCCTATACGAGGCGGATCGTTCCGGACGCGTCCGGACGGTCGCGCAGCGCGCGCGCAGCCCGCACCACGCCCACCACGTCGATGCCGTAAGGCGGGTCGGCCTCGTATGCGGCGAGGTTGCCGGCGGCGCGGTCCAGCAGCGCGCGTGCGCCCCGCTCGTTGCCGCGCCGCAGATGGGTGAGGCCCACGGCGACCTGCGCCAGGGACCGCCACAGCTCCCGCTCCGAGTCGGGAGCGGCCTTCCACACGGCCTCCAGCACCTCGTGGGCGTGGAAGGGACGGTCCTCGTCCAGCAGCCGCTGCGCCTCCGCCAAGCCCTGCTCGGGAGTCAGGTCGAGGTCGTCGGGCATCGTCGGGACGCCCTCGGCGCCGTGCGGCAGCGGGCGTCCGTAGGCGTCGCGGGGACGGGCGTTGCGCGCGCGCCCCGCCGCGTCCCGATCGCGTCCGCCGCCGTCGCCGGGCACGTCAGAGCTCGGGCTCGGGGTCGGCCAGCCAGCCGAGGAGCCGCTCGTCGAAGTCCTTCGGCTGCTCCTGGTGCGGGAAGTGCCCGGCGCCCTCGATCAGCTTCCAGCGGTAGGGCGCGGCCACGTACCGGCCCGACCCCTGGGCGCTGGCGGGCAGCGTGCAGGGGTCCAGCGCGCCGTGCAGCTGGAGCGTCGGGACCTGGATCGGCTCGCGCATCCGGTGCGCGTAGCGGATGCCGTCGGGGCGCGGCCCGGACCGGACCAGCCAGCGGTGGTACTCCATCGCCGAGTGCGCGACGCCGGGCAGCCGCGCGGCCCGGCGGACCGTCCGCTCGGTCTCGCCGTCCGGCCATCCGGGCGCGCCCCACTCGTGCAGCAGCCGCCCGACGAACGCGGCGTCGTCGCGGACGAACCGCCGCTCGGGCCACATCGGCACCTGGAACCCGGCGGTGTGCCGGGACGCCCAGCCCTGCCGGAACGGGGAGGCGCGGACGGCCTGCCGCAGCCGCAGCGGGTGCGGCGCCGACACGACGCCGATCCGCTGGACGACCTTCGGGTGGTACACGGCCATCGTCCAGGCGACGAGGCCGCCCCAGTCATGACCGACGACGACGGCGTTGGCCTCCCCGAGCGCGCGCACGAGGCCCGCCGCGTCCGAGGCGCCCGTCACCAGGTCGTAGCCGCGCTGCGGTTTGTCGCTGCCGCCGAAACCGCGCAGGTCGACCGCCGCCGCGCGGAACCCCGCCTCGGCCAGCGAGACGAGCTGGTGGTGCCAGGACCACCAGAACTGCGGGAAGCCGTGCAGCAGCAGCACGAGCGGCCCGTCCCCGGCCTCGGCTATATGGAACCGGGTGCCGCCGGCGCTGACCGTGCGGTGCTTCCACGGGCCGCCGATCTCGACGGCGGCCGCGTCGTACCCGGCCATCCCGTCACTCCGTGAGGACGGGGGTGTCGTCCTGGTCGCGGCGGGGCCGCAGCGCGGCGAAGTCGTCCTTGAGCGTCCGGCGGGTGCGCTTGGCGCCCTCGATCTTGCGGATCCGCCAGTAGCCGATCGCGATCAGCGCGGCGGCGAGCAGCGCGTAGACGGCCGCGACGATGAGGAACGCCGCCCAGTTCCAGATCCCGAGCGCGGTCAGCCCGTAGGCGAACGCGATGGACAGCAGGATGACGATCAGGCCGCCGATCAGCCCGGCCACCGCGAACATCACGCCGCCGAGCGCGGCCTTCTTGGCGTCGTCCTTCAGCTCCAGCTTCGCCAGGTCGATCTCCGCCCTGACCAGGCTGGACACGCTGCTGGACGCCAGCGCCACCAGCTCGCCGAGCGACTTCTCCCCGGCGGGGTCGTCCGGCAGTGCCTCCGACATCTCACCCTCTCCTTCCGTGCGCCCGGCCCCCATGACCGCTGCGGTCACTCTCTCGAATTGTTCGGGGTCGGTATAGGCCAAACCGCCGATCAGCAGTGAAACGGTCGATCTGCCGCCTACGGCGGCGCCCGCCGAACCTATCGGCCGCCGCTCCGATGATCCCTTACGAGGGTGCCGGCGGACGCGCGCGGGGGTCCGGCCGGGCGGCCGGACCCCCGCGCGGGCGGTGCGTGCGGATCAGTCCTCGGGCTTGGCGCTCGCCTGCTTCTGCGAGATCAGGTCCATGACGGTGCTGTCGGCGAGCGTGGTGACGTCGCCGATGCCGCGGTTCTCGGCGACGTCCCGCAGCAGCCGCCGCATGATCTTGCCGGAGCGGGTCTTCGGCAGCTCCGGCACGATCATGATCTGGCGGGGCTTGGCGATCGGCCCGAGCGAGTGCGCGACGTGGTTCCGCAGCTCCGCCGCGAAGTCGTCGCCCTCGACCTCCTCGCCGGCGCTGCCGCGCGGGATGACGAACGCCACGATCGCCTGCCCCGTCACCGGGTCGGTGGCGCCGACGACGGCCGACTCGGCGACCTTGGGGTGCGACACGAGCGCCGACTCGACCTCGGTGGTGGAGATGTTGTGGCCCGACACCAGCATCACGTCGTCGACGCGGCCGAGCAGCCAGATGTCGCCGTCCTCGTCCCTCTTCGCGCCGTCGCCCGCGAAGTACACGCCGGGGAAGCGCGACCAGTACGTCTTCACGAACCGCTCGTCGTCGCCCCATACGGTGCGCAGCATCGACGGCCACGGCTCCTTCAGCACCAGGAAGCCGCCGCCGCCGTTCGGCACGGGCGCGCCCTGGTCGTCGACGACGTCGGCGACGATGCCCGGCAGCGGCTTCATGGCCGCGCCCGGCTTGCCGGCGGTGACGCCCGGCAGCGGGCTGATCATGATGGCGCCGGTCTCGGTCTGCCACCAGGTGTCCACGACGGGGGTGCGGCCCGCGCCGATGTGCTCGCGGTACCAGACGTAGGCCTCGGGGTTGATCGGCTCGCCGACGCTGCCGAGCAGCCGCAGCGACGACAGGTCGCTGCGCGCCGGGATGTCGTCGCCCCACTTCATGAACGTGCGGATCGCGGTCGGCGCGGTGTAGAAGAGCGTCACCCCGTACCGCTCGATGATCTCCCACCAGCGGCCCTGGTGCGGGGTGTCGGGGGTGCCCTCGTACAGGACGCTGGTCGCGCCGTTGGCGAGCGGCCCGTACACGATGTAGGAGTGCCCGGTCACCCAGCCGATATCGGCCGAGCACCAGTACACGTCGGTCTCGGGCTTCAGGTCGAACACCGCGTGGTGGGTGTAGGCGGTCTGCGTCAGGTAGCCGCCGGTGGTGTGCAGGATGCCCTTCGGCTTCCCCGTCGTCCCCGACGTGTACAGGATGTAGAGGGGGTGCTCGGCGTCGTGCGGCTGCGCGGCGTGCTCCTCGCTCTGCCGCTCGACGACGTCCTCCCACCACACGTCGCGGTCGTGCCGGGCGACGTCCTCGCCGGTCCGCCGCACCACCAGGACGTGCTCGACGCTCGGCGTCCGCTCGACGGCGGCGTCCACCGTCGGCTTCAGCGCGGACGGCTTGCCGCGCCGGTAGCCGCCGTCGGCGGTGATGACGAGCTTGGCCTGCGCGTCGTCGATGCGGGTGCGCAGCGCCTCCGCGGAGAACCCGCCGAACACCACCGAGTGGGTCGCGCCGATCCGCGCGCACGCCAGCATCGAGATCGGCAGCTCGGGGATCATCGGCAGGTAGATGGCGACCCGGTCGCCCTTCTCCACACCCAGCTCCACCAGCGCGTTCGCGGCCTTGGCCACCTCGCGCTGCAGCTCGGCGTAGGTGATGGTGCGGGTGTCGCCCGGCTCGCCCTCCCAGTGGTAGGCCACGCGCGCGCCGAGGCCCGCCTCGACGTGCCGGTCCACGCAGTTGTAGGCCACGTTCAGCTCGCCGCCCACGAACCACTTCGCGAACGGCGGGTCGCTCCAGTCCAGCACCTCGTCCCAGGGCTTGGACCACTCCAGCCGCTCCGCCTGCTCCGCCCAGAAGCCCAGCCGGTCCGCGGACGCCTGCTCGTACGCCGCCGCGGTGACGTTCGCGGACTCTGCGAGTTCGGCCGGCGGGGGGAAACGCCGCGCCTCCTTGAGGAGGTTCGACAGTGTCTCTTGGCTCTTCTCGCTCATGCGTACTCCTCGCTCAACACAACATGAAGCCCGGAGCCCACTCCACCAAGGGATCCGCCCGCGGACAAGCGGGCCCTCGCGCGGCCGGGCGGGGGATGCCGGGCGCTCCACACTTCCGAACGGATGCTATGTGATGCCCGACACAGCGGGCCTTCCCAGGTCGGACCCCGCGGAATCCGCCCCGCCCGGGTTACGGGGCCATCTCCGTTTCGGGGGTTGTCGCCCCGGGACGCGAGCGGTAGAAGCGACCGCATAAAGTTCGGCCGTGACCGATGCCCTTGCTTCTGTAGCGGACCTGCCCGGAGTGGCCGACGCCGTCGCCGACGCGCGCAAGGCGGTGGACCGCCTGCTCGGCCACCGCATCCTGCGCCGCCGCAGCGCCGACGTCTCCACCGAGTCGGCGCTGCGCGGCGCACGCGCGTCGGCCGTCCTGGAAGGCGCCTCGGTCACCCTGGACGAGCTGCGCACCACCGAGCACCCCACCGACCCGGCCGTGCAGGGCGCGCTGCGGGTGTCGGCCGAGCTCGGCTCCCTCAGCGAAACCTGGCGGCAGGCCCCCCGGCAGGTGCTGGCCCGCCTGCACGTCCTCGCCGCCGCCGACGCGGTGGACGCCGGGCCGCTCGGCCGCCCGCGCGAAGCGGGCACCGGCGTCGAGGACGTCCTCGGACTGCCGGCGCCGCCGTCCCCCGAAGAGGTCGCCGGACGCCTGGACATGCTGTCGGAGCTGCTCGTCGCGCCGACGAAGGCGCCCGCGATCGTCACCGCCGCCGTCGTCCACGGCGAGCTGCTGACGCTGCGCCCCTTCGGCTGGGGCGACGGCATCGTCGCCCGCGCCGCGCAGCGCCTCACCCTCATCGCGCGCGGCCTCGACCCGAAGTCGCTGACCGCGCCCGAGACCGGACACCTGGAACTGTCGGAGCAGTACGCCGAGGCGATCCGCGGCTACGCCGCCGGCACTCCCGAGGGCGTCGCGGCCTGGGTGCGGCACTGCGCCGCCGCCACCGCCGCCGCGGCCCGCGACTCGCAGGCGATCTGCGAAGCCCTGATGCGCGGCTGACCGCCCCGCCCGTCGGACCCCTGCCGTAGCGTCGGCCCCATGAGCACCCCGATCGAGACGACGATCCGCGCCGCCGACTGGGACTCGCGCGACCTGTCGGGCGAGGTCCACGAGGCCGTGGAGTTCGTGGACGTCGACATGACCGAGGCGACCGGGACGGGCGCGGCCTTCACCGGCTGCGCCTTCCGCGGCGTGCGCTTCAACGCCTCCGTCCACATCGACGCGGCGTTCGTGAACTGCACGTTCGTGCGCTGCAACTTCTTCGACGCGACCTTCACCGGCTGCAAGGTCGTCGGCGCCACGTTCGACGCCTGCGCCCACGACCTGCTGAAGGTCTCCGGCGGCGACTGGTCCTTCGCCGACCTGCGCGGCGCCGACCTGCGCCGGGCCGCGTTCGAGAACGTCCGGATGCGCGAGGCCGACCTCACCGGCGCCGACTGCGGCGGCGCCCGCTTCGCCCGCGTCGACCTGTCCGGCGCGCTGCTGCACGGCGCCCGCTTCGCCGGCACCGACCTGCGCGGCAGCGACCTCACCGCCTTCGACCCGCGCACCATGGAGCTGCGCGGAGCCGTGATCGACCCGCTCCAGTCCATCGTGCTGGCCACCGCCCTGGGCCTGGACGTCCGCGACTGACCCTTCAGGAGGCGGCGGCGCCGCGAAAGATGCGCTCGGACACGCGGAAGGTGTGCTCGGACACATAGCGGCGGCGCCCCGCCAGGGACGCCGCCTGTCACGTCACACCGGGTTACCAAGCGTGCACCTATGATCCGTCGGACCGGGTCAAGCCCGTCTCGACGCGCCTCCCGCGGCTGGTCGCGCGTGGGTGCCCGGGTGCCGTGCGCGGACACTGGGTCCGTAGCACCTGTCTACGCCTCGTCATCGCAGATGGCAAGCCCTGCGATCGGCAGGGAACGGTTACCCCGGGGCCATCCGTGACCGATGCGCGAAGCGAACCTTGCGGTGCCCTTGACGCCGTGGCGCGCCCTTTACCGCGCCCCGCCGCAGCTCACTCCCTGTGATCGCTTCTTTTCCCGCGCGCCGGCCCTCGATCTTCACTTCTCCGTCGCGGCCGCCGTTCCGGTCGCCGGTTTTCTCTCGCGCGAGGGAGCGAGGAGTGCCATCATCGCCACCAGATGAAAAAAACGTACGTCCCGGGCCGACCGAGCCGAACGATGCAACTCTCAACGGACCTTGTGTCGCCCTAGACTGATGGCAGTGCCTTTGCGGTCCCTATAGATCGGACTGGACCGCCCGCACGGATGCTCGACTGAAGCTTTCTTGGATAAACGGGCCGGCTCTACCCCCCCGGAGCCGGACCGTTAGGCGACCCCCGCTATCCCCCCCGGCGGGGGTCGCCCTATGCCCGGAGGCGGGAGGCGGCCGCACCGGCCGCCGCCCGCCGGGTTATCCACAGGTCGCCCTTCCCCTTCCCGACGGCCCCGGCCGCCGCGCATCCTGAGAAAAGACCCAGGTGAAGAAGGGAATGTTCGGGATGACCATCGCGGCCCTCATCATGACGTCCGACGCCGGTTTGGCCGACGACCTCCTCCGCCTCGCCGCCGCGGCGAGCACCCCCGTCGAGCTGGCGGGCGGCGCACCCGAGGCACGGGCCCGCTGGCCCGGCCCGCCCCTGGTCCTGGTCGGCGCGGACGCCGCGTCGTCCGCGGCCGTACTGCCGCCCCGCCCGGGGGTGGTCCTCGTCTCGCGCGATCCGGACGACCACGCCCGCGCCGCCCGCGCCGGCGCCCAGGACCTCGCGGTCCTGCCAGGCCATGAGGACTGGCTCGTCGAACGCCTCGCCGCGGCCGCGGAACCGCCCGCCGCGCGAGGGCCGCTCGTCTGCGTGCGCGGCGCCCGGGGCGGTGCGGGCGCGAGCGTCCTCGCCACCGCACTGGGCCTCGTCGCCGCCCGCGCGGGCCTGCGCACCCTGCTCGTCGACGGCGACGCCCACGGCGGCGGCCTGGACTCCGTCCTCACCCTGGAGGACCGGCCGGGCGTCCGCTGGCCCGACCTCGCCGCCAGGCGCGGCCGGCTCCCCGCCTCCACCCTCCGCGAGGCGCTGCCCGCCCTGGGCGACCTGTCGGTGCTGTCGTGGCGGGCCGCCACGCCCGTACCGGTCGCCCCCGAGGCCGCCACGGCGGTCCTGGACGCGGCGGTCCGCGGCTACGACCTCACCATCGCCGACCTGCCGCGCCATCCCACCGACCTCGGCCTGACCTGCCTGCGCCGCGCCGACACCGGCTACCTGCTCGTCCCCGCCGAGATCCGCGCCGTCCTCGCGGCCGGACTGATGGGCGGCACCGACCGCCTCATCGTGGTGCTGCCGGGCGCCCTCGCCCCGGAGAACATCGCCCGCGCCCTCGCCCTCCCGCTCACCGCCGTCTACGAACGCGACCGCCGCCTGGCGGCCGCCGTGGACGCCGGGGAGTTCCCCCGGGCGCTGCGCCGCGGCCCCCTGACCACCCTGTGCGAGCACCTCCTCTCCTCCCTGCCGGCCGCTTCCGACCACCGCCAGGCCGCCTGACCCGAAACCGACAAGACCGAGCGGACGCCCCGGCCGGCTGGTGAGCAGCCGGCCCAGGCGAAAGGCCGCGTTCCGGCGGCGTGACATGACGTGGAGGTGCGGCATGACGGATCTGTCCGAGGCGGTGCGCGGTCGGCTGGTCGCCGGCGGCGGAGCCGAGGCGACGGCGGGCCGGGTGGCGGCGGCCCTGCGCGCCGAACAGGGGCTGCTCGGCGACAGCGAGATCCTCAGCCTGGCCGCGGAGATGCGCGCCGAGTTCGTCGGCACCGGCCCGCTGGAACCGCTCCTCGCCGTCCCTCATCTGACCGACGTCCTGGTCAACGGGCCGGACGAGGTCTGGATCGACGCGGGCGACGGGCTGATCCGCACGTCCGTCCGCTTCCCCGACGAGGCGTCCCTGCGCCGCCTGGCGCAACGGCTCACCGCCGCCGCGGGGCGCCGCCTGGACGACGCCTCTCCCTGCGCCGACGCCCGGCTGCCCGGCGGCATCCGCCTGCACGCCGTCCTGCCGCCGGTCTCGCCCAACGGCACCTGCCTGTCGCTGCGGCTGCCCCGGCGGACGGCCTTCACCCTCGACGAGCTGGCGCCGCCCGCCGCCGTCCCGCTCCTCTGCGCGCTGGTCGAGCGCCGCCTGGCCTTCCTCGTCACGGGCGGCACGGGCACCGGCAAGACGACGCTCCTCGCGTCCCTGCTCGGCCGCGCGGGCCCGAGCGAGCGGCTGGTCCTCGTCGAGGACTCGGCCGAGCTGCAACCGTCCCATCCGCACGTGGTCCGGCTGGAGACGCGCCCGCCCAACGTCGAGGGCGCGGGCGGCGTGACGATGCACGACCTCGTCCGCCAGGCCCTCCGCATGCGTCCCGACCGGCTCGTCGTCGGCGAGGTCCGCGGCTCCGAAGTCGTCGATCTCCTGGCCGCGCTGAACACGGGTCACGAGGGCGGTTGCGGCACCTTGCACGCCAACCGCGCGGTCGACGTCCCGGCCCGCCTCGAAGCGCTCGCGTGCGCGGCGGGCCTCACCCGCGAGGCCGTCCACAGCCAGCTCGCGGCCGCCCTGCACGTCGTCGTCCATCTGACCCGGGAACCGTCGGCGGGCCGCCGCATCGCCGAACTCGGCGTGTTCCGCCGCGCAGCGGACGGCCTGGTCGAGGTGGTCCCCGCGCTCACCCTCACTCCCGAAGGCGACCTGCTCCCGGGTCCGGGCGCGGCCGTTCTCGCCCACCGGCTCGGCGGCACCCCATGACCGCCGGGCCGCTCTCCGGACCGGTCGCCGAGCTGGCCGCCGCCTGCGCGGCCGTGGCCGCCTGGCTGGCCTTCACACCGCCCCCGGCCGTCCAGCGCCTCGATCGCCTCCTGGGGACGCCGCCCCTGGGTCCGGGCGATCTCGTCACTCCGGTCCTCGTGCGGGCGCGAGCGCTCCGCGAGCACCGGCGCCGCCCGGACCTCCGGCGGGCCGCCGTCATCGAACTGTGCGACGCCATGGCCGCCGAGCTCACCGCCGGGCGCACCCCCGACGAGGCGTTCGCCGCCGGCGCCGAGGTCCTTCACCCTTCCATGGCCGCCGCCCTGCTCGGCCCGCCACTTCCACCGGCCGGGCCGTCCGCCGCCCAGCGCGGTCCCACCACGCCCTCACCGCGCAACGGGAAATCCTCTGCTTTCCTCGAGCAGGACCGAAGCCCGCCGAACACCACAGAACTCGGCAGCACGAGCCTTCCTGCGGAAGGCAATAGCGCCGGGCCACGCCCCACAGGTTCCAGTCGCACTGAAGAAAGCACACTGCACCCCGCCGTTTCCGCTTTCACGGGGTCCTCGTCCTCCGCGAGCCCGCTCCCTGAATCGAGTGATTTCCTCTCGGGTTCACCGCCCCGAAAATCCGGCCAGAAAGACACGTACGGGGGCAATGCGGGAGGGCATGTCTGGTCGGCCTTGACGGCGAATGCCGCCATCCCATGGCCGGCCCACAGCGATCCCGGATCCCGCCCGGCAAAAGCGGCCAGTATCGATGCCTCCGAACCTCGCGCCGGCCAACCCGTTTCCACCGGTATCGAGCACTACCCGCCCACAGCCTTCCCCGAGCCCGCCGCCAAAGCCTTCTCGCAAGAAGAACCGACCATCGGGCACCTGCTCCGCCTCGCCGATGAACCAGGAGCGGAGGGCCTGCGCCTCCTGGCGGCGTGCTGGCAGGTGTGCGCGGAGCGAGGCGGCGCGCTGGCGACCGTCCTGGAAGGACTGGCCACGGCACTGCGCGCCGAGGAGGCCCAGCGCCAGGAGGTCGCCACGCAACTGGCGGGCCCGCGCGCCACCGCCCGCATGGTCGCGCTCCTTCCCCTGATGGGTCTCGGGCTCGGCGCGGCCCTGGGCGCGCACCCCTTGGCCTTCCTTCTCGGCACGCCGCCCGGCTGGGGCTGCCTCGTGGCCGGAACGGCCCTGGACCTCGCCGGACTCCTCTGGACCCGGCGCCTCGCCCGGAACGCCGAGACGCTCCGCGGCTGACCCCGGAGACACCATGACCTCGCTGCTCTTGGCCGCCGCCTGCGCGGCCCTCACCGCTTGCCTGATCCTCAAGCCGCCCGAACCTCCACCGGCCCGCCGCCCACGCCCCGACACCCTCCGGTCCCACTCCACAGCACGTCCCGAAGACCCCTCACCCCTCAGCACCGGGGAAGAGGCCGACCACCGGGACGCTCACCATCACTCCCGCGCAAAGGACCGACTGCTGCGGCACGGCGCCACCGGTATGACCGCCGCCTTGGCCGTCATCGTCCTCGGCGGCCCGACGGGGCTCGTGACCGGTGCGATCGCCGCGGTGGCCGTCGACCGTTCGTTCCGTCACCTGGAAGGCTCGGACGCGCGTGACAGGCGCGCCCGCCTGATCGCCGACCTGCCGATCGCCGTGGACCTGCTCGGCGCCTGCCTGCGCGGCGGCACCCCCTGGAACGAGGCGCTGGACGCGGTCGCCGGAGCCGTCGGCGGCCCGCTGGAGGACGAGCTGCGGGGCGTCGGCACCCGCATCCGGCTCGGCGCCGACCCCGCCGACGCCTGGGCGGCGCTCGCCGCCGACCCGACGCTGGCGCCGCTCGCCCGTACGGCGGTCCGCACCGCCCGCAGCGGGGCGGCCATGGCCCCGACGCTCGCCCGCCTCGCCCGCGACCAGCGCCGCACCGCCGGCGCCGCGGCCGCCGCACGGGCCCGCTCCGCGGGCATCCTGGCACTCCTGCCCCTGGGCCTCTGCTTCCTGCCCGCCTTCGTGTTCCTCGGCATCGTCCCGGCCGTCGTCGGGATCGCCGCCACCCTGGACTTCTCCTGGTGACGGGGTTATCCACAGAACCGCATTCACCTGTTGCGGCCCTCCCGCCCCGCCGATCCTGGAACCAGGCGCCACCCCGGCGCCCGAAGGGAGGGACCGATGAGGACCGCATGGACGCACCGCTGGCGCTGCCGCACCGGAGACCTGGGCATGTCGACCGCCGAGTACGCGGTCGGAGTGCTCACCGCCGTCGCGTTCGCCGGACTGCTCTTCAAGATCGTCACGAGTCCGCAGGTCAGAGGGATGCTCACGCAGATCGTCCACAGGGCGCTCCAGGCGGGGTGAGAGATGACCACGGCATGGTCACCGCGGAGGTCGCGCTCGCGCTACCGGTCCTGGTCTTCGTCACCGCGGCCGCCCTGTGGGGCATCGCGTGCGCCTCGACCCGGCTCACCTGCGCCGACGTGGCGCGCATCGGTGCCCGCGCCGCGGCCAGGGGCGAGCCGCTGCCCGCCGTCCGCACCCAGGCCGCCCGCGCGCTCCCCGCCGGAGCCGTGATCGGCGTGCACCGTGACGGCGAGCTCGTGCGCATCGAGATCACCGTCACGGTGCACGCACCGGGCGCGGCGGCCCTCCCGCCGATCCGCGTCCACACGCGAGTAACGGCGGCCACGGAACCAGGCGCGGATGCGGCCCATGAAACCCCCTTGCCCGAGCCGCCCCCGTAACCCAGAAGCCGACCCGTGGCCGCCCCGCTCGGACGGCCCCCACCGGCACCCCGCCGACGGGCCGTCCGAGCCCTCGCCCCTCATCGCAAGCCCCCGAGCCACCCCTCACCAACACACCACACGAGCACAACCCACGAGCACAACCCACGAGCCGACCGCACCCACCCACCCCCACCCGCCACCGAAGCCCGCTCAACACGAAGACCCCGACGACCCACGACAGCCACCCAAACCCGCCGAACGAGCGAGGCGGAGCGCACAGAACCACCCAGAAACGCAAGAGCACCCGAAGGGCGGGAGACGCGGAAGGACAAGCGCGACGGAAGAGGCGAGCCGGCGAGGCGAGGACCAACGCGTCCGAGCGGTGTGAGCAACACGGACAGCGCAGGAAACACGGACGGTGTCAGCAGCGCGGACAAACGAACGATGCAAGCAGCGTGGCTCACGCAAAAGGCACGAGCGATATCAGCAGCGCAGGTAGGCCGGGCTGTGCAAGCAGCGTGGACAAGGCAAGGGGAGGTGAGCAGCACGGGGAGTGCAGGGAGGCAGGAGCACGGCGGCACGAGACCCACGGAGGACACGGAGGCGCAGGCGGTGAAGGGGATGTGGGAAGCGCGGGCAGTGCAGGGAGTCTGGACGACCTCGGTAGCACAGGCGGTGCAAGAAGCACAGAAAGCGAAAGGAGCGCGGACGGCGCGGACGGCGCGGACGGCGCGGACGGCGCGGACGGCGCGGACGGCGCGGACGGCGCGGACGGCGCGAATGGTGCGGTGAAGGTGAGGGCGTGGGCAGTGCGGACGGCGCTGGTGGTGCGGGTGGTGGGGGGAGTGCGGGGGAGGCGGGTGGTCGGGTGGGGTGGGGATCGGGGGGTGGGGACGGTTCTTGCGGTGGCGTTCATGGGGGTCGTCTGGTCGGCCGGGATGGCGGTGGTGATGGTGGGCGGGGTGCGGGCGGCGCGGCAGCAGGCGGATATCGCGGCCGATCTCGGGGCTCTCGCCGGCGCGCGGCACGTGGCCGAGGGGGCGGGGGCGGCCTGCCGGAAGGCGGGGGAGATCGTGGCGGAATCGCGGGGGCGCCTGTCGCGGTGCGCCGTGCATGGCAGGATCGTCGAGGTCTCGGTCGTGGCGGTGGTGCGGGTTCCCGTCGTGGCGGGCGGGCTGCGGGTGGTCGCGCGGTCCAGGGCTGGTCCCGTCGTGCCGGAGGGCGTAGGCTGACCCCTCCGCAGCGCGTTGCACACATTGTCAATAGAGGTGCCGGAGCGTCCGGGCGGACGATTCCCGTTCGTCATGTTTCCGTGACGTTGATTACCGCTTGGTACGTTACGCTGCTGTAAGCCCCTAGTTATCACCGCACGCGGTGGACACAGCGACCACTCACCCCTCCAGGCACCGCCTCCGTGACGCGGCCCGACGTGCGGAGGGACGCCGGCAGGTCGTTCGATGAAGGGAATGAGGCCGTGACCAGGATTCGCAGGATCGGTGCGATCGCTCTCGCTGCACCCCTTGCGATGGGTTTCCCGGTTTTCAGCGCGACTCCCGCGCTGGCCGCCTCCAACAGCGTGCTCGCGCCGGCGAACGGTGCCGTCGTCACCAGGGGCTCGCAGGTGACCGCGAAGGCCCACTACGACGCCACCATCCAGATGCAGCTGCGCGTCAAGGGGCCGGGCGGGGACGACTTCCTGGCGCAGAGCACGAGCCTGTTCGGCGGCGATCTCTCCGGTCCCATCTCGCTGAACCGCAACGGCCGGTACACGGTCTACCTCAAGGGCACGATCACCAACCACACCTACGACTCCAACACCTTCACCGTGCGGATCCCGCCGGCCGCGCCGTCGGGCCTGTCCGCCACCGTGTCGGGCGGCAAGGTGAAGGTGTCGTGGAACCTCGGCCTGGAGGACGACCTCAGCGGCTACGTCGTCGGGGCCTCGGGCGCCGGGTCCAAGAGCGGCTCGGTCGGCTCCTTCTGCTCCGGGACCTCCTGCTCGGCCACCCTGTCGACGTCGTCGAGCAGCGTGAAGGTCAGCCTCCGCGCCAAGCGGCCGACCGGCACCGGCGGCACCGTCTCCTCGGGCGTCGTCTCCACAACGGTCGCGGGCGGCGGGAGCGGCGGCAACGGCTCCGGCGGTCCGTCCGGCGGCGGCGGGAACGTCACGCTGCCGCCCTCGATCAGCGGTGGCGGCACCACCACGCCGCTGACGCCCTTCAACAACGACTCGCCGGTCACCCTGCCGTCGGTGCAGCCCTCGGGAGCGGTCGCCGGGTTCACCTACCCGACCCCGCAGGTGGCCGACAGCGCGCCGAAGGCGGACAACGTCGCGGCCACCGACAGCCTGCAGTGGAGCAAGAGCGTCGGCATCGCCCTCGTCCTGCTCGTCGTCGCCGGCCACCTCGGCACCTGGACGCGCCGCCTGCGCGTCCAGCAGGCCGGCGTGAGCCGCAAGGGCATGGCGGCCCGCATGGCCAGCAACGGCAGCGGGCGGAAGCGCGTCAGCAACGCCCGCAAGAACATCGCGAAAGCCGAGGCCGTGGCGAGGACCGCCCCGATCGCCGCGGCGGCCGGAACGGCCAAGGACAAGGACAAGGACAAGGCAAAGAGCGCCGAGGGCGGGAAGAGCAAGGCCGGTAAGGGCGGCAAGGACGGGCGGACGGCCGCGTTCGAGCGGGTGGAGCCGGTGAACGTGGCGAAGGCTCCTAAGGCCCCCGAGGGGCTCGACGCGCCGGAGGTCCCCGCACCGTCCGAAGACACGACGGGGGTGCTGTCGCCCGCCGCCGGTAAGCAGGCGCCCAAGCGCCGCCCGGCGCGCCTCGGCAAGTCCGACGCCAGGAAGAAGCCGGCCGCCAGGAGCCTGGACGCCGACTCCGCTTCCGCTCTGGCTCAGGCTTCCGCCGGGTCGGAGGACGTGGAGAAGGTGCGCAACACCGAGAACCCCGACACCAAGGGCCGTCATAAGGGCCGCCGCAGCAAGTAGGAGCGCGGTGAGGGCACGGCCTCACGGTGCCGGTTTCTCGCGGACGCCTTGCCTAGTGGGTGGAGGCGGCGAGAAGCCCTCCTGACCGGGGCTGTCCCTTTGCGGATGCGGTGCCACAGCAGGCAGGGTCCGTCAGGGGTATGCCTCACCGGGGCTGACCTCTCGTGGACGCGTCGCCGTAGTGAGTGGGAGCGGGTCCTCGCCGGGACCGACCCCTCGTGGACGCCTTGCCGTAGAGGGCAGGGGCGGTGAGGGGCACGCCCCCGCCCAGGCCGTCCCTTCATGGATGCGTTGCCATGGAGGGAAGAGGGGCGCGGCCGCGCGGGAGTTGTGGTGTGCGGGTGCGGCTGATGGGGGCGGTTTGGGGGTAGCGCCCGGTCGGCTTTGGCGGAGGGGGTTACGTTGCCTTGATGGAACCCTTCGCGCGTTCTTGGTCGGCGTTGCGCGCCGCGGTCGCCGAGACTCCCGACGAGGACTTCGACCGGCCCTCCGGTTGCGCCGGCTGGCTGGTGCGGGACCTGGTGTGCCACCTGGTCATCGGCGCGCAGGACGTGCTGATCACCCTGGTGACCCCCGCGGACGCCGAACCGACCGTCGACGCGGCCACCTACTGGAAGCCGGTCGAACCCTCGGCCGGTGAGGACCCCCTCGCCGCGCTCATCCCGCGGCTGGCGGCCGCCTACGGCGAGCCGCGCTGGCTGCGGCACCACTTCGACGACGTCGGCTCCGCCGCGGGCCGCGCCGCCGAGCTCGCCGACCCCGCCGCGCGGGTCGCCACCCAGGACGAGGTGCTGACCGTCGGCGACTACCTGTCGGCCTACGTGCTCGAATGGACGGTCCACCACCTCGACCTGGTCGCGGGCCTGCCGGGGGTCGCCGGGCCGCCCGCGGAGGGCCTCGTGGCGGCGCGCGCGTTGCTGGAGGAGGTCGCCGGGTCGCCCTTCCCCGCCGCGATCGCCGACGCGGACGCGCTGCTGATCGGCACCGGCCGCCGCGCGCCGACGCCCGCCGAGGCCGCCGAGCTGGGCGATTTCGCCGCGCGCCTCCCGCTCGGCCTCGGCTGAGCGGGAGGCGCGTCGAGGACGCCGGGGAGAGGCGCCGGGGCGAGGGAAGTCTTGCGGTGAGCGGGTGCGGCGGTGTTGCCTGGGACCTCGCGGATCGGGAAGGGCGCCGGGCATGATCGTGGTGGGGCTGGTCGTCGCGGTCGCGGCGCTCGTCGTCGGCGGCGCCGTGGTCCTCGACAACTCGGGGACGGCCGGGCTCACCGTCTTCGGCGACGCGGTCCCCGGCGTGGAGCAGCAGTGGCAGGTCTTCCTGGCCGGCGCCCTGCTGGTGATGGCCTTCACCACCGGTGTCGCGCTCGCGGGCCTCGGCTGGCGGCGGTCCGTCGACGTGCGCCGCGAGCTGCGGGACCTGCGGGACGAGCAGGACCTCCTGGAGGCCGAGAACCACCGGCTCCAGGCCGAGCTGGCCCGCCTGCGCCGCAACGCCTAGGCGGGGGCGTTGCGGAGGAGTTCGGCGAGCATGAGCAGGGCGCCCCGCTTGTCGAGAGGGTCGTTGCCGTTGCCGCACTTCGGAGACTGGATGCAGGACGGGCAACCCGCCTCGCACTCGCAGGACGCGATGGCCTCGCGCGTCGCCGTCAGCCAGGCGCGGGCGTCGGCGTAGCCGCGTTCGGCGAAGCCGGCGCCGCCCTCGTGGCCGTCGTAGACGAAGACGGTGAGCAGGCCGGTGTCGGGGTGCAGGGCGGTGGAGACGCCGCCGATGTCCCAGCGGTCGCAGGTCGCGAACAGCGGCAGCAGGCCGATGGAGGCGTGCTCGGCGGCGTGCGCGGCGCCGCCGAGGTCCATGTCGCCGAGGTCCTCCAGCTGGTCGGGCGACAGCGTCCACCAGACGGCGCGGGTGCGCAGCGTGCGGGGCGGCAGGTCCAGGGGCTTCTCGCCGAGCATCTCGCCGGTCTGCAGCCGCCGCATCTGGTAGGCGACGACCTGGCGGGTCACCTCGACGGTGCCGTAGTTGAGGGTGGCCTCGCCCCACGGGGTGCCGCGGAGGCGCTCGACGACGGTGATGTCGGTGACGTCGCGGGCGGTGGTGGAGTAGTCGGGGTCGGCGGCCTCGACGAGGGCGGCGGAGTCGTCCAGGTCGAGGGCGTGCACGAGGAACGACTCGCCCTGGTGCAGGTAGACGGCGCCCTCGTGGACGGTGGTGTGGGCGGACGCCTCGTCGACGGTGCCGAGGAGGCGGCCCGTGGCGGTCTCCACGACCTGGACGGGCGGGCCGCCCGAGCCGCGGATGTCGGCGAGGTCGCAGGCGCGGTCGCGGCGCGTCCAGAACCAGCCGTTCGGGCGGCGCCGCAGCAGGCCGCGGCGGACGAGATCGGGCAGCAGGGCGGCGGTGGACGGCCCGAACAGCTCGGCGTCGGCGTCGGTGAGGGGCAGCTCGGACGCCGCGGCGCAGAGGTGCGGTTCGAGGACGTAGGGGTTGTCGGGGTCCAGGACGGTCGCCTCGACCGGCCGCCCGAAGATCGCCTCGGGGTGGTGCACGAGGTAGGTGTCGAGGGGGTCGTCGCGGGCGATGAGGACGGCGAGCGCGGCCCGGCCCGTCCGGCCGGCGCGGCCCGCCTGCTGCCAGAGGGACGCGCGGGTGCCGGGCCAGCCGCAGACGAGGACGGCGTCGAGGCCGGACACGTCGACGCCGAGCTCCAGCGCGTTGGTGCTGGCGAGGCCGGTGATCGTGCCGTTCCGCAGGGACGCCTCCAGGGCGCGCCGCTCCTCGGGCAGGAACCCGGCCCGGTAGGCCGCCACCTGCGCGGCGAGGGCCGGCGCGGCCTCCTCCAGGGCGCGCTTGGCGCCGAGCGCGACCGATTCGGCGCCGCGCCGGGACCGGACGAAGGCGAGCGTCTGGACGCCCTCGGCGACCAGGTCGGCGAGCAGGTCGGCGGCCTCGGCGGTGGCGGTGCGGCGGACCGGCGCGCCGCGCTCGCCGCGCAGGTCGGTGAGCGGCGGCTCCCACAGCGCGAACGTGGCGGGGCCGCGCGGCGAGGCGTCGGTGTCGACGGCGACGGCGGGCAGGCCGGTGAGCCGCTCGGCGGCGACGGCCGGGGCCGACACCGTCGCCGAGGCGAGGACGAACACCGGCGAGGCGTGGTAGCGGGCGCAGATCCGCCGCAGCCGGCGCAGGATCTGCGCGACGTGCGACCCGAACACGCCCCGGTAGCCGTGCGCCTCGTCGACGACGACGTAGCGCAGGCGGCGCAGGAACGAGCTCCAGCGGGCGTGCGAGGGGAGGATCGAGCGGTGCAGCATGTCGGGGTTGGTCAGCACGTAGTTGGCGTGCTGCCGCACCCACTGGCGGTCCTCGTGCCGGGTGTCGCCGTCGTAGGTCGCGGCGCGCAGCCGGGTGAGCTTCAGGGCGCGCAGGGTGCGGAGCTGGTCTGCGGCGAGGGCCTTGGTGGGTGAGAGATACAGCACGGTCCCGCCGTCGCGGACCGACTCGTCGTGGACGGCGGCGACGGCGGGCATGAGGTAGCCGAGGGACTTGCCGGACGCGGTGCCGGTCGCGAGGATCACCGAGCGGCCCGCACGGGCGTGCTCGGCGGCCGCGGCCTGGTGCTCCCACGGGGCCTCGACGCCGGCGGCCGCCAGCCGCCGCACGAGCAGCTCCGGCACCCACTCCGGCCAGCTCGCGCGACGGCCCTGACGTGCGGGAACATGCTCGAGGTGGGTGATGCGGTCGCGGCGGGACGGACCCGCGAGCAGCCGGTCCAGCGCAGGGGAAGATCTTTGGGCACCCATCAGGTTTTCAGTGTGCCAGCCTGGGCAAAACCAGGGGAACGCCCCGGCGACGGTGGCCCGGTCCCCCCTGCCATGACCGGCAGATCACCAGGTCAGCCGGGATGGCGCGAACTTTCCCCCGTGTGGGCGATAACGTGCCCTCATGACGCCGGAGCGTGGTTGAATTCCGACGGAGTTCCGTCGCCCGCACCGCCTCCGGAGGTCAGGGCGGATGGAATCGACTGTGCTGTACCGCGCTGGAGGATCTGTGGACCTGAAGGTGAACGACTACACCACCGACGACGGGCTGACCGTCATCACGGTGGAGGGCGAGATCGACGTCTACACGGCGCCGAAGCTTCGCGAGAAGCTCATCGACCTGGTCAACAAGGGCAAGTTCCACCTGCTGGTGGACATGGAGAAGGTGGAGTTCCTGGACTCGACCGGTCTCGGCGTGCTGGTCGGCGGCCTGAAGCGGGTCCGCGCGCACGACGGCTCGCTGGAGCTGGTCTGCACCCAGGAGCGCATCCTCAAGATCTTCCGGATCACCGGGCTGACCAAGGTCTTCGGCATCCACGACTCGATCGCCGATGCCGAGGAGAAGCGCAAGGGCGCCAAGTAGGCGGCGTCCGCTCACATGGCGATCGTTGAACTCTCTTTCAGCGCCCTGCCCGTGCACGTCCGCACGGCCCGTCTGATCGTCACCGCGGTGGCCCGCCGCAGCGGTGTCGACGAGGCCCTGCTCGACGAGGTGCGGCTGGCGGTCGGTGAGGCCTGCTCCCGCGCGGTGGAGGCGCATCGCCGGCAGTGCCCGGACGAGCCGGTCCGGCTGGAGCTCGAGGGCTCCGGCGGCCGTTTCGAGGTGACGGTGAGCGACGCGGTGCCCGGCGACGACGTCGCCGGCCGGGCCGGTCGCTCGGCCGCCGCGGCCCAGGAGGTGGCCGCGGCCGGGTCTCCGGAGGACCTGGACTTCGCGCTGTCGGACGGCTCCGTCGATCTCGGCCTCGCCGTGATCTCCGGGCTGGCCGACGACGTGGACATCTCCGCCACCCCGAAGGGCGTGCAGATCAGGATGAGCTGGCCCGCCCCGGCGGCCCGCTAGCCGCCGTACCCAGACGCAGCGAAGGCCCCGCCGGCGGCGGGGCCTTCTCGCGTGCCCGGGGGCGGTCAGGAGGTGATGAAGTCGGCCATCATCGCCATGTCCTCGTGCTCCAGGTTGTGGCAGTGGAACACGAACCGGCCGGCGTACCGGGTGAACCGCACCGCGATCTCCACGGCCTCGGCGGGCCGCACGTCCACGGTGTCCTTCCAGCCGCCGTCGTAGGGGCCGGGGGCGCGGCCGTTGCGGGAGACCACCTGGAAGTGGTCGAGGTGCAGGTGGACGGGGTGGTGGGCGTCGCTGACGAGCCGCCACACCTCCAGGTCGCCGAGGCGGGGCCGGGCGAGGGGCCGCGCCGGGTCGTAGCCGCGGCCGTTGATGTGCCAGCCGTCCGGGGTGTTCTGGAACAGGAACGAGCGGGTGACGGCGGCGCGCGCCGGGTCGTGGCGGGGGACGTCCGACAGGCGCGCGGGGACGGTGGCGTCCTCGGCGGGCCGCGCGGCCGTGCCCGCCACGTCGAAGGCCATCACCTGCCCGGCGGGCCCGGTGGCGAGCCGGTTGACGAGCCGCACGCGGGTGCCGGGCCGGTAGCGGGCGAAGTCCACGACGACGTCGAACCGTTCGGCGGGCGCGACGTCGATGGCGTCGTGCGCGGCGGGCGCGGCGAGGAGGCCGCCGTCGCCGCCGATCTGGACGAGGCCGCCGCCGCCCGGGGGCGGCGGGTCGAGGGCGAGGCGGTAGGCGCGGGCGTTGGAGGCGTTGAGGAGCCGCAGCCGGTGCCGGAGCCGCGGGACGGGGTGGACGGGCCAGGGCGTGCCGTTGACGAGGATCACGTCGCCGCGGACGCCGTCCGTGTACCGGGCGGTGACGCCGGGGACGCGGCGCAGGGTGCGGTCGAGGGCGGGGTAGCGGAAGGCGCCGTCGGCGGCGAACGACCGGTCGGCGATCATGAGGGGGAGGTCGCGGTCGCCCTTCGGCAGCGGCAGCGCGTCCTCCTCGTCGTCGTGCACGAGGTGGAAGCCGGCGAGGCCGAGCCAGACGCTCGCGCCGGTGAAGCCCATGCGGTGGTCGTGGTACCAGAGCGTCGCGGCCCGCTGGTCGAGCGGGTAGGCGTAGGCGCGCTCGCCGGTGACGGGGCGGCCCGGCGTCGCCGTGCCGCCCGCCATGCCCGGCATCGCGTCCATGGGGTCGCCGCCGGGCGGCAGGATCGCGTCGCCGGGGTGGCCGTCGCTGTCGTGCGGGGTGTGCCCGCCGTGCAGGTGGACGGCGACGGGGCGGGGCAGCCGGTTGCGGTGGACGACGACGGTGCGGCGTCCCGAGCGCGAGACGAGCGTCGGGCCGGGGAAGGTCCCGCCGTAGGTCCAGGCGGGGGTGGCGGCGTCGTCGAGGATGTGCAGGTCCGCGGTCCGCTGGGTGATCTCGTAGTGGTCGGTGGTCGCGTCCGTGCGGACCGGCGCCAGCACCGGCGGGACGGTGAGGGGGCGCTGGAAGGGGCGCGGGAGCGGGTGCTCGCTGGCGAGCGGCCGGCCGGGTCCGGCGGGGCCGAGCAGCCGCCCGCCGCCGAGCGCGAGGGCCCCGGCGCCGACCGCGCCCGCGCCGGCACCGAGGAAACCGCGCCGCGACAGGGGGGCCTTCACAGCGCCTCCCCGGCGGCGCCCGCCGGCGCGGGGACGCGGCCGAGCCGCCACGCCTGGACGAGCAGCCCCGCCGAGCCCACGGTCAGCAGGACGCCGAGCGGCACGTGCACCGTGAGCACCCGGCCGAAGCCGAGGGCCATCTCCGCGGCGCTGAGGACGGCCAGCAGCGCGCCGGGCGCGATGAACCGGGCGGGGCCGCCGCCCGGCCGCCACATCAGGACGGCCGCCGCCGTCACCGCGAGGGCCGCGACCGTCGCCGCGACGGCGCCGTTGCCGTGCGCGCCGAGCGCGCCGTAGGAGCCCGACAGGAACCGGCCCGCCGTCACCGCCTGGGCGAAGACGAGCAGCGCCTGCACCGTCACCGCGATGCGGAAGAGCCAGAGCGTCCAAGGACGCGGTCCGGCCATGGCGCCCACCTCCTGACAATGAAGGATGAGAATGTCTCAGGAAAATCAGTCTCACGTGAAACTATCTCAGTGGCGCTATCCTGTCCATCGATGACCGAACCGCCCGCCGGGCCGCCCGTCGGCCTGCTGCTCCGCCTCGCCCATGTGCGCGCCCGCTCGGCCTTCACCGCCGCGCTGGAGCCGCTCGGCCTGCTCAGCCACCAGTACGGCGTGCTGCGCGTCCTCGCGACGCGCGGCCCGTCCAGCCAGCGCCAGATCGCCGACGCGGTGAGCGGCGACAAGTCGACGATGGTGCGCATCGTGGACGATCTGGAGCGGCGCGGCCTGGTGCTCCGCCGCCCCGCCGCCGGCGACCGCCGCGCCTACGCGGTCGAGCTGACGGGCGAGGGCCGCGACCTCTACCGGAAGGCCGACGCGATCGCGGCCGCCGTCGCCGCCGAGCTCCTCGCCGGGTTCTCGCCCGAGGAGCGGCGCACCCTCACCGACCTGCTCGTCCGCTTCGTCCGCGACGCCTAGGACGCCGCGGCCCCGGCCTAGGCGGCCGGGCGGGCCGGGATAGGGCATCGTCCCGATGCGGGCGGGCGGGTCTTAGGGCGAACCTCGTGAGTGCCGGGTCCGGAGAGGCCGGACCGGGGCCACCGAGGAGTCGGAAACCATGATCGTTCGCCCGGAGTTCGCCCAGGCCATCATCGACGAGCGCGTCCGCGAGATGCGCGCCCGGGGCATCGGCCTCCGCCGGTCCCTCCGCCGCGCGGCCAAGGAGCGCCGCCGGTGAGCCGCGCCGCGCCGCCGTGCCCCGAGCGCGGCTGCCGAGCGGGGAGGGGCGCCCCGGCCGCACACCGGCCGGGGCGCCTTCGCGCGTGCGCCCCGCCCCGGCCGCGCCACTTGTGGGACCCCCGGTGCGAGGGATGAATCCGTGGCGTGAGATTGTCGTCCAGGCACCCCTGGAAACCTTTTTCCGGACGGGTTATCATCTGATATAGAGGCAGGCCGATAAAGCGCCCGCCGATGGCTGGGAGCCCTTTCCGGTCCTTCTCGTGCCATGTCCCCTGATCAGGGCATACGTCGAGGTCGACCAGGGGTTCCGGGGGAATTCAAGGCCCCCGGGATTGCTGTTCCGTACCGACTTCGTTAATTCGCTGGCGCTCTTCTCAATGGCGCGTGGCCTGCATAGACTCCCGGCACCCGCGGTCGCCGTGCGAGGTGTGCCGAATCATCACTCGCGGGGTGGCCGGTAAAGATCGTTTTCCTGGGGCGGTCCCGGGAGGACGGTCGGTACGCCACGCCCCTGTCGAGGAGGACGGATGTCTGGGCTTCCCCTGTCGAGCCCGGCCGGCGCAGATGTGGATCTCGGCGGCGGCGACCTCACCCTGGTGGTCGTCGTCGCGGTGGTCGCGCTGCTCGCGCTGGCCGTCGCCGCCGGACTGGTACGCGAGGTGCTGGCCGCCGGCCAGGGCACCGAGAAGATGCAGGACATCGCGAGGGCCGTCCAGGAGGGCGCCCTCGCCTATCTGAAACGCCAGTTCCGCACGGTGGCGGTGTTCGTCGTGCTGATCCCGCTGGTGCTGCTGCTCCTGCCCGCCGACACCGCCGGCGAGCGGATCGGCCGGTCGGTCTTCTTCGTCATCGGCGCGCTGTTCTCCGCGGTCACCGGGTTCACCGGCATGTGGCTCGCGGTGCGCGGCAACGTCCGGGTCGCCGCGGCGGCCCGCGAGGAGGGCGGCGAGCGCAAGGCGATGCGGATCGCGTTCCGCACCGGCGGCGTCGCCGGCATGTTCACCGTCGGCCTCGGCCTGTTCGGCGCGGCCGTCGTGGTGCTGGCGTTCAAGGGCCACGCCCCGAAGGTGCTGGAGGGCTTCGGGTTCGGCGCCGCGCTGCTGGCGATGTTCATGCGGGTCGGCGGCGGCATCTTCACCAAGGCCGCCGACGTCGGCGCCGACCTCGTCGGCAAGGTCGAGCAGGGCATCCCCGAGGACGACCCGCGCAACGCCGCCACCATCGCCGACAACGTGGGCGACAACGTCGGCGACTGCGCCGGCATGGCCGCCGACCTGTTCGAGTCCTACGCGGTGATGCTGGTCGCCGCGCTGATCCTCGGCAGCGCCGCGTTCGGCACCGAGGGCCTGGTCTTCCCGCTGATCGTCCCGATGATCGGCGTGATCACCGCGGTGATCGGGATCTTCGCGGTGGCGCCGCGCGCCCGGGACCGCTCGGGCATGTCGGCGATCAACCGCGGCTTCTTCATCTCCGCGCTCATCTCCGCCGTGCTCGTCGCGGTCGCCGCGTTCGCCTACCTGCCGTCCTCGTTCGCGGGCCTGGACGGCGTCACCGACGCCAAGATCGCCGGGCTGGACGCCGACCCGCGCTGGGTGGCGCTCGGCGCGGTCCTCATCGGCATCGCGCTGGCGAGCGCGATCCAGCTCCTCACCGGCTACTTCACCGAGACGACCCGCAAGCCGGTGCAGGAGGTCACCGGCAGCGCCCGCACCGGGCCCGCGACGGTGATCCTGTCGGGCATCTCGCTCGGCCTGGAGTCGGCCGTCTACACCGCCGTGGTGATCGGCGCCGCCGTCTACGGGGCGTTCCTGCTCGGCTTCGGCAACACCACCGTCGCGCTGTTCGCGGTCGCGATGGCGGGCACCGGGCTGCTCACCACGGTCGGCGTGATCGTGTCCATGGACACCTTCGGGCCGGTCTCCGACAACGCCCAGGGCATCGCCGAGATGTCCGGGGACGTCGAGGGCGAGGCCGCCGCCGTCCTGGAGCGCTTGGACGCGGTCGGCAACACCACCAAGGCGATCACCAAGGGCATCGCGATCGCCACCGCCGTCCTCGCCGCGACGGCGCTGTTCGGGTCGTTCCGCACGACGGTGCTGGACGCGCTCGCGGGCGCGTCGGACGACGCCCGGGACGCGCTCGGGCCGTTCGCGACGTTCAGCCTGTCCATCGACAACCCCAACGTGCTGATCGGGCTCATCGCGGGCGCCGCGGTGGTCTTCATGTTCTCCGGCCTGGCGATCATGGCGGTGGGGCGGGCGGCCGGCCGCGTCGTCGTGGAGGTCCGCGAGCAGTTCCGCACCAAGCCCGGGATCATGGACTTCTCGGAGAAGCCCGACTACGACCGCGTCGTCGACATCTGCACCCGCGACGCGCAGCGCGAGCTCGCCACGCCCGGCCTGCTCGCCATCCTCACCCCCATCGCGATCGGCTTCGGCCTCGGGTACGCGCCGCTCGGCGCGTTCCTCGGCGGCGCCATCGCGGCGGGCGTGCTCATGGCGGTGTTCCTCGCCAACTCCGGCGGCGCCTGGGACAACGCCAAGAAGCTCGTCGAGGAGGGGCACCTCGGCGGCAAGGGCGGCCCGGCGCACGAGGCGACGATCATCGGGGACACCGTCGGCGACCCGTTCAAGGACACCGCCGGCCCCGCCATCAACCCGCTGATCAAGGTGATGAACCTGGTCGCGCTGCTGATCGCGGACGCCGTCGTGACCTACGCGGGCAACGTGTGGCTGCGCGTCGGCGTCACCGTCGCCGCGCTCGCGATCGTGGTCGCCGCGATCGTGGTGTCCAAGCGGCGCGCCGACCCGATCGGCGCGGCGTCGGACGGCGGCGGCGCGTCCGGCGAGGTGAAGACGCCGGCGCCCGCCGCCGTCCCGCCGCCCGCCGAGAACGGCAGCGGCACGGTCGCGGGGGAGGGCAGCACCGCCGGCAACAAGGCGTGACGCCGCGGTCCGGCACCGGGGCGCCGCGCCCCGGTGCCGGACCCGGTGCGGGGGCACGGCGGGCCGGCCGTAGGCTGGGGGCGCAACGGCGACAGGGGGAGACGACGTGACCGAGCAGGGCGCGAGCGGCAAGCAGCCGATCTCGGGGGCGAAGGGCATCGCGATCGTCCTCGGCGGGATGCTCGCGGTCATGCTGGTGCTGTGGCTCCTCGCCTACCTCGTCGCGCCCTGACCCGGGGCCTCTAGAGTGGCGGCATGCCGACGCTGATCGTGCTCCGCCACGCCAAGGCCGCCGCCGGGCTCGGCACGGCCGACTTCGACCGCCCCCTCACCGACCGCGGGCGCGCCGACGCGGCCGCCGCGGGCGGCTGGCTGCGCGAGCGCGGCCTCGTCCCGTCGGCGGTGCTGTGCTCCAGCGCCGCCCGCACCCGCGAGACGCTGGAGCGGCTCGACCTCGGCGGCGTCCCGGTCGACTTCGAGCGCCGCGTCTACGACAACGACCCCGACGTCCTGCTCGACCTGGTCCGCCTCACCGACGACGCGGCGGAGGTCCTGCTGCTCGTCGGGCACAACCCGTCGGTGCATCAGCTCGTCCACGACCTCGCCGCGTCCGGCGCCCCGGACGCCTACCCGACCTCGGCGACGGCCGTCCTCGCCTTCGAGGACCCCTGGGCGGCCCTCGCCCCGCGCACCGGCACCCTCGCCGCGACCTGGACCCCCAAGGGCTAGAACGGGCCGAACAGGGCGTTGCCGGGGGCGTCGGGGTCGTTCGAGGTGTAGTACTCCAGGGTGGCGCGGCGGACGTCGTCGACGGTGAGGGCGCCCCGCCCGTGGCGGTCCAGCCGGTCGAACGCCTCGGCCAGCTCGGCCTCGCCGATGCCGTAGGTGGCGTGGTACATGCGGACGTACTCGTCCTTCTCGATGACGCCGTCGCCGTTGGTGTCGCAGACGTCCATCCAGGCGTCGACGAGGGCGGTGAACCGGTCGGCGAACCCCGCCGGGTCGGCGGCGGCGGCCTCGCGGACGCCGGCGACGAACTCGTCGCGGTCGATGCGGCCGTCGCCGTCGGCGTCCATGCGGGCGAGGTCGGTGTCCCAGAGGCCGAGCAGGACGCGCTCCAGCTCGTCGACCTTGGGGGCGCCGGCGAAGTCGCCGTAGACGCGGGCGAGCCGGGCGGCGACGCCGCTCAGGTCGACGGGGACGATGCGCCCGTCGCCGTCGGCGTCCAGGATGTCGAACAGGCGGAACAGCTTGGTGTCCAGGACGCTGGACATGGGTGTCTCCCTCGTCGGTCGGTCGGTCGGCGCGGCCCGCGCTCGCGGGTCCGGGCGCCACGTTAGCCGCAGCGTGTCCGGACGGCTACCTTTAGTGACATCACGGGGTCTCCGCGCTGTGCCGGGCCGCGACCGCCGCCGCGATCATCTCGTCGGCGTCGCGGCGGAGCGCCCGCACCGCGTAGCGGGTGCCCGACACCTGGAGCAGGGAGTGCCGCAGCGGCGTGAACTCGTCGGCGCCGACGCCGCCCTCGACCTCGGCGCGGCGCCGCCGGGCGATCCGCGACAGGTGGTCGTCGAGGCGCGCGAACTCCTCGTCCAGGCGGGCGGCGAACGCGGTCGCGGCGCCGTCCGGGCCGGGCGGGTCGTCGAGTTCGGCGGCGGCGTCGTCCAGGCGGTCGGCGACGCGGTCGAGGATCTCGGGGATGGGGCCGGCGTCCACCGACTCCTCGCGGGCCATCCGGCCGATCGCGATGAGGTGGTCGCGGATGCGGTGCGCGGCGCGCACGGCGCGGCGCAGCTCGGCGATCCGCGCGGCCGCCGGGACGCGCTCCTCGCCGAGCCGGGTCCGGGTGTCGTTGATCGTCTCGGCGGCCTGCTCGGCGGCGGCGACGCGGTCCTGCGGCAGCCGCTCGCTGTCGCCCTCGACGACGGCGGCGGCCGCGCGGGCGAGCGCGCCGTGCTCGGTGAGCAGCCGCTCCAGCTGGACGGGGAGCCGCTCGGCGTACCCGTGCGGCCAGAGGAGCCGCAGGGCGAGGAACACGATGGCGCAGCCGGCGAGGGTCAAAAGGACGCGCTCGGCCGCCGTCAGCCACGTCGAGGGGGCGGAGAAGTCCAGCAGCATCATCGCGAGGGGCGTGCCGAACAGCGCCCAGTAGGTGAAGTTGACGCCGCGGAGCGCGAACGCCAGCAGCGCGAAGACGAACAGGATGAGGGCGGCGGCGAGGCGGTCCGGCGCGAGCGCGAGCAGCGCCCCGGCGATCGCCGAGCCGAGGACGGTGCCGCCGGCGCGCTGCACCAGGTGGGTGACCGTCTCGCCGTAGGTGCCGCGCTGGGCCTGCATGACGGTGATCGTCATCCAGTGGCCGTGCTTGAGCTTCAGGACGGCCGTCAGCGCCATCGCGACCGCGACCGACAGGCCGACCCGGGCGCTGTGCCGCAGGCCCGGGGAGCGGGTGCGGACGGCCCGCTCCAGCCGGCTCCAGGCCGCCATCGGGTGCGGGGTGAAGGGCCGCGGCGGGCCGAGGCCGACGCGGACGCCGCCCGCCACGACGCGGCGGGCGGCGTCGGTGCTGCCGGTGATGCGCTCGATGGAGCGGCGGACCTGGCCGACGAGCGCGACCGCGACGAGGTCCTCGTCGCCGGCGAGCCCGGCCCGCCGCACCTTCTCGGTCTGCCGGACGAGGCGCCGCACCGCCGCCGACTCCTGGTCGCCGAGCGGCAGCTCGCCGGGCAGCGCGACGGCGCCGGCGAGGAGCCGGACCCGGGCCGCCAGCGCGGAGACCGCGACGCGCGCCTCCAGCTCCCACTCGCGGTCGGACGGGCGCCGCTCGGCGGCGTCGAGCAGCGACTTCAGCGCGACCGTCTCGTGCAGGATCCGGCTCAGGTGCTTGATCAGCCGGTCGGGGCGGGACTGCTCGTCGCCGCGCCCGGCGCGGAACTGCCCGGCGGTGGCGCGGGCGGCCCCGAGCGCCCGGGACGCGGCCCGGCGCCGCTCGGCCCAGTCCGGGACGTGCGCGACCTCGGCGAGCGCGGGATCGGCGACCTCCACCGCGTCCAGGGCGCTGGTGTCGGGGTGGCCGATGCCCTGCGCGACGGCGTCGAGCGCCCCGGCGATCTCCTCGGCGGCCTCGCCGAGCGCGGCGCGGAGCGGCCGGAGGCGCCGCGCGGGCCAGGGCGCGAGGATGAGCGCGCTCACCCAGAGCGCGCCGGCGAACTCCAGTAAGCCGTTGTGCACGACGTGCCCGCTGACGGGCCGGACGGCCGTCATCAGCACCGCCAGCGCGGCCGTCGGCCCGATCCAGGGGACCGAGGTGCCGAGCGCGACGATGGGCGGCACCACCAGCACGGCGACGACGGTGTGCCCGGCGAGGTAGCCGCCGATGGTGGCGCCCAGAGTCACGATGAGGACGGTTCCGGCGAGGTTGCGGGCGCGCGCGCCGTAGGGCCCTTCCGGGGCACGCAGCGCGACGAGGTAGGCGCCGAGCGCGATCGCCGAGCCCGCCGCCGGATGCCCGGTGAGGGTGCCGACGACGAGGGGCGCGGCCACCGCGAACGCGGCGACCGTCCCGTAGACGGGGGTCGCCTGCCCCTCGATCTGGGCGTACGCCTCCCGCGCACGCTGCAGCAACTCGCCCTCCCCCGCGTTCCGCGCCCGCGAGGGGGACCTACCCCGAAACCGGGGCGATGATCACTGGGGTCAGGGGAGCGCGGCCGGGTCGGCGGCGTCGGCCGCCTCGACGTCCTCGCGGGAGATGCCGAGCAGGAACAGGATGGTGTCGAGGTAGGGGACGTTCACGGCGGTGTCGGCGGCCTCGCGGACGACCGGCTTGGCGTTGTAGGCGATGCCGAGCCCGGCGGCCTGCAGCATGTCCAGGTCGTTGGCGCCGTCGCCGATCGCGACGGTCTGGCTGATCGGGACGCCGGCCTGGCGGGCGAACCGGGCGAGCGCCTCGGCCTTGCCGGCCCGGTCGATGACGGGGCCGGTGACGCGGCCGGTCAGCCGCCCGTTCTCGATCTCCAGGGTGTTGGCGGCGGCGTAGTCGATGCCGAGGTCGGCGGCGAGCCCGTCGGTGATCTGGGTGAAGCCGCCGCTCACGATGGCGAACTTGTAGTCCAGGCGCTTCAGCGTGCGCACCAGGGTGCGGGCGCCGGAGGCGAGCTCGACGCGGCCGGCGACGGTGGCGAGGGCGCCCGCGTCCAGGCCGGCGAGGAGCGCGACGCGCTCGCGGAGCGACCCCTCGAAGTCCAGCTCGCCGCGCATCGCCGCCTCGGTGACCTTGGCGACCTCCTCCAGGCAGCCGGCCTCCTCGGCGAGCAGCTCGATGACCTCGCCCTGGATGAGGGTGGAGTCGACGTCCATGACGATGAGGCGCTTGGCGCGGCGGGCGAGGCCGCCGCGCTGGACGGCGACGTCGACGCGCTGCTCCTTGGCCTCCTGGGCGAGGGCGGCGCGGAGCGTCTCGGGGTCGGCGCCGGACACGTCCAGCTCGATGCAGGTGACGGGGTAGTGGGCGAGCCGCTCGATGCGGTCGATGTTGGCGCCGGCGGCGGCGATGCGCCCGGCGATGCCGGCCATCGCGGCGGGGCGGAGCGGCGCGCCGAGGACGGTGACGTGCAGCCGCCCGCGGCGGCGCGGCAGCGTCTTGTCGCGGCCGGTGGACAGCTCGATCTCCATGTCGAGGTCGGCGGCGACGGCCTCGGCCGCCGTCCAGACGCGGCCGACGTCGGAGCTGTCGGTATAGGCGATCAGGGCGCCGAGGACCAGCCGGCCCCGGATGACGACCTGCTCGACGTCGACGACGGTGACCGGGAAGGCGGCGAGGGTCGCGAAGAGGCGCGAGGTCACCCCCGGGCGGTCGCGGCCGGTGAGCGTGATGAGCAGCGTGCGCTGCGGGGAGCCGTCCATAGCTGCCCTCCACGGTACCGGCCGTTTTGCGCGGACCGCTCCCTCCGTCCAGCATGCGGGACCTCGTCGCCCGTTCGGCACCGGTTCGTCCGCCCCGTTCACGCACTGTTCACCGGGCGCGGCTCAGGGGAGCAGCAGGTTCAGGTCGCCGAACTCGTGCCAGAGGTAGCGGTGCTCCAGGGCCGCCTCGTAGGTGGCGGCGAGGAGGCCGGGGCCGGCGATGGCGGTGAGCATCATCAGGTGCGACGACTTCGGCTCGTGCAGGCCCGTCAGCAGGCCGTCCACGACGCGCACGCCCTTCTCGGGAGTCACGATGTGCTCGGTCCAGCCCTCGGCGGCGCGGACGTGGCCGTCGGAGGCGGCGGCTGTCTCCAGGGCGCGCACGACGGTCGTGCCGACCGCGATGACGCGCCCGCCCCGGGTGCGGACGTGCTCGACGAGCGCCGCCGTCGCCTCGGGCACCCTGTAGCGCTCGGCGTAGGGCGGCTCGTGCGCCTCGGGGGACGCGACGCCGGTGTGCAGGGACAGCGGCGCCATCAGGACGCCCGCAGAGACGAGGCGCGTCACCAGCTCGTGGGTGAAAGGACGGGCGGCGCTCGGCATCTCGGCGCCGCCGTCCGCGCGGTCGTGGGCGAACACCGTCTGGTAGGCGGCGGTGGGCCATTCGCCCGGGACGTAGCCGTAGCGGATGGGGACGCCGTGGCGCCGCAGGTAGGGGACGACGTCGGTGCTCAGCCGCGCCTCCCACAGACGGCCGGTGCGGCGCGCGAGCAGGGTGAGCGTGGCGCCCCCGGGCAGCGGGATCCACTCGCCCGCGCGGCCGCCCGTATACGGCAGGGTGCGTTTGCCGGCGCGGCGCCGCAGTTCCACCAGCCAGGTCCGCTCGTCGCCGCCGGGGAGCGGCGTGGAGAAATGCACGGTCGTGCGGTCGAGGGGGACGGCGGCGGGCAGCGTCGCGGAGGTGTTGACGACCAGCAGGTCGCCGGGGCGGAGCAGCGCCGGCAGGTCCCGGAACGCGTGGTGGCCGACCCGGCCGGTCGCGCGGTGCCCGGTGAGCAGGCGGACGCCGTCGCGGCCGCGGCCGCGCGCCTCGGGCGGCTCGTGCGCCTCCAGGTCGGCGGGCAGGTCGAAGTCGAGCAGGGCGGTCACGGGCGAGCCTCCAGCCGGAACGAGGCCGCCAGCGCCACGGCGGCGACGGCGGCGAAGGCGGCCCCGCTGACGGCGACGCCGGCGCCGAGCCGGGCCGCGCCGAGGGCCGCGACGACGGCGCCCGCGGCGCCGACGATCAGGGACGAGCCGAGCTGGTCGGCGATCTGCAGGGCGGCGGAGTTGGCGCCCTGCTCGCCCTCGGGCGAGGCGTCCAGGGTCAGCACCGACAGGCTGCTGATGGCGAAGCCCATGCCGGCGCCGCCGACCGTCCAGGCGGGCACGGTCGCCCAGCCGGAGAACTCCAGCGCGACGACGACGCCGGCGATGCCGAGCGTCACCAGCGCGGCGCCGAGCCGCACGAAGAACGCGCGGGGCCGCGCGGACCGGCCCTGGATCTGCGAGGCGCCCGACCAGCCGAGCGCGCCGACGGTGAGCGCGACGCCCGCCTGCGCGGCGCCGAAGCCGTGCAGGCCGGTGAGGGCGAGCGGGATGAAGGCGTCCATGCCGAAGAACGCCCCGGCGAGCAGGCCGCGCACGAGGACGACGCTCGGCAGGCCGCGCCGCATCCGCAGTGCCCCCGCGGGCAGCAGCCGGGGGAGGCCGGCGGCGATCCCGGCGATCCCGGCGGTGGCGAGCAGCAGGTGCGGCACCGTCACGTCGTCGATGCCGTACAGGAACGCGCCCGCGCCCGCGGCGGCGGCGACGGCCGCGAGGTAGCGCGACCGCGACACCGGCGCGGGGGGACCGTCGGCGGGACGCAGGTCGCGCAGCGCCGGCAGGAGCATCGCGGCGGCGGGCACGACCAGCGGGATCAGCCCGAGGAACACCCAGCGCCACCCGGCGTGCTCGGCGACGAAGCCGCCGACGGCCGGGCCGACCAGCGACGGCAGCACCCACGCGGCGGCGAGCGCGGCGAACACCCGGGGCCGCAGCTCCTCGGGGTAGGCGCGGGCGATCAGCACGTAGACCGCGACCATCGCGACGCCGGTGCCGAGCCCCTGCAGGACGCGGCCGCCGATGAACACCGCCATGGCCGGCGCGGCGCCCGCGACGGCGAGGCCCGCGACGAACACCGCGAGCCCGGCGAGCAGCGGGCGGCCCGGCCCCGACCGGTCCACCCAGCCGCCGCCGAGCACCGTCGTCAGCAGCCCGGAGATCAGCGTGGCGCTGAAGCCCCACGCGTACAGCGGCAGGCCGTCCAGGTCGCGGGCGAGGACGGGCATGACGGTGCCGACCGACATCGCCTCGAAGGCGAGCAGCGTGACGACCAGGACGATCCCGGTGGTCGCGGTGCGGTGGCGGGCGTCCAGCACGGACGCGGCGGGCGCCGTCGGCTCCGGGGCGAGGGCGGCGGTCATCGCAGGTCCCCCGCCCGGTAGCGGCCGCTCGGGCGGCGCTCGGCGACGAGGCGGAGGAGCGCCGCGGCGGCCTCGGCCGGATCGGGCGCGGCGGCCGCGTCCTCGCCGGCGTCCCGCAGCATCGCGGTGTTCATCTCGCCGGGGTCGGCCCACCAGACCGCGAGGCCGGGCTCCTCGGCGGCCAGCACGCGGGAGAGCTGCTCCAGGGCGGCCTTGGCGGCGCCGTAGCCGCCCCAGCCCGGGTAGCCCTCCACGGCGGCGTCGGAGGTGATGTTCAGGACCGCGCCGCCGCGCTCGCGGAGGGCGGGCAGCACCGCCTGGACGAGCGCGAGCGGCGCGATCGCGTTGGTGGCGAACGCGGCGGCCAGGTCGTCCAGGGGCTGGTCGGCGAGGCGCGGCAGCGGCACCGTCCCGAGCGTCCCGGCGTTGTTGACGAGCAGGTCCAGGCCGCCCGCCGCGGCGACCGCGCCCGCGAGGGCGGCGCGGTGCGCGGGGTCGGCGACGTCGCCGGCGATCGCGGTCGCGCCGGGCGGCGCCGCGGCGGCGAGCGCCGCGCCGTCCCGCGCGTCGACGACCAGCGACCAGCCGTCCCGGGCGAGGGCGCCGGCGAGGGCCCGGCCGAGCCCCCGGGAGGCGCCGGTGATGAGTGCCGTCTTCGTCGTCATGCCCGCACGGTAGGACGGCCGCGCGGGACCGGGCATCGGCCGCCGGGGGCCGGGGCCGTCCGCATTAGGTCCTAGGACCACCGGACCGGCCGGGCGAACCGGAAAAGGGGGGACATACCTCTCCAGGAGCGGTGCGGCGCCCCGAACCCCGTCCCGCAGGCTGATACTGGACGGGCCGCCCAGCGAGTACGGTCTTCACAGAGAGCGACACGCGAGCGACGCGGCCGCTCGGCGACAGCGGCGGAGGACCGGACGGCATGGGCGCACGGCGCGCGGACCACAGCGATCCAGGGGCGACCCTGCGCGCCGTCAGCTCCGCCGTGCTCGCCGTCACCAGCCACCTGTCGGTGCACGAGGTCCTCCAGGTCATCGTGCGCGCCGCCGGGCAGCTCCTGGACGCCCGCTACGCCGCCCTCGGCGTCCCCGACGACGAGGGCTCGTTCGCCGAGTTCGTCGTCGAGGGCGTCAGCGACGAGGAGTGGGAGGCCATCGGGCCCATGCCGCGCCAGCACGGCATGCTCGCCGCGATGCTGCGGTCGCGCGAACCGATGCGGCTCGCCGACATCCGCCGCGAGCCCGCCTTCGAGGGCTGGCCGTCCGCGCACCCCGTGCTGAAGGACTTCCTCGGCGCGCCCATCCTCGACGGCGAGACGACGCTCGGCATCGTCTTCCTCGCCAACAAGCGCGTCCCCGGCGGCTTCACCGCGGACGACGAGGAGCTCCTCGCGCTGTTCGCCGCGCACGCCGCGATCGCCATGACGAACGCGCGCCTGTACGAGCACAACCGCGAGCTCACCGTCGTCGCCGAACGCAACCGGCTCGCCCGCGAGCTCCACGACGCCGTCGCGCAGAAGCTGTTCTCGCTGCGGCTCACCGCGCAGGCCGCCGCCACCCTCGCCGCCCGCGACCCGGTCCGCACCGTCGCCGAGCTGGAGCACGTCGAGCGGCTCGCCGCCGAGGCGCTCGCCGAGCTGCGCGCCGTCATCTTCGAGCTGCGCCCCGCCGACCTCGCCGACGGCCTCGCCGCCTCGCTGCGCAAGCACGTCGAGGTCCTGGACCGCGCCTACCCCGCGGACGTCGGCTTCACCTGCGACCTCGCCGCCCCGCTCCCCGGCGGGCAGGAGGCCGCGCTGTTCCGCATCGCCCAGGAGGCGCTGCACAACGCGCTGCGGCACGCGTCCGCGAAGCGCATCGACGTCCGGCTGGGCGCGACCGGACGGTGCGTCGTGCTCGAAGTCACCGACGACGGCGCCGGCTTCGAGGCCGGCGGCGCCGCGAACGGCGACGGCGGGCTCGGGCTCGCCTCGATGCGCGAGCGCGCGCGGTCGATCGGGGGCACACTGTCCCTGGGCGCCGCACCCGGCGAGGGGACGACCGTGAGAGTGGAGGTGCCGCGGTGAGCGACGGGCCGAGCGGCACGCCCGGCGAGGGCGCCCCCATCCGGGTGCTGATCGCCGACGACCACCCGATCGTCCGGCAGGGGCTGCGCACCTTCCTCGGCGTGCAGCCCGGCGTCGAGGTCGTCGGGGAGGCCGCCGACGGCGCGTCGGCGGTGACGCTGGCCGAAACGCTGGAGCCCGATATCGTGCTGCTGGACCTCAACATGCCGGGGGCGGGCGGGCTGGACGCGCTCGCGGAACTGCGGGCACGCGGGGTCCCGGCCCGGGTGCTGGTGCTCACCAGCGTGACCGGGCGAGGGCACGTGCTGCCGGCTGTACAGGCGGGCGCGGCGGGGTACCTCTACAAGGACGTGGACCCCAAAGCACTCGTGCGGGCGATCAGATCGGTCCACGATGGGCATGTGCTGTTCGCCCCCGACGCGGCCGAGGCCATGCTCGCGCCCGCGCCGGTGGCGGACGACGACCGCGGCGCCGCCGCGCTGACCGAACGGGAACGGGAGGTGCTCGTGCAGATCGCACGGGGCAGGTCCAACCGGGAGATCGCTCGCGCGCTCACGGTCTCGGAGAAGACGGTCAAGACCCACGTCAGTAATCTGCTCATGAAACTGGGAGTGCAGGATCGGACCCAGGCCGCCCTCTACGCCGTCCGCCACGGGCTGTCCGGTGCCTGAGCCCGCTCCCACTCCTCTGACAGGATCGTCATCGAAATCGGTTATGAACGTAGCAATCAGGTTCGCAGCAGGCAGTGACATCGGATGCAGCCGGGAGAACAACGAGGACTCCGGCTATGCCGGTGCGCGGTTGATCGCGGTCGCCGACGGCATGGGCGGGTACGCGGGCGGCGAGGTGGCGAGCTCCACCGTGATCGGCGCGCTGCGCTCGCTGGACACCGACGCCGCCGGTGACGATCTCGTCGACGGCCTCCGGCGCGCGGTCGCCGGCGCCAACGAGAAGCTCCGCATCGTCCGGGACGAGCGCCCCGACCTCAGCCGGATGGGCACCACCCTCACCGCGATGCTCTGGTCGGGCACCTCGGTGGCCCTCGCGCACATCGGCGACTCGCGCGGCTACCTGCTGCGCGATGGCGAGCTCTACCAGATCACCCAGGACCACACGATGGACGAGCTGCTCAAGGCCGAGGCCGAGCAGGCCGGGGGCAAGGCCGACCCGGCCGAGACCTCGCGGCTGTCGCACGTCCTCTACCGGGTGCTGGACGGCCGCGACGACCGCGAGCCGGACCTGCGGCTGCGCGAGGCCCGGCTCGGCGACCGCTACCTGCTCTGCTCCGACGGGCTGAGCGGGCCGGTGGACGCCCAGACGATCTACGAGGTGCTGGCGGCCGAGGCCGACCCGCGCCGCGCGGTCGCCCGGCTGATCCAGATCGCCCGCGACAACGGCGGCCCGGACAACATCACCGGCGTCGTCGCCGACGTCGTCGAGGCCGACCACATCACCGAGCAGGACCGGCCCGTCACCGTCGGCGCCGCCGCCCAGGCGCAGCCGTAGCCCGTCCCGCCCGCCGCCGGGCCGCCCGCACGGGGCGGCCCGGCGACCCGCCGTCCCGCCGGGGCGGCCGTGAACGCGCCCGCGCGCGGTGGCCACGCCCGCGCGCGGTGACGCAGCGCGCCCGGGCCGCTCCGGGCGGTACGCCCCGCGCCGTTCAGCGCGCCGCCGCCGTATCGTCATGCCGGACTCACCTCCCTGAGTCCGGCTTTTGTCCTACTGTTGCCCCTGAGGCGGTTTACATCGCTCATTCGGTGACCTGTGCCCATATAACGGTCGCATTCCGGATGTCCTGCGGGGCTTGACCCGCCTCGGACCACACCCGGTATACGGGTCATTCGGACAGCAGGCATCGAGTCGGAGGACGAGGTGGGGGGAACGCCCGGGGCATCGGCCGCCGGTACGCCGCGCGGCGTACCGGGCGCGCTGGCCCGCCGGACCCTCACCGCGGCGCGGCGCGGACCGCGCGGCGTCCTCCTGCGGCTCGCGGCGCTGACCGCGGCCGCGGTCGGCGCGGCGGTGGTCCACCGCGCCCACGACCCCGGCGTGCTCTGCCCGCTGCGGACGGTCACCGGCCTCCCGTGCCCGCTCTGCGGCGGCACCACCGTGTTCGTCGAGCTCGGCTCGGGCCGCCCGGTCCAGGCCGCGCTCGCCAGCCCGGCGGTGCTGGCCGGCGCGCTCGGCCTCGTCCTCGCGCCGCTCGGCGGAGGCGGCCGGTGGTGGGCGCTCGCGCCGAGGACCCGGGCGTGGCTCCTCGGCACCGCTCTCGTCGGGTCGGAGCTGTGGCAGCTCGCCAGGCTCGGGCTCCTGCGGGTCTGAGACGGCGCGGCGAAGAGCGGCTCGTCTCGGTCCCGGCTCGCGGATCCCGTCAGGTCCGGTGGGCGTCACTCCAACACAGGGTCACATCTATAAGGAGCAAGTGTGGGTAACCCCTACGACCCGTACGGGCAGCAGCAGCAGCCCGGTTACGGGCAGCAGCAGCCCGGCTATGGCCAGCAGCAGCCCGGCTACGGGCAGCAGCCGGGCCAGCAGGGCTACGGGCAGCAGGGCCAGCCGGGCTACGGCCAGCAGCCCGGCCAGCAGCCCGGCCAGCAGCCCGGCCAGCAGGGCTACGGGCAGCAGCCGTCCTACGGGCAGCAGCCCGCCCAGCCGGCGTACGGGCAGCAGCCCGGCCAGCAGGGCTACAACCAGCCGCAGGGCTACGGGCAGCCGGCCCAGCAGGGCTACGGGCAGCCGCAGGGCTACGGCCAGCCGCAGGGCTACGGCCAGGAGGTGCACCACCACCACTACGGCGCGCCCGGCGGCCAGCTCGCCGAGTGGGGCTCGCGCGCCGGCGGCTACCTCATCGACGCGCTGATCTTCGCGGGCCCGCTCTTCGTGTTCTACCTGCTCGGCCTGGTGCTGGGCTCGCAGGGCGGCGGCGCGGGCGCCCTCGGCGCGCTGCTGCTCCTGGTCGGCTGGGCGGCGGGCCTCGCCGGCTCGCTGTGGCTCTGCTACCAGGAGGGCACCACCGGCCAGACGATCGGCAAGCGCCAGCTCGGCATCAAGCTCGTGTCGGCGCAGACCGGCCAGCCGATCGGGTTCGGCATGGCGTTCGTCCGCAAGCTCGCGCACGCGCTGGACGGCGCGCTCTGCTACGTCGGCTTCCTCTGGCCGCTGTGGGACGAGCGCAAGCAGACGTTCGCCGACAAGGTCTGCAACACCCTCGTCGTCCGCGCCTAGGGCGCGGCGCACGGCATCCAGGCGGGGCGCTCCCTCGGGGGGCGCCCCGCCTGCCCGTTCCGGGGGAGGCGGTCTTCCTAGGGGACGTGGTCGAACGCGCTGTTGCAGGCGGCGGTGAGGGCGCGGCGGACGGCGCGGTCCAGCAGGCGGAGCGCCTCGTCGCGCCGGTGCATCTGGTCGGCGGTGAGGCCGACGGCGTCCAGCCGGCGGGCCAGGTCGACGACGAGCGACAGCCGCCGGGCCTGCGCGGCGACGCGGTGCGCGCGCTGCGGGTAGCCGGGCGCGAGCGGGTGGTCGTCGCGGCCGGGGTCGCGCAGGTCGGCGAGCGCGTCGGCGACCTCGGGCGGGACGCCCGCGACGTCCACCACCGTGACGAGCACCTCGGTCGCGTCGCGCATCGCCAGGGCGAGCGAGCGGTCGGCTTCGGCGAGCGGCGGCACGTCCGGGTCGGCGAGGGCGGCGTCGCGGGTCTCCCAGCGGACGCCGACGTAGGACGACCCGCGCCGGTCCTCGTGCGGGACGAGCCCGAACGCGCGGTCGTGCAGGCGCGCGACGACGGCGGCGCCCGCGTCGATCGCGGCCAGGTTGAAGTCGGGCGGGCCGCTCAGCCCGAGCGGGTCGCCGGGCGCGGGCAGCGCCAGCCGGAACGCGCGCAGCCCGGCGACCCGCAGGTCGCCGAGACCGCGGCGGAGCGGCACCTCGGCGGGGGCGGAGCCGAGGATCTGCGGGCCGCGGGCGCGCTCGACGGCGTCCACCGCCTCGTCCAGCCCGACGTGCCCGGTCAGCCAGGCGTTGCCCCAGGCGACCAGAGCGATCGCCGCTTCGTTGCTCATCCCGTCCCCAACCGACTCCCAATGGACATGCGAACCACCATAAGCGCTCAGTGCGGCGGCGCCAGTCGATAGCGTGGTACGGACCGGGCCCGTGGCCTGGTCGCCGCGGGGATCGCATAGGTTTCTCCCTGGAATTCCTGATCACTGGACATGCGGGATCGAGGCGAAGGCGCACGATGGCCGGCGAGGTACTGAAGCTCCGCGGAGTCGGGGTCAAGCGGGGCGGCGCGGAGCTGCTGTCCGGGGTCAGCTGGGAGGTCGGCGAGGGCGAGCGGTGGGTCATCGCCGGCCCGAACGGCGCGGGCAAGACGACGCTGCTCCAGGTCGCGGCGGCCCTGCTGCACCCGTCGTCCGGCTCGGTCCGCGTCCTCGGCGAGGAGCTCGGCCGCACCGACGTGTTCGAGCTGCGCCCGCGCATCGGCATCGCGAGCGCCGCGGTCGCCGAGCGGGTCCCGGCCGGCGAGACCGTCCTCGACCTCGTGCTCACCGCCTCCTACGCGATCCTCGGCCGCTGGCACGAGGAGTACGACTCGACCGACCTCGGCCGCGCCGCCGCGCTGCTGGAGGCGCTCGGCGCCGGCGACCTGATCCGCCGCCGCTTCGACACGCTGTCGGAGGGCGAGCGCAAGCGCGTGCAGATCGCCCGCGCCCTCATGCCCGACCCCGAGCTGCTGCTGCTGGACGAGCCCGCCGCGGGCCTCGACCTCGGCGGCCGCGAGGACCTGGTGAACCGGATCGCCGCCCTCGCCGACGACCCGCTCGCCCCGACGATGGTGATGGTCACCCACCACGTCGAGGAGGTCCCGCCGGGCGTCACGCACGCGCTGCTGCTCCGCAAGGGCGGCGTCGTCGCGCAAGGCAAGATCGACGAGGTGTTCGCCGAGGAGGCGCTGTCGGCCTGCTTCGGGCTGCCCCTGCAGATCGCCCGCCAGGACGGCCGCTGGTACGCGCGCGCCGCCCCCCGGAACGGCCGCTGACCCGTCCCGCGCGGCCTGCTCCGGCCTGTTCCGGACGCCGCCCGGACACCCCGCCGGACCGTCCGGATCCGCTCCTCCCTACCATCGGGCATCGGTCATTTTCCCCTCGACCTGGGACGGAGCGGACGTGGACACCCTGGAGGCCGCCGCGGTCCTCGCGGCGGGCGTCGCCGCGGGCGGCATCAACACCCTGGTGGGCTCCGGCTCGCTGATCACCTTTCCCACCATGGTGGCGCTCGGCTTCCCCTCGGTGGCCGCGAACGTGTCCAACAACATCGGCCTCGTCTCGGGCTCGGCGACCGGGGCCTACGGCTACCGGGCCGAGCTGCGCGGCCAGCGCGGGCGGCTGCTCCGGCTGAGCAGCGCCTCCCTCGCCGGCGCGCTGATCGGCGCGGTGCTGCTGTTCGCGCTGCCCGGCAAGGCGTTCGACTTCATCGTCCCGGTGCTGATCGTCATCGCGCTGGCGCTCGTCGTCGCGCAGCCGCGGCTGCAGCGCTGGGTGCTGGCGCGGCGGGAGAGGAGCGTCCCGCACGGCGGGCCGTGGCTCTGGATCGGGGTGCTGCTCGCCGGCGTCTACGGCGGCTACTTCGGCGCCGCCCAGGGCATCGTGCTGATCGGGCTGCTCGGCATCGCGCTGGACGACGACCTGCAGCGGGTGAACGCGGCGAAGAACGTCCTGTCGGCGATCGTCAACGGGACGGCCGCGGTGGTGTTCGTCGTCGCGTGGGCGCTCGGGGCGGTGCAGGTGGTCTGGACGGCGGTGCTGCTCATCGCCGTCGGATCGACCCTCGGCGGGGTGCTCGGCGCGAAGGTGGGGCGGCGCGTCCCGGCGCCGGTGCTGCGCGGGGTGATCGTGGTAGTGGGACTGGTCGCGCTGTGGAAATTCCTGTCCTGACCAGCGGCCGGGCGGCCCCGGGCAGGGTTCGCGAAGCCCTCCGGCGGGTATAAGTCGAATATACGTTCGACAGCCGCGGGTCGGGCCGGCCGGTGGTGCCGAGGGGCCGGATGGAGGGCTCCGCCGCAGGAGAGGTGACACCGCATGAAGGGCGACAGGGTCGAGATCATGATCGACGCGGGGGGCGAGGGCACCCGCACCTACGAGGTGACGGCCACCCGCGCGGGGCGCCGGGTGGAGGTCGAGACGCGGCGCGGGGTGGTGGAGGTCAGCGAGGTGACCCGCACGGGCACCGCCGTGCGCACGGCGCGGTTCATGGCGAGCCGGGTCCTCGCGCTGGTCGAGTACCCGATCGCCGACGAGGCCCGCGAGGACGAGATCGACTAGCGCCCGGCCGCCGCTCCGGCCCGCCGCGCGGCGGGCCGGAGCGGCCGGGTGAGCGGGCCGGTCAGGTGAGCGGGCGGACCTGCACCGTGCCCGAGTCCAGCACGCGGCTCTCGAAGGCGGGCTGGCGGGCGGTCGCGGGGCCGTGCACGACCGACCCGTCGTCCACCCGGAAGGTGCTGCCGTGCCAGGGGCAGACGACGCAGGCGTCGCCCGCGTCGTCGGTGACGATGCGGCCCTGGTGCAGCGGCCCGGCGAGGTGGCTGCACCGGTCGGCGAGGACGTGCACGTCGTCGCCGCGGCGCAGCACGAACAGGTCGAGGTAGCCGAGGCGGCGCTGCACCGGCCAGCCGTCGGGCAGCTCGGCGGCGGCGCAGAGGTCGTGCCAGCCGAGCGGCACGAGGTGCGAGGTGAGGTCGGCGTGGTTGGCGCCGGCGGCCTGCCGGAACGCCAGGTGCCCGCCGAGGTAGCCGCCCGCCATGAGGGCGGTCAGCCCGGCGAAGCCGAGGGCGCGCCCGGCGCCCTCGCGGCCCCGCACCCGCGCCACCAGCGACACCGTGTACAGCAGGCTCGCCGTGCCGGTGCTGAGCGCGTGCACGAGGCCGACGCGCTGCTGCTCGCGGTGCAGCTCGGACCAGTCGGCGAGGCCGGTGAGCGCCGTCGGGACGGCGCCCGCGAGGCCGGCCGCGACGAGGACCTGCGACGCCCGGCGGGTGCCCGGCAGCAGGTCGAGGATCGCCGCCGACGACCAGGCGCCGATCGGCAGGTCGGTGAGGGGCGGGTGCACCGGGTGGCCCGCCGGGACGCCGTGCAGGGCGTCCTTGGCGGGGCCCTTCGGCAGGCCGCGGCGGACCGCGCCCTGCACGGCGCCGATGGCGCGGTCCAGCCCGTCCCTGCGCTCGATGCCCTCGACCACGGCGACCGGGGCCGTCGTCCCCGGCGCCGCGGGGGCGCGTCGGAAGATCTTGCTCGCCCGTCGGTTCATGTCCCTCCTCGGGTGCGTGCGTCCGGTCGGGCCGGCGGCGGTCCCTTCGGTCCCGTCTCGGACGGGACGTCCGGGTTCCCCCTTTTTGTGACCCTAGTCGGCGCGATCACCGGCTGGCCACCCTGGGGGAGGGCTTTGCGGGCGCCGGGAACGTCCTGCCGCGGATGTCCGTTGCGGGGCGCGCCCTTGCGTCACGCCCGCGGTGGTGCATACGTACCTGCACGCAGGAGGGACTAAACCCGCCGCCGGAGGGCAGGGCCTCCTGGCGCCGCGGTCAGCTGCCGTTCACTGTGCGTGACGGCTGAAGTGGGGAAGGGTTCACCCGGTGGACTCCGCGGCGGCCCGGACGGGCGCGGGTGCGGCGGCGCCGAGCGGTTCGACGGTCACGGGCACGCCGTTGAACACCGCGTTGCCCGACAGCGGGTCGACCTCCTGCTCGTCGGTCACCGCGTTGGCGCTGACCCCGGCGGCCGCGGCGGCGACCCGGGTGCGGGTGCCGGGCCGGTCGTGGCCCCAGCCGTGCGGCAGGCTCACCACGCCCGGCATGACGGTGTCGGTGGGTTCGGCGACCGCCTCGACGCTGCCGGTCCGCGAGCTCAGCCGGACGCGGTCGCCCGCCGCGACGCCGAGCCGGTCCGCGTCGGCGGGGTGCAGCTGCAGGGTGCAGCGGTTGGAGCCGCGCACGAGCTCGGGCACGTTGTGCAGCCAGGAGTTGTTGGAGCGCAGCTGGCGGCGGCCGATCAGCACCAGGCCGTCCGGGACGGGCGCGGCGAGGCCGGCGCGCAGCCGGCCGGCGTCGGCGGCGAACGGCGGCGGGCAGAGCTCGACGCGGCCCGAGGCGGTGCAGAGCACCTCGGCGAGGCGCGGCCGCAGCGGGCCGAGGTCCAGGCCGTGCGGGTGCTCGTCGCGGAGCCGGGCGAGGGTGAGGCCGGCGGGGTCGGCGCCGAACCCGTCGCCGTAGGGGCCGAGCCGCAGCATCATGTCGAGGCGCTGCTCGGTGAGGTCGGCCGACCCGGCCGCGGCGAGCGCCTCCCGCAGCTCGGCGGGGTCGCGCCCCTCCACCGGCGACCCGGCCGCGGCGGCGGCCTTCGCCAGCGTGTCCCCGATGATCATCTCGTCGAGGGCGGCGGGTCCGGCGTCCAGCCCGGACGCGATCACCGCGAGCCGGCCGAGGATCTCGGCCTCGCTCGGCCGGTCCGCCGGGCGCGGCGCCACCGGCGGCGAGTAGCGGACGTAGTCGCGGACGGTGAAGCCGAGCAGGGCCAGGTCGTAGTGCGGGGCCTGGGACGGCGGGGGCGGCGGCAGCACGACGTCGGCGTGCCGGGTCGTCTCGTTCAGGTAGGGGTCGACGCTCACCATGAACTCCAGGCCGGCGAGCGCGGCGTCCAGGCGGGCCCCGTTCGGCGCCGACAGGACGGGGTTGCCGCCGATCGTGATGAGCGCCCTGATCTGCCCCTCGCCGGGCGTCTCGATCTCGTCGGCGAGGGTGGCGACGGGCAGCTCGCCGTTCGCCTCGGGCAGGCCCCGCACCCGGCTGTACCAGCGGCCCGTCCGGTAGGGCGTCCGGCGGCGGCGGTAGGCCGGCTGGTGGGCGGGGCGCGCGAACATGGCGCCGCCGGGCCGGTCGAGGTTGCCGGTGAGGACGTTGAGGACGTCCACGAGCCAGCTGTTCAGCGTCCCGAACGCCTGCGTGCAGGTGCCGATGCGGCCGTAGACGGCGGCCGCCGGCGCCGCCGCGAGCTCGCGGGCGGTGCGGCGGATCACCGGCGCCGGGACGCCGGTGACCGCGGCGACCCGCTCGGGCGCGAAGTCGCGGACGACGGCGCGCAGGTCGTCCAGGCCGGCGACGTCCGCGGGCGGCGTCGCGAGGTCCTCGGCGAACAGCGTGTGCACGAGCGCGGCGAGCAGGTAGGCGTCGGTGCCGGGCCGCAGGAACAGGTGCTCGTCGGCGAGCTCGGCGGTGCGGGTGCGGCGCGGGTCGACGACGACGACCTTGCCGCCGCGCGCCCGGATCGCCTTCAGCCGGCCGGGGAAGTCGGGCGCCGAGCAGAGGCTGCCGTTGGACTCCAGCGGGTTCGCGCCGAGCATCAGCAGGTGGTCGGTGCGGTCGAGGTCGGGCACCGGGATCGCCAGCGGGTCGCCGAACATGTGGCCGCAGCTCACGTGCTTCGGCATCTGGTCGGCGGTGCTCGCGCTGTAGGCGTTGCGGGTGCCCAGCGCTTTGATCACCGCGCCGCCGTAGAGCGGGCCCGCGACGGTGTGCGCGCTCGGGTTGCCGAGGTAGACCGCGACGGCGTCCTTGCCGTACCGCTCGACGACCCGGCCGATCTCGGCGCGGACGGTCGCGAACGCCTCCTCCCACGTGACGGGGACGTGCGCAGCGTCGTCGCCGTCGGCAGCGCCGTCGCCGCGGGTGCGGCGGAGCGGGCCGGGGAGGCGGTCGGGGTCGCCGTCGAGGCTGCCGAGGGTGGCGCCCTTCGGGCAGATGAAGCCCTTGCTGAACGGGTCGTGCCGGTCGCCGCGCACGGCGGTGATCGTCCCGGCGTCGTCGAGGGTCAGCTCCAGCCCGCAGAGGGCTTCGCAGAGGGGGCAGGTGCGGTGGGCCGTCCGGCTCATGGGCGCTCCTTGGGGGGTGGGCCGGGCCCCATCATGTCCCGCGCGCGATCGGGCCGCCACGCCCCCCTCCCCGGAGCGGCCCGGCGGCACGCGGACCGGCGGGCCGGGGCTCTGGCCCCCCGCCGGGCGCGGGGTTACCGTGAGGGAAAGGACGCCTCAGGGAGGCGCGATGGGCTGGATCGCCTGGCTGCTCCTCGCCGCCGTGCTCGGCCTCGCCGAGCTGTTCACCCTGACGTTCGCGCTCGGGCTGCTCGCGGCGGCGGCGCTCGCCGCCGGCCTCGCGGGCGCCGCCGGGCTGCCCGCCGCCGCGCAGGCCGCGGTGTTCGCCGCCGGCGCCGCCGCCGGGCTCGCCCTCGTCCGCCCCGTCGCGCGCCGCCACCTGCGGCAGCCGCCGCCGCTCCGCTCGGGCGCCGCCGCCGTCGTCGGCCGCGAGGCGGTCGCCCTCACCGACGTCAGCCGGGCGGGCGGCCGCGCCCGCATCGGCGGCGAGGAGTGGTCGGCGCGGCCCTACGACCCGGCCGCGGTCATCCCGGCGGGCACCGTCACCGACGTCCTCGCCATCGAGGGCGCCACCGCCCTGCTCTACACCGTCCCCGAAGGCGCCGCGCCGCCCGGAGGCCCGCCGTGACCGACCTCGCCATCGCCCTGCTCGCCGTCCTCGTCCTCGGCGTCGCCGTCCTCGCCGCCGTCGTGCTGCGGGCGGTGTGGATCGTCCCGCAGGCCCGCGCCCGCAACGTCGAGCGGTTCGGCCGCTACAGCCGCACGCTGGAGCCGGGCATCAGCTTCGTCGTGCCGTTCGTGGACCGGGTGAAGAGCCCCATCGACCTGCGCGAGCAGGTCGTCTCGTTCGCCAAGCAGTCGGTGATCACCGAGGACAACGTGGTGGTGCACATCGACACCGTGCTGTTCTTCCAGGTCACCGATCCGCGCGCGGCCGACTACGAGATCGTCGACTATATCGAGGCGATCGAGCAGCTCACCGCGACGACGCTGCGCAACGTCATCGGCACCCTCGACCTGGAGGCCACCCTCACCTCCCGGGACCGCATCAACACCGCGCTGCGCGGCGTGCTGGACGACGCGTCCGGCAAGTGGGGCATCCGGGTGACGCGGGTGGAGATCAAGGCGATCGAGCCGCCGCCGTCCATCAAGGACGCGATGGAGAAGCAGATGCGCGCCGAGCGCGAGAAGCGCGCCGCGATCCTCACCGCCGAGGGCGGCCGCCAGGCGAAGATCCTCACCGCGGAGGGCGAGAAGCAGGCGGCGATCCTGCGCGCCGAGGGCGCGCAGCGCGCCGCCGTCCTGGAGGCCGAGGGGCAGGCGACGGCGATCCGCAACGTGTTCGCGGCCGTGCACGAGGGCGACGCCGACCCGAAGCTGCTCGCCTACCAGTACCTGCAGACGCTGCCGAAGCTCGCGCAGGGGGAGGGCAGCACGTTCTTCGTCATCCCGAGCGAGGTGACGACGGCCCTCCAGGCCGTGGCCGAGGCCTTCGGCGGGACCCTGGAAGGCGCCCGCCCCCTTCCCGAACATGTCGGGCGGGAAGGGCGTCTTCGGTAGGGGAAGGCACCGGCCGCGCGAGGGAGAGGGCAGATCATGAGTTACCTGCGGACGCCGCTCGAAGGGGTGGACGAGGAGATCGACCGCTTGTACGCGGCCGATCGCGAGACGCTCGGGGACGTCGCCAACTACACGCGGGTGTTCGCGTTGCGGCCCGACGTGTACGCGGCGTGGCAGCGGCTCAGCGCGTCCGTCAAGGAGGGCATGGACCTGCGCCGCTACGAGCTGGCCACCCTCGCCGCCGCCCGGCGGCTGCGGTCGAGCTACTGCGGGCTCGCGCACGGCGGCGTCCTGCGGGACCGGTTCTACGACGCCGGCACCGTCGAGCGGCTCGCCACCGACCACCGCGAGGCCGGCCTCGACCCCGCCGACGTCGCGGTCATGGACTTCGCCGGGAAGGTGGCGGGGGACGCGCCGTCGATCACCGAGGAGGACGTCGCCGAGCTGCGGCGGCACGGCCTGGCGGACGAGGAGGTCTTCCAGGTGGTCCTCGCGGCCGCGGCGCGCTGCTTCTTCAGCACGGTCCTGGACGCGGTCGGCGCCGAGCCGGACGCGCGGTTCCGGGCCAGCGTCGAGCCGTCGCTGCGGGCCGCCCTGACGTTCGGCCGGGACATCGCCGCCGCAGCGGATTGAAACGTGTTCTACCTCTGGCTAGCCTGAGGGTCCGGCGGAGGGAGCGGGCATGATCGTGGATCGGTTCCGGGTGGACGGCAGGGTCGCGGTGGTCACCGGGGCGGGGCGCGGGATCGGCGCCGCGGCGGCGGTGGCGCTCGCCGAGGCGGGCGCGGACGTGGCGCTCAGCGCCCGCAGCGAGGACCAGCTCGGCGAGGTGGCGGAGCGGATCCGCAAGGTAGGGCGGCGGGCCGCGGTGCTGCCCGCCGACCTGTCGGATCCGGCGGCCGCGGCGGAGCTCGCCGGGCGGGCCGCCGGGGAGCTCGGGCGCCTGGACATCGTGGTCAACAACGTGGGCGGCGCGCTGCCGCGCCCGTTCCTGGACACCGAGCCCGAGCATCTCGAGAACGCGTTCCAGTTCAACGTGGCGAACGCGCACGCGCTGACGCGGGCGGCGGTCCCGTTCCTGCTGGAGGCGGGCGGCGGCGCGGTCGTGAACATCTCGTCGGTCATGGGCCGGGTCGGGGGGCGCGGCTACCTCGCCTACGGCAGCGCGAAGGCGGCGCTGGCGCACTACACCCGGCTGGCGGGCTTCGACCTGGCGCCGCGCATCCGGATCAACGCGATCGCGGTCGGGTCGGTGGCGACGTCGGCGCTCGACATCGTCATGTCCAGCGACGAGCTGCGCGGCCAGATGGAGGCGGGCACCCCGCTCGGCCGGATCGGCGACCCCGAGGACGTGGCGGCGGCCGTCGTGTACCTGGCGTCGCCCGCGTCGGCGTACGTGACGGGCAGCGTGCTGCGGGTGGACGGCGGCATCGACGCCCCGAACCTCGACCTCGGCCTGCCCGACCTGTGAGCCGGCGGGCGGCGACCGCGGGCGGCGCAAGCGGCGCCGCAAGTGAGCGTTAAGCGGCTCCTCGCATGATCGGTCGTGTCGAGACACGACCCACGGGGAGCACCGCCATGAGCACCACCACAGCCACGCCCGACACGCTGGGGTTCCGGCTCGCGCACCGCGCCATGCGCGGCGAGGCGCGCCGGCTCGCCGGCGCGGTGGCGCGCGTCGCGCAGGGCGAGCCCTGCGACCGGGCCCGCGCGGAGGCGATCACCGGTTTCGTCCTGCCGCTCTGCACGACCGTGCACCACCACCACTCCGTCGAGGACCACGCGCTCTGGCCGGTCATCCTGCGCTCGGCGGGGTCGGCGGCCGACTTCTCCGACCTGATCGACGACCACGCCGAGCTGGACCGGCTGATCGACCGGATCCGCGCGGCGGCCGGGGCGTTCGACGGGACGGTGGAGCGGGCGCGGCCGCTCGCCGCCGAGCTGGCGGCGCTCGCGGGCAGCCTGGACGAGCACATCGCCGAGGAGGAGAAGCTGATCTTCCCGCTGATCGAGCGGTACGTGCCGGTCGCCGACTGGCTGGCGGTGGAGAAGCAGGCGCTGGAGGGCGCCGACAACCGGAACGACCTGCCGCGCATGGAGCGGTTCGCGCCGGCCGCCGAGCTGGCGGAGTTCCGCGCGAAGGGCGGGCTGCCGCTGCGGGTGATCTTGGCGGTGGTGCGCCGCGGCTACCGGCGGCGCGAGCTGCGGGCGTTCGGTCAGGGGCGCGGGGTCCGCTGAGCGGCGCGCCGGGCCCAGTGCGGCGACCCGAGGCGTTCGGCGGCGCGGAGCGCGGCGGCGCGGTGGCCGCGCGCGGCGTCCGGGTCGCCGAGCCACTCGGCGAGCTCGGCGAGGTAGAGGGCGCAGGGGGCGAGGGCGATCGACCCGCAGTGCATGCCGGCGGGCTCGTCGGCCCAGGGCAGCAGCAGCCCGTACATGCGGGCGGCGGTGTCGCGGTCGCCGAGGGCCCGCGCGTTCGTGCCGTGCAGGACGAGCCGGAGCTGCCAGAAGTAGTCGTGCCGCAGGTGCAGGCCGGGGCGCCAGGCGGCGCGGGCGGCGGCCGTCCGCCCGGCCGCGAGGTAGGCGTGGACGAGGAGGTCGGCGACGTCCTCGGGGGCGAACGCGACGAGCGCCTCCAGCTCGGGGACGGTCTCGGGGAGCCGGCCGCGGGCCTCGGCGACGACGAACCGGCAGAGGACGGCCATGGCCGCCGCGTTCGGGACGCCGCCCGCCGTCATCAGCGCGGTGACCTCGTCGTAGCGGCGGGCGGCGGCGTCGAAGTCGCCGCGGATCAGCAGGGTCAGCGCGTCGAACAGGGTGACGGCGACGAGGGACAGGCCGAGCTGCCCGCTGGTGGACGTCTCGATCGCGGCGGCGGCGTGATGGCGGGCGGCGGGCAGGTCGGTGCGGCCGAGCGACGCCATGAACAGGGCGTGGTGGCCGAGCATCTGGTAGCCGAGCATGCCGGTGGCGGCGCCGGTGCGGAGCAGCTCCTCGCCGATCGCGGTCAGCTCGGCGCGGCCGTCGGGGGCCAGGCAGAGGAAGTAGCGGGCGTTCAGGGCAGCCGGGAGTCACCGAGGCCGCGTGCGATGGCGACGGCCTCGGCGGCGGCATCGGCCGCGCGCGCGTCGTCGTGGCCCTCGATCTCGAAGGTGAGGGCGGCGAGCAGGCGGCAGCGGTCGGCGCCGGACGCGGACGCGAGCGCGTCCTCCAGGGCGGCGACGATGACGCGGTCCTGCCGCCGGTCGGGCTGGATGGTCCAGGTGACGGGCGCGTCGAACGCGGTGAGCGCGGCGGTGACGGCGTCCGCGCCGCCGGCGCGGCGGGCGGTCTCCAGCGCGGTGGCGCGGCTGCGCAGCGCGCCGACGACGTCGCCGGCGTGGGCCCGCGCGGACACCAGGCCGCAGAGGAGCCGGAGCCGGAGCGCGCCGTCGCCGTCGGCGGCGAGGTCGAGGGCGCCGAGCGCGCCCTCCAGCAGCGCGGCCGCCTCGCGGTGGGCGTAGAGGGCGGCGGCGCGGGCGGCGGCGCCCGCCGCGTACTCGGCGGCGCGGCGGGCGGTGGCGGTGGACGCCGACGCGAGCGCGTGGTGGCCGAGGGCGGTGGCGTCGCCGGGCCGCAGCCGCTCCAGGGCGGCGAGGACGCGGCCGTGCAGGCGGCCCCGGCGGAGCCGCGGGATGTCCTCGTACAGGGCGTCGCGGACGAGGACGTGCGCGAACCGGACGCGGCCGGGCGCGGGCTCGGTGAGCAGGCCGGTGAGGACGCCCGCCTCCAGCCCGTCGAGGACCTCGTCCTCGGCGCCGTGCAGCGCGACGAGCAGGTCGACGTCGACGTCGCGGCCGATGACGGCGGCGTCGCGCAGGACCGTGCGGGCGGGCGCGGGGAGCCGGCCCAGGCGGGCGCGGATGAGGTCGCGGACGCCGGGCGGCAGCCCGCCCGCCGCCTCCGGTCCGGCGGCGGCGAGGAGCCGCGCGGTCTCCACGACGAACAGCGGGTTGCCGCCGGTGCGGTCGGCGACGAGCGCGACGGTCGCGGCGTCCGGTTCCGCGCCGGACGCGGCGGCGAGCAGGGCGCCGACGGCCGCCCGGTCCAGCGGTGGCAGCGGCAGGTGGACGGCGCCGCGCCCGGCGAGCGCGGCGAGGGTCGCGCCGAGTTCCCCGGACGGATCGGGGCGGTGCGTGACGACGAGCAGCACCGCCGACGCGGCGACCTGCCCGGCGGCCTGCCGCAGCAGGTGCAGGGTCTCCTGGTCGGCGCGGTGCACGTCCTCCAGGACGACGAGGAGCGGCGCGGCGGCGGCGAGGGCGGCGGCGACGGCGCGGCCGAGCTCGAACTGGCCGCCGGGGGCGGCGCCGCCGTCCAGCAGCGGCGCGAGGCGGGCGCGCAGCGCGGCGTCCGGGTCGAGGGCCCGCAGGATCTCGCTCCACGCCCAGGCGGGCGGGGCGCCGTCGTCGGTCTCGGGGCAGCGGCCGACCGCGACGCGCCAGCCGTCCCCGGCGAGCCGGACGGCGATCTCCTCGGCGAGCGCGGACTTGCCCGATCCGGCCTCGCCGCCGAGCCACACCACGCGCAGCGCGCCGGCGCGGGCCTCCCGCGCGGCGGCGGCGAGCCGGGCGAGCTCGGCGTCCCGGCCGACGGGGCCGCGCCGCGGTTCGGGGCCGGGGACGGCGGGGACGGGCGGCTCCTGCCGCAGGATCGCGGTCTCCAGCTCGCGGAGCCGCGGGCCGGGGTCGACGCCGAGCTCGTCGGCGAGGGCGCGGCGAGTGCCGCGCAGCGCGGCGAGCGCGTCGCCCTGGCGGCCCGTCCGGTAGTAGGCGAGGGCGAGCAGCCCGGCGGGGTCCTCGCGCAGCGGGTGCTCGCGGGTGAGGCGCTCCAGGCCGGGGACGGCGTCGGCGGCGCGGCCGGCGCCGAGCAGCGCGCGGGCCCGGTGCTCGACGATCCGCAGCCGCAGCTCGGCGAGCTCGGCGGCGTCGGCGGCGGCCCACGCCTGCCCGGCGAACTCGCCGTAGGGGTCGCCGGTCCAGAGGGCGGCGGCCTCGTCGAGGAGGGCGAGGGCGGCGCCGTGCCGCTCGGCGCCGAGCGCCTCGACGGCCGCGGCGGCGAGGGCGCGGAGCCGCCAGGCGTCGACGCGGTCGGCGGGCAGCGCGAGCCGGTAGCCGGGCGGGGCGGTGACGACGACGGCGGCGGGCGTGCGCGGGGCCCGGCCGGGCTCCAGGGCGCGCCGCAGGTTCGACACGTGGACCTGGAGGGCGGCGAGGGCCTTCGGCGGCGGGGCGCCGTCCCACAGGTCCTCGATCAGCCGGTCGGTGGAGACCACCCGGCCGCCGGCGGCGGCGAGCCGGGCGAGCAGGGCGCGCTGCCGGGCGGCGCCGAGCGGGACGGGGCGGCCGTGCAGGTCGGCGCCGACCGACCCGAGGACGCGGACGTGCGGCACGGCGGCAGCCTAGGGCAAGCCGGGACGAACGCCATTATTGGAGTATCGGTTAATAAAGGGCCGTCCGGGTGGCCGCCCGCGCACCCGCCGTGAGGAGCCGCCGGAACCCCGGTGACCTGGCGTTCCTGCATGATCACTTTTGTCGGGGCGGCACAATCGGCGGCCCGCTTCCTATCAGAAGTGAGAGTATTTCGGGTCTCTTCGCTCCGCTACCGTGCCGGAAGCCGCGCGCGGTGATCGGCATCACCCCGGGCCCCCGCCCGCCCCCACCCGTCCGCCGATCCGGGACCGCGCGGCCGAGGACCGGAGTGTGACCATGTCGGGTACCCCCCGAGGACGCCGCGGCCTGCGCGCGGCCCTCGCCGCCCTCACCACCGCGGCCGCCGCCGTCGCCCTCGCGGCCCCCGCCGCGCCGGCGGACGCCGCCGGCACCGTAAAGGCCGACACCGGCGCGCGGATCGTCGCCAGGAAGCAGCTCGACGCGCACACCTTCGACATCACCGTGAAGACGCCGTCGCTCGCCAAGACCGCCCCGGTCCGCGTCATCACCCCCAAGGGCTGGTCGGCGACCTCGGCGCGCCGCTGGCCGGTGCTCTACACCTTCCACGGCGGCGTGGACCACTACGAGTCGTGGACGCGCAGCACCGACATCGAGCAGCTCGCCGCCAAGTGGAACGTCCTCGTGGTGATGCCCGAGGCGGACGTCGACGGGTCGTACACCGACTGGTACAACTACGGCAAGGGCGGGACGCCCAAGTGGGAGACCTTCCACACCACCGACGTCGTCCAGCTCATGGAGCGCAACTTCCGGGCGAGCACCGTCCGCGCCGCGATGGGCATCTCCTCCGGCGGTGAGGGTGCCTTCACCTACGCCGCCCGGCATAAGGGCATGTTCAGGTACGCGGCGTCGTTCAGCGGCATCCTGCACCTCACCAAGCCGGGCATCCCGGCGATCCTCATGGCCGAGGGCGTCTACGGGATGGGCGACGGCGGCAACGACCCGTTCCGCATCTGGGGCCCGATCACCGGCGACATGGCCAACTGGAAGGCCCACGACCCCTACCTGCTGGCGAACAACCTGCGCGGCACCGGCCTCTACATCTCCTCCGGCCTGACCGGGAACCCCGGTGCGCTCGACCCGAAGGTCACCGGCTACGACTTCCTGAAGGCGCGCGTCCTCGGCGGGGTCAGCGAGCAGGTCGCGGGCTCGGCGAGCCAGTCGATGGCCGCCCGGCTGAAGCAGCTCGGCATCCCGGCGACCACGCACTTCTATCAGGACGGCTGGCACCAGTGGGCCTACTGGCAGATCGAGATGCATACCGCCTGGCCGCTCATCATGAAGTCGATCGGCGCCACCCGCGCCGCCTGACCGCCGGCCTCCGCGAACCCCGGCGAACTCCGCCGCCCGGAACGGCGTCAAAGCCGGGCAACGGACTTCGCATACCGGGAGGCACGGTGGGAATCGGACGACGATCGGCGGTCGCCGCGCTCGCGGCGGCCGCCACCGCGCTCGCCGGGACGGGCTGCGCGGCGCTGTTCGAGAAGCCGCCCGCGCCGCGCGGGCCGGTCACCGTCGCGTTCGGCGGCGACGTCCACTTCGAGGGCGCGCTGCGCGCCCGCCTGGACGCCTCCCCCGGCACCGCGCTCGGCCCGGTCTCGGCGCTGCTGTCGCGCGCCGACCTCGCGATGGTGAACCTGGAGACGGCCGTCACCGGCGGCGGGACGCGGGCGCCCAAGCAGTTCGCGTTCCGCGCCCCCGCGACCGCGTTCACCGCGCTGCGCGGCGCGGGCGTGGACGTCGCCACGATGGCCAACAACCACGGCATGGACTACGGCCCGGACGGCCTCCGCGACAGCCTGGCCGCCGCCCGCGCCGCCGGGTTCCCCGTCGTCGGGATCGGCGCGGACGCCGCCGCGGCGTTCCGGCCGCGCGTGTTCACCGTCCGCGGCGTCAAGATCGCGTTCCTCGGCGCCACCCAGGTCCTCGACGACGAGCTGGCCGCGGCGTGGACGGCCGGGGACGGCAAGCCCGGCCTCGCCTCCGCCAAGGACCCCGCGCGGCTCGTCGCCGCCGTCGGGGAGGCCCGCAAGAGCGCCGACGTCGTCGTGGTCGACCTGCACTGGGGGCAGGAGCTGAACGGCTGCCCGCTCCCCGTGCAGCGCGACCTCGCCGCGCGGCTCGCCGCCGCTGGCGCCGACGCGATCGTCGGCGGCCACGCGCACGTCCTGCTCGCCGGCGGCTACCTCAAGGACGCCTACGTCCACTACGGCCTCGGCAACTTCGCGTTCTACAACACCGCCGGGCGGACCGCGCGGTCCGGCGTCCTCACCCTCACCTTCGACGAGGTCGACGGCAAGCCGGGGCGGCCGGTGACCAAGGCCGCCTGGGACCCGGCGCTCATCGAGGACGGGGTGCCGCGGCCGCTCGCGGGCGCGGCGGCGCGGGAGGCGACCGCGCAATGGGAGGGCCTGCGCGGCTGCGCCGACGTCAAGGCCGCCCCACCTGCGTAGATGTTTCACGTGGAACTTCTCCGGCGGGGGTCAAGAAAGGCTCCGCCGGGGGTGCGGCGGAGGCGCGGCGGCGGTGGCATCCCCGCGGCCGTGCCATGCTGTGCGCGAGCCGATCACGGCCGAGCGAGGAGGTCCCCCATGGCGCTGCGCGGCAAGGCGGCGGCGGTGGTCGCGGTGAGCGGCCTGCTGGCCGTCACGGCGGCCTGCGGCGGCGGCGGTGGAGGCGACTCCGAGGCCAAGGGGCAGGCGTCCCCGGACGCGACGGCGAGCACGGCCCGGCAGGAGGCGCCGCCGGCCGCCGACAAGCGGCCGGCGCTCATCGCGTTCGCGGGCGACACGCACTTCGAGGGCCCGCTCCGCGCCCGCCTCGCGTCCCCGAAGACGGCGCTCGGGCCGATCGCGGGCACGCTCCGGTCGGCCGACCTCACCATGCTCAACCTGGAGACGGCGATCACGACCGGCGGCACCCCGGCGCCCGCCAAGCAGTTCACCTTCCGCGCCCCGCCCTCGGCGTTCACCGCGCTGAAGGCCGCCGGCGTCGACGTCGTGTCGATGGCCAACAACCACGGCATGGACTACATGGAGGGCGGCCTCCGCGACTCGCTGAAGGCGATCGAGAAGTCGGGGTTCCCCGTCGTCGGCATCGGCGCGAACGCCGACGAGGCGTACAAGGCGCGGCGCTTCACCGTGAAGGGCAACAGGATCGCGATCGTCGGGGCGACGCAGGTCCTCGACGACCACCTCATCGAGGCGTGGACGGCGACCGACAGCAAGGGCGGCCTCGCTTCGGCCAAGGACGAGGCGCGCATGGTGCGGGCCGTCAAGGACGCCGGCGAGGGCTCCGACGTCGTGATCGTCCACCTGCACTGGGGGCAGGAGCTGAAGAGCTGCCCGCTGCCCCGCCAGCAGGCCCTCGCCAGGAAGCTGATCGAGGCCGGCGCCGACGCCGTGATCGGCGGGCACGCCCACATCCCGCTCGGCGGCGGCTACCTGGACGGCGCCTACGTCGACTACGGCATGGGCAACTTCGTGTTCTCCTCGGCGTCGGGGCAGACCGCCAACTCCGGCGTGCTGCTGCTGCGCGTCCAGGACGGCAAGGTCACCGCCGGCAAGTGGAAGCCCGCCCGCATCAGCGGCGGCCTGCCGCGGCTCATGACGGGCGCGGCCGCCTCGGCCGAGCTGAAGCGCTGGAACGGCCTGCGCTCCTGCACCGGCCTGGCGGCGCGCCCCGAATAGAGGTGGACAGCGCCGCCTAGAGGCGTAGCGTCGCAGGTAGGGGTACTGCGACGGGTGGTGGGCGCGGATGCGGGTGAGGTCGGGCGGCGTCGAGCTGGCGGTCCGGGTGCGGGGCGGCGACGGGGCGCCGGAGCGGCCCACGCTCGTGCTGCTGCACGGCTACCCCGACACCGGCGCGGTCTGGGACGAGATCGCCGAGCGCCTCGCCCCGCTGTACCGCGTCGTCACCTACGACGTGCGCGGCGCGGGCGCGTCCACGGCGCCGGACGACCCCGCCGACTACGGCCTGGACGCCCTGATGGGCGACCTCGCCGCCGTCCTGGACGCCGTCGGCGGCGGGCCCGTGCACCTCGTCGGCCACGACTGGGGGTCGGTGCAGGGCTGGGAGGCCGTCACCGGCGACCGCCTGCGCGGCCGTATAGCGTCGTTCACGTCCCTGTCGGGCCCGGACCGCCGCCACCTCGCCGCCTGGGCGCGCGAGGCGCTGCGCGGCGGCCCGCGCGACCGCCGCGCGCTCGCCGCGCAGGCCGTCCGCAGCGCCTACATGCCAGTGCTCATGACTCCCGGCGCGGGCGAGGCGTTCGCGCGGCTGCTGACGGCGACGTACGCGCGGACGCTGCGGCGCGTCGAGGGCGTCCGGCCGCGCCCCGGGCACCCGGCGGAGACGCTCGCGTCCGACGCCCGCAACGGCCTCGGCCTGTACCGGGCCAACCTCGGCCGCGCTCTCAAGGACGGCGGTGACGGCGAGACCGACGTCCCCGTCCAGATCATCGTGCCGACCCGCGACCCGTACGGGACGGAGGCGATGCTGCTGTCGGCGCGCGGCCGCGCGTCCCGGCTGCACGTGCGGCGCGTCCCCGCCGGGCACTGGTCGTTCCGCAGCCGCCCCGACGAGATCGCGGCCTGGATCGGCGAGTTCGTGGCGCACGCCGAGGGCGGCGCGGAGACCGCCGACCTGGCCCGCGCCCGTACGGCGGGCGAGCCGGGCCGCGAGTTCCACGGGCGGCTCGTCGTCGTCACCGGCGCGGGCAGCGGCATCGGCCGCGCCACGGCGCGCGCCTTCGCCGCTCTCGGGGCGCGGGTCGTGGCGGCCGACATCGACGAGGCCGCCGCGGAGCGCACCGCCGCCGATATCGGCGGGCACTTCTACGGTGTGGACGTCGCCGACGCCGCCGCGATGGAGCGGTTCGCCGACTACGTCGCCGAGGTGTTCGGCGTGCCGGACGTCGTCGTCAACAACGCCGGGATCGGCCTCGCGGGCTCGCTGCTCGACACCGCCGAGGCCGACTGGGAGCGCGTCCGCGCGGTCAACCTGGACGGCGTCTACCGGGGCTGCCGGCTGTTCGGGCAGCAGATGGTGCGGCGCGGCGAGGGCGGCCACCTGGTCAACGTCGCCTCGATGGCCGCCTACACGCCGTCCGCCGAGCTGCCCGCCTACTCGGCGACCAAGGCCGCGGTGCTCCAGCTCAGCGAGTGCCTGCGGCTCGACCTCGCCCCGTTCGGCGTCGCCGTCACCGCGGTCTGCCCCGGCGTGATCGCCACCCCGATCACCCGCAACGCCCGGTACGTCGGCGTGCCCGCGCCGGTCGAGGGGCGGCTCCGCGAGGCCGCGGCGCGCGCCTTCGAGCGGCGCGGCTACCCGCCGGAGCGGGTCGCGCTCGCGATCGTGCGGGCCGTCCGCCGCGACCGCGCCGTCGTCCCGGTCGCGCCCGAGGCCCGCGCGGGCCGCGCCCTCGCCCGCGTGTCGCCCGCCGCGACCCGCGGCCTCGGCCGCCTCGCCCACCGCATGGGCGAGCGCCTCCGCGACGGCTCCCCCTAACCGCCGGCGAGGGGCTCGCGGGACGCGGCGATGAGGTCGCGGTACCAGGCGAACGACGCCTTCGGGGTGCGCTTCTGCGTGGCGTAGTCGACGTGGACGAGCCCGAACCGCGGCCCGTAGCCCGACGCCCACTCGAAGTTGTCCAGCAGCGACCACACGTAGTAGGCGCGCACGTCCACGCCCTCGTCGACGGCCGCGCGGACGGCGCCGATGTGGGCGTCCAGGAAGGCGATGCGGGCGGCGTCGTCGACGGCGCCGCCCGGGCCCGGCTCGTCGGGGAACGAGCAGCCGTTCTCGGTGATGTGGACCGGCGGCAGCAGCGGCCCGTACGTGTCGCGCAGGCCGGTCAGCAGGCCGTGCAGGCCGTCCGGGACGATCGGCCAGCCGAGGCCGGTCACCGGGTGGCCGGGCAGGTCCACCAGCTCGAACGGCAGCGGCGACGACAGGTCGGCGGGGGCGGCGATCCCGGTCGGCTGGTAGTAGTTCACGCCGAGGAGGTCGATCGGCTGGGCGATCACCGGAAGGTCCTCGTCGCGGATGTAGGACGCCGGGTCGGGGCCGCCGAGCGGCGCGAGGTCGGGGTAGCGGCCGAGCAGCAGCGGCTCGGTGAACAGCCGGTTCATCAGCAGGTCGAAGGCGCCGGCGGCGGCGGTGTCGGCCTCGGACGCGGCGTCGCGCGGCCGCGCGGGCGAGTAGTGGTTGGCGATGCCGACCCGCCCGGCGCCGCGCGCCCGCAGCGCGCTCGTCCCGAGGCCGTGCGCGAGGAGCTGGTGGTGCGCGGTCGGGAGGGCGCCCAGCAGCAGCTCCTCGCCCGGCGCGTAGATCCCGAACGCGTAGCCGTAGGCCATCACCACGACCGGCTCGTTCAGCGTGATCCACGTGTCGATCCGGTCGCCGAGCCGCTCGGCGGCGAGGTAGGCGAACTCGGCGAACCGGTAGGCGGTGTCGCGGGCCAGCCAGCCGCCCGCGTCCTCCAGCGGCTGCGGCAGGTCCCAGTGGTAGAGGGTCGCGGCGGGCGCGATCCCGCGCTCCAGCAGGCCGTCCACGAGCCGCTCGTAGAAGTCCAGGCCCCGGGCGTTGGCGGGGCCCGACCCGGTGGGCTGCACGCGCGGCCAGGCGATCGAGAACCGGTAGGCGTCCACGCCGAGGTCGCCCATGAGCGCGACGTCCTCGGGCCAGCGGTGGTAGTGGTCGCAGGCGACGTCGCCGGTCGCGCCGTCCGCGGTGCGGCCGGGCGTGTGCGCGAAGGTGTCCCAGGTGGAGGGGCCGCGGCCGTCCTCGGCGGCGGCGCCCTCGATCTGGTAGGCGGCGGTGGCGACGCCCCACCGGAAGCCGGGCGGCAGTGCCATGGCGGTCCTCCCCGAGAACGTGAACTTTCCTCGACATTAGGGCCGGGCGGGGTGCCGCCGGAAGGGGTCCGCGGGCCCGTACAGGATCGTCACGTTCGGTATCGCCGCACGGTGTCCGGCAGGGGCGACAATGGGAGGCGTGACCGAGATCAGGACCCCCCTCCGCCGCCGCCCCGCCCAGCGCCGCAGCGCCGAACGCGTCCAGCGGATGCTCGACGCCTGCGCGGAGATCCTCGACGAGGACGGCTACGACGGGCTCACCACGACCCGCATCGCCCAGCGCGCCGAGGTCGCGATCGGCTCGGTCTACCAGTTCTTCCCCGACAAGCGCGCCGTCGCGCAGGCGCTCGCGCTGCGCAACCTGGAGTCGTTCGGCGAGCGGGTGTCGGCGCGGATCGCCGCCGAGGACTTCGCCGACTGGTCCGACACCGTCGGCGCGATCATCGACATCTTCGTGGAGATGCACCGCTCGGTCCCCGGCTTCCGGGTGCTGCGCTTCGGCGACGTCGCCGACATCAACCTGCTCGACGCGGGCGCGTCCAACAACGCGGTCGTGGCGGACCGGCTCCGCGAGCTCATCGTCGAGGTGTTCGGCGCCGCCGACGGCACCGGCCTGGAGCGGGCCCTCGCCGTCGCCGTCGAGGCGGGCGACGCGGTGCTGAAGATGGCGTTCCGCAGCGACCCCGCCGGCGACCCGGCGATCATCGCCGAGGCCGAGCGGCTCATCCACGGCTACCTGGCCGCGCACATCAGCGGGGACTGACCTGCCCGGACGAGTGGCCAGGCCCCCGCCGCTGCTGGCAGACTCCGGATGCACAAATCCCCCCATGCAACAGAATCGGGTGAATCCGGTGTCGATCGACAGCGTCCAGCAGCAGACGCGCTTCCTCATGCGCCAGCGCCTCCGGCTGATGGTCAACCAGTACGAGGTCCACAGCGAGAACCCCGACGGCTCCGAGGGGCCGCTCGTGGCGTTCGCCCAGCAGAAGCGGATGGCGTTCAAGGAGCAGGTGACGCTCTACGCCGACACCGACAAGCAGCACCCGCTGTTCGGCTTCAAGGCGCGCAAGCGCATCGACCTCGGCGCCACCTACGACATCACCGACGCGAACGGGCAGCCCATCGGCACGTTCCGCAAGGACTTCAAGAAGTCGCTGCTGTCCTCCACCTGGCACCTGGAGCAGCCGGGCCTCGGCGTCACCACCGGCAGCGAGCGCAACAAGGGCATCGCGATCCTGCGCCGCGTCTGGGACTTCATCCCCTACGTGGACGCGCTGCCGTTCGCCTGGCCGTACCACTTCGACTTCTACGCCGGCGACCAGGTCGTCTTCTCGGTGGAGAAGAAGTTCGGCATCCGCGACCGCTACGTCATCGAGGTGAAGGACCCGCGCCTCGACCGGCGCCTGGTGTTCGCGCAGGCCGTCGCCCTCGACGCCCTCCAGGCCCGCTAGGGCGTGTTTTGTGGATCTTGTTCGTCGTGAGCGGCGTCCAGGTGGTCCCCGGCAAGGCGGAGGAGGGAGGCGGCCCGGTGCCGGCCGTCGACCGACGACAACGCCGCCGGGGGCCGCCTGGACGCCGCGCAACAGAACGTAGATCCACAGAACACGCCCTAGAGCCAGCCCTGCGCGCGGGCGGTGTGCACGGCCTCGATCCGGTTGCGGGCGCCGACCTTGCTGATCGCCGCCGACAGGTAGTTGCGGACGGTGCCCTCCGACAGGTGCAGCCGCCCGGCGATGTCGGCGACGGTGGAGCCGTCGGCGCCCGCCGCCAGGACGTCGCGCTCGCGCGGCGACAGCGGGTTCGGGCCCGCGCTCAGCGCGGCGGCGGCGAGCGCGGGGTCGATCACCCGCTCGCCCGCCACGACCCGCCGGATCGCGGCGGCGAGCTCCTGCGCGGGCCCGTCCTTGACCAGGAACGCCGACGCGCCGCCCTCCATCGCCCGCCGCAGGTAGCCGGGGCGGCCGAACGTGGTGAGGATGACGATCCGGCAGCCGGGCGCCGCCTCGGTGATCTTCGGGGCGGCGGTCAGGCCGTCCATGCCGGGCATCTCCACGTCCAGCACCGCGACGTCGGGCGCCAGCTCGGCGGCGAGCGCGACCGCCGCGGCGCCGTCCGCGGCCTGCCCGACGACCTCGATGTCGTCCTCCAGGCCGAGCAGCGTCGCGAGGGCGCCGCGCACCATGCCCTGGTCCTCGGCGAGCATCAGGCGGATCACGGGGTGGACTCTACCGGGACCGCGGGCCGCGCCAGCGGGGCCCGGACGATCACGCGGAAACCGCCCTGCGGGCCCGGTCCGGCGGTGGCGGAGCCGCCCGCCTCGGCGGCCCGCTCGGCGAGGCCGGTGAGGCCGTTGCCGGGGGACGCGGCGCCGCCCGCGCCGTCGTCGCGGACCTCCAGGACGGCGTCGCCGCCGTCGCGGCGGACCTCGACGGTGCAGCGGCCCGCGCGGGCGTGCCGGACGACGTTGGTGACGGCCTCGCGGACCGCCCAGCCGAACAGCGCGTCCACCTCGTCCGGCAGGTCCGGTCCGGCGGTGCGGACGGCCGCCTCGACGCCGGCGGCGGCGAGCACCGCCCGCGCCCCGTCGATCTCCTCGGCGAGGCTGCGCCGCCGGTAGCCGGAGATCGCCTCCCGCACGTCGGCGAGCGCGGTCCGCGCGACCGTCTCGATGTCGCCGACCTCGGCGAGCGTGCGGGCCGGGTCCCGCTCCCCGACGCGGCGGGCGAGCTCGCTCTTCAGCACGATCAGCGACAGGCTGTGGCCGAGCAGGTCGTGCAGGTCGCGGGCGATGCGGAGGCGCTCCTCGACGGCGGCGAGCCGCGCGGTCTTCGCCCGCTCGTCCTGGAGCTGCTGGACGAGGGTGCGGGCGTGCCGGAACCCGAACATGAACAGCCCGACCGACAGCGCCGACACGGCCAGCGTCGTCAGCGCCGAGCGCGACAGCCCGGCGGCGAGCGCCTGCGCCGCGACGAGCAGCGTCGCGCCCGCGACGCCCGCCGGCACCCACCGGAACGGCAGCACCATCGCCGAGATCACCGCGAGGTAGATCGGCATGCCGTTCCAGTCGGCGCCGAACGCCGGCGGCAGCACCGCGCAGACCGCCGCGAACGCCCCGTACAGCACCCAGGTGCGGCGCCCCGCGGGCCGCGCCCAGCTCTCCATGCTGAGCGGCGTCGCCACGTACAGCGCCACGAACGCCGCGATCCCGAGGAAGGCGAGGGGGAGCCGCGCGCCGTGGTAGCCGGACGCGGTGCGCACCAGCGGCACCAGGTAGACCAGCCCGAAGACCGCCCAGAACGCCCGGCGGTGGCGCGACCGCCCGGCGTCGCCCTGGTTCAGCAGGAAGCTCATGACATCCGGATGGTACGACGGCGCGCCGGGACCGTCGCCGTCCTCGGCGTCGGCGAGGGTGACCGCATGCATGCCACCGACGCTAGGAACCCGCGGGCCGCCGCGTCAGTGCCCGCTGTCGTCGCCTCGCCATGACTTTTGTCATGCGCGTCAGGAGGTGTTGAGGCGGGCGGCCTGGCGGGTGAGGTGGACGCGTTCGGCGAGGTTGGGGGCCTTCTCGGCCGCCTCGGCGTAGAGGCGCGCCGCCGTTTCCAGGTCGCCGGCGCGCTCGTGCAGGTAGGCCGCGGCGGCGGTGCGGCGGGGCAGCGCGGCGTCCAGTTCGGCGAGGGCGGCGAGTCCGGCGCGCGGGCCGTCGGCCTCGCCGACGGCGACCGCGCGGTTGAGCAGGACGACCGGGCTCGCGTTCAGGCGCGCCAGCTCGTCGTACCACTCCACGATCTGCACCCAGTCGGTCTCCTCGGCGGCGGGCGCGTCGGCGTGCAGCGCCGCGATGGCGGCCTGCGCCTGGTACTCGCCGAGCCGGTCGCGGGCCAGGGCGGCCTGGAGGATCGCGACGCCCTCGGCGATCGCCGCGGTGTCCCAGCGGCTCCGGTCCTGCTCGGCGAGCGGGACGAGGCCGCCGTCCGGCGCGGTCCGCGCGGCGCGCCGGGCGTGGTGGAGCAGCATGAGCGCGAGCAGCCCCGCCACCTCGGGATGGTCGACCGCCGCCGCCAGCCGCCGGGTGAGGCGGATCGCCTCGGCGGCGAGGTCGACGTCCCCCGAGTAGCCCTCGTTGAACACGAGGTAGAGGACGCGCAGCACCGTGGCGACGTCGCCGGGCCGGTCGAACCGCACGCCCGCCACGGTGCGCTTGGCGCGGCTGATGCGCTGCGCCATCGTCGCCTCGGGCACCAGGTAGGCCCGCGCGATCTGCCGCGTGGTGAGGCCGCCGACGGCGCGCAGCGTGAGCGCCACCGCCGACGACGGCGTCAGCGACGGGTGCGCGCAGAGGAAGTACAGCCAGAGCGTGTCGTCCACGGCGGGCGCCGGGCCGGGCGCGGGCTCCCCGTCGGCGGCGTCCTCGCGGCGGCGGCGGGCGGTGTCGGCCCGCGCCGCGTCCAGGAACTTGCGCCACGCGACGGTGATCACCCAGCCCTTGGGGTCGCGCGGCGGGCCGTCCGGCCAGACCCGGACGGCCTCCACCAGCGCGTCCTGCACGGCGTCCTCGGCCGCCGCGAAATCCGCTCCGCGGCGGACGAGGACGCCGAGCACGTCCGGCGCGAGGCGCCGGAGCAGGACCTCGTCCACGCCGGTCGTCACTCGCCGATCGTGGGCGGCACGGTGAGGAACGGGCGCAGCTCCAGCCACTCGTGGATCGGCCGGCCGCCCGCGCCGGGCGCGGCCGACAGCTCCCCGGCGAGCTCGACGGCGCGGTCGTACCCGTCGACGTCGATCACCATCCAGCCGGCGATGAGGTCCTTGGTCTCGGCGAACGGCCCGTCGGTGACCGGCGGGCGCCCCTCGCCGTCGTAGCGGACGAACGTCCCCTCGGGCGCGAGGGCGGTCTCCCCGACGAACTCGCCGGTCTCCTTCAGCCGGTCCGCGAAGTCCGCCATGTACTGGACGTGCGCGGTGATCTCGCCGGGCGTCCACCGGTCCATGGGCACGTCGTTCACGGAAGCCGGGGCGCCGCGGTAGTGCTTCAGCAGCAGGTACTTGGCCATGGTGGTCCTCCTCGGTACCGGCGACCCATTCTGGTCGCGCTCACCCCCGGGACGGAGCCGCCCGCGCCGTCTCGACATCCCCCGCCGGATTTTTTCCGGACCGGGCGCCGCGCGGCGCTCACGCCCGCACGTGCAGGCCGAAGCCCGTGCGGCCCGGCGCCTCCAGGCCCTCCTTCAGGCGGAGCGACGGGATCTCGTAGTCGCCGAAGTTCTGGCGGCGGAACGCGATCGGCTCGGTCGTCTCCAGCGCCAGCAGCCGCTCCCGCCACGCCTTCGCGGCGTCCTCGAAGGCGCCGCCGGCCAGCCGGTCGGTGCCGTGGAGCACGAACGGCGGCAGCACCTCCAGGCCCGGGTAGTAGAGGATCCCGTGGTGGATCGGGAACAGCAGGTCCTCGATCGGGCCGTTGATCCCGCGGTCGCTGTAGTGGGACTCGGGGCCGCCGACGGTCACCGACAGGACGGCGCGCCGTCCCCGCAGCGTCCCCTCGCCGTAGCGCTCGCCGTAGCGGGTCGCGTCGTGCACGCCGACGCCGTAGGCGAAGTTGTAGGTGAACACGCGGTCGACCCAGCCCTTGAGGATCGCGGGCATCGCGTACCACCACAGCGGGAACTGGAAGATCACCGTGTCGGCCCACAGCAGCTTCTCCTGCTCGGCGGCGACGTCGGGCGTGAGCGCGCCGGCGTCGAACGCCGCGCCCGAGCTCGGCACCACCTGCAAGGGGTCGGTGGCGTGCGCGCCGTAGTCGGCCGCGTCCACGGCGGCCTTCCAGCCCATCGCGTACAGGTCGCTGACCCGGACCTCGTGCCCGGCTCCTTCGAGGGTGGTCACGGCGATGTCCTTCAGCGCGCCGTTCAGCGAGCGCGGCTCGGGGTGGGCGTAGACGATGAGGGCCTTCATGGCGGGTCCCTTCGACGAGGTGTGTCGCCCTCGATGCTGGTCCGCGGCGGCCGCGCCGTTCAGGGGCGCCGTTTCCGTCGGACGGGACTTCCTGGGAACGGCAGGGCCACCCTCCCGCGCGCCGCGGCGGCGATACTGGGCCTCATGGACGATCTGGCCGGTTTCCTGCGCACCCGGCGCTCCCGCGTCGACCCCCGCGCGGCGGGCATCCCCGTCGACGCCCGCCGCCGCGTCGCGGGGCTGCGCCGCGAGGAGGTCGCGCACCTGTCGGGCGTCAGCGTCGACTACTACGTGCGGCTGGAGCAGGGCCGCGCCACGCAGCCGTCCGAGCAGGTCCTCGACGCGCTCGCCCGCGTCCTCGGCCTCGACGACACCGAGCGCGGCCACCTGCACCGGCTCGCCCGCCAGCGCCGCCGCCGCGCGAAGGCGCCGGGCGGGCGCCTCCGGCCGGAGCTGTCGCGCGTCCTCGACCTGGTCGCCGGCGCCCCCGCGCTGATCATGGACCACCGGCTGGACGTGCTCGCCGGCAACCGCCTCGCCGGGCTCCTCTACGGACGCGACCCGAAGGGCCTGAACACCGCCCGGCACATCTTCCTGGAGGAGGACGAGCGCGGCCTGTACGCCGACTGGGAGTCCTGCACCCTCGACGTCGTCGGGCACCTGCGGCTCGCGGCCGGCAAGTACCCGGACGACCCGCGCCTCGCCTCGCTCGTCGGCGAGCTGGCGATGGGCAGCGAGCGCTTCCGCCGCCTGTGGGCGCGTGCCGACGTCCGCGCCCGCACCCACGGCCGCAAGGCGTACCGGCACCCCCTGGTCGGCCTGCTCGAACTCCACCAGGAGAACTTCGCGCTGCCCGACGCGTCGGGCATGGAGCTGCTGGTCCTGTCGGCGGCCCCCGGCAGCCCCACCGCCGACGCCCTGAACCTCCTGAGCGGCCTCGGCACGGCCGCGCCCGAAAGCGTCCCGCACCCGCCCGCGCACCGTCCCTGAGGAGAGGCGCCCTGACCTTCGCGGCGCCCGCCCGCCCCGGCCGCTGACAGAGGGGGCCGTCAGGTCCGGCGGGCGGAGGACGCGAGGCGCTCGGCGAGCGCGGCGACGAGGTCGCGCAGCTCGGCGGGGCGCTCGACGGCGAACGGCCGGTCGAGCGAGGCGAGCACCGGCGGCAGCCAGTCGAGCCGCTCCGCCCGCAGCCCGACGCGCCGCCAGCGCTCGCGTTCCTCGTCGCCCCCGGCGGCGGGCGCGTCCTCCTCAAGGGTCGCGACGCCGGCGGGAAGGCGGGCACGGATCTGCGCGACCGTCCCGTGGATCCGCAACGCCACCTCGTGCCGGTAGCCGGCGGTGGCGAACCCCGACAGCACCCGCTCCGCCGGTCCGGGGCCGGCGGGCGCCGCGAACGAGCCGGGCAGGACCCGCGCGTCCGCGATGCGGTCGAGCCGGAAGGTCCGGTCCGCGCCGATCCCGGCGTCCTCGCCCGTGACGTACCAGCGGCCCGCATGGGCGACGATCCCGTAGGCGTGCAGGGTGCGCTCACCGCACCGCCCGTCGCGTCCGGTGTAGCGGATCGCGACCGGCCGGCGGTCGCGCACCGCCTCGGCGAGGGTCAGCAGGACCCCGGCGTCCGGGGCGCCGGACCCGCCGGGGCGGTCGGTGAACGCGAGCGCCTCCAGGAGGGTGTCGAGCCGGCGGGCGAGGTGCCGGGGCAGCACCCGCCGGATCTTCGCCGCCGCCGTCTCGTTCGCCGCGCGCTCCGCCGGCGCCAGGCCCGCCCGGCGGCCGGCGACCAGGCCGAGCAGCACGGCCAGCGCCTCGTCGTCGCTCAGCATGAGCGGAGGCAGCCGGTAGCCGGGGGCCAGCCGGTAGCCGCCGTAACGGCCGCGCACCGATTCGACGGGCACGTCCAGCTCGTTGAGCCGGTCGACGTACCGCCGCACGGTGCGTCGCTCGACGCCGAGCCGGTCGGCGAGCTCGGCCGCCGTGCGGGTGCCGCCCGACTGGAGCAGCTCCAGGAGCGTCAGCACGCGTGCGGTGGGCCGGGACATGCGCGCAGCCTAGCGGCGATAGCGGACCGGTTCTGTCCACTATCCCTCCTAGCCTGCGACGTGCAGACATCCGGCACGGCTGAGGAGATCCCCATGGAGTTCGTCTCGATCCGCATCATCACCGGCGACGTCGCGCGCCTCGTCGCGTTCTACGAGCGGGCCACGGGGGCGCGGGCGGCGTGGGCCACCGAGGACTTCGCCGAACTGGAGACGGCGGGCGCCACCCTCGCGATCGCCGGCACCCGCACCGTCCCGCTGTTCGCCCCGGGCTCCGCCCGCCCGGCGGACAACCACAGCGTGATCACGGAGTTCCTCGTCGACGACGTGGACCGCGTCCACCGGGACCTGGCCGACGTCGTCCCCGACGTCGTCGCCGGACCCACCACGATGCCCTGGGGCAACCGGTCCCTGCTGCTCCGCGACCCCGACGGGAACCTGGTCAACTTCTTCACCCCCGTCACCCCGGCGGCCCGCGCCAAGTTCGCCCGCTGACCCCCCGGTCACCCTCCGTTGACTTGCGGCGTGTTGGCCTCTTGAAACGTTTCAAGAGGCCAACACGCCGCAAGTCAACGAGTGATGACCCCCCGGTCACCGGCCTGCGCGGACGTCAGGCGGACTTCACCGCCGCGACGAGGCGCGCCAGGATTGGCTTGGTGAGGACGAGGTGCCCGGCCTCCGGCGCCTTGCTGTCGCGCACGCCGACCGCGCCGCCGAGCTCGGCCAGCTCGACGCAGTTGTTCCCCTCGGGACCGCTGCGAGACGCCTTACGCCAGTTCGGCATGGGACTTCACCGCTGCGACAAGGCGCGCCAGGGTCGGCCTGGTGAGGACGAGGTGCCCGGCGTCCGGGGCCTTGCTGTCGCGGACGCCGATCGCGCCGCCGAGCTCGGCCAGCTCGACGCAGGCGTTGCCCTCGGGACCGCTGCGAGACGCCTTACGCCAGTTCGGCATGGGACTTCACCGCTGCGACAAGACGGGCCAGGGTTGGCTTGGTGAGGACGAGGTGCCCGGCGTTCGGGGCCTTGCTGTCGCGGACGCCGATCGCGCCGCCCAGCTCGGCCAGCTCGACGCAGTCGGAGCCGGTGGTGTTGCTGCGAGACGCCTTACGCCAGTTCGGCATGGGACTCCATCGCTCTCGTGATCATTTCCCGTGACCGGTCGACGGGAGCTGCCAGATCGCCGATCTGCTCGCACCGTAACGCGAAGCGCTCCACTCGTTCCAGGTCCAGGACGAGACCGCCCCAGTCGGCCCCGTCGCTGAAGGCGACGTCCCGCCCGCCCACGCTGAGCAGCTTGTGCGGGCCGTCGTGACCGGTATGGGCGCCGGCCGACTTGGGGACCACGCGCACGGAGACGCGAGGACGCTCGGACAGGGCCAGCAGGTGCGCGAGCTGGTCGTGCATCACACCGGGACCGCCGACGGGGAGTTCGAGCACCGCCCAGGAAACGACGGCCGACATGCGCGGGGCACCGCCTTCGCGTTCCCACACGGCTCGCTGGCGCGCCATCCGCAACTCCAGTTCGCCCTCCACGTCCGTCAGCAGGCCGGCCTTCTCGGCGGCCTCCAGCACGGCGCGGCCGTACGCGGGGGTCTGCATGAGGCCCGGGACCAGCGTCGGCTCCCACATGCGGATCCGGCTGGCGCGCTTCTCGTAATCCGCGAGACCGGGCATCCAGTTGCCCTCCCGGCGCGCGCTCGCATGCCCGACCAGACAGGTGAAGAGGCCGCGGGCGGCGAACGTCTCGTCGATCGCCGCCGCGATCTGCAGGGACAGCCGCAGTCCGCCGGACTCGATGCGGGAAACGGTCGAACGGTCGCAACCGATCAGCTCCGCGAACGCCGTGATTGTCAGGCTCGCCCAGTACCGCTGGCGGGACACCTCCAAGGCGGCCAGATCCCAGAGGGAGCGGGCGGGATCGAGTTCGCGCACCTTACTCCTCATGATCGCGATTCGTGCGGGATGTGAACGGAACGTAGCGATCGTAGTGCTCTGGGTGTTCGCATGTCGGTCATCGCAGAATTCCGCAGCCGAAGGTGGTCGCCATGAAGAACGCGCAGTGCGTCGCCCGTCCGTCCGTGCTGGGGGAGGGGGTGACCGTCCTCAAGGTGGCGGCGGCGGCCGCGTCGGTCGGGGCGGCGCGGGACTGGGTGGTCCGCTGGTTCGAGGCGCAGGGGCTCGACTGGGCGAGCGCCGACGCCGCCGAGCTCGTCGCGTCCGAGCTCGTCACCAACGCCTACCGGCACGGGTCGCGGGCGGGCGACGGCATCGTCGTCCGCCTCTTCCGCTGCGCGGGCGGGGCCGCGCTGGAGGTGCGCGACACGTCCGCGGAGCCGCCCGTCGTCCGGCGGCCGGGCCCGGAGGCGACGGGCGGCCGCGGCCTCGCCCTGGTCGGGCTGCTCGCCGCGGCGTGGGGGGCCGAGCCGCTGGCGTCCGGCGGCAAGGTCGTCTGGGCCGTGCTGCGCGCCGTGCCGGATCCCGCGTGCGCGGCGGGCGGCCCGCCTTCTTGACCCTGGGCCTGTTCAGGGCCGGGGTTTACATGTTACTAAGAGATGTAAAGCCGCCAGGCGCGTGCTCCACCCCCCGTCGAGGAGGACTGCCCCCCGTGAGTTCCTACGACCTGTACGCCACCCCCGTCCCGGACGAGACCTGGAACGTCCCGATGGGCGGTGACACCCGCTTCACCTGGGAGTACGACGCCGGCCGCGACCGGCTGCTGAACCTGTACCAGAAGGGCAAGGACAAGCAGTGGGACGCGCAGAAGCGCATCGACTGGGACCTGGAGGTGGACCCGAACAACGTCGCGGGCCTCCCCGAGGAGTTCAACCCGCTGGTCGGCTCGCCGATCTGGGACAAGATGTCGCAGCAGGACCGCGACGAGTTCGGCCGCCACCAGGGCGCCTGGCTGTTCAGCCAGTTCCTGCACGGCGAGCAGGGCGCGCTGAACGTGTCCGCGCGCATCGTGCAGTCGGTGCCCGACCTCGACTCCAAGTTCTACGCCGCCACCCAGACGATGGACGAGGCGCGGCACGTCGAGCTGTACGCCAAGTTCGTGCACGAGAAGATCGGCATGTACTACCCGGTCAACCAGGACCTCGCGAAGCTGCTCGCCGAGTCCCTGGAGGACTCCCGCTGGGACCTGCCCTACCTCGGCATGCAGGTGCTCATCGAGGGCCTCGCGCTCGCCGCGTTCGGCGTCTACCGCGACCTGTCGACCAACCCCCTGGTCAAGCAGCTGCTCGCCTACGTCATGCAGGACGAGGCGCGGCACGTCGCGTTCGGGCGGCTCGCGCTGAAGGACTACTACGCCGAGCTCACCAGCAAGGAGCGCGCCGAGCGCGAGGAGTTCGTCGTCGAGGGCTGCTACCTCATGCGCGACCGGTTCAAGGGCCGCGAGGTCTTCGAGACGCTCGGGATGCCGATGAAGGAGTGCATGGAGTACGTCGACAGCTCGCCGATGTACACGCTGTACCAGTCGCTGCTGTTCAGCCGCATCGTGCCGTGCGTCAAGGACGTCGGCCTGTGGGGCGACAAGGTGCAGGCGGCCTACGCCGACATGGGCGTCCTCGACAACGCCAAGGCCGACCTGGAGGCGCTCATGCGCCAGGACGAGGAGATCGCCGAGAGCGTCGACCGGGAGCGGCACGAGCGCGAGCTCGCCGTCCGCAAGCACGAGGTGGACGAGGCGATCAGCCTCGGCGGCGCCTCCTCGTAAAGGCGTAGCGGAAAGGTAAAAAGCGGAGGCGCCCGGAACGTGTTCCGGGCGCCTCCGCTTTTCTCCCGCCTCCAATTCGGGACCAGAGGGCCGTCAAGGCGACCCCATGGCGACCGGCCGATTCTCGCCCGATGTCGCCTTATGTACGGGCGCGGACGGGGGCTCCGCCGCCATTCCTGTAGATCTTTTTGCCTTTCCCCTTTTCCTCGGAGAAAGGCCGTGCGGGGCGGCGGAGGTGTACTAGCGTCCCGGCTCGATGGTGCGGACGCCGGTCCGGCAACGGGGCCGCCGGCACGTCCGGCGCCCGCACCGCCAGGGTCGACACGAACATCCCGGGGGAACCATGAACGCGACCTTCAAGAAGCTGCTGCGCCTGACCGCGCTCACGCCCGCCGCCCTCCTCGCCGCCGTCGCCGCCTCGTCGGTGCCCGCCCACGCCGCCACCGGCCCGGCGGACGTCGTCGACACGGCCGTCGCGCAGACCGTCCAGGGCCGGGTGCTGCCGGTGGACGCCACCCGGCTGTCGCCGCCCGCCGAGGTGGGCGTCCGCACCGGCTTCGCGCAGCCGGGCGCGCGGAGCGGGGGCGTGACGGACGGCAGCGGCGCCGACCTGCACGGCACCGACCTCAACGGCACCCTGGAGGGCCTCACCGCCAGCACCCTCGACGGCCTCGACGGCGTGTCGCCGGCGCCGGGGCGGCGCGCGCGCACGGACGTCCCCGCCGACACCGACGGCCCGCTCGCCAAGGTCGGCGGCACCGTCCACAAGGCGCTGACGCCCGCGAACGGCGCCGAGGGCCGCACCGGCATCGCCACCGACTGCCTCCAGGACGCCGGGCACGCGGTGCACGGCGCGACCGCCGGCGGCGGCGCCCGGCAGCGCGGCGACCACGAGCTGCTGAAGGCGCACTGCGACCTCGGCGACGACCTCGTCTCCCGGTCGAACGCCGTCACCGGCAACGGCCTGCCCGGCACCGGCATCCTGCCGCAGAGCGCCGGCCGGGACGCGGACCGCGGGATGCGCGCGCGCCGCGACGGCCAGGGCCCGGACGGCGGCCTCGACAAGCTGCTGAACAAGCTCACCGGCAACGACCGCGCCGACGCGCCCCGCGACGGCTCCCAGGGCCTGCTGTCCGGCGGGCTGCTGCCGCAGGGCGGCCTCGCCAACGGCGTCCTGCCCTCCGGCGCGCAGCGCGGCATGCGCGCCGCGATGCCCGCCTCGAACCCCGTCGGCAACCTCAACGTGCTGCCCGCGGGCATGAACCTGCCGGGGCTGCAGGCGCTGCCGACCGTCCCCGGCCTGCCGCCGGTCGGGCAGGGCTGACCGCGCCCGTAGGACGAGACCCGCGCCCGGAGGGGGCGCCCCGGAGCGGCTCCGGGGCGCCCCCTCCGGCGTTTCTCCGCCCTTCTGTTCACGCGGTGCGGTGGATCTGTGGCGCTGCGCTGGAGATCAGGTGACAAAACCCACAAACGGGCGGTCCCGGGTTGCTTCCCGTGAATCGCGACGTACGGTCGAGGACTTGTGCGGCGCCGAATGAGCCCGGTGCGCCGGAACGGCAGCCGCACGGCCGGACGCCGGAAACCGCGACCACGCGGTGAAGCGCCCCATCGGGGGGCACATTGGCGGGCGCTCGCGGGGTCGTCTACCCCGGCGGGCCGACTCGCGCGGTGACGTACGCGCAGGCGCCGCAGTCGCCTGAACGCGCCGCGAAGCGACAACACGGGCATCGACGGACGCCGCACGCCGGCGCGCCGTCCGCTGCCGGGCGTCCGGGGCACTGTCCCCGAACAAAGGACCCTCTCTGTGGGCAGCACCACGGGTAAGCACCGTCCGCGCAAGCGCGCCCGCGCGCTCCTGGTCGCCTCCGGCGCCGCCGTCGCGGTCTCCGCCGCCGGGGCCAGGACGTGGGCGCTCGCGTCCACCGGCGGCCCGTCCGGCGAGGCCGCGCAGGTCGCGCCCGCGCCGGTGGCCGCCACCACCGCTCCGGTCGCCGACGCGCCGCGCGCCACACCGTCCCGCGCGAGCCGCGGCGCGCCCCGCTCCACCGCCACGGCCACGCCGAAGCCGAAGCCGAAGAAGACGCGCAAGGCGAGGGTGCTGGCGAGCGGCTCGTGCGAGGCGTCGTTCTACGGCGAGGGGCAGATGACCGCGAGCGGCGAGGCGTTCGACCCGGGCGAGCTCACCGCCGCGCACAAGACCCTGCCGATGGGTTCGCGGGTCCGCGTCACCAACCGCGGCAACGACCGCTCGGTGGTGGTGCGGATCAACGACCGCGGCCCGTACGTGAGCGGCCGCTGCCTGGACCTGTCCACGGCGGCGATGAAGCGGGTCGGCGGGCTCGGGTCGGGCGTCATCGGCGTCCGCTACGAGGTGCTCTCGCGCGGCTGACCGGGCGCGCGGCCCGCTAGTTGTGGCGGGCCGCGTGCTCCAGGTCGAGGCGGACGGGCCGCAGGTCGGCGCGGGTCTCGCCGGCGGGCGGGGCGTCGAGGTCGGCGATCCGCTCGCGGAACCAGTCCGACAGCACCCCGTCGACGCGCACCGCCTCGGTGATCGGCGGCCGGGCCTCGGTGCCCGGCTCGGCGGCGAGGGCGTGCCCCATCCGGAACGTGGCGGCCTCCACGGCGCCCATGCCGCCGCGCCGCAGCGTGTCGCGGAGCGCGGTCGTCTCGGCGGGCGGGACGATCCGGTCCTTGGCGCCGCCGATCAGCAGCAGCGCGGTGTCGCGCTCGGCGATGCGGGGCGCGAGCGTCCCGAGGTCGAGGCGCTCGGCGAGCTCGGCGGCCTCGGCCGTCCAGGCCCGCTCGCGGCCCGCCCGCTGCTCCAGCAGCCGGGCGGTGCGGCCGGGCGACACCACCGGCGCGACGAGCGCGGCGGTGCTGACCGGCACGTCGCCGGCGGCGAGCACCAGCAGCGCCGCCGCGGCGCCCGCGGAGAACCCGGCGAGCCCGATCGGGCCGTCGGGCAGCCCGAGGTCGCGGCGCAGCGCGGCGAGCACGTCCGGGAGGCTCTCGGCGGCCCGCCGGACGGCGGTGGCGTAGGCGTGCACGCCCTCGGTCTCCAGGAACGCCGCCGAGCCGAGCCCCGCCGGCGGGCGCGCCGCGGCGGGCAGGTCGAGGTAGACGCGCCAGGCGGGGACGCCGGTCATCGGCATGGCCGCCGCGAGGGCGGCGGCGGTGCGCGGCGGGTCGAAGCCCGGCCACGCCGCGATCAGCTCCGTCGCCTCGCCGGGCCGGCCCGCCGGGCGGGCGTCCACGGCGGTCGGCGGCAGCGCCACGTAGGCGGCGCCGGCGGCGGCGCCGCGCACCGCGACCGCGGCCTCGGGCGGGGCGGTCTCGGTGGTGTTCGCAGGTTCGCCGGTCATGGTCCCGCGTCAGCTCCAGAGGCAGAGGGGCAGGCGGGAGCGCCCCCGCGGCGGACGGGGACTCCCGAAGGCTCATGTTTCCAGCGGACGCCGGGAAATGCGGCCGAATCGCCGCAGCCCGTGCGTGTGAGTAATGGAAAAGTAACTTGAGGTAACGAGGAACAATCGCCCGCTTTAGCGCGTCTTAGGTAGTCGTGGGCGTTGCGGGGGCACGCCCCACCGATCGTGCGAAGGAGGGGTCGTGGACAGGAAGCGCGGTGCCGCTGCCGCCGGGCAGGCGTGGCAGATCTACAGCGAGACCCTCCCGGCGGACGCGCCGGGCCTCTGGGAGCGCGCCCGCGCGGTGCCCCGGATGCTGAAGGCCGTCGTGCGCGGCGACTACAAGGGGCTGTCGTTCGGGACGCTCGGCCTGCTCGCGCTCGGCCTCGTCTACATCGTGTCGCCCCTCGACGCCGTGCCCGAGGTCATCCCGGTCGCCGGCGTCGCCGACGACGCGGGCGTCGCCCTCTGGCTGGCCGCCGTGCTGGTGAAGGCCGCCGGCGAGTTCGTCTCCTGGGAGCGCGGCGGCCGCCCGACGGCCGTCGTCGGCGAGGTCGTCGACTGACCGCGCCCCGGTCCGCTCCGCGACGGCCCATGACCCTCCGGTCATGGGCCGTTCGCACGCACGGCGTCAGGCGGGGGCGAGCTCCCGCACGAAGCCCGCGGCGACCTCGGCCAGCACCGGCACGACCGCCTCGGCGGCGGCGTGCGTCATCCGGCTCGTCGGGCCCGACACCGACAGCGCCGCGAGCGACGGCGCGCCCTTCAGGGGGACGGCGACGCACCGCACGCCGACCTCCTGCTCCTCGTCGTCCAGCGCGTAGCCCTGCGCCCGGATCCGGGCCAGCTCGGCGAGCAGCGCGTCCGGGTCGGTGAAGGTGCGCGGGGTGTGCGCCGGCATGCCGGTGCGCGCCAGCATCGCGCGGACCCGGTCGTCGGGCAGCTGCGACAGCAGCGCCTTCCCGACGCCCGTGCAGTGCGGCTGGACGCGCCGCCCGACCTCGGTGAACATGCGCATCGCGTGCCGGGACGGGACCTGCGCCACGTACACCGCCTCGTCGCCCTCCAGCACGGCCATGTTGGCGGTCTCGCCGAGCTCGTCCACCAGCCGCTTCAGCGCGGGCCGCGCCCAGGAGCCGAGCATCCGCCCGGCGCCCTCGCCGAGCCGGATGAGCCGCGGCCCGAGCGCGTACCGCTTGGACGGCTCCTGCCGGACGTAGCCGTGGTTCACCAGCGTCCGCATCAGCCGGTAGATCGTCGGCATCGGCAGGCCGGACGCCTCGGCGAGCTCGGAGAGCGCCAGCTCCCCGCCGGCGTCGGCCAGGTGCTCCAGCAGCTCGAACGTGCGCTCCAGCGACCGTACGGCCTCCGCCACCGCTGCCCCCTCGTCGTCGCGATCACCCGATTCTACGGAAAGCCGATTTCACTCTGCGAAAGCGGTGCGGGACGTTACCGAACGTGACCGACGGGATATGAACAGTCAGAGTCACGTGCCGACCCCCGGGCCGAAGGACCATCGACGGAGGGGACGAACGGGTGCGAGCGAGGGCGGTCCGGCGCTGGGGCGCCGTCATGCTGGGCGGCGTGCTGGCCGTGCAGCCGATCGCGGACGCGGCCGCCGGGCCGCCGTCCGCCGGCCCGGATCCCGCCGCCTCCGGCCCGTCCCCGGCGGCGTCCGGAACGACCGAGGCGACGTCCGAGGCGTCCTGGGCGACGTCCGGCGGCGCCACGGCACCGCCCCCGGCGCCGAGGGGCGCCGCCACGACGCCCCCGCCGTCCGCCGACGCCTCGGCGTCGCTCCCGGCGTCGCCCGCCGGCACCGTCCGCCTCGCCACCGCCGTCGACCTGCGGGGACGCCGCGACGAGCCCGGCGCCCGGGTCTTCGACTACCGGGTGGAGGTCCGGCCGGACGGCGGCGTCGCGCGCGCCGCGACCCTGCTGCTCGTCGCCGCCCGCCCGCTCGCGTGGACCGCGACGCCCGAGGGCTGCGCTCCCGCCCGGCCGAACGAGCCGCTGCGCTGCCGCCTCGGCGACCTCGCGCGGCCGTTCCGCGTGCCGGTCTCGGTCCGCGTACCCGCCGAGGCCGTCCGAAAGCGGACGGCGAGCACGCCCGACGAGACCGCGTCCACGAAGGCCCCCCAGGGGACACGGCGCTTCGTCGCGGTCGCGGCCGCGTCCAACGCGGAACGCGAGTCGGTCACGTTCGTCCGGCTGCCCCAGCCGGACGCCGCCCGCCCACCCGCCGCACCTGCCCACAGCACCCGGCCCGTCCCCGCCCCCTCGGGCAAGACGACGACCCCGCGCCCCGCGACCCCGCCCCCGGCGAAGACCGACGGCGCGCTGATCACGCCACCGCCCCCCACGCCGCAGGCCCCGCCCGCCCCCGCGACGCCCCGGACGCCGCACCGCGCGCCCAAGCCGCCCGTCCACGCGGCGCGCCCCATGGCGCCCCTGCTGCCCGCACCCGCTCTTCCCGCTCCGGCGGCCCCGGACGTCCAGGCCCCCGCCGCCGCTCCGCTTCCGGCGCGCCCCGCCGCTCCGGCCCCGGCACCCGAGCCCGCCCCGGCCCTGCCCGCACCCGCACCCGCCCTGCCGGCCCCCGCGGCCGCCCTGCCGGAGCCGCAGACCGCGCCCGGCCCGGAGTTCACCCTGCCCGCCGTCCCGCTGCCGACGCCCGTGAACGGGCCGCCGATGGACATGCCGACCAGCGGCATCCTGCCGACGCTCGGCGCGCAGGCCCCGGCGAACGTCGCGGGGGAGAGCCAGATGACCCTGATCTCGCCGTCGGGCACCGAGGAGGGCGACGGCACCGACTGGGCCGTCGTGCTCGGCATCACGATCGTGGCCGAGGTCGGCCTGCTCTGGCTGGCCGCCTGCCTCGGTTTCTGGCGCCGCCGGATGGCGGCCGCCGGCGCCCGCGCCGCCCGCACCCGCGCGACGACCACCCGCCCGCGCCGCCGCCTCCCCTTCCGCCGCGCCTAGAACGCGTCCCGCGCCCCTCCAGAAGCGCCGCCGCCCACGACCACCCGGTCATTCACCGTTGAGATGCGGCGTGTTGGGCACTTCAAAGATCGAAAGTGCCCAACACGCCGCATCTCAACGTGGGGTGACCGGGTGGTCGTGAGGGCGGTGGCCGTGTGGGCGCGTGAGCGTGCGGCGGCTTTTTGTGGGGTTTCGGCTGCCCATCGGCCCATGGGAGCCGGATCGGGCTCGGAGCCGGCGGGAGGGGCGGGCGCGGGGCGGCGTGCCGGGGGTGGGAGTCCGCCGGGTCGGGGCGCGGCACGGGGGTGGTTCTGGCGTGGGTTCCGGGTGGTGCGGGGTGGGAGGGGCGGGGGTAGGGTCCGGAGCGCGGGGAGCGGGGTGTCGGCGGGGTGTCTTCGCAGGCTGGGCGTTGGTGTGCAAGGGCGGGGCGGGAGGCCCCGTGCGGGGGTGGCGGGTTGTCACTTCCATGACAAACTCCGGTCTCGTGAATGTGGCGCACAGCCAATACCCTCGGCTCGCTACCATCCGGTAGCTTCACGCTGCACGATCGCTGCCGTGCCGGCGGGGCCCGCCCGGAGGCGGGCCGCCGGGATCCGGCGCACGGCCGGCGGCGCGGTCCCTGCCCCGCGCGCCGCTTCCTCTTTCCCCCCGGGAGATACATCCATGGCACTGGGCTCGCTGCTTCCCGAACTCCAGCCCGGAGGCGCCGGGCGCGTGCCGCTCATCGAGCGGCTGCCCCGCTGGGCGGCCGAGAGGGCCGGCGATCCGGCCTGGACCTTCGTGGACTACTCCGCCGACCCGGCCGGCGTGCACATCACCCTCACCTGGGCCGAGGCCGACCGCCGGGCGCGCGCCATGGCGGTGCGGCTCCGGCAGGTCGCCGAGCCCGGCGACCGGGCCGCGCTGCTGCTGCCGCAGACGCTCGACTACATGGTGACGATGCTCGGCGCGCTGTACTCGCACGTCGTCGCCGTGCCGCTGTTCTCCCCGGACCTGCCGGGCCACGCCGAGCGGCTGATCGGCGCCTACCGCGACTCCGAGCCCGCCGTCATCGTGACGTCGCGGAACTCGCTGCCGCACGTGGAGAAGTTCCTCGCCGACCAGGACGTGCCCGCCCCCAAGGAGATCATCTTCGCGGAGGAGCTGGACCTCGGCCTCGCCGACGGCTGGGCGGACGAGCCGATCGGGTTCGACGACCTGGCGTACCTGCAGTACACCTCCGGCTCCACCCGCCGCCCCGCCGGCGTGGAGATCACGCACGGGAACGTGACGTCCAACGCCATGCAGCTCTGGTCGGGCTGGGCGCCGGAGAAGCCGGACCCCGAGCTGGTGAGCTGGCTGCCGCTGTTCCACGACATGGGCCTCATCGCGACGATGGCGCTGCCGATGGTGTCCGGCGACCACGCGATCTACACCGACCCGGTGTCGTTCATCATGAACCCGGTGCGCTGGCTGGAGCTGATCGCCGAGCGCCCCGCCAAGAACGTCTACACCGCGGGCCCGAACTTCGCCTACGAGTACGTGGCGTCCATGGTGACGCCCGAGAAGCTCGCCGAGCTGGACCTGAGCGGCCTCACGACCTGCCTGAACGGCGCCGAGCCGATCCGCACCTCGACGCTGGCGATGTTCGCCGACGCGCTCGCCCCGGCGGGCCTCGACGCGGGCGCGCAGGCGCCCGGCTACGGCCTCGCCGAGGCGACGGTGTTCGTGACCGCCGCCGCCGACCCGGCGCCGCCGCGCATCCTGCACGTGGACCGCGACGCCCTCACCCAGGGCGTCCTGACCCTCGCAGACGAGGGGTCGGAGCGGGCGAGCGCGCTCGTGTCGTGCGGGGGGCCGCAGGGCCAGTACGTCGCGATCGTCGACCCGGAGACGCGCCGCGAGCAGCCGGACGGCACCGTCGGCGAGATCTGGGTGCACGGCCCGAACACCGCGCCCGGCTACTGGCGGAACTCCGAGCGGAGCCAGGACACCTTCGGCGGCGAGCTCGCCGAGCCGGGCGACCTGCCCGCCGGGCCGTGGATGAAGACCGGCGACTACGGCGTCCTGCACGGCGGCGAGCTGTACGTCACCGGCCGCATCAAGGACCTGATCATCGTGGACGGCCGCAACCACTACCCGCAGGACCTGGAGGTGACGACGCAGGAGGCGCACGAGGCGGTCCGCCCCGACCACGTCGCCGCCTTCGCCGTCGCCACCGGCTCCGGCACCGAGGAGCTGGTGATCGTCGCCGAGCGGAACCGGCGGGTGCCGCTGGCCCGCCTGGACCTCGCCGAGGTGGCGGACGCGGTGCGCGGCGCGGTCAACGTCGAGCACGAGATGAGCGTCAAGGAGTTCCTGCTGATCGAGCCGGGCGGGGTGTCCCGCACCTCCAGCGGCAAGATCGCGCGGGCCGCGACGCGGCAGCGCTACCTGGACGGCGCGCTGCCGACGAGCGCCGCCCGGATCGCCTCGCGCAAGTAGGGCCACGCACGCAAGGGGGCGCGGGCGACCCGCGCGGCCACCGGGATCCGTAGGATTCCGGTGGCCATCCCGATTTAGGAGGATCATGCTCGCGGGGCTCGGACGGCTCGTCCATCGAGGGCGCTGGATCAGCCTCGTCCTGATCCTGCTGCTGACCGGCGGGGCCGCCGTCTTCGGCGTCGGCGTGCTCGGGAAGTTCAAGGCGGGCGGGTTCGACGACCCGCGCTCGTCCTCGACGCTGGTCGCCAAGCTGGGCGCCACCTACTTCGGCAGCACCAATCCCGACGTGCTGGTCCTCTACGAGAGCGACACCCTGACGGTCCAGGACCCGCGGTTCGAGGCCGCCGTCGTCCCGACGGTCGCGCGCCTGCCGAAGGCGCAGGTCGACGAGATCATGTCGTACTGGTCGTTCGAGGACGCCAAGGCCGCCGCGCAGTTCGCCTCCAGCGACCGGCACAAGACGTTCGTCACCATCCGCTTGCAGGGCGACGACGACGCCGAGCGGATGAAGAACTACACCGACATCAAGGCGCTGCTGGCGCCGCCCGCCGGACCGGTGACCGCGAGCGTCGGCGGCGCCGTGCCGCTCGGCCAGGAGTTCGGCGAGCAGGTCGTCACCGACATCGTCACCGCCGAGCTGACGACCGCGCTGCCGCTGGCGATCCTGATGGTCGTGCTGTTCGGCGCCGTCGTCGCCGCGATGCTGCCGCTCGGCGTCGCGATCTTCTCGACGATCGGCGGCCTCGCCGTCCTGAACCTCGTCACCTACGCCGCCGACGTGACCTCCTTCGCGCTGGAGGTCGTGACGATGATGGGCGTCGGCCTCGCGATCGACTACTCGCTGTTCATCGTCAGCCGGTTCCGCGAGGAGATGGACACCGGCATGCGGGCGCACGGCCTGGAACCCGGGAGACCCTGGAAACGGATCGAGGACAGGGCCGAGCGGAAGGCGGCGAAGAAGGCGTACCGGGCCGCGCTCATGCCGGTCCGCGAGGGCGCCCTCGCCGGGACGCTCGCCACCGCCGGCCGCACGATCATGGTGTCGGGCGTGACGGTGTCGGCGGCGCTCGCGGGCCTGCTGCTGTTCCCGCAGATGTTCCTGCGGACGATCGGCCTCGCGGGCATCGCGACCGTCATGGTCGCGGTGTTCGGCGCGACGGTGCTGCTGCCGACGATGCTGGCGCTGCTCGGCACCAAGGTCGAGGGCGGCCGGATGCCGTGGCGGCGGCCGAACTCCAAGCGCGCGCGGCGCGACCCCGAGTCCGGGTTCTGGTACCGGCTCGGCAAGAGCGTCATGAAGCACCCGCTGCCCTACTTCGCGGTCGTGCTGGTCATCCTCGGCGTGATGTTCGGGCCGTTCCTGAACGTGCGGTTCGGCAGCGTCGACTTCCGGGTCCTGCCGAAGGACAGCCCGACGCGCGTCGTCATGGAGGCGGTGAAGGCCGACTTCCCGAGCGGTTCGGCCGAGCCCATCGACGTCGTGGTGTCCGGCGACCTCATCCCGCGGCACTGGCGGCCGTCCGGCAAGGGCGACCCGATCCCGCCCTACCTCACCGACTTCCGCAAGCGCCTCGCCGCGCTGCCGGGAGTCACGCAGGCCGAGTTCAGCGGCTACAACGGCGAGTACGGCGGCGTCCGCATATCGGTGACGCACAAGTGGGATCCGATGGACTCCCGCGCCCAGGACCTCGTCAAGACGATCCGGACGATGAAGCTGACGTCGGGGGACGCGCCGCTCGACAAGGGCGGCACCCCCATGCACATCGACGTCGGCGGCAGCACCGCCGCGCAGATGGACCTCATGTCCAGCCTGATGCGGACGCTGCCCAAGATGGCGGTCTTCGTGGCGGTCGCGACGTTCCTGCTGCTGTTCATGTTCTTCGGGTCGATCGTGCTGCCGCTGAAGGCGATCGTGATGAACGTGCTGTCGATCGGCGCCTCGTTCGGCGCGATCGTGTGGGGGTTCCAGTACGGGCACCTCGCCGGCGTCCTGGACTTCACCCCGACGGGCGGCGTCGAGGCCACCAGCATGATCCTCATCCTGGCGGTGGTGTTCGGGCTGTCGATGGACTACGAGGTGTTCCTGCTGTCGCGGATCCGCGAGGAGTGGGACCGCACCCACGACAACCGGGTCGCCGTCGCGTCCGGCATGCAGCACACCGGCTCGATCATCACCAGCGCCGCGCTGCTGTTCCTCATCGTCATCGGCGCGTTCAGCATGGCCGGGATCACCGTGGTGAAGCTGATCGGCGTCGGCATGTTCGTCGCCGTCACCGTGGACGCGGTGCTGGTGCGGTCGCTGCTCGTCCCGGCGACGATGCGGTTCATGGGCGCCGCGAACTGGTGGCTGCCCGGCCCGCTCGCCAAGCTGCACGCCAAGATGGACCTGCGCGAGCACAGCGCCGGCGGGGCGCGGCCGCCCGGCGAGCAGCCGCTGCCGTACGCGATGCGCTGGGAGCGGGCGACGACCCCCGCGCCGGCCCCGGTGCCCGTCGCCGCGCCCGTCCCCGAGCGGCGTCCCCGCCCGAACGGCGCCCACGCCCGTCCCGCGCTCCCCGAGGACGACGGTCGCTTCGCCGCCGCGCCGAGCCCCGAACCGGCGGCCCACCGCCCCCGGCACGCCGCCCCGCCCCGGCCCCTCCCCCCGGAGCCCGAGCCTGCCCCCGCCCCCGAGCCCGACCCCACCGAGACGCAGGCCGACGTCCGCTGGTCCCCGTGGGCCGACGGGCAGCCGGACGTCACGAAAAGCCGCCGCACGACCACGCGCCGTGAAATAGTCCCTAACCCGGACGGCTACGGCTGGCGTTGGGCCACGGTGGAGGAAGAAGAGGATGACGGATGAGGCGCACCGGTACGCGGCGGCGGCCCTCACCGCCTGCGCGGCGCTGCTTCCGCTGACGGCGGCGCCCGCCCGCGCGGCGGCGCCCGTCCGCGCGGACGACGGCTCGTCCGTCACGGCGTTCCGCTGGCTCGACAAGGCGCGCACGACGTTCGACGCGACGGTCCGCTCCGCCGGTCTCGGCAGGGACGCCAAAGTGCGCGTCCTCGTCCCGAAGGGCTGGAAGCAGCGGTCGGCGCAGAGCTGGCCCGTCGTCTACGCCTACCACGGCGGCAACGACACCTACGTGTCGTGGACGCGCAGCACCGACATCGAGCGGGTCGCGCGCCGCTGGGGCGTCATGGTCGTGATGCCCGAGGGCGCCAACGGCTCCTACACCAACTGGTACAACGGCGGGAAGGGCGGCCGTCCCCGCTGGGAGGACTTCCACCTGCTGGAGGTCCGCCAGCTCGCCGAACGCAACTGGCACGCGGGCGGCGCGCGCGCGGCGATGGGCCTGTCGTCGGGCGGTCAGGGCGCCTGCACCTACGCGGGAAGGTCGCCGGGCACGTTCCGGTACGCGGCCTGTTTCAGCGGTGTCCTGTCGATGAGCCGTCCCGGCATCCCGATGCTGCTGATGTACACGAACCTGCGTTCCGGGCAGCGGCCGGAGGCGATCTGGGGCGTCCCCGGCATCGACCAGGCCAACTGGGACGCGCACGACCCGATCAAGCTGCTGCCGCGGATGCGCGGCACCGGCCTGTACGTGTCGTCCGGCACGACCGGCCGTCCCGGCCCCTACGACAAGCCCGGCACGGCGCCCTGGGACGTCGGCTACGTCAGCGAGCGCGCCGTCGGCGCGACGGTGCGGGACTTCGTCGCCGAGGCGCGGCGCCGCCGCATCCCGGTGACGTCCCACCTGTACGGCCCCGGACGGCACGCCTGGCCCTACTGGCAGCGCGAGATGCACACCGCCTGGCCCCTGATGATGCGCGCCCTGGGCGCCCGCCCCGCCTGATCAGGCGAGGAGGTCGGCGGCGCGGGCGGTGCCGTTCTCGGCGCGGACGCGGGCGCCGATCGCGGCGGCCCGCTCGGCGATCTCCGGGGTGCCGGCGGCGGCGCGGATGCGGCGGGCGAGGGCGGGGACGGACAGGTCCTTGAACGGCAGCGGGGCCGGTCCCGCGCCGAGCGCCGCGACGCGCTCGCCCCAGTACGGCTGGTCGCCGAAGAACGGGCAGACGACGGTCGGGACGCCCGCGCGCAGCCCGGCGGCGGTCGTCCCGGCGCCGCCGTGGTGGACGACGGCGGCGGTCCGCGGGAACAGCCAGGTGTGCGGGACGTCGCGGACGGCGAGGATCCGCTCGTCGGACGTCGCCGGGTCGCCGTGCACGATGCCGCGGACGCCGGCGAGCTTCAGCGCCGTCCGGACGGTGAGGCCGGTCATCTCGGCGTCCTTGGGGACCATGCTGCCGAACCCGGCGTAGACGGGCGGCGGCCCGGCGGCGAGGAACTCCGCGAGCTCGGCGGGCGGCTCCCACGCGGGCTCGTCGAGGAACCAGTAGCCGGTGAGGTGGACGTTCGCGGGCCAGTCGGCGGGGCGCGGCACGACGGCCCCGCTGAAGCAGGCGAGGACCGGCACGTCCGGGCGGGGGAAGCGGACCGGCAGCTTCGGCAGGCCGAGGACGTCGCGCCGCCAGGGGTTGATGAAGGGGCGGGCGAGCTGCCAGGCGAGCAGGTCGACGGCCTCGTAGCTGGCGCGGCTCGCGCGCGCGCCGAGCCGGGCGGCCCGCGGCAGGAACGGATGCGCGAACGCGCCCGTCGGCTGGCTCGGCTGGAAGTGCATGAGCGCCCACGGGACGCCGAGGTGCTCGGCGAAGTGGCTCGGCATCAGCCCGAGCGTCGGCCCGAGGATCAGGTCGGCGCCCTTGCAGGCGTCCAGGCACTCGCCGAGGAGCCGCTCGGCGACGGGCCCGAGGATGCGGCGGAAGCCGCGCAGGAACCGGACCGGGTCGCGGCCGCCGGCGAGCAGCTCCTGCCCGGCGTCGGAGTCCATGATCTCGGTGGGGTCGGCGCTCAGCGGCGCGAGCTCCAGCCCGGCGCGGTGCGCGAGCGGCGCGTAGCGGGCGCTCGCGACGAGCCGGACGCGGTCGCCGCGGGCGGCGAGCTCGCGGCCGAGCGCGGCGCAGGGCTGGACGTCGCCGCGCGACCCGGCGGCGAAGATCACGACTGTGCGGCTCACCGCGGTCCTCTCAAGGGGTGTCGGGGGATCACCAGGCGTCGCCGCGCGGGCGCGGCGGGCGGGCGTCGCGCGGCGGCTCCTCCGCGGCGGGCGCGGCGGCGTCCTCGTCGGGCCGGTAGGGGGCGTACCAGCCCTCCGGCGGGGGCGGCGGCCACTCGCCGCCGGCGCCGCGCGGCGGCACGTAGGGCCGGACGGGGTAGGACGCCTTGGGCAGCACCGGCAGGCCATCGTAGGGCGTCAGCGTGGGGTCGAGGTGGCGGGCGGGCTCGTCCGGGACGGGCGCCGCGAGCATCGGCGCCTCGCGCGGCACGGGCGGGTGGTGCGGCTCGCGCGGGTAGGCGTGCGCCTCGCGCGGGTGGGGGTGCGGTTCGGCGGACGCGGTGAGGAGCGGCTGGAGCGTCGGCGTCGGCTCCAGCGCGACCGCCATCTCCGGCTCGTCATCGTCGTCGAGGGCGAGCGGGCCGCCCTTGCCGTGCTTCGGCCCGAGCCAGCCGCGGCGGCTCGGCAGCGTCGTCCCGCTGATCACCGCCCCGATGATCACCAGGACGGCGCCGACGGTGAGGCCGGCCGCGGTGCCGCTGCGGAACGTCTCCAGCTGCTCGGCGGTCGCGCCGGTGTCGGGCGGGATCGCGTGGATGAGCAGGCCGATGATGGCGATGCCGAACGCCCCGGACGCCTCCCGGATGACGTTGATGATGCCGCTCGCGGTGCCCGCCTTGCGCTCGGGCACCGCCTTCAGGATGTACATGACGATCGGCATGCAGAGCGCCGAGCCGAGCCCGACGGTGAGGACGCCCGGCATGAGCTGCAGGAACCCGTCGCCGTGCTGGATGCGGGAGAACAGGAACATGCCGCCGCCCATCAGCACCATGCCGCCCGCGATCGTCGGCCGCGGCCCGGTCTTGGCCGACAGCCAGAACGCGACCGGGGTGAACACCATGACGATGACCGCCGACGGCAGCATGACGAGCCCGGCGAGCTGCGGCGAGAACTCCAGGAACCGCTGCATGAAGATCGACGAGTAGAAGAGCAGGCCGTTGAAGCCGATGCCCCACAGCATCTGCGAGGCGAGGCCGCCGACGAACACCCGGTTGCGGAAGAACCGCAGGTCCATCATGGGGTCGGGGGCCCAGTTCTCCACCGCCACGAAGCAGACGAGCGCGATGCCGGCGAGCGCGAACACGCCGAGCACCGTCGGGGAGTCCCAGCCGAGCTTGCGGCCGACCTCCAGCGCGTAGATCAGCGCGAACAGCATCGTCGCGGAGATCAGCACGCCGGGCAGGTCGACGCGGGACGCCCGGTTCTCGCCCTTCTGGGTGAGCACCACCGCGGCCAGGACGATCACCAGCACGCCCGGCACGATGTTGATCAGGAAGATCCAGCTCCAGTGGAAGTGCCGGACGATGAACCCGCCGATGGCCGGGCCGAACGCGGTCGCGCCGCCCGCCGCGGCGATCCACACGATGTTGCCGATGGAGCGCTGCTTGTCGGTGCGGCCGACGGTGATGACGACCTGCGCGGACGGCAGCGCGAGCGCCGCGCCGCCGCCCTGGACGATGCGGGCGGCGATGAGCACGACGTCGTCGGAGGCGAACCCGCAGAGCGCGGACGCCCCCGTGAAGATCGACATGCCGGTGATGAAGACGGTGCGGGTGCCGTAGATGTCGGCCAGCCGGCCGCCGGCGATCAGCAGGCAGGAGAACATCAGGATGTAGCCGGTCGCGACCCATTCCTGCGAGCCCTTGGACATGTGCAGATCGGACATGATCGTGGGCAGCGCGTTGGTGACGATGGTGTTGTCCATCTGCGTCATGAACGCGCTGATGGCCACCAGCGCGAGCGCCCACCGGAATCTGCCCTGGGTCACGGTCTCTGCGCGGCCGTACCCCGCCTGCCTGCGGGAACCGCCACTTCCCCCTCGTCGCGTGAGTGGCTAAGGTTGCGATCCGTCGACGACCGCGCGGCGCTCCCGCGACCCGCGGTCAGGGAAGCATAACCACCCCATCAGGCCACAGAGGTTACCGGTCGGTCTTGTCATCACCGTGACAAGTCGCCCGGGAGAAAAGTGGTCCAGGTGCGCATCGTGGGACGGGCGAAGTAGGACATCGTGGTCCCTCCGCCCCGAACGATCCCACGCTCCGACATGAGGGAACCCCGCGCATGAGCAGCAGCACCGATCGTTCCGGAGACGCGCAGGTCACACCGCGGATGAGCGAGGACGCGATCCGCACCCACCTGATCGAGCAGATCGCCCGCCGGGCCCGGCTGGCGGTCGCGGAGGTGGACACCGGACGCCCGCTGGAGGAGTTCGGCCTCGCGTCCCGGGACGCCGTGTCCATCGCCGGCGAGCTGGAGCAGATGCTCGGCCGCTCGCTGCCGGCGACCCTGGTCTGGGAGTACCCGACGATCGACCGGCTGTCGGCGGCGCTCGCCGCCGGCGCCGACCTCGCCCCGGCCGCCGCCCCCGCCGCCGCGCCCGTGCCGGACGGGCCGCGCCGGGTGGACGACGCCGAGCCGATCGCCGTCGTCGGCATCGGCTGCCGGTTCCCCGGCGGCGACCGCGACCTCACCGGCCCCGCCGAGTACTGGGACTTCCTGACGGGCCGCGGCGACGCGATCCGCGAGGTCCCGGACGGCCGCTGGGAGCCCTTCGACGACGGCTCGCCCGAGGTCGGCGACCGCCTCGCGAACGTGACCCGCAAGGGCGGCTTCCTCCGCGACATCGCCGAGTTCGACGCCCAGTTCTTCGGGATCACGCCGCGCGAGGCGGCCGTGATGGACCCGCAGCAGCGCCTCGTCCTGGAGGTCGCCTGGGAGGCGTTCGAGCACGCCGGCATCGGCCCGGCGTCGCTGCGCGGCAGCCGCACCGGCGTGTTCGTCGGCGTCTCGGCGCCCGAGTACGCCGCGTTCACCGCCTCCGACCTGGCGTCGCTGGAGGCGTTCACCGCCACCGGCGCCGCCCTGTCGATCGTCGCGAACCGGCTCTCCTACCTGCTGGACCTGCGCGGCCCCTCCATGATCGTGGACACCGCCTGCTCGTCGTCGCTGGTCTCCACGCACCTGGCGGTGCAGGCGCTGCGCAGCGGCGAGGCGGACGTGGCGCTCGCGGGCGGCGTCAACATCCTGCTGTCGCCGACGGTCACGATGACCTTCGACATGGCGGGCGGCACGTCCCCCGACGGGCACTGCAAGCCGTTCGACGCCTCCGCCGACGGCATGGTCCGCGCCGAGGGCTGCGGCGCCGTCGTGCTGAAGCGCCTGTCGGACGCGGTCCGCGACGGCGACCGCGTCCTCGCGCTCGTGCGCGGCTCGGGCGTCAACTCCGACGGCCGCTCCAACGGCCTCGTCGCGCCGAACTCCGACGCGCAGCGCGCCCTGCTCCGCCAGGTGTACGCGGCCGCCGGGATCGACACCCGCGAGGTCGACTACGTCGAGGCGCACGGCACCGGCACCTTCCTCGGCGACCCGATCGAGGCGAAGGCCGTCGGCGAGGTGCTCGGCGCAGGCCGCGCCGAGGACGCGCCGCTGCTGCTCGGGTCGGCCAAGTCCAACCTCGGGCACATGGAGTCGGCGGCCGGGATCGCCGGGCTGATCAAGACGGTGCTGGCGCTGCACCACCGCACGATCCCGCCGAGCGCCCACTACAAGGAGCCGAACCCGCACATCCCGTTCGCCGACCTGCGGCTGTCGGTCGTCGCCGAGCAGACGCCGTGGCCCGAGCGCGGCCACGCGCCCCGCGCGGGCGTCTCGGGGTTCGGGTTCGGCGGCACCAACGCGCACGTCGTGCTGGAGGCCGCGCCCGAGCACGAGACCAAGCGCGAGCCCGCCGCCGTCCGCACCTACCCGCTGGCGGACACCGCCGCCGACCGCATCGCCGAGCACGCCGGGCTCCTCGCGGACTGGCTGCCCGACGACGTCGACCTCGCCGACCTGGCCCGCACCCTGCACCGCCGGGGCGGGCGCGGCCGCGCGCGCGCAGCCGTCGCCGCCCGCGACCGCGCCGGGCTGCTGGACGGCCTGCGCGCCCTCGCCGAGGGCCGCCCGCACCCGGGCGTCGTCACCGGCACCGCGATCGGCGTCCCCGGCCGCCCCGTCTGGGTGTTCTCCGGCTACGGGTCGCAGCGGCCCGGCATGGCGCAGCGCCTCTTGGAGGAGGAGCCGGCGTTCGCCGAGGCCGTCGACGACCTCGACACGCTGTTCGCCGAGGAGGGCGGCCCCGACCTCTGGGCGCTCCTGGAGGACGGCGCCGAGCTCACCGGCGGCCCCGCCGAGATCATGCCGGTGCTGTTCGCCGTGCAGATCGGCCTCGCCCGCATGTGGCGGTCCTACGGCGTCGTGCCGGGCGCGGTCGTCGGCCACTCCATGGGCGAGGTCGCGGCGGCCGTCGTCGCCGGCGCGCTGACCCTGGAGGACGGCGTCAAGGTCATCTGCCGCCGGTCGGCGCTGCTCACCCGCCTGGTCGGCGGCGGCGCCATGGCGATGATCGGCGCGTCCGCCGCCGACGTCGCGCGGCTGTCGGAGGGCCTGCCCGAGGTGTACGCCGCGGTGCACTCCTCGCCCCGGCAGACCGTGATCACCGGGGACGCCGGCCAGGTCGCGACCGTCCTGGAACGCGCCGAGGCGGAGGGGCTCGTCGCCCGCCGCATCAAGGCCGAGGGCGCCGGGCACTCCCCGCAGGTCGACCCGCTGCTGCCCGAGCTGCGCGAGCGCCTCGCCGGGGTCGGCGCCGAGCGCGGCACGCCCCTCGCCGACGGCATCCGCCTCTACACGACCGCCCTCGACGACCCGCGCGCCCTCGCCGGGGACGCGGCGCTGGACGCCGGGTACTGGGCGACGAACCTGCGCAGCCCCGTCCGGCTGACGGACGCGGTCGCCGCCGCGTCCGAGGACGGGTATCGCACCTTCGTCGAGATCAACGCGCACCCGATCCTCGCGCACGCCGTCGGCGAGACCCTCGACGGCTCCGGCGCCCTGGTCACCCACACCCTCAAGCGGGCGCCGAAGGGGCAGGAGACCGACGACGTCCTCGCCTTCCACGCCCAGCTCGCGCTGCTCGCCGCGCACGGCCACGCCGTCGCCGCGCCGGGGGACGGCGCCGTCGTGGACGTCCCGTCCGCGCCCTGGCGGCACGAGCGGCACTGGGTCGACACCTCCCGCCGCAACGCCGGCGGCCGCGACGAGCACCCGCTGCTCGGCGCGCACGTCGAGCTGCCCGGCGAGGAGCGGCACGCCTGGCGCGCCGACGTCGGCACCGCCGCCCAGCCGTGGACGGCGGGCGCGAAGGTCCACGGCCTCGCCGTCCTGCCGGTCGCCGCGTTCGCCGAGATGGCCCTCGCGGCGGGCGCCTCGGCGCTCGGCCGCGACGACGTCCGCGTCAACAGCCTGTGGATCGAGCGGCCGCTCGCCCTGGGCGAGCACGCCACCGTCACCACCACCTACGACGAGGCCGAGCAGCGGGTGGAGATCCACGCGCTGACGCCGGCCGGGACGTGGGCGCCGCTCGCGTCCGCCGACGTCGGCGAGGACCACCGCGGGCCAGCGGAGGCGCTCGCCGGGTCGGCGACCGAGGTCGCGGGCGCCGAGCGCGGCAGCCGCCACTACCGGATCCACCCCGAGGTCCTGGACCGCGCCCTCGCGGTCCTGTCGGCCGAGGCCGAGGCGCTGACCGGCGAGGCCGGGCCGTGGCTCGCCGAGACCGTCGGCAGCCTGCGGGTCTACGGGCCGACGCACCGCGGCGGGCACGTCCGCGCCGCCGCCGTCCGCGAGGACGGGGTGGTCGGCGCCCTGCAGATCGTGAGCGGCGACGGCGAGGTGCTCGCGGCGGCCGACGGGATCGTGCTGCGGCGCGTGGAGCGCGCCGACGTGCCGGTCCCGCTCGCCGACAAGGCCGTCGAGCTGGTGTGGGAAGAGCAGGACGTTCCTGCGCCTTCCGTTGACGCGGGGACCTGGCTCGTCCTCGGGGACGCCGACGACGTCGCCGCCGAGCTGGAGGCGCGCGGCCAGACCGTCGTCCGCGAGGCCGGCGACGCCGAGCTCACCGGCGCGGTGCTGGTCGCGGACGCGACGGACGAGGCGCTCGTCCTCGACGCCGTCCGCACCTCCCTCGCCCTGCCCGACGGGCCGCGCCTCTACATCGCCACCCGCTCCGCGCTGCCCGTCCTGGACGGCGAGGCCGGCGACCCGGCGCGGGCGCACGTCCGCGCCATCGCCCGCGTCCTGGCGTTCGAGCGGACCGTGCAGCGCGCCACGATCGTCGACACCGACGGCCCCGCCGACCTCGTCACCGAGCTGCTCGCGGGCGCCGACGCCCGCGAGGTCGCCTGGCGCGGCGGCGTCCGCCGCATCGCCCGCCTGGCGCAGGCGGAGATCCCGGCGCGGGAGCGCGCCGCCAGGACCGTCCGGCGCGGCGCCTCCTACGTGATCACCGGCGGGTACGGCGGCATCGGCCTCGTCACGGCGCGGCTGCTCGCCGCGCGCGGCGCCGGCCGGATCGTCCTGTCCGGCCGGTCCGGGCCGGACGCCGAAGCCGAGCGGGCCATCGCGCGGCTGCGCGAGGACGGCGCGGACGTCCGCCTCGTCCTCGGCGACATCGCCGCCGAGGGCGTCGCCGAGCGGCTCGCCGAGGTCGCCGCCGAGGGCGGCCGCCGCCTCGCGGGCGTCCTGCACGGCGCGGGCGCCATCGACGACAAGCTGATCGCCGACCTCGGCGAGGCCGACCTGCACCGCGTCTGGGCCGCCAAGGTCGAGGGCGCCCGCCGCCTCGACGCCGTCACCGCCGGCCTCGACCTCGACTGGTTCGTCGTGCACTCCTCGGCCGCCGCGCTGCTCGGCTCGCCCGGCCAGGGCGCCTACGCCGCCGCGAACGCCGCGCTCGACGCGCTCGTCGCGCACCGCCGCGCGCAGGGCCGCCCCGCCACCACGATCAACTGGGGCACCTGGTCGCAGGTCGGCGGCGCCGCCGGCCTGCGGGTCGCGGTCATCGACCCGATCTCCCCGGCGGAGGGCGCCGAGGCGCTGGAGGCGATCCTGGCGTCCGGCCGGGAGGCGACCGGCGTGCTGCGGTTCGACCCGGCCGCCGCCGTCGCGCTCTTCCCCGAGATCAGGAACATGCCGTACTTCGCGGCGCTCACCGAGGCCGCGGGCGACGCGGGCGGCGACGACGCGGCGGACTGGCCGGGCGTCGAGGCGCTGAAGGAGATGGACCCGGCGGCGGCGCGGCGCGCGGTCGCCACCCAGATCCGGCACCGCATCGCGTCCGTCCTCGGGTTCGAGGCCGCCCGCCTGGACCCGGCGATCCCGCTCACCGACCTCGGCCTGGACTCGCTCGTCGCGGTCCGGATCAAGAGCGGCGTCGAGCACGACCTCGGCCTCACCGTCCCCGCGTCGGTGCTGCTCCAAGGCGCCAGCGTCAACGTGTTCGAGGCGTGGGCGGCCGGGGAGCTCGGCCTCGCCGGCGCCCCCGCGCCCGCCGCCACGGCGGTGTCGAACGCCGAGGCCGGGTACGTGATGCCGCGCGACGACGCCGAGCGCCTCGCCGTCCGCATCTTCGAGGACGTCCTCGGCGTGGACCGCGTCAGCGTCACCGCCGACTTCTTCGCCGAGCTCGGCGGCACCGACGCGCAGGCCGACGAGGTGCTGCGGCACATCACCGCCGAGATGGGCGGCGAGACGACGCGCGGCGAGCTGTTCGCGACGCCGACCGCCGAGCACGTCGCCGACCACATCCGCGCCGCCGACGAGGAGGCCGCCCGGCAGACCGTCCGGCCGCTGAAGGCGACCGGCGGCCGGCGGCCGATCTTCATCGCGCACCCGGCGGGCGGCACCACCTCCTGCTACCGGCAGCTCGTCGAGCTGCTCGGCGCCGACCAGCCGGTGTACGGGCTGGAGCGGTTCGACGACGCGCCCTCGGTGGAGGAGCGGGCGTCCCGCTACGTCGCGCACCTGCTGGAGGCGCAGCCCGAGGGCGCGTTCCGGCTCGGCGGCTGGTCGTTCGGCGGCGTCCTCGCCTACGAGACCGCCCGGCAGCTCACCGCCGCCGGCCGCGACGTCGAGTTCGTCGCGCTGTTCGACGCGGGCCTGCCGCTCGCCGTCGACGACGAGTCCGACACCATGGCGCGCCGGTTCGCGGCGTTCGCCGATTACATCAACGAGACGTACGGCCTCGGCATCGCCCTCACCTACGAGGACCTGACGGGGCTGGACGAGGAGGCGCAGTTCGCGCTGGTGATGGAGCACGCGGCGCCGCTGGCGGAGCTGATCCCGCCGGCCGCGCTGCACCACCAGCTCACCTCCCACCAGGACACCCGCTCGCTGGAGGCGTACCAGCCCGCGCCCTACGCCGGGCGGGTCATCCTGTACTACGCCCCGGAGGAGACTCCGTGGGCGGTGAAGGACGCGCGCTACGTGCTCGACGGGACCAACGGTTTCGGCGGGCTGTGCGCGGACCTGGAGATCGTCACGATCCCCGGGGTGCACCACCTGAACCTGCTGGACCCGCCGGGTGTGAACGTGCTCGCCGCGCACCTGGAGGGCCGTCTCGCGGCAGGTTCGGACGAGGCCGCCGGTGCGACCGCACCAGCCGGGCAGGGCGGCCGATCCGTTGCCACACCGGCCCGCTGAGGGCCCGCGACCCGACAGCCCCCGTCCCCCGGAGGAAGACCCCCATGGCCAAGTCCGACCCCCTGCTGGAGGCCGCCCGCGACGGCGCCGGCGAGCAGGAGCTGCTCGACATCGACCTGCCCGCCACCTTCCGCGCGTCCTTCATCCGCAAGGACGAGGTGGGCATCTTCGAGGGGCAGACCGACAAGGACGTGCGGCGCTCCATGCACGTCGGCGACGTCGACATGCCCGAGCTCGCCCCCGACGAGTGCGTGGTCGCGGTCATGTCCGCGGCGATCAACTTCAACACCGTCTGGTCGGCGATCTTCGAGCCGGTGCCGACGTTCGCGTTCCTCGCCAAGTTCGGCCGCCAGGGCTGGTACGGCGCCCGGCACGACCTGCCGTACCACATCCTCGGCTCCGACGGCTCGGGCGTCGTCGTGCGCACCGGCGTCGGCGTGAAGAACTGGAAGGTCGGCGACCGCGTCGTCATCTCCCCGTCCTACGTCGACGAGGAGGACCACGGCTCCTACGACGACGGCATGATGAGCGAGTCGCAGCTCGCCTGGGGCTTCGAGACCAACTTCGGGTCGCTCGGCGACTACTGCATCGTCAAGGCCAACCAGCTCATCCGCAAGCCGCGGCACCTGTCGTGGGAGGAGGCCGGCTCCAACACGCTGTGCGCGGCCACCGCCTACCGGATGCTCGTCGGCAAGCACGGCGCGCAGATGAAGCAGGGCGACGTCGTCCTCATCTGGGGCGCGACCGGCGGCCTCGGCTCCTACGCCACCCAGCTCGTCAAGAACGGCGGCGGCATCCCCGTCGGCGTCGTGTCGTCGGAGGACAAGGCCGACCTCGTGCGCGCGCAGGGCTGCGAGCACGTCATCAACCGCAACGACCTGGACCTCGGCGAGCAGGGCCTGCGGCACCCGAAGGCCGGGCGGATGCTCGGCGAGGCGATCCGCGGCCTCGTCGGCGAGGACCCCGGCATCGTGTTCGAGTACCTCGGCCGCGAGACGTTCGGCGCGTCGGTGTACGTCGCCAAGCGCGGCGGCCGCATCGTCACCTGCGGGTCGTCGACCGGGTTCAAGCACGAGTACGACAACCGGTTCCTCTGGATGCGGCTGAAGAGCATCATCGGCTCGCACGGCTTCAACTACCACGAGGCCGTGGAGACCAACCGGCTGTTCTCCCTCGGGATGATCCACCCGACGCTGTCGAAGGTGTTCTCGCTGGAGGACGCCGGCGAGGCCACCCGCGCCGTCCAGACCAACCAGCACATCGGCAAGGTCGCCGTCCTCTGCGGCGCGACCGCCGAGGGCCAGGGCGTCGACGACCCGGCGATGCGCGAGCGCATCGGCGAGGAGAAGCTCACCCTGTTCCGCCGCTGACGGACCCCACCCCGCGCGAGCCCCCGGCCCCACCCCCTCGGCCGGGGGCTCGCCCCTTCCCCGGGCGGCGGACTTCTGCGAGGATCCCACCTGGCAGACATTACTGTTCTTTTGGTGGGATGTCATGGCGGGCTCCGGCGACGTGCTCGGCGGCAGGTACCGGCTCGGCGCGCTCCTCGGCCGGGGCGGCATGGGCGAGGTCTGGTCGGCCGAGGACCTGCGGCTGCGCCGCGCCGTCGCCGTCAAGGTCGTCACCCGGGAGCTCGGCGGCGACCCGACGGCGCTCGCCCGGTTCCGCCGCGAGGCCGAGGCGGCCGCCCGCCTGGACCACCCCGGGATCACCGCCGTCCACGACTTCGACGAGCACGGCGGCCGCCCCTACCTCGTCATGCAGCTCCTGGACGGCCGCGAGCTGGACGCCCTGCGGGGTTCGTCCCCCGGCGTGCTGCTCGGCCTCATGGTCCAGGTCGCCGAGGCGCTCGCCCACGCGCACGGCCAGGGCGTGGTGCACCGCGACCTGAAGCCCGGCAACCTGATGTGCCTGCCCGGCGGCCGGGCGAAGATCTGCGACTTCGGCCTGGCCCGCGACCTGGCCGCGTCCACCCTCACGATGTCCGGCACCGTGCTGGGCACCCCCGCCTACATGGCGCCCGAGCAGTGGCGCGCCGAGCCCGCCACGCCCCGCACCGACCTGTACGCCTTCGGCGCCACCCTGCACACCCTCCTCGCCGGGGCGCCGCCCTTCTCGGGCACGACGGTGGAGCAGCTCCGGCACCAGCACCTCAACGTCGCGCCGCCCCGCCTGTCCGAGGTGCGGCCGGGCCTGCCGCGCGAGCTCGACGGCATCCTCCAGCGCCTCCTGGCCAAGGACCCGGCGGACCGGTACGGCGACGCCCTCCAGGTCGCCCGGGAACTGCGCCGCCTGCCCGTCACCGCGGCGCGGGACGAGCGTCAGGACACGCAGGCGACCCAGCCGGGCGGTACGGCGACGCGCCACCTCACCGGCGACGGGTCCACCGCCCTGGCCATCGTCGGCTCGCGCTGGGACGTGATCAAGCGGAACGCCCAGGTCAGCGGCAAGGTCGCCTTCTGGGTCGGCGCCGCCATCGGTGCGGTGAGCAGCATCGGACCCGGCAACGAGCCGCCCCTGACCGACCAGCGGACCGGCCCTCTGGCCAAGCTCATCATGGGCGGCTGGGAGCTCGGTCTCCTGCTCGGCGCGGTGGTCGGGCTCCTCGGCGTCCTGGCCGGCGTGCTCGGAAGGCTCGACACCTTCGTCCTGGACGCCGACAAGCTGGTCATCACCCGGCGCGGCCAGGGGGACAAGGCCCTCACCCTGTACTGGGGCGCGATGGAGCGCATCGCCGTCGACTCGTACAAGTGGCGGCTCCTGGTCTGGTTCCAGCCGTCCCGGCAGCCCTCCGCCGAATGGATCCTCCATCACGGCGTCGAGGACGACCCCTCCGGCTGCCGCGTCGTCTTCTCCGGCGGCGCGAGCGGCCGGGGATCACTGCGCCGGCTCCGCGCCGCCCTCCCCGGGTACGCCGGATCGCTCTACGAGGAGGGCGGCTTCTACAACGTCCACGCCTTCCGCCCGGCCCCCACCGACCACGTCCCCGACCCCTGAGGACGGCGCTGAGCGCCGGCGCGTCGCCTGCGGGGCCGGGCCGGGTCAGCGTTGGGCGAAGAGCCAGAGGAGGTGGTCGCGGCGGGCGGCGTCCAGGGGCTCGTAGGCGGTGCCGCTCCGGCCGCACGCGATCGGGACGGCGCCGCCGGCGAAGGTCACCAGCGCCTCGGACGGCAGCCGGCCCGGCGCGGCGCCGACCGCGTGGCGCGGCTGGGCGTCCAGCGGGACCGCCTCGCGCGGGAAGTGCCGGCCGCCCTGGAGGCCGAGCAGCAGGACGCGCCGGTCGGTGACGGCGAGCAGGCACGTGTCGGGCCAGCTCAGCACCCGCCGCGCGAACATGCCGGCGGGGCCGGTCCAGCCGCCGAGCAGGCGCTCGTTGTGCCGCTGCTCGCCGGTCGCGGCCCGCACGTCGTCGCCGTCGACCAGCCAGCCCCAGACGCGCGCCGGCCAGGTGACGAACCACAGCAGCGGCGCGAACACGCCCACGACGGGCTTGACGACGGCGCGGTGCGCCCGGCCGAGCAGGCGCAGCGGCCGGAGGAGCGGCCAGTCCGGCCAGTCGCGCCGGTAGCGCTGCGGGATCTCGTGGCGCCACCGCAGCATGAGCGGCGCGGCCCGGAAGGCCGTCGCGCCGATGAGCCGCTCGCCCGGGGCGAGGTGCGGCAGCGCGAGCGCCGCGCACTCGGCGGCGACCGCCCGCATCTGCTCGCCCCCGCCGCCCCGCAGCGGGTCCAGCACCTGCGCCATCGGCTCCCCCTGTCCACCCCGGCCGTCCGTTACGCCGGAAAGGTACCGCCAGGACGGCGGTGGAGTCGATCTTGGGGGTGGGCTATCCCTCCTGGTCGGGGGCGGCGGCCTCCAGTTCGCGGCGGCGGGCGTCGCCGTTGCCGTTCGGGCCGTGGCCGAGGTCGGCGGTGAAGCGGCGGTTCAGGGCGGCGCGGACGCGGGCGAGGCGGCGGCGCGCCTCGGGGGCGGGCACGCCGAGGCGCTCGGGGCGCGCGACGGGGACGGCCGCGGGCGGGCGCTCGTCGGTGAGCGGCGCCGCCTCGGCGGCGGTGAGGGGGCGCTCGACCTCGCTGTACCCGCCGTCGAGGGAGCGGCGGATCACGCCGGTCTCCACGCCGTGCTCCAGCAGGGCCCGGTCGCGCTGCTGGAGGCCGAGGCAGAACCGGTAGGCGATCGCGTAGGCCAGGACGGGGCCGAGCAGGAACGCGACGCGGAAGAACCAGGTCGTCCAGAACAGCGGGATCGAGAACCGGTGCGCGATGACGTCGTTGCCGCCCGCGAGCCAGAGCACGCCGTAGAACACGATGCCGGCCGCGCCGATCCCGGTGCGGACCGGGACGTCGCGCGGCCGGTCCAGCAGGTGGTGGATCGCGCGGTCGCCGGTCGCCCAGCGTTCCAGGAACGGGTAGGCGGCGAGGCCGGTGAACAGCACGCCGGGCACGACCACCGCCGGGATGATCACGCTGAGCGGCAGCGTGTGCCCGAACGCGGTGACCTCCCAGGCGGGCATCATCCGCAGCGACCCCTCCAGCCAGCCCATGTACCAGTCGGGCTGCGACCCGGAGCTGATCGCGCCCGGGTCGTAGGGGCCGAACAGCCAGACCGGGTTGATCTGGAAGAACGCCGCGAGCAGCGCGGTGACGCCGAACACCCAGAGGAAGAACGCGCCGGTCTTCGCCACGAACACCGGGAAGAACGGGTAGCCGCGCACGGTGGTGTTGGAGCTGCCCTTGCCGGGGAACTGCGTGTGCGTCTGCCGCCAGGTCAGCACGACGGCGTGCAGCGGGATGAGGGCGAGCAGGATCCCGGGGATCAGCAGGATGTGGATCACGTAGAGGCGCGGCACGATGAGCTCGCCCGGGAACTCGCCGCCGAACAGGAACATCTGCGCGTAGGAGCCGACGAGCGGCAGCGACAGCAGGACGCCCTCCAGGATGCGCAGGCCCGTGCCCGACAGCAGGTCGTCGGGCAGCGAGTAGCCGAACAGCCCGTTCACCATGACGAGCATGAACAGCACGATCCCGATCAGCCAGTTCAGCTCGCGGGGCTTGCGGAACGCGCCGGTGAAGAAGTTGCGCAGCAGGTGGACCACGATCGAGCCGAGGAAGATCACCGTGGCCCAGTGGTGGATCTGCCGCATGAGCAGGCCGCCGCGCACGTCGAACGACAGGTGCAGCGTGGACGCGTACGCCTCGCTCATCCGCACGCCGCGGAGCGGCCCGTAGGAGCCGCCGTAGACGACCTCGGTCATGCTCGGCCGGAAGAACAGGGTGAGGAACACCCCGGTCAGCAGGATGATCACGAACGAGTACATCGCGATCTCGCCGAGCAGGAAGCTCCAGTGGTCGGGGAACGCCTTGCGGAACGCCCTCTTCAGGAACGGCGCCCCGCCGAAGCGGTCGTCGGCGGCGCGGCCCGCCGCGCGCAGGGCCTTCGGGGGCGGGGGCTGCGCTGGGGCCACGGGGACCTCCCGGGACGACGCTGGGGCGTGCCTCCAATGTCGCACCGGACGGGCGCCCCGGCCAGGGGCGGCGCCCCGGTCCGCACGGCGACCTGCGGAGGGACGGGCGCGGGCGGCCGAAGCTGGACGATTCGCGACCTAGACTTTCCGGGCGTAGGTATACCAGCCATGATTTTTGTCACACAGGTCACATAAGCGATTTATTGCGGCGGGGCCGCGGTCCCGCGCCGGGCGGCCCGCACCGCCCCGGCGCGGCCGGATCTGGAGGTAGGGGTGGCGGACGACGGGCGCCCATGGGCGGACCTTCCGGTGGAGCTGGCCGACCACATGCGTCCGCACCTGGACGAGGTCGCCGACGACATGATGCAGGAGATCCAGACCCGGGTCCGCGAGTACGACCGGCCGGGCGACGGCTCCTACTCCAGCACGCTCCGCCAGGCGGTGGAGCGGGTGCTGCACTACTTCGTCGACCGCGTCGGCGACCCCGACCACGAGCCCGGCCCCGTCACCGACTTCTTCCGCGCCATCGGCCGCGGCGAGGCCGGCGAGGGCCGCAGCCTGGACGCCATGCAGACCGCGATGCGCGTCGGCGGCATGATCGCCTGGCGGCGGATCGCCGCCGGCGCCGCCCACCTGGAGGTGGAGGCGCGCGTCCTCGGCGCCGTCGGCGAGGCCCTCATCGCCTTCCAGGACGAGCTCGCCACCGCCGCCGCCGAGGGGTTCGCGCAGGCCAAGGCCGCCGTCGCGGGCGAGATGCAGCGCCGCCGCAAGCGCCTGCTCGACCTGCTGTTCGCCGACCCGCCCGCCGCGCCCGAGGCGATCGCCGACCTCGCCGCGGCCGCGCAGTGGCCGGTGCCGCGCACCGTCGCCGCCGTCGCGCTCGGCCAGCCGCACGACGGCGCGCACCGGCCGGCGTTCCCGCCCGACATCCTCGCCGACCCGACCCGCCGCACGCCCAGCCTGATCGTCCCCGACCCCGACGGCCCCGGCCGCGCCCGGCTGATCGACCGCGCGCTCGGCGGCTCCCTCGCCGTCGTCGGCCCGACCGTCCCGCTCGGCGAGGCCGCCCGCTCCATCCAGTGGGCCCGCAAGACGCTGCACCTGGTGCGGCGCGGCGTGATCGCCGCGGACGGCGGGGTGGTCCGCAGCGTCGAGCACATGTCCACCCTCATCCTGTTCCAGGACGAGGACCTCATCACCTCCCTCGCCGCGCTCCGCCTGGAGCCCCTCTCCCACCTGCGCGTCTCGCAGCAGGACCGGCTCGCCGAGACGCTCCTCGCCTGGCTCCAGTCGGGCCGCAACGCCAACGAGGTCGCGATGCGCCTGCACGTGCACCCGCAGACCGTCCGCTACCGGCTGCGGCAGCTGGAGGAGCTGTTCGGCGACCAGCTCCTGGAACCCGACGTGCGCTTCGACCTGGAGATCGTGCTGCGCGCCCGCGCGCTCCTCGCCGGGCAGCCCGGCGAGCACCTCATCCCCGCCGTCAAGCCCGCCGTCGGCGACACCGCCGACGTTGTGGATCTGCACCAACGTAACTGACCCGCCGCGAGGGGAATCCCTAACCGGGCCGCCGGGACCTTCCGGAACGCCCCGCCGCGCAGCAGCATGGGGACATGAACGACACCGACGTCCGGACCGCGCCCGCCGCCCCGGTCCTCCGCCGGGACGCCGAGGGGGTCTTCGAGCGCGCCGTTGCGGGCGGCCCCGCCGCGCCCGCCGCGCTCCGCCGCCTCGCCGCGGCCCGGCTCCGCGCCTGGGGCCTCGACGCGATCGCGGCCGACGTCCTGCTGGTCGTCTCCGAGCTCGCCACCAACGCCGTCCGCGCGTCCGGCGCCGGCACCCTCGTCGGCCTCCGGCTCATGGTGTGGCGGGCCGTCCTGTCCGTCGAGGTCTACGACGGCAGCACCGCCCCCGCCGTGCCCGCCCCGCCGCCCGCCGTCCCCGAGGACGCCGAGAGCGGCCGCGGCCTCGCCATCGTCGCCGCCCTCGCCCGCCACTGGGGCCAGCGCCGCGACCCGGACGGCAAGACCGTCTACGCCCTCCTCGACCTGCCCTAGCCTCGTCCCGTGCCCCTCGACCTCGTCACGCTGATCGTGCAGGAGTACGACCCGGCCATCGCGTTCTTCGTGGACGCCCTCGGATTCGTCCTCGCCGAGGACGTGCCGGCGACCACGAACGACGGCCGGCCGAAGCGCTGGGTCGTCGTCCGCCCCCCGGACGGCGGAACCGGCCTCCTGCTCGCCCGCGCCGATCCCGGCCGCCAGGCCGCCGCGATCGGCGACCAGGCCGCCGGACGCGTCGGGTTCTTCCTCCGCGTGCCCGACTTCGACGCCGCCCGCGCCCGCATGGCGGCGGCCGGCGTCGAGTTCGTCACCGCCCCGCGCACCGAGCCCTACGGCCGCGTCGCGGTCTTCCTCGACATCGCCGGCAACCGCTGGGACCTCCTCGGCGACTGGCCCGGCGGGGCGATCGGTGAGCGGGCGAGCGCGGCCGGGCCGGGAGGGGACGCCGGTGCCGCTGCTGCTGCCGATCGGTGAGGACGCCGCGCTGATCGCGCGGACGCCCGCGCTGGCCGAGGAGTTCCACGCGCTGCTCGCCGCGAACCGGGAGCGGCTGCGGCGCTGGAACCCCGGGGCGTGCCCCGAGCCGCTGACCCTGGAGAGCACCCGGCTGCGGCTCGCCGCCGACGCGCTCGCCCGCCGCGCGGGCGCGCTGCTGCCCACGGCGATCGTGCTGCGCGAGGACGGCGCGTGGCGCGTCGTCGGGGCCGCCTCGCTCCGCCCGGACGGCGACGGCTCCGGCGAGGTCGGCTACTGGATCGACGCCGCCCACGAGGGCCGCGGCCTCGTCACCCGCGCCGTCGCCGCCCTGCTCGCGCACGCCTTCGGCGTCCTCGCCCTGGACCGCGTCACGCTCGCCGCCGAGCCCGCCAACGCGCGGAGCCGCGCCGTCGCGCGCCGCCTCGGCTTCACCGAGGAGGCCGTCGTCGCGGGCGAGATCGTCCACGTCCGCACGGCGCCGGCCCCCGGGCGGCCGCCGATGTCGTAGGCGGGCGCCAGGATGCCGCGCATGGCACCGACGAACCCGCGGATCACCGGGCACGCGTTCCTCACCGGCATGTACGCCGACGGCCACTTCCCCGACCACCTGATCGACAAGGCCGTCGCGATCCTGCTGCGGCTCTGCGAGCGCGTCGAGCAGGAGCGCCCCGCGGACCTCGCCGCCCTCTACCTCCTCACGCACGACGCGACGGACGAGCTGAACGACCTCCAGGACGAGTTCTACGAGGCGGGCAGCGAGCTCGAGACCGTCGCCCGCGACCTGCTCGCCGGGGACTTCGCGTTCGTCGCGGACGCCTACGGCTTCCCCGGCGCCGACATCGAGGAACTCGTCGCCACCCGCGACTGGTGACCCCCGGTCAGTCCCGCCCCGCGTTCACCGCCCGCACCGCCGCAGCGGCGGCCGCCTCCCCGCGCGCCTCCAGCCCCGCCGCGACCCCGGCGGCACGTAGGCGTCCGGGTCGTGCACGAACGGCAGCAGCGTCACCACCGGCCCGTCGGGCGTCGCGGTGACGGGCTCGGCGGCGCCGAGCCCGTCCAGCAGCTCGCGGACGGCGGGTCTCCCTCACGCTTCCAGGCCGTAGCGGCGGCGGGCGTTGCCGGACCACAGCTTCGCCCGGTCCGCCGCGGACAGACCCGCGGTGATCGCGCGGTAGGCGCCGATGATCTCCTCGTAGGTCCCGGCGAGCCCGTCCACGGGGAAGTTGCTCCCGAAGAAGCAGCGGTCCACGCCGAACAGCTCGATGCACGTCTCCACGAACGGGCGCAACCGCGTCGCGTCCGTGGTCTGGAGCGCCATCCCCAGGCCGGAGATCTTGCAGTCGACGTTGCCGCGCGCGGCGACCTCGGCGACGGCGGCCCGCCAAGCGCGGAACTGCTCGGGCGCCTCGCCGTCCGGCCAGCCCGCGTGCTCCAGGACGAAGGACGTGCCGGGCGCCGCGTCCAGAGCGGGCAGCAGCGCGGGGACGTCGGCGGGGCGCGCGATCAGGTCGTGGACCCAGCCGCGCTCGCCGAGCAGCGCGAACAGCGACCGCGCCACGGGTCCGGCCGGGTCGAGGCCGGAGAAGACGCGGACGCCGCGGAACGCGGGGCTCTCGGCCTGCGCGAACAGCAGCCGCTCGGTGTCCGCCCAGGGCGCGGCGGGGTCGATCGTGCCGATGACGGCGGTGGGAACGCCCGTCTCGGCGCGCAGCGCGTCGAGCCAGCGCGCCTCGTCCAGGGCGCGGGCGAGGTCGGTGACCGCCGACACGTGCACCTGCCGCGGGGGAGCGGGGAACGCGCCCGGCAGGACGTCGCGATGGAGCGGTCCGCCGCGGAGGCCGGGATACCAGTCGTTGGCGGAGGGCCGCCAGTAATGCACGTGGGTGTCGACGAACTCGGGCTCATCGGCCATGACGGCAACCTAGATCACGCGGCCGTCCCCGGCCAGGCCGCCCAGGCTCCCGGCCCTCACCGCCCCCCGCACGTCCCTCGGCTTCACCGAGGTCCGCGGGCGCCCGTGAGCTCAGGCGCGCGGTGCCGGAGCGGGCCGCAGATCGTGCTCCCCCCGCAGCACCTCCGCGACGAACCGCCGCCATACCGGCTGCGGAAAGGCCAACGCCGGCCCGTCCCGGTCCTTGCTGTCGCGCACGAGGACCAAGCGCTCCCCGCCCGGCCCGCGCCGTTCCCCGCTGCCCATGCCCTGCCCTTCCGGAGCGTTACGCGAAGTGCCTCACCCTAGGCCACCGGGAAGGCCGCACGACGCGAAAACGAGACAGCGAATGGCATCATGTGCGGCCTTTGTTTCCATTAGGTTGGGCTCCCCGGAACGGCCCCCGCGCCGGGGCCGGTGCGGTGCTCGTCGCGTACGGTAGTAATTTGATTACACTGGGTAGGCCGCGCCGAGGCGTCGGCCATGCCGACACTCACGAAGGAACGACGATGATCGATGCGTACGCTGTGATCACCCCGTGGCGCAAGAGCGTGCGAAGCGACTCCGGCGGCTGCGTCGAGGTGGCGCTGGCCGAACGCGCCCCCGCGGCCGAGGAGGCGCGCGTGCCGGTGCCTCCCGCGGCGGGCGGGGCGGACGCCGCCGGCGCGGTCCGTTAGTCCCTGCCGGGCGCCGACCCCGCTTCCATCTCCGCCGCGATCCGCTCGATGAGCGCCAGGCTCTCCTCCTGGGGGAGCGCCAGCCGCCGGATGTTGTCGAAGGCGTCCCGGTAGTCGGCCACCCGGCTGTCGCGCGCGCCGATCGTCAGGTCGAGGGAGCGCGCGTCCTCCAGGTAGAGGATGTCGCTGAGGGCGCTGTCGAAGCTGAGGACGGTGAACTCCCCGCGCAGCCCGAAGTGGGCGCCGCTCCTGAACGGGATCACGTCGATGGTGATGCCGGGCCGCTCGGCCGTGTCCAAGAGGTGGCGGAGCTGGCGCGGCATGATGGAGTCGTCGCGCTGCGCGCCCACCCAGCGCCGGATGACGGCCTCGTCCAGCAGGTAGTGCTGGTCCGGCGGCTCGCTCTTGTCGAGGACCTCCACCTGGCGCTGCATGCGCACGTCGACGACGACGTCCAGCGCGTGGCTCTCCGGCACGAACTCGATCGTCATCGCCCGCGCGTACTCCTCGGTCTGCAGCAGACCGGGGACGCGCAGCGGCTGGAACGACCTGATGTAGGAGGCGCCCGCCTCGTAGCCGAGGTAGGTGTGGAAGTCGGGTTCCAGGTCGTTGCGGTAGAGCGCCCACCAGCCGCGGGTCCTGGCGCCGCGCGCGTACTCGACGAGACGCTCGACGCGGGCGCCGTCCTCCAGGCCGTAGTGGCGCAGCAGCGACCGCAGGTCCGACACCGAGATCTTGACGTTCGCGCCCTCGATCCGGATCAGCTTGGACGTCGACCAGTCCAGCGCCGAGGCGACCTCTTCCTGCGTCTTGCCGAGTTCCCGGCGGAGCGTCACCAGTTCATCGGTGAGAAGCGCCTGCTGGACCACCGGACCCAGTGCCATGTTCGCTCCGTTCCGCAGAGCGGACCCGCCCGACAACGTGGCGCTCTGCATCCTGGCAATGCGCACAGCGTAGAACAGCGAGCGGGTCGAAAGCCATAAGTCGATCGGCGAGATGGCATAGGGGTAGGAGGACGGTGTCCTGATGGCCTCCGGAGAGGGCGGTGCGCTTTTTCTGTCGGCGCCACTTATGAGCGGCCGGTAAATCTCTTTTCGGCTCCGGCCGTTCTCGCCGGCTGTTCAGGGGCCGCCCCTGTCCGGTGCTCCGCCGGCGGCGTCGCGGGTCTCGCGGACGTGCTGCCAGACGATCGCGCCGCCGGCGCCGAAGACGGTGCCGAGGACGCACAGCGACGCCAGGACCAGCACCGCGAGCGGTGGGACGCGCGGCGCGCTCGCCAGCGTCGCGGCACCCGTGAGCTCGAGGAAGACGGCGAGGGAGAGGCGGAACGCCGCGGTGGCCAGGGCTCCGGACGAGGTCGCCGGCTCGCGGGAGAAGGAGCGGAGCGTGAAGCCGGGGCCGGACACGACGGCGCCGTGGGACTGGTGCTCGGGCAGGCGGACGAGGTCCGCGCGGTGGGTGGGGTCGGCCGGTTCCTCTTTCGTCAGATCGGTGTGGGTCACTTCGTTCATGGCGGCCCGTGATCGCTTTCCAAGAGCCGGATGCGCACCCGTTGTCCGCCTCTCCAGCAGCTCTTATGGAAACGATAACCTGATCATTTGCACCGGGTGGCGAGGTTGACGACCGGCTGTTGTACATTCGTCATCAGCCTTTCATTGACACGTCACCCCGGCACCTAGCATGCTGGAGGCGGACACAATGCCGGTACGCCACTTGGAATGTGGCGGGAAATGGTCCGCTCACATGGCTGGAAACGTTGGCGACACGGCGCACGCCCCCGCGGAAGAGGCCGGTGCGCCGGGCGGGACGTCGCGGCCGGGGCGCGCGGGCGGTCCGCTGGAGCGGCTGACGGTCAACCTGACGGCGCGGTCGTCGCGGGCGCTGGAGGAGGCCGTGCGGATGACGGGCGACAGCAAGACCGACACCGTCAACCGGGCCGTGCAGCTCTACGCGCTGATCGAGGAGATCATCACCTCGGGCGGCACGGTCTACGTGCGCGAGGCCGGCGGGGACGAGCTGCAGCGGCTGCGCTTCATCTGACCGGGCCGCACGGGCGGCGGGGCGGCCCTACGCTGAGGGACTGTGACGGACGGTGAGATCAGGCGGGTGTCGAGCAGGACGGTCTACGAGAACGCGTGGATGGCGGTCCGCGAGGACGAGATCGAGCGGCCCGACGGGAGCCGCGGCGTCTACGGCGTCGTCGACAAGCCCGACTTCGCGCTGGTGGTCCCGATGGAGCGCGGCGGCTTCCACCTGGTGGAGGAGTACCGGTACCCGCTCGGCCGCCGCACCTGGAACTTCCCGCAGGGCTCGGCGCCCGGCCGCGCGGCGGTGCCGCCCGCCGAGCTGGCGCGGCGCGAGCTCGCCGAGGAGACCGGGCTGCGCGCGGACGCCCTCACTGAGCTCGGCCGCCTGGACAGCTCGCACGGCACGACGGGCCAGGGCGTCACGGTGTTCCTGGCGACGGGCCTGCGCGCGGGCGCCCACGACCGCGAGCCCGAGGAGCAGGAAATGCGGCAGTGCTGGATCACCCGCGCCGAGTTCAAGCGCATGATCCGCGACGGCCGGATCACCGACGACTCCACCGTCGCCGCCTACGCCCTCCTCCTGCTGCACGAGGAGGAGGGCGGCGTCTAGCGGCCGGTCAGGGCCCGACGGGCCAGGTGTGCGCGGGCTCGCCCTCGCGCATCAGCTCGGCGTAGCGGCGCGTCATGAGGCGGAGCGCCTCGTGGCGGGGCAGCCCGAACGACTCCTCGATGGCCTCGACGGTGTCGACCTGCCAGGCGGCGCCGGTGCGGCCGGTGACGGCGCGGCGCTCGATGATGCCGAGCAGCCGGTCGGCGCGGGCGGAGTCGACGTCCCACCTGTCCAGGCCCTCGCGCGCCAGTGGCAGCAGGTGGCGGAGGACCAGCTCCGACACCGGGATCTCGCCGAGGCCCGGCCAGTACTGGGTGGCCTCCATGCCGTCGCGGGCGGCGCGGTGCAGGTTGTCCTCGGCGGCCTGGAACGACATGCGCGACCAGATGGGCCGCTCGTCCTCGGCGAGCATCCGGACGAGGCCGTAGTAGAACGCGCCGTTGGCGACGATGTCGGCGACGGTCGGCCCGGCGGGCAGGACGCGGTTCTCCACCCGCAGGTGGGGGCGGCCCTTGACGACCGCGTAGATCGGCCGGTTCCACCGGTAGACGGTGCCGTTGTGCAGGGACAGCTCGGCGAGCTCGGGGATGCCGCCGGCGTCCAGGACCTCCAGCGGGTCCTCGTCCTCGCAGAGCGGCAGCAGCGCCGGGAAGTAGCGGGTGTTCTCCTCGAACAGGTCGAACACCGAGGTGATCCACCGCTCGCCGAACCAGACGCGGGGCCGGACGCCCTGCGACTTCAGCTCCTCGGGGCGGGTGTCGGTGGACTGCTCGAACAGCGCGATGCGGGTCTCCTGGTGGAGCCGGTGCCCGAACAGGAACGGCGAGTTCGCGGCGAGGGCGACCTGGGCGCCGGCGACGGCCTGCGCGGCGTTCCAGTGGGCGCCGAACTCGTCGGGGCTCACCTGGAGGTGGAACTGGACGCTGGTGCAGGCCGCCTCGGGGATGATCGTGTCGGCGTGCATGTGCAGCGGCTCGGGGCCGTCGATCTCGATCCGCATCTCCTCGCCCCGGGCGGCGAAGATCTGGTCGTTGAGCATCTTGTAGCGGGCGTTGCTGGACAGCGCCTCCTCGCCGATGTCGGAGCGGCGCAGCGTGGGCAGGATGCCGATCATGGCGAGGCGGCCGCCGACCTCCTCGGCGCGGCCGTCGGCGTGCTCCAGGAAGTCGCGGACCTCGGTCTCCAGCTCGCCGGTGGCGGAGCCGCCGAGCTCCCGCGGCGGGATGTTGATCTCCAGGTTGAACTGGCCGAGCTCGGTGGCCCACTTGGGGTCGGCGATCGCCTTCAGCACGTCGGCGTTGCGCATCAGCGGGTCGCCGATGTCGTCGATCAGGTTGAGCTCGATCTCCAGGCCGATGTGCGGGCGCTCGAAGTCGAACTGCGACTCGCCGAGCATGCGGGCCAGCGTGTCGAGGCAGCGCCGTACCTTGTCGCGGTACCGGCGCCGGTCCTCGCCGCTGATGGTGACCGGGGTGACGTCCCTGCCCATGTGACCGTCCCAGCTGTCCGGGGAACTATCACCGAACGGATGTCCCATCTGGCGTCCCTGAAACGTGAACCCGCATTTCGGATGCCCGATTTGTTACTGGTGGGTACCTTGGGGCGGGCGCCGGACGGATCGTGACGTTCCGTCACCACCGGGCGTGCGGTCGGGCAGAATGGCCGGGCGCCCGGCGCCGGGCGGACCGTCTGCGGGAGGGGGGACCATGCGGCTGCGACCTCGGTCGATCAGGGGGCGCGACACGCTGGTCGCCGCCGTGCTCGCGCTGCTGGTGTTCGGCGCCATCGCCGCCGCCGCCGACGTGTCGGCACGGAACGCGACGGACGCGGCGCGGCTGCAGGACGTGCAGCTCGCCGCGCGGCGCGCGTCCGGCGGCGTCCGCGACGGGACGCTGGCGACGCCGATCCCCGACGACTCGCGCGGTCGGGTGCTCGTGCAGGTGCTCGGCCCCGGCGGGCACCTGCTGGACGCGACGCCCGCCGCGGCGGGCCGGCCGGCGCCGACGCGCCGCTGGCCGCCGCCGGCGGAGCGGGTGCAGGACTTCACCGAGTGCCGCGGGCGCGGGCCGGGCGGCGCCTGCTGGACGATCGAGGCGATCCGGGTCACCACCGCGCCCGACTCCGTCGTCGTCTACGCGGCCCGCCGGGTGCCGCAGTACCTGGTCAGCGGGCTGCTGGAGGCGCTGCTCGCCGCCGCGGTGCTGCTGCTGTCGGCGCTCGTCGCGTGGGTGACCTGGCGGGTCGTCGGGCGGACGCTGCGGCCGGTGGAGCAGATCCGCGTCCAGCTCTCGGAGATCAGCGCCTCGGACCTGTCGCGGCGGGTGCCGGCGCCGGCGGGCGAGGACGAGATCGCCCAGCTCGCCCGCACCGCCAACGAGACCCTGGACCGGCTGGAGCGCGCCGTCGCCCGGCAGCGCCAGTTCGCCTCCGACGCCTCGCACGAGCTGCGCACCCCCATCGCCGGCCTCCGCGCCAACCTGGAGGACGCGGCGATGCACCCGGGCGACACCGACCTGGGCGAGGTCGTCACGTCGGCGCTCCGCGACACCGACCGGCTGGAGTCGATCGTCACCGACCTGCTGCTCCTCGCCCGCATCGGCACCGGCGGGACGGCCGCGCAGGAGGACGTCGACCTCGGCGCCCTCGCCCGCGCCGAGATCGAGCGCCGCGCGGGCGCCGCCGGGACCGCCGTGGAGATCGCCGCGGAGCTCGCGCCGGACGTCCGGGTGCGGGGCGTGCGGATGCAGCTCGTCCGGCTGCTGAACAACCTGCTCGACAACGCCGTCCGGTTCGCCGGGACGCGCGTGGAGGTGACGGTCGCGGCGGACGGCGGGCGGGCGCGGCTCGCCGTCGCCGACGACGGGCCCGGCATCCCCGCCGCCGACCGCGAGCGGGTCTTCGAGCGGTTCACCCGCCTGGACACCGCGCGGAGCCGCGGCGCCGGCGGGTTCGGCCTCGGCCTCGCCATCGCCCGCGAGATCGCCGAGGCGCACGGCGGGACGCTGCGGGTCGCGGACTCGGCGTCCGGCGCCCGGCTGGAGCTGGACCTGCCGCCGGCGGAGGGCGAGGACGGCTGAGACGCCGAAGGGCCGCCCCCGGCGGGGGCGGCCCTTTCGCGCGGCTGCGGGAAGTCAGGCGCGGACGGCCTGGATCTCCAGGTGCACGTCGACCTTGTCGCCGAGGAGGGCCTTGTCGCCCTGCAGCGGGACGTTGAACTCGACGCCGAAGTCCTTGCGGCTGATGGTGGTGGTGGCCGAGAAGCCGGCGCGCACGCCGCCCCACGGGTCGTCGCCGACGCCGTTGTACTCGACGGCCAGGGTCACCGGGCGGGACACGCCGCGGATGGACAGCTCGCCGTCGACGAAGTACTCGCCGTCCTCGGCGCGGACGCCCGTCGTGGTGAAGACCATGTTCGGGTGGTTCTCGACGTCCAGGATGTCGGCGGACCGGATGTGCTGGTCGCGGTCGGCGTTGCGGGTGTTCACCGAGGTGATGGCGATCTCGGCGGTCGCGGTGGACGCGGCGAGGTCCTCGGCGATCCGGATCGCGCCGGAGAACTCGGTGAAGGTCCCGCGCACCTTGGACATCAGGTGCCGGACGGTGAAGGAGACCTCCGAGTGCGAAGGGTCGATGTTCCAGGTGCCGGCGGTCAGCTCGGGGGCGACGGTGGCGGTGGCGATGCTCACGGGATTCTCCTCGATCGGCGGGGTACTTGAACCTTCAAGCGACGTCCCGAAGGTTAGTTGAATCTTCAAACAGCGTCAACCGCCGGCCCATTCCCGGCGCGCCCGCCCCGTCCCGGGCACCCCCGCCGGTGCCCTCCACATACAGCGCGTCCTGTTTGTTCGCGGCTATCCTGCGTCCATGCCCACCGCCGCCCGCCCCCGACGCACGCAGGAGGAGCGCACCGCCGCCACCCGGCGCCGCCTCCTCGACGCGACCGTCGAGTGCCTGGTGGAGCACGGCTACCACGGCACCACCACGACGCGCGTGGTGGACCGTGCCGGGGTCTCGCGCGGCGCGCAGGTGCACCACTTCCCGACCAAGAACGCCCTCGTGCTCGCCGCCGTGGAGCACCTGGCCCGCAAGCGCGCCGACCAGATCGTCGAGCAGCACCTCGACCGGCTGCGCGCGTCGCCGGACGCCGTCGGCGACGCCCTGGACCTCGTCTGGGAGGTCCATCAGGGCCCGCTGTTCGAGGCGTCCATGGAGCTGTGGACGGCGGCGCGCACCGACCCCGACCTGCGCGAGCACGTCGCCGATCTGGAGCGCCTGGTCACCGGCGGCATCCTGGAGCTGTCGCGGGCGCTGCTCGGCGACCGCGCCGACGACCCGGGCTTCCGCGGCGACGTCTACCTGGTGCTGGAGACGGTGCGCGGCCTCCGGCTGCTCCAGTTCATCCATCCGACGACGCCCGAGCGGAGCCGCGAGCGCTGGCTGCGCAGCCGGGAGCGGCTCCGCCCGATGATCGCGCGCTGGAGCGAGGCGGTGGCCGGCCCCGCGCCGGGACTCAGCGGCGGCGGCGCGCCCGGACCGACCGGATGAGGTCGCGCTGGCGCTGCGGCAGGGACGCCGGCAGCTCGTCCGGCGCGCACCAGCGGGCCTCCAGGATCTCGGCCTCCTCCAGGCGCAGCTCGCCGCCGACGAGATCGGCGGCGTAGAAGACCTCGACGCGGTTGCGGAAACCGCTGAACACCCCGACCGGTACCTCCCGGACGCGCACTCGCAGCGCCGTCTCCTCGCGCACCTCGCGCGCGACGCCGTCGGGGAGCCGCTCGCCCGCCTCCACGTAGCCGCCGGGCAGGCCCCAAGGGCGGCGCTCGGACCACAGGCGGTGCCGCAGCAGCAGCACGCGGCCCTCCTCGTCATGGACGATGCCCGCCACGTAGACCAGGAACGTGTGGTGCCGCATCCGGGCCAGCCGCCATTGCGCGCGGCCGCCCAGCGACTTCCAGAGCCGTTCGGTGAGTGTGTGCAGCATCCGCCGGGTTCCGTGGGGCGAGGGTGGGTCCGGCCAGGTTACTCGCGCGGCCCGTCAGCCGGGCGGTTCCGGGAAGACGACCGTCACGGCGAGGCCGCCGTCCTCGCGGGCGCGCGCGTCCACCTCGCCCTCGTGCGCGCGCGCGATCGCCCGGACGATCGACAGCCCCAGCCCAGCGCCCTTGGCGGTGACGAGCCGCTCGGTGTCCTGGCGGCGGAACGGCTCGAACAGGCCCGCCACGTCATAGGGCGCGACGGCCGGGCCGCTGTTGGTCACCTCCACCTCCGCGCGGCCGTCGCCGTGACTCCGGCACGCGACCCGCACCCAGCCGCCCGGGCCGGTGTTGTGGCGGATGCCGTTCTCCACCAGGTTCTGCACCAGCCGCTCCAGCAGCAGCGCGTTGCCGACGGCCATCGCCTCCGCCGCGTCCGCGCGGACGTCCACGTCGGCTTTCGCGGCCTCGGGCGCGGTCTGCGCGAGGACGTGGCCGACGATGTCGGCGAGGTCGACCGGCGCGGTGCCGGTGAGCCGCTGCTCGGAGCCCGCGAGCAGCAGCAGGCCCGAGATGAGCCGCTCGTGCCGGGTGTTGATCTCCAGCAGGTCGGCGCCGAGCCGCCGCACCTCCGGGGGCGCGTCCGCGCGGTGCATCGCGAGCTCCACCAGGGCGCGGCCGAGGGTGAGCGGGGTGCGCAGCTCGTGCGAGGCGTTCGCGACGAACCGGCGCTGCCCGTCGAACGACCGGTCGAGGCGCTCCACCATCGTGTCGAAGGTGTCGGCGAGCTCCTTCACCTCGTCGTCGGGGCCGCGCAGCGCGATCCGCTCGTGCAGGACGTCGCCGGCGGCGGGCGCGGCGGCGATGCGCCGCGCGATGTCGGTGACGCGGTGCAGCGGCGCGAGGACGCGGCCGGCGAGCAGCCAGCCGACGCCCGCGGCGATGCCGCCGACGGCCGCGAGCGCCACCGCGCCCTGCACGAGCAGCGACGTCGTCGCGGCGTCGTGCAGCCGGTCGTGCTCGGCGCGCATCGCCCTCCCGGCGTCCCGGGCCTGCGCTTCGGCGTCCCGCGCCTCGGCGGCGGCCGCCCCCGACGTCGGCACCGGGCCGACCGTCCGCAGCGTCACGAGGTTCGGCTTGCCGCGGTCGAGCTGCTGCTCGAACAGCAGGTAGGTGGCGCCGAGCAGCACCGTTCCGGCGACGAGGAACAGCCCGGTGTAGGTGAGGGTGAGCCGGGCCCGCAGCGAGAGCCTCACGGGATCCGGTACCCCGCGCCCGTGACCGTCTCCACGACCGGCGGGTCGGCGAGCTTGCGCCGCAGCTTCAGCACCGCCAGCCGGACGGCGCCGGTGAACGGGTCGGCGTGCTCGTCCCACGCCTTCTCCAGCAGCGTCTCGGCCGACACGACCGCGCCGTCGGCGCGCAGCAGCTCGGCGAGCACCGCGAACTCCTTCTTCGCGAGCGGCACGTACCGGCCGTCGCGGAACACCTCGCGGCGCGCCGGATCCAGGGTGATGCCGGCGCGGCGCAGCACCGGCGGCGCCGCCGGGCGGCTGCGGCGGCCGAGCGCCAGCACCCGCGCCGCCAGCTCGGCGAACGCGAACGGCTTGGCGAGGTAGTCGTCGGCGCCGAGGCCGAGCCCGGCGACGCGGTCGGCGACGTCCGCCGCCGCCGTCAGCATCAGCACCCGCGCCGCCGCGCCGCCCGCGGCGAGGCCCCGGCAGACGTCGTCGCCGTGCACGACCGGCAGGTCCCGGTCCAGCACGACCACGTCGTAGCCGTGGACGGCGAGCCGCTCCCGCGCGGCGCCGCCGTCGTGCACGACGTCCACCGCGTGCGCCTCGCCGCGCAGCCACTCGGCGACCGCGGCCGCGAGCATCGGCTCGTCCTCCACCACCAGCACGCGCATCCGCGTCCCCTCTCGTCGCCGCCATCGTGGCGGGCGGGGCGTTTCCTCCGCGTTAGCCCGGACGGAAACGGCGGGGAAACGGCGCCGCCTGTTGCATCGGGCCGGAACCGACCCGAGGAGAGACCGATGCGCATCATCGCCACCGTCCCGATCGCCCTCTGCCTGAGCCTCGCCGCCGCCTGCGGGGGCGGCGGCGGCAGGACCGGCGCGTCGTCGGCGAGCCCGACGGCGAACGTCCAGGACAAGGGCGTCCAGTACGCCCAGTGCCTCCGGCAGCACGGCCTCGACGTCAAGGACCCCGAGCCCGGCAAGGGGCTCATGCTGACTCTCAAGGGCGTCCCGAAGGACGTCGTCGACAAGGCCATGGAGGCGTGCCGGCAGTACGACCCGATGGCCGAGCAGTCCGGCGCCGTCGACCCGAAGATGGAGGAGAACGGCCGCAAGTACGCCGCCTGCATGCGGCAGCACGGCGTCGAGAAGTTCCCCGACCCGCAGCCGGGGCAGCGCGGCATCCGCATCACGCCCGAGGTCGGCGAGGACCCCGACTTCGCGAAGGCCGACCAGACGTGCCGTCCGATCATGCAGGGGCAGGGCAAGTGAGGCGGCGCCGCCTCCTCGCCGCCGCGGCCGGGCTCGCGGGCGCCGCCGTCGCCGCCGCCACCCTCGGCGCGCTGCGCGACGACGGCGCCCCGGCCGCCGCGTCCACGGCCCCCGCCCGCACCGCGCCGGTCACCCGGCAGACGCTCCAGGACGGCAAGACCGCGAGCGGCACGCTCGGCTACGGCACCGCCACCACCGCCACGAGCCGCCTGCCCGGCACCCTCACCCGCGTCCCCGGCACCGGCGACACGATCACCCGCGGGCACGCCCTCTACGAGGTCGACGGGCACCCCGTCACCCTGCTGTACGGGGGCACGCCCGCCTACCGGACGCTGCGGGAGGGCATGTCGGGCGCGGACGTCAAGGCCCTGGAGCGCAACCTCAAGGCGCTCGGCTACGACGGGTTCACCGCCGACCGCGACTTCACCTCCGGCACCGCCGCCGCCGTCCGCGAATGGCAGGACGATCTCGGCGAGGACGAGACCGGCGAGGTCGCGCTCGGCAGCGTGGTGTTCGCGCCCGCCGCCGTCCGCGTGGACGCCCTCCTCGCCGGTGAGGGCGACCCGACCGGCCCCGGCCGCAAGGTGCTCACCTTCACCGGCACCGAGCGCGCCGTCACCGCCTCTCTCGACGTCGACGACCTGCGCCTGGCCCGCGACGGCGCCGCCGTCACGATCGAGCTGCCCGACGGCGCGGAGGTGCCGGGCCGCATCTCCAGCGTGTCCACCGTCGCCAAGGCCGCCGCCGCGCAGGGCGGCGACCCGACCACCGAGGTCCGCGTCGAGATCGCGCTCGGCGCCAGGGCGCAGCGCGCCGCCGCGGCCTACACGCTCGCGTCCGTCGACGTCGACTTCACCGCCGGCGTCCGCCGCGGCGTGCTGACCGTCCCGGTCGCCGCGCTCGTCGCGCTGCCGGCCGGCGGGTTCGGCGTGCAGGTCGTCAAGGCCGGCGGGGCGGCGTACGTGCCGGTGAGGACGGGCCTGTTCGCCGGCGGCCGCGTCGAGGTGTCGGGCGCCGGCCTCGCCCCCGGGACGGCCGTGGGGGTGCCGGAATGATCGAGCTGACCGAGGTCACCAAGCGCCACCCCGGCGGCGTCACCGCCCTCGACCGCGTCTCGCTGCGCGTCGGCGCGGGCGAGATGGTCGCGATCGTCGGGCCGTCGGGGTCGGGCAAGTCGACCCTGCTCAACATCATCGGGACGCTGGACCGGCCGACGAGCGGCGACGTCGTCATCGACGGCCGCCGCGTCGGCGGCCTCGGCGACGCGGCCCTGTCGGAGCTGCGCGCGGGCCGCATCGGGTTCGTGTTCCAGCAGTTCCACCTGGCGCCCGGCACGAGCGCCCTCGGCAACGTCGCGGACGGCCTGCTCTACACGGGCGTGCGGCGCGCCGAGCGGGCGCGCCGCGCCGCCGCCGCGCTGGAGCGCGTCGGCCTCGGGCACCGCCTGGACCACCGGCCGCACGAGCTGTCGGGCGGCGAGAAGCAGCGCGTCGCGATCGCCCGCGCCGTCGCCGGCGACCCGCCGCTGCTCCTCGCCGACGAGCCGACCGGCGCGCTCGACACCGCGTCCGGCGCGGGCGTCCTCGACCTGCTGCGCGGCCTGCACGCGGCCGGCACCACCGTCGTCGTCATCACCCACGACCGGGAGATCGCCGCCGCGCTGCCGCGCCGGATCGCCGTCCGCGACGGCCGGATCGCCGCACCGGAGCCGGCGTGACGGCCCGGCTCGCGCCCCGCGACGCGATCGCCGTCGGCGGCGCCGGGCTGCGCACCCGGCCGCTCCGGGCGTTCCTGTCCGCGCTCGGCATCGCCATCGGCATCGCCGCGATGGTCGGCGTCGTCGGCCTGTCGGCGTCCTCGCGGGCCGGCCTCGACCGGGAGATGGCGCGGCTCGGCACCAACCTGCTCACCGCGCAACCCGGCACGGACATGACGGGCGCGCAGGCCGAGCTGCCGCTCACCGCCGAAGCGATGGCGCGGCGGGTGGACGGCGTCCGCGAGGTGGCGGCGATCGGGCACCTGGACGGCGTCGCCGCCTACCGCACCGGGAAGATCCCGAAGACCGACACCAACGGGATCGGCGTCTACGCGGCCCGCACCGGCCTGCCGTCCGCGACCGGCGCGCGCCTCGCCGCGGGCCGCTGGCTGGACGCCGCGACCGGCTCCTACCCGGCCGCCGTCCTCGGCGCGACCGCCGCCCGCCGCCTCGGCGTCGCCGCCCCCGGCCCGGACGCGCAGGTCCTCGCCGGCGGCCGCTGGTTCACCGTCATCGGCGTCCTGGAGCCGGTCGCGCTCGCGCCCGAGCTGGACACCGCCGTCCTCGTCGGCTGGCCCGCCGCGACGTCGGCGCTCGGCTTCGACGGGCACGCCACGACCGTCTACACCCGCGCCCGCGACGCGGCCGTGGAGCGCGTCCGGTCGGTGCTCGGCGCGACCGCGAACCCCGAGGCGCCGGACGAGGTGCAGGTGTCGCGGCCGTCGGACGCGCTCGCCGCCAAGCGCGCGGCGGGCCGCGCCTTCACCGGGCTGCTCCTCGGGCTCGGCGCGGTCGCGCTGCTCGTCGGCGGCGTCGGCGTCGCGAACACGATGGTGATCTCGGTGCTGGAGCGGCGCGCCGAGATCGGGCTGCGCCGCGCCCTCGGCGCCCGGCGCGGGCAGGTCCGCGCGCAGTTCCTCACCGAGGCGCTGCTGCTCAGCCTGCTCGGCGGGATCGGCGGCGCCGTCCTCGGGGCCCTGGTCACCGCCGGGTACGCGCTCTGGCAGGGCTGGCCGCCGGTCGTCCCGCCCTGGGCGCTGGCAGGCGGCCTCGCCGCGACCCTCCTGATCGGCGCCCTCGCCGGCCTCTACCCGGCCGTCCGCGCCTCCCGCCTCCCCCCGACCGAGGCCCTCGCCGCCCCCTGACCTCCGCCGCCGGCCCCGCCCGGGGCCGGCGGCGGGCGTCAGCGGGCGGGCTTGTAGACGGTGACGACGGCGGACCGGGGCGTGAGTTCATCGACGACAAGAAAGGCGGGTCGCCTAAGCTTCGGAAGGGAGAGGGAGGGGCCGGCAGTGGACATGTCCCACCGCTCCGCCATACTCGAACTCATGTTCGACAACGGGGTGGAGGTGGGGAATGACGGGATCGCCTTCGTACGCTGACGGCATGGACATGGCCAGTCATGAGGAGCGGGCCGCCCTGGTGGCTCTCCTGCAGGTCAGGCCGGGCGGGATGAAGTGGGCCGACATCACCGCCGAGGTCGTCGAGGCGGGAAGCGCGCTCCGGGTCTGGGAGCGCCTGGTCCAGCCCTCCCTCATGCCCTCGCCCGGAGAGGCGGACCCGCTGGAGAGCGCCGCGGGGGACATCGCGGCCTGGGCGGCGCAAGGCCACGCGATGCTCACCGTCCTGGACGGCGAGTACCCCGCCCGGCTCCGCGGAGTCCATCAGGCGCCGCCGGTCCTGTTCGCGCTCGGCTCGGTGTCGCCCCATGACCGGGCCGTCTCCGTGGTGGGATCCCGGCAGGCGTCCGAGCGCGGACTCGGTATCGCCGCCGGCATCGCGCGCGGCCTGGTGGAGCGCGAGGTGACCGTCATGGCCGGTCTCGCACTCGGCATCGATACCGCCGCCCACCGCGCGGCGCTCGACGCGGGCGGCCGGACCGTCGCCGTCATCGGCACGGGGATCAACAAGGTGTACCCCGCCGCCAACCGGGACCTGCACGGGGAGATCGCCGAGCGCGGCCTGCTGCTCTCGCAGTTCTGGCCGGACGCGCCGCCGCAGAAGCACACGTTCTTGATGCGGAACGCGACCATGTCCGGGTACGGTCTGGCGACGGTCGTCGTGGAGGCGGGAGAGCACAGCGGCGCCCGAGCGCAGGCCCGCCTGGCGGTGGAACATGGGCGCCCGGTCGTCCTCACCGACCTGGTGGTCGAGAGGAACCGGTGGGCGAAAGAGCTGGTCGGTCGTCCCGGCGTTCATGTCGCGTCGGTCCTGTGGGACGTGTTCGACGCCATCGACGGGTTGATCCAGGAGGAAACGTTGATCGATGCCGAACTGCGGCGGCTGGTATCGGCCTAGATGCTCGAATCGGAGGTCGAGCGGCGCCTCTGTGCCGCACTGATCGCGACCGCCGGCGGCTACCTGCGCAATCCCGTACGGAAGAGCGGGGTCACGTGCGACGTGTGCACGACACCGGTGGAGGGCGGGTACCGGACCTGCTACCGATGCAAGCAGCATCGTCTGCACAGCGGGGTCGCTGATGCGGTGGCGCCCGTCACCTACGCCGTCGCAGGCTCGCAGTCGGGATACATGATGCGGGGCTACAAGGCGTTCCCCCGAAAGGTCGAAGGTCCTTACCGGGTCGTGTCGCTGCTCACCGTGCTCGCCTTGGAGAAGCACGCCCTGTGCGCCGAGCCGATGGCCGACGCCGCGGTGACGCACTGGGCCTCGGTGCCCTCTCTGCCCGTCAAGCCGGGCGAGCACCCCTTCCACCGGATCGTCAGCGGCACGGCGCCCGGCAGGGAGGCCGTCCTGGAGGCCGCTTCAGGAGTCGCGAACGCGCGGGCCGTGGACGGCGGCCATTTCACCGTGCGCGGTCCCCTCCCCAAGGGAGCGCATGTGCTCCTTCTGGACGACACGTGGACGAGTGGCGGGCATGCCCAGTCGGCCGCGCTGTCGCTCCGCGAGGCCGGCGCCGACCGGATATCCGTTCTCGTGGCCGCACGCTGGATGAAGAGCGACTACCAGCACAACGCCCGGTTTCTCGGCGAACTCCCGGACTTCGACCCCTACATCTGTCCGTGGACCGGCAGCGTCTGTCCCTGACCCCTCCGCCGCGGCCCCGGACGCCCGGGGCCGCGGCGGCGGGCGTCAGCGGGCGGGCTTGTAGACGGTGACGACGGCGGCGCCGCCGAGGCCGATGTTGTGCTGGACGGCGCCGGTCGCGCCGTCCACCTGGCGGGCGTCGGCCTGGCCGCGCAGCTGCCAGGTCAGCTCGGCGCACTGGGCGAGGCCGGTCGCGCCGAGGGGGTGGCCCTTGGAGATGAGCCCGCCGGAGGGGTTCACCACCCAGCGGCCGCCGTAGGTGTTGTCGCCGGAGTCGACGAGCGCGCCGCCCTCGCCCTCGGCGGCGAGCCCGAGCGCCTCGTAGGTGATCAGCTCGTTGGTGGAGAAGCAGTCGTGCAGCTCGACGACCTGCACTTCGTCCGCGCCCATCTGCGCCTCCTCGTAGGCGCGCCGCGCGGCGAGGGCGCTCATCTTCGCTCCGACGAGCGTGATCGCGCTCTTGTCGGTGAAGGTGTCGCGGGTGTCGGTCACCATCGACTGCCCGGCGATCTCCACGGCGCGGTCCCACAGCCCGTGCTCGTCCACGAACCGCTCGCTCGCGATGACCGCGGCGCCCGACCCGTCCGACGTCGGCGAGCACTGGAGCTTCGTCAGCGGCTCGTAGATGGTGCGGGCCGCCCGGATCTCCTCCAGCGTGTACTCGTCCTGGAACTGGGCGTAGGGATTGTTCACCGAGTGCTTGTGGTTCTTCAGCCCGATCCGCGCGAACTGCTCGGCCGTCGTCCCGTACCTGGCCATGTGCTCGCGGCCCGCCGCGCCGAACATGTACGGCGCGATCGGCTCGCCGCCCCAGTCGAAGAGCTCGAACGTCTCCTTGATGTGGTTCAGCATCGGCTGCTCGCGGTCCTCGTAGGTGGTGCCGAGCGAGCCCTTCTGCATCTTCTCGAACCCGAGCGCGAGCGCGCAGTCCACGACGCCGGCCTTCACCGCCTGCCGCGCCAGGAACAGCGCGGTCGACCCCGTCGAGCAGTTGTTGTTGACGTTGACGACCGGGATGCCGGTGATCCCGAGCTCGTAGACGGCCCGCTGCCCCGACGTCGACTCGCCGTACACGTACCCGACGTAGGCCTGCTGGATCGCGTCGTAGGCCACCCCGGCGTCCGCGAGCGCCCTGGTGCCCGCCTCGCGCGCCATGTCGGGGTAGTCCCAGTCCCGGCTGCCGGGCTTCTCGAACTTGGTCATGCCGACGCCGACGACAAAGGTCCGGTTGCTCATGCTTCGCGCCTCCCTGGAGTCGCCGGTGACGCTAGGCCCCACCTAAGAAACAGTCAAGCATGTATGTTTCTGGCCGCCGGCGGAGGGCGCCGGGGCTGTTTGAGAAACAGTCGGGCTTGTATGTTTTTCTCCGGACCAGTCCCGAGCGCCCCTGGAGGACGGATGCCGCGCACCTTCAACCTCGCCGACCTGTTCGAGGTCGTCGCCGACGCCGTGCCGGACAAGCCCGCGCTCGTCGCCGGGGACGCGCGGCTGACGTACCGGGAGCTGGACGAGCGCGCCAACCGCGTCGCGCACCACCTCGCGGACGCCGGGGTCGGGGCGGGGGACCGGGTGTCGATCCTGTCCTACAACCGGGCCGAGTGGCTGGAGGCGCAGCTCGGCGCCTACAAGCTGCGGGCCGTGCCGGTGAACGTCAACTACCGGTACACCGCCGGGGAGCTCGCGCACGTCATCGGCGACTCGGGGTCGGCGGCGCTCGTCGGGGAGCGCGCCCTCATCGCGCGGCTCGGCGAGGCCCGCGACGGGCTGGCGGAGCTGCGGCACGTCCTGGTCATCGAGGACGGTTCGGCGGACGACGTCCCCGGCGCCGTCCGGTACGAGGACGCGCTGAAGGGCGCCTCGCCCGGGCGGGGCTTCGGCGAGCGGTCCGGCGACGACCTCTACCTCCTCTACACCGGCGGCACGACGGGCCTGCCGAAGGGCGTCATGTGGCGCTCGGAGGACATCTTCATGTCGGCGATGTTCGGCGGGAACATGATGGGCGACCCCATCCCCTCGCCCGAGGCGCTCACCGAGAAGGTCCAGGACGGCGGCGTCACCACGATGGTGTGCGCGCCGCTCATGCACGGCGCCGGCATGTGGGTCGCGTGGATCGCGCTCACCTCCGGCTCCACCCTGATCCTGTGGACCGGCCACGCCTTCGACGCCGCGCGCGTCCTGGACGTCGCCGCCGCCGAGGGGGCGCAGGTGCTGCTGCTCGTCGGCGACGTGATGGCCCGCCCGATCGTCGCCGAGCTGGAGCGCGGCGGCCGCGACACGTCCTCGATCGCCGCGATCGGCACCGGCGGCGCCGCGACGTCCCCGGACGTCAAGGCGCGCCTGCACGAGCTGATCCCGACGCTGCTCGCGGTGCTGGACGCGTTCGGCGGGTCGGAGACCGGCGCGTCCGGGCAGGCCGTCGAGCCCGCCGCCGACGGGTCGCCGCGCTTCATGCCGCGCGGCGACGACGTCGCCGTCCTCGACCACGACCTGCGCCGCGTCCCCGCCGGGTCGGACGAGATCGGGCAGCTCGCCCGCACCGGCCGCATCCCCCTCGGCTACTGGAACGACGAGGCCAAGACCGCCCGCACGTTCGTCACCGGCGCCGACGGGAATCGGTGGGCGCTCCAGGGCGACATGGCGAAGGTCGACGCCGACGGCGCGATCGTCCTGCTCGGCCGCGGCTCGCTGGTCGTCAACACCGGCGGCGAGAAGGTGTTCGTCGAAGAGGTCGAGGCGACGCTGAAGACGCACCCGGCCGTCTACGACGCGCTCGTCGCCGGCGTCCCCGACGAGCGGTACGGCTCGCTCGTCGCCGCCGTCGTGTCCACCACCGCCGGCGTGACGCCGGACGAGCTCACCGCGCACTGCCGCGCCACCCTCGCCGGGTACAAGGTGCCGCGCCGCGTCGTCATCGTGGACGAGGTGAAGCGCTCCCCGGCGGGCAAGGCCGACTACCGCTGGGCCAAGTCCACCCTGTCCTGACCCCCGAAACCCCTGTAGGAGCATCCCCGATGAGCGAGCAGCGGCTGAGGACCGAGAACCTCGGCGTGTGGAGCGACCCGTTCGAGTTCAAGGTCGAGCGGGACCGCACGGTCGCCTACGCGAAGGCGACCAACGACGCCAACCCCGTCTACCTGGAGGGCGAGACGGCGCCGCCGGTCTTCGCCATCGTGCCCGTCTTCGAGGGCATGATCGGGCCGCTGTTCACCGTCGTCCCCGACAGCCTCATCCCGTTCGTCGTGCACGGCGAGCAGGACATGGTGTTCCACCGCCCGATCGAGCCCGGCGCGACGCTCGTGTCGCGCGCGATGGTGACGGGCTTCTCGTCCAAGCGGTCCGGCAGGACGGTGTCGGTGAAGCTGGAGACCCGCACCGCGTCGCCGGAAGGGGCCGGCGACCTCGTCGTGGAGCAGTGGATGGTGTCGTTCTTCCGCGGCTTCCAGGCGGGCGAGGACGCCGGCGAGGTCGCGCCGCCGCACCCCTTCCCCGAGGAGCTGCGGGACGCCGCGCCGGTCGCCGAGGTCGTCCAGCACGTCGACGACGACCAGACGTTCCGCTACGCCGAGGCGTCCGGCGACCCGATGCCGATCCACCTGGACGAGGAGTTCGCGAAGTCGGCCGGGCTGCCCGGCATCATCGCGCACGGCCTCTGCACCATGGCGTTCACCTCCCGCGCGGTGATCGAGTCGGTCGCGGCGGGCGACCCGCGGCGGCTGCGGCGCCTCGCGGTCCGCTTCTCCAAGCCCGTCCTGCCGGGCGAGGACGTCACCACCCGCATCTGGGACGCGGGCGGCGGCGCCTACGCGTTCGAGACGACGTCCGGCAGCGGCGACGTCGTCATCAAGGACGGCCGCGCCGAGATCGGCTGACCCGTCCCGCCCCCGCCCCGGCGGCCGGATGCGGCCGGGGCGGGGGCGGGGATTGCGCCCGGCGCGGCGGGCCCGCACCATGCGGGGAAACGACCGTGGGAGCTCCCATGCGGCCGATCCTCGCCGTGACGTTCCTCCTGGCGGCGCTCGCCGCGTGCTCGGGCGAGCCCGAACCGGAGCGCGCCGCGAGCACGCCGCCGCCGTCCCCGTCCGCCTCCGCCTCGCCCGTCCCGACGGCGCCGTGGGAGGCCGGGCAGTGCGTGAACCTGCGCTGGGACGAGGGCGACGAGCCCGCCACCACCCCCGCCGGACGCGCCGTGCCGTGCGGCGCCCCCGAGGCCGCCGGGCGGATCGTCAAGCTCGTGCGCGGCGGATCGGACGCCGCGCGGACCGCCTGCCCCGCCGAGACCGACGGGTTCGTGAGGACGCCGGCCGACGACTGGGCGTGCACCGTCAACACCAGGGACCCGCACCCCGGGCGGCCCGGCCACGGTGGCGGCGTCCTGCGCGTCGGCGACTGCATTTACGCCGCGCCGCCTGCCGCCGGCGCCGCCGGGCCGGTCGAGCGCGCCTGCTACGACCGGTACGGCCCCGGCAAGATCAGCAGCTTCCAGAAGTCCAAGTCGCGGTGCCGCGACAAGAACGGCGACCTCGCCGACTTCAACAGCACCCGCCGCACGCACCCGTCCCTGCCCGTCATCTGCCACGGCTACGGCGCGGACGTCCGCGAGCCGGGGCCGCAGTTCGAGAACGGCACCTGCGTCGAGAAGCCCGCCACCACCGAGATGCCCCTCGGCACGATGATCTTCGGGGGGCTGCGCGAGACCGGCTGCGGCGAGGACGCCTGGGCGCGCGTCGTCGCCACCGTCGACATCGGCCGCCGCTGCCCCGGCGGCGCCGACCGCCAGGTCTCCGACAGCGGCCACTACCCCGGGCTGATCTGCCTGCGCACCACCTGACCGGCGGCTAGATTGACCCCCCATGGGGGAGATCATCGACTACGGGCGTTTCGCGGAGCGCCGCCGGGCGGGCGGCCGCTGGGAGGCGCTCCGCCGCCTCCAGGAGGAGTGGGGCTACCGCGTCCCCGAGGGCGCCGAGCCGTGGCGGCGCGAGCTGGAGGACGAGCACCGCGCGTACGTCCGCGACCTCGCCGGGCGCGCGGGCGACACCGACCCCGGCCTGCCCGTCCCCGCCGCCCTGGAGGAGTGGTGGGACCTGCCCTTCAACTCCTTCACCCACAGCCCCGGCCTGTACGGGACGAACCCCGCCTACCCGCCGACGCTCTGCCCCGACCCCGACGGCTACAACGTCTCGGGCGGCCTGCCCGCCGGGTCGCCGTACCTGCCGGCGAACGGCGACGCGCGGCTCTGCATGTTCATGGCCGAGAACCAGCACTGCAACGAATGGGCCTACCTCGCCGCCGAGTCCGGCGAGGACGACCCCAAGGTGCTGGTCGGCGTCGGCGACGACGAGTGGGAGTTCCAGGCGGCGTCCATCTCGGAGTTCTTCCTGCTCCTCGCCGTCGACCGCCTCTGCTCCCACTTCGGCTGGACGGCCGAGGAGGACGCCGACGAGGCGCTGCTGGACCGCGTCCGCGCCCGCTACCCGTCCCTCGGCCTGGCGCCGTGGCGCGAGCTCGGCGCCGAGGTCCACCTGTACGGCGGCCCCGACGTGATCCTGTTCCACGAGGCGGGGGACAGCCTCCACCGCCCCGGCCTGCTCGTCTGCGGCCGCACCGAGGACGCCGTCCGCGCCGCCGCCCGCGCGCTCGGCGAGGACTGGGAGGTGTTCCGGCCCGAGGCGCTCCCGCCGCTCCTCGCCCTCGCCGAAGGCGACGAGGGCGACGGGTGGGCCGTCGCCGCCGTCCTCGACGAGCCGCTGGAGGCGCCCGCGCCCGAGGCGGGCGGCCTGCGCGCCACGATCGACGCCGACGGCTACGAGCCCGCCGTCGTGATCGGCTCCGGCGGCGGCGTGCGCGTGGAGGAGGCGGACGAGGGCGTCGCGCAGGTGGCGGAGCGCCGCCCGGCCGTCCGCGCCGTCGCGGCGGGCGCGACGTCGGCGGGCCCGGCGTTCGCCGCCGTCTGGGAGGACGGCCTGGCCCGCCTGTGGGACGTGGGGTCCGGCGAGAGCGCCGACGTCCGCCTCGGCCCCGGGATCGCGGCGCTGGCGTTCGCGCCGGACGGCCGGCTCCGCGCCGGCGGCCCGACCGGCACCGCCGTCCTCGACCTGGACCCCCGCGGCCTCTGGCCGTTCCGCTCCGTCCTGACCCTCTTCCGGCGGCTCGACTGGGACGCGCTCGGCGCCCCCGCCTTCCCCGGCCTGTTCGCCGCGGCCCGCGGCGGCGACGCGGCGGCCGTCGCGGACCTGGACGCGCTGCTCGCGCCGGGCGGCGACCTGTCCGAGGCCGCCTCGTTCGCGCTGCTCGGCCTGCTCGCCGTCGCCGAGCGGGACGGCGACGGCCCCGTCCACGCGGAGCTGCTGGACCTCGCCGCGCGGATCGTCGCGGCGGCCCTCGCCGGGAAGGGCGACGCGCCCGGCCCGGTGCACGGCGCGCCGCCGGGCGACCGCGTCCGCGAGCTCGCCGCCGAGGTCCGGGCCGCCTTCGGCGCCGACGACGTCGCCGACGACCCCGCCATGGCGCGCTTCCTCGCGGCCTGCGCCGGCTAGACCGGCCGGTCCGGCGGGACGGCGAGGACGCGCAGCACGATCGCCGTCACCTCGTCGACGAGCCGCGGCAGGCTCGCGGTGTCGTTCTCGGCGCACTTCACAAAAACGATTTCGGCGACGGCTCCGACGGCCCCCGCATAATCATATTCCGACGGCTCCGGCCATTCGGGATGGTCGCGCGAGGAGCGTGCGTGCCACGCTTTCAGCAGTTCCGCGATGGAGGCGTAGGAACGCTGGCGGCGGCGCAGCGCGCGCGGCCCCGCGGCGGGCAGTTCGAGCATGAGGCAGCGCGTGTACTCCGGTTCCTTCGCGCAGAGCGCCAGGTAGGCCGCGAGCCCGGAGCGCAGCAGGTCGCGGGCGGTGCGGCCGGGCGGCCCGGCCGCCTCCCGGCGCGCCGTCAGCTCGCCGACGACGGCGCGCTCGGCCTCGTCCACGGCGGCCAGGAGGCAGTCCTCCAGATCCTCGAAGTGATCGTAGAACGCCTTGCGGGACACGCGCGCGCGGCCCACCACGCCCGCGACGGTGGTGCCCGTGTAGCCGAGCTCGGCCACCGAGGAGATCATCGCGCGCAGCAGCCGGCCGCGCTGCGCCGCCCGCACGACCTCGGCGGGCAGGCTGCTGCGGCCGCGCGGCAGCCCGGGGCGGTCCGCCCCGTACACCTCGGCCAGCCGGCTCCCGGAGTCGCTCATCCATCCCGTCCCGTTCGGTGAACGGCGCCATCCTAGCGAGGCCGCGAACGCCTTTGTGCGGCACCCGTGAAATGCCGCTTCCGAAGACCGCTGCTAAATCCGCCGCGCCTTTTCGGTACCGGCATGGATATCGCCGCTCCGGCCCCGCGGAGATCCTGTGCGTACCCAGGAGTATCCCCGTATACCTGTGGAACCGGAGGTCCTCTCCCATGCGAGTCCCCCACCCCCTGCGGCGGCCCGCGGCCGCGCTGGCGGCGGCGACGGCGGCGTTCTGCCTGCTGCTCCTCGCCCTCGTCCAGCCGCCCGCGCACGCGCTGCCGCCAGGCGACGTCCCGGCCGTCGGCGCCGACACCGGCCGGTTCAAGCTCCCGATCGGCTGCACCATCACTCTCGGCGGCCTGCCCGTCTTCTACCTGCCGACCGACGTGGACGTGCAGGGCGTCGCGCCCGTCCAGCTCGGCCCCGGCCAGCGGTTCTACCTGAGCCAGGGCTCGGGCAGCATCACGTTCCCGTCCTGGCTGACGTCGCTCGCGCCGATCCTCGGCATCGACAAGGCCGACGCGCGCGTCACCGACCTCAGCATCGGGGCGAGCGACTCGACGCCGTCCGTCATCAACATCGCGAAGGACGAGCCCTTCGAGATCAAGGACATCGCGATCAAGGCGGGGCAGGCGCTCAAGGTCGGCCTGCCGCTCGACGGCACCTTCGACGTCGGCCCCTACACCGCGCCCTCGTCGGGCAAGGTGACGCTCGCCTTCGACCACGCCGTCGCCGAGATCGACCTGAAGTCCTCGCTCGGCTTCAGCATTCCGATCAAGGCCGACTGCACGCCGTCGGCCGGCAACGCGCTGCTCACGATCGCGGTCGGCGGCGCGCCCGGCCAGCCGCCCGCCAAGATCACCGGGGTGCCGCTGAACTTCCCCGAGCCCGCTTCCAACGAGCTCGTCGGCATCGTCGACGCCCCCTACGCCTGCAAGGTCGGCGCCGACACCCTCGACGTCGGCATCGCGGTCGGCGCGCACATCCCGCTGATCGCCAAGAAGGGCGCCGCGTTCTCCTTCACGCAGGCGAGCGGCGCCCTCGTCATCCCCGCCGCCACCGTGGACCGGCTCATCGCCGCCGGGCACACGACGGCGGCCGGGCGGGTCACCGCGCTGAACCTGGCGGTGGAGGGCGGCACCCCGGCCGCCCAGAACGTCATCCCGGCCGGCGGCATCGCCATCCCGAGCACCCCGCTCGTCCGCGGCAGGCAGATCGTCGTGCCGCTGCCCGCGGACGGCACGCTCACCGCGGGGCCGTTCACCCCGGCGCCCGGCGCGGCCAGCGTCGCGGTGTCGCTGGGCGACGCCGCCGCGAGCCTGACGTTCGACGGCGGCCCGGCCGTCGCGGCGTCCTGCGCGACCCCGTCGCCGCGCGTCTACCTGGTCGACAACCCCGTCACCTGACCGGGCGGGCCGGGCCGCGCGCCCCCGCGGTCCGGCCCGAGCGGGGTCAGACGAGCAGGACGGTGCGGCCGCTCGCCTCGCCCGCGCGGCTCGCGGCGAGCGCGGCCGGGGCGTCCTCCAGCGGGCGCTCGCGGTCCACGGCGACGTCCAGGCGGCCCGCCTCGATCAGCGCCGCGACCTCGCCGAGCGACTGCGGGGTGTCGCGGACGGCGAAGTTCATGCCGCGCAGGTCGCGGGCGGTGAGGGCGTCCGCGTCCACGCCGCGCACCGCGCTGATGTAGGTGCCGCCCGGCCGGAGCAGGGACGCGAGGCGGCCGGTGTCCGCGGTCCCGTGCACCAGGTCGACGATCACGTCGACGCCGCCCGGGTGCGCCCGGTACACCTCGCGGGACAGCTCGCCCGCGTCGCGGCCGACGGTCTCGGCCGCGCCGAGCCCGCGCAGCGCGTCCGCGCGGCCGTCGCCCGCGGTGCCGATGACGTGCGCGCCGAGGTTCGCGCCGAGCTGGACGACGCCGCGCCCCACCCCGCCCGTCGCGCCGATCACCAGGACCTTCTGCCCGGCGTCCACGTCGGCCTTCCACAGCAGCCCGTAGGCGGTGAGCGCCGGGATCGGCGCGGCGGCCGCGCGGGCGAAGCTGAGCGAGGAGGGGATCACGGCGAGCGGGTCGTCCGGCCCGGCGATCGCGTACTCGGCGTACGAGCCGAGGCCCCGCGCCGTCTGGTAGAACGACCCGAACACCCGGTCGCCGACCTTCACCCGCCGCTCGCCGGGGCCGACGGCGGCGACGGTGCCGGCGCCGTCCACGCCGAGGACGAGCGGGAACCGCACGTCGTGGACGTCCTTGCGCAGCCCGTCGGCGATCTTCCAGTCGAGCGGGTTCAGGCCCGCCGCGACGACCTGGACGAGCACCTCGCCGGGGCCGGGATCCGGCCGCGGGACGTCGATGATCTCGGGCGTGTCCCCGTAGGCGGCGACGGTGATGGCTCGCATGGCCCCTTACCTACCCTCCGGGTGAGGTTCCTATGGCTCTCGGGACGGGTGATGCCGCTGGGAGAATGGCGGGATGGCGGACGAGAACGCGCGGCTGGCCGGGTTCCTGTACGAGGTCGGGCTGCTGAAGCGCTACAAGCGGGCCGGCTGGCTGGTCGCCGGGGTGCGCGACCCCGAGAGCATCGCCGACCACTCGCACCGGGCGGCGGTCGTCGCGAGCGTCCTCGCGGTCCTGGAGGGCGCCGACCCGGCGCGGGCCGCGCTCCTCGCCCTCTTCCACGACACGCAGGAGACCCGGATCACCGACCTGCCGTACCTGGCCCGCCCCTACACGGCGACGATGCCGAACGAGGAGGTCACCGCGCACCAGACGCGCGGCCTGCCGGACGCCGTCGCCGCCATGGTCGGGTCGGCCGTCGGCGAGTACGAGGGCGGCGAGAGCGCCGAGGCCCGCTGCGCCCGCGACGCCGACAAGCTCGAATGCCTGCTCCAGGCCGTGGAGTACGGCGAGCACGGCAACCACAACACCGGGCCGTGGGTGGAGAGCTCCCTCGCCCAGCTCGCGACCGCGTCCGCGCGGCGCCTGGCGAGCGAGGCGATCCGCGTCGGGTCGGCGGAGTGGTACGTGCGGGCCGTCCGCGGGGACGGCTGACCCGCGACCGGTCACCTGACGGATCCGCGCGCCGCCCGGCGCCCCTAGCGTCGGGGGCATGGACACCACAGGCACGGCGCTGGTGCTCGGGGCGGGCGGCCCCGTCGGGACGGCGTGGCTGCTCGGCCTCGCCGCCGGGCTGCGGGACGGCGGCGCCGACCCGGACGCCGCGGACCTGATCGTCGGGACGTCGGCGGGCGCCATCGCCGGCGCGGCGATCAGGTCGGGGCGCGACCTCGCGGAGCTCGCCGGCGTCCCCGCCCGCCCGTCCCGGCCCACCTCGACGGGCCCGACGATGGCGCGGGTCTTCGAGCTGCTGAACGATCCCGCCGTCGACCACCCCGAGCGGCTGCGCCGGGTCGGCCGGCTCGCGCTCGCCGCCGACGCCCTCGACCCCGAGGAGCACGTCGCCAACATGCGCGCCCTGCTCGGCACCGACGCCTGGCCCGCGAAGCGGCTGCTCGTCACGACGGTGGACGCCGAGCGCGGCGAGCCGCGCGTCTGGGACGGCGGCGCCCCGCTGTCGCGGGCGGTCGCCGCCAGCAGCGCCGCGCCCGGCTACGCCCGGCCCGTCCCGATCGACGGCCGCCCCTACCTCGACGGCGCGTTCGGCGGCGGCGCCTACCCGCACCTGGCGGCGGGCGCGGCGACCGTCGTGGTCGTCGAGCCGATCGCGCGCATGGCGTCGGCGGGCAGCCTCGTCCCCGACGAGCGGGGCCGCGCCGCGTTCGGCGACGACCTCGGCGACCGGTCGCGGTGGGCGCCGGTGTTCGCCGAGGGCCGCCGCCAGGGCCGCACGGAGGCCGCGGCCACCTTCGCGACCTGGCCGCGCTGACCTCAGCCCGTCAGCAGCGGATGATCACTGCCTTCGAGCAGCACCTTCGCGACCAGGTCCGGGTCGTCGCCCATCGGGACGTGCCCGCAGTCCTTCAGCCACACGAACCGGGCGTGCGGCAGGCGCTGCTGGGCGCGGACGGCCTGGGACGCCCGCAGCAGCCGGTCCCGGGTGCCCCACGCGAGCGTCACCGGGACGTCCGCGCACGCGCCGAGGAACCGCGTCGCGCGCCCCGCCCGGAGCGTCGGCTCGAACCCGGCGGCGTCGCGCATCGCCCGCGCGTCCGCGGCGAGGACCGCGGCGTCCAGCAGGTGCGGCCGGCCGTAGATCATCCCGAACATGGCGGCGCGGCGGCGCGGCGAGCGGGCGAGGCCGTCCAGCACCGCGTCCGGGACGTTCGCGGCGAGCCGGGAGGCGCGCAGCACCGCCGTGGCGTAGCGCAGCTCCAGCGCGTTGAAGAACCCGGCGGGGGAGAGGGCCGTGGCGGACGAGACGAGGCCGCGGTCGGCGGCCTCCAGCGAGAACAGGCCGCCGAGCGAGTTGCCCGCGATGTGCGGCCGGTCCAGGCCGAGGTCGGCGAACGCCTTGGCCAGCACGGTGAGCGCGGCGTCCAGGGTGTAGGGGGTGCCGGCGGGCAGCGGCGGCGAGGCGCCGAAGCCGGGCAGGTCGACGGCGATGACGTCGCGGTGCGCGGCGAGCCGGTCGAGGACCGGTTCCCACGCCTGCCAGCGGTGCCCGATGCCGTGCAGCAGGACCAGCGGCGGGCCGGACCCGCGGCGCTCGAAGACGATGTCCACGCGCCGAGGTTAGGACAGTGCGGACTTACCGGTCACGGGTGACGGTGGTCACTCCGGCGGGCGCCGGCCGGTCAGGAGGACGCGGCGGCCTCGGCGGGCCGCCGGTGCTCCAGCGCGGTGCGCAGCTGCGCCCGCCCGCGGTGGATGCGGGACCGGACGGTGCCGAGCTTCACCCCGAGCGAGGCGGCGATCTCCTCGTAGGTGAGGCCCTCGATGTCGCAGAGGATCACCGCCGCCCGGTACTCGGGGGCGAGCGCGTCCAGCGCCCGCTGGATGTCGGCGTCCAGGTGGCTCTCGTCGTAGGCCTGCGCCGGGGTCGGCTCGCGGCCCTGGAGCCGCTCGGCGGCGTCGTCGCCGAGCGCGTCGAACCGGATGCGCTGCTTGCGGCGGGCGCGGTCGAGGAACAGGTTGGTGGTGATCCGGTGCAGCCAGCCCTCGAACGTGCCGGGGCTGTAGGACGACAGGGAGCGGAACACCCGGATGAAGACGTCCTGGGTGAGGTCCTCGGCGTCGTGGCGGTTGCCCGTCAGCCGGTAGGCCAGCCGGAACACCCTGGTCGAGTGCTCGCTGACGATCTCCTCCCAGGAGGGAGGCGTCCACGCCACCGCGCTTGCGCTCACCGGTACCCCCGTCTGATACTGAATCGTTACGGCACAGCATGCCGGTACCCGGATAAGAGGGCTGTAAGAACGCCCGCGATTGGCCGGAAGCGGCGGCCCCCGCGCACGTGACACCGCTCACGGCGCGGGCATCACCAGGGGTTTCACCCGCCGCTCACCCGCACGTCACCGGCGGGCCCTAGCGTCGCGCCGTGATCTCACGTTCCGCCCTCCGGACCGCCGCCGCGCTCGCCGCCGCCGCCGCGGTCGCCGTACCGGGCGCCGCCTCCGCCCACCCCCGCCACGAGCCCGCCGGATCCGCCGTCCTGCCGCGCGTCCCGCTGAAGGCGTTCCAGAACCGCGTCCTGCCCGGCACGATCGCCGACGACCGCGGCGTCGCGCTCGGCGGCATCGGCAGCGACCTGTTCCACGAGCCGGGCGCGCCCGCCGACGAGTTCTGGGCGATCACCGACCGGGGCCCGAACGGCACCGTCACCGTGGACGGCGAGGACCGCACCACCTTCCCCGTCGCCTCCTTCGACCCGACGATCGTCCAGCTGAAGGTGCGCGGCGGCCGGATCTCCGTCCGGCGCGCCATCCCGATCACCGGCGCGCACGGCAGGCCCGTCACCGGCCTGCCGAACGTCGAGGGGCGCGAGGACGCGCCGTACTCGGTCGACGGCCGGACCAGGCTGGCCTACGACCCCGACGGCATCGACTCCGAGGGCCTCGTCCGCACCCGGAACGGCGAGTTCTGGGTGGCCGAGGAGTACGGGCCGTCGCTGCTGCACCTGGACGCGCGCGGCCGCGTCATCGAGCGGTTCGTGCCGAAGGGCTGGAAGGCCCGGGGCGTGGGCTACCCCGTGCGCGACACGCTGCCCGCGATCCTGAACGCCCGCACCTACAACCGCGGGTTCGAGGGCCTCACGGTCTCCCCGGACGGCCGCACGCTGCTCGCCGCCGTGCAGAGCCCGCTGTCCAACCCCGACAAGAAGACCTACAAGGCGTCCCGCAACACCCGGATCTTCGCCTTCGACGTGCGGCGCGGGACGGTGTCCGCCGAGTACGTCTACCGGTTCGAGGACGTCTGCTCGTTCGACCCGGCGTCCTGCGGGTCGCAGAACGAGATGAAGATCTCCGCGCTGACCGCCCTCGACGGCCGCCGCGTCCTCGTGGACGAGCGGACCGACAAGGTCGCCCGCGTCTACACCGTGGACCTGCGCGCGGCCACCGACATCGCCGGGAGCGCGTGGGACGACCCGGCGACGGCGCCGTCCCTGGAGAAGTCCGCGGACGTCCCGGCCGGCGTCGCCGCGCTGCCGAAGACGCTCGCCGTCGACCTCGCGAAGGTCGCCGGCCTCCCGGGCAAGATCGAGGGGATGGCGCTCGCCACCCCGCGCACCCTCGCCGTGATCAACGACAACGACTTCGGGCTCGGCACCTTCGGCGCGGACGGCCGCCTCGTCGACAGCGGCGTCCCGACGTCCCTGCACTACGTGCCGCTGCCGCGCTGATCCGGACGCCCTGTGACCCATCTCATTGGACGGCCTGTCAACGGGTAATTGAACACTTACGGGGTGGTGAGGATGATCGGGACGACCACCTCACCACCCCGACCCAGCGAGGTACCGGCATGGCGCGCAGCTACAACCTGGCCGATCTGCTCGAACTCCTGGCCGCGGCGGGGCCCGACCGGCCGGCCCTGGTGGCCGGCGGCGAGCGCCGCACCTACCGGGAGCTGAACGAGCGGGCGAGCCGCGTCGGGCACCATCTGGACGCGGCGGGCGTGCGGCCGGGCGAGCACGTGGCGATCCTCGCCTACAACCGGGCCGAGTGGATCGAGGCGATGCTCGGCGCCTTCAAGATCCGCGCGGTGCCGGTGCCGGTGAACTTCCGCTACGTCGCGGGCGAGCTGCACCACGTGCTGTCCGACTCCGACGCGGTCGCGCTGATCGGCGAGCGCTCGCTGCTCGCCAGGGTGCAGGAGGTCCGCGCCGACCTGCCCGGCCTCCGCCACGTCGTGGTGCTGGAGGACGGCGGCGCCAACGAGGTCCCGGACGCCGTCGGGTACGAGGAGGCGCTCGCCGCCGCCGCGTCCGGCGACGACTTCCCCGAGCGCTCCAGCGACGACCGCTACATCATGTACACCGGCGGCACGACCGGGTACCCGAAGGGCGTCGAGTGGCGCTGCGAGGACATCTTCTTCGCCGCGCTCGGCGGCGGCAACGTCCTCGGCGACCCGATCACCAGCCCCGAGGCGATCGCCGCGAACGCCGAGCAGCCGCCGATGGCCGTCCTGGACTGCGCGCCCGTCATGCACGGCGCCGGCCAGTGGGTCGCGTTCATGGGCCTGTTCAGCGGCGCGAAGGTGGTCCTCTACACGAGCCACGCCTTCGACCCCGTCGAGGCGCTCGGGCTGCTCGCCGCCGAGCAGGCCAACGTCCTCATGATCGTCGGGGACGTGATGGGCCGGCCGATCGCCGCCGAGCTCGCCAAGGGCGGCCACGACACCTCCTCGCTGTTCGCGATCGCCTCCGGCGGCGCGCCGCTCACCGACGGCGCCAAGGCCGCGCTCCAGGAGCGGCTCCCGAACGTGCTGTTCCTCGACAACTACGGCGCGTCCGAGACCGGCGCGTGCGGCCCGTCGGTCGGCGGCAAGGAGGGCACCGCCCGGTTCGCGATGAAGCCCGGGATCACCGTCCTGGACGACGACCTGGAGCCCGTCGCGCCCGGCGCCATCGGCAAGCTCGCCCGGACCGGCCACATCCCGCTCGGCTACTACAACGACCCGGCCAAGACCGCCTCGACGTTCTTCACCGACGCGCGCGGCGTCCGCTGGTCGGTGCCCGGCGACTTCGCGCAGCTGGAGCAGGACGGCACGATCGTGCTGCTCGGCCGCGGCTCCCTGATGATCAACACGGGCGGCGAGAAGGTCTACCCCGAGGAGGTCGAGGTCGCCCTCAAGGACCACCCGGACGTCGAGGACGTCGTCGTGGTCGGCCTCGCCGACGAGCGGTTCGGGCAGCGCGTCGCCGCCGTCGTCGCGCCCCGCCCCGGCACCGCGCCGACGCTGGCGGAGCTGACCGAGCACTGCCGCGGCCGCCTCGCCGGCTACAAGCTGCCCCGCGAGGTGCGGATCGTGGACGAGGTGCAGCGCACCGCCGTCGGCAAGTCCGACTACAAGTGGGCGAGGGGCGTCTTCGCCGACGCGGCCTCGTAGCAGCCGTCGAACGCCGACAGGACCGCCGGCCAGGTGCAGCGCACCGGCGCGGTGGTCCTGTTGTGCGCGGCCATGCCGTGCCGGAGCGCCGGGTCGGCGGCGAGCCGCAGCAGCGCCGCCGCCAGGTCGGCGCCCGACCGGCCGAGCAGCCCCTCGCGGCCCGGCTCGACGAAGTCGGCGACGCCGCTCGCCGCCCGCGCCACGACGGGCAGGCCCGCCAGGCGCGCCTCCAGCGCGGCGAGCCCGAACGACTCGCGGGACGCGGGCGCCAGGAACACGTCCGCGCCCGCGAGGACGGCCCGGACGGCGGGCCGGTCGAGGCGGCCGGTGAACCGCACCCAGCCCATGCGGTGCCGCCGCGCGTAGCGCTCCATGCGGCGCCGCGCCGGGCCGTCGCCTACGACGGTCGCGCGGATCGGCGCGCGCGCGCCGACGTCGCGCAGCAGCCGTAGCAGCCGCATCGGCTCCTTGCGCGGCGCCAAGCGGCCCACCGCGACGACGTGCAGCCGGTCCGCGCCGCGCACCCGCAGATGCGCGTGCGTCGCGAAATCCTCGCGCCAGTGCGCGACGTCGATGCCGTTCGACACGACCCGCACCGGGACGCGGCCGTCCACGACCCGCCGGATCGGCACGGCGGCGGCCTCGCTCACCGTGGTGACGACGAGCCCGCCGCGCCGCGCCCACGCCGCGAACAGCACCCGGTAGCAGGCCCGGCTGAACGGCCCCCACAGGCTGTGCACGGTGAGGACGACCGGCACCCCGGCCCGGCCCGCGCGCCGCACGGCCCGCCACGCGAACGGCGACACCGCGCCCGCGTGCACGTGCACGACGTCGGGCTTGCGGGCGCCCAGCACGGGCGCCAGCGACCGGCCGACCGGCAGCTCCCAGGGGAGCGGCGCGACGAGCCGGTCCACCGGGAACGGCGGCACCGCGCCCGCGCCGTCGCCGGGCCGCTCGGGCGTGGCGGTGGCGACGGCGACGTCGTGCCCGGCGGCGCGCTGCGCCCGCGCGAGCCCGTCCACCTGGACCTCGATCCCGCCGAGCCGGGGCAGGAAGCAGTCGCTGACGTGCAGGATTCTCATCGCTGGCAGTCTCGGCAGTGCGGCCGCCCCGGCGGGCGCGGCAGCCGCCGCATGGCCCAGGTTTGACGCCGCCCAGACCTGATCTTCACGGACCGCCGGGCATCTAGAAGCAGTGCGACGGACCTGCGTCTTCTTCCACGCCCATCCCGACGATGAGGCGCTGCTGACGGCGGGCACCATGGCGCGCCTGGCCGCCGAGGGGCACCGGGTGGTGCTCGTGGTGGCCACGGCCGGTGAGCTGGGTTTGACCGGGGGCGCCGGGGATCTCGGCGCGGTGCGGATGCGGGAGGTGCGGGCGTCGGCGGCGGCGCTCGGCTGCGCCCGCGTCGTCGCGCTCGGGTACGGGGACTCCGGCCTGGACGGCGCCGCGCCCGGCGGGTTCGCGTCCGCGGACGTCGCCGAGGTCGCCGCCGAGCTGGCCGGGCTGCTCCGGCAGGAGGGCGCCGACCTGCTCACCGTCTACGACCCGGCGGGCGGGTACGGGCATCCCGATCACGTGCAGGTCCACCGGACGGGGGTCGCGGCCGCCGCGCTCGCGGGCACGCCCGTCGTCCTGGAGGCCACCGTGGACCGGGACCTGCTGCTGCGGGCGCTCCGCCCGCTCGCCCGGTGGCGGCTCGTGCCGCGCGCCCTGGACGTCGCCCGGTTCGAGGCGGCGTACGCGGGCCGCGCGGAGATCACCCACCGGGTGCGGGTGCGGGCGTGGGCGGGCGCCAAGCGGGCGAGCATGGCCGCGCACGCGTCGCAGGCGACGGGCGGCGGCTCCGTCCGGACCCTCGCCGCGCTGCTGCGGCTGCCGGGCCCGCTGTTCCGGCGGGCGCTCGGCACCGAGTACTACGTGCGGCGCGACCTGCCGCCCGGCGAGGTCCACGACCACCCGCTCGCCGCCTGGCCCGCGCCCCAGCCCGCGCCGGCGGGCGGGTGAGGAGGCCGGCCCGCGTCGCGCTGTCGGCGCTGTCCCTGGCGGGCGCCGCCGCGCTCCTCGCCGCGCTGCCCTACGTCGTCGGCGCGGACTGGGAGCGCATCGGCGCCGAGCTCGGACGCCTCGGCGCCGTGCAGGTCGCGGGCCTGACGGCGCTCTGGTTCGCGGGCCTCGCGGCCTACACGTTCGTGCTGACGGCGTCGCTGCCGGGCCTCCGGCATCACCGGGCGCTCCTGATGAACGCGGTCGGCAGCGCGGTCAGCAACCTGCTGCCGCTCGGCGGCGCGGCGGGCGTCGCCGTCACCTTCGCGATGGGCCGCGGCTGGGGCCACCGCAACGCCGCGCTGGCGGTGTCGACGCTGGTCACCGGCGTGTGGAACGTGATGGCGCGGCTGCTGCTGCCGGCCGTCGGGATCGTCGCGCTGCTCCTCGCCGGCCGGGTGCCGGACGAGCGCCTCGCGACGCTCGCCTGGTTCGGCGCGGCGGTGCTGCTCGCCGCGCTCCTCGCGCTGGTGCTCGCGCTCCGCTCCGAGGAGGCGGCGCGGGCGCTGGACGGCCTCGTCCGCCGGCTCGCGCTGCGGCTCCCCGGCCGGCCCCGCGCGCTGCTGCTGAAGGCCGACGGGGCGCTGCTGGACGTCCGGAACCGGACGCTCGGGGTGCTGCGGACGGGCGGCCCCGGCCTCACCCTCGGCATGATCGCCTACCTGCTGCTCCAGGCGTGGCTGCTCCAGGCGTGCCTCGGCGCGGTCGGCGCGGGCCTCGGCGTCGCCGAGACCGCCGCCGTCTTCGCGATCAACCGGATGCTGACGACCGCCGTCGTCACCCCGAGCGGGGCGGGCATCAGCGAGACCGGCACGGCCGCGCTGCTGCTGCACTTCGGGGTGGCGCCCGGCCCGGCCGCCGCCGCGACGGTGCTCTACTCCTTCTACACCTTCGCGATCGAGGTCCCGTTCGGCGGCCTCGCCTGGCTGGCCTGGACGGCGGCCCGCCCGCGCGGCCGGGCGCCCGCGGACGGGGCGGCGCGCGCGCCCGGCCCGTCCCTGGTCAAGAAATGATTGCCCGGCGGCACGCTTGCACCGGCCCGATCCGACGAATAAATGCCCCATGGGGGTCGAACGGCGGATACCGCTAGCTCGGCGGTATCGCCTGATCGCGCCGGTGGGCCACGGGGGCATGGGCACCGTGTGGCGCGCCTACGACGAGGTGCTCGACCGCGAGGTGGCCGTCAAGGAGGTGCGGCTGCCCGCGCGCGCCTCCGAGGGCGAGCGGCGGGTGCTCTGCCGCCGCCTGGTCGAGGAGGCCCGCGCCACCGCGGCGCTCACCCATCCCGGCGTCGTCGCCGTCCACGACGTGGTCGTGGAGGACGGCCGCCCGTGGATCGTCATGGAGCTGGTGCACGCCCGGTCGCTGTTCCAGGTCGTCGCCGAGGACGGGCCGCTGACGCCCGCGCGCGCCGCCCGCGTCGGCCGCGAGGTCCTCGCGGTGCTGCGCGCCGCGCACGGCGCCGGCATCGCGCACCGCGACGTCAAGCCCGGCAACGTGCTGCTCTGCGCCGACGGGCGGGTGCTGCTCACCGACTTCGGCCTCGCCGTGCACCTGGACGACGACGGCGACATCGCCGACACGCTGGCGCCCGGCATCCAGGGGTCCCCGGCGTACCTGGCGCCCGAGCGGGTCCGCGGCGACCCCGGCGGCGAGGCGGCGGACATGTGGGCGCTCGGCGCGACGCTGTACGCGGCCGTCGAGGGCGCGCCGCCGTTCCTGCGCCCGCACGCGCTCGCCTCGATGCTGGCGGTGCTGATGGAGGAGTTCGAGCCGCCGCGCGACGCGGGCGTCCTCGGCCCGGTGATCGTCGGGCTGCTGCGGCCCGACCCGGCCGAGCGGCTGACGGCGGCGGAGACGGCCCGCATGCTGGACGCGCTGATCGACGATGACGACGACGCCCAGGACGACGGCGGCGGGGCGCGGCGACCGCCCCGGGAAGGCCGGCGGCACCCGCGGATCGGCGCGTTCGCGAGCGTCGCGGCGTTCGCCGGCGCAGTCGTGGTGCTCGGCGCCTGGACGGCGCGCTGGAACGCCGTCGGGCAGAGCGACGCGGCGACGCTCGTCCCGGTCGCGGGCGCGGTCGAGCGGACCGTCGACTACCGCGTCCCGGGCGGCTACTCGGTGGACGTCCCCGCCGACTGGCGGCGCACCGAGCGGGACGGCACCGTCCAGTGGGACGACCCCGACGCGCCGCAGCGGCTGCGGATCGCCCCGGCGCCCGGCGACGCGCTGGGCGGCCTCCGCTCGGCGGAGCGGACGGCCGAGGACGGCGGCCTGTACGCCGGGTACCACCGGCTGCGGCTGGAGCGCACGCCCGACCTCGCGGGCGGCGCGGCCGAGTGGGAGTTCACCTACCGGGGCCTGCCGGGCACGCCCGAGCTGCACGGGCTGCACAGCCGCGCCGGCGGCTACGAGCTGTCCTTCTCCGCGCCGGACGCGCGCTGGACGCCGGGCCAGCGGCTCTACGACAAGATCCTCGGCAGCTTCCGCCCCGAGGGCCACTGACCCCGTCTCTTCGAGGGACCGGCCGGTACGGCCGGAGGATCAGGCGGACTGCTGGACGCGCAGCAGGAACTCGGCGTTGGAGGCCGTCCCCTTCATCTTCTCCAGGAGCTGCTCGACGGCGCCCTGCTTGTCCATGCCGGACAGCGCGCGGCGGAGCCGCCAGTTGAGCGCCAGCTCCTCGGGCGCCATCAGCAGCTCCTCGCGGCGGGTGCTGGAGGCCTCCAGGTCGACGGCGGGGAAGACGCGGCGGTCGGCGAGGGACCGGTCGAGCTTCAGCTCCATGTTGCCGGTGCCCTTGAACTCCTCGAAGAACACCTCGTCCATGCGCGAGCCGGTCTCCACGAGCGCGGTCGCGAGGATGGTGAGGGAGCCGCCGTTCTCGATGTTGCGGGCGGCGCCGAAGAACTTCTTCGGCGGGTAGAGCGCGGTCGTCGCGACGCCGCCCGCGAGGATGCGGCTGTTGGAGGGCGCGGCGAGGTTGTAGGCGCGGCCGAGGCGGGTGATGGAGTCGAGCAGCATGACCACGTCGTGGCCCTGCTCGACGAGGCGCTTGGCGCGCTCCACGGCGAGCTCGGCGAGCGCGGTGTGCTCCTCGGCGGGCCGGTCGAAGGTCGAGTGGACCACCTCGCCGCGCACGGTGCGCAGCATGTCGGTGACCTCCTCGGGGCGCTCGTCGATGAGCACCACCATGAGGTGCACCTCGGGGTTGTTGGCGCTGATCGCGCTCGCCAGGGCCTGCAGCACCATGGTCTTGCCGACCTTGGGCGGCGACACGATGAGCCCGCGCTGGCCCTTGCCGATGGGGGACATCAGGTCGATGATCCGGGTGGCGAGGGGGCCGGTGTCCAGGCGCAGCCGCTCGTCGGGGAACAGCGGCGTGAGGCGGCCGAACTCGGGGCGGCCGGCGGCCTGCTTCGGCGGCAGCGCGTTCACGGTGTCGACGTGGACGAGGGCGCTGAACTTCTCGCGGCCCGAGCGCGGGGTGCGGGCCGAGCCCTCGACGATGTCGCCGGGGCGCAGGTGGTTGGCCTTGACCTGGGCCAGCGAGACGTAGACGTCGTCGGGGCCGGGCAGGTAGCCGGAGGTGCGCACGAAGGCGTGCTTGTCCTGGATGGACAGGACCCCGCTGAACGGGACGGTCAGCTCCTCGGCCGAGGTGGCGACCGGCTCCGCCGACTGCTGCCGCGGCACCTTCGCGGGCAGCGTCCGATCGGGGGAGATGGCGGTGGTGGGCAATGCGGTTCCCTTCTCAGGCGGACGCGTCAGCACGCGTCCGCATGGAAGTCTGTTCCCGCGTACGGCCGCTGTACCCGCGGCGCGCTGGCGGAAAGAACGAAAGAATGGCAGCTCGGTTCACCGGACCGGCTACGGCTCCCTTGGTGCGATGGCCTGGAATACACCATGCGTATACCCCGGCACTGACGAATGGGGAACTCGAACCACCGGGCGCTCAGATGGCCCGGGCGGGGAAATCACGTCCCGGCCGCTCGATCGCGCGGGGAACCAGGGCGCTACCACGAGAGTACAGCAACGTGCGCCCTTTCCGCATTCCCCGCTTCACCGGCCGGAATCAGCGGCGGCTCTTCCGCCGCGTCCCCGGCGTCTTCCGCGGGGAGGAACCGGTGGTCCTGCGAGGTGAGACGCCCGAAGCGGGCGCCGGGTTCGCGTACCGGGGCAGCGCGGTGGGCGCGGCGGCGCCCGGGGCGGGAGGGGTTCCGTCCCGCCCCGTACGATGACGGCGGACGAGCCCCGGGCGACCGAGCGCCGGGCGAGCTCAGAGGGGGGATCCATGGCCCTGCGCCGCGCCGTCGCGGACGGCATCGCGACGATCACCATCGACCGGCCGGGCAAGCGCAACGCGATGACCGCCGACATGTGGCGGGCGCTGCCGGGCCACCTGGACGCCCTCGCCGCCGACCCCGCCGTGCGGGTGGTCGTGCTGACGGGCGCGGGCGGCGACTTCTGCGCGGGCGCCGACATCGGCGAGCTCGGCGTCATCGACCGGCCGGGCGAGCCGCACCTGTCCACCGCCGCCGAGCAGGCGCTCGCGGCGTTCCCGAAGCCGACGATCGCGGCGATCGAGGGGTTCTGCGTCGGCGGCGGCTGCCAGCTCGCGGCGGCCTGCGACCTGCGGTTCGCCGCCGCGGGCGCCCGGTTCGGGATCACCCCGGCGCGGCTCGGGATCGTCTACCCGGCGGTCGCGACGGCGCGGATCGTCCGGCTGGTCGGGCCGGCGGCGGCCAAGTACCTGCTGTTCTCGGCCGAGCTGGTGGACGCCGGGCACGCCCTCCGGATCGGCCTCGTCGACGAGGTGGTGCCCGACGTGCACGCCCGCGTCGCCGCGTTCGCCGCCACCCTGACCACCCGGTCGCTGCTCACCCAGCAGGCCACCAAGCAGATCGTGGACGCGATCGCGGCGGGCGGGCCGGTGGAGGACACGGTGGCGGGCTGGCTCGCCGAGGTCGCCGCGGGCGGCGACGCCGCCGAGGGCGTCGCGGCCTTCCTGGAGCGCCGCACCCCCGCCTTCACCTGGACGGGCCGCTCCTAGCGCGTCCCGATGCGTCCCGGCGCGGGTCAGCGGGCGGCGTAGAAGCGGGACTCGGGGAGGCGGCCGAGGGCGGCGGCGGTGCCGTCGGGGTCGGCCAGCAGCTCGGCGGTGTCCTTGCGGCGAAGCTCGGCGAGGGTGAGGACGCCGCAGGCGAGCCCGGCGGGCGTCCGCACGACGACGAGCGGCCCGATCTGCGCGCCGCCGCGCTCGATGGCGTCCAGGCAGTCCAGCAGCGCGCGCGCCTCGGGCTCGACGGCGCCGCCCTCGCGCAGCACCCGCAGCAGGTCGATGAAGTCGCGTTCCAGCGCGCGCGGGCTGCGCCCCGACAGGTAGTAGCGGAGGCGCCAGCCGCTCGCGCCGCCGTCGACGGGCAGCGCCATCTCGGTGTGCAGGCCGTGCAGGCCGGCGAGCCGCTCGTAGGAGCGCGCCAGCTCGGCGCGCGCCCCGGCGTCCCCGGCGGCGAGCGCCCCGGCGACGGTGTCCACCGGGTCGGCGCCGAGGGACGCGGCGACGGCCTGGTCCAGCCGCCCGGCGAGCTGCTCGCGCACCGCCGCGACCTCGCCCGCCAGCAGGTCGATCGACTCGCGCTGGGCGGCGAGGCCGTCGTTGACCTGCGGCACGACCCGGTCGTTGATCTGGGCGACCAGCGACCCGATGCGGGCGTCCAGCTCGGCGACGGCGGCGTCCCGCGCCCCGTCGGGGGCCGCGCCGTCCGCGCCGGCGGCGCCCGCGAGCTCGTCCAGCCGCGCGCCGTGCTCGCGGCGCAGCTCGGCGACGTCCCCGGCGGTCCCCGAGAGGCGCCGGCGCAGCTCGGCGAGCTCGGGGGCCGGCGAGGTGCGCTTCCGCTCCGTCGCCAGGTAGAGCTCCCGCCCCGCGATCGCCAGGCAGAGCAGGACCAGCAGAACCGTCGTCATCATCCCCTCCAACGGGGCCATCTTGCCGGGCAAGACGCTTCACTATCTCTTCCCGCGCGGGGCCGGCAAAAGCGAAAAGGGCACATGGCGATGACCTTCGTCCGGAAAATTCCCCGGTGACTTATTTGCGGTGCCCCTTCCGGGCGGTCAGCGGTCCCGGTCGAGATAGGCGAGGACGGCGAGGACGCGGCGGTTGTCGTCGTCGGAGACGGCGAGGCCGAGCTTGCCGAAGATGTTCGCGGTGTGCTTGGTGACGGCCCGCTCGGTGACGACGAGGGCCTGCGCGATCGCGGCGTTGGAGCGGCCCTCGGCCATCAGCTCCAGCACCTCGCGCTCGCGCGGGGTGAGCCGGGCGAGCGGCTCGTCCCGGCCGCCGCGCGCCACCAGCCGGGAGATCACCTCGGGGTCCATGGCGGTGCCGCCGGCCGCGACGCGGCGGACCGCGTCGACGAACTGGGCGGCGTCGAACACCCGGTCCTTCAGCAGGTAGCCGATGCCGCCGGTGCCGTCGGCGAGCAGCTCGCGGGCGTAGAGCCGCTCGACGTACTGCGACAGGACGAGGACGGGCAGGCCGGGCACCTCGCGGCGGGCGGCGAGCGCGGCCTGCAGCCCCTCGTCGGTGAACGTCGGCGGCAGCCGCACGTCGACCACCGCCACGTCCGGGCGGTGGTCGAGGAGCGCCTTGCGGAGCGAGGGCCCGTTGTCGACGGCGGCGGCGATCTCGCAGCCGTGCGCCTCCAGCAGGCTGACGAGGCCCTCGCGCAGCAGGGCTAGGTCTTCGGCGAGGACGACGCGCACGGCAGCTCCAGGGTGACGGTGGTGGGGCCGCCCGGCGGGGAGGTGAGGGCGAGCACCCCGTCGAAGGTACCGATGCGGCGCTCGATGCCGCGCAGCCCCGTCCCGCCGGCGAGCGTCGCGCCGCCGGCGCCGTCGTCGGTGACGCTGATCCGCAGGGCGCCGCCCTCCCGCCGCAGGTCGACCCAGACGCGGTCCGCGCCGGAGTGCTTGGCGGCGTTGGTGAGCAGCTCGGCGACGGCGAAGTAGGCGGCCGACTCGACCGGCGGGTCCGGCCGCTCGGGCAGGTCGACGTTCACCTCGACGCGCAGCGGGTGGTCGAGGGCGAGGGCGCGGACGGCGTCGCCGAGGCCGCGGTCGGCGAGGACCGGCGGGTGGATGCCGCGGACGAGGTCGCGCAGCTCGTGCAGCGCCCTGGCGGACGACTCGCGGGTCTGCGCGAGCAGCGTCCGCGCCCGCGCCGGGTCGGTGTCGAGGAGGTGCTCGATCGCGCCGAGGCTCATGCCCATCGCGACGAGCCGGGCCTGCGCGCCGTCGTGCAGGTCGCGCTCGATGCGGCGGAGCTCGGCGGCCGAGACGTCCAGGGCGTCCGAGCGGGTCTCGGTGAGGTGCTCGACGCGGAGGGCGAGCCGCGCCGCCTCGGTCGGCCCGAGGATCAGCTCGGCCCAGGAGCCGTAGACGTCCAGCAGGCGCGGCCCGTAGCGCAGGCCGAGGCCGAGGAAGGCGGTGCCGAGCGCGGCGGTGAGCGCCACGACGCCGAGGTCGTCGCCGTAGCCCTCGTGGACGTGGACGAAGGCGTACCAGTCGTTCATCCCGTACCCCACCAGCAGGCGGCCGCCGCCGAGCGCGAGGAACCAGCCCCACGCCCCGTAGAGGAGCAGCAGCGCCGGCAGCAGCGCGGTGAACATCGCGACGAACGGGTCGGCGAGGAGCCAGGCGAGGTCGCGCCAGGTCGCCGGGTCCGACACCAGCCGCAGGAACCGTCCCCAGGCGCTCTCCGGCCCGGCCGGCTCGGGCAGGTAGGGGCGCTCGACGCGGTGGCCCGTCCACTCGCCGGTGAGGCGGCGGGCCGTGTCGGCGAGGCGCCGGACGGCGACGACCGCCGCCGGGACGAGCACGATGCCGATCCCGGCGCCGGCCAGCCCGAGCGAGACCAGCAGCGCGGTGGCCGCGAACAGTGCCGGCACGCTCAGCAGCCAGAGCCGGAATCCCCGTCCCGGGGCCTGCAGACTCGCTCGGATGTTCATGGGGTTTCCTCCGCCCGTCGACCGATGATCCCAGTCTGGGCGCCCCGCCCGGAAACCGCAGTGCGCCGGGACCCCGTCCCGGGGGTGGACCTGGGTCCACCCCGCCGCCGGTGACCGGGGGGTCAGTAGACGTCGCGGACGTAGCGGCGCTCGGCGGCGAGGCGCTTCAGGCGGGCCGCGGCGGCGGGGGCGTCCATCCCGCCGTGCTTGACGGCGATCTCGCGGAGGGCGGCGTCGACGTCCTTGGCCATCCGGGTCGCGTCGCCGCACACGTACACGTGGGCGCCGTCCTCGATCCAGCGCCAGAGCGCGGCGCCGTGCTCGCGCATCCGGTCCTGGACGTAGACCTTGGCGCGCTGGTCGCGGGAGAAGGCGAGGTCGAGGCGCTCCAGCAGGCCCGCCTCGCGGTAGGCGGCGAGCTCGGCGCGGTAGTAGTGGTCGGTCGCGGCGCGCTGCTCGCCGAAGAACAGCCAGCTCGGGCCGCCGGCGCCGCGCGCCCGGCGCTCCTCCAGGAAGCCGAGGAAGGGCGCGACGCCGGTCCCCGGCCCGATCATGATCATGGGGGCGGCGGGGTCGGCGGGCGGCCGGAAGTGCGGGGCGCGCTGCACGAACACCCGTACCTCCGCCCCCTCGGCGCGGTCGGCGAGGTAGGTGGAGCAGACGCCGCCGCGCGGCGCGCCCGCCGCGCTCTCGTAGCGGATCACCGAGACGGTGAGCCGGACGACGCCGGGGTCGGCGCGCGGGCTGGAGGAGATCGAGTACTGGCGGGGGCGGAGCGGCCGGAGCCGCTCGGCCCAGTCCTGCTCGGTGCCGGGCAGGTCCAGCTCGGCGATCACGTCGAGCGGCTGGCGGCCCCAGGTCCACTTGGCCAGCTCGTCGTCGTTGCCGGGCCGCAGCAGGCGCCGCAGGTGCCGGTCGCCGGTGAGGTCGAGGGCGAGGCGGAGCAGCCCGGGGTGCAGCCGGGCGATCTCCAGCCGGGTGGCGAGGGCCTCGGCGAACGGCAGCTCGGCGCCGTCGTCGAGGGCGACGGGCCGCGCCCCGTCCAGGCCGGTGACCGCCAGCCACTCGGCGACGAGGGCGGGGTCGTTGACGGGCAGGACGGCGAGCGAGTCGCCGGTCTCGTAGGCGAGCTCGCCGCCGCGGGTGTCGAAGGTGAACTGGCGGACCTCCTTGGCGGCGCCGGGCAGGCTGAGCAGCCGGTTCTCCAGGAGCGTCGTGGTGAACGGCGCCGTCCGCGAGGAGCCGGGCGCCGCCGCCGGGACGGGCGCGGGCGCGGCGGCCGGGGCGGCGCCGCCGAGGGCCTCGACGACGCGGTCGATCCAGCGGGCGGCGGCGTCGGCGTAGTCGGGCTCGCAGTCGGCGCGGGGGACGAGCCGGGTCGCGCCGAGCTCGGACAGCCGGTCGTCGAGGCGCCGCCCGTGCCCGCAGAAGCTGCTGTAGCTGGAGTCGCCGAGCGCGAGGACGCCGTAGGGCTTGCCGTTCAGGTCGGGCGGGCCCTCGGCGGCGAGCGCCTCCCAGAGCGCGGCGCCGTTGTCGGGGGCGTCGCCGTCGCCGAAGGTGCTGGTGATGAACAGGACGGGCGTGCCGCCCGCGAGCCGCTCGGGCGTGCAGGCGTCCATGGGGACGAGCCGGGGCCGCCAGCCCGCGCCGGTGAGGCGCTGCGCGGCGAGCCCGGCGGCCTCCTCGGCGTTGCCGGTCTGCGACGCCCACAGCACGAGGATCTCCCGGCCCTCCTCGGCGGGGGCGGGCGCGGCGGCGGGGGCCGCCGAGAGGGCGGCGAGCAGGCCGTTCACCCACGCCGCCGCGTCCTCGTCGAACGGGGCGCCGGCCGGCAGGACGGGCGGTGCGGCGGGCGGCGCCGCCTCCAGGCCGCTGAGGAACCCGGCCAGGTAGTGCCGCTGCGGCCCGGTGAACGCCGGCGGGCGGACGTCCGCGACGCCGAGCGCCGCCGCCACCCCGCCCGCCGCGCCCGGCGCGACGTCCGCCGGCACGGGGACCTTCGCCAGCGTCACCGCGCACGCCTTGAACTCGGGTTGCAGGGAGACCGGGTCGGTGGCGTCGCTCGTCACCGCGTTGACGCTGAGGTACTCGCCGAACAGGTCGTTCCAGTGGAACGGCGCGAAGCAGTTCCCCGGCAGGACGCGGTCGGTGACAACGGTGGGCAGCACCGCCTTGCCGCGCCGGGACGCGACCTCGACGCGGTCGCCGTCCGCGACGCCGAGCGCCCCCGCGTCGTCCGGGTGGATCTCCACGAACGGCCCGGGGTTCAGCTTGTTGAGCTTGGCGACCTTGCCGGTCCTGGTCAGGGTGTGCCACTGGTGCTGGACGCGGCCGGTGTTCAGCAGGAACGGGAAGTCGCCGTCCGGCATCTCGGCGGGGAGCGTGTGCGGGCGGGCGTGGAACGCGGCGCGGCCGCTCGGCGTCGGGAAGCGCGGGCGGCCGTCCGCCAGGTAGCGGACGGGGTTGCGGTCGCCGCCGCCGGGCGCGGCGGGCCACTGGACGGGCGCGCGCCGCAGCCGCTCGTAGCCGGCGCCGCCGAGGTCGTAGCCGGTCGCGGGGTTCGCGGCCCGCTGGATCTCCGCGAAGACCTCCTCGGCGGAGGCGTAGGAGAACGCCTCGGCGTAGCCCATCTCGCACGCCACCCGCGCGATGATCCGCCAGTCCGGCAGCGCCTCGCCGGGCGGGTCGGCGGCGCGGCGGCCGAGCGTGACGTTCCGCTCGGAGTTCACCATGACGCCGTCGTACTCGCCCCAGATCGCGGCGGGCAGCAGCACGTCGGCGTAGGCGCTCGTCTCGGTGTCGGCGAAGCCGTCCTGGGCGACGACGAACTCCGCCGCCTCCAGCCCCTCGATGACGGTCCGCCGGTTCGCCACGGACGCGACGGGGTTGGTGCAGATGATCCAGGCCGCCTTGATCTCGCCCGCGGCCATCCGCTCGAACATCGCGACGGTGCCCTCACCGGGGTCGGCGCGCAGCGTGCCGCCCGGGACGCCCCACAGGTCCTCGGTGAACGCGCGGTCGGCGGCGTTCAGCGCCGACCGCTGGCCGGGCAGGCCGGGCCCCATGTAGCCCATCTCCCGGCCGCCCATCGCGTTCGGCTGGCCGGTGAGCGACAGCGGGCCGCTGCCGCGCCGCAGGATCTTCCCGGTCGCCAGGTGCAGGTTGACCAGGGCGTTGGTGTTCCAGGTGCCGTGGGTGGACTGGTTGAGGCCCATCGTCCAGCAGCTCGTGAACTCGCCGGCCGCGCCGATCCAGGCGGCGGCGGTGCGCAGGTCGGCCGCCGGGACGCCGGTGGCCGCCTCGACGGCCTCCGGCGGGTAGTCGGCGAGCAGCGCCTCGACGGCGTCCCAGCCCTCGGTGTGCGCGGCGATGAACGCCTCGTCGAGGTCCCCGGCGGCGGCGATCAGGTGCAGCAGGCCGTTCAGCAGCGCGAGGTCGGTGCCCGGCCTGACCTGGAGGAACAGGTCGGCCTTGGCGGCGGTCGCGGTGCGGCGCGGGTCCACGACGATCAGCTTGGCGCCCGCCCGGACGCGGTCCATCATGCGCAGGAACAGGATCGGGTGGCAGTCGGCCATGTTCGACCCGATGACGAGGAACACGTCCGCGTGGTCGAGGTCGTCGTAGGAGCCGGGCGGGCCGTCGGCGCCGAGCGACAGCTTGTAGCCGCTCGCCGCGCTCGCCATGCAGAGCCGCGAGTTCGACTCGACGCGGGCGGTCCCGACGAACCCCTTGGCGAGCTTGGTCGCCAGGTACTGGGCCTCCAGCGACATCTGCCCGGACACGTAGAACGCCAGCGCGTCCGGGCCGTGCTCGTCGACGATCGCGCGGAGCCGCCGCGCCGTCCCGGTGATCGCCTCGTCGACGCCGGCGGGCTCGGGCGCGGCGCCCCGGTCGGCGCGGACGAGCGCGGTCGTCGCGCGGCCCGGTGCGGCGAGCATCTCGGCGGTCGAGGCGCCCTTGGTGCAGAGCCGCCCGGCGTTGGCGGGGTGGTCGCGGTCGCCGCGCACCGCCGCGACGCGGCGCCGCCCGGTGGCCGGGTCGGTCTCGACGTCCAGCAGCATCCCGCAGCCGACGCCGCAGTAGGAGCAGACGGACTTCACGGTGGTGGCAGCCGGCACTGTCGTCCCTCCCCGATGTCCGCGACATCGGGAAAGGTAGGGATCTCCTGTTACCCGGTTGTGACGTCCGCCCGGTCCGCCCCGTTACGTCCTTCGCACAGCCGGAACCCGGCCCGGTGAGGTCCCGGCGTCACAGGGCCACGAAGGCGAGGCCGCGCTTCTTCAGCGCCGGGATGACGGTCTTCAGCGACGCGAACGTCTGGGAGCGGTCGCCGCCGCCGTCGTGGCAGAGCAGGATGTCGTCGGCCTTGGCCGACAGCATCGTCCGGCGGATGTGCCCGACGCCGGGGAGCGACCAGTCGCGCGGGTCCACCGACCAGTCGATCGGGACCATCTTGTGCTCGGCGATGCAGTCGTACACGCGGTGCGACCAGCCGCCGCCGGGCGCGCGGAAGAACGACGGGACGACCCCGGTCACCTGCGCGATCTTGTCGTGCGCCTCGACGATCTCGTGCTTCACCTTCCTGGCGGAGGCGTTCGACAGGTCGGGGTGCGTCATGGTGTGGTTGCACACCTGGTGGCCGGCGTCGGCGATGCGCCGGGTCAGCTTCGGGAACTCCTCGACCTGCTCGCCGATGATGAAGAACGTCGCCTTGACGCCGTGCTCGTCCAGCAGGTCGAGGACGCGCGGCGTCCACAGCGGGCTCGGCCCGTCGTCGATGGTCAGCGCGATCGACTTCGGCGGCGGCGGGGGCGTCAGCTCGTGCAGGTAGCGGACGGGGTGCGCGGTGCTGGTGAGCGGCGCCCGCGGCGACCAGGCCGCCATCCGCGGCTCCGGCGGGGGCGGCGGCGGTGGCGGGGTCGGCGAGGGAGGCGCGGCCGGGGCGGTGGGCCCGGCCGGGTTGACGGCGGCGCGCGCCCGCGGCGCCGGCCGGCGCCAGGCGGCGGCCCGGCCCTCGGACGGGACGACGGTGTCGGCGCCGAGCGCCGCGAGCCCTGCGAGCCCCGCGACGCCGAGCAGCGCCAGTGCCGTGCGCCGGTCCGGGCCGGTCGGTTCACTTACCCCCATAAGTCCACGTTAGTGGGAGAAGACGTCCCCGCGGGAGCCGTTGGCGATCATCGGTCGGCCCGCCGGGCGTGCGGCGGTCCGCCCGATATGGGGCGGTGTCAGCCGACGGCGGCGAGGGCGTCCACCTCCACCAGCATGGACGCGTGCGGGAGCCCGACGAACACGGTGGTGCGGCAGGGCAGCACGCCGCTCGGGCAGTTCTCCTCGACGAACGCCGTATACGCATCGTTCATCTCGGCGAAGTGCGCCCGGTCGGTGAGGTAGACGCGGAACATCAGGACGTCCTCGACGGTCGCGCCGCCCGCGAGCAGGACCGCCTTGACGTTGGCGAGGGTCCGCGCGGTCTGCCCGCCGACGTCGCCGGGCGCGACGAACTCGCCGGTGAACGGGTCCTGCGGGCCCTGCCCCGACACCTGGAGCAGCGGGCCCTTGCGGACCCCCTGGGAGAACGCCCACGCGGGCGCCGGGGCGCCGTCGGTGCGGATCTCCAGCTTGCCCGCCGGGCCGGTCGCGTCGCTCACTCAGGGGTCCTCTCGTCGGGGACGGCGGGGGGAACGGGCGCGGCGTCGAGCAGCGCCCGCACGTGCTCGACGATCGGGCCGTGCAGCTCCGGCAGCTCGTCGGTGCGGTGGTCGGCGACCTTGCCGCTGACGAGCCCGGCGATGCCGCCGACGACCATCCGGCAGGCGAACTCGGGGTCGGGCAGCCGCCGCCAGCGCGGATCCGACAGCAGCAGCGTCGTGATGATGCCGATGAACCGGCGCTGCACCGCGTACCGTTCCAGCGCCGCCTCCGGGCCCGCCGCGTAGATCTCCAGCAGGAACACCCGGGCCCGCGCGCCGTCCCGGGCGAGGCCCGCCAGGTAGGCGGTGAGCCCGGCGGAGAACCGCTCCAGGGGGGTGCCGCCGGCGGCGTCCTCGACCGCGGCGGCGACCACCGCGACCATCTCCCCGGCGGCGCGCTGGTAGGCGTCCAGGAAGCAGTGCCGCTTGTCGGTGAAGTGCTCGTAGAAGGTCTCCCGCGAGACGCGGGCGCGCTTCAGCACGTCGGCGACCGAGCTGCGCGCGTAGCCCTGGTCCGCGACGACCTCGATCATGCCGTGCAGCAGGCGGTCGCGCTGGGACGCGGCGACCTGCTCGCGGGTCAGCCGATGTCGTCCCCGCGGCAGGGTCGTGTAGCCGGGGGGTTCCACCGATCCAACGTACCAATCGCCGGGCCCGCGTTACCATGTACAGCGTTGTTCGCCGAAGGCCGGGCGCGGGCGGCGCGGCTGCGGGGGCGCGCCGCACGGCCCGCCGCTCTGGCTCTCAGGGCAGCAGGCCGGCCCGGCGGGCCGCGGTGACGGCCTCCAGCCGGGTGTGGCCGTCGAGCTTGCGCATCGCCGACCGCAGGTAGCTCTTCACCGTCTCCGGCAGCAGCCCGAGGCGCTGCGCGGCCTCGGCGTTGGTGCAGCCGAGCGCGACCTGCGACAGGACGTCCACCTCGCGCGGCGACAGCGCGGGCCCCGCCGGGCGCCCGTCCGGCCCGCCCTGCCCGGCGGCGGCGAGCCGCGACGACGCCTCCAGGATCCGCGCCCGCACCTGCGGGTCGTCGATCCGCTCGGCGAGGTCGCGCAGCTCGGCGTGCACGGCCCGCACCTGCTCCCAGGCGGCCGCGCCCGGCGCGGGCGCCGGCGGGGCCGCGGCGGCGAGGCGGCGCGCCTCGTCGCGGACGGCGAGGTCCTGCTCCAGGTCGCGGCCCGCGCCGACGACGGCGCCGACGACGCGGTCGGCGAGGCCGAGCGGCTCGCGCAGCGCCCCGTACAGCACGCCGCGCAGCCGGTGCCGGACGACGACCGGCACCGCCACGATCGACAGCAGCCCCTCGCGGCCGACCGGCCCGTCGTAGTCGTGGCTGATGGCGGCCGAGCGCGGGTAGTCGCTCACCCAGACGGGCCGGCCGAGCGCCATCGCCTTGCCGCCGAGCCCGTTGCCGGCCCGCACGACGAGGCCGTCCAGGGAGCCGGCCCGGCCGCCGACGAGCTCGGTGATGCGGAGCCGGTCCGGGCCCGACAGGGCCCCGCCGAACACCATGGGCAGCCCCGTGGTGCGCCGGAGCCGCAGCACCGAGGCGCGGACCGCGGCGGAGTCGTCGGCCGTGACGTCGCCCATGCCGCCAGCATGCCCGAAATCGTGACGCCGGTCACCCGGAGGCGGGCGCCGCCCCCGTTCCGGACCCGCCCGGCCCGTCGCCGAGCCCGAGGAGCTCCACCGCCTCGGCCCGCATCTGCACCTTGCGGACCTTGCCGGTGACCGTCATCGGGAACGCGTCCACCAGGTGCACGTACCTGGGGATCTTGTAGTGCGCGAGGCGGTCCCGGCAGAACGCGCGCACCGCGTCGGCGGTGAGCGGCTCGGCGCCGTCGCGCAGCCGCACCCACGCCATCAGCTCCTCCCCGTACACGGCGTCCGGGACGCCGATGACCTGCGCGTCCACGACGTCGGGGTGGGTGTGGAGGAACTCCTCGACCTCGCGCGGGTAGACGTTCTCGCCGCCCCGGATCACCATGTCCTTGATCCGCCCGGTGATCGAGACGTACCCGTCGGCGTCCATGACCGCCAGGTCGCCGGTGTGCATCCAGCGGGCCGCGTCGATCACCTCGGCCGTCTTCGCCGGCTCGTCCCAGTAGCCGAGCATCACCGAGTAGCCGCGGGTGCAGAGCTCGCCGGGCTCGCCGCGCGGGACGGCCGCCCCCGTCGCCGGGTCGACGACCTTCACCTCCAGGTGCGGGTGAACCGTCCCGACGGTCGACACGCGCCGGTCCAGCGAGTCGCCCGCGCGGGTCTGGGTGGACACCGGGGACGTCTCGGTCATGCCGTAGCAGATCGTCACCTCGGCCATCCCCATCCGCTCGATGACCTGCTTCATCACCTCGACCGGGCACGGCGACCCGGCCATGATCCCGGTGCGCAGCGCGGACAGGTCGCGGTCGCCGAACGAGGGGTCGTTCAGCATCGCGATGAACATCGTCGGCACCCCGTACAGCGAGGTGCACGCCTCGGCCTCGGCGGCGGCGAGCGTCGCCGCCGCGTCGAACCCGGGCGCGGGGACGACGACGCACGCGCCGTGGCTGGTCGCCGCGAGGTTGCCCATCACCATGCCGAAGCAGTGGTAGAAGGGCACCGGGACGCAGATCCGGTCCTCGGCGTCGTAGCCGCAGGTCTCGCCGACGAAGAAGCCGTTGTTCAGGATGTTGTGGTGGGAGAGCGTGGCGCCCTTCGGGAAGCCCGTCGTGCCGCTCGTGTACTGGATGTTGATCGGGTCGTCGGCGCCGAGCGCGGCGCCCGCCGCGGCGAGCGCCGCCGGGTCGCCGGCGCGGCCGTCGTCGACCAGCGCGTCCCAGGACTCCTCGCCGAGCAGCACGACGTCGTCCAGCGCGGGGCAGCGGCCCCGCACCTGCTCGATCATCGCGGCGTAGTCGGAGGTCTTGAACGACGGCGCGGCGACGAGCGTGCGGACGCCCGCCTGGTTCAGCACGAACTCCAGCTCGTGCACCCGGTAGGCGGGGTTGATCGTGACGAGGATCGCGCCGATCTTGGCGGTGGCGTACTGGACGAGGAACCACTCGGCGCGGTTCGGCGCCCAGATCCCGACCCGGTCGCCCTTGGCGACGCCGCGCGCGAGCAGGCCGAGCGCGACGGCGTCCACGTCGGCGGCGAGCTGCGCGTAGCTCCAGCGGCGGCCCGTCTCGCACTCCACGAGCGCGTCCCGGTCGGGGAACGCCGCGACCGTCCGGTCCAGGTTCGCGCCGATCGTCTCCCCGAGCAGCGGCACCGCCGAGGTGCCGGAGGCGTACGACAGGCTCACAGCAGCTCTCCTTCCCTGAACTCGCCCTCCGGCCGGGCCTCCTCGTGCGGGTGCTTGTCCACCTCGGCCGCCCGCAGCTCGACGCGGCGGATCTTGCCCGAGACGGTCTTCGGCAGCTCGCCGAACTCCAGCAGCCGGACCCGCTTGTAGGCCGACAGCTCCGCCCGGCTGTGCGCGAAGATCGACGCGGCGGTGGCGGCGTCCGGCGCCCAGCCCGCCGCGAGCGTCACGTACGCCTTCGGCACCGCGAGCCGCACCGGGTCCGGCGACGGCACGACGGCGGCCTCGGCGACCGCCGGGTGCTCGATCAGCACGCTCTCCAGCTCGAACGGCGAGATCTTGTAGTCGGACGCCTTGAACACGTCGTCGGCGCGGCCGACGTAGGTGATGTAGCCGGCGGCGTCGCGCGACCCGATGTCGCCGGTGCGGTAGTAGCCGCCCGCGGTCGCCTCGGCGGTCCGCTCGGGGTCGCCGTGGTAGCCGGTCATGAGGCCGAGCGGCCGCTCCCGCAGGTCGATCGCGATCTCGCCCTCGTCGCCGGGCCGCCCGGTGACCGGGTCGAGCAGCGCGATGGTGTAGCCGGGCACCGCCCGGCCCATCGAGCCGGGCTTCACCGGCTGCCCGGGGGTGTTGGCGATCTGCACGGTCGTCTCGGTCTGCCCGAAGCCGTCCCGGACGGTGACGCCCCACGCCTCCCGGACCCGCTCGATCACCTCGGGGTTCAGCGGCTCGCCCGCCGCGACGACCTCGCGCGGCGGGGTGCGCAGCGCGCCGAGGTCGGCCTGGATCAGCATCCGCCACACCGTCGGCGGCGCGCAGAAGCTCGTGACGCCGCACCGCTCCATCTCGCCGAGCAGCCGCGCGGCGTCGAACCGCGTGTAGTTGTGCACGAACACGCACGCCTCGGCGTTCCACGGCGCGAACACGTTGCTCCACGCGTGCTTGGCCCAGCCGGGCGAGGAGATGTTCAGGTGCACGTCGCCGGGCCGCAGGCCGAGCCAGTACATCGTGGACAGGTGCCCGACCGGGTAGGACGCGTGGGTGTGCTCGACGAGCTTCGGCCGCGCGGTCGTCCCGGAGGTGAAGTAGAGCAGCAGCGGGTCGGTCGCGAGCGTCACCCCGTAGTGGGTGAACTCGGTGTCCTCGCCGTAGGCGTCGTCGTGGCGCAGCCAGCCGTCGACGGGCTCGCCGACGGCGACGCGCGTGTAGTCGCCGGGGATGGCGGCGAACTTGGCGGCCGCGCCCGACTCGGCGATGACGTGCCCGGCGCCGCCGCGGTCGAGGCGGTCGCGCAGGTCGGCCTCGCCGAGCAGCGGCGTGCAGGGGATGACGACGGCGCCGAGCTTCATCGCGGCGAGCAGCGTCTCCCACAGCTCGACCCGGTTGCCGAGCATGACGACGATCCGGTCTCCCCGCCGGACCCCCGCCGCCCGCAGCCGGTTGGCGACCTGCGCGGACCGGCGGGACAGGTCGGCGAAGGAGTACCGCGCCTCGCTCCCGTCCTCCTCGACGATCCACAGCGCGGGCCGGTCGTTGCCGCGCGCGATCGCGTCGAACCAGTCCAGCGCCCAGTTGAACCCGGTGAGCACCGGCCAGCGGAACTCCTCCCGCGCCCCCGCGAGGTCCTCCCGGTGGGCGAGCAGCAGATCCCGGGCCGCCCGGAACTCGACTCCCGGCATGCGCCTCCTCCTCTCCTCGGCACTGCTACGCCGATCTTCGGGAGCCGCTGTGACCCACGCCACCCCCGGACGGGGGTGGGCGGCGCGGTCAGGGCGTCCAGGCGGCGACGAGGGCGAGCAGGCCGGGGAAGCGCGCCTCCAGGTCGTCCACCCGGACGTGGCTGCGCCGCTCCAGGCCGTACTGGCGCTGCCGGATCAGGCCGGCGGCGCGCAGCGCCTTGAAGTGGTGGGTGAGCGAGGACTTCGGCCGGTCGAACCCGAACCAGCCGCAGGTGTGGTCGTACTCCTGCGCGCCGAGCAGCAGGCGCTGCACGATCGTCAGCCGCAGCGGGTCGCTCAGCGCGCCGAGGACGGTCTCCAGGCGCAGCTCGGCGCGGGCCGGCTCGGGCAGCGGGGCGGGCGCGTCCGGCGGGACGGGGAGCGGGGCGGGCCAGGTCGTCATGCGCCCCATGGTACGAGTTTTCTCGAACTGCTGTTATGTTCGACTCCGTTCGTACAAGTACGACTCTGCTCGAACTGGAGCGCCCATGCTGCGCAAGGCCCCCGCCCCCCATCCGGCCCTCGTCTGGGCCGCCGCCTGGCCCGTCACCGCCGTCTTCACGCTGTCGAACGCCGCGACGCCGCTCTACCCGGCCTGGCGCGCCCGGATGGGGCTGTCCGCCGGGACGATGACGCTGGTCTTCGCCGCCTACATCGCCGCGCTCGTCGCGTCCCTGCTCGTCGCGGGCGTCGCCGCCGACCGGCTCGGCCGCCGCCGCGTCCTGCTGCCCGCGCTCGGCCTCGCCCTCATCGCCGCCGCGCTGTTCGGGACGGCGCCGTCGGTCGCCGCGCTGATCGCGGCCCGGCTGCTGTCGGGCGCCGCCGTCGGCGCGGCCGTCTCGGCGGGCATGGCGGCCGTCACCGACGCCGCCGCGCCCGGCCGCGAGCGGCGCGCGGCGCTCGCGGCGTCGGCGGCGATGGTGCTCGGCGCCGGCACCGGGCCGCTGCTCGCCGGGCTGCTCGGCGAGCGCGTGTTCTGGCTGGAGCTGGCGCTGCTCGCCTCCGCCGTCGCCGTCGTGCTGCGCCTGCCCGCCCGCCCCGGGCACGGCGGGACGGGCTCCTGGATCCGCGTCCCGCGCGTCCCCGCCGGGAACCGCGGGCGCCTCGCCGCCGGCATCGGCGTGTTCGGGCCCGGCATCACCGCGACCTCGTTCGTGCTGTCGCTCATGCCGTCGCTGCTCGCCGACCTGCTCGGCTCCGCCGACCGCCTGCTGGCGGGCGGCATCGCCTTCGCGACCTTCGGGACGGCGACCGCCGTCCAGTTCGCGGTGCGCGGCCGCGCCGCCCGCACCGTCCTGCTGCTCGGCGCCGCGGCCACGTCCGCGGCGATGCTCGCGCTGCTCGCCGCCGTCGGGCTGCGGTCGGTGACCGCGCTGCTCGCCGCCGGGCTCCTCGCGGGCGCGGGGCAGGGCCTCGGCCAGCTCGGCGGGCTGTCGCTGCTGAACGCGCACGTCCCGGCCGCCCGCCTCGCCGAGGCCAACGCCGCCCTGAACATCGGCGGCTACCTGCCCGCCGGGACGCTGCCCGTCGCCACCGGCTACCTCGGCGACGCGGCCGGCCTGCCCGCCGCCGTGACGGTGTTCGCCGCGGCCGTCCTCGCCCTCGCGCTCGCCTGGCCGCTGCTCGGCGCCCGCACCCTGCGGGACTGAGCGGTCAGCGGGCCGCCCAGGCGGCGAGCGCCGCCGAGATCGGCTCCGGCTTCCCGTCGTTCTGGACGGCGGACGCGGTGAGGACGTCCAGGTGCTGGTAGCCGGCCGCGACGACGTCGCCGGGCCGCGTGCCGCTCGTCAGGCTCACGCCGTCGCCCGCCTCCAGGTTCAGCGTCGGGTTCGCGGCGACGCCGCCGGTGTGGACGGCGCCGTCCGCGACGCCCGGCGCGGACGCCAGCGCGATGTCGGTGACGATCCTGGTCGGGAAGTAGTCCTCGGTGAAGTCCAGCGGGTGCTCCGACAGGCTGCGCGCCAGCTCGCCGATGTCGGTGACCTCCTTGGCGGGCGTGGTGAACGGCTTGCCGCTCTTGGAGACGTAGGGCAGGCCCGCGACGTCGTCGTAGTTCCGCCATCCGTAGAGGGGGCCGTTCGGCTCGTCGGGGATGGCCTTCTGCTCGGTGCCGAGCAGGTTGCGGAACACCCCGAGGCCGGCCTGCGCGAGGTCGTTCGGGACGGGGAAGTCCTTGTCGACGATCCTGCCGCCGTCGAAGAACCCGACGCTGGCCTGGATGAACGCGAGCGGCTCGGAGTCGTCGTCCATCAGGCCGCCGAGCGCGGCGGCGTTGGTGAACTTGAAGTCCTGCACGCGCGGGCTGCCCTTGGCGAACGTCGCGAGGTCCTTGGAGAACAGGAACCGGTAGGTCGTGTCGGTGTTGAAGCTCGACGGGACGTAGCTGGCGAGGTCGGACAGGCCGCCGGGGGACAGGCGCGCGGCGAGGCCCGCGATCGACAGCAGCGTCATCGTCTCGGTGTTGATGAGGGCGGGCGCCGACAGCGTCCGCGGCACGATCCCCGTGTCCAGGCCGGTCCGCACCGCGTCCGCGCCGAACTTGATGGCGGGCACGAGGTCGGTCGGGACCTGCCCGAACGGGTCGGTCTGGACGCGGGTGTCGAGCGCGAAGTAGCCGCCGCACTGGTTGTAGCCGGCGTCGGCGGTGGTGGCGGGGTTCCCGTCGAAGTCCCAGTCGGCGAAGTAGCCGGTGATGATGCCGCCGAGGGAGTGCCCGCCGCACCGCACCTTCCGCTTGCGGAGCGGCTGGTTCGGCAGCTCGGCGGCGAGCAGGTCGTACTGGTCGCGGACGGTCTGCTCCAGCCCGACGTTCTGCAGCCACTTCACCTGGTCGTTGGACTGGAACCCGGCGAACCTGTGCCCGTCCACCTCGCGCTGCCGGTAGTAGTAGTCGACCGCGACGTGGGTGTCCTTGGCGGCGAGGCCCGCGAGGACGCCGCTGTTGTCCTCCAGGCAGTTCGAGCGCCGGTCCAGCGCCCAGAACTCGATGTGACTCCCGGCCGCCGCCGCTTTCGCGACGGTGTTGCGCGCGACGCTGTCGAAGGCGCCCGCGCCTTCCAGGATGCCGGGCTGCGCGACGAGGATCCGGTCCGCGTCGGCCGAGGCCGCCGGCCCGTCCTTGGACCGGAACCGCAGGTAGGACAGGTAGTCGCAGGCCGCCGGGTGCGCTCCGGCGGACGCCGGCAGCGGCACCCGGAGCCGCACCGCCGTCTCGGCGACCGAGGTCACCGGCGACGTGGACGCGACGGGCGTCTCGGTGCGGTCCGCCGCGGCCTGCGGGGCCGCCCGCACGGGCGCGACGGCCGCGGCGAGGGCGAGCGCGGCTCCGCCGAGGACGGCGGCGGGCTTCCAGGGACTCATCACGATCTCCTCCAGGCGCTTGCGGAGAACGATGGACCCCCCGCCCGCGCGGCCGCTAGCCTCCCGGCGCGCAAGAACGCCCCGGCGGGTTGTGCGCCAGGGACGAAGGGGCGGCGCGACGGGGCGCGGCGAGCTGCGACAGATGTCGTCCTCGCGGTCCGATCGCGCGGGTCCGGCGTCCCCGATACCGTCTGACCGGTCCGGGGTCCGGGAATCGGGAACCGGGGTCGATACTGGAGGCGTTCAGTGCGGGGCGAACCCCCGCGCGGCGGCGGACTCGGTCTTGCGAAGGGACCTACATGACGAGTGAGGACCGGGAGGTCGCGACGGCCGGCGAGCCGGACGGGCCGGCGGGGGACGACGGCGCCCGCGACGGCGCGGCGGACGGCGCCGCGGCGGAGCCGGAGGAGGCGGCCGAGCCGAAGAGGAAGCGGCCGTTCTGGCAGGAGCTGCCGGTCCTGATCTTCATCGCGCTGGCGCTGGCGCTGCTGATCAAGGCGTTCGCCGTGCAGGCGTTCTACATCCCCTCGGAGTCGATGCAGAACACCCTCATGGTCGGCGACCGGGTGCTGGTCAACAAGATCGTCTACCACACCCGGGACATCGAGCGCGGCGACGTCATCGTGTTCCGCGGCCCCGAGTCGTGGGGCGTGGAGGTGCCGCAGCACTACGGCAACCCCGTGTCCAAGGCGCTGCACACCGTCGGCGGCTGGTTCGGCGTCGCCAACGGCGAGAAGGACTACATCAAGCGCGTCATCGGCGTCCCCGGCGACCACGTGACGTGCGCGGGCGACGGCGCCCCGATCGTCGTCAACGGCACGCCGCTGAAGGAGACGTCCTACCTGTACCCGGGCAACACGCCGTCGGACACCAAGTTCGACATCACCGTCCCGCCCGGCCGCCTGTGGGTGATGGGCGACCACCGCGCCGACTCGGCCGACTCGCGCTCCCACCAGGACGGCCCGGACGGCGGCACGATCCCCGAGAAGAACGTCATCGGCCGCGCCTTCGTGGTCGTCTGGCCGTTCGGCGACGCCAAGACGCTGCCGATCCCGAAGACGTCCTGACCGGGCCCGGCGCCCGCCTCCGCGCGGCGGGCGCCGGGCCCGGCGCTCAGGCGGCCCGCCGGCGCCGCAGCGCGGCGGCGCCGCCCGCGACCGCCGCGACCGCGGCGGCGCCGAGGCCGATCCACAGCCAGCCCGCCGAGCCCGACCCCGAGTCCGCCCGCGCGGCCGGGGACGGCGCCGCCGCGGCGGGCGCGGCGGTGCCGGTGGAGCCCGTCACGGTGAACGGGTACGTCCCGGTGACGGGGTGCCCGTCGGTCGCGACGACCCGCCAGCCGACCTTGTAGGCGCCGTTCGGCAGCGTCCCGGTGATCGGGACGGTGACGACGTTGTCGACCGCGTGCGCGGCGCCCGCCGACGACAGCCGGGTGCCGCCCGCGTCCAGCAGCACGACCTGCGGCAGCATCACCGGGTCGGCGTAGGTCAGCGTGATCTTCGCGGGGGGCGCCACCGCCGCCCCGGCCGCCGGGTCGGCCGACTTCAGCGTGGTGTGCGCCGACGCGGGCGCGGCGGGCAGCAGCGCCGCCGCCCCGGCGAGGACGGCGACGGCGGCCGCTCGCCTCACGACCCGCTCCGCGCGCTCCGGGCGCGGCTCAGGCCGAACGCGCCGACGCCGATCCCGACGACGCCGGCGGCGATGCCGAGGCCGCCGAGCAGCCGCGCCGTCCCATCGTCGGCCTTGCCGCCGCCGCCGTCCTTGGTGGCGGTGAGCACGGCGGGCTCGGCGTCGCCGGTCCCCTTCGGGGTGAGGGCGAGGACGGGCGCGGGGTGCTCGGGCTCCTCCTGGCCGGGCGCCTGCGCCTCGTTCCACTTCACGACCTCGCCGCCGCTGTAGGTCTGCTCGGCGGGGAAGGCGATCTCCTTGACGTCGGTCGGCAGCGGGCCGAGCGAGACGTCGAACTCCTGGAACTGGCCGGGGTCGATCCTCCCGCCGGACCAGGTGATCCGCGTGACGGCCTCGGTGAGCTCGCTGCCCTCGGCCTGCACCGGCTTCTTCAGCTTGGACTTGGTGACCTGCACCGTCCAGCCGGGCACCGGCCGCACCGACACGAACGCGATCGGGTGGTCGGCGGGCAGGTTCACGACGAGCTTGGTGGTGCCGGCGTCGTCCCGCTCGTTCGGGACGCGGAACGACACCTTGGTGAAGCCGCCCTGCTCGGCCGTGCCGGGGTTGACGGTGACGTGCGCGAGCGCGGCGGGCGCGAGCCCGAGGACGGTGGCGGCGGTGAGCGCGGCGACCGTGGTGGACCGGCGCGTGGTGATGCGGCGTGCGGACATGGGTGTTGCTCCGTTCGAGGCGTGCCGGAAGGGCCGGAGCGCCGGTGGTCGGCGTCCGGTGGTGCTTCGGCGCTCAGGCGAGCGCCCTCGAAGGAGCCGGCGGCCCCCGCCGCACGACCAGGTGCCGCAGCGCCCGGCGCACCGGGCGGGGAACGTCCGCGCCCGGCACGACCGGAGTACGGGCGGGCGGCGCGGGGGGTTCGGCGGCGACGAGCAGCCGCAGCGGGCGCGCGGCGATCCGCCGGGCCAGCGACCAGGCGGCCCGCTCGCCGCGCCGCAGCCACCACGCCGACACGGCGGCGGCGGCGACGTGCGCGAGCGTCATGGCGAGCCCGGACCCGTGGTGCGCGGCGGGCGCGTCCGCCGGGTGGTGCGCCATCAGCTCGGCCGGGGCGCTCGCGCTCGTGTAGAGGCTGTGCAGCGCGAACTGGCCGCCGAGCAGCCCGCCGAGGATGGTGCCGAGCGACCGCTCGTGCCCGGCGAGCGTCCCCGCCACCAGCAGCGTCCCGCCGAACCCGGCGAGCACGGCCCACGCCGGCACGGCGTCCGGGGACGCCAGGGCGTGGCCGAGCGTCGCGAGGACGACGCAGACGGCGGCGAACACCACCGCCCGGCCGGCTCGGGAGACGGGGCGCGGGGGCTGCGGGGACATGTCGGGGACATCGTCCCACCGGTCCCCGCCGGACTCCACCCCTACCCCGCCCCTACGGCGTGACGCGCCCTACATCTAGGGATTGCGCCCGCGGGCCGGACTACATGTAGGGTCTTGCCTCGTGCTGGTTCGCCCCGCGAGGGGCGTCGCAAGAGGGAACCCGGTGGGAATCCGGGACTGCCCCGCAGCGGTGAACGGGAACGACCGCCGTCATGAGCACTGGCCCCGGACGGGGCTGGGAAGCGACGGCCAGTAGGCGGAGAGCTCGGCGCCCGTGAGTCCGAAGACCTGCCCGCACGTCTGGACGTCCAGCCCCGTGGGAGGGCCGGGACGGTGCGCGGCGTGCCCGCGCTCCCGTTTCGCGCGCTCGGCGGGGGGCTCGCGAGGGGAGAAGAGCACGTGACACAGGAACTGATCGCGCCGGCGGGGCTCGCCGCCGAGGTCGAGCGCGCCTGCGCCGGCCTGCCGGGCGCCGACCCGGCCCGGGTGCTGGCCGCCGTCCGCGCCGGGGGCGCCGTGGACGCCGCCGGGCTGCGCGAGCTGGCGATCGGCGAGGCCGCCGCGCTCGTCGCCGTCGAGCCCGCCTACTCGCGGGCCGCCGCGCGGCTCCTCGGCGCGCACATCGCGGACGAGGCCGCGCGCGAGGGCGTCACCCGCTTCTCCGCGTCCGTCGCCGCCGCGCACGCGCAGGGCCTCCTCGCCGACGACGCCGCCGCGTTCGTCGCCGCGAACGCCGCCGCGCTGGACGCGCTGGTCGACGACGGCGCCGACGACCGCTTCGAGTACTTCGGCCTCCGTACCGTCTACGACCGGTACCTGCTGCGGCACCCCGTCACCCGCAACGTCCTGGAGCGCCCGCAGTACTTCTTCCTGCGCGTCGCCGTCGGCCTGTCCGACACCGTCGAGGACGCCGCCGAGCTGTACGCGCTGCTGTCCACGCTGTCGTACCTGCCGTCGTCGCCGACGCTGTTCAACTCCGCCGCGCGCCGCCCGCAGCTGTCCTCCTGCTTCCTGCTCGACTCGCCCCGCGACGAGCTGGAGTCGATCTACGAGCGGTACGGGCAGGTCGCCCGGCTGTCGAAGTACGCGGGCGGCATCGGCATCTCCTGGACGAAGGTCCGCTCGCGCGGCTCGCTGATCCGCGGCACCAACGGCCACTCCAACGGCGTCGTCCCCTGGCTCCGGACGCTGGACTCCTCGGTCGCCGCCGTCAACCAGGGCGGCCGCCGCAAGGGCGCCGCCTGCGTCTACCTGGAGCCCTGGCACGCCGACGTCGAGGAGTTCCTGGAGCTGCGCGACAACACCGGCGAGGACGCCCGCCGCACCCACAACCTGAACCTCGCCAACTGGATCCCCGACGAGTTCATGCGCCGCGTCGAGGCCGACGCGACCTGGTCGCTGTTCGACCCCAAGGAGGTCCCCGAGCTCGCCGACCTGTGGGGGGAGGAGTTCGACGCCGCCTACCGGGCCGCCGAGGCCGCCGGCCGGTACGTCCGGCAGGTCCCCGCCCGCCGCCTCTACGGGCGGATGATGCGGACCCTCGCCGAGACCGGCAACGGATGGATGACCTTCAAGGACGCCGCCAACCGGGCCTGCAACCAGACCGCCGAGCCCGGCAACGTCGTCCACCTGTCGAACCTGTGCACCGAGATCCTGGAGGTCACCGCCGACGGCGAGACCGCCGTCTGCAACCTCGGCTCGGTCAACCTCGCCGCGCACGTCGGCCCGGACGGCGTCGACTGGGCGCGGCTCCGCCGCACCGTCCGCACCGCCGTCCGGTTCCTGGACCGCACCATCGACCGCGGCTTCTACCCGACGCCCGAGGCGGAGAGCGCCAACCGCAAGTGGCGGCCCGTCGGGCTCGGCACCATGGGCCTCGCCGACGTGTTCTTCAAGCTGCGGCTGCCGTTCGCCTCCGACGAGGCGCGGGCGCTGTCCACGCGCATCGCCGAGGAGGTCGCCCTCGCCGCCTACCAGGCGTCCGCCGACCTCGCCGAGGAACTCGGCACCCTGCCCGCCTACGCCGCCACCCGCACCGCCCGCGGGCAGCTCCACCCCGACCACTTCCCGGACGCGGCGCCCGTCCTCGCCGGCGAGTGGGAGGCGCTGCGCGCCCGCGTCGCCCGCACCGGCCTCCGCAACTCGCTGCTCGTCGCGATCGCGCCGACCGCCACGATCGCGTCCATCGCGGGCTGCTACGAGTGCATCGAGCCGCAGGTGTCGAACCTGTTCAAGCGCGAGACGCTGTCGGGGGAGTTCCTCCAGATCAACGGCTACCTCGTCGCCGACCTCAAGCGCCTGGGCCGGTGGACCGCACCCGTCCGCGAGGCGATCAAGCGCGCGAACGGCTCCGTCCAGGGCCTCGCCGACCTGCCGCGCGGCCTCCGCGACCTGTACCTGACGGCGTGGGAGCTGCCGCAGAAGGCCCTCATCGACATGGCCGCCGGCCGCACCCCCTACATCGACCAGGGCCACTCGCTGAACCTGTTCATGGAGACGCCGACCATCGGCAAGCTCTCGTCGATGTACGCCTACGCCTGGCGCAGCGGCCTGAAGACCACCTACTACCTGCGCTCGCGCCCCGCCACGCGCATCGCGCAGACCACCGTCGCCCCCGTCGACGCCGTCACGTGCTCCCTGGAGAACCCCGAGGCCTGCGAGGCTTGCCAGTGAGCGAGCGAACCGGAGGACACGGCATGCTGCTCGACCCCGGCATGGACCTGACCCTGCGCCCCATGCGCTACCCCGACTTCTACGAGCGCTACCGCGCCGCGATCCGCAACACCTGGACCGTCGAGGAGGTCGACCTCGGCTCCGACCTGGCCGACCTCGCCCGCCTCACCCCGGCGGAACTGCACCTGGTCAACCGCCTGGTCGCGTTCTTCGCCACCGGCGACTCGATCGTCGCGAACAACCTCGTGCTGAACCTGTACAAGCACGTCAACGCGCCCGAGGCGCGGCTCTACCTGTCGCGGCAGCTGTTCGAGGAGGCCGTCCACGTCCAGTTCTACCTGACGCTCCTCGACACCTACCTGCCCGACATGGACGAGCGCGCCCGCGCGTTCGCGGCCGTCGAGCACATCCCGTCGATCCGCGCCAAGGCCGGGTTCTGCTTCGAATGGATCGGCTCGATCGACACGCTCGACGAGCTGCGCACCGCCACCGACCGGCGCGCGTTCCTGCTCAACCTGATCTGCTTCGCTGCCTGCATCGAGGGCCTGTTCTTCTACGGCGCCTTCGCCTACGTCTACTGGCTCCGCTCCCGCGGCCTCCTGAACGGCCTGGCGTCCGGCACGAACTGGGTGTTCCGCGACGAGAGCATGCACATGGAGTTCGCCTTCTCCGTCGTGGACACCGTCCGCGCCGAAGAGCCCGACCTCTTCGACGCCGACCTGGCCGCGCAGGTCACCCGCATGATGGAGGGCGCCGTCGAGGCCGAGCTCGCCTTCGCCCGCGACCTGTGCGGCGACGGCCTGCCCGGCATGTCCGCCGACGACATGCGCCGCTACCTGGAGTACGTCGCCGACCAGCGCCTCGCCCGCCTCGGCATGCCGGTCCGCTACGGCACCGCGAACCCGTTCGCGTTCATGGAGCTGCAGGACGTGCAAGAGCTGTCGAACTTCTTCGAGCGGCGCGTCTCGGCGTACCAGATCGGCGTAGAGGGCAGCGTCGCGTTCGACGAGGCGTTCTGACCCGCCTCCCGGGGGTAGGGGCCTGCGCGAAGGCCCCTGACCCCCGGGAGGACGACATGGCCTCGATCATCACCCGCGCCAAGGCGTACCTGCGCAGCCCCCAGGGGCAGCGCCACAAGGAGCGCGCCATCGCCGCGGCCCGCGACCCGCGCAACCAGGCGAAGGCCAAGCAGGTCCTCGCCCGCTTCAAGAGCAGCGGAACCCGCCGCCATCCCCGCTGACCCGCGCTCTCCTGCGGCCCGCCGACCCCCGCAGCCGCCCCCGGCCCCCCCCACGCAGATCAAGGCGAATCCCGATCGGGACATCGGCCGCGCCGGTCGAAAGGGGAGGGAGGCGGCCGGGGCCCGCTCCCGCCATTACCTCTGGGACCTGCGCGATTGATGTAAGGTACGAAAGTCGGCCATTCGCTTACCGCTCGGTAACTTGAGCGGAAGCCGTGCCGCAATAGAAACGGCCCCCAGCCGGCATGTCTCTCGCACAGAGCCCGGCAGGGGGCCGTTCCTTGTCCTAGAACACGTGGTCGCGCGCTGCCTGGAAGGCCGCCCAGGCGCCGAACTTCACGAGTTCGAGCACCAAGCGGACCCGCCAGAAGCGAGCTTCCCTGTCCCCTGCCGGACGGCGGTGCTCCATCGCGCCGCCTCCCTTTCGGCCGCAGGACGGAGCGGCCGGTTCACCCGCCACCGCGGACTGCGATGGCCATACGCATTCCGAGGGCCGGGCCGGCAGGAAAACGATAGCGCGTGCCCTACTACCTCCCGAACAATCGTGCACACGAATCCCGCGAAAAACGGTGGCCGTGTCGCTATTGGCGCAGCTCAGGCGGCAGATGGCAGAGGGAAAATTGGTGCATCTGCATGAGCTGATGCATGAGCCGATGCACGTGCATCGCTCCCTGGGGCCGCAGTCCTCCTCTTGGCGGCCCAAGTGGATCGTTCCATTGCCTCGGGTCCCCGGCGCCGCGAGCATGGGCACCGCGACAACATTGATCGGCGAACCGGCCCTCATCTTCACCAAGGCGGCCATCCGAACCGGGCGGCCCCCCGGCGCCACCCCAACCAGCAGCCGCCCGCCACCTTCTCCTGCCGCCGGCGGCCGCTGCGGCTGCCGGGCGGGGGTGTCATCGGCGGGCGACCGGGGCCGGCGGCGGTCAGGGGCGGGCCGCGGGGAGGACGGCGGCGAGGAGGCCGGGGAAGGCGGCGTCCAGGGCCTCGGTGCGCAGGACGTTGAAGGCGTGGCCGCCCTCGCGGCGGGTGGCGATGACGCCCGCCGAGCGGAGGATCTTGAAGTGGTGGCTGAGCGTGCTCTTGGCCACCGGCGCGTCGAACCGCCCGCAGGCGATGGCCGCGTCCGCGTCCCACAGCTGCCGGACGAGGTCCAGCCGCACCGGGTCCGCGAGGGCGTGCAGGACGGCGATGACCTCCAGGCGGGCGGGCGCTCCGGCCGGCGCGTGCGCTGTCATGGCTCCTCCTCGGTCTGCCGGCTCCGAGCCTATCCGGCTGTTCGATGTTCATCGAACTCGTGCCATAGTAGTTCGATGAACATCGAACACCGTCGGGGTGCCGTGCCGCTCGCGCTGGTCGCGGCCTTCATGGTCTTCGTCGACGGCACCATCGTGAACCTCGCCCTGGCCCAGCTCACCGAGCACCTGGACGCGACCCGCGCCGAGCTCGAATGGGCCGTCAACGCCTACACGCTGTCCTTCGCCGCGGTCATGCTCGGCGCCGGCGCGATCACCGACGCGCTCGGCGCCAAGCGCGCGTTCGTCGCCGGGCTGGCGGTCTTCACGGCGGCCTCCGCCGTCTGCGCGGCCGCGCCCTCGATGGCGGTGCTCGACGTCGCCCGGCTGGTGCAGGGCGCGGGCTCGGCGCTGCTGCTGCCGAGCGCGCTCGTGCTGGCGACGGCGGCCGCGCCGGGCGAGCGGGCGCGGCACCGTCTCGTCGGCCGGTGGGCTGCCGCGGGCGGCGCCGGGATGGCCGCCGGGCCGCTGCTCGGCGGGGCGCTCGTCGCGCTCGCCGACTGGCGGGCGGTGTTCGCCGTCAACGTCGTGATCGGCGTCCCCGCCCTGCTGTGGAGCGTGCGGTCGATGCCCGCCGTCGCGCGCCGCGAGCGGCGGCTCGACGTCGCGGGCATGGGCGCGGCGACCGTGCTGATCGGCGGGCTGGTCTTCGCGCTCATCGAGGCGCCGGCGCGAGGCTGGGCGAGCCTCGCCGTCGTCTCCGCCGCCGTCCTGGCGGCCGCCGGGCTGGCGGGGTTCGCGTGGGCCGAGCGGACGGTCCCCGCGCCGCTGCTGCCGCGGAGCGTCCGCGGCGACCGGCGGGTCGCCGTCACGGCGGCGCAGGGGGCGCTGTTCAACTTCGCTTTCTACGGTCTGCTGTTCGCGATGAGCCTCATGCTCCAGCAGGGCCGCGGGCTCGGCGCCCTCACGGGCGGGCTGCTGTTCCTGCCGCTGACCGGCCTCATCCCGGTCGGCGGCCTCAGCGGCGCCGCGCTCGCGCAGCGCTTCGGGCGCCGCGCCGTCATCGCCGTCGCTCAAGTCGCGCTGGCCGCCGCGCTCCTCGCGGCGGCCTGGGCCGGGACGCTGGCGCCGCTCTGGCCGCTCGCGCTCGCCCTCGTCCCGGCGGGATTCGTCTCGGGACTGCTGGTGACCGCGATGACCTCGCAGTCGATCGCCGCCGTCGAGCCCGCCCTGCACGGGGCCGCGTCGGCGGCGTTCAACACGTCCCGGCAGATCGGCGGCGCCGTCGGCGTCGCCGCGTTCGGCCCGCTGCTCGGCGCCGGGCACGACATCGGGGACGGGTTCGCGCTGTGCGTGCTCATCGGCGCGGCCGCCATCGTCGCCGCCCTGGCACTCGGCGCCCTCGGCGGCGACGGCCGCGCCCCGGCCACGTCCCGGCGGGCAGCCCCTCAGCCAGCGGCGTGCGGAGCGGAGTCACCGCGCTGACGAGCGCGACGCCGCCAGGTCCGGCTGCCGGCTTCCGGCCCCGGCCTCAGGACCCGTCCTCGTCCAAGGCGTCGAGGGCCTGGCCGGCGAGCGCGGTGATGGCGGTGATCGTGCCAGGGATGAGGCCGTAGGTGCGCATGGCCTCCTCGTAGGCGCCCCGCGCCATGTCGAGCGCGGCCCGCACGGGCACGAGCGGCGGCCCGCCGTCGGCGGGGACCATCCAGCGGTCGGTCAGGGGAACGTCGTCCATCGCTCCGTCTCCAGGGAGTGGTGATCTCAGTCGTGGGCGGTGAACCGCGCCCACACGGCCTTGCCGTGCGCGCCGGGGCGGTGGCCCCATTCCTTGGCCAGGGCGTCCACGATCGGCAGGCCCCGGCCGCCTTCGGCGGTGTCGGCGAGCGCCCGGATCTCGGGCCGCCCGCCCGCGTCGTCGTGCACGGCGATCTCGATCAGCCCGCCGCGCAGCTCCACGGTGAGGGCCAGCTCGCGCGCCCCGTGCAGGACGGCGTTGGCGACCAGCTCGGAGAGGCAGAGGAGGATCTCGTACGCGCGCTCGTCCCCGACCCGCCAGGCGCCCAGGGCCTCGGCCGCGAGCTCCCGCGCCCGTCCGGCCGCGGTGGCGACCGCCGGCTGCTTCAGAGCAACGTAGGTCCGGCCGCTCCCGATCATTTCCAGAACGGGCATTTGCTCCCCTTTCGGTGCGGAAGTTATGTCCGCCCGACACACCCCGGCGAACTTCTGTGTTCCGCTCACAGAGTGCGCTCGCCTGACTACGCTTGTCACTGTTGCCCTGCAATTTGGAAAAACCGTCTCTCGAGCAGAGGGTGGATTCATGGTCAGGCCGTCCCCCGAACCGACCGAGTCGATCTACGCGCTCATGGCTTACGCGCTGCGGCTTTTCCGGGAAAAGCACGGCCTGACGCAGACCCAGGTCGGTGAGATCATGGGTTGCTCGGTCAGCCAAGTTTCCAAGCACGAAGCCGGAACCGCGCCCCTGGATGACCGGGACTGCCAACGCCTGGAAAACGCCTGGGATCTGGGAAAATTGTTCTCAGCCATGTCGCATTACGCCAAGCTGGGCGCGGATCCGGACTGGTACAGGCGTCTGCTGCACTTCCATCGCACAGCGACGCAACATCGGATCTTCCAGAACAACCTCATTCCCATCCCTTGCCAGACCGAGGCGTACGCACGATGCCTGCTGGAGGCGGGGTGGGCGGCGGGCCACGTCGAAGACGTGGACGCGGCGGTGGAACGGCGCATGGAGCACCAGCGAAAGATCCTCGCCAATGATCCTCAAATCTGGCTCGTGCTGGACCAGCCCGCTTTGCGGACCATGGGAAGCCGCGACATCATGGCCGAGCAGCTCGACCGGCTCTTGGAGCTCATGACGCCGCCGACCTCCTTCTCCTTCCGCATGATTCCGGACGCCAGTGCGCCTCACATCGGAGTCGACGGGTCCTTCTCGGTGTTCGAGCTGCCCAGCCGGATGCTGGTGGGCTTCGCCGGTACAGTCTTCGAGATCGGCCGCGTCATTGAAGATCAGTCCGAAGCCGCCGCTGTTTTCCTGCGGTTCGAGCGGCTCGCCGCGCGTGCCTGGTCGGAGGACCAGAGCCGGGATTTCATCGTGCAGATGAGAGGAAGCCTGTGACCGAGATCGAGTGGCGAAAGAGCACCCGCAGCGAGGGCGGCAGCGGCGGAACCTGCGTCGAACTGGCCGTCCTTCACGACGCCGTGGGCGTCCGCGACAGCACGTCCCCCCAGTCCGGTCACCTGTCCCTCGGCCGCGAGACGCTGACGACCCTCCTCACCCACATCAAGTCCGGCACCCTCGACCTCTGACCGCATCTCCCCGCCGACGACGCCCGAACCCTGCCACGCCCATGACCACCTGGTCGCCGAAAGTTGAGATGCGGCGTGTTGGGCATTTTGAAGATCGAAAGTGCCCAACACGCCGCATCTCAACTTTGGATGACCAGCCGGTCATGGCGGGGCGGGCGCGGAGTCGGTCGACTCCTTGTCGACCGAGCCGGGCGGTTGGCGGGGTTCCAGCGGTTCGATCACATCGACGCGAGGGCATGGTCGGAGGAGTGGAGCCTCGATCATCTCCTCGCCGTCAGGGGGAAGCTGTGATCGTAATCGAACTGCGTAGGAGCAGCTTTGGAGATGCTGACGCGGGCGGCGGCGGAGCCTGCGCGGAACTTGCCGTTCTGCACGATGTCGTATGGCGAAAGAGCAGCTTTAGTGGCGATGACGCGGGCGGTGGCGGCACGTGTGTGGAACCTGCCGACCTGTGCGGCGTCGCATGGCGCAAGAGCGCCCGCAGCGAGGGCGGCACCGGCGGAACGTGCGTCAAGTTGGCCGTCCTGCACGACGTCGTGGGCGTGCGCGACAGTACGTCCCCGCAGTCAGGCCATCTGACCATCGGCCGCGAGACGCTGACGGCCCTGCTCGACCGCATCAAGTCCGGCGTCCTCGACCTCTGACCGGCTCTACTCGCTGGCGGCGCAGGACTCCGGACGTTCCGCCCCATCGCCCATGACCACCTGGTCGCCGAAAGTTGAGATGCGGCGTGTTGGGCACTTTGAAGATCGAAAGTGGCCAACACGCCGCATCTCAACCGAGGGTGACCAGGCGGTCATGACGGGCGGGCCGGGCGGGATCGGCCGAGCCGGCTCGGGCGGGTGGGGCGTGCGGTGGTGGGCTGGGCTGTGAACGGGGGTCGTCCGGGGTTGAGCTGCGGCGTGTTGGGCTCTGGGGAGATCGAAAGTGGCCGGCACGCCGCAGCTCAACGTCCGTGGGCGGTCAGGGGCGGCGCTGTGCGAGGGCGTTGCGGACGCGGCGGACGACGTGGCGCGGGTGTCGGAAGAGGGCGTCCGCGTCGACGCGGATGACGATCCAGCCGGCGTCGATGAGCCGGGCGTCCCGCTCGATGTCGTAGGCGTACTGCTGCGGATCCTGCTGGTGGTGCCGCCCCTCGTACTGGATCGCGATCTTGAGGGCCGGGTAGGACAGGTCGGGGCGGGCCAGCCAGACGCCCCAGCCGTTGAGGACGTCCTCGTTGACCATGGGCCGGGGCAGTCCGTGGTCGGTCAGCAGGATCCGCAGCCGGGTCTCCGGCGGCGAGTCGGCCCGCGCGTCGAGGAGCGGCAGCGCGTCGCGGGCGCGCTGCACGCCGCGCCGGCGGTGGCTCCCGGCGAGGAAGGCCGCGATGGTCTCGCGCTCGGCGAGGCCGCGGCGCAGGATCTCGTCGCCGGCGACCAGTAGGTCCAGGCGCGGCAGCGTCGCGGCCAGTTCGAGGAACAGCCGGGCGGGACCGACGAGCCTGCGCCCCTCGTGCACCGTGATCTGGTCGGCGGGGATCGTGTAGCGGTGCACGCGCGGATCCTTGCTGCGGGGGAACGTCGCCGCGCTGGACGGCACGGCAACGTGAGTGCGCATGTCCCGCTCCGGAACCGTGAGACCGTACAGCCGCGCCGCCGTCAGTCCGCAGAAGGCGGCTTCGGGCGGGAGCAGGAGCGAGGCGGCGTCCGCCCGCAGGTGCACGGAGTCCGGCGTGCGGGCGGCGACGTACACGTCGTGGAAGACGCGGCGGAACGCGCGACTCCTCAACTGCCTGTACGTCAGGCCGGACGCGGAGGCGTTCGCCGAGCGGAAAGGGGCCGGCTTCGGCAGGGGGGCCGGGATGTCCATGGCGGGATAGCTGCACTTCGAGCCGTCGATCCATGCGTACCGTGACCGTATCGCTACTGTGCCGTTCCGCTTCCGTGAGTCACGGCTCCCCATAGGGGTGGAAAGCGAAGGTCATGCGCCGGGGCGGCGGGCGTCGACCTCTATCTCGATCTTCATGCGGGGGTCGGCGAGGCCGCAGACGAGCATCGTGGCGGCCGGGCGGACGTCGCCGAAGCGGCGGCGCAGGACCGGCCAGCAGGGCTCGAAGTCCGCGCGGTCGGGCAGCAGGTAGCGCACCCGCACGACGTCGGCGAAGGCGCATCCCGCCTCGGCCAGCGCGGCCCCGATGTTCCGGAGGCACTGCTCGGCCTGCTCCACGACGTCGTCGGGGATCGTCATGGTGGTGTAGTCGAAGCCGGTCGTCCCGGACACGTGCACCCGGTCGCCGTCCACCACGGCGCGGGCGTAGCCGATCTGCTCCTCGAAGGTCGAACCGCTGAGGATCGCGCGTCGTTCCGTCATGCGCCGAACGTTAGGGGGTCGGGGTGGACGCGCCGGCGGCGGGCGGGTCCCGGGCGCGTCAGGACCAGACGGGGCCGTCCTCGGTCCAGGTGACGCCCTTGTTGCGGCAGAGGCAGAAGGGGTGGCCGATCGGGTCGGTGAAGACGCGCCAGCCGTAGCCCTCGGGGTTGATGAAGTCCTGCCGCAGCGTCGCGCCGAGGTCGATGACGCGGCGCTGCTCGGCGTCGATGTCGTCCACCTCGAAGTCCAGGTGGAACTGCTTGGGGTGCTCGGCGTCGGGCCACTGCGGGGCGCGGTAGTCGTCCACCCGGATGAAGGCCAGCTCGATCTCGCCGAACTGGACGCCGGCCCAGTCCGCGTCGCTGCTCTCCTTGACGGGGCGGCCCGTCACGGCGGCGTAGAAGGCCGCCAGCTTCATCGTGTCCGGGGCGTCGATGATGAAGTCGGTGAGTCGCAGCATCCCGCGATCCTGCCACAGCGCGCGGGCGCCGGCGGACGCCCGCGTGCCCCTATCGGGGTCCCGCCTCGAACGCTCGGGCGATGGCGTCCGGGCGCAGTGGGGAGAGGGTGGTGACGCCGTCGGACGGCCTCGGTTCGCGCATCCGGCGATTCTCGGCGCCGGCGGATAGCCGCCGGGTGTCAATCGGGGGTTGACGCTCGGCGGGTGTCAATCTACGGTTGACACATGAGTCCACTCAACATCAGCCTCGCCGACCTGATCGCCCGCCTCGACGCGGAGCTCCCCGAGGCGAGCGACCTCGACCGCATCGCCGAGGCGCAGCTCAGGAACCGGACCCTCATCGACCTCGGCGACCAGCTCGTCGACCACTACGTCAACAAGGCCAAGCGGGCCGGCGCGTCCTGGAACGACATCGGCGGCGCCATCGGGGTGACCCGGCAGGCCGCCCAGCAGCGCCACGCGCCCGCCCCGTTCGCGCGGTTCACCGACCGGAACCGGCACGTCATCGTGCTCGCGCAGGAGGCCGCCCGGACGCACAAGCACGACTCCATCGGCACCGAGCACATCCTGCTCGGCCTGCTCGGCGAGCCGCAGGGCCTCGCCTACGAGCTGCTCGTGGCGCGGGCCGGGACGGAGCAGGCCGTCCGCGCCGCGATCGAGGAGGCGCTGCCGCCGGCGGGGAAGAAGGCGCCGCGGGGGCACATCCCGTTCCGGTCGGAGGGTAAGGAGGTCATCGAGCAGGCGTCCGGCGCGGCGGCCGACCTCGGCCACGACCGGGTCGACACCGAGCACACGCTGCTCGGCCTGATCCGCGTCGAGGAGTGCGCGACCGCGCGGATCCTGCGCGACCTCGGCTTCACGCCGGACGGCCTGCGCGAGGCGGTCGAGGGCGCCGCGCGCGACGAGTGACGCCGGAGCTTTAATTCGTTGACGAATAACTCGTCAGCGAACTATGCTGCGGCCGGTGGCCCCCGCCCCCCGGAGGAGGAGCGCCATGCCCGACTCCCTGTCCCCGCGCCAGGTCTTCCTGGAGCTCGTGCACGGCGTCTGCGACGAACGCTGGGAGGACGTGCTCGACCTCTACGCCGAGCAGACCCACGTGGACCACCCGTTCCATCCCGAGGGCACGCCCCCCATGCGGTCCCTGGCGGAGCTGCGCGCGCACTTCGGCGCCGGCGGCGGGAGCGGGCGCACCCTGCGCCGCCGGCCGGCGGGGATCACCGTCCACGAGACCGCGGACCCCGAGGTCATCGTGGCCGAGTTCCGGTACGAGGGGGTCGTGGTGGAGACCGGCGCGCCGTTCGCCATCCCGGCGATCTTCGTGCTGCGGGTCCGGAACGGGAAGATCGTCGAGTCCCGCGACTACCTGGACCACCTGCGCTCCGCCGCGGCCCGCGGCCACCTCGGCGAGGTCCTCGCCGCCGTCGGGCGGCACCACGCCCCCTGACGGGCGGCGCCTAGCGGACGGCGAAGCCGGCGATCTGTGTCCGGACGGGAACGAAAGTAGAGCGGAACGGGAACTCGGTGATGTCCACCGAGGCGAACCCGGCCGCGCGGATGGCGGCCGCGGTGTCCCGGTCGGTGCGGCAGCCCTCGAAGGCCCACCGCCACGGCCGCCGGACGAGCCGCTGGACGCGCCGGACGGCGCCGGGCGGCGCGGCGACGTGCTCGATGAAGGCGAACCGGCCGCCCGGCCGCAGGATCCGGTGGACCTCGCGGAGCACCCCGTCGAGGTCGCCGACGGTGCAGAGCACCCACGTGCACAGCACGGTGTCCACACTCGCGTCGGGCAGGTCGATCGCCTCGCCCGGGACCGGGTGGACGGTCAGGTGGACGCCGCGGGCGGCGGCCGCGCGCTCCAGCCGCCGGTGGAAGTGGGGGTTCGGCTCGATGGCGTGCACGGTCGTGCCGGGCGGCAGGTAGCGCAGGTTGGGGCCGTTGCCGGCGCCGATCTCGGCGACGACGCCGCCCGCGCCGTCGAGGATCCGCCGCTTGTGGGCGGCGAGCTTCCGGTCGATGTAGCCGCCCATGAGCGCGAAGAACGCCGAGTTCAGGCGCCCGCGCACCGGGTTCGGGCGCGGCGCCCGCGGTGGCGTCGCGCGCGTGCTGGTGTCGGTCATGGCCGCTCCTTCGGTCCGCGGTTCATCCCCGCAGGATGCGACGGCGCGCGGCGTCCTGTCAGGCGGGGAACTACCCCAGTCCGCTACCTCACCGGTCGCGCCGGGCCCACCAGGCGGCGACCTGGGCGCGGGAGCGGACGCCGAGCCGCTGCCGGATCCGCTCGACGTGGCCCTCGGCGGAGCGCTCCTCGATGCCGAGGCGCCCGGCGATCTCGCGGTTGCTCAGCCCGTCCGCGACCAGCGCCGCGACCTGGAGCTGCCGGGGCGTGAGGACGTCGCCGGCCGGCGGGGGCACCGGCTCGCCGAGGTGCTCCAGGACGGCGCGGACGACCGGCGCCGCGTCCCCCGCCCACGGGAAGTGGCTGCGGCCCGGGAGCGTCACCAGCCGCGCGCCGGGGATCCGCGCCGCCAGGTCGCGGCCGAGCCGGCAGGGGATCGCCCGGTCGTCGCGCCGGTGCAGGACGAGCGTCGGCGCGGCCACGGCGTCCAGCAGGTCCGCCACGCTCGCCTCGTAGCACTGCTCCAGCAGCTCGCAGGCGAACTCGGCGGTGGACGCGTCCCGCTGGAACCGCGCGAAGTCGCGCTTGGCGCCGGTATCGGCGTCGGCCATGAAGATGTCGGCCAGCACGTCCGAGCCCAGCCCCCAGTGCGCGCGCACCATGCCGAGCACGGCCGCCCTGACCTGCGGGGACGCGACGCGGCGGCCGTCGGCGTAGCCGCCGTAGACGGCGAGGCGCCCGACGCGCTCGGGACGCCGCGCGGCGAAGGCCAGCGACACCGCCGCGGCCGTCGAGACGCCCAGCAGGTCGAACCGCTCCTGCCGCAGATGGTCCGCGACCGCCTCCAGCGCGCGCACGCCGGCGTCCACGGTCTGGCGCGACGGCGACGGGTCGGACAGCCCGCAGCCGGGCTTGTCGTACAGGACGACCGTGCGGCGCGCGGCGAGCGGGACGAGGAACGCGCGGACGGCCGGGTCCTGCCAGAGCAGCTCCAGGTGGCTGATCCAGGCGGGCGGAAGGATCAGCAGGGGGCCGGTGCCGACGGCGCCGTAGGCGATCCGCGTCCCGTCCCCGGCGGGGCAGAAACGGATCTCGAAGCGCGGCCCCTGCCCGCCGTCCATCGCCCACGCCCCCTGCCGCCCTTGGAACCGACCCTCCTAACGTCGCACATCCCGTGGCCGGGCGGTTCGCGCTGTTAGCGTTGCTTCCCGGTGATCTGAGAGGGGACGCATGCTTTCGACCGGGTTCGATTTCGGGGGCGGCCTGAACGTGCGGCGGCTCGGGTTCGGGGCCATGCGCCTGCCGACGGAGCCCGGCCCGGCCAGGGAGGGCGCGATCGCGGTGGCGAGGCGGGCCGTCGAGCTGGGCGTCACCCTGATCGACACCGCCTTCCTGTACCGCTGGGGCGCCAACGAGGAACTCCTCGCCGAGGCGCTGCACCCCTACCCGGACGGGCTGCTGGTCACCACCAAGGTCGGCGTCGTGCGGACGGACGGCCCGCAGGGCTGGCGGCACGACGGGCGGCCGGACTCGCTGCGCGAGCAGGTCGAGGGGGCGCTCCGCCGGCTGCGCGCCGAGCGGATCGAGCTGCTCCAGCTGCACCGGATCGATCCGGGCACGCCGCTGGAGGACCAGGTGGGGGCGCTGCGCGACCTGCGGGACGAGGGCAAGATCGGCCGGATCGGGCTGTCGGAGGTGACCGCCGGCGAGCTCGACCGGGCCCGCCGGGTCACCGCGATCGCGAGCGTGCAGAACCGCTACAACCTGTTCGACCGCGCGTACGAGCCCGTGCTCGCGGCCTGCGAGGCGGCGGGCGTCGCGTTCCTGCCGTGGCGGCCCGTCGTCGCCGGGGAGGCGGGCGCGACGGCCGAGGTCGCCGCCGTGGCGGCCGAGCTCGGCGCCACGCCCACGCAGGTCGCGCTCGCCTGGCTCCTCGGCCGCTCGCCGGTCGTCCTGCCGATCCCGGGGACCGCCCGGATCGCGCACCTGGAGGAGAACCTCGCCGCCGAGCGGTTCCGCCTGTCCGCGGACCAGCGGGCCCGCCTCGACCGCCTGGCCGAGGCGGCGTAGCGCGCGCTGGACGTTCTCACCTTCCGGTGACGTTGGGGGCGGGCGGCGGGCGGGTACGGGCGCGGGACGCGGCGAAGTGTCACCTATGACCCCTTTGGCGCCGCTGGAGGAACGATGTCGATCGTCGACCGCGTCCGGCTGGCCCTCCGCCCGAAGCGCGGGCCCCGCACCGGCACGGCGGGGCGGACGGCCCGCCGCGGCGCGGGCGCCGGCGCCCGCACCGGGGGCCGGGCCGAGTCCGGGCTGCGCCGCTTCCTGAACCGCCTCACCGGCCGCCGCCGCCGGCCGCCGCGCTAGCCGTTCCAGACTTTGCGGATCTCGGGGGCGGCGGCCGCGGCCTGGGCGAGGCCCGCCGCGTAGGCGGGGCGCCAGAGGGACGGGCTGAGGAAGTCCAGGCCGAACACCTCCACCGACGCCGCGTCCGGCGCGACCGCCGCGACCTCGGCGGAGCCGAGCGCGGCGAGCTCGCGCTCCAGGCCGGTGCGCGGCATGAGGTGGGCGAGCGGCTCCAGGACGACGACGCGGTCCGCGCCCGCCGCGAGGTCGGCGTTCGTCGCGGACCGGACGCCGCCGTCCACGTAGCGGCGGCCGGCGATCTCCTGCGGGGGGAAGACGCACGGCACGCAGCAGCTCGCCATGACGGCCTGCGGCAGCGTCGCGGCGCCGTCGCGGTCCCAGACGGTGAACGCGCCGTCCGCCGCGTCCACCGCGGTGATCTTCAGGGCGCGGTCCGGCCACGCGGGGGACGCCAGCGTCTCGCCGAGCTCGGCGAGACGGGGCGCGAGCGCCGCGGTGCCGGGGGCGCTCAGCGCGAGCTCGCCGACGCGGCGCCGCGCCTCGCGCGGCTCGATCGAGGCGTCGAAGAGGATCGCGAAGGCGTTCATCACCGCGGTCATGTCGGCGGCGGCGCGCTCGGGCGGCGCGGCCGCGTCCCGCTCGGCGACGCGGTCCACGGCGGCGGTGAGGTCGGCGCCCTGCGCGAGGTGGGCGCCGACGACCGAGCCCGCGGACGTCCCGACGATCAGGTCGGCGGCGGCGAGGTCGGCGCCGGCCTCGCGCAGGCCGACGACCAGGCCCGCCTCCCAGGCGATCCCGGCGACCCCGCCGCCGCCGAGCACCAGTGCGCGTCCGCTCATGCCGTCCCCTCCCGGAGGTCTGTGCATCGTGCAGCCATCGACGCACATTCGACCACCTCCGCCCGGGAAGCGGAACCCCGGGACCGGCGAGACCGCCGATACCGGACGGTTCCCGGTTACATAGGGTGTGCGGCATGAAGGGCGACTACTTGTACTGGGAGACCGTCCCGACGCGCTGGAAGGACAACGACGTCTACGGGCACGTCAACAACGTCGTGCACTACGCGCTGATGGACACCGTGATCAACGAGTGGATGATCCGGACGGCCGGCTTCGACCCGCTGGGCGGCGACGCGATCGCCATGTGCGTGGAGTCGCACTGCGTCTACAAGGCCGAGGTCTCCTTCCCCGACACGATCGAGGTCGGGCTGCGGGTCGGCAAGCTCGGCCGGTCCAGCGTCCGCTGGGAGATCGGCATGGTCCGCTCGGACGGCACCCTCGTCGCCGAGGGCCACTTCGTGCACGTGTTCGTGGGCCGCGACACCCGGCGCCCGGTGGAGATCACCGGCGCGGTCCGGGACGCGATGCAGAAGCTGGTGACCGCCTGATGCGCACCCGGTCCGCCGTCCTCGTCGAGGCGGGGCGCCCCGCCCCCTACGCCGCCTCGCGCCCGATCGAGGTGACCGAGCTGGAGCTGGACCCGCCGGGGCCGGGCGAGCTGCTCGTCCGCATCGGCGCGGCCGGGCTCTGCCACTCCGACCTGTCGGTGATCAACGGTTCGCGGGTGCGGCCGCTGCCGATGGCGCTCGGCCACGAGGCGGCCGGCGAGGTCGTGGAGACCGGCGCGGGCACCGAGTTCGCCCCCGGCGACCGCGTCGTGCTCGCGTTCGTCCCGGCCTGCGGGAGCTGCGAGCGCTGCACCGGCGGGCGGCCCGCGCTCTGCACGCCCGGCGCGCAGGCCAACGGCGCGGGGACGCTGCTCGGCGGCGGCCGCCGCTTCACCGCCGCCGACGGCACCCGCCCGCACCACCACCTCGGCGTCTCCGCCTTCTCCGAGTACACGGTGGTGTCGGCCCGCTCCGCCGTGAAGATCGACGCGGAGCTGCCGCTCGACATCGCCGCGCTGTTCGGCTGCGCCGTCCTCACCGGCGCGGGCGCCGCCCTCTACAGCGCGCGGGTCGAGCCGGGCGACAGCGTCGCGGTGTTCGGGCTCGGCGGCGTCGGCCTCGCCGCGCTGCTCGCCGCGAAGGCCGCGGGCGCGGCCGAGCTGATCGCGGTGGACGTCGTCGCGCACAAGCGCGACCTCGCCCGCACGCTCGGCGCCACCCGGACCGTCGAGGGCGGGCCGGACGCCGTCGAAGCCGTCCGCGACCTGACCGGCGGCGGCGCGGAGAAGGTCATCGACACGACCGGCGTCGTCGGTGTGCTGGAGCAGTCCTACGCCGCGACGCGGCCGGGCGGCACCACCGTCACCGTCGGCCTGCCCGCCCCCGGCGAGCCGCTGACCCTCCCGGCGCTCAGCCTGGTCGCCGAGGAGCGGACGCTGCGCGGCAGCTACCTCGGGTCCAGCGTGCCGCGCCGCGACATCCCCCGCTTCATCGCGATGTACCGGGCGGGCGTCCTGCCGGTGGACGCGCTGCTGTCGGGGCGGCTGCCGCTGGACGACGTCAACGCGGGCTTCGACCTGCTGCACACCGGCGAGGCCGTCCGGCAGGTCGTCACCTTCTGACGGCGGCCGGCCGGCACGGGCCCAAGCCAACGGGCCTACCCGATCTCGGGCGGCCCTCCCGCGCCTGGCCACATCCCGCCACAGGAGGCTTCCCGCCGCGCGGCGGGGTACAAGGTCGGCACGCGGGACTCCCGCCAGGGCGTCATCCCCCCCGACGCCGTTACGGGAGCCCGCCGATGGGCCGCGGCCCTAGGGCCGCCCCCGCGCCTCGCGGGGGCGGCCCGTCGCCGCGTCCGGGCTCAGGGCGCGGAGTGGCGGCCGGTGCCGTTGGGGAGGGTGCCGTCCTCGGCGGTGCCGTGGTGCGGCGAGGGCGTCCGCTGGAGCTGGACCTGCGTCTCGCTGTCGGTGAACCCGACCGACCGGTAGATGCGGATCGCCGCGTACCCGGGATCGGCGACGATCACCAGGGTGCGCGCCGCCATCCGCTCCAGCGCGTACCGGCCCGCCAGGTGGACGAGCGTCCCGGCGAGGCCCTGGTTGCGGTGCTCGGGGTGGGTGTCGACGCTCTGGTAGCGGACGGTGCCCGACCCGTCGCCGAAGACGCCGAGGCCCGACACCATCCGGCCGCCCTGGAACGCGCCGAACCAGGCGCCGTGGCCGCGGTCCTGGAGCCGCCGCATCGCGGTCAGGTGCCGTTCGGCGAACTCCCGGTAGCCGGGGATGCCCGCGTCCGCGTGGGTGGCGACCCGCAGCTCCAGCGCGGCCCGCCAGTCCGCGTCGCCGGCCAGGACGCGGAACTCGGCGTCCTCGTTCGGGCGCGGCGGCGGCCGCACCGCGCTCGCCGTCATGACGGTGTTGCGGTCGATGTCGAGCCCGGCCCCCGCCAGCTCCCCGGTGTGCCCGGCGAGGCCCGCGACGCCGTCGATGCCGATCGCGACGTGGGCGGCGTCCGGGAACGCCCGGCGGAACACCTCCACCCAGCCGGCCACCGTCCCGGGCGCGGGCGGCCCGGCGAGCAGGAGGAAGTTGCCCCAGTAGAAGCCGGGGTTGCCGGGCGTGCGGACGGCGAGATGGCCGTCGCGCTGCTCGACGGTGCTGCCCTGGAGCCCGAGCAACATGAGGTCGCTTCGGAACCCCAGCGACAGAACGGTCATGAGGGAACCGTAGGAGCGCCGATCGCGGCGCACCAACCCGACCCGTGCGGAAGAGGCGGAAGTCATACCCCGGGACGGTGGACGCGCGGCAGGGGACGTGCCGGTCCGCGTCCGGGAAAGATCGGCACGGCGGCTGGGAGGGGCGGGGCGGCGGCCCTAGCATGGCGGCCCGTGGAGAACACCGCCGAAACCCGGACCCCGCCCGCCCCCGACGTCGTCGGCCGCCCCTGCCAGATGTGCGGCAGCCCCGTGAAGGACGCCGCCCAGGTCGGCGACGACCTCCTGGCCCTCTCCCCTTGCGGCTGCGTGGTCTGACCCCGGCGTCGCGCTTCCGGCCGAAAGCGCGACGGAGGACATAAGATAGAGCTTATGTTGACCCGATGGGCTGGGACATCATTCTTCTCGAACCGGTGGAGAGCTGGTTCCTCGACCTGTGCGAGTCCGACGTGGGCACCGCGGCCTTGATCGAGCAGGCCGTCGACCGGCTGGCCATGGTCGGCCCTGCGCTGGGACGGCCGCTCGTCGACACGCTGGAGCACAGCGGGCTGCGCAATCTCAAGGAACTGCGGCCCGGCAGCCGGGGGCGAACGGAGATCCGCATGCTCTTCGTCTTCGATCCCGACCGTGCGGCTATCTTTCTCGTAGCCGGGGACAAAGCGGGGCAGTGGTCCCGCTGGTACGACGAAGCCATCCCACTGGCCGAAGCCCGGTACGCCGAGTACCGGGCCGCGCAGGACAAGGAGGCCGGACGATGAGCGCCGGACGCCGCTGGCAGGACGTCAAGGCCGAGGCCCGCCGCCGCAATCCCGAGCTGGGGGCGCCCGAGCGGCAGGCGCAGGCGCGTGCCGAGCTGGACGCCTACGTGGCCGGGCATCACCTGAAGGAGCTCCGCAAGGCCGTCGGAAAGACGCAGGCCGAGGTCGCCCAGATTCTCGGGGTCACCCAGGCCCGCGTGTCGCAGATCGAGAACGGCGACCCCGCCGCGATGGAACTGGAGACGCTCCGCGCCTACGCCAGGGCCCTCGGCGGGCACGTCGACGTCACCGTCAGCGTCGGGCCCCACTCGATCCAGGTCGCCTAGCGCGGCGCGGGGCGGCGCCGTGAGCGGCGCCACTCCGGTTCGCGCGGCGTGCCGGGGGCGGCGCCGCGTAACCTCGGACGGGACAGAAACCGAACATTGCTCGGTATTCGTCGCGCGTGAGGAGCACTGACCCGATGACGACCCCTTCCGTCCGGCGCCCCGGCCCGGCCTCGTCCCGCACCACGCCGCCCGAGGGGGCGGCGGCGCCGGTCGCGACCGGCCCGGACCCGCGGCACACCACCGAGCGGATGATGGACTTCCAGGGCTGCTTCGGCTGCGGCGCCGACGCGGCGGACGGGCTGCGCGTCGCGCACCGCGACGTCACCGGGCACGAGGTGCGCACCGAGTTCACCGTCCGGGAGGCGCACCAGGGCGCTCCCGGCCTCGCCCACGGCGGGCTGCTCGCCACCGCGATGGACGAGACGCTCGGCTCGGTCGCCTGGCACCTCGGCAAGCGCTGCGTCACCGGGCGGCTGGAGACCGACTACCTCGCGCCCGTCCCCGTCGGCGGCGTGCTGCACCTGCGCGGCTGGTGCACCGGCGTGCACGGCCGCAAGGTCTACGTCGAGGGCGAGGGCCGCATCGGCGGGCCGGACGGGCCGGTCGCGATCCGCGCCGCCGGGCTGTTCGTCGAGGTCCCCGAGGAGCACTTCACCAGGGACCGGACGGCGGAGGCGCGCCCCGCCGCCGCCGGCGCGGAGGGTTGACCCGAACGTCGTTCGGCTTCTAGGTTCGTCGGGCGCCGCCCGGCGCGCCGCCGGAAGGAGCCGCGATGCCGACGCGCGCCACCGCCGCCGTCCTCCGCGACGCGGACGGCCCCTACGCGATCGAGCCGCTCGACCTCGCCGACCCCGGGCCCGGCGAGCTGGTCGTCCGCATCGCGGGCGCCGGGTTCTGCCACACCGACCTGCTCGGCCGCGCGCCCGGCGGCCGCGTCCCGAAGCCCGTCGTGCTCGGCCACGAGGGCGCCGGCACCGTCGAGGCGGCCGGGCCGGGCGTCGCGATCGCGCCGGGGACGCCGGTGGTGCTGTCGTTCGACTCCTGCGGCGCGTGCGCGGACTGCCGCGACGCCCGCCCCGGCGCCTGCGCGCAGATGGCCGCCCGCAACATGTTCGCGATGCCGCTGGACGGCGAGCCGCGCCTCACCGACGCGTCCGGCGGCGCCGTCCACAACCGCTGGTTCGGGCAGTCGTCGTTCGCCACGCACGCCCTCGCGACCGTCGCGAACACCGTGCCCGTCGACGACGACCTGCCGCTGGAGCTGCTCGGCCCGCTCGGCTGCGGCATGCAGACGGGCGCGGGCTCGGTGCTGATCTCGCTCGGCGTGCGGGCCGGGGACGGCATCGCCGTCTTCGGGGCGGGCGCGGTCGGCCTCGCCGCCGTGATGGCCGCGCACCTGGCGGGCGCCACCCGCATCGCCGCCGTCGACCTCAACCCGGCGCGCCTCGACCTCGCCCGCGGCCTCGGCGCGACGCACGCCCTGAACGGCGCCGACCCCGACCTGCTGCGGCAGCTCAAGGCGATCACCGGGGGAGCGGGGTTCGAGCACGCGCTCGACACGACGGCCGTCCCCGAGGTCGTCGCGACCGCCGTCGCCGCGCTCCGCACCACCGGCACCTGCGGGCTCGTCGGCGTCGGCGCCCGCCCCTACACCCTGGACCCGGGCCTCATGCTGTCGGGCCGCACGGTCCGCGGCATCATCGAGGGCGACGCCGTCCCGCAGCGGTTCATCCCGAAGCTGATCGAGCTGTGGCGGCAGGGCCGGTTCCCCTTCGACCGGCTCGTCGCGACCTACCCGCTCGCCGACATCGGCCGGGCCGAGGCGGACGCGCTGGCGGGCGAGGTCGTCAAGCCCGTGCTGATCCCCTAGCCCGGGGCCGGACGGCGAGCGCCGCGCCGACGAGGCCCGCGCTGACCGCCGACCGGAGGACGTCGCCCGGCGCGGCGCCGGCGAACATCGCCGTCCGCTCGGTGGACAGACCGGCGGGGACCGCCCTGCGCTCGCACACCCTGAGCCCCGCCCTCCCCCCGAGCACGGACCGCGCGATAATGGCGCGATGCCCAGACTCGTCCCGCCCTCGACGGATGTGCACGCCTCGTTCCTGGCCGCCATGGCCGAGTTCCGCGCCGAAGGCCGGGGCGCCCCCGACGACGCCTCGGCCATCGGCCGCGACCTGCGCGCCCACGGCGACGCCTGGCGCGACCCCGCCGTCTTCGCCCGCCACGTCGCGGCGCTGCGCGCGGACGCGCTGCCGGAGACGCCGCGCCCCGAGGGGTTCGTTCCCAGCACGACGCTCTGGTACGTCGAGGGGGAGGAGTTCCTCGGGCGGCTCGACATCCGGCACGAGCTGAACGACTGGCTGCTGGAGCGGGGCGGCCACATCGGCTACGACGTCCGCCCGGCCGCCCGGCGGCGCGGCCACGCGACGGCGATGCTGCGCGCCGCCCTGCCGGTCGCGGCGTCCCTCGGCATCGACCGCGCCCTCGTGACCTGCGACGTCGGCAACGAGCCGTCCCGGCGCGTCATCCAGGCGTGCGGCGGCGTCTACGAGGACACCCGCAAGGGCAAGCTGCGCCACTGGATCCCGACGGCCGGCTGAGGACGCGGCGAGTCCGCTCCGCGGTCGCGGGGCCCGCCCTGCCTAGCCCTCAGCGGGGGAGCGGAACACCGCCCTCCGGACGGATCGGGCGGCGGCGACGGCCGCCCGCTGGGCCAGGTAGCCGAGCAGCAGCGCGGCGGCGCCGCCGACCGCGTCCAGCACGTAGTGGTTGGCGGTGGCGATGATGACCAGCAGCGTCGCCACCGGGTAGAGCCCCCCGAGGACGCGCACCCACACCGGCCGGGCGTACCGGATCAGCACCAGGCCCGCCCACAGCGACCAGCCGAAGTGCATCGACGGCATCGCCGCGAAGTGGTTGGAGACGCTGGCGAGCTCGCCGTCGGAGAACGAGCCCCACGTCCCGTGCGCGACGACGGTGTCGACGTAGCCGGGCAGCAGCCGCGGCGGCGCGAGCGGGAACCGCCAGAAACCGAGCAGGGCGAGCAGCGTCGTGGCGAACAGCGTGCGCCGCGCGGGCCGGTACTCGCCGGGGCGCCGCAGGTAGAGCCAGCCGAGGACGCCGAGCGTCCCGGCGATCCACATGATCGAGTAGAAGTAGTCGGCGGTGACGACGAGCCACGGCACGCCGTCGGTGTACCGGTTGACCCGCCGCTCGACCGCGATCCCGAGCCGCTCCTCCAGCTCCAGGACGCGCCGCGCGTTCGCGAACGCCGTCCCGGCGTGCCCGGTGATGCCGTTCTGGATCATCGAGTAGAGCACGTAGCCGACGCCGATCAGCAGGGCCTCCCCCAGGAGTCCCGGTCGCCCCTTCGACGCCCCGCCGCCCATGCCGCCCTCCCCGTAGACCCGTGCGGGTCAACGCTAGGAAGGCGGCCCGCCCCGGCGGCCCCCGCGCACGCTTCCGGCCACTCCTTGACCCACGCATGCCGATTCCTGACCGCCGGGGCGGATCAGCGGACGCGATGGAGGAGCGGGGCGCCCGCCGCGAGGCGGCGGCAGTTCTCGGCGGCGACCTCGAAGTAGCGCGCCCACGTCTCGTGGGTCAGCCAGGACGCGTGCGGCATCGTCACCACGTTGTCCAGTGCGAACAGCGGGTTCGACGCCGCCGCCGGCTCCCGCTCGAACACGTCCAGGCCCGCGCCCGCCAGGCGCCCCGACGCCAGCGCCGCGACGAGCGCCGCCTCGTCCACGACCGCGCCGCGCGCGGTGTTCACCACGATCGCGCCCTCGGGCAGCAGCGCCAGCCGCCGCGCGTCGAGCAGGTGGTGCGTCTCGGCGGTCAGCGGGACGTGCACCGACAGGACGTCGCTCTCCCGCAGCAGGCCGTCCAGCGGCCGCCAGGACGGGTCGGACGGCCGCGGCGTCCGCGTCGTGAACAGGGCCCGCGCCCCGACCGCCTCCACCATGCCGCGCAGCAGCGTCGCGATCCGCCCGCCGCCGAGCAGCCCCACCGTCCGGCCGCCGAGCTCGCCGCCGGTGAGCGACGGCGGCGCCGGCCAGCCGCGCCCGGCCCGCGTCAGCGCGTCGAAGGCGCGGACCCGGCGGAGCGCCGCCAGCGCCAGCAGCAGCGCCGTCTCCGCGACGGCCTGCGCGTTCGCGCCCGGCATGTTCGCGACCGCGATGCCGCGCTCGGCGGCCGCGTCCAGGTCGATGGTGTTGACGCCGGTGCCGAGCTTCTGGACGAGCCGCAGCTTCGGCGCCCGGTCGAAATCGGCGGCGCCGAGCGGGCGGAGCACGTGCCAGATCACCTCGGCGTCCGGCAGCAGCGACGCGAACCGCTCGTCGTCCTGCTCCGGGCAGCTCGCCACGTCAAGCCCGGGACCCGCGTAGTCCATGGCGTAGTGCAGCAGGACGCGCATCGGCCTTCCTCTCCCCTTGGGCCGTTCACGATCGGTGAACCGGGTGCGGCCGGGCCCGGTCCCGCCCGTTATCTTGCCGATCAGAGGGTGCGGACGCGGAACCGGGAGGACGCCCATGACCGGATGGTGGCCGGAAGTGCCGATCGTGCAGGCCCCGATGGCGGGCGGGCCGGGCGGTCCCGCGCTGGCGGCGGCCGTCGCGGGGGCGGGCGGCCTCGGCTTCCTCGCGGGCGGCAACAAGACCGCCGCCGCGCTGCGCGCCGAGATCGACGACCTGCGGTCCCGCACCGCCGGCCCCTTCGGCGTCAACCTGTTCCTGCCGTCCGCCGACGCGCCCGACGGCGCGGCCCTCGCCCGCTACCGCGACCTGCTCGCCGCCGACGCCGCCCGCCTCGGCGCCGAGCCCGGCGGCCCCGGCCCCCGCGACGACGGCTACGGCGCCAAGGTCGCCGACCTCCTCCGCGACCCGCCGCCCGTCGTGTCCTTCACCTTCGGCAACCCCGCCCCCGACGTCGTCCGGGCGTTCCAGGAGCGCGGGACCGGCGTCGTCGTCACCGTGACCAGCGCCGACGAGGCGCGGGAGGCGGGCGGCGCCGACGCGCTCTGCGTCCAGGGCGCCGAGGCGGGCGGCCACCAGGGGTCGTTCCGCAACCACGACGGGCCGCGCCTGCCGGTCCGCGACCTGCTGCGCGCCGTGCGGGACGTCACCGACCGGCCGCTCATCGCGGCGGGCGGCATCGCGGACGCGGGCGCCGTCGCCGAGCTGCTCGGGCTGGGCGCGGCCGCCGTCCAGATCGGCACGGCGCTCCTGCGCAGCCCCGAGAGCGGCGCCACCGCCGTCCACAAGGCCGCGCTCGCCGACCCCGCCTTCACCGCGACCGCCCTGACCAGGGCTTTCTCCGGGCGCCCGGCGCGCGGCCTGGTCAACCGTTTCCTCACCGAGCACGACGCGGACGCCCCCGCCCTCTACCCGGACGTCCACTACCTGACGGCGCCGCTCCGCCGCGCCGCCGCGAACCGGGGCGACGCGGGCGGCGTCAACCTGTGGGCGGGCGAGGGCTGGCGCGCGGCCCGCGACGCGCCCGCCGCGCAGATCGTCGCCGACCTGGCGCGCGGCGCCCGCTAGATTCCGTTCGTTGTCGTTTGGGGGGTACGGGGGACAGTGCTGCGTTTCGGGGGATGGGGTGCGCGCCTGGCGGCGGGCGCGCTGGTGGTCGCCGGCGTCCTGGCGGCCGGTGCGGGCGAACCGGCCCGGCCGCCGGCCGATCCGGGCGCCGCGCCGGTGTTCCAGCAGGCCGAGGGCACGGCGCCCCCCGCGCCGGATCCGGCGGCGGCGTGGGCCAAGTGGGGGTTGAAGCCGCTGCCCGCCGCGCCGCCCCCGCCCGCCGACAAGCCGCTGAAGCTGCCCGCCAAGGGCCCCGTCCCGGTGTTCTCCAACGTCCCCACCAAGGACAAGGTCGTGTTCGTCACCATCGACGACGGCGCCGAGAAGGACCCGCGCTTCGTCGAGATGCTCACCGACCTCAAGGTTCCGGTCACGATGTTCCTGACCGACGACATCATCCGCGACGACTACGCCTACTTCTCCCGGCTCCAGGCGCTCGGCAACCCGATCGAGAACCACACGCTGTCGCACCCCGTCATGCCCTCGCTCGGCCTGGACGGCCAGCGGCGGCAGATCTGCGGCGACCAGCGGTCCCTGAAGCGCAACTACGGGACGGCGCCGCGCCTGTTCCGCCCGCCCTACGGCTCCTGGAACTCCCTCACGCAGCAGGCCGCCGCCGACTGCGGCATCAGCGGGATCGTGCTGTGGCACGAGTCCATGCAGATCAACGACATGCAGTACGACGACCCGAAGCGCCTGAACCCCGGCGACGTCGTCCTCGCCCACTTCCGCGGCCCCGCGCAGCTCAAGGGCCGCACGATGACGCAGATGTTCGCGGCGCTCCTCAAGCAGATCGGCCGGCGCGGCTTCGCCGTCGCGTCCCTCACCGACTACGTCGCCTTCCCCGGCGAGCCCGCCGGCCCTACTCCTCGGTGACCTCGGGGAGCTCCTCGCGTTCGGACTCCGACAGCTTGCGGGTGTCGCGGGGGACGGCGTAGGGCTCGACGTCCGGCTCGGCGCCCTCGGCGATGCGGCGGCCGCGGACGAGCTCGGCGTCGAACTCGGCGCCGAGCAGGATCACCACGTTCGACACCCACACCCAGATCAGGAACACCACGACGCCCGCGAGCGCCCCGTAGGTCTTGTTGTAGGAGCCGAACCGGGTGACGTACAGCGCGAAGGCGGCCGAGGCGATCACCCAGGACACGACGGCGAGCACGCACCCCGGCGTGATCCACTTCCAGTTGGGCTGGCGCACGTTCGGCGCCGCCCAGTACAGCGTCGCGACGGCGACGATGACGACGCAGAGCAGCACCGGCCACTTCACGACGTTCCAGGTGCCGACGAACGCCGACGAGAACCCGAGGACCTTCCCGGCCTGCTCGGCGAGCCGCCCGGTGAAGGTGACGGCGAGGGCGCTCGCGGCGAGCAGCACGACCATCGCGAGCGTCAGCGCGACGCGGAGCGGCGCGAGCTTCCAGACGGGGCGCCCCTCGGGGATGTCGTAGACCTGGTTCAGCGCGCGGATCAGCGCGGCCACGTACTTGGACGCCGACCAGAGCGCCACCACCAGGCTGATGATCGCGACGGTGCCGGCCGTCGGCGCGGTGCCCTGCACGCCCTCGATGATGGAGACGAGGTTGTCGCGGAACTGGCCGGGCGCGAGCTGCCGCACGTTGTCGATCAGCGTCTGCTGCCCGTCGACGCCGGCGAGCCCGACCAGCGACACGAGCAGCACCAGGCCCGGGAACAGCGACAGCAGCCCGTAGTAGGTGAGCGCCGCGGCGAGGTCCAGCAGCTTGTCGTCGGTGAACTCGCGCACGGTGCGCCGCAGCACCCCCCACCAGCCGCGCACGCCGAGCCTCACCGGATTCTCGGGGGCCTTCCCGAGCAGCACCTTCTTGGCCACGCACCCTCCCTCGACCTCTGCGCTCGCCCTACCCCGCCAGGGCGCGAGGATGCCTGCGCCGGCGGCCGAACGGATCACAGGGCCGGGCGGCGGCCGGGACGAGGCGTCCCGGCCGCCGCGCGCCCGTTCCGCCGGGAGTCAGCGGGCCTTGCGGATGGCGTCGCGGGCGCGGTCGGCGATGGCGGCGCCGGGGCCGAGCACCGCGTTCGCCAGCGGCGACTCGACGCCCGGGTGCGGGTGCGTCGGCGCGACGGCCTCGGCCGCCTTCACCGCCGCGACCATGCCGCGCAGCTGCTCGGGCGTCGCCTCCTCGGCGATGCGCGGGAACTCCTCGCTCTCCTCGCGCCCGGCGTGCTCCTCCACGTCCGCGCGGAACTGCGTGAACAGCGCGTCGAACTGGTGCGCGTCCGGGCCGAGCCTCTCCAGCTCCTGGAGGGTGACCTTGGCCTCGTGCTCCTCCGCGAGCCGCGCCTCGACGATCTTCTCGCCGCCGGCGGCGGACCGCCGCGCGAACGGGTGGACGATCTCCTCCTCGGCGGTCTCGTGCACCGCGAGCAGCGCGCGCAGCCGCTCGAAGGCGTCCTGCCGGACGGCGCCGGTGTTGTCGGCGACGATGCCGGCGAGCCGGCGGATCTCGGCGTGCTGCGCGCGCAGCAGCTCGATCACGTTGTCGTCCTGGCCTGTCATGGTTCCTCCCTGGACGGGGCAGATGACGGTTGTCCCTCACCTGCCCACCGGGCGGGGTTGAACCATGCCGGTCCCGGGGACCGGGGCCCCCGTGCCGGGGGAGGGCGCGAAGGCCCCGGCCGGCCGCGTCCGGCGGCACCGGAAGGAGCCGGACGCGGGCACCGGGAGGGCGGGGCGGGCGCCGCGCGCCGCCGAAGCCGGTCACGTCGGACGATAACCCCGCCGGGGACGCCGGGAAAGGTTCCGGCGGCGGTGGCGGGAGCGCCGGACCCGCCTCCCTTTAGGGTGACGTCATGCTGTTCGGGCGGGACGCCGAGATCGCGGCGATCGGGGAGCTGCTGGACGGCGCCCGCGCGGGCCGCAGCGGCGTCCTCGTCGTCCGGGGGGAGGCGGGCATCGGCAAGACGGCCCTGCTCGCGCACGCGCGCGAGGCCGCCACCGGGATGCGCGTCCTGCACGGCGCGGGCAGCGAGGCCGAGCAGACCCTCCCGTACGCGGCGCTGCACCTGCTCTTCGGCGCGCACCTGGACCGGGCGGACGCCCTGCCCGGCCCGCAGGCCGCCGCGCTGCGCGCCGCGTTCGGCGGGGGCACCGCCCCCGGCGACCGCTTCCTCGTCGGCCTCGCCGTCCTCACCCTGCTGTCCGACCTCGCCGAGGAGCGCCCCCTGCTCGTCCTCGTCGACGACGCGAACCGGCTGGACGGCCCGTCCGCGCAGGCCCTGCTGTTCGCCGCGCGCCGCCTCGCCGCCGAACCGGTCGCGCTGCTGCTCGCCGCCCGCACCGCCGACGCCCCCGACTTCGCCGCCCCCGGCCTGCCCGAGACGACCCTCGGCCCGCTCGGCGACGCCGACGCCGCCGCGCTGCTCGCCGCCCGCACCGACCGGGCCCCGGCCGGGCACCACGCGATCAGCGAGGCGCGCGGGAACCCGCTCGCGCTGCTGCGCCCGTCCACCAGCGACTACGAGCGCATCGAGCGCGGCTACGCCGGGCGGCTCGCCGAGCTGCCCGCCGCGACCCGGCTGCTGCTGGCCGCCGCCGCGTCCGACGACCTCGGCGACCTCGGGACGGTGCTCGCCGCCGTCCGCCCGCTCGGCGCCGGCGCCGCCGACCTGGAGCCCGCCGAGCGCGCGGGCCTCGTCCGGTCCGGGGCGGGCCGCATCGAGTTCCGGCACCCGCTGCTCCGCACCACCGCCTACCGGGACGCGCCCGTCGCCGACCGGCTCGCCGCGCACCGCCGCCTCGCCGCCGTCTACGCCGCGCGCGGCGACGCCTGCCACCACGCCTGGCACGCCGCGCACGCCACGACCGGCCCGGACGAGGAGGCCGCCGCCGCCCTCGAAACGGCCGGGATGCACGAGGCCGCCGCCGAGCGCAGCCCCGACCCGCGCGACCGCGGCCGCCGCCTGCTCGCCGCCGCGCGCGCCGCCGCGGACGGCGGCCGCCACGCCGCGGCCGCCGCCCTCGCCGACCGCGCCGCCCCCGACGTCGACGGCCCCGCGCCGCGCGCCGAGCTCGCGCTGCTCCGCGCGTCCCTCGCCGACGAGCAGGACCGCACCCGCGAGGCGCACCGGCTGCTGCTGGACAGCGCCCTGGAGACCGCCCCGCACGACGCCGCCCTCGCCGGCCGGCTGCTGTTCGAGTCGGCGGCCGCCGCCGCCAACGCCGGCGACGCCGGCGAGCTCGCCCGCGTCGCCGGGCACGCCGAGCGCCTCGGCGTCCCGGACGCGCCGCTCGTCCGCGCCCTCGCCGACGTGTTCGCCGGGCAGCGGCCGCTCGTCGGCGACGGCGGGATGCCCGCCCTGCGCCGCCTCCTCGACGCGATGGGCGCCCGCGACGAGCCCCGCGACCGCGTCCGGCGGGCGCTCTGGCACGTCATGGCGGGCGACGCGGCGGGCGCCCGCGACCTCGCGTCCTCGCTCGCCGCCGGGTTCCGCCGGGACGGCCGGGCCGGGCTGCTCGCCCCCGCCCTAATGGTGCTGGCCCGCGCCGAGCTCGTCCTCGGCCGCCCCCGCGAGGCGCTCGCCGCCGGGACCGAGGGCCTCCGCATCGCCGCCGACACCGGCCAGCACCGCATCCGCGTCTACCTCGCGACCGTCCTCGCGCTGCTCGCCGCGCAGCGCGGCGACGAGGCCGCCTGCGCCGAGCACACCGCCGAGGCCCTCGCCCGCGACGTCGCGCCCGGCACCGCGCACGCCACCGGCGCGCTCGCCCTGCTCGACCTCGGGCTCGGCCGCCACGACGCCGCCCTGGACCGCCTCGCCGCGCTGTTCGGCCGCCCGCACGCCCAGGGCGGCGCCGCGAGCCTGCCCGATCTCGTCGAGGCCGCCGTCCGCGCGGGACGCCCCGAGGAGGGCCGCGGCGCCGCCGCGTGGCTCGCCGCGTGGGCGGAGCGGGCCGGGCGGCCCTGGGTGGAGGCGGTCGCGCTGCGCAGCGCGGCGCTGCTCGACCCGTCCGACGACCTGTACACGCGCGCGATCGAGCTGCACCGCCGCGATCCGGTGCCCTTCGAGCAGGCCCGCACCGAACTGCTGTACGGCGAGTGGCTGCGCCGCGAGCGGCGCCGCTCCGACGCCCGCGCCCGGCTGCGCGCCGCGCTGGAGACCTTCGAGCGGCTCGGCGCCGTCCCGTGGGCCGAGCGCGCCCGCGCCGAGCTCCGTGCCACCGGCGAGAGCGCGGGCGCCGCCCCCGCACCGGCCGCCGACCTGGCGTCCCGGCTCACCCCGCAGGAGCTCCAGGTCGTCCGGATGGCCGCGGCGGGCCTCACCAACCGCGACATCGGCGCGCAGCTCTTCCTCAGCCCCCGCACCGTCGGCTACCACCTGTACAAGGCGTACCCGAAGCTCGGCGTCTCCTCCCGGGGCGAGCTCGCCGCCCTCGCCCTCTGACGTTCAGGACGCGGCGGCGGGCGGGGCGGGGTCCGGCGGGTCGGCGAGCGGCAGGCGCAGGACGAAGCGGGCGCCGCGCCCGCTGTCGGCGATCGTGAGCGAGCCGCCGTACGTCTGCGCGATCTCGCGGGCGATCGGCAGCCCGAGGCCGGTGCCGCCGGGGTCGCGGCGCCGCGACTCGGGCAGCCGGGCGAACCGCTCGAACACCCGCTCGCGCGACTCGGGCGGGACGCCCGCGCCGTCGTCGGCGACCTCCAGCACGGCCTCGCCGCCCTCGGCTCGCACGGACACCTCGACGGCGGACGCGGCGTGCCGCTCGGCGTTGCTCAGCAGGTTGCCGAGGACGCGGGCGAGGCGCAGCACGTTCGCCTCGACGACCGCGCCGTAGACGACGCGGGTGGTGATGGGGACGCGCTGCGGGCGGCGCTCCACCTCGCGCTCGGCGAGCCGGGCGAGGTCCACCCGCTCGGCCGGGGCGGGCGCCCGCGCGTCCAGCCGGGACAGCTCCAGCAGGTCGGACACGATGTCGTTCAGGCGGTCGGTGTCGAGCAGCGCGGCCCGCACCTCCGGCTTCCAGTCGTGGCCGTCGTCCTCCTCCAGCAGCACCTCCAGCCGGGTGTGCAGCCCGGCGATCGGGTTCCGCAGGTCGTGGGAGGCGTCGGAGATGAACCGCCGCTCGCGGCCGGTCGCGTCCTCCAGCCGGCCGAGCGTGGCGTTCACCGTCTCGGCGAGCCGCTGGATCTCGCCGCCGGTGGACGGCACCGGCACCCGCTGGTCCAGCTCGGACAGGGTGATCTCGGCCATCCGGGAGCGGATCCGCTCGACCGGGGCGAGCGCCCGGCCGATCGTCCACCAGGTCCAGGCACCGATCACCGCGAGGACGAGGAGCAGCAGCGCGACGCCCTCGGCGACGAGCCGCCAGCCCCGCAGCAGCAGCGCGGGCCGCTCGCCGGCGTAGACCATGACGTCCCCGCCGTAGCGGGTGCCGCCGAGGCGCAGCCCGACGACCCAGATGCAGTCGCCGCGGTCGCAGACCTGCCGGTTGACGAGGATCTCGTTCTCCCGCACGGCGTGCGGGACGAGGCTCGGGCGCCCCCGCAGGTCGGGGCTCGCGGCGAGGACGGCGCCGTCGCCCGCGACGACCTGGATCAGCGGGACGTCGTCGGGGCCGACGGGGATGGGGTTCGCCAGCCTCCCCTGGTACACCTCGCGGACCACGCGCTCCACCGTGGGCGCGGCCCGCTCGGCCGCCTGGTTGTAGGCGTAGTCGCGGATGAGCAGGAGGCTGAGCGCGAGGCAGACGAGGCCGACGGCCGCCGAGAGCGTGACGGTCAGCACCGTGGCGCGCCCCCGCACCGAGTAGAGCAGGCGCGCCAGGTGCCGCCGCAGCCGCGCGTGCGCGGCCCGCTCCTGCGTCACGGATCCCCCCGAACCCCCTGGACGTCCTCCCATCATCCCCGGTCACGGGACCGGCGGGACGTCCGGGGGGCGTCCGGGGGGCGGTCCGGCGGTGCCGCACCCGATCAAACGATCTTGAAGACGGGCACGCCGGGGGCGAGCTCGGCGAGGCGCGCGTCGTCGACGCCCTTGATCGGGCCGTCGAAGAAGCGGGCCACCTCCCAGCCCCAGCGCTCGAAGTAGGCGCGGAGCAGCGGCACCTTCACCTCGTCGGGCAGCTCGGTGGCGCGGAACTCCTCCGCCTTGCGCCCGAGGCGCAGCTCGCCGCCGCCGGCGGCGCGCATGTTGTGCGTCCACTGGGTGTGCCCGCGCGGCGAGACGAGGTAGCGCTCGCCCTCGTAGGTGAGCGGGTTGACCGGCGTCGTCCGCCACTCGCCGCTCTTCCGGCCGCGGACGGCGAGGATGCGGGTGCCGAGCAGGCTGACCCCGTGCCGGGTGAGGAACGCGGCGAACCGGTTGAAGTACACCTCGAACCCGGCCGCCCGCACGTTCCGGCTCTCACCCGCACCCCCCGGCGCCCCACCCCGCACGCCCTCGGCCTCGGCCCCGGCCTCCCTTCCAACACCCGCCGCACCGTCCCGCACACCCCCCGCGACGGCGTCCGAGGCGCCCCCCGCGACGGCCTCCGGGTTGGCCCCCGCGACGGCGCCCGGGGTGCTGGCCGAGGTGGCGCCCGAGGTGCTGCCCGGGGCGGCACCCACGACGGCGTCCGGGGTGGCGTCCGGGGTGGCGTCCGGGGTGGCGTCCGGGGTGGCGTCCGGGGTGGCGTTGCGCTGGGCGGTCGAGGCGGTGTCCGCGTCGTGGTTCGGGGCGGTGTTCATGTCGGTGCTCCTCGTTCCGTTTGGAGAGCAGTGCTCTCGCTTGAGATCAGTGTGCACCCATCGGTCCGTGAAAACAAGAGCACTGATCTCGAATTTGTCCACCGCTCTGAAAGGTGCCAGGATGGTGTCATGGACGCCGTTCCGCACAGCACCGGTCCGAGCAGCGCGGGCCCGAAGAGCGCGGGCCCCGAGCGCACCGGTCCGAAGCACGCCGGGAGGACCGCGCGGGAGCGCGCCCGCGCGGAGCTCACCGCCGAGATCAAGCGGGAGGCCCGCCGGCAGCTCTCCGACCAGGGCGCGCAGGGGCTGTCGCTGCGCGCCGTCTCCCGGGAGCTCGGCATGGCCTCCTCGGCCCTCTACCGCTACTTCCCGTCCCGGGACGACCTGCTCACCGCGCTGATCATCGACGCCTACGACGCGCTCGGCGCGCGGGTCGAGGCGGCCGACCGGGCCGTCGCCGACCGGGGCGCGCACCGCGCGCGGTGGCGGGCGGTGTGCGGGGCGGTGCGCGAGTGGGCCGCCGGGCAGCCGCACGAGTACGCGCTCCTCTACGGCTCGCCGGTGCCCGGCTACATCGCCCCCGAAGCGACGATCGGTCCCGCCGCCCGGGTGCCGTTCGCGCTGTTCGGCGTGGTCGTCGACGCCTGGACGGCGGGCGCCCTCGCCGATCCGGGCGACGCGCTCCTGCCCGAGCTGGAGATGCAGGCGGCCATCATCACCGGCGCGCTGAACGTGATCGAGCTGCCGCACGGGACGGTCGTCCGGACGGGGATCGCCTGGACGCAGCTGTTCGGCATGGTCGGCTTCGAGCTGTTCGGGCACCTGGCCGGCACCCTGGACCCGGCCGACGCCTTCTTCGCCCACACCGTGGAGGCGATGGCGACGCTCATCGGCCTGCCCGCCGATCCCCCTGACGCCCCGGCCCCGCCCGCCTAGGCTGGGCGCCATGGACGGCACGGGGAGCGGAGGAGGGGACGGCGTCGGCGCCGTCATCGCCAGGATGCGGGAGATCGGCGCGGCCCTGCCCGCCGAGGACGGCGTGGCCCGCTTCAACCGCGTCTACCTGCGCGTCACCGAGCTCGTCGCCGCGCACCTGGCCGCCGGGACGTTCGAGGATCCGGCGTTCGTCGCCCGCCTGGACGAGGTCTTCGCCGGCCTGTACTTCGCCAACGTCGACGACGGCGGCGCCGACCCGTCCTGGCGCCCGCTGTTCGAGTGCCGCCGGCACCGCGGCGTCTGGAACCTGCAATATGTCCTCGCCGGCATGAACGCGCACATCAACCACGATCTGGCGCTCGCGGTCATCGCGACGTGCGAGGAGCGCGGCGTCGAGCCCGACGACCCGCCGGTGCACGCCGACTTCCGCCGCGTCAACGGGCTGCTCGCCGAGGTGGAGGCCGAGGTCCGCCGCGAGGTCGAGCCGGAGCTGCTGCGGCTCGCGACCCGCGAGGCCGAGGGCCTGAAGCACATCGTCGGCAGCTTCAGCGTCGCCCGCGCCCGCGACCTCGCCTGGTTCTCGGTGCGGTCGCTCTGGCCGATCCGCCATACCGGCCACCCCTACCGCGCCGCCGTCGGGATCATGGCCGAGTCCGTGGGACTCGCCGGACGCCTGCTGCTCACCCCCGTCGCCCCCGACGGCGCGCTCCTCTGAGAAAATCGGGGGATGGCAACCGCAACCGAGCACCGTCCTGAACTGCCCGAGCTGCTGGAGTTCCTGCGCCCGCGCCACCGCGGCCTGCTCGCCACCGTCCGCGCGGACGGCCGCCCGCAGATGTCGCCGGTCACCTGCGGCATCGACGGCGAGGGCCGTCTTGTCGTGGCGAGCTATCCCGAGCGCGCGAAGGTCCGCAACGCGCGCCGCGACGAGCGCGTCTCGGTCTGCGTGCTGTCGCAGGACTGGAACGGCCCCTACGTCCAGGTGGACGGCCGCGCCGAGATCCTCGACATGCCCGAGGCCGAGGAGGCGTTCGTCGAGTACTACCGCTGCATCTCCGGCGAGCACCCCGACTGGGACGACTACCGGGCGGCGATGCACCGCCTCGGCAAGTCGCTGATCCGCGTCACCCTCGACCGCTGGGGCCCGATCGCCACCGGCGGCTTCCCGCCCGGCAAGGAGTGAGCCGCGGGCTCAGGGCAGCAGGACGCGGCGGGCGGCGTCGCCGAGCGCCGCGGCCTGCCCGGCGGACGGCGCGTCCGCCTGCCCGGCGAGCCAGAGCCGGCAGAGCTCCTGCGCCGGCCCGAGCCACAGCACGAGCGCGGTGGTGAGGTCGAGCGGCGGCAGCGCGCCGTGGTGCCGCTGGATCTCCCACCATGCCGTGATCTCGCCGAAGAACCACCGGTTCTGCTCGGCGAGCGCCGCCGCGCCCGGCCCGCCGGGGCGCGGCCGCCGCTCGGTGAACAGGAACCGGGCGCGCTCGGGCTCGCGCCCGCACCAGTCCAGGTGGAAGGCCACCATCGCGGCGAGCGCGTCCCCGGGGTCGGGGTGGCGGCGCAGCTCGGCCACGAAGCCCCGCTGGTAGAGGCGGAGCGAGGCGGTGAACAGCGCCGCGGCCACCTCCTCCTTGTCGTGGAAGTGGTGGTAGAAGCTGCCCACGCTGACGCCCGCCTCGCGGCGGAGCGCCGTCAGCGTCGTCGCCGCCGTGCCGTCGCGCGCGAAGAGGGTGAGCGCCGCCCGCAGGATGCGGTCGAGGCCCGTCGAGTCGTCCATCGAGCTCGATTATGCCCTTGTAGAACTTCCTTCCTCTGCAACAGAATAATGTTCTGTCACCGAGCGAGGGAGCGCCCGTGCAGAAACCCGTGCAGGAGAACGTGCAGGAGAACGTCCGGCAGTACGCCGACATCGTCGCGGCGGCCGAGGCCGACCCCCGGACGCTCGTCGAGGTGGAGCGCCGCCCCGGCGTCGCGATCGTCACCATGTCCGATCCGGGCAAGCTCAACATCCTGAGCGCCGCCCTCACCGTGCAGCTCAGGGACGCCCTCGCGGGTCTCGCCGCCGACCGGGACGTCCGCGCGATCGTGCTGACGGGCGCGGACCCCGGCTTCAGCGCCGGCGGCGACCTCGACCTCATGGCCGAGGCGATCGACGGCCTGGCCGGCGAGGAGGGCGCGACGCTGCCCTGGCGCTGGATCCGCTACCAGTTCGGCGGCCTCGTCCGGCTGATGGCGGGCACCGACGCCCTCGTCGTGTCGGCGCTGAACGGCGCGGCGGCGGGCGTCGGGCTGGCGCTCGCGTTCGCGTCCGACCTGGTCGTGGCGTCCGAGCGGGCCGTCCTCGTGCCCGCCTTCGGCCGGCTCGGCCTGCTGCCCGAGGTCGGCACGAGCTGGCACCTGACGCACCGGCTCGGGTACCAGCGCGCCGTCCAGTACCACCTGTCCGGCGACCACCTGGACGCCGCGACGGCCCTGGAGTGCGGGCTCGTCAACGAGGTCGTCCCGCACGGCGAGCTGCTGGAGCGCGCCCTCTGGTGGTGCGGGCGGGCCCTGGAGATGCCCGCGCACGCCCAGCACATGGCGCTGCCGCTGCTCCGCCAGGCGGCCGGCCTGACGTGGGAGCAGTCCCTCGTCATGGAGGAGTTCGCCGAGCCGGCCTGCTTCACCACCGGCGCCTTCGGGCGGGCCGTGGAGGCCCTGCGCCGCCGATGACTTCCGGGCCGCCCGCCGGTCCTTTCCGGCGACGAGAGGAGCGCGCGATGGGCGAGCGGACCGCCGGCAAGGTCATTTCCATGGCGACGATGTCACTGGACGGCTACATCTCCGGGCCCGGGGAGTCCGGCTTCGACCGGCTGTTCGCCTGGTACGACGGCGGCGAGGTCGAGGTGGACACCGCGCGGCCGGGCATGACGTGGCGGATGAGCCCGCAGAGCGCCCGGCTGCTGCTCTCCGACCTCGCCTCGGTCGGCGCGATGGTCGTCGGGCGGCGGCTGTTCGACCTCACCGGCGGCTGGGACGGCCGGCACCCCTTCGAGCGGCCGATCGTCGTCGTCAGCCACGGCGTCCCGGACGGCTGGCCGCGCCCCGGCGTGCCCTACGAGTTCTGCCGGGACGGCGTCGGCGCCGCCGTCGAGCGCGCCCGCGCCCTGGCGCGGGGCCGGCACGTCGGCGTGACGGCCGGCTCGATCGCCCGGCAGTGCCTGGAGGCCGGGCTGCTCGACGAGGTGTGGATCTCGCTCGCGCCGGTCCTGCTCGGCGGCGGCACCCCCTACTTCGACGGGCTCGCCGTCGCGCCCGCCGACCTGGAGGGGCCGTACCTGGTCGTGCAGGACCCGCACGTCACGCACCTGCGGTACCGGGTGCGCCGCTGAGCGCCGCCCCGCCCGCCGTCACTGCTGGCAGATCTGGACGGCGCGCCCGTAGTCGCCGGCCGCCAGCGCCGCCCTGGTGATCATGTAGTAGACGTCGCCGAAGTCGCCCCACTGCCAGAGGCGGCGGCCGTCGGGGGTGGTCGGCCGGCCGTCGCTGGAGAGCTGGAGCAGGCACCGCCAGCCGGCGGCGGGCGTCGACGCCTCCGGCGACTCGGGGTCGCGGCCCTTCCACTCGCGGATCGCGTCGTCGGCGGGGGCGTTGTGGACCGGCCGCCCGTAGCCGCCGATCTGGTGCGTGGGGCCGGTCGAGGGGTAGTCGTCCTCCCAGGCGGTGACCGCCCCGAAGACCCAGTCGAGGTCGGGGTCCAGCGCGCGCAGGGGCGCGGTGACGTCGTCCCAGGGGCCGGGGACGTTCACGATCGGGGTGAAGGCCACCGGCTCGGGCAGGAAGGTCACCGCCTCGTCCGGGGCGGCCGTCTCGACGGCGCGCGCGGGCGAGGCGGCGACGACGTGGCCGGTCCGGGCGTTCCACGGGACCTCGTCCTCGTTCTCCCGGTAGCGCTCGTAGGGGACGTCGGGGTTGTAGTCGAAGAAGTTCAGCAGGCCCTCGCGCGGCACCTCCAGGCCCGGCACCTCGGGCAGCTCGGCGAGGTCGACGACGGCGACGAGGTTCAGCGGCAGCGCGCCGAGATAAGGCCAGGGCGTCCCGGGGTCGAGCAGCGCGGGACCGCCCAGGCGCGTCCGCCCCTCGCCCCCGAGCTCCAGGCGCAGCGCGGGCACCACGAGCTCGGCGACGAGCCGGTCGTGCTCGGGGTCCACCCGGCCGGCGTGCAGGGCCATGAGGCGGGCGCGCTCCGCCTCGAAGATGTCGGCCATATCGGAAATGGTGCCGTGCGCGGGCCCGGCGCGGGGGATTTTCCCAGGCCGAGGCGGTGCCCTTACGGATGATCTCGACGGCGGCCGGTTAGGTCTGGCATAGGGCCGCGGAATGTTCTACAAATCGTAGTACTACAAGACGTAGTAGAGGAGGTTCGCCATGCGCGTACTCATCGCCGGCGCGGGCGTCGGGGGGCTCGCCGCCGCCCGCGGCCTCATCGCGTCCGGCCACGAGGTCACCGTGCTGGAGCGGGCGCCCGCCCTCCGCGACATGGGCGGCGGCGTCTCCATCTGGCACAACGGCACCGCCGCCCTCGCCGGGCTCGGCGTCTCCACCGAGGGGCTCGGCAGCACCCTGGAGGTGCTGTCGCTGCGCCACGCGGACGGCCGCCGGATCATGACCGCCGACGCGGACCGGCTCGCCGGCCGCTTCGGCGCCCGCGCGTTCGCCGTCGCGCGCCGCGCCCTCGTCGCCCGCCTCGCCGAGGGCCTGCCGATCCGCTTCGGCGCCGCCCTCACCGGCTTCGAGCGGGCCGGCGACGGCGTCCGCGCGACGACCGGCGACGGCGCCGAGCACACCGCCGACCTGCTGGTCGGCGCCGACGGCGTGCACTCGCGGGTGCGGTCGGCGTTCGCCCGCGGCGCCGCCCGCCGCACCGGGCAGGCCACCTGGCAGGCACTCGTGCCGCTGCCCTTCGACCCCGGACCGGTCATCGACATGCTCGTCGCCCGCACCGGCAACTGCGGCTACTCCCGGGCGGGCGAGGGCCTGCTGAACTGCTGGTTCGACGTCCCGTGGCCGCCCGGCGCGCACCCGCCGGCGGCTCCCCTCGCCGCCCTCCGCGAGCGGTTCGGCGGCTGGGCCGACCCCGTCCCCGCCCTGCTGGACGCGCTGACCGACGACGACCTGCAGGTGTTCCCGCACGTCCGGCACCGCATCCCGCGCGGCTGGGGCGACGGGCCCTGCGTCCTCGTCGGCGACGCCGCGCACGCCATGCCGCCCGTCTTCGCGCAGGGCATGAACCAGGCCCTGGAGGACGCCGCCGCGCTGGCGCGGGCACTGCCCGGCCCGGCCTATCCCCGGCGCCGCCGCCGCCAGGCCGCCGTCGCGGCGACCGTCGCGACCCACGGCGTCACGAGCGGGCAGCGCTTCCCGCTCCTGCTGCGGGCCGTCGCCCTCGCCTCCGACGACCTGCACACCTGGGCGTTCGGCGCCCTCATGCGCGCGGTCAGCGGCACCCTGCGCTGACCGCGCCCGCGCCCGCTCAGGCAGCGACAGGCACGCGGACCGCGGCGTCCTCCGCGACCGGCTCCGCGACCGGTTCCGGCGCGAGCCCGAGTGCCCGGAAGGTGACCCGCTGGTCGAACCAGAGCAGCGCCATCGTGACGGCCGTCATCCCGACGGCGAGCGCCAGGTGCGCGGCCGCCGACCCGGCCTCCGCGCCGACCGCGCCGAGCACCACGTGCACGCCGACGCGCAGCCCGATCAACCCGAGCATGATCTTGCGGGTGCGCCCCTTGCGCAGCATCGCCTTCACCAGCTTCACCCGGCGCCGCAGCACGGTGAGCCCGACGACCGCGTTGACCGCGGCGAGCCCGGCGAGCAGCATCCAGGCGCCGTCCCAGAGCTTGACGATGTCGAACGCGGCGCCCATCAGCCCCTCGAAGGCGAAGAACCAGAAGGGGAGGGGCCTGATGGCGCGCAGCTCCTCGTCGGTGACCTCGACGGCGGCCCTGCGCATGAACCCGCTGACCTTCATGTCCGCTCCCTGGGGGCAGTGTCTCGCTGACCCCCCAAGCCTCCCGCCGGAGGCGCCGCCCCGGCAGAGCCGCCGATCACCTCATCCACAGGACAAATGTCACGCCCCCACCCGACCCACAACCCACCCGGCCGCCCCGCGGGCGTGCCGGCCACGACGGAGCGCGAAGCCCGACCCAGCGGCGCCTGGCAAGCTCGCCGCGTGCCACCCGGTAGGGGGCGGGCAGAGAGAGGCCCGCCGCGCGCGGGGCGCGGCGGGCCTGGGGGTGGTGGGTGGCCGGGTCAGCGGCCGCGGTTGAGGCGGCGGGTCGGCATCTGCCGGGCGTTGCGCTGAGGTGCGCCGCCACCGAAACGGACGGACGCCGGGTCGTTCCGGCGGTTCTTCTTGTTCTTCTTGCCGGCGGTGGGCTTGCCGAAAGGCTCGCCGGTAGGAACAGGTGCACGCATGCGGGACCTCCGAATCGCAGGGAGAGCAGAGCAGTCAAAGGCGAGCGGTGCGCACTGCCGCGAGCACCGCTCGTAAGGCGGATCGGGTGCGCCGCTGCTCGGTCAGAGGAGCGGCGCGGGAGGGGAGCGGTACACGCGGATGCGAGCACCGCTCGGAAAGCGGATCGGGTGTGCCGTGCTCGGTCAGAGCAGCGGCGCAGGAGGGGAGCGGTACACGCGGATGCGAGCACCGCTCTCAGGGCGGGCGGGTGCACCGGCCTTCAGCCGAGAGCGCAGGCGAACGCCGTGCGGGCGAACGCCCTGCGGGCGCAGGGCGCACGTCGTACAGGCGCAAAGCGCACGTCGAGCGCACGTCGAGCGCACGCAGGGCGCACGTCGAGCGCACGCAGGGCGCACGTCGGGCGGGCGCTGGGCGAGTGCGGCTCTCGGGTGGGGTGGTGCGGGGAGGGCGGGAGCGGGCCGCGGGCCTTGCGAGCGGGCGCGCGGCGGCTCTACCGAGCGAGCGATCAGGAGATCATGCGCCCACTATCGTCCGGAGCGGCCGGGCGCGGCAACCGAATTAAGCGGTGGCGCGAAGCGTGGGGTGCGCGTCGTTGACGCCGCGAGCGGCGTTCCCGCAGGCTGGAGGCATGCAACGGGTCGCCTTCGTCGTCTACGACGGGTTCCACAGCCTCGACCTGACCGGTCCCTACGAGGTCTTCCAGACGTCCGGCCGCTACGACTGCCGCGTCGTCGCTCCCGCCGCCGGGCCGGTCCGCTCGTACAGCGGGCTGCCGGTGCACGCGGCGCACGGCCTCGACCTGGATCCCGCCGGCCTGGACACCCTGATCGTCGTCGGCGGCCACGGGGCCGACCGTGCCCGCGAGGACCCGGCGCTCGTCGCCTGGGTCGCCGAGGCCGCCGCCGGGGCGCGCCGCGCCGCGTCGGTGTGCAGCGGCGTCCTGCTGCTCGCCGCGACGGGCGCCCTCGCCGGCCGCCGCGTCACCACGCACTGGGGCCGCGAGGCGCAGCTCCGCCGCGAGCACCCCGAGCTGCGCGTCGACTGCGACCCGATCTTCATCCGGGACGGGCGGTTCTGGACGTCCGCCGGGGTCACCGCCGGGATGGACCTCGCCCTCGCGCTCGTCGAGGACGACCACGGCCGGGACGCCGCGCACGCCGTCGCCCGCGAGCTCGTGCTGTTCCTGCGCCGCCCCGGCGGCCAGGCACAGTTCAGCGTCCCGCTGCGCGCCGCGCGGCGGGCGAGCGACCCGATCCGCGGCGTCCTCGCCGCCGTCCAGGCCGACCCCGGCGCCCGCCACCACATCGCCGACCTCGCGGACGCGGCCGGGCTGAGCCCCCGCCACCTGCAGCGCCGGTTCACCGCCGAGATCGGCATGCCGCCCGCCGCGTACGTCGAGCGGGTCCGCGTGGAGGCCGCCGCCCGCGCCCTCGCCGAGGGCGGCGAGCCCGTCGAGGCGCTGGCGCGGCGGCTCGGGTTCGGCACCGGCGAGACGCTCCGCCGCGCCTTCCACCGCCGCCTCGGCGTGGCGCCGTCCGACTACCGCGACCGTTTCAGATCCACCAGGGAGAACGCATGACGACCTACGGCCTGCTCGTCTTCGACGGCGCCGAGGAGCTGGACTTCGCCGGCCCGTGGGAGGTGTTCACCGCCTCCTCGATGCTGCGCGGCGACGCCGACACCGCCCTGCTGCTGGCCGAGGCGCCGGGCCCGGTCCGCTGCGCCAAGGGCCTGCGCGTCCTGCCCGACCGCACCCTGGACGACCATCCGCCGCTCGACGTCGTGCTCGTCCCGGGCGGGCGCGGCACCCGCCCCCTCATCGCGTCCGGCGACGCCGTCAAGGCGTGGCTGGCGAAGGCGTCCGCCGCGGCGTCCTGGACGACCGGCGTCTGCACCGGCGCGGGCCTCCTGCACGCCGCCGGCCCGGCGCGGGGACGGCGCGTCGCCACGCACTGGAGCTACGAGGACGAGCTGGACGCCCGCGGCGACGTCACCGTCGTCCGCGACGCCCGCTACGTCGTGGACGGCGACCTCGTCACGAGCCAGGGCGTGTCGGCGGGCATCGACATGGCGCTCTGGCTGGTCGGGCGGCTGCACGGCCGCGACCACTCGCGCGCCGTCCGCCGCTACATCCAGTACGAGCCCGCCCCGCCCTACACCTCCGACGAGTTCTGAAGCTCCGCCATCTCCTTCAGCACCCGCTTGCGGGCCTTGGCGGAGATGCGGTCGATGTAGAGCTTGCCGTCCAGGTGGTCGGTCTCGTGCTGGAGGCAGCGGGCGAGCAGCCCCGTCCCGTGCACGGCGACCGGCCGCCCCTCGACGTCGAAGCCGCGGCAGACGGCGTGGTCGGGCCGCGCCACGGACGCGTGCGGGCCGGGCACCGACAGGCAGCCCTCCTCGGAGTCGTCGAGGTGGCGCCCGGCCGGGCCGGGCAGCTCCAGCTCCGGGTTCACGATCACGCCCTTGCGGGCGACGTCGTCGCCGTCGGGGCAGTCGTAGACGAACACGCGCAGCGCGACGCCGATCTGGTTGGCGGCGAGGCCGACGCCGTTCGCCTCGTACATGCTGGCGAACATGTCCTCGGTGAGCTCCGCCAGCGCCGCGTCGAACGTCTCCACGTCCGCGCACCGCGCGTGCAGCACCGGCGTCCCCACCAGCGTGATCGGTCGCGCCGTCCCGGCCATCGTCCCCGCCCTCCCCTAACCCTGCGTCCACCACGCATCGTAGTCAGCGCCGCCGCTACCCTGTCCCGGTGCCCGAGCTTGTGATCTTCGACTGCGACGGGGTGCTGGTGGACAGCGAGCCGATCGCGGTCCGCACCCACGTCCGCGTGCTCGCCGGCCTCGGCTGGCCCATCACCGAGGACGAGGTGATGGAGCGGTTCGTGGGCCGCTCCACCGCCTCCATCAACGAGCTGATCGAGGCCCGCCTCGGCGCCGCGGCGACCGCCGAGGCCGAGCGGCGCTTCGTCCGGCTGCACACCGAGGCCGTGGACGCGGGGCTGCGGGCGGTGGACGGCATCGCCGACGCCCTCGCCGCCATCGACGGGCCGACGTGCGTCGCGTCCAGCGGGAGTCACGCCAAGATGCGCCACACCCTCGGCCGCACCGGCCTCTACGAGCACTTCGCCGGGCGCATCTTCAGCGCCGCGGAGGTCGCCCGCGGCAAGCCCGCGCCCGACCTGTTCCTGCACGCCGCCGCCCGGATGGGCGCGGACCCGGCGCGCTGCGTCGTCGTGGAGGACAGCCGCTACGGCGTGCAGGCGGCCCGCGCCGCAGGCATGCGCGCCCTCGGCTACGCGGGCGGCCTCACCCCCGCCGCCTGGCTGGAGGGACCTGCCACCACCGTCTTCGACGACATGCGCGACCTCCCCGCTCTCCTCGCCGCCCTGGGCTGACGTCCGGCGGGTTCCAAGCGCGGGGCAAGCGGGTTCCAAGCGGGGCGGCGGAGGCTGGTGGACATCAGCGGGACGGGCGTTCGGGCCCGGCCGCGCGGTTCTAGGAGAAGCACCATGCTGACGCCCGTCGCCTACACCCTCGGTTACGTCCTCATCGCGTTCATCCTGTTCATCGGGGCGCGTTTCCTGTACGCGCCGCAGGCGGCCGCCGCCGGGTACGGGGTGCCGGCCAAGGCGGACGGGGATCCCGCCTACCTCACCATCAAGGGACTGCGCGACATGGCGTCGGGAGTCATCGGGCTCGCGCTGCTGGTCTTCGCCGGGGCGCACGCGGCGGGCTGGTTCATGCTCGCCGTCGCGGTCGTCCCGTTCGGCGACACCCTGATCGTGCTGCGCCACGGCGGGTCGCGGGCCGTCGCGTTCGGCATCCACTTCGCGACCGCCGTGGTGGTCGTCCTCAGCGGGATCCTGCTCCTGCTCGTCTGACCCCCGGCGGTCGCCGGGCCCGGGCGGGGGCCCGGCGGCCGTCCCCCCTCGCTCCGGGGGCCGCACCGGCGGCGCTGGGACGCGGGACCGGTGCTCGCTCGGGGGCCTTGACGATAACTCCGCAGGTCAGCGGCGTGAACTGAATCGCTCCTTACAGTTGTTTCCTGCGGCTGTCCGGATCGGGGGGTGAGTTATTACTGGTCACCGCTGGTGACCGGCGCCCGGTCCCGGCAGGATCGTGCGGTACGTCCGCGCGAAGGGTGCCCCGATGACCGAACCGTCCACCGCCCGCCCGCGCCTGCCCGGACTGCGGCCGCGCGACCCGGGCGAGGAGCACCGCGCGTCGACGCCGCTGGAGCTGTTCTTCGACCTCTGCTTCGTGACGGCGGTCGCGCAGGTCGGGGCGCGGCTCGTGCACGCGGTCGGCGAGGGCGGCTACGCGCACGGCCTCGCCGGTTACGCCGTCGTGTTCTTCGCGATCTGGTGGGCGTGGATGAACTTCACCTGGTTCGCCTCCGCCTACGACGACGACGGGCCGCTCTACCGCGTCGCGACGCTCGTGCAGATCGCCGGGGCGCTGGTGTTCTCCGCCGGGATCCCGCGCGCGTTCGAGGAGGCCGACTTCTCCGTCACGGTCGCCGGCTACGTCGTCATGCGGCTGGCGCTCTGCTTCCAGTGGCTGCGGGCGGCGCGCGGCGAGGACGACGCCGCCGCCCGCCGGACGGCGCTCCGCTACGCGGGCGGCCTGCTGGTGGTGCAGGCGTGGTGGGTGCTGCTGCTGTTCCTGCCGGACGGTCTCTGGTGGTACGGGGCGCTCCTCGGCATCGCCGCCGACGTGGCCGTCCCGGCGGTCGCCGAGCGCGACCGCGCCACCGCCTGGCATCCCGAGCACATCGCCGAGCGCTACGGCCTGTTCACGCTGATCGTGCTCGGCGAGTCGGTGACCGCGGCGGCCCTCGCCGTGCAGGCGTCCCTGGACGACGAGGTCGCGCTCGCGCACCTGCTGCCCGTCGCGGCGGGCGGCCTGCTCCTGGTGTTCGCCGCCTTCTGGATCTACTTCGCGGCGCCGATCGCCGAGCACCTGACGTCCAACCGGCGCGCGTTCCTGTGGGGCTACGGGCACTACCTGATCTTCGCGTCGGCGGCGGCGATCGGCGCGGGCCTGGAAGTGGCGGTCGAGCGCATCGAGCACAAGGCGCACATCCCCGCGCTCGCCGCGGCGGCGGCGGTGACGGTGCCCGCCGCGGTGTTCGTGTTCATGGTGTGGGCGCTGCACTCGCGGCACTCCAAGCGCGACGCCGCCGAGCAGGCCGTCCTGCCCGTCACCGCCGCGCTGCTGCTGGCCTGCACGTTCGCCGGGACGTGGGCGGTGCCGGCGGCGGGCGCGGTCGCCGTGCTCGCCGTCGTCGCCGGGGCGCGGCTGGCGGGACGCGACCTGGCGGCGGGCTGAGCCGTCAAGGTCGTCCACAGGCTGTGGACAACCTTGACGGGTGAGGCCTCAGCGGCGGAGGGCCTGCTTCCAGCCGCGGCCGGCGGCGCGTCCCGCCGGGATGTCGCCCGCGCCGCGCAGGTCGCCGGGCAGCCGCGTGTTCTGCGGCTGCAGGAACGAGAAGCGGTACGGGGCCTCGCCGACGCGCAGCCGCATCCCGCCGCCGAAGTAGTACCAGGGGAACGACACCGCGCCGACGGCGTCGACCGGCGCGTCGAACACCACGCCCGCGCGGCCCGCGTCCAGGTGCCCGCCGAGTCCGGGACGGCCCGCGCGGGCCTCCAGCTCGCGGAGCTGCCCGCCGGTGAGGGCGCCGCGCCCGTACGCCTCGAACACGAGCCGGCCGTCGGACAGGTGCAGTTCCCCGGGGACGCTGCCGGTGGAGCCCATCATGAGCCAGACCAGGGATCTCATGCCGCCGACGCTAGGCGCGCCGCCGTCCCGGGCGACACGGCGCCGCGTCCCGGCCCGCTCCGGAACCCGGCCGGGACAGCGGCCGGTGAGGACGATTTAACGTCCCCGTCACCCGGCGCGGGCCGCGGGCGGCGCATGATGGCGGCATCGCAGAGACCGCCCGTAACCGCCGGCACCGACGCCCGCGGTTGCGCTGCGGACGCCCGCTTCGAAAGTGCGGCGCGGTCTCGTGAGCACGAGGTCGGAACCATGACCTACGACATGACCGAACTGAACCGCGAGACGGCCATGGGCGGGCCCGGCACCGTCACCGGCGCCCGCGAGATCCGGCGGATCAGCCTCGCGGACTTCGCCGCCCGCCGCGACGAGATCACCGCGGAGCTGTGGGACGCCGCCGTCGAGATCGGCTTCTTCCAGGTCGTCGACCACGGCATCGACGCGGCCGCGGCGCGCGCCGCGTTCGACGCCGCCGAGGCGTTCTTCGCGCTGCCGGACGACGTCAAGGCGCGGCACGCGCTGAAGAAGGGCCTGAACGCCGGCTGGGAGAGCCGCACCCAGGTCCGCCCGTCCATCGGGACGCCCGACCAGAAGGAGTCCTACCAGCTCACCCGCCCCCACATGGACGGGCTCTGGCCGGACGACCCGGCCGGCTTCCGCACCGTCCTGCTGGACTTCGAGGCCCGCTGCCGGGACCTCGCGATGCGGATCCTGTCGTGCTTCGCGACCCGCCTCGGCCTCGACGCCGGCTTCTTCGACCGCGCGCACGACCCGTCCGCGGACACCTACCAGAGCACGCTGCGGCTGCTGCACTACTACGCCGTCCCCGAGGAGTTCCGCGGCGCGCCCGACCGCTGGCGGGCCGGGGCGCACACCGACTTCGACTGCCTCACGCTGCTGTTCCAGCGCGCCGGGCAGGGCGGGCTCCAGGTGTGCCCGGGGCGGGAGATGACGGCGCAGGAGTGGACGCCGATCGAACCGTCCGAGGACGCCGTCACCTGCAACATCGGCGACATGCTGATGCGCTGGAGCGACGACCGGCTGCCGTCGAACTTCCACCGCGTGAGGAGCCCGGGACCGGACGAGGACCAGGGCCCCCGCTACAGCGTCGCGTTCTTCGCGCAGGCGAACAAGGACGTCCTGATCGAGAGCCCCGCCGGGACCTACCCGCCGATCACGGCGGGCGACTACATCCAGCGGCGCATCGCGGCCAACTTCGCCCCGCGCGCCTAGCCCGCCCCGCCCGGGTCAGCGGCGGGGCGGGACGAGGAGGTCCAGGTCGGGGCGCGGAACGCGGGCGAGGGCGGCCAGGCGGTCGCGGTCGACGCCCGCCTCGGCGGCCAGCTCGACGGCGCGCACCAGCATCGTGGGGGACTCCAGCGGACGCGGCGGGCCCGGCTCGGCGCGGCGGTGGCCCTGGCGGGCGAGCGCGGCCACCGCCGCGCGGTAGACGGGTTCGCGCATCACGCCGAGGGTGCGGGCGCGGTAGAGCAGCGCCGCGATGCTGACGCCCCAGACGCCCTTCAGCTCGGCGAGGCGGTCCCAGTCGGCGGTGGCGGGCAGGCGGCCGGCGATCTGGTCGGCGGGCATGAGGAACTCGGCGGCGAACCGGTGCGCCTGGTCCTCCACGATCCTGGAGCCGGGCTCGGCGTCGGCGTGCATGACGAGGTGGCCGAGCTCGTGCGCGGCGTCGAAGCGGTTGCGCGCGCGGTCGCCCTTCGCCGGGTTGAACAGGACGAGCGGCCGCGGGTGCGCGCCGATGCTGAAGGCGTCCACCCGCTCGGTCGACGGCGGCAGCGTCAGCACGATGACGCCGTGCTGCTCCAGCACCCGCACCAGGTGCGGGATCGGGCCGTCGGCGCCGACCAGCTCCCTGCGCGCCAGCCGGGCCGCCTCGACGGGCGCGGCGCCGCCGATCTCGTCGGGGGGGACGGGGAACTCCGGCAGGCGGGCGCGGGGGAAGTCGACGAGGTCCTCCAGCGCGGCGACGATGTCGGCGGCGAGCCGCCCGTAGGCGAGCGCCTGGTCGCGCTCGATCTGGGTGGTCGAGCGCAGCGACCGGAAGTGCGCGGCGTCGGCGGCCGGCGCGACGGGCCCGGATCCGGGCCGGAAGAAGGCCGGCGGGACGCCGAGCGCGATCGCGAGGCGCGGCAGCGTGGCCGCGCCCGGGTGAGCGACACCCGCCTCGTAGCGGCCGATCGCCGCCGGGGTCGTGCCGACGGCCTGGGCGAGCTGGTTCTTGCGCAGCCCGCGCAGGCGGCGCGCCAGGGTGAGCCGCGCGCAGTCGAACGACGGCCGGACCTCCGCCGCCCGCCGCCCGTCCAGCGGCGTCCGCCCCTCCCCGCGCCCCGCACCGGCCAGGCGCGGGCGGCGGTCGTCCGCGGCGGGCGGGCGCTCGGGGCCGTCGCCTGGGGCCAGGGCGGCCGCCGGGGTGGCAAGGGCGGGGTCGGTGCGCTCGTTCACTATGCCGTTTCGCTGGTCGGGCCTCCGTTCCGCGCGCGGGGCCGGCGGAGCCGCAGGGGCACGTCCGCCTCGCCGTCGCCGTCGGTCCACAGAGGCAGGGTGGACTCGACGAGCTTACGGCGTGGATCGGCGCCGAGCGCCTCGTCGTCGAGGCGGCGCAGCCAGTGCCAGGCGGGGCCGCCGTCGGCGTTCAGCCTGGGCAGGCCGAGGAACAGCTCCAGCTCCAGCGGTTCGGGGCTGGCGCTGTGGGCGAGGACGAGCGTGACCACGCCGGGCGTGTCGGGCTCGTCGGGCAGGCCGATGTCGAGCGCGAGCTGCGGGTCGGCGCGGTAGGTCTGGCGGGCGACGGCCTGCTTGGTGGGGCTGTCGCGGTCCCAGCGGACGCCGCGGACGCCGCCGAACTCGTGCCGTTTCAGCAGCACCCGGAAGCGCCCGTACCGCCAGCCCGGCGAGCCGTTCAGGTCGTCGCGCGTCACCGGCCCGGCGAGGCCCCGCCGCAGGACCCGGTCGAGCTGGGACGCCAGCACGTCGAACGAGGCGAACCCGAACGAGCGGTCGGTGAAGCCGTCGTCGCGGCTGAGGGCGCCGAACACCGCGAGCGTCGCGTTGCGGTGCGCGTCGCGCGCGGCGTGCAGGAAACCCGCCGCCCTCAGTTCCTCCCAGCCTTCGTCAGCAGCCATGACACCGAGGGTAGGCGGCGGGTCCGACATTCTCGCGTGGGGCGCCTACACGTGCCGGTGCCGGAAGAAGTCCCAGAGCTGCGGTGTCGCCTCCACGCCCTTGCCGCGGGGCCATTCGTGGCCGCCGCCGAAGATGGTGCACAGCTGCACCTGGAGGCCGACCGGCCGCGCGGACGTCGCGGTGCACTTGGCGGCGACGGTGTCGGTGACGATCCGGTCGAGCGGCGGCAGCCGGTCCAGCGTCCGCCAGATGTCGAGGACGGCGGTGACCGGCAGGAACGGCGTGTGGTTGTCCCAGTCCTGGTCGCCGCCGCCGAGGAAGGGCACGGTCTGGTCGGCGGTGCCGTGGAAGGCGAGCAGCGAGACGGGCCGGGCGGGCTCGCAGGGCACCGCGAGCGACCCGGACACGACGCCGATCGCGGCGACGCGGCCGGCGCGCTCGCACGCGTACCGGTAGGCCATGCCGCCGCCGTTGGAGAACCCGGTGACGTAGACGCGGCGCGGGTCGGCGGCGCCGCTCCGCACCAGCGAGCCGATCATCTTGTCGAGGAAGCCGACGTCGTCGATCCCGGCGGCCCGCGCGAACACGCAGCAGCCGCCGGCGTTCCAGGTGCCGAGGAAGCCGTTGGGGTAGGCGACGAGGAAGCCGTGCGCGTCGGCGACGTCGTCCCAGCCGGTCGTGCGCTCCATCGACTGCATGTTGTCGAGCCCGCCGTGCAGCGCGACGACGAGCGGCCGCGGCTTCGCCGACCGCGCGGTCGGCGCGTGCAGGAGGAACTCGCGCTTCCAGCCGCCGGGCATCGTGACCGACCGGGTGTGCGTGCCCGGCTCCGGGGCGGTGGCCGCGGCCGCTCCGGCGGGGCCGCCGAGGCAGGCGAGCGCGGCGAGCAGCAGCGCGGCGGCCATGGCGTGGATCACATTCCTCATGGCTCGGGATCATGAACGACGGCGGGGCGGCGGCGATATGCGCCCGGACGAGGATTTCCCGCCCCGCCGTCCGTAGTTGCCGAAGCAAGTCACGCGGCGCTTCCGGTCCGTCGCAGGTGAGGGCGGAGACCGGGTACCGGTACCCGGCCGGTTCTGAGTACGTGAGCGGATCCGCCGGACCCCCGCCCGGCCCGAGCCTGGACGCATGACTCCTCCGTGCCCCGGTTGCCGCGCGCCGCTGCCCGTCCCGCCCGAGCCCGCGTGCCCGCGCTGCGGGCTGGCGCTGACCGGCCCCGGGGCCGCGGAGCTCTGGGATCTGGACCGGCACCTGGCGCGGCTCGCCGAGCAGCGGCTCGACCTGCTGCGCCGCCTCTACCGGTCCGGTCCCGCCGAGGCGGCGCCGGCTCCGCCGTACGCGCACGAGGGGCCGCGTACGCCGGAGCCGGCCCGCCGCGAGGTGTCCCGGGCCGGCGCCCGCACCGTCCTGCTCGCCGCCGGGGTGCTGCTGACCGGCCTCGCCGCTCTGGTGTTCGCCCTGGTCAGCTGGGGCACGCTCGGCATCGCGGGCCGGACGGCGGTGCTGGCGTCGCTGACGGTCCTGGCGCTCGGCGCCGCCCGGCCGCTCGCGCGCCGCGGCCTGCCCGCGACGGCCGAGGCCGCCGCGTTCGTCGGCCTGCTGCTGCTCGCGGTGGACTGCGCCGCCGCCTACGGCGCCGACCTCGCCGGCCTGCGGAGCCTGGACGCCGCCTGGTACGCGACCGGCGCGTCCCTGCTGGTCGCCGCGCTGTGGGCGGGGTACGGGCGGATCGCGCCGGTGCGGTCGGCCGCGCCGACGACGGTGGTGCTGGCGCAGGTCCCGCCGCTGCTCGCGCTCGTCGCCTGCGACGTGCCGCTCGCGACGTCCGCGCTGACCCTGCTGCTCCTGAGCCTGCTGGACCTCGGCGTCCGCGAGGCCGCGCGCGGCGGGAGACGGGCCGCGGTGCGCGGCGCCGCGACGGCTGCCGGGATGGTCGCGCTCCTGGCGGGGACGGGCGTCGCGCTCGGCACCGCCTATCTGGCGGCGCCGTCCGCGTTCCGGTTCGCGGGGGCGCTCGCGGTCGCGGCCGCCGTCACGCTCGTGTGGGCGGCGCGGCTGGAGCGCCTGGCCGGCGTGCTGAGCGGCGTGACCGCCGCCGCCGCGCTGACGGCGGCGGTCCCCGCGCCGCGGCACGCGCTGCCGCTCGTCCTCGCGGTCGCCGCCGTCCTGACGGCCGTCGCGGCGCGACCGCTGTCCGCGCGGCTGCGCCGTCCCGTGTACGCGGGGACGGGCCTGATGCTGCTGGTCGCGCTCATCCCGGAGCGGCCCGACCTGTGGAACCGGTTCGTGTGGCCGCTGCCCTTGGCCATCGGGAACGACTACGTCGCGGGCACGTACATTCCGTTCCTGACACTGCTGGTGGCCGGGACGGGGCTGGTGCTGTTCCGCCCGCGCGCGCTTGTCCCGCCCGTTGTGCTCCTGCTGGCGATGAGCGTTCCGGTCCTGCCCTACGAGGGCATGCTCGCGACCGTGTTCGCGGCCCTCGCCGCATTGGCGCTGTGGCGGAACAGCACGCCCGCCGGAGTGACCGTCCTGGCGGGCTCGGCTTGGCTCGCGGCGGCCTGCCTCGGCACCGACGCGACGACGTTGGCCGTCCTCGGATCGCTCGCCCTGTCCGCCGCCGCCTACGCGGTCGCCGTTCGGGCCCGCCGGAGCGCCGCGACGACGCTGGCCGTGCTCGCCGTGGCCGCCGTCGTCGCCGCCACCGGCGACGTGGCCGGCGTGTCCGCGCGGTGGACGGCGTTCGGGGTGCTCGCCGTCGCCGCCCTCGCCGCCGCGCTCGCCGCGACCGCCGTCCGGAGCCCGGCCGTCGAGGCGGCGGGCTGGACGGCCGCCGCAGCCGCGGTCGCCATGGCCGTCCCGCACTGGGGCGCGACCAGCACGCTGCTCGGCCTGGCCGGCGCGCTCGCCCTCGCGACCGCGCTCCGTCCCGACCGCCGCCAGGGCGGGTACGCCGGGGCGGTGCTGCTCGGCGCCGCCTGGTGGCTGCGGCTGGCGACCGCGTCCGTGGACGTCCCCGAGGCGTACGCGGTGCCGGTCGCGGCGGCGCTCCTCGTCGTCGGCGCGATGCGGCGCCGCCGCGACCCGGGCGTGCCGTCCTGGACCGCCTACGGCCCCGCGCTGGCGTCCGCGCTGGTCCCGAGCCTGCTCGCCGCGTGGGCGCGCGACGGCGCGGTCCGCCCGCTGCTGCTCGCCGTCGCGGCGGCCGCCGTCATGCTGGCCGGCGCGCACCACCGCCTCCGGGCGCCGCTGCTGGCGGGCGCCGCCGTCCTGCTGCTGGACGCCCTGCGCTACCTGCTGCCGCTGCTCGGGCACCTGCCCGGCTGGCTCCCGCTCGCCGCGATCGGGCTGCTCGCCCTCGGCGCCGGCGCCACCTACGAGGCGCGGCTCCGCGACTTGCGGCGGATGCGCGCCGCCGTCGGCCGCATGGCGTGAGCCCCGCCGCGCGGACGCCGGAGGGCCCGGCCCCGAACATCGGGACCGGGCCCTCCGGGCATCTCGCTCGCTAGTCGCGCGGACCGCGGCGACCGCGGCCGCCGCGCCGCCCGCGCGAACCGCCCCCGCCGCCGCCGCCCTGCTTCTTGGCGGCGGGCTTCTGCGCCTGGGCCTGCGGCTGCGGCGCGGCCGGGCGCAGCGTCACCGCGACGCCCGACGGCTCGCGGGCGCCGGTGATCTCCGCCAGCTCCGGGCCGTCCGGCGTCACCGCGGTCGTCACCGGGGTGATCCCGGCGTCCGCCATCAGCCGCCGGTTCTCGGCCCGCTGGTCGGGCAGCACCAGCGTGACGACGGTGCCCGACTCGCCCGCGCGGGCGGTGCGGCCGCCGCGGTGCAGGTAGTCCTTGTGGTCGGTCGGCGGGTCCACGTTGACGACGAGGTCCAGGCCGTCGATGTGGATGCCGCGCGCCGCCACGTTCGTGGCGATGAGCACGGTGACGTCGCCGGTGCGGAACCCCTCCAGCGTCCGGTTGCGCTGCGGCTGGGTCTTGCCGCCGTGCAGCGCCCCCGCGCGCACGCCGCGCTGCAGCAGCCGGCGGGCGAGCCGGTCGGCGGCGTACTTCATCCCGACGAACATGATGACGCGGCCGTCGCGGGCGCCGATGCGCGCGACGACCTCCTGCTTGTCCTCGGCCGACACGTGCAGGACGTGGTGGTCCATCGTGGTGACGGCGCCCGCCGACGGGTCCACCGAGTGGGAGACCGGGTCGTTCAGGAACCGCTGGACGAGGCGGTCCACGTTGCGGTCCAGGGTGGCCGAGAACAGCATCCGCTGCCCGCCCGGCGCGACCTGCTCCAGCAGCCGGGTGACCTGCGGCAGGAAGCCCATGTCGGCCATCTGGTCGGCCTCGTCCAGCACGGTGATCGTGACGCGGCCGAGGGCGGCGTCGCCGCGGTCGATGAGGTCGGCGAGGCGGCCCGGGGTGGCGACGAGGATCTCGGCGCCGGCCCGCAGCGCGGCCGCCTGCCGGGTGATCGACATGCCGCCGACGACGGTCGCGACGCGCAGCCCGAGCGCGCCCGCGTACGGGTCGAGGGCCTCGGTGACCTGCTGGGCGAGCTCGCGCGTCGGCACGAGGACGAGCGCGAGCGGCTGCCGCGGCTCGGCGCGGCGCCCGGCGGTGCGGGCGAGCATCGCGAGGCCGAACGCCAGCGTCTTGCCGGACCCGGTGCGGCCCCGGCCGAGCGCGTCGCGCCCGGCGAGGGTGTTCGGCAGCGTCGCCGCCTGGATCGGGAACGGCTCGGTGACGCCCTGGTCGGCGAGCGTCTTCAGCAGCGCTTCGGGCATGTCGAGCTCCTCGAAGGAGGAGATCGGCGGGAGCGCGGGCGTGCTGCTGCGCGGGACGGCGAAGTCGCCGCCCTGCCCGGCGGGCGCGGCCTGCTGGCGCTGGCGTCCGCCCTGCTGCTGCGCGGAGCGGCGGCCGCCGTTCCCGCCGCCGCCACCGCCGCCGTTGCGCGACGGGCGGCGGCGGGGGTTGCGGGACGAGCCGCTGCGGGGAGTGTCGGTCATGGTGGAGACCCCTTCCTCGGGACGGCGCGTGTCGAGGAGTGCTCCGCGCCCGGCCGCGCGCGGCGGGGTGGGCGAAGGAGTCGCAAGAACGAGCCGGATGTCGGTGGGCCGCCCGCACGGCGCGCTGGCCGGGTGCGGTCGGCTCCGGGCCGCCGCGGGACGCGGCGCCGGGTGGACGGCGGCGGTGGGCCGCCGTCCGCGCGGACGGGGAGCGGTCCGCGCGGGCGCGGGGCCGGACGGCCGCCGCGCGCTGGTTCGGGTCAGTCGGCGGTGCCCGCCGCCGGGAGGTCCGCGCGGGGGACTCGGGCGGGAGCGGAGCACTGCACGGTGCCGGTAGTGATGATCTGTCTCCTTGTGAGGCGCGGCCCTGGGCCGCGGGCCCGCGGGCCGGGTCGCCGCGGCGGTCCCGGCCGCGTCGGCGGGCCGGGAGGCGGAAGAGCGCCCGAGGAGAGGACCACCAGGCGCACGGTCCCCGGGGAGGACCACGGAGACCGCAACTGTGCGTCACGTTAGCACACCCCGGACATAGCCGGACCGGCGGTGCAGCCGTGACGATCACCCCGCCGCCCGCGCCGCGCAGCCCGCCAAGCCCTCCGCCCGTCCCCCCGCTGACCAAGCCGAAAGCCCGCGCCCGCGGCCCGGTCCGCCCGCCCCCGCTCCACCTCCCCGACCCGCCTCCAGCCCGCCCGCCCGTCCACCCTCCCGGCCCGCCCCCACCCCGCCGATCACGAAGAGTCACCACCCCCGCACCGCTCATGACCAGGTGGTCAGTGTGGGGGGCGCAGGGCGGCGCGGGCGGTCGCCAGGGTCGAGCGGGCGGTGCTCAGCACCGCCGGCAGGTCCCCGGGGCGGGCCGCGGCGATCGCGTCCAGGCCCGCGCCGGCGCCCTCGTCGAGGACGGCCGCGACCCGCGGCCGCTCCTCTTCGACGGCGGCGAGCGCGAGACGGGCGGCGTTCGTCTCCTCGGCGCGGCCGACGAGCAGCGTGAGGCCGAAGGCGACGGCCGTCATCAGCGCCGTCGTGACGAGCATGCCGGCGACCGGGCCGCCGCGCGCGGCCGCGATGGCGGCGGCGGAGCCGGGCGCGAGCGCCGTCCGGTCCCCGGCGCCGATCGCGCGGTCCGCGTTCCCGTCATACCCCACCCATGATCATCAAGGCCCGGAGATGCTGTCCGCGGCCCCGCATAGCATGACCCCGTGGAGGTACTGGAGCAGCCCGAATGGCAGGCGCGCGCGGACGCGCACCGCCGCCGCACGGACGCCTGGACGGCCCCGCACCTGGCGCGGCGCCGCGCCGGCGAGGCGCACCCCGTCGAGGACTTCCTGTTCACCTACTACAGCCACCGGCCGTCCCGCCTGGCCCAGTGGCACCCCGGCGCCGGCGTCGTCCTCGCGGGCGCCGCCGATTACGGCCGCGACTACACCGACACTCCCGGCGGCGCGACGCTCGACGTCGCCGCCCTGATGGAGCGGCGCGGCACGTCCGTCGCCTGGATCGCCGACCTGCTGGCGGCGACCGCGTCCCGCCCTGCGTTCCACGGCTGCTTCGGCCTGCACGAGTGGGCGATGGTCTACCGGACGCCGCGGGCGCGGCATGACTCTTGGCCGATGCGCCTCGCGCCCGGCGACATCGCCGCCGTCGTCGAGGAGCGCGGCGTGCGGTGCAGCCACTTCGACGCCTTCCGGTTCTTCACCGCTCCGGCCCGCCCGCTGAACGTCCTGCGGCCGACCCGCGAGACGCAGCGCGACCTGGAGCAGCCGGGCTGCCTGCACGCCAACATGGACCTGTACAAGTGGGCGTACAAGCTGTCGCCGCTGGTGCCGTCCGAGCTCGTCGCCGACTGCTTCGAGCTGGCCCGCGACATCCGCCTCGTCGACATGCGGGCCAGCCCGTACGACCTGGCGCCCCTCGGCCACGAGCCGATCCGCGTCGAGACCGCCGAGGGCCGCGCCGAGTACGCGGGCCTCCAGCGCTCCTTCACCGAGCGCGCCGCGCCCCTCCGCGCCCGCCTCCACGCGGCCTGCGCCCGACTTCTCCCCCGGCCCCGTTCCGTGGGCAGAATGGCGCATGATCCTTAGCAAGCACGGGCACGCCTGCGTGCGCATCGAGGACGGCGGGCGCGCCCTCGTCATCGACCCGGGCACGTTCTCCGACCCGGCGGCGCTGGCCGGCGCCGGCGCCGTCCTCGTCACCCACGAGCACGACGACCACCTGGACGTCGCGGCGCTCGCCGCCGCCCGCGCCGCCGACCCCTCCCTCACCGTGCACGCCCACCCGGCGCTCGCCGCCGGGCTCGCCCGCACCCTCGGCGGGGACGTGCGGGCGGTCGCGCCGGGCGACGTCTTCGGCGCCGCCGGGTTCGATGTGACGGCCGTCGGCGGCGAGCACGCCGAGATCGTGGACGGCCTGCCCGGCTGCCCGAACATCGGGTTCGTCGTGGAGGGCGTCTACCACCCCGGCGACGCGCTGTTCATCCCCGACGCCGAGGTCGGGACGCTGCTCGTCCCGGCGTCCGGCCCGTGGCTGAAGACGGGCGAGGCCGTCCTGTTCCTGCGCGACGTCAGCCCCGACCGCGCCTTCCCGATCCACGACGCCGGCCTCAGCGGGATCGGCATGGACAACATCGACGGCTGGCTGGAGGAGGAGGCCGCCGTCTACACCCGCATCCCCGACGGAGGCTCCGTCGAGTTCTAGCCGCGGTTCAGGCCGCCGGTGACTCTTGGCCGCGGCGCAGGAGGTGCGTGACGGTGGCGACGCGGTGGCCGAGGTGCGCGGCCGTGCGGAGGTCGGTGGCGGGCGGGGCGACGTCGGGGCCCAGGTCGTGGTCGGACTGGGCCAGCGCGCCGAGCCAGCCGCCGAGGCGGTTCAGGTCCTCGGCCGAGCCGGTGCTGGTGTTCCAGCCCGCCGGCTGCGCCATCCCGACCCACACCATGCCGTGCTGGGCGGCGAGCAGCGCCAGCCCGACGAGGGTGTGGAGCTTGTCGCCGCTCATGCTGCCGCTGTTGGTGAACCCGGCGGCCACCTTGTCCTTCCAGCGCAGCCCGTCCTGCATCACCGCGCCGGTCCGCTCCGCGAACGCCTTGAACGCCGCCGACGCGCCGCCCATGTAGGTGGGGCTGCCGAAGACGATCGCGTCGGCGCCGTCGAGCGCGGTCCACAGGGCGGCGTCCGGCGCGTCCACCGGCAGCAGGTCGACCTTCGTGCCGGGCACCCCGCGGGCGCCCTCGGCGACGGCCTCGGCCTGCCGCGCCGTGTGCCCGTAGCCGCTGTGGTACGCCACCGCGACGCTGATCACTGCCATGTCCGATCTCCCGTTCCGGTCGTTGGGCTGGGTGCCGCGACGCATCCCGGCCCTCGGTCTCCGCCCTCCCGACGAACCCCGTCCCGGAAAGGTGACCGATGGACACCCTCGATCCCGACGGCAAGGCCGCGCTCTTCGAGGAGCACCGGCCGCTGCTGCGCGCCGCCGCGCAGCGCATGCTCGGCTCGGCGGGCGACGCCGAGGACGCCGTGCAGGACGCCTGGCTCCGCTTCGCCCGCGCCGACACCGCGGACGTGCGGAACCCCGCCGCCTGGCTCACCACCGTCACCGGCCGCGTCTGCCTGGACATGCTGCGCGCGCGCAGGCCTCGCCCCGCCGCGCGCGACGAAGCCGTCCCCGGCCCCGAGGACGACGTCCTCATGGCCGAGGAGGTCGGCCGCGCCCTGCTGGTCGTGCTGGACCGGCTGCCGCCCGCCGAGCGCGTCGCGTTCGTGCTGCACGACGCGTTCGCCGTCCCCTTCGACGAGATCGCCCCCATCGTCGGCCGCACTCCCGCGGCCGCCAAGAAGCTCGCGAGCCGCGCCCGCGCCCGCGTCCGCGGTGCCGGCGACCCGCCCGCCGTGGACGCCGCCCGGCACCGCGCGGTGGTGGACGCGTTCCTCGCGGCGGCGCGCGGCCGCGACGTGGACGGCCTGCTCGCCGTGCTCGCCCCGGACGTCGTCCGCCGCACCGACCTGCCCGGCCGTGCGCCCGTCGTGCGCGGCGCCCGCGCGGTCGCCGAGGAGACGCTGCTCTTCGCCGCCGCCGCCCGGAACGCCGTGCCGATCACGGTGGACGGGGCGCCGGGCCTCGTCGTCGCGCCCGCCGGACGGGCCCGGCTCGTCCTCGCGGTCACCGTCGAGGGCGGCCGCGTCACCGCCTACGACGTCGTGTCCGACCCCGCGATGATCAACCGTTTCGCCCTGTCGGTGTAGCTTGCCCGGGTGAGCGATCGAGAGCGCGGCCCGAGCCGTCTGGCGCAGCTGGTGACGTCCGGGACGCTCGGCGCCCTCGCCGGGGCGGCCCTCGGCGCGCGGCGCGGGCGGCGGGCGGTGCTGCTCGGCGCGGCCGCCGGCGCGGTCGCGGTGGGCGCCTCCGACGCCGTCGCGCGGGCCCGGCAGAAGCCGAACGAGATCCCCGCGCTCTGGTCGCGGATCGTGGCGAGCGGCGCGATCGCCGCCCCGCTCGGCTGGCTCGCCGGACGCCGGGCCGGCCCCGCCCTCACCGCCACCGCCGCCGGGACGGCCGCCGGGGCGCTCGGCCTGCGCCCGCAGAAGGTCGCGCTCGGCCCGGTCGTCGGCGCCGCCGCCGGGCTGGCCGCGCGCCGCGCGGGCGCGTCCCCGGCGCTCGCGGCGGCGGGCGCCGTCGTCGCCTACCGGACGGCCGCCGCGCTCGCGTTCCGCGACCCGCAGGTCGCGCTGCTCGCCGAGGGCGTCGCCCGCGAGGACCTGCCGTTCGTCGTCCCGCACACCGCCCGCACCCGTTACGTCGGCACCGGCTACATCGCCGACCTCGCCGAGCGGCTCGGCGGCGCCTACGTCGCGGACGCGCCCGACGTCGGCATCGTCGCGACGCTGGACTCCCTCGCCGGGCCGGACTTCGACCCGTCCCGCGTCGACCCCGAGGTCCGCGAGTTCTACGAGCACACCACCCGCTTCACCCTCGACATCGTCCCCGAGTGGCGGACGTGGGTGCGGCCCGGCTACCTGCTCTACCGGACGCTGCTCGCGCGGCCGCTCGGCCAGGCGAACGTCCCGATGAACCAGCGCGAGGCGCAGCGCGGCGTGCACGGCCGCATCGACACCGTCACCCCCACCGGGACCGACACCATCGCGATCCGCGGCTGGATCCGGTCGTTCGCCGATACGGACGAGCCCATCTACATCGGCGTCTACACCACGTACCGGCACGAGGGCCGCGGCTACGTCAGCGTCGGTTTCCCGCTGCCGCAGGCCAGTTTCACCGCCACGCTGGAGCCCCGCGACCGCGCGGACGGCGGCCTCACCCTGACCAGCCGCAGCAGCCTCGACCAGCCCGGCCACTACCTCACCTACGTCGACGAGAGGACCGGCGAACTCACCTCACTGGCCGTGCACGGCTTCGCGGAGCGCCTCGACGTATACGTGCGCGACGGCGAACTGCGCGCCGAGCACGCTTTCTGGGTCTTCGGGCTGCCGTTCCTCGTCCTGCACTACCGGATGGAGCGGAAGCCGGCGTCGGGCGGTCAGCCGATCTGACGGTCGCGCCCCGCGAACAGGCCCGCCACGAGCTGCACCGCCATGAGCCCCGACATGAGCGCGAGCGGCGCGCCCCACCCGCCCGTCCGGTCGTAGAGGACGCCGACCAGGAACGGCCCGGGGATCGACAGCAGGTAGCCGGTGCTCTGCGCGAACGCCGACAGCCGGATGACGGTCGCGCCGTCCCGCCCGCGCATCCCGATCATGGTGAGGACCAGCGGGAACGAGCAGTTCGCGACGCCGAGCAGCACCGCCCACAGCCAGGGGGCGGTGGCGGGCGCGGCCCAGAGGCCCGCGTACCCGGCCAGGCCGAACAGCGCGGTTCCGGCGGCGAGCGACCCCTGGCCGCGGAGCCGCCCGGCGATCGCCGACAGCGCGTAGGCGAACGGGATGCCGAGCAGCGAGGTGACGGCGAACAGCAGCCCGGCCGCCTCGGCCGGCAGGCCCGCGTCCCGGTAGATCTGCGGGAGCCAGCCGATGATGACGTAGGCGGCGCTCGCCTGGAGCCCGAAGTACAGGGCGAGCGCCCACGCCGTCGGGCTGCGGGTGATCCGCACCGGCGGCCGGTCCGCGGCGGGCGGCGCGGCGACCGGGCGGCGCGCGAGCGGCGCCCACGGCACGATCGCGGCGGCGGCGAGCGCCGCCCACGCGCCGAGCCCGCCGCGCCAGCCGCCGCCGAGCGCGTCGGACAGCGGGACGGTGAGGCCCGCCGCCGAGGACGCGCCGATGTTCAGCGCCATCGAGTACAGGCCCGTCATCGGGCCGACCCGGTCGGGGAAGCGCTGCTTCACCACGACGGGGAGCAGCACGTTCGTGAGCGCGATCCCGCCGAGCGCGACGGCGCTCAGCGCGACGAACGCCGCCGCGTTCCCGGCGAGCGGCCGGAGCGCGAGGCCCGCCGCGACGACGACGAGGCCGCCCGCGACGACCCGGTCCGGGCCGAGCCGGCGGGCCAGGCGCGGCGCGGTGAACCCGACCAGCGCGAAGCAGAGCGCGGGCAGCGAGGCGAGCAGGCCCGCGACGGCGCCGCTCATGCCGAGGTCGGCGCGCACCTCCTCCAGGACGGGGCCGAGGCTGGTGACGGCGGGCCGCAGGTTGAGCGCGGCGAGGACCAGCGCGGCGGCGGCGAGGACGGGGACCGCGCGGGGGGCGGCGCCGGCGGGCGGCGGGGGGAGCGGCCGGATCGCCTTCTCGGAGGGCATGGCTCATCATAGAATGATGGGATGAATCTGCGTCCAGTGCCCCGCTCGGCCGGCCTGTCCGACCAGGTGATCGCCCAGCTGCGCGCCCAGATCGCCTCGGGCGCCTGGCCGGTCGGCACCCGCGTCCCGACCGAGCCCGAGCTCGTCGCGCGGCTCGGCGTCGCCCGCAACACCGTCCGCGAGGCGGTGCGGGCGCTCGCGCACAACGGGCTGCTGGACATCCGGCAGGGCGCGGGGACCTACGTGGTCGCGACGAGCGAGCTCGCCGGCGTCATGCGGCGCCGCTTCGAGGGCGCCCCGCAGCGCGACGTGGTGGAGGTGCGCGCCTCGCTGGAGACGGCCGCCGCGGGCCTCGCCGCGGCCCGCCGCACCGCCGCCGACCTGGACCGCATGGACGCGCTCCTCGCCCGCCGCGACGAGGCGTGGGCCACCGGCGACCCGGACGCGTTCGCGGACGCCGACGCCGCCTTCCACCTGTCGGTCGTCGCGGCCTCGCACAACGAGGTGCTGTCGGGCCTCTACGCCGACCTGGGCGAGGTCGTCCGCGCGTCCCTGCGGGACTTCTTCGGCGCGGGCCTCGACCAGGCGGGCTACATGGACCACGCCCGCCTCGTCGAGGCGATCCGGGCGGGCGACGCCCCGTCCGCCGCCGCCGAGGCCGCCGCCCACACCGCGACCTGCCCGCCCGCCCCGCCCGCCTGACCCCCTGGTCGCTCAACGTCGAGATGCGGCGTGTTGCGTCTTTGGAACGATCCAAAGACGCAACACGCCGCATGTCAACGAATGGCGACCGGGTGGTCACTGGCCTGGCGGGCCGCCGGGAGGGCGGCCCGCCAGGTCCGGGTCAGGCGCCGATGAGGGTGCCGTTGGCCTGGGCGGCGCCGGCGAGGAGGTCGCGGACGCCGCCGAGGCCCTTCTTGACCTTGGACACGCCGATGAGGCCGCCGGCCATCCCCGAGTTGCTCGGGAAGACGCTGACGGCCGAGGTCCCGTCGGGGTTCTGGGTGACCCGCACGTGGTACTGGTAGTGGATGTGGAAGGCCCCGAGCAGCAGGGCCTTCGTGCGGTTGCCCTTCTCCAGCGAGCCGGTGCCGGGGGAGGTCCAGGAGACCTTCCAGCCGTCGGGGCGCAGGGTGTTCTCGACGAGCTGCACCGCCTCGTCGGGCGAGGACTTCAGGTGGACCACGATGCCGTTGTCGGCCATGGGACTTCCTTGGGGGTCGGGACGGATCCGGTGTGCGGATACTAGGGGGCCCCATCGCCCCCTTGTCCGGTTTCTTCACTGATGGGACTCGTGATCATGGCCGCCGGTTCTCATCGCGGCCCAGATCGGCCTTCATCGGTCTCTCATGCGCGCCGCGCAGGCTCGGAACGACACCGAGCCGAAGGGGGACGCCCGTGGAGGAGAGCGCGGATCGGGGCCTGCCGCCGCGCGGGGTCAACGTCGCGGCCGCCGGCTCCGTACCACCGAGTGCACCGCCGCCCGCCTCGCCCGCGCGCGAGGACGACACGCCAGGAGGCCCGTGATGCCCCGCGCCGCCCAGCACGCCGCCGCCGTCTACTACCCGCTGTGGGGCGGCCGGGCCCGGCTGCTCGTCGCCGACCCCTCCCAAGTGGACGCCGCGCGCCGCGAGGTCGACCGGACGGCCGCCGAGGCCGAGCGGGCCTGCGGCGCCTACCGCGACGACTCCGACCTCGCCGCCCTCAACCGCGCGGACGGCGCGCCCGTCCGGGTCGGCGCCCTCTGCTACGGCCTGCTCGCCGCCGCGCTGGACGCGGCCCGCCGCACCGGCGGCCTCGCCGATCCGGCGCCCCGCACGCCCGGCGCGTGGCGGCGCGTGGAGCTGCTCGGCGACCGGACGGTGCGCGTCCCGGTGGGCACGCGCCTGGACGTCGGCGCGCTCGGCACGGCGTACGCCGCGGGCCTCGCCGCGGCCCGCGCCGCCCGCGCGGCGGGCTGCGGGGTGCTGGTGGACCTCGCCGGGGACGTCGCCGCCGCGGGCGAGGTCCCCGAGGGCGGCTGGCCGGTGCGGGCCGCCCGGGACCACCGCCCCTACCCCGACGGGGCGCCGCCGCCCGGCCAGGACGTCACGCTGGACGCGCCCGGCGGCCTCGCCACGGCGGGCCTCGCGGTGCGGGCGCGGACCGTCGGCGGCGCCGCGCTCACCCACGTGCTGGACCCGCGCTCCGGCCGCCCGGTGCGCGGCCCGTGGCGGACGGTGTCGGTCGTCGCCGGGACCTGCGTGGACGCGGCCGCGGCCGGCGTCGCCGCGCTCGTGCGGGGCGTCGGCGCCCCCGCCTGGCTCGCCGGGCAGGGCCTCCCGGCCCGCCTCGTCGACCGCTCGGGGTTCGTGACCTGCGTCGCGGGCTGGCCCGACGACCCCGCCTGGCCCGGCGTCCGCGTCGCCGGCGCCCACCGCTGACCCCCCGGTCACCCCCGGATGAGATGCGGCGTGTTGACCCATGGGAGCGCTCCCGCAGGGCAACACGCCGCAACTCGTCTTTCGGTGACCGGGGGGTCAGCGGGCGGCGGCGGCGCGGATCGGGGGTTCGCGGGTCGCGGCGAGGGTGCTCGCGACGCTCGTCGCCGCCGTGACCGCGAACGCGCCCGCGGCGAGCAGCCCGATCAGCGTCCAGGGGACGGCGAGGGTGCCCGGCACCGTCGCGAGCGGCGCGAGCGCGACGGCGGCGACGGCCCCGCCGAGCAGCAGCCCGATCGCGGTGACGGCGGCGGCCTCGGCGAGCGCGGCGGCGACGACCTGCCGCCGCGCCAGCCCGGTCAGCCGGGCGACGGCGAACTCGGCGCGCCGCTCGGCGCCCGCGATCAGCATCGCGTTGACGACGGCGAGCGCCGCGTAGCCGCCGGACAGCCCCAGCAGCACCGCCATGATCGCGTTGTTGCCGCGCGCCTGCGCGGCGACCCGCGCGTCCGCCCACCCCCGCACCGTCCGGACCGTCCCGAGCGGCCGCAGCCGCGCCGCGACGTCGGCCGCCCGCGCGCCCGGCGCGACCCGCACGACCGTCTCGGCGGGGGCGCGGGCCGCGAGCCCGGCCGGGACGAGCGACAGCGGCACGAGGAACCGCTCCGCGCCGTTCTCCAGCCGCTCGGGCATCGCCGCGACGACGCGCAGCCGCACCGTCCGGCCGCCGATGACGGCGGTGGCGGGCCGCCGCACCCGGACGCCCTCGGCGGCGAGGCCCGCGCCGACCGCGATCGTCCGCCCGCGCAGCAGGTCCAGCGACCCGCTGCGCGGCGCCACCCGGTGCGTGCGCCGGTAGGCGGGACCGTCCACCGCGACGATGCCCGCGTGGTACGTCGCGCGGCGCGTCCCGGCCGGCCCGCGCTGCTCGACCCGCACGGCCATGTCCACCGTGAGCCGGGTGGAGGCGTCGGCGACGCCGGGCACGGCCGCGATGCGGGCGGCGTCCGCGCCGGTGGACGCGACGACCAGGTCGCCGGCGGTGAGGCGGACGAGGTCGGTGCCGGTCGCGCGGGCCTGCGAGCCGAGCATCCCGGCGAGCCCGACGGCGAGCGCGACGAGCGCGATCAGCGGCGCGGCGGTGGACGCGCTGCGCCGCACGCCGTCGCGCAGGTTCGCCTGCGCGAGGTCGCCGAGCGTCGCGGCCCGCATCGCCAGGCCGAGGGCGCGCCCGGCGAGCGGCACGAGCAGCGGGCTGAGGCGGCTCACCGCGACCGCGCCGAGCACCGAGACGCCCAGCGCGATCAGCAGCGCGCCGAGCAGGTCGCCGGGCCGCGCCGACGCCGCGAGCGCGACCGCGCAGCCGCCGAGCCCGAGCCCGGCGCACCAGCGGCCCGCCGTCATGACGCGCTCCGCGCCGCCGGTGCCGCGCAGCGCCTCCATCGGCCGCACCCGCATGGCCCGCACCGACGCGCCCGCCACCCCGAGCACCGCGACGCCGGCGCCGACCGCGAACGACACCCCCACCAGCCGGAACGACCACGGCGCGGCGAAGGAGCCGGGCAGCATGTCCAGGCCCGTCAGCAGCCGCGTCTGCGTCCACGCGGCCGGGACGCCGAGCAGGACGCCCGCCGCCGATCCGGCGAGCCCGAGCAGCACGCCCTCGCCCAGCAGCAGCAGGAGCAGGTGGCCGCGCCCGGCGCCGAGCGTGCGGAGCAGCGCGAGGTCGGCGCGGCGCTGCGCGACGGTGAACGCGAACGTGGACGCCACGATGAACACCGCGAGGAACCCCGCCAGCAGGACCGTCATGCCGAGCAGCGTCGCCGCCCCCACGTACCCCTCGCGGATCTCCTCCGCGCGCGCTCCCGTGACTCCCGGCGGCACCTTCGGCTCCCCGGTCGCCATCAGCACCTGCAACGACGACTGGACGAGCGCGACGCCGCACGCCACCGTCAGGAACGCCCCGACGAACAGCGCCCACCGGTCCCGGACCGTGCTGACCGCGAGCCTCAGCACGCGACCTCCTCCAGCTCGACCAGCCGCGCCGCCACCTGCGCGGCGGCGGGCCGCACCAGCCGGTCCGCGACCCGCCCGTCCCGCAGGAACACCACGGCGTCCGCGCGGGCGGCGGCGCCCGGATCGTGGGTGACCATGACGACGCTCTGGCCGCCGTCGACCAGGCCCCGCAGGAGGTCGAGCACCGTCCGCGCGGACGCCGAGTCGAGCGCGCCCGTCGGCTCGTCGGCGAACAGCACCGCCGGGCGCGTCACCATCGCGCGGGCGAGCGCGACGCGCTGCCGCTGCCCGCCCGACAGCTCCCGGGGCCGGTGCCGCAGCCGGTCGCCGAGCCCGACCTCGCCGAGCGCCGCGCGGACGGCGGCGCGCGGGACGCGGGCGCCCGCCAGCTTCGCGGCGAGCGCCACGTTCTGCTCGGCGGTCAGCGACCCGATCAGGTTGAAATCCTGGAACACGAACCCGACGCGGCGCCGCCGCAGCCCCGTCAGCACCCCCTCCGGCACACCGGTGATCACCTCGCCGTCCAGCAGCACCCGCCCGGACGTCACCGGTTCCAGGCCCGCCGCGCAGTGCAGCAGCGTCGATTTTCCGGAGCCCGAAGGGCCCATCACCGCCGTCCAGGCGCCCGCCGGGAGGGCGAGGTCGACGCCGTCCAGCACCCGGACGCGGGCCTCGCCCCGCCCGTACTCCTTGGAGACCCCGTGGAACTCGGTCGCATTGCGCATGATCCGATCCCACCGCGCCGCCCCCGCCCGCCGAATCGACGCGAGCCCCCAATCCGGAGGTAGGGCCGGCCCTACCCCGCGACCTGCTCCACCACGGGGACGGGCGGGCGCTCCGCGGCGTCCCGGCCGATGCCGAGCGACATGCCCGCCGCGAACAGGCAGAGCACGCCCGCGCCCCACCAGGCCAGGGTGTAGGCGCCGAGCTCGTCGCGGACCAGGCCCGCCGCCGTCGCCGCGGCCGCCGCGCCGAGCTGGTGGGCGGCGAACACCCAGCCGAACACGACGGTGCCGCGCGCCGGGCCGAACACCTCGCGGGCGAGCGCCACCGTCGGCGGCACCGTCGCGACCCAGTCCAGGCCGTAGAACAGCACGAACACCAGCATCGACGGGTGCGGGGAGGACGCGAACAGCAGCGGCAGCACCAGCAGCGACAGGCCGCGCAGCGCGTAGTACCAGCCGAGCAGCAGCCGGCTGTCGACGCGGTCGGTGAGCCAGCCCGACGCGACCGTCCCGACGATGTCGAAGACGCCGACGAGCGCGAGCAGCGACGCCGCCGTCGTCTCGGGCATCCCGTGGTCGTGCGCGGCGGGGATGAAGTGCGTCCCGACGAGCCCGTTGGTCGACGCGCCGCAGATGAAGAACCCGCCCGCGAGCAGCCAGAACTCCCGGTGCCGGGCGGCGTCGCGCAGCCCGGCGAGCGCCGCGCGGGCCGCGCCCGGCGCGGGCGGCGGGCCGTCGGCGGGGGCGGTCGCGCCGTAGGGGAGCAGCCCGACGTCGGCCGGCCGGTCCCGCAGCACGAGGACGACCGGCAGGACGACGGCGAGCGCGCCGAGGGACGTCGCGACCGACGCCGACCGCCAGCCGTGCTCCTGCACCAGCCACGCGAGCAGCGGCAGGAACGCGAGCTGCCCCGTCGCGCCGCCCGCCGTGAGGACGCCCATGACGAGGCCGCGGTGCCGGTCGAACCAGCGGCCCGCGACCGTCGCGGCGAACACCATCGCCATCGACCCGCTGCCGAGGCCGACGAGCACGCCCCAGCAGAGGACGAGCTGCCAGCTCGCCGTCATGAACACCGTGCCGCCGCTGCCCGCCGCGATGAGCGCGAGCGCGGCGGCGGTGACGCGGCGGATCCCGAACCGGTCCATGAGGGCGGCGGCGAACGGGGCGGTCAGCCCGTACAGGACGAGGTTGACCGACACGGCGAGCGACGTCGTCGCGGCGGGCCAGCCGAACGCGTCCCGCAGCGGGACGATCATGACGCCGGGGGTGGCGCGGAACCCGGCGGCGCCGACGAGCGCGACGAACGCGACGGCGGCGACCGGCCAGGCGCGGTGGAATCTGGGCACACCGCCACCCTGCCGCCCGGACCGGGCGCCCCACCAGCGGGTATCGCGCCGTTCTCCCCTAAGATCCGGCCACGCCGCCGGGGGTGAGCAGGCCCTGGAGGCCGGGCGCGTACAGGTCGGCGATCTCCTCGGCGGACGCCTCCGCCGACGCGCCCGACCGGTGCAGGCTGAGCGTCGCGCCGAGCCCGAGCAGGAGCCCGACGGCGAGCTCGGCGCGCAGCGCGGCGTCCGGGCCGTCCAGCCGCGCCGCGATCCGGGCGGTGACCTGGTCGCGGAAGCGGCGCCGCAGCAGCGCCCGCTCGTCGCTGATCGCCAGCGAGTACACCACCCGCAGCAGCGGGTCGCGGAGCGGGCCGCGGCGGGCCCGCACGAGCTCCAGCACCATGTGCCGGCCGAGCCGCTCCAGCGGGGCGCCGAGCAGCTCGGCGGCGGCCGGGTCGAAGTCGGCGATGGCCTCGAACAGGCCCTCCTTCGTCCCGAAGTGCTTGACGATCAGCGCGGCGCTCACGCCGGCGTCGGCGGCGACGCCGCGCAGCGTCACCTCCGCGTAGGGCCGCAGCGCGAACGCGCGCCGCGCCGCCAGCAGGATCGCGTTCCGTCCGCCTCCGGTCATGCGCGCCATTGTCGCCGTTCAGGCCGCCTGTTCGCGCAGTGCCGCATCCGTGTCCACGGCGGCGGACGCGCGCGGGCGGCGGCCCGGCACGAACGCGGTGACGGCGAGCGCGAGCGCCGCCGCCACGCCCGCCATGGCGAACACGAGCTGGTAGGCGTGCAGCGTCGGTGCGGGGCGGCCGCTCACCGTCGAGGTGACGTTGGCGAGGACGGCCGCGACGGCCGCGCTGCAGAACGCCTGCCCGACCGACCGCATCAGCGTGTTCAGGCCGTTGGCGGCGGCGGTCTCGGTGAGCGGGACGCCGCTCATCACCAGGGCGGGCAGCGCCGAGTAGGCGATCGCGGTGCCGGCCGCCGGGACGGTCGCGCCGACCACGATCGTCCACAGGTGGCCGCTGGTGAAGTACCGCACCGCGTACCCGCAGGCGATCAGCGCGGCCGCCACCATCAGCGCGACCTTCGGCCCGAACGAGGCGGAGATCCGCGCCGACACCGGCGACAGCACCACCATGGCGAGGCCGCCGGGCAGCAGGCAGAGGCCGCTCACCACGATCGACGCGCCGAGCCCGTACCCGGTCGCGGCCGGCTCCTGCACGAGCTGCGCGGTGGACAGCGAGTTGGCGTAGAACGCGAACCCGATGAGCAGCGCCGCGACGTTGGCGAGCAGCACCGCCGGGCGCGCCGACACCCGCAGGTCCACCATCGGCGCGGCGACGCGCAGCTCGAACGCGCCCCACGCGGCGGTGATCGCGACGGCGGCGGCGAGCAGCCCGAGGACGCGCCCCGACGTCCAGCCCCACGAGCCGCCCTGGGTGACCGCGAGGAGCAGCGCCGTCAGCGCCGCCGACAGGCCGAGCGCGCCGGCGACGTCGAACCGGCCGCGCGAGCGGACCGGGGACTCGGGCACGAACGCGAGGACGAGCGCGACGTCCAGCAGGCCGATCGCGGCCGACACCCAGAACATGGTGTGCCAGTCGGCGTGCTCGACGACCAGCGCGGCGACCGGCAGCCCGATCGCGGCGCCGATGCCGAGCGTCGAGCTCATCAGCGCGATCGACTTCAGCACCCGGGCGGGCGGCAGCTCGTCCCGCATGATCGAGATGCCGAGCGGGATGACCGCGAGCGCCGCGCCCTGCAGCGCCCGCCCCGCGACGAGCACGCCGATGTGCGAGGACACCGCGCACAGCGCCGACCCGGCGGTGAGCACGCCGAGCGAGACCAGCAGCACCCGCCGCTTGCCGTACATGTCGCCGGCGCGGCCGAGCACCGGCGTGCAGACCGCGCCGGTCAGCAGCGTCGAGGTGATCAGCCAGCTCGCGGCGGCGGGCGAGGCGCCGGTGAGGCGGGGGACGTGGGGGAGCAGGGGGACGACGAGCGTCTGCATGACGGCGACGACGACGCCGCAGAACGCCAGGACGGCGACCATCGGACGGGGGTGCGGCGCTTGCGCGGCCTCGGACATGGCGCTCCGGAGGGGGAGAGGGGTGAACAGCCGTTCACCCCCAGGGTAAACGCTTGTTCACCCTGCTGCGGACCCGCCCTCCCCGCGCAGGTGGGCGAGGACGGCGAGGACCCGCCGGTGCGTCCCGTCGTCGGGCGGCAGGTCGAGCTTGGCGAGGACGGCGCCGACGTGCTTGCCGACCGTCGCCTCCGAGACCACCAGCTCCCGCGCGATCGCCGCGTTGGACCGGCCCTCCGCCATCAGCGCGAGCACCTCCCGCTCGCGCGGCGACAGCCGCTCCAGCGGGTCGCGCCGCCGCCGGACGAGCTGCCGCACCACCTTCGGGTCCACGACCGTGCCGCCCGCGACGACCCGCCGGAGCGCGTCCGCGAACTCGGCGACGTCCACGACCCGGTCCTTCAGCAGGTAGCCGACGCGGCGGCCGTCGCCGGAGTCCAGCAGGTCGGCGGCGTAGCTCAGCTCCACGTACTGGCTGAGCGCGACGACCGGCAGCGCCGGGTCGGCGCGGCGCAGCTCGACGGCCGCGCGGAGGCCCTCGTCGGTGAAGCCGGGCGGCATCCGCACGTCGGTGACGACGAGGCCCGGCGCGTGCGCGGCGACGGCGGCCCGCAGCGCGCCGGCGTCGCCGACGGCCGCCGCCACCTCGAACCCGAAGCGGGCGAGGAGCCCGGCGAGCCCCTCGCGGAGCAGCACCCCGTCCTCGGCGAGCACTACGCGGACGGGCTGCACGGGAGCTCCGCTCTGACCACGGTCGGGCCTCCTGGGGGACTGGACAGCAGCATTCTCCCGCCGACCGCCGCGGCCCGGTCGGCGAGCCCGGCGAGGCCGCCGCCGTCCGCCGCGGCGGCGCCGCCCGCGCCGTCGTCGGCGACCTCCAGCACCAGCAGCCCGCCGGACCGGTGCGCCCGCACCGCCACGTGCCGGGCGCCGGCGTGCTTGGCGGCGTTGGCGAGCGCCTCGGCCGCCACGAAGTAGGCGGTCGACTCGACCTCCGGCGCGAGCCGCCCGGCCAGCCGGACGTCCACCGCGACGGGCGCCGCCGACCGGTCGGCGAGCTCGCCGAGCGCCGCCGCGAGGCCCCGGTCGGTGAGGACGCGCGGGTGGATGCCGTGGATCAGCTCGCGCAGCTCGGCCATCAGCTCCTTGGCCTGCCGGTGCGCGGCGTCGAGCCCGGCCGCCGCCGGGCCGCCGTCGGGGACCTCCAGCCGGGCCAGCGCGATCTGCAGGGTGAGGCCGACGAGGCGCTGCTGCGCGCCGTCGTGCAGGTCCCGCTCGATCCGCCGCCGCTCGGCCTCGAAGGCGTCCACCAGGCGCGCCCGCGACCGCGTCACCTCGACCAGCTCGTCCCGCGGGCCCGTCCCGAGCAGCCGCCGCGCCGCCCACGCCTCCGCCAGCGCGGCGCCGCCCGCCGCGTACCCGAGGACGGGCAGCAGAGCGAGCGCCGCCCCCGCGTACACCAGCGCCCCGCCCACCGACCCGACCGTCGCGAACCCGACCGCGACCGGTCCTTCACCGGCCAGCAGCGGGCTGACCAGGAACACCCCGAGCATCAGCGCCGCCCCGGCCAGCGCCGCCGCCACCGCCGGCACGGCCGTCACCAGCAGGCCGAGCCACGCGAGCTCCCGCCACGTCGCCGCCTCCCGCAGCCGGGGCCCGCCCGCGTGCCCGTCGCGCACCGGCCGCGGATCGACGGCCCGCAGCCGCCGCCGCTCCCACCGCCCGACCGGCACCGCCGCGAACGGCCCGGCGGCCAGCGCGGCCAGGAACCAGGGCCGCCCCGCCAGCGCCGCCATCGCGAACGGCGCCGCGACGAGCGCGGGCCCCGTCCCCGACACCAGGTACCAGGCGGACCGCCACGGCCACGCCCCCGCCAGATACCCCGGCCGCCGCAGCGCCCCCGCCACGCCGCCCGCCGCCCCGATGACCCCGCCCATCCGGACATTCTGCCCTTCGGGGGGATCAGTCGGCGGTCACGCCCCAGTAGCCGATCTCCGCGGGCTCGCCGCGCTCGTCGTAGAGGACGGTGCAGCGGGCCGCCGAGCGCATCGGGTAGTCCAGCGCGTCGGAGTCGAGCGCGGCCTCCCACTCCGCCGCGGTCGGCCGCCCGCCGGGCGCCCACGCCCGGACCTCGGCGTCGGACAGCGGGCGCAGGCAGGCGGCGCCGTCGGGGCCGCCGGGGCCGGCGAACTCGGCCTGGTCGAGGACGCTGGCGGTGCCGCCGGTCATGATCTCCTCGATCCAGTCCTCGTCGTGCCACAGCTCCTCGATGGTGCCGGGGATCCCGCGCCGCTCCAGCTCGCGCGCCTGCATCTCCCGGAAGGCCGCCTCCAGGTCCTCCCGGTAAGGCCCCCGCTGCGCCCAGCAGTCCCCGCCCATGCCGCCTCCCTCGTCCTCGTCCGGGACGAGCCTAGGAGGGGCCTCCGACATTCTCCGGAGAGCCGAACGCCGCCCGGCCACGTCGTTGGGGCCGGGCGGCGTTCCGTTCTCGGGGCGGGTCAGGAGACGGGGAGGGCGGCGTCCTCGCGCCAGAGCTCCAGCAGGCCGGCGAGGCGGGTGCGGTACAGCTCGACGCCGGCGGTCTTGACGTGCTCGTAGCCGCGCACCAGGTCGGGCAGCTCGGCGATCTCGACGGCGAGGTCGTGCCGGTCGCGCGACAGGGACGCGGCCAGCTCGTCCACGACCGCCAGGTACTCGGCGAGCAGGGCGCGCTCGGTGCGGCGCTGGGCGGTCGCGCCGAACGGGTCGAGCGCGGTGCCGCGCAGCCGCCGCATGGCGTGCAGGGCGCGGAACGCGGGCCGGGCCGTGCGGCCGAGGGCGATCTTCTTCTTCATGCCGAGCGCGCGCAGCACCGGCGGGTGCAGCAGGTACTTCACCGTGGCGCCTTCGCCGAACTGCTCCTCGGCCCGCCGCTGCGTGTCCAGGTGCAGGCGGGCGACCTCGTACTCGTCCTTGTAGGCCATCAGCTTGAACAGGTTGCGGGCCACCGCCGCCGCCAGCGGCGTCCCGGCGACGCCCGCCGCCGTCTCGGCGGCCTCGACGCGCCGCACCGCCGCCAGATAGCGGTCGGCGAGCGCGGCGTCCTGGTAGGCGGTCAGCTCCGGGACGCGGGCGGCGAGGACGTCGGCGAGGGTCCGCGCGACCGGCTCCGGCTCGGCCGGGGCGGGCTCCAGGACGAGCCGCCGGCCCGCCCGGAACGCCTGGACGTTCCGCTCGGCCTGCACGCCGTTGACGCGGAGCGCCTCCTCGATCGCCGTCGCCGAGATCGGCAGCGCGCCCGCCTGGTAGGCGGCGCCGACGACGATGAAGTTCGCGGGCGTCGCGTCCCCGAACCACTCCTCGGCGAGCGCGAGCGCGTCGAGGGCGCGCAGGTCGCGGCTGCGCGCGCCGATGCGGCGGACGAGCCGCGCGCTCGGCGGCAGCGCCGCCGCGACGTCGGTGATCATGCGGCCGGTCGGGACCTCGCTGGTCGACACGACCGCGGTGGTGCGGCCCTCCGCGCAGCGGTCCAGGTTGGCGTCGGCGGCGCCGGCGAGCGCGTCGAACACCAGGTAGGCGTCCGCGCCGCCGGTCCCGATCATCGCGGGCCGGTCGGCGGGGGACGCGGTGACGCGCAGGTGCGACACGACCGCGCCCGCCTTCTGGCTGAGGCCCGTCTGGTCGAGGGAGCGCGCGTACCGGCCGTCCAGCATCGCGGCGGTCGCGAGGACCTGGTCGACGGTGACGACGCCGGTCCCGCCGATGCCGACGAGCAGCACGTCCCCCGACTCGGGGATCGCGACGGGATCGGGCAGCGCCCCGATCGGCGCCAGCCCCACGGCGGCGGCCTTCTTGCCGGGAGCCACGGTGACGAAGGACGGGCAGTCGCCGTCCAGGCACGAGTAGTCCTTGTTGCAGGACGTCTGGTTGATGCGCGTCTTCCGCCCGAACTCGGTCTGCACGGGCTCCACGCTGAGGCAGTTGGACTTGGTGCCGCAGTCGCCGCAGCCCTCGCACACCGCCTCGTTGATGAGGACGCGCGTCACCGGGTCGGGCGCCTGCCCGCGCTTCCGCTTGCGGCGCCGCTCGGCCGCGCACTCCTGGTCGTAGAGGATCACGGTGACGCCGGGCACCTCGCGCAGCTCGCGCTGCACGGCGTCCATCGCGTCGCGGTGCCGGACGGTGACGCCGGGCGCCCACGGGGCGCGGCGCCCGTACTTGCCGGGGTCGTCGGCGACGACGACGATCCGCGCGACGCCCTCGGCGTGCAGCATCCGGGTGATCGCGGCCGGGTCGGAGCCGCCGTCGGCGTCCTGCCCGCCGGTCATCGCGACCGCGTTGTTGTACAGCAGCTTGTAGGTGATGGAGACGCCCGCCGCGACGGACTGGCGGATCGCGAGGCTGCCGGAGTGGAAGAACGTGCCGTCGCCGAGGTTCTGGAACAGGTGCGGCGTCTCGGTGAACGCCGACGCGCCGACCCAGACGACGCCCTCGCCGCCCATCTGCGTGGTGCCGATGCTGCGGTCCATGAACGCGCTCATGATGTGGCAGCCGATGCCCGACACCGCCAGCGACCCGTCCGGCACGGCCGTGGAGCGGTTGTGCGGGCAGCCGGAGCAGAAGAACGGGGTGCGCGCCGCCGTCAGCAGGTCGATCTTGGGGACGCGCGGCTTCAGCACCGGGTGGGCGAGGTCCAGGCCGCCGAGCCGCTCGGCGAGGGGGCGGGCGAGCGCGCGGGTGAGGCGGTCGGCGTCCAGGCCGCCGTCCAGGGGGACCAGCGGCTTGCCGAGGACGGCGGGCCGGTCGTCGAGGTCGTAGAGCAGGTCCTTGAGCTGCGTCTCGACGAACGGGCGCTTCTCCTCCACCACGATGATCTCGCGGAGCCCGGCGGCGAACTCGCGGACGCGCCGCGCGTCCAGCGGGTGGATCATGCCGAGGCGGAGCAGCCGGACGCCGCGCCGGGCGAGGCCCGCGTCGTCCAGGCCGAGCCGGTCGAGGGCCTCGCGGAGCTCCAGGTAGGTGCGGCCGGCGGCGACGAGGCCGATCCGGGCGCCGTCGCGGGCGCCCTCGATGCGGTCGATGCCGTTGGCGTGCGCGAACGCGGCCGCGGCGGCGAGGCGGCCCTCCAGCACCTCCGGCTCCATCGCCGTGGTCGTCTTGATGTCGATGCCGGGCTTGCGGGTCACCTTCCACGGCTTGCCGCGCCAGGCGAAGTCGGGCCGGACGGGCGCGGGGACGGGCGCGGCGTCGACCGTCTCGAAGCCGTCGGCGACGTCGGTGACGACCTTGAACCCGACCCAGGCGCCCGAGTACCGCGACATCTCGAAGCCGAGGCGGCCGAGGCGCAGCACGTCGCCGACGGACGCGGGCACGAGCACCGGCATGAACGCGTCGGCGAGCGCGCCCTCGGTCGCCGACGGCAGCGTGGACGACTTGCAGGACGGGTCGTCGCCCGCGACGACGAGGACGCCGCCGTGCTCGGCGGTGCCGAGCCAGTTGCCGTGCTTGAAGGCGTCCAGCGAGCGGTCCACGCCGGGCGCCTTGCCGTACCAGAGGCCGAACACGCCCTCGAAGCGCGGCCCGTCGAGCTGCTGCACGAGCTGCGACCCGTAGACGGCGGTCGCGGCGAGCTCCTCGTTCACCCCGGGCACGAACCGGACGTCGTGGGCGTCCAGCAGCTTCCCGGAGCGCTCCAGCTGCTGGTCGAGGCCGCCGAGCGGGGAGCCCCGGTAGCCGGACACGAACCCGGCGGTGCGGAGGCCGCGCGCCGCGTCCGCGCGCTTCTGGTCGAGCAGCAGCCGGACCAGCGCCTGCACGCCGCCGAGGGCGACGCGGCCGGTCTCCAGCTCCAAACGGTCGCGCAACGGGTCGGGCATCGGGCACCTCACGGGGAAAGTGGTGTGATCCACGTCATTGACCCTCGCGGGCTGCGCACCCTGCAAGATGATGGTCTGGAAGTTGAGCGGATTGCTCAACATGATCAGGGACCGGTCCCCGGAGGTGAGCGTTGTGCCCCGCGTCGACGCGCTCGACATCAGGATCCTGCGGCGGCTCGTGGAGCAGCCCCGCATCGGCGTCACCGAGCTCGCCGCCCGGCTCGGCATCGCCCGCAACACCGCGCACGCCCGCGCCGAGCGGCTGGAGCGCGACGGCGTCATCGGGCACCGCGGCCGCGAGGTCGACATCGGCGCGCTCGGCTTCGAGCTCACCGCGTTCGTGACGCTGGAGGTCGCGCAGGGCCGGCTCCGCGAGGCCGCGCAGGCCCTCGCGGCGATCCCGCGCGTCCTGGAGGTGCTCGGGATCACCGGCCAGGGCGACCTGCTGGTGCGGGCGGCGGCGCCGAACGGGAGCCAGCTGCACGAGGTCATCGACGCGATCCTGGCGTGCCCCGGGGTGCGGCGCAGCACCACGTCCATCGTGCTCACGCACCAGGTGCCGTTCCGGATCGGGCCGCTCCTGGAGGACGAGGAGCGGCGCCGCGCCCGCCCGGATGTGTAAACGCCGATCAGTGGAGATAAGGGAGGAAGCGACCTCGATGGAAGGGGAACCCCCATGACCAGCGTCGGAGCCCTCGGCGGCGAGTCGGACGCGGTGGCCCTGCGCTCGGGCACCGGGACGGGAGGCGGCGGGGAGGCCGCCACCGCGCCCGGGGAGAAGCCGCGCATCGTGCCCCGGGACGTCCCGGTGGACGAGCGCGAGGACCTGCCCGAGGAGCTGAAAGAGGGGGAGCGGGACGTGGCCGAAGGCGAGGGCGAGGAGGCCACGTCCTGAAGGGGAGAGCGTTGGGTCGTGGCACGGCGCGATCCAACGGGCGTGCCGCACCGCATGATGCGGTGCGGCACGTTCTCTTCCCAGCGCACGGGCAGGATCGGCGGCCGCCCCGCATCCCTACGCCCTGGAAGCCCGCCACCTCGGCCTCAGCTGACTCCCGGCTCCCGCCGCTCCCAGAGGATTTCGGCGCGTATCAGTTCGAGCAGCCGTCCCATCCAGTTCAGGCCCTCGCCGCTTCCGCCACCGGCGGCCAGCCAGTGCCGTGACTCCATGAAGCCGGTGTAGAGGATCCGCGCGTCGCCCGTCGCGACGAGCCGGTCCGCCGCCTGCGGGTGCTGGGCGAACTTGGCGCGCAGCAGCTCGGCCATCACGGCCGTCCGCACGTCCGGCCAGTCCGGCGGATGCGGGACGCGCCCGCCCAGCTCGTGCGCGTCGCGCGCGGTCGCGGCGTCCCGAACGCGGTCGTGGTCGCCGGGATCGGCCGCTGCCAGCGCCCAGTAGGCGTGCGTGACGGACGGATACTCCCGCCCCCGGTAGCGGACGGGCAACGGCAGCTCGTTGCGCAGCAGCGCGTCGCCGGGATCGTCCGGTACGCCGTTCGGATGGACGGTCAGGTTCAGCGTGACGACGCGCGGCGCCGGCCGGCGGGCCGTCGCCGCCGATCGGCTCGCCGAGCGCCGTCGCGAGGATGCGCATCGGCAGGTCCTGCGCGTCCATGTCGCCCAGCACGAAGATCCGCTTGTGCGGCGGCACGTCCAGGTACGCGGCGCGCAGCAGCAGCCGGTTCTCCTCCGACAGCTCGGCCGCGAACCGTTCGGCGACGTCCCAGAACCGCCGCTGCGACGTCGGCAGGCCGCTGAGCTCGGCGGCGACGTCGGCGGCCTCGGCGAGGAAGCCGTCCGTGGTCAGCGGCTCGGACGCGCGCCCGTTCCACGCTCGCTTCTCCTCGCGCGGTGGCGCCGCCGGGTCCTGCAATGCGATCCGGCCGTCCTCCAAGCGCGCGCAGCCCCGCGAAGTCCATCCCCGCGCGCGCCTGCACGCGTCCGTTGGCGTAGACGGTGAGGTCGTCCATGAAGTACCGCCCGTCGCCGTCCCGGTACCAGACGTGGCACCAGCGGCCCCGGATCGTCTCCCCTTCGACGTGCACCACGGTGAGCTGCGGACCGAACATGCCCGAACGGTAGCGAAAGACCTGACAAAGATCCCCCGGCGACCGCGCCCCCCGCCCGTCCCGGGGCAGGAAACGGGCATGGGGGAGTGGTTCAGGCACGACATCGTCGACGGCGGGCGGCTGCGGCTGTTCTGCTTCCTGACCGCGTTCGTCTGCGCGTTCCTGTTCATCCGGTTCAGCGTCCGGATGATCCGCCGCCAGGTGAGCTGGTGGCCGGGCAACGTCACGCCGGGCGGGCACCACATCCACCACGTGGTGTTCGGCCTGGTGTTCATGTGCGTCGGCGGGATCGGCGGCCTCGTCGTCCCGGGTCCCGACACGTTCGCCGCCGGGCTCCTCGCCGCGCTGTTCGGCGTCGGCACCGCCCTCGTCCTCGACGAGTTCGCGCTCGTCCTGCACCTCAGCGACGTCTACTGGTCCGAGCAGGGCCGCCTGTCGGTGCAGGTCGTGTTCATCGCCGTCGCCCTCAGCGGCCTCGCCCTGCTCGGCCTGCGGCCGCTCGGCCTCGCCGACCTGGACGGCGCGGGCGGCGTCCTCCAGGTCTGGTCGATCGCCCTCACCCTGCTGCTGAACCTCGCCTTCGCCACCGTCACCCTGCTCAAGGGCAAGGTCTGGACGGGGCTGCTCGGCCTGTTCGTCGGCGTCTTCTCGATCGTCGGCGCGATCCGGCTGGCCCGCCCCGCCTCGCCCTGGGCGCGCTGGCGCTACCGGCCCGGCACCCGCCGCGGCGACCGCAAGCTGGCCCGCGCCGCCGCCCGCGAGCGCCGCTGGCGCGCGCCCGTCCAGCGCTTCACCACCGCCCTCGGCGACGCCGTCGCCGGCCGCCCCACTCCGCCCGCGCCGGTCAGCGGCGAGGACCCTTCCACACCACCAGATCGACCGTGACGTACCGGCTCGTCCCGCTGTGCAGGCCCCGGACCGTGAACAGCCCGACCGCGCCCCGGTCCGTCGTCACGCAGAACCGCTGCCCGACGAGGCCCTTGCCGGTCAGCGGCAGCGCCGCCGCGTACCGCGTCGTGTCGCGGCACCGCGCGAACCCGGCCTTGCCCTTCTTCCCCAGCACCGCGAGCCGCTCGTCGGCGGCCTTCAGCACGTTCCCGACCCGCGCCAGGTCGGCGCCGTCGCCCTTCGCGGGATGCGCCGGATCGTCGACCAGCAGCAGGCGGTACCCGTCGCTGAGGTCGATGCCCTTGTACGTCCCGAGCGTCGCCCCGACCGGCTTGCCCGCGTACTTCCCCTGATACGGGTCGTTCGCCGCCGCCCCGTCATCGGCGAACACCGCGTACCCCGCCCCGAGCACCACGACGGCCCCGGCCCCCACCGCCGCGAACCCGGCCCACCGCGGGAACCCCCGCTTCGCCTTCACCGGCGCGGGCGCCGCCCTGGCCACCGGCGCGGCCCGCTTCCCCCCGCTCCGCTTCTTCTTCGGCGCCGCCTTCTTCGCCGGCGCCTTCTTCGGCGCGCCCGGCGCCCCGATCCGCTGCACGTCCGCCGCCTGCGCGGTGGCCCCGGCGAGCCGCAGCAGCTCGGCCATGTCGGCCAGCGCCCGGTCCGCGGACGCCCGGTCGAACGCCGCGTCGTCGAACTCGTGCCCGTACTTGTTCCCGACCTCCCGCAGCCGCGACGCGATCCCGACGCCGCGCGGCGACAGCACCGGTTTGAAGACGTCCCGCTCCTCGGTGACGACCCGCAGCAGGTAGCGCGGATCGTGCAGGTCGTACTTCTTCGCGTGCCCGAACCTCTCGGTGTCGCGCTGCTCCAGCCGGGCCAGCCAGTCCTTGCCGACCGCCTTCCGCATGTGCCGGTCGACGAACGGCCCGAGCCCCACCAGCAGCTCCAGCCCCCTGCCGACCCGCTCCCTGTCGCTCAGCGCAACCATGCACACCCCGCCATCGAGAACCACCGGACCGCGCAGCAGCGTAACCGAGCAGACACGATCGAATCCGCCCATCGCTCGCAAGGAGTGACCAACCCTCTCCCGGCGGCCCCCTCCCGCCGGCGCATCCGGGGACGGCCGCACCGCGCTGAGCGGTCTGCGGGCGTACGCGCGCCGCTCAGCGGGCGGTGAGGCGGGCGGCCTCGCGGGCGGCGGCGGACGCCGGCCCGAGGCTGCCGCACAGCCGCTCGGACCGCGGCGGGCTGTAGCCGCGGACGGCGCTCTCGATCGCCCCGTGTAAAGGTCGGGTGAACTGTGGGACCGGCCGCCGCTCAGGCGTCGGCGATCCAGCGGAGGACGATGAAGGGGGCGCTGCGCGAGGGGTGGTGCACCCGCTCGCGGGTGATCCGGTAGCGGGCGGCCGCGACGGGGCGCCCGCTCGGCACCGCCACCTGGACGATGCCGATGTCCTGCTCCACCCGCACCAGCGTGTTGCGGCACGGGCCGTCCGCGCAGAGCGCGTTGGCCTCGGGCGGCGTCACGGGCCGGCCCCCGGCGACGGGCCCGGCCGTGAGCGGATCATGGGTCCTGATCCTACGGAACGGTACTTACCGGACAGCGGGCGGCATGCCCCCGCCCCGCCTCAACCGGCCGGAACGCCCGCCCCGGCCGCCGCGCCCGCCCCCAGCGCCGCCGCGCGGGCGGCCACCAGCCGGGCCAGCGCGGCGGCCTGCTCGCGGATCTCGGGGACGGCCGTCGTCTCGTAGCGCACGCCTCGCAGCGTCGGCCCGAGCGTGGAGATCCGGCGGCTCGCCCGCCCGTCCAGGCCCCGGACGGACCCGTCGGGCGCGGCGTCCAGGCCGAGCCCGAACCGGTCGTGGCGCACCGCGTCCGACCCGAGGAAGGGTGTGCCCGCCGCCTCCCGGCCGGGCCCCGTCCCGTTCACCAGGTGCCCGACGCGCACGTCCGCGCCGCCGCCCCCCGCGCCGCCCCCGGCGCCGTCCAGGCGGACCAGCAGCCCGCCCGCCTCCTCCTCGACGGCCCGCACCCGCCCCGCCAGGACGCGGAGCCGCCCCTCGGCCCGGAGCCGCGCGACGCGCTCGGCCGTCGCCGGCGGGATGCGGTGCCGGTGCACCTCCCAGTGCCGCGCGACGAGCCGCAGGAAGGTCCGCCGGTCGCGCTCGTCCAGCCCGTCCCACAGGCCGGGCACCTGGTGCCGCAGCCCGTCCACGACCGCGCGCCACTCGCCGCCGTTCTCCCGGACGGCCTCGCGCACCGCCCGCATCAGCGCGGGCAGCCCGAGCGGCCCCGCCGGCAGCACCACCTCCGCCGGCGGGGCCGGCGGACATCGGTGCGCGCGCGGCAGCAGCCCGTGCCGCGAGACCGCGTACACCACGGCGCCGGGCGCCTCGCGCGTCACGGTCACCGCGACGTCGACCATCGTGAGGCCCGTCCCGGCCACCAGGACGGGCGCCCCGTCGCAGAGCGCCGCGAGCGCCCCCGGCGCCCACGGGTCGGCGACGCACCGCGCGAACGGCTGCGGCGCGGGCGCGGGGTTGCCCGTCGCCAGCACGACCAGGTCGGCGTCCACCGTCCCGCCGCCCGCGAGGCCGAGCCGCACCCCGTCCGGCTCCTCGGCGATCCGCGCCACCGTCCCGGTGACCCGCTCCAGCCGGCCGGGCGCGGCCGCCTCGGCGGCGTCCAGCGTGGCGCGCAGGTAGCGCCCGTACAGCGCGCGCGGCAGGAAGTCCGCGCCCTCGGCGGGCACGCCCTGCCCGGCGGCCCAGCGCAGCAGGTGGCCGGGGTCGTCGGGCAGCGCGCTCATCCGCGACGCGCACGCGTTCAGCAGGTGGTGGGGGTCGGTCGTCGAGTAGGCGGCGCCGAGCCCGTGCCGCCCGTCCCGGTCGATCAGCAGGACGCGCGCGCCCGTCCCGCCCCGCAGCAGCCCGATCGCCGTCAGCGTCCCGCTCGCCCCGCCGCCGACGATCGCGATCACCGGCCGGGCACGCCCCCGAAGTGCAGAATCAGCCATGGCCACGACGGTAGCCAACAATTCCCGTAAAAATAATGGGGAACACGGTGAACGCCCGGCGACACCGGACCGCTCCGCCCCGGAAGGCCGGTGTCAGGTGCAGCGCATGACGCCGCTGTCGTGGCCGTCCAGCTCCATCTGCGCGGTGCCCAGGCCGAACGCCTCGCGGACGGTGCGGGCGGTGGCGAGGCCCGTGTAGAAGCCGCGGACGAAGCTGACGGCGGGCTCGGCGCCGAGGCGGTCCGCCGGGCCGATCACCGTGTCCGCGACGCCGAGCAGGTCACCGGCGCGGGCGCCGCCGTGCGAGGCGTTCAGCAGCACGCATTCCAGGCGGCCGACCGTCCGCTCCAGGAGGGTGGCGAGCACCGGCAGCGTGACGGGCGCGGGGGCGCCGTCGCCGGTCTCGAAGAGCAGCGCGCCGGCGGAGCCGCGCCCGGCGAAGTGCAGGACGTCCGGGCGCGCCTCGGCGATCAGGTCGACCAGGTCGCCGCGGCGGGCGGCCGTGTGCACGGTGAGCGCGATCTCCCTGGTCCGGCGGCGCTCCAGGCTCCGCCGGACCTCGCGCAGCTCCGCGCTCAGGCCCGCGCCGAGCGCGGCGCCGGGGTCGGCCATGAGCAGCAGCACGCGCAGCGCCCGCGCCGCGTCCCGCCCCACGCCGCCCCGGGCGGCCGCCGGCGCGCCGTAGTGCACGCCGCCGTGGATCTCGCGGGCCTGGACGGAGAAGCCCGGCGCGGCCTGGTGCACGTGCAGGTCCCGGCCCGCCGTGTAGGCGTCCCGGCCCGCGCCCGCGTCCTGGCGCCCGCCCCGGCCCTCGTCTCGGTCCACGGGACCGAGTCTAGGGACGCGTGCGTCACTTGGCGGCCTTCGCGCGCTTGCGGGGCTTCCCGGCGGGCTTCTTCGCGGGCTTGCCGGACTTCCGCGCCGCCTCGCCCGCGGCCGGGGCGGGCGGCGAGACCCGCGTCAGCAGGTCCTCCTTCTCCACGGCGGCGAGCGACAGCGTCTTGTAGCCCTCGCTGGTGAACAGCACCGTGATGCGGTCCGGCTCGACGCTCATCACCGTGCCCTGGCCCCACGCCGCGTGCGTCACCTCCGAGCGGACGGGGAACGGGCCCTCGTCCGCTGCGGCCGGCTCCGCCTCCGGCGGGGCGTCGGCGGCCAGGTCGTTGTCGCAGTTGCCGCAGTAGGCGGGGGACGGCTCGCCGAAGTACTCCAGCAGCGCGCGGCGGCGGCAGCCCGTCGTCTCGGCGTAGGCGCGCATCATGTCGATCCGCGAGTCGTCCACCCGGCGGCGGCTCTCGTCGAACTCCACCGCCTCGGCCACCGCCTCGTCCGGCGGCGGCCCGTCCGGGGCGTAGCGGAGGTCGCCCTGCTCGTCCACCTCGACGGCCTCGACCTGCTGGAGCAGGTTGACCAGGCCGGTCAGCTTGGACGCCCCGACGTCCAGCGTCTCGCGCAGCTCGCCGGTCTGCACGGACGCGCCGGTCGCGTGCAGCAGCTCGGTGATGCGCTCCAGCATCTTCTCGTCGGGGCGGCCCGCCGCGAAGAACCGGCGCAGCCCGAGGTCCTGCGACCGGTAGTACAGGACGGCCTCGGCGGGCTCCCCGTCGCGGCCCGCGCGGCCGATCTCCTGGTAGTAGGAGTCGGGCGACTCCGGCGGCGCGCTGTGCAGCACGTACCGGACGTCCGGCTTGTCGATGCCCATCCCGAACGCCGACGTGGCGGCGACGACGTCGACCCCGTTGGTGGCGAACAGGTCGTGCACCCGCTCGCGTTCGGCGGCCTTCATGCCCGCGTGGTACGGCTCGGCGCGGAGGCCCGCCGCGGCGAGGTCGGCGGCGTAGGACTCGGCGTCCTTGCGGGTGGCGACGTAGACGAGGCCGAGGCCGTCGCGCCCGGCCGCGTCCTCGATCAGCGCGCGCCGCTTGGCCTGCTCGTCCTCGAAGCGCCGCACCCGCAGGGTGATGTTGGGCCGGTCGAAGCCGCGGATGACCTGCCGGACGTCGCGCATCCCGAGCGCGGCGACGATGTCCTCGCGCACCGGCGGCGCGGCGGTCGCGGTCAGCGCGATCACCGGCGGGTGCCCGAGCCGCTCGATGAACGCGCCGAGCCGCAGGTAGTCGGGCCGGAAGTCGTGGCCCCACGCCGACACGCAGTGCGCCTCGTCCACCGCGATCAGCGACGGCTTCGCCTCCGCGAGCTGCTCGATCACCTCGTTCTTGGCGAGCTGCTCGGGCGCGAGGAACACGTACTCGGTCTCGCCCGCCCGGATCTTCTCCAGGGACGCCTCGCTGTCGGACGCGCGGCGCGAGGAGTTCAGCATCGTCGCGCCGCCCGCGTTCCGCTCGGCGAGCGCGGCGACCTGGTCGCGCTGGAGCGCGATGAGCGGCGACACCACGATCGTCGGTCCCGGCATGAGCTGGGCGGGGATCTGGTAGACGGCCGACTTGCCGCTGCCGGTCGGCATGACGAGCAGCACGTCGTGCCCCTGCAGCAGCAGGTCCATCGCCTCGCTCTGGCCGGGCCGCAGCTCCCGCCAGTCGAAGACCTCCCGGGCGACCCGCCTGACCCGCCTCCTGCGGCCCAGCTTGTCCCAGCTCGTGCGCACGCTCATCCGGCCTCCTCCGACGTGACCGCCGGATACCCCGCCCGAACCCGATCATGCCGTCGCCGGGGCGGGAAGGCCGCGCCCGTCAGGGGCAGGGGGCGAGCATGCGTTCCAGGAGGGTGTGGAAGTAGGCGCGGAACTCGGCGAGCTCGTCCTCGGTGCGCTCGCGGCCGGCGCGGTCGGGGTGGCCGGGCAGGCCGCCGGTGAGGAAGCCGAAGACGCACCAGACGGCCGTCCGCAGCAGGAACGACACGTCGACGTCGGCGGGCACCGCGGCGGCGACGGCCGCGGCCGCGCTGGCGGCCTGCGGGTCGGCGTACTCGGCCTCCAGCTCGCCGACGTCGGAGGCGTCGCCCATCCAGCGCTGCATCCAGAGCGCGACGATCTGCGGGTTGGCGGCGTAGAAGTCCAGGTAGGCGTCCGCGAGGACGCGCGCGCCCTGCGGCGTCGGGGCGAAGCCGGCGAGGGCGGACTCCAGCATCCCCTGCTCGGCCCGGTACGCCCGGAGCATCACCCGGCGGTACAGGTCGGCCTTGCCGCCGGTCAGCTCGCGCACGGTGGCGGTGTCGGTGCCGGCCGCGTCGGCGATCAGCGCGAGCTCGGTCGAGTCGTAGCCGAGCTCGGCGAACAGCCGGGCGGCCACACTGATGATCTGCTCTTCGCCCTCCATCCCGTCACTCTAGGTGATGGCCCCAGGTGGGGGTGGGCCCGCCTCCCCGCCGGGGCGCCCGGGGGCGCGCCGGAGCTTGTCGGCGGCGGCTAAAAGCGGTCCCGGACTTTGACGCGCGGCCGCTTACGCCCGCCGCCCCGGCGCGCCAGATTCGAGGCGAACGTTCCGCCTCCCACCCCCCAGGAGCCCCCCGATGCCACCCCTCCCGTCCGGACGGCGCGGGGCGCGCGCCGCCGCCGCCCTCCCGCTGGCCGCCGCGCTCGCGCTCACCGCGCTCACCGCGCCCGCCCGCGCCGACACCCCGCCCGCCGCCGGGTCCGTCCCGCCCGACCAGGACCCCTTCTACGCGGCGCCCGCGAACATCGGCGGCTACCGGCCCGGCCAGATCGTCGCCAGCCGCAAGATCACCCCGAAGGTCGGGGACTACGCCACGAAAACCGACACCTGGCAGATCTCCTACCGGAGCAACGACTCGCACGGCGCGCCGACGCTGATCGTCACCAGCCTGATGGTGCCGAAGAAGGCGTGGACGGGCACCGGCCCCCGGCCCGCCGTGTCCGTGCAGGCCGCCGAGGACTCCACCGGCACCCAGTGCGCGCCGTCCTACGGCCTGTCGTCGGGCAGCGTCATCGCCGGCTGGGGCGCCGCCTGGTCCACCCAGCTCCTCGACAAGGGCTGGGCCGTCGCGATGCCCGACCACGAGGGCCCGAAGTCGGTGTTCATGGCCGGCCCGCAGGCCGGGCACGCCGTCCTCGACGGCATCCGCGCCGTGAAGAACTTCACCGCCGCCCCCGGCATCGGCAAGGACAACCCCTGGACGCTGAACGGCTACTCCGGCGGCGCCCAGGCGACCGGCTGGGCCGCCGAGCTGCAGCCGTCCTACGCGCCCGACGTCGAGCTGAAGGGCGCCGCGATGGGCGGCACCCCCGCCGACCCCGAGGCCGTCGCCCGCTTCCTGGACGGCGGGATCTTCTCCGGCTTCGAGGCCGCCGCCGCCGCGAGCCTCGCGACCGAGTTCCCCGAGATGGACATCGACCCGCTGATGAACGACGCGGGCCGCAAGGCCCTCGCCGACGCGCGCGGCAAGTGCCTGACCGACCTGCTGATCCAGTTCCCGTTCAAGAAGCTGTCCGGCTACAGCACCGTCCCCGACCCGCTGGCGGTGCCGAGGGTCAAGGCCGTGCTGAAGCTGAACACGCTCGGCTCCGCCGCCCCCGCGACGCCGGTCTTCGACTACCACGCGAACACCGACGAGATCGTTCCCGCCGCCCAGGACGACGCGCTCGTCAAGGCGTGGTGCACCAAGGGCGCCACCGTGCAGACCGTCCGCGACGCCATCGGCGAGCACGCTCTGGAGATGGTGACGCGGAGCGGCGACGCCCTCGCCTTCCTGTCCGACCGCTACGCGGGCAAGCCCGCCCCCGACACCTGCTGACACCACGGGCTGACACCACGGGCTGACAGCGAACGGCCGCCCCCGGCGAACCGGGGGCGGCCTCGCGTCAGCAGTAGCGGGAACCGCTGCCCTTCCCCCACGAGCAGGAGTCCGCGGCCGTGCCGTTCGGGTAGCGCAGGTAGGCGGTGTCGCCGGTGTTGTTCCACACGTAGGAGCCACGCCCCCAGTAACGGTTCGCCGAGGTGTTCGTGCCCTTGCCGGTGCGCACCTTCACGGTGGCCTTGCCCTTCAGGGTGAACGTCCCGAACGTGTAGGTGTAGCCGGTCTTGTCGCGCAGCTTGTAGCCCTTGAGCTGCCGCGCCGTCGAGGAGGTGTTGCGCAGCTGCACCCACTCGCCGTTCAGCGACGCGTTGGAGCGGGTGTCCTTGCCGGGCGAGTCGTAGTACACCCGGTAGATCTGCACCGCCGACGCGGCCTCCGCCGGCGCCGCCGCCACCCCGACCACCAGCGCCGCCGCGGCCCCTACCGCCAGAAGCTTCTTCACCCCGTGTCCTCTCATCAGCCGATACCGACACGAGAGTTCTACAGCCGCACAATGGCCGCGCAGGCCACTCTTGCGGACAGTGGCCGCACGCGGACGATCGGTGAACCACCGGCCGTCCGCGGGCGTCCGCAGCCGCCGCGCGGGGCGGGGATCAGTGGTGGGCGTGGACGACGGCGTGCCCCTTGCCGCGGCCGATCATCCAGCGGTTCACCGGCGTGGTCAGCACGAACGCCAGGGCGAGCGAGCCCGCGAGGGCGCCCCAGAACAGCGGCCGCGCCAGCCCGGCGTCCATGGCGCCGGGGACGGCGACCATCACCGTGTTGTCGATCAGCTCCATGACGGCGATGGACACGGTGTCCGCCGCCAGGGCGATCGCGAGCGCCCGCCGCAGCGGCACCCCGGCGCGCAGCACGCCGCGCATCGTCAGCGCGTACCCGAACACGAAGGCCAGCACGACGGACAGGACGACGGTGCCGGCGTTGTGGAGCCCGAGCGCGGTCCCGGCGACCATGCCGAGGACCTCGCCGATCGCGCAGCCCGTCAGGCAGTGCAGCGTGGCCTGCGCGGCCGTGCGCCACGAGGCGCCCCCGCCGTGGTGTCCCGCGTGCCCGTGCGATGAGTGCTCCATCACTGCCCCTTCCGTGGCGTTCCCGTACCGTCGGCGGGAAGAACCACATACCCCTCAGGGGTATTCCGGGTGCGGTCGGCGGCGCAGCGCGTAGGCGACGGCCCCGTCCCGGTCGAGCGCCCGCCCCTGCTGGAAGGCGGCGTCGTAGGCGCCGTCGCCGAGGACCGCGCGGGCCTCGCCCTCGGCGGTGGCGACGCGCAGCTCCGCGAGCCCCCGCAGCCCGATGCCGGCGTCCTCGGCGAGGACGCGGGTGGCGCCGAGCAGCCGGGCGCCGCGCCCGGCGTCGCCGAGCGCGACGGCGGTGCCGGCGAGCGCGTCGATCGCCAGGACGACGCCGAGGGTGTCGTGGATGCGCACCTTGGCCGCCAGCGCGGCCAGGGCGCGCCGCTCGGCCGCGTCCGGGCGGCCCGCGGCCAGCTCGGGCTTGACCTGGTAGAGGTCGCAGTAGGAGCGCAGCCACTCCTCCCCGTGCCGCTCGCTCAGCGCGCGCGCCTCCTCCAGCGTCCCGATCGCGCCGGCGACGTCGCCGAGCCGCAGCAGCGCCGTGCTGAGCACGATGAGCGCCGTCAGCAGCCCGGCGGTGCGGTCGGGACGGCCCCGGTGCCGGTCCGCGGCCTCGCACAGAGCGTCGGCGGCCCGCGCGGGATCGCCGAACAGCGCCTGGTGGGCGCCGTCCATCGACAGCGCGTAGGCCGCCGCCTCCTCGTCGCCGAGCCACGCGGCGAGGCGGCGGCACTCGGCGGTCCGGGACGCCGCCTCCGCCGGCTCGTTGAGCACGATCGCGAGCCAGGCCCGGCTCCACAGGGCGCGGGCGCGCTCGGGCGACGGGCCGGAGCGGCCGGCGAGGGCCCGGTCCAGGTGGTGGGCGCCCTCCTTCGGGGCGTGCGCGATCCACAGGAAGACGAGCCGGCCGGCGAGGTCGAGCGCGGCGTGGTGCCGCTCCGGCTCGGCGAGCCCGTGTTCCAGGGCGGCGCGGACGTTGTGCATCTCCAGCCGGACGCGCTCCATCGCGGCGATCTGCCCCGGCCCGTGCCAGGCCGCGTCGAACCGCCGCGCCAGGGCCAGGTAGTGGTCGTGGTGGCGCCGCCGGACGGCCCCCTCCTCGCCGAGCAGGCGGAGCCAGCTCCGGCCGTACTCGCGCAGGGTGTCCAGCTGCCGGAACCGCGGGCCGTCCGCCGCGGGGCGGCACAGCAGGATCGAGTTGCGCTCCAGGGATTCCAGCGCGGCGTCCACCCGCTCGGCCGGCAGCCGCGCGTCGGCGCAGACGGCGCGGGCGGCGGCGGCGTCGAACTCGCCGGGGAACACCGACAGCCGCGCCCAGAGCAGCCGCTCGGCGGGCCCGCACAGCTCGTGGCTCCAGCCGATCGCGGTGCGCAGCGACCGGTGCCAGGGCGGGTCGGCGTCCGGGACGGCGGTCCCGCCGTCGCCGAGCAGCGCGAACCGGTCCGCCAGCCGGTCGGCGAGCTCGCCCACCGGCAGCTCGCCGAGGCGGGCGGCGGCCAGCTCGATCGCGAGCGGCAGCCCGTCCAGCCGCCGGCAGAGCCGCACCGCGTCGGCCCGGTTCGCCGCGGTGATCCGGAACTCGGGGTCGGCGGCGCGGGCGCGCTCGGCCAGCAGGGTCACCGCGTCCTCGCCCGGCGCGCCCGGCGCGGGGACGGCGGCGGCGTCCGGGACGAACAGCGGGTCCAGGACCACGACCCGCTCGCCGGGCGGCCCGAGCGGGCGGCGGCTCGTGGCGAGGATCCGCAGCCCCGGCGCGGCGGCGAGCAGCTCTCCGGCGACCCGCGCGCAGGCGCCGGCGAGGTGCTCGCAGGTGTCCAGCACCAGCAGCAGGTCGCGGGGGGCGAGGTAGCCGGTCAGCACCTCCGGCATCGGCCGCCGCGTCTGGTCGACCAGCGGCAGCGCCTCGGCGATCGCGTAGGGCACCGACGCGGCGTCCTCCACCGGCGACAGCTCCACCCACCACACCCCGTCGGGGAAGGCGGGCTCCAGCTCGGCGGCGGCCCGCAGCGCCAGCCGGGTCTTGCCGACGCCGCCGACGCCGGTCACGGTGACCAGCGGCGCGGCGCGGCAGAGCCGGGTCAGGCGGTCGAGCTCGGCGCCGCGGCCGACGAGCCGGCCGGTCGCGGCGGGCGGGCGGCCGGGCCGCCGTGCTCGGGTCATCGCGATCAACGCCCCAGGTCGTCCGGTCGGGAGACGGACCAGTTTGCCGGAACGGCTCGCGCGATATCACCAAGAGTGAGAAATTGGCTACTCATGCGAGCAGTGCCGGGATCCAGGATTCCCTCGTGGAGGCGCACGGTGCACACCCAGCCCGACCGGCGCCCCGCCTGGCGCTGGATCCTCGCGGCGCTGGCGGCCGAGGCGGCCATCGCGCTCGCCATCGTCCGGAGCGCCGCGCCCCCGCCGGGGCTGCTGCTCACGGGGCTGCTGCTGACCGGCCCGCTGCTCGCCGCGCACCGGCTCGGCGTGCGGCTGACCGCCGCCGCGTCCGCCGCCGCGACCTGCCTGGCGCTCGTGCTGCCCGCGGCCGCCCCGCCGCCCGGCCGGGCGTTCTCCCCGGTGGGCGCGCTGCTGGTCACCGCCGGCGGCGGCCTGGCCGTCCTCGCCGCGCGGTCCCGGTCCCGGCGGAACCGGACGCTGGCGCAGGCCAACGCGTCGCTGACGCGGATGGCGCACATCGCCGACGTCGCCCAGCGCGCGATCGTCCGCCCGCTCCCGGCCGAGCTCGGCGGCGTCGCCCTCGCCGCGCACTCCCGGTCGGCCACCGACGGCGCCCTGATCGGCGGCGACGTGCACGACGCCGTCGCCCGCCCGGACGGCGCGCGGCTGCTCATCGCCGACGTCAAGGGTCACGGCATCGACGTGGCGCCGCTCGCCGCCACCGTCCTCGCGGCCTTCCGGCACCACGCCGCGACCGAGCCCGACCCGGTCCGCCTCGCCCGCACCATCGACGCCCGCCTGCGGCCCGAGCTCGGCCCCGAGGACTTCGTCACGCTGCTGCTCGCCGACTTCGTCGACGGCGAGGTCCGCCTGGTCAACTGCGGGCACCCGCCGCCGCTCCGCATCGGCCGCCGCGTCACGCCGCTGGACCCGCCGCGGCCGTCCCCGCCGCTCGGCCTCGAACCCGAGCCGCTCCTGCACCGCGTCCGGCTGGCGCCCGCGCAGCGGCTGCTGTTCTACACCGACGGCCTCACCGACGCGGGCGGCCCGCGCGGCGAGGAACTCGCCGCCGACGTCCTCGCCGGGCCCGCGCGGACGGCCCCCGACCTCCAGCAGGCCCTCGCCGAGACGCTCGACCTGATCCGCCCGCGGGCGGTGAGCGACGACCTCACCCTGGTCCTCGCCCAGCCCCTCCCGGCGCCCGCGCCGGAGCGGGCGCCGCCCGCGGCGGAGGCCGCCGACCGGTAGGCCGGGAATCGACGGGGAAATCCGGTCGGAAATTGTTCAGCATCGGAAAAGGCATTCCTCTGCTGTAATGTAGAAATATCCGGTAATGGGGCGCCCGCCGTGCCGGCCCGCGGAACCGTCCGTACCGCGCCCGCCGCGGCCGCGACGGTCCACCAGCGATCGGAGATCGCCATGCCCACCCCCACCGCCGCCCGCAGCGCCGCCGCCCCGGCCGCGTCCCCGACCGCCTCCACCGGACCGTCCGCCACGATCGTCGCCCTGCGCGGCGACCTCGACGCCGCCGCCGCCCCCGCGCTCCGCGAGCACCTGCGGGACGCGCTGGGGCGGAGCACGCGGCTGCTGATCCTCGACCTCGGCGAGGCGGGGTGCTGCGACTCCGCCGGCCTCGCCGTGCTGATCGGCACCCAGCGCCGCGCCACCGGCCTCGGCATCGCGCTGCGCCTCGCCCGCCCCCGCCCGCAGATGGCCGAGCTGCTGCGCGCCACCGGCCTCGGCCGCAGCCTCACGGTCCTCGCCGGCTGACGCGCCGCGCGTCCCCCGCACCCGAAGGCCCCCGCGTCGACGACGCGGGGGCCTTCCGCGTCGCGCGCCCCGGCCCGCTGCCGGAAACGCGTCAGGCGCCGTCGGAACGGCGTTCGGCCCGCGCGGGCACCGCGCACTTGATGATCATTAGTTGGCCGTCCCTTTCGGTGCCGATCGCCCGTAAGGCGGTACGTACGCCTGTACGGGAAGTGCGTGGGACAACCTGACAACACCGTTTCTCTTGTGGACAGATGTGCGATTCACGACGGTTGGTCCCGCCCCGGAGACCGCCCTCGGCCACATCAGGAGAAACGATGAAGCTCCCCCTCGCCGCCGCCGCCGTCGTGGCGGGGGCGGCCGCCGTGCTCGCCTCCCTCGGCGGGGCGCCGGGCGCGCCCGCCGTCCGGACGGCCGGCGCTCAGACGGCCGGCGCCGCGGCGCTGCCGGCGGTGGACATGGAGGCCGTCGTCAAGGCCGCCCAGATCGACCCGCGCCGGCCCGACCGGAAGCCGACGCCGGGCGCGAAGGCGAGCGTGCTCCTCGTCGAGCGGGCCCTCCGCGACCGGAAGCTGCTCGACGCCAAGCGGGTCGACGGGTCCTTCGGCACGACGACGGTCGCCGCCTACGCCAAGTACCAGAAGTCGCTCGGCTACACCGGCCTCGGCGCCACCGGGCTGCCCGGCAAGAGCTCGCTCGTCAAGCTCGGCGCGGGGCACTTCACCGTCACCCGCGCCCTCGTCCCGGGCGCCCGCGTGACCGTCGGCGGCGCCGTCGTCAACGCCCGCACGCGGAGCATGCTCGCCGAGGCGGAGCGGCTGCTCGGCCGGAGCCTCCCCCTGGACCAGGGGTCCTACAACCCCGGCGGCGACCCCACGTCCGCCGGCACCCACGACGGCGGCGGCGTCGTCGACGTCTCCGCCGAGGGGATGGACGCCGCCACCCGCGTCCGGGTCGCGCGGACGCTCCGCCGCGTCGGGTTCGCCGCCTGGGTGCGCAGCCCGCGGCAGGGCGACTGGCCCTGGCACATCCACGCCGTCGCCATCAGCGACACCGACCTGTCCCGGCAGGCCCAGCAGCAGGCCGGCGACTACTGCCTCGGCCTGAACGGGCTCGCGAACCGCGGCCCCGACGACGGGCCGAAGGTGACCGTCCGCACCTGGGAGGAGTACCGGCGCGGCTGATCCGCGCCCGGAGCCCAGGTCGTGCAGAGAACAAGGAGAACCGGAATGAGAACACGGAACAAGGCCCTCATCGCGGCGACCGCCGCCACCGCGCTCGGCGGCGCGGCGTTCGGCGGCGTCGCGCTCAGCGGCGGCGGCCTCGCCAGCGCGTCCCTCGCATCGGCGGCGGGTCGGAACGGTGTGTGCGAGGCGGGGGAGTTCTGCCTGTACTTCAACAGTGGTCAGCAGGGGTCGGTGTCGGACTTCACCGGTTCGGTGGCCGATTACGGTGCCAAGCAGCCCTCGTGTTTCGACTTCAAGGGGTCGGGTGCCGGTAAGGGCAGGTGCGTGAAGAACGCGGCGGCGTCGGTGTGGAACCGGTCGTCCAAGACGGTGCGGGTGTACTTCAACAGCAACTACGGCGGCACCTACCAGGACTTCAAGACCGGTGCCAAGGGCAACCTGAGCGCGGCGTTGAAGAACCAGAACGCCTCGCACCAGTTCTCCCCGTCGGCGCGCACCAACATGTCGACCGCGCTCTACAAGGCGAGCGGCGGCCGCATCACCTGCGGCTTCGACGGCTACACCAGCACCGTCGGCCGGCACGAGGGCATCGACATCGCCCGCAGCGTCGGCTCGGACGTGCACGCCCTGGTGGCCGGCACCGTCACCTACGTGGCGCGCGGCGCCACCGGCCGGTCCGGGCTGTCCACCATCGCGATCTACAACGCCGCCGCGAACAAGACCGTCATCTACCTGCACACCGCGCCGCGCTCCGGCCTGAAGGCCGGGCAGGCGGTCGCCCGCGGCCAGGTCATCGCCGACGAGTCCTGGCACGGCGTCTCGTCCAGCGGCTCGGCGCACACCCACGTCGAGATGCGCCCCGGCCGGCAGACGCACGCGTCCGTGAGCGTCGGCGACCCGCACCTGGACAACCCGAACCCGACGGCGTTCTGGGTCTCCCAGGGCTACAACGTCCGGTAGCGCGGCGGAGGCGACGGTGGCGAAGCGAACCACACGGCTGATCGCGCGGCTCGCCGCGGCGACCCTCGCGGCGGCGCTCGGCGGGACGGCCCTCGCCGCCGCACCGGCCGCCTCGGCGGCGGGTCGGAACGGTGTGTGCGAGGCGGGGGAGTTCTGCCTGTACTTCAACAGTGGTCAGCAGGGGTCGGTGTCGGACTTCACCGGTTCGGTGGCCGATTACGGTGCCAAGCAGCCCTCGTGTTTCGACTTCAAGGGGTCGGGTGCCGGTAAGGGCAGGTGCGTGAAGAACGCGGCGGCGTCGGTGTGGAACCGGTCGTCCAAGACGGTGCGGGTGTACTTCAACAGCGACTACGGCGGCACCTACCAGGACTTCAAGACCGGTGCCAAGGGCAACCTGAGCGCGGCGTTGAAGAACCAGAACGCCTCGCACCGGTTCTCCCCGGCGACGACGTCGTGCAAGACCGACGGCACGAACGGCGAGCCGCCGACGTCGATCCTCGTGTACCGGGTCTCGCTCCAGCGCGTGGACCGGGTGGCGTTCAAGACCTACGTCAAGAACGTCCTGCCCAACGAGTGGGTGCCGAGCTGGCCCAGGGAGTCCCTGCGGGCCGGGGCGGTGGCCGTCAAGAGCTACGGCTGGTACTGGGCGCTGCACTCGGCGGCCAGGACGCCGTGGGGCCAGTGCTACGACGTCAAGGACACCACCGCGAACCAGGTCTACCGGCCCGGCTCCGCGCTCGCGGCGACGAGCGCCGCCGTGGACGCGACCTGGGCCACCCGCATGACCCGCGGCGGCAGGATCCTGGAGGCGCACTACTGCTCCACGTCCACGGCCTGCGGCGGGTGGGTCACCGGGGACTGGCTGTCGCAGTACGGCTCCCGGGACCACGCCAACGCGGGCTGGACCCACGCGAAGATCCTCAAGTCCTACTACGCCGGCATCGCCCTGAGCTCCTGACCCCCGAGGGCTCCTGAGCCGGGCAGGCCGCCCCTGATCCCGCCCCCGGGGTCAGGGGCGGTCGACGACCACCTGGAAGTTGACCGGCCGGTTCCCCGGGAAGGCGACCCTGCCCGCGGCGTCCAGCATCTTGAACCGCACGTAGCAGAAGGCGGGCCCGTCCGGCGTGGTGACGGCGGCGCGGACGTCGACCGTCCGGCCCGGCCGCGTGTCCGCGATCGGCACGCGCTCCGCCGTCCGGCACTGCCCGTCCCGCTGCGGGGCGTCCAGGCGGACCAGGGAGTAGCCCTTCCACCGCACGGTCCCGGTGTTGCGGATCCGCCAGGTCTTGGTGACGGTCCTGCCACCGGCGACGTGCGCGCAGTCGGGCAGCGTGACGTCCGCGACGAACGCGGCCGCGTCCCCCGCGTGCCGGGCCGCCGCCGACGCCGGCTGCGTCGGCCGCACCGGGCAGGGGACGGCGCCCGGCGCGTCCGCCCCGGCCCCGGAGTCCCGTTGGAGGACGACGATGAGGGCGACCGCGCCGGCGGCCACCACGACGGCGGGCCAGATCACGAGCCCCGGCCGGATCCGGCGCCCCGCGCTCGCCGGCGGGGGAGCGGGCGGCGGCGCGACGTCGGGGACCGGCGCCGCGACCGCGCCGGGCGGCTCCACCGCCGCCGGGACGGCCGCGAGCGCCCCGCGGACCGTCCGGCTCGCGCTCTCCCAGCGCTCGCGGTACTCCCCGGGGTCCGCGCCGCACGCCTTGACGAACTCGGCGGTCGTCCCCCAGCTCGGGAGCCGGTTCCCCTTCGTGGCCTCGTGCAGCGTCGTGTGGGAGATCGCCCCGGAACGCCCGGACATCTCCCGGAAAGGCGGGTCGCCCGCGGAGCCGCGCAATTCCCGAAGAAGCGCGGCAAAGCCCGCAACGGCCTCCATCTGTGCACGCTTGGCGTCGTCCACGCGGGCGAAGCTAGCAGCGCCCGTCACCCTTCCTCAAGCGCGAACGGGAGCGAACAGGGTGATCGCCGCAGACCACGCCTTTTCTGGAATTTCCGTCAACAAAACCCGGCGCACTCTTCCATTCGAGCGGGCGGCGTAGCGGGCAGGGGCTCTCCGGAAGGACGGAGGAGAGCATGCGACACGCTGGTATCAGGCACACCGGGCGGCTGTACCTGGTGATGTGCCCGCCGGAGCACTACGAGATCACCGGGGACAACCCGCGGGCGCCGCCGGCCGCGAAGGCGGACCTGGCGGCCGCCATGGACGAGTGGGAGCGGCTGCGCGGCATCTATCTCGGCTACGACGTCAAGGTGTCGGAGGCGACCAGCGAGGGCGAGGGCGACTTCCTGGCCACCGAGCGGTCCATGCTGGCCGGGACGGGCTTCCGCACCGACCAGTCCGCGCATTTCGAGGCGCAGGAGTTCTTCTGCCGCCCCTTCCTCGGCCTCCAGCTGATCCACGAGAAGTTCTACCGCCTGGACACCGCCCTCTGCGTCCTCGACGAGCGCGGCTGCAACACGATCGCCATCGACATGCCCCAGCTCCAGATGGGCGGCGGCGGCCCGAAGTGCTGCACCCTGGGCCTCTACGGCGAGCCTCCGGAGGCCGCCCGCTCGCGGTAGCGGGCCGCGTCAGGTGTCGCAGCCGACGCCGTCGCCGTCGCGGTCCAGGTCGTAGATGTCGCTGCCGATCACGTGGACGGGCCCCCGGACGTAGGCGGGGCCGTCGCCGCTGCCGCCGGAGCAGTCCACGTCGCTCGCGACGGGCACGCACACGCCCGAGTAGTTCGGGTCGCACCGCGACGCCGGCTTGGCGCCGACGGCGACGATCCGCGCGACCGGCCTCCTGGTGACCTTCGAGCCGACCAGCTTCCGCGCGGTCTGCACGCCTCCGGTGAGGGTCACCTCGTAGGTGAGCGTCCGGATCCCCTTGACGCCGCGCCGCTTCACCCGGGTCGTCCCGCGCGCGAGCGAGGCGTCCCGGACCTTCCTGGTCGTGAACGGGATCGGCCGGGTCTCGGTGACCTTCTTCGTCGCCGTCGACGCCTCGGGCGTCGCGGACGCCGATGCGGACACGGACGCGGAGTCCGCCGGGCTCGACGCGGGCGAGACGGCCGCGAGGGGTGCGGGATCCGCCTTGCAGGCACCGAGCGCGAGCAGCCCGACCGCACTCAGAGTGATCAGGGCGAAGCGGTGAGTTCGTTCCTTCATGGGGACGGGAGCATGCTGCCCGCCGGTCGAACGGGTCAAGAAATTTGCCACCTGAGGCCAATTTTTCCGGCCTGACGCGGTTCCTGCCGTCCGGCGGCGCCGTCCGCCCCCTCTCGCAGGTGATATAACCGTCACTTTCGGTGAGCATCCGGGGGTGCCGGGGACGGCGGCACGGCCTGGGACCCGATCGGCGACTTCGCCGCGAGGAAGGAGTTCACCGACGACCCATCGCCCAGGCGCACGGCTTCGCCGTCGCCGGCGGCAGCGACATCGCCCTGTCCTGCGATCTGGTCGTCATGGCCGAGGACGCCCGCATCGGCTACATGCCGGCCCGCATCTGGGGCTGCCCGACGACCGCGATGCGGGTCTACCGCCTCGGCGCCGAGCGGGCCAAGCGGATGCTGCTGACCGGTGACACCATCGACGGCATCGCCCGCCACTCGCCCGAGGGCCGCTGGTTCCAGGAGTTCGCCGCGACGCACGGCTTCCACGAGGCCGTCGCCTGGCACGACTCCGGCCGCTGGATCCCCGAGGGCGGCGGTCCCGTCCCGACCGCGGAGGACCTGGAGGGCTGAGCGGCGCCCGTCCCGGCGGCGCGGCCGGCGGGGGTCGCAAATCGGGCTTAATTCCCGAATGACGTTAATACCCGCAAATAACTGCGAGCCATTCGCAGGTGATTGTCGGTGGCGATTGTCGCGGTGGCCAATCCGGGCGGGCGGCGTCTCCGAATCGATGCGGAACGGCATCCCGATAACGGCGACCCCCGCTCGTTACGGATGCCCCGAAGGGATTCCGCGGAAACGTGAAGAAAATCAAGAAGCCGGTGGTGCTCGCCACCGGCACCGGCCTCCTGGCAGCGGCCGGCGCCCTCGCCGCCCTCGCGCCGGCGACCTCCAGCGCCTCCAGCCACCGCGAGGCGCCCCTCATCGCGGGCGACCCCCAGGCCGACACCACCGACCTGTACGCCTTCACCAGCCCCGACGCGCCCGGCACGGTGTCGCTGGTGGCCAACTGGATCCCGTTCCAGGAGCCGAACGGCGGCCCGAACTTCTACCCCTTCGCGACCGGCGCCCGCTACAACATCAAGATCGACAACGACGGCGACGGCCGGGCCGACATCACCTACCGGTGGACGTTCCGCAACGAGGACCGGCGCGGGAACAGGACGTTCCTGTACAGCAACGGGCCGGTGCGCTCGCTCAAGGACGCCACGCTGCTGTTCCGCCAGCACTACACCCTCCAGCAGATCACCGGGAAGCGCACCCGGACGCTCGTCAAGGACGCGATCGCCGCGCCGTCCAGCACCGGCGCCGCGTCCATGCCCGACTACGGCGCGCTGCGCGCCCAGGCGGTCCGGCCGGTCGCCGGCGGCGGCAAGACCTACGCCGGGCAGGCCGAGGACCCGTTCTTCGCCGACCTGCGGGTCTTCGACCTGCTGTACGGCGGGAACCTCAAGGAGACCGGGCACGACACCCTCAAGGGCTACAACGTGAACACCCTCGCGTTGCAGGTGCCCAAGAAGGCGCTCGCGCTGAAGGGCGACGCCGGGCGCAACCCCGTCGTCGGCGTCTGGGCGACCACCGACCGCCAGGGCGCCGACGCCCGGCTCGGCGGCCACCGCGCGGGCGGCTGGCACCAGGTCTCGCGCCTCGGCAACCCGCTGGTGAACGAGGCGGTCGCCCCGGCCGGGCTGAAGGACGCCTTCAACCGGCTCGACCCCTCCCAGGATCACACGGTCAAGCCGCTGGTGGACCGCGTGCTGAAGCCCGAGGTCCCCGCCCTGATCCAGCAGATCTATGGCATCAAGGCCCCGGCGACGCCGCGCAGGGACCTCGCCGAGATCTTCCTGACCGGCATCGCCAAGAGCACCGGCCCGATCAAGGCCGACCTGAACAGCCAGCTCCTCAACAAGGACGTCTCGGCCAAGCGGTTCACCCCCGCCGAGACGCTGCGGCTGAACATGGCCGTCCCGGCCGCCGCCCGCCCCAACCGGCTCGGCGTGCTCGGCGGCGACCTGCAGGGCTTCCCGAACGGCCGCCGCCTCGGTGACGACGTCATCGACATCGCGCTGCAGGCCCTGGAGGGCGCCGCGCAGACCGGCAAGCTCGTCCCGGCGCTCGCCAACGGCGACGGCGTCAACGCCAACGAGTCGGCGTTCGGCGGCACGTTCCCCTACGTGGCGCTGCCCCACACCGCCTCGGTCAACCAGGCGGGCTGAGCGCGGGGCCGCGGGGCGGCGGGAGCCGCCCGCCGTCCCGCGGCCCGCCGCCCCACCCCGAGGGAGGAGCACCGTGCTCACCAGGATCAACGCGCGCCACGCCGGCTACGGCGTCGCGGCGGCGGCGCTCGCGCTGACCGCCCTGCTCGCCACCGCCGTCCTGCGCGGCGGCCGTCCCGACCCGTCCGCGGCCACCCTCGCGGAGGCGGCGCCGGCCGGCACCATCGCCCGCTACCAGGCGACCCTGCGCGACACCCCCGACGACTACCGGACGTGGGCCGCGCTCGGCGCCGCCTACGTCCAGCAGGCGCGGATCACCGTCGATCCCGCCTACTACCCGAAGGCCGAGGGCGCGCTGAAGCGGTCGCTCGCCCTGAACGGGTCCGACGGCAACCACCCCGCGATGATCGGCATGGCGGCGCTGGCGAACGCCCGCCACCGGTTCCGCGAGGCGGCCCGCTGGGGCGAGCGCGCCCGGCGGATCGTGCCGTCCGACCCCGACCTGTACGGGGTGCTGGACGACGCCTACACCCAGCTCGGCGACTACCCCGCCGCCACGGCGGCGGTCGCCCGGATGAACGAGCTGGCGCCCGGCGTCGCGGCCTTCACCCGCGCCTCCTACGAGCTGGAGACGCACGGCGACGACGCCGGGGCGCGCCGCGTCCTGGAGCAGGCGCTGCGGAGCGCCTACACCCCCTCCGACACCGCGTTCTGCCGCTACTACCTGGGCGAGCTCGCCCTGCACTCGGGCGACCTCGACCGGGCGGACCGGCAGTACCGGGCCGCCCGCACCGCCGACCCGTCCTCGGTGCCGGCGCTGCAGGGCATCGCCAAGGTGCAGGCCGTGCGCGGCGACCTCGGCGCCGCGATCCAGGGCTACCGGCAGGTCGTCGCGCGCGTCCCGCAGCCGCAGTACCTGGCCGAGCTCGCCGCGCTGCTGCGCGCCGCGGGCCGTGCCGGCGAGGCCGCCGGGCAGGAGCGCGTCCTGGCGGAGGAGCAGCGGCTCCAGGCGGCCAACGGCGTGGTCGACGACCTCGCCGCCTCGGAGATCGCCGCCGACACCGGCGACCGCGCCGCCGCGCTCCGTCACGCCCGCGCCGAATGGTCCCGCCGCCGCAGCGTCATCGTCGCCGACGCCCTGGCCTGGGCGCTGCACCTGAACGGCCGCGACGCCGAGGCCCTGCGCTACGCCGAGCAGGCCACCCGCCTCGGCTGGCGCAACGCGCTGTTCTACCGGCACCGCGGCGACATCAAGGCCGCCCTCGGCGACCGCGCGGGCGCCGCCCGCGACCGCGCCACCGCCCGCGACATCAACCCTCACCTCGATCTCACGATCCCGGCGATCGGCAGGGCGACATGACCCCCACGACCCGCACCCTCGCGGCGCTGCTCACCGGCCTGGCGGCCTGGACGGCGCTCCCCGCCGCCGCGGACGCCGCCGTCCCGGCGCACCCGCTGGGCAACTTCACCGTCAACCACTACGACGGGCTGCGGCTGTCCGCCGACCGCGTGGACGACACCGCCATCGTCGACTCCGCCGAGATCCCCACCCTCCAGGAGCAGGACGCCGTCGACACCGACCGTTCGGGCGCCGTCTCGCCGCCCGAGGCGGCGGCCTACGCCGCGAAGCAGTGCGCGGGCGTCGCGGCCGCAAGCACCCTCAAGGCCGGCGGACGCCCGCTCACCTGGCGCGTCGCCTCGTCCGCCTACGCCCTGGCCCCCGGTTCGGCCGGGCTGCGCACCAGCCGCCTGACCTGCCGGCTGACGGCGAAGGCGGCGCTGACGGCGGCGACCACCGTCGAGTTCGCCGGGCGCTTCCGCACCGACCGCATCGGCTGGCGCGAGATCACCGCCACCGGCGACGACGTGCGGATCGACCGCTCCCCGGTGCCCGCCCGCAGCGTCAGCGACGAGCTGCGCAGGTACCCCGGCGACCTGCTGACCTCGCCGCTGGACGTGCGCTCCGCCCGGCTCGACGTCCGTCCCGGCTTCGGCTCCACCGTCCGGGACCTGCCCGGCCTGCCCACCGCCGGGATCTTCAGCCGGGCGGTCGGCGGCCTGACCGCCCGCTTCAACGCCCTCGTCGGCACGCCGCACCTGACGTTCGGCGTCGGCCTGCTGGCGACGCTCCTGGCGGTCGTGCTCGGCGCCTCGCACGCCGCGATGCCCGGCCACGGCAAGACCGTCATGGCCGCCTACATCGCGGGGCGGCGCGGCCGGATCCGCGACGCCGTCACCGTCGGGGCGACCGTCACGCTCACCCACACCGGCGGCGTCCTGGTCCTCGGCTTGCTGCTGAGCGCGTCGGCGAGCCTGGCGGGCGAGTCGCTGCTGTCCTGGCTCGGCGTCGTCAGCGGCCTCCTGGTCACGGCGATCGGCGTCGGGCTGCTCCGCTCGGCCTGGCGCTCCCGCGCGGACGCCGCCGTCCTCACCGAACCGGCCCCGGCCCTCCAACTGGTGGGCGCCCCCGCCCCCCGATCCCACGGCCATGGCCACGGGCACGGGCATGGCCACGGGCACGGGCACGGCCACGGGCACTCCCATGAGCGCTCCGGCCGGGCCGGTCTGATCGGCCTCGGCATCTCCGGCGGCCTGGTGCCGAGCCCGTCCGCCCTCATCGTCCTGCTGGGCGCGATCGCCCTCGGCCGCACCCTGTTCGGCGCCGGCCTCGTCCTCGCCTACGGGCTCGGCATGGCCGCCACCCTCACCGCCGCCGGGCTCCTGCTCGTCCGGCTGCACGGGGTACTGGACAGGATCCCCCTGACCCGCCGCGCCGGGCGCCTCACCCGCTACACGCCCCTCGCCACGGCGGCCCTGGTCATCGCGGTCGGCGCCGGCCTGGCCCTGCGCAGCCTCAACGGATCGGTCTAGGAAGGCCCCGCATGAAACGCCATCTCCCCCTGCTCGCACTCCTCGCGGGCGCCCTCACCGCCTGCGGCGCCGGCACCGGCGCGTTCCAGACCGGCGCGGCCCCGTACCCGCTGCCCTGCATGCGGCATCAGACGGCGCGCCCGTCCGGCGACTACGCCCGCGACAGCGCCCGCGGCCTCACCGTCCTGCGCTACTACACCGCCAACGCGCCCCGCGGGTACTGCGACCGCAAGGACGCCACCGGCGCCGACCGGGCCTGGATCCGCCTCTACCTGAAACTCGGCGCCGACCCCGCCCCCGTCCGGCCCCTCCTGGCCTCCCGCTGAACCGCCGAGAGCGCGCCCGTCGCCTCAGCGCAGGCGGGGGAAGAGCGGGCGGGCGTTGCCGGCGGAGATCGCCTCGTCGCCCGCGATCGCGTCGTTGAAGTAGGCGACGGCGGGTTCCGGGGCGAAGGGCCAGTCGCTGCCGTACAGGATGCGGCCGGGCTTGGCGAAGGCGCGCAGGGTGGGCAGGGCGGCGGGGCTGGAGGACAGGGCGGTGTCGAAGTAGAAGGAGGCGAGGTCGTCGAGGACGTCGGCGGGGTCGCGGCCGGTCTCGGCGAACGCGGCGACGGCGAGGCGGTGGGAGGCGTAGGGGACGAAGCCGCCCGCGTGCGCCAGGAGGAACCGGATGCCGGGGTGGCGGCGCGGGACGTCGTTGCGGACGAGGTTGAACGCCGCGCGGGTGGTGTCCAGGAGGAAGTCGGCGGCGAACGGCGGGATGCCGGGCACGCCCGGCGTCCCGGGGAGTTCGGCGGGGTGGACGAACGCGACGGCCGAGCGCTCGTCCAGGACGCGCATCAGCGGTTCGAGCGCCGGGTCGCCCAGGTAGAGGCCGCGGCTGTTGGCGAGCAGGACGACGCCGTCGGCGTGCAGGTCGTCCAGGGGGTGGACGGCCTCGGCGACGGCGGCGCCGACGTCGGGCAGCGGCAGCGAGGCGAACAGCCCGAGGCGCGGGGATCCGGCCGCCAGTTCGGCGCCGTACCGGTTGACCTCGCGGGCCATGGCGCGGGCCTCGGCGGCATCGCCGAGGTGCACGCCGGGGGTGGTGAGCGACAGGACGCCGGCGGCGATGCCCTGGCGGTCCATCAGCTCGACGGCTTCCTGCGGGCTCCAGGCGGGCAGGTCGCGCCCGCCGGGCGCCTCGACGCCGTGCTCGCGCAGCCAGGCGGCGTAGAAGTCGGGGACCATGTGCTGGTGGACGTCGATCCTGCCGGTCATGAGCGCTCCTGAAGGACGGGCGGTGCGGGGCGGGTGCGCCGGGAGTCAGCCGGCGAGCCGGGCGTAGCGGCCGGAGTGGAAGACCAGCGGGCCGGCGTCGTCCGCGAGGGACCAGCAGGCGGCGCGGGCGATGACGAGCTCGTGGTCGCCGGCCCGGTGGACGGTGTCGATCTCGCAGTCGAGCCAGGCCAGGCCGTCGGGCAGCAGCGGATGCCCGGCGGGCGTCCGCGCCCACGTCCGGCCGGTGAAGCGGTCGGCGCCCTTGGTAGCGAACGTCAGGCAGAGGTCCCGGTGGCCGGCGCCGAGGATGGTGACGGCGAAGCCGCCCCGCTCGCGGACGAGCGGCCAGGTGGAGGAGGAGCGGGCCGCGCAGAGCGCGATCAGCGGCGGGTCCAGGGAGACCGAGGTGAAGGAGTTCGCGGCCATCCCGACCGGTCCGTCGTCGGTGGCGGCGGTGACCAGGACGACGCCGGTGGTGAAGCGGCCGAGGACGTCGCGGAACGAGCGCGCCGGGTCCATCAGAACCGCCCGGCCAGGAACGCGCCGGTGAGGAAGGCGAACCGGTCGGGCTGCTCCAGCATCGCCCAGTGCCCGGCGTTCGGCAGGACGTGCAGCCGCGCGTCGGGCAGGTGCTCGGCGAAGTACTCGCCGGCGGCGAGCGGGATCAGCCGGTCCTGCCGCCCGTGCAGGACCAGGACGGGGTGGTCGACGCGGGCCAGGTCCTCGGGGGTGTAGAGGCCGGGCAGGTCGGCGGCGAAGGTCGCCAGATGGGAGCGGCGCACCTCGGGCCGCCCGATGCGCTCCATGCGGGACGCGGCGATGGCGTCCAGGTCCGCGCCCAGCGCGCCGGGGTCGGCGACCATCGACCGCAGGAGCGCCGCGAGGGCTTCGACGGTCGGGTCGTCGTAGTAGGTGATCAGCTTCAGCAGCTCGCCGGTCGGCGGGACCGGCGCCCCGGCGCCGCCCATGAGGACGATCCGGCCGACCCGCTCGGGCGCCTTCAGCGCCAGGGCGAGCGCGACGATGCCACCGTAGGAGTTGCCGACCAGGTGCGCCCGGCCGGCGCCGAGCTCGTCCAGCAGCGCCAGCAGGGTGTCGACGCGCAGGTCCTTGAACGCCGACGCGCTCGCCGGGGCGGGGTCGGGATGGGTGGAGTCGCCGAACCCGATCATGTCGGGGGCGAGGTGGTGGAAGTCGCCGGCCAGGTCGGCCAGGACGCGTTCCCAGTTGGTCGCGGCGGTGACGCCGGGGCCCGAGCCGTGCAGCCACAGCACGGTCTCGTCGGCCGGGTCGCCGGACTCCAGCAGGTGGAAGGTGCGGTCGCCGACGGCGACGTCGCGGGCGATGGTCACTGCTCCTCCTGCGGGAACGGCTTGGCGATGCCCGGGAGCAGCGGCTCGCCGGGGAAGTGATGACCCCAGATGCTGGTCTTGGCGAAGGCCCGCGGTGACGGCGGCGTGTCGGCGATCGGGACGCCGCCGTACCCGTACTCGATCTCGAAGCCCGACGGGGTGCGGACGTAGAAGGAGGTCATGAGGTCGTTGGTGTGGCGGCCGAGCGTCATCGCCAGCGGGATCCCCCGTTCCAGGACCACGTCGTAGGCGGTGCCGACGTCGTCCAGCGCGGTCGTCTCCAGCATCAGGTGGTGGTAGCCGACGACGCCGGGCACGTGCACGAGCGCCAGCGAGTGGTGGCGGCCGTTGCAGTGGTAGAACCGCACCGGCACGCCGTGCATGTCGATCTGGTCGGACACCCGGAACCCCATGACGCGCCCGTAGAACGCCTCGGCGGCGTCCAGGTCGGGCACGATCAGGACGGCGTGGCCGAGGCCCTGGCCGCCGGTGAGGAACCCCGACAGCGGCCGGCCGGGACGGAAGCCGGCGGGCTCGGTGAGCTGCCCCCAGGCCAGCTCGTGCCGGAAGCCGAACAGGTCGGTGAACCAGGCCAGCTCGGTCACGCCGCGCTCGGCGGCCAGGCCCGCGTCGCCGCGCCGGACGTCGAGGCCCTCGGCCTCCAGCCGGGCGGCCGCGTCGGCGAGGGCGGCGGGGCCGCGCACGCCCCACCCCAGGTAGGCGAGGTCGTCGGCGTCGCCGGGGTGGATCGTCAGGCGGTGCGCGGCGTCGTCGACGCGCATCCGCACGGCGCCGCCGGGGCCGGGCGCGGCGAGCTGGACGCCCAGCACCTCGGGGCCGAAGGTCTCCCACTCCGCGGCGTTCGGGGAGCGGAAGCCGATGTAGTCCAGGGCTTCGATCATGGCGGGCCTCCTCGGCCTCAGACGGCGATGACCTGGTGGCCCGCGCCGAGCAGGTCCCCGGCGTAGTTGCGGGCGTGGGCGTCGGGGGCCAGGTAGGCGTGCCCGAGCATCGTCTGGACGTCCTGGTAGGGGGCGTGCAGCGGGTGGTCGGTGAACGCGGTGCGGCCGGACGCGGCGTGGTACAGCGTGTTGACGTGCCGTCCGACGAGGTCGGCGCCGTGGTCGGCGTCCCAGCGCACCCGGGCCAGCTCGGCGTCGGTGGGACGGCCGCCGGCCTCGGCCAGCGCCTGCGTCTCCGCGCAGGCGCGCCGCAGCTTGGCGACCGCGGCGTCCAGCGTCCACTCGGCCTCGGCGAGCTTGACCTGGGCGAGCGGCTCGTCGCGCTGGAACAGCCCCGGCGGGATCCGGCGCCGGGAGGTCTCGGCGGTCCAGCGGTCGTAGAAGCCGCGGGCGGTGCCGAAGAACGCCGCCGCCAGCGCGAAGTTGAACACCATCGACCACGACAGCCGGTACAGCGGGCCGGTGTTGCGCTCCTGGCCGGGCAGCGGCGCCCAGCCCAGGTAGTCCAGGTGCGACTGGGCGCGGTGGTCGGGCACGAACGCGTCGGCGACCACGATGTCGTTGCTGCCGGTGCCGCGCATCCCGGCGGTGCGCCAGTTGTCGTCGATCTCGTACTGGCCGGGCAGCAGCAGCAGCGACCGGTAGTCGGGGACCTGAACCTCGCCCAGGTCGACCGTCCCGACGATCGCGCCCAGGTTCACGCCGTGCCCGTGGTCGCAGCCCGAGGAGAACGACCAGCGGCCGCTCAGCCGGTAGCCGCCGTCCACCCGGACCGCCTCGCCCGTCGGCATGTAGGACGAGGAGTGGACGCGCGCGGGGTCCTCGCCCCACATCTCCTCCTGCGCCCGCTCGTCGAACAGCGCGAGCTGCCAGGGGTGCACGCCCATGACGCCCAGCACCCACCCCGCCGAGGAGTTGACGCGCGACACCTCCATCACCGCGTCCAGGAACTCCGCCAGCGGCACCTCGCCGCCGCCCCAGCGGGCCGGCTGCAACGCCCGCGTCAGCCCGGAGTCCACCAGCAGTCGCCACGTGCCGTCCGGGAGCCGGCGCAACCGGTCGGCCTCCGCCGCCGACGCCGCCAGCTCCGGCGCCAGCCCCTTCGCGGTCTCCAGCAGCCCCATACGGCCCCCTTCCAGTAATGGATCGGTTAATACACTCCGGACCGATCAGTACGGGAAGTATGGACGACGGCGCCGCCGGAGACAAGACCTCCCTGGAACGAACGGTCCAGCGATCCGCCCGGGGCTGCGATAATCACCTAGGGAGGCGGACACGATGGCTGGACCGAAGACCGACCGGCGGCAGCAGCACGGCGAGGTGTCGCGCAAGCGCATCCTGGACGCCGCCGTGGAGATCGCCGCCGAGCGCGGCTACGAGGGGACGAGCATGTCGCTGGTGCGGCAGCGCTCGGGCCTGCCCAACAGCTCGATCTACTGGCATTTCAAGGACAAGGACGACCTGTTCGCCGCCGTCATCGAGCGCGGCTACCACCTGTGGCGCGACCGGCTCATGGCCGCCTGGCGCGACCGGCCCGCGACCGCCGACCGGGCGGCCGCGTCCCGGGCCATGGCCGCCGCGATAGCCGCCAGCCTCCAGGACCAGCCCGAGTTCCTGCGCCTCGGACTCATGCTGACGCTGGAGAACCGGCCGGTGGAGACCAAGGCCCGCGAGCGGTTCGTCGCTATCCGCGGCGAGGTCCTCGCCTTCGCCCGGACCGAGTTCCTGGCGGTCCTGGACGAGGTCCCCGAAGCCCGGCGGGACGAGGTCGCCACCCACCTGGCGACCTTCACGCTGGCCGCCGCCGACGGCCTGTTCCTGGCCTACCACCTGGCGCCCGACACCTTCGACCTCGCCGCCGGGTTCGCCGAGCTCGGCGAGACCCTGGACCTGTCGATCGACCGCTGGATCGCCCGGACCCGTACCTGACCCGTCGCCGCCGCTCAGCCGGCGGCGGGCTTGCGCGCGGAGACCAGGCGCGTCTGGACCCACGGGCTGCCCCACCAGGCGCGCCACCCGAGCCCGCGCACGCCGACGTCCCGGGCACCGAGCCCGGCCAGCACCGCGGCGTACTCGCGGGGGGTCCGCGCCAGGTCGGCGATCAGCAGGCGGCCGCCCGGCCGCAATACCCGGTACGCCTCGGTGATCGCCTGGGCGCGGGCGTCCGCGCCGAAGATGGTGTGCACCGTCAGGCTGGACACGACCAGGTCGAAGCTCTCCGCCGCGTACGGGAGCCTGCGCAGGTCGCCCCCGACCACGTGGACGCGGTCGGCGACGCCTTCGGCGCGGGCGTTGCGCAGGGTCGCCGCCGGGGTGTTGCCGGACTGGTCCCGCCCGCGCCACAGGTCCACGCCGACCGCCCGACCTCGCGGGAGGCGCCGGGCGGCGGCCAGCAGGACGGCGCCGCGCCCGCAGCCGAGATCGAGCAGCCGCTCGTCGCCCCGCAGGTCCAGCCCGTCCAGCACGTCCCGCCAGACCAGGAACTTGCCGCGCAGCGTGGCGTGCAGGCTCAGCACCAGGCATCCCGCCAGCAGCGTCCCGGAGACCAGCGCGGGCACCGCGTCCCCCGGACCGCCGGTGACCGCCAGCACCAGCCCGGTGACCCAGAACCCCAGCACGACCAGGCCCACGAAGCCGAACCCGTAAGGCGCATCCATCCCGTACCGCGCACCAGGCATCCCGCCACTCTGCCACGATCCGCCCGCCCGGCAAGGCGGATCTCCCCCGGCAGCCGGACCCACCGCCCCCGAAAACGCCGGTGGGGGCCGGCTGCCGCCTGGCCCCCACATGTGCGTTCGATGCGTGTCCGAGGGGGGACCGCAACCATCCCCCCATGCCCCCGACACCGTTATAGACGGTATTCATCGCATCGTGATCGGTGTGTAGTCCGATTCGTTCTTCCATGAAGTGACTGGAAGATGAACCCAGGTTTTTTGGATGGTTGCAGCGAGTGGATGCAACTTCTTTCTATTCGATTTATAAGAGGATGTTCACGAAGTGGGATCTTCTTTTATATCGAGCATGAGTAGTCCCGCGGCTAGTCCAATAGACAGCCCAGTCGGACACATGGTGATCGCGTTTACTCGGTGGTGGACCGGCATCTTTGAGATCAGCTCTTTTTGATCCCAGATCCGCACGGTGTGGTCGCTACCGCCGGTGGCGAGGCGTGGTTGGCCGTCGGGGGTGGTGTAGGCGCAGACGGCGTTCACCAGGCCGTTGTGGCCGTGCAGGACGTTGAGGGCGGTGCCGGTCTCGGGGTCCCAGATCCGCACGGTGCGGTCGTCGCCGCCGGTGGCGAGGCGTGGTTGGCCGTCGGGGGTGGTGTAGGCGCAGACGGCGTTCA
>NZ_JAIBOA010000060.1 GCF_019458805.1 Actinomadura parmotrematis
GACCGGTACCGCGCGGCTGGAGACCACCTACGGGGTCTTGGAGATCGGGGAGGGCGACTACGCCGTCGTCCCCACCGGCACCATCCACCGCTGGATCCCCACCGGCACCGAGCAGGTCCGCGCCCTGACCATCGAGGCGCGCGGCCACATCCGCCCACCGGGCCGCTACCTGTCGCAGCACGGACAGTTCCTCGAACACGCCCCCTACTGCGAACGCGACCTGCGCGGACCCACCACCCCGCTGCTGGCCGACGGCGACAACGTCC
>NZ_JAIBOA010000061.1 GCF_019458805.1 Actinomadura parmotrematis
GGGCCCACCAAGACCGCGCACACCAGACGGTGACGCGGTACATGGTCCCGCAGTCCGAGGACGGACTCACGTCCGTTTCCTCAGGACCCAACAGCGTGTCCGATCCAGATGCTCCGTCAGCTCCCGTTCCACGCGGCCGGCGAACCGACCGCAGTACTAGCGAGTTCCGTAAGACATCAGAACCGAGTAGCCAGTGCTCCACATCTATGAGCAGCCGTCCGGTGGACGTTCGCCACCGAAG
>NZ_JAIBOA010000007.1 GCF_019458805.1 Actinomadura parmotrematis
TTTTTGTCGAGGGTCGCCTCAATTACTGGGGCGGCCCTCGACGCATGTCTAGGCCCGGCCGACAAGTAGGCTGCAAGGGTCCACCGAACCATCGAGAACAGTGACGGAACGTGATGAGCGCGGAAGAGGACGGCCGCAGCGACGACAACCGCGAGCGGCGAGGCAAGGACGGCAGGCGTAGTACGCCTTTCCGTCAGGGGGGCAATGCTCGCGGCGGAGCGGGGAGCGGCGGCGCTCGCAAGAGCGGTGGTCCTCGTGGCGGTGCGCCTCGGAGCGGTGGCCAGCAGGGCGGTCGGGGGCGTCCCGGCGGTGGCTGGCAGGACCGGCAGCAGGCCGGCGGCGGTCGTCGCGATGACCGCGGCCAGGACCGCCCGTTCAAGCGTTTCGACGACCGCCGTGGTGAGTTCGGTGGCCCGCGTGCGGAGAACCGCAACGATCGTGGGCCGCGTCAGTTCGGTGATGACCGTCGTTCCGGTGGCGGTGGCTATCAGGGACGCCGGGACGATCGCCGGCCTGGTGGATTCCAGGGTCGGGACGATCGTGGGCCGCGTCAGTTCGGCGATGACCGTCGTCCTGGAGGCGGCGGCTATCAGGGACGTGACGACCGGCGTTCTGGCGGATTCCAGGGTCGTGATGACCGTGGGCCTCGGCAGTTCGGTGATGACCGGCGTTCCGGTGGCGGTGGCTACCAGGGGCGTCGGGACGACCGCGGGCCCCGGCAGTTCGGTAATGACCAGCGCTCCGGCGGGTATCAGGGTCGTGACGACCGTGGTCCGCGCCGGTACGAGGACGACCGCCGTCCTGGCGGAGGCCAGAACCGGGATGACCGTGGGCCTCGCCAGTACGGCGATGACCGGCGTTCCGGGGGTTACCAGAACCGCGATGACCGTGGTCCGCGTCAGTTCGGCGACGACCGGCGCTCTAGTGGCGGGCAGGGTCGTGATGACCGCGGTCCGCGTCAGTATGGCGACGACCGGCGGCCCGGTGGTGGCCAGAACCGCGATGACCGTGGTCCGCGTCAGTTCGGGGACGACCGGCGGCCTGGCGGCTACCAGGGGCGGGACGATCGTGGACCGCGTCAGGGCGGCGGCGAGCGCCGTTCCAGTGGGTATCAGGGTCGAGACGACCGGGGACCCCGCCAGTACGGGGACGACCGGCGGTCCGGGGGATACCAGAACCGCGATGACCGCGGTCCGCGTCAGGGCGGCGGCGAGCGCCGTTCCGGTGGGTACCAGGGTCGTGATGACCGTGGTCCGCGCCAGTTCGGCGATGATCGGCGTTCCGGTGGCGGTGGCTACCAGGGGCGCCGTGACGACCGTGGGCCTCGCCAGTACGGGGACGACCGGCGGCCCGGTGGCGGCCAGAACCGCGACGATCGCGGGTCGGACCGGCGGAGCGGCGGCTACCAGGGCCGTCGTGACGACCGTGGGCCGCGCCCGCAGGGCGATGACCGGCGCGGCGGCGGCGGTTACCAGGGGCGGCGTGACGATCGGCGTCCCGGGCAGGAGCGTGGCGGTCCGGGTGGCGGGCGTCGCTTCGAGGGCGGCCGGGACGACCGGAACCGCCGGCCGCGCGAGCGGTTCGAGGAGGACCGCGAGCGTCCCGCGCCCAAGCACGACGACCCGGTGCTGCCCGACGACGTCACCGGTGAGGAGCTGGACGCCGACGCGCGCGCCGAGCTGCGCACCCTGCCGAGGGACCTGGCGGCGCGCGTCGCTCGCCACCTGGTGATGGCGGGCCGGCTGGCCGAGGACGACCCGGAGCTCTCCTACAAGCACGCGCGGGCCGCGCGCCGCGTCGCGTCGCGCGTCGGGATCGTGCGGGAAGCGGCGGGTCTCGCCGCCTACGCGGCGGGCGAGTGGGCCGAGGCCCTCGCCGAGCTGCGGGCCGCGCGCCGGCTCGGCAGCGGCGACGACTCCTACCTGCCGGTGATGGCGGACTGCGAGCGCGGTCTCGACCGCCCGGAGCGGGCCCTGGACCTGGCCAAGTCGCCGGAGGCCGCCAAGCTGGACCAGGAGGGCCTGGTCGAGCTGCGCATCGTGGAGTCGGGGGCGCGCCGCGACCTCGGCCAGCTCGACGCCGCCGTGGTCACCCTGCAGATCCCCGAGCTCCGCGACCGGCGGCTGCGGCCCTGGTCGGCGCGGCTGTTCTACGCCTACGCCGACGCGCTGGCCGAGGCCGACCGCAAGATCGAGGCGTCCGACTGGTTCGCGCGCGCCGCCGCCGCCGACCGCGACGGTGAGACCGACGCGGCCGAGCGCTACGCCGAGCTGGAGGGCCTGGAGATCCTCGACACCGAGGAGGGCGAGGAGCCCGAGGAGGGCGCCCCAGGCGAGGCGGCCGAGGCGGTCGAGATCGAGAGCGACGCGCTCGTCGAGGGCGAAGACGGCGCGCTCGTCGAGGTCGCGACGGACACGGCCGTCGAGGTCGAGGCGGGCGAGCCTGCCGACGCGGATGGTGCGGGTGACGCCGAGACGGGCGACGCCGGCGAGGCCGCTCCGGTGGACCCGGTGGCCTTCGCGTTCCGCCCGGCCGAGCCGGTCGACGTCGAGGCGCCCGCCGCGGCGGCGCCCGAGGCGCCCGCGGTGTTCCTGGAGCCGGCCGGGCAGGACGCCGAGTCCAAGGACGCGGGCGACGCGGGCGACGAGGACGACGCCGGTGAGGACGGTGCGGAGGGCAAGCCTTCCGCCGAGTGAGCGAGCACGCCTGACGGGGCCGCCGGATCTGAGGATCCGGCGGCCCCGTCGGCGTTGTCAGGGGTGGGCCGCCCGGTTGCGGGCGCTGCCCTTCTCGTGGCGGCCGGGCACCGGGAAGTAACCCTCCAAGAACGCGAACACCACCTGGCCCTGCTCGTCGGCCGGCAGGTCGCCGTGGTGGGTGTCGTTGAGGCAGAACACCTCGTACTGGCGCTGGGTGAGGATCTGGGTGAGGCGCGGGTGCTGGCTCGCGTCGCCGACGTTGACGTAGGCGCACCTGATCGTTCCGGCTTCCGCGCGGCCGGTGAAGTAGCCGTGGTAGTGGTGCAGCGACGAGGGGATCGCGATGTCGGTCAGCGCCCGGACCTGGCTCGCGGCGGTCCGGGCGACCTCGGCGGGGTAGCGGCCCGCGATGTCGGCGAGGACGTCGCGGCGCAGCGCGGCGGGGGCGTGCAGGAACGCGTGGGTGAGGGTGCGGCCGAACGCCTCCTCGATCAGGGCGCGGTTGTTCTTGCCGGCGCTGAAGTTGAAGTCGTCGCCGTCGCCGACGTCGGTGAGCGGCACCGCCGTCGGCGACTGGAAGTACAGGCTGGTGCCGTTGGAGCGGAAGAAGTGCTGCGGGGTGACGGGGGCGCCGAGGAACACGTCGTCGTTGAAGTACAGGAAGTGCTCGGACAGGCCGTCGATGTGGTGCAGCTGCGACTCGATGGCGTGGGAGTTGAAGGTGGGCAGCCGTCCCCGGTCGCCGAAGATGTCGCGGTGGTCGACGATGCGGATCCGCGGGTCGGCGGTGTCCAGCCAGGGGGGCGTCTGCCGGTCGGTGACGATGTGGATCGTGCGCAGCCAGGGCGCGAACATCTCCAGGCTGCGCAGCGAGTAGCGCAGCTCGTCGCGGGACCGGAAGCGCGCGTCGGATCCGGCCGCCTCGACCGGCGGGCGGCCGAGGTCGCGGAACGCCGCGTCGCGGCGGGCCCGCCAGGCCGGGTCGTCGCCGTCGACCCAGGTGTAGACGGCGTCGATGGGGAAGGCGATATCGGTGACCAGGGTGCGGTCCAGGGCGGCGACGGACGGGTGCTCGCGGTCGCCGACCCGGACGCGGCCGGGCGCCATGACGGCCTTCGGGACGGTGTCGCCGAGCAGGGTGCGGCGGAGCGGCACGAGGTTCTCGCCGTCCTCGTCGTCGGTCCAGAACTCCACGTCGCAGCCGTAGCCGGGCCCGTAGGACAGGGTGCGCGAGGAGGTGACGACGGGCCGGAACACGCGCAGCCCGGCGATGTCGTGGGCGTCCTCGATCTCGGCGAGCAGCGTGCCGGGCAGGGCGTGCCCGCCGGGGCGGAGCGGTTCGGCGTAGACGGCGCGGCCGTCGGCGGCGGCGGTGAGCGCGGCGATCGCCGCGGCCCGGTGGGCGGGCAGGACGACGGCGCGGTGCCGGACGGCGCGGTCGCGCAGCAGCGTGTAGGGGACGCCGGCGCCGTCCAGGGCGTCCGCGACGAACTCCAGGTTGGCGCGGGTGACGTCGGCGGGCATCAGGTCGTCGGCCTGCCGGCAGAGCCGTCCGCCGAAGCGCACCAGGTCGCCGCCGCGCAGGCGGTTCTCGCGGTCGGCGGGGGCGCCGCGCGGGCGGGCGGCGGGCGGCGGGACGGCGGGCGCGAAGCCGCTGCCGCCGGTGCGGAGCGTCCAGGTGGCGACGCGGTCGGCGAGCGCGTCCAGGCGGGCGGGGTCGTCGCGGCCGTCGCGCAGGTCCTCGTAGAGGCGGTCCCAGTCGGCCATGACGGTGTCGATGTCGTAGCGGGCGGACGCGCGGAGGGCGGCGGCGCCGAACGCGCGGCGCAGCTCCTCGTCGCCGATGAGCTTGAGGAGGGCGGCGGCGAGGCCGTCGACGTCGTCCTGGGCGACCAGGAAGCCGTCCTCGCCGTGGGTGATGATCTCGGCGGGGCCGGTCTGGCAGTCGTAGGCGACGGCGGGGACGCCGGCGGCGAACGCCTCGGTCAGCACCAGCGGGAACGCCTCGCCGTCGCGGGAGGTCAGCAGCGCGACGCTCGACTTGGCCCACTCCTCGGCCATGTGCGGGGTCGGGCCGAGCAGGAGCACCTGGTCGTGCAGGCCGAGGGCGGCGACGAGGCGGCGGAGGCGCGGGAGCTGCGGGCCGTCCCCGAAGATCCGCAGCTCCCAGTCCGGATGCACCTCGGCGACCTGGGCGAACGCGCGGATCGCGTGGTCGACCTGCTTGTCGGGGACGAGGCGGCGCGCCATCGTCACCGACCGGGCAGCGAGGGACGAGCGGGGCCGGAACCCGGCCGGGACCGCGTTGACGATCACTTCGAGGCGGGGGGCGCAGCCGGTGAGGGACTCGGCGAACCACTCGCGGGTCCGCTCGGTCAGCACCACCAGGGCGTCGAGGCGCGGCGCGAACCGGAACAGCGGCTCGCCGGTGCCGCCGCGGATCTGCGACGGCCGGTGCTCCTGGTGCACGGTCAGCACGCGGGGCGGCGGCAGCGTCGTGGTGACGGCCATCAGCGCGGGCGAGGTCGACACCAGCACGTCGGCGTCCAGGTCGCGCAGGGCCCGTTCGAGCTCCAGGTCGCTGAGGCGGGAGAACGCCTTCTCCCAGCGGGCGTCGATGAGCCGGCTCGGGCTCGCGGCGAGCGCTCGGCAGGTGTCGTCGTCCAGGGCACTCGCCCGGACGGGGCGCGGCACCGGGCCGGTCTCGTCGACCAGGTAGCGGACGGCGACGCCGGCGTCCACCGCGAAGAACCGCTCGGCGGTGGTGCGGAACACGCTGAGGATCTCCACCTCGTGCCGGGCGGCCAGGTAGGCGGCCTGGGTGAACACCGCGCGTTCGGTGCCGCCCATCGCGTCGGCCCAGGTCAGCAGGAAAGTGATCTTCAAGTGGGGTCCTTCGGGGACGGGGGGCGGGGCGTGCAGGCCAGGGCCAGGTCGCCGCCGCCGGTGTAGTACGGGCGGACCCGCAGCAGCAGGCCGGGCGCCGCCGCCAGGGTGCGCTGCGCGACCCGCAGGGTCCGGCGCGGGTCGCGCACGTCGTGCAGGCGCCGCCCGACGCGGAGCCGGCCGTGGCCGGGCACGTCGGCGACGGCGGTCCAGACGCGCTCGCCGGGGCCGCTGTCGCGGGCCATCGCCGCCAGCGGGACGCGGGCGCGGAACACCACCCCGCCCGGCCCCTGCACGGGCGCGGTGGTGACGGTGTGGACGGCGCCCGAGCCGCGCGCCTGGAACGCCATCCGCACGGTCCCGGCGGCGGCGCCGACCAGCCGGACGTCGATCTCGGCGCGGGCCAGGGACAGGTGCAGGCGGGCGACCTCGGCGGCCGGTTCGGGCGCGGTGACGTGCAGGGAGCTGAGGCCGGACGGGGACGCCTCGGGGACGTAGCGGGCGCCGCTGACCGGGCAGGGCGGCACGTCGACGGTCGGGCCGGCGCGCCCGGCGGGCATCGCGCCGCCGAGCAGCGCGACGCGCCGCACACCGGCCGGGCCCGACAGGGCGAGCGACACCCGCCAGCGTCCCCGGCCGAGCGGGACGCCGCCGGCCGCGCCGCCGAGGCGGACCGTCGCGCTCACCTGGTCGCCCGGCCCGACGACGGCCGGGGCGCGCAGCTCGTGGCCGCGCCGGGTGAACAGCACCTCGGCGCGGTCGGCGCCGCCGGCCGGGAGCTCGGCCTGCACGTTCAGGGTGCAGCCGTCCAGGACGGCGAAGTAGCCGGCGGGCACCGCGGGGCCGGCCGCGACGGCGCGGGCGGCGCCGGTGCGGGCGAGGGCGGCGCGGACGGCGGCGTCGGTCTCGCGGCGCACCCGGCGGCGGGCGTCGGCGGCGCGCGCCTCGGCCTCCTCGCGGACGCGGTGGGCGAACCAGCCCGGGTCGGCGCGGGCCATCCGCCAGTACCGGGAGGCGTTCATCGGCGCGGTCCCCCTCCTGCTCGTCGGGTTCGGCACGGCCCGGTCAGCCGATCTCGAAGGGGCTCGGCACCGGGAAGTAGGCGTTCATGAACCGTTCGGTGAGCGCGCGCTGCTCGCTCTGGCCGAGCTGATCGGACTCGGTGTCGTTGACGCAGAAGCAGTCGTAGCCGCGGTCGCGGAGCGTCACCGCGAGGCGGTCGGCGGCCTCGGCTCCGGCGAGGTCGATGTAGCGGTAGCTGAGGTCGCCCTCGACGGCGCGGCCGCTGAGGAAGCTGTAGTAGGGGTAGAGCGAGGAGGGGATCGCCAGGTCGGCGGGGTGCCGGAAGCGGTGCCGGGCCGTGGCGGCGGCCTCCTCGGGGTAGCGGGCGGCGATCTCGGCGAGGATGCTGCGGCGCAGCGCGTGCGGGGTGTGCTTGATCCGCCGGGTCGGGACGGTGCCGAAGGTCTCCTTGACGAGCCGCCGGGTGTTCTTGCCGGCGGCGACGGCCGGCTGGTCGTCGGCGGTCGGGTCGGGCAGGTCCAGCAGCGCGCTGGACAGGAAGAAGCGGGTCGTGCCGTTCGGGGCGAAGAACGTCGTGGGGTCGACCAGGCGGCCGAGGAACACGTCGTCGTTGAAGTACAGGAAGTGCTCGGACAGGCCGTCGATGTGGTGGAGCTGCGACTCGATGGCGTGGGAGTTGAAGGTGGGCAGCGCGCCGCGGTCCTGGAACAGCTCCTTGTGGTCCACGACGGTGATCTGCGGGTGCGTCACGTCCAGCCAGGGCGGCACCTGCGCGTCGGTGACCAGGTGGACGTGGCGGATCCACGGCGCGTAGGCGGTGAGGCTGCGCAGCGAGTAGCGCAGCTCGTCGCGGCTGATGTAGCGGGCGTCGTTGGCCGAGTGGGCGTGCAGGCCGCCGGCGTCCGCGCGGGCGGCGTCGCGGCGCGCCCGCCAGGCCGGGTCGCCGCCGTCGACCCAGGTGTAGACGGCGTCGATGGGGAAGGCGATGTCGTCGATCAGCGGGATGAGGAACTCCGGCCGCGTCGGGTAGCGGGGCTCCTCGGTGCCGCGGCCGACCAGCGGGGTGAGGCGGTCGCCGCCGACCAGGACCGTCTCGCCCTCGGCGGGCAGCGACGGGCTGACCAGGTTGGGGCGCGGCGCGACCAGGCGGCCGTCGGCGGGCTCCCAGAACTCCACGACGCAGCAGTGCTCGGGGCCGAGGACGGCGGTGCCGTCGGGGGTGCAGAAGTTGCGGCTGATGCGGAACCCGGTGCGCGCGGCGACCTTCGCCCAGGCGGCGTCGCCCATCCCGGCCCGGCTGCGGTCGGGGTCCTTCAGCGGGCCGACGTAGGCGCCGGCCGCGGCGATCGCGGCGGCCAGCGCGGCGATCACGCGCTGCCGGTCGTCCGCCGACACCGCGACCGCGGACTCGGTGGGGGCGACGGGCCGCACGCAGAAGAACGGGACGCCCGCGCCGGACAGCGCCGCGCACACCAGGCCCAGCGTGTCGCGCCAGACCTGCTGCGGCGACAGGTCGTCGCGCGGCTCGGCGACCCGTGCCCGGCCGTCCACCGTGACCAGCACGCGCTCCCTGATGAGCGCGCGGTGGCGGTGCTGGAAGAGCCGGTTCTCCACGCGCAGCCGCAGCTCGGGGCTCACCATCGCCGACAGGCGGCTGCGGACCGGGGCCGGCAGCCTGCCGCGGAGGCCCGGGGCGGGCGGCTGGGGGAGGTTCCGGTCAGCCATGGGCCGCGTCCGTGTGCGGCGGGCGGGGGGCGGCGGGCGCGCCGGGGCGGCGGGACGGCAGGGGCCGCCGGGGCGGGTGGTACCGAAGGTGCACGGGTGGCTCTCCTTGGGGACGGGGCCGGGCGGGTCCGCGCCGGTGGGCGCGGTCTCGATCGGCACCGGGAAGACGTCCCGGGGAAAGGCACTGTTTACCCTCCGGAAATGTGACGAAGGTCACGCGAAGGGAGGCAACGCGTGTCAGCGACTGACAGAAGATGGACAAGATCGATAAGGAAGCGCATGACAAAGCGGCAACGGAACGATTGCGTCTCTGGGCGCACTTGCCGGTCCCGCACGGCACGGCCGTGTTAAGGACGTTTCAGTTCGCGCTTCTCGGGCGACCGGAAAGAGCCGAATTAAGGGGGCGTTCACCTATGCGGAACGTGAGGAGGGGCCACGGAACGTGCATCCGCGGCCCCTCCTCCGTGCCGCGCGCGTCAGCCGCCCTCGCGGACGATGGCGGCCATCGCCCGCTCGGCGATCGCGGTGATCGACAGCGAGGGGTTCGCGCCGCCGACCGTCCCCGGGATCAGCGAGCCGTCCAGGACGTAGAGGCCCTTGTTGCCCTTGACGCGCCCGAACAGGTCGGTGCTGCGGTCCAGGGCGACGCCGCCGAGCGGGTGCGCGGTGAGGGTGAACGGCCAGGTCAGCGAGTAGGGGACGACGCCGGGCACGCCGTTGACGACCTTCTGGTTGAGCGCCGACCCGGCGTTCTCCGACGGCTTGGACTTCTCCCGCGTCCAGTCGGCCAGCTTCACCTTCCTGGTGAGCTTGTCGTAGGCGAAGGTGCCGCGGTTGTCGAAGTCGGCCGTCATCGACAGCGTGTGGATCACCGGCAGGCCGTGCGCGCCGAGCAGCTGCCAGCTCTCGGCGCGCATTGGCACGTCGAACTCGGTGTCGTGGAAGGTGCCCGAGCGGCACGGCGAGCCCTGCGAGGGCCCGGCGGGCAGGTCGGTGTAGGCGTAGAGGTTGAACTGGTCGCCGTTGTCGCCGAAGCCCGAGCCGATGTCGGCGGGCAGGTCGGGCAGCGTCCCGGTCTCGCGGGCGGCGACCAGCAGCCGGTTGGTGTTGAGGGTGCCCGCGCAGACGAACAGCCGGTCGCAGACGTAGGACTCGGTGCCGGTCGCCTTGCCGTCGGGCGTGAGGTGGCGGACGTCCACGGTGTAGCGGCCCGCCGGGGTGCGGCCGAGCGCGACGACCTCGGTGAGCGAGCGCAGCTGCACCTTCCCGGTGGCGAGCGCGGCCGGCAGGTAGTTGCGGGTGAGGCTCTTCTTGGCGCCGTCGCTGCACCCGAAGTCGGTCTCCCCGGCGATCGCCGACGGCCGCACGGTGCCGGCGAGCTCCTTGTGGATGACGTCCCAGTCGAAGGTGGACGGCAGCAGCTCGGGGGAGTAGCCGACCTTGGACATGTGGGCGTCCCACACCCGCGAGTGGGTGAACGGCGCCGAGTTGTAGATGTCGTCGGGCATCGTGGAGGCGCCGAGCATCGCGCGCACCTTGGGGAACCAGACGGTGTCGAACTCCTCCCACGACAGCCGCGGGTAGAGGCGCTCGAAGTACTTGCGCGGCGGGGGGACCGTGACGCCGGTGTAGACCAGCGACCCGCCGCCGACGCCGGCGCCGCAGGCGATGTTGAGGTTGGCCTCGCTGGACAGCTCCATGATCCCGGCGACGGGGGACAGGAGCGTCGGGACGACCGCGGGCCAGTCGGTGATGCGCCGCATCCAGAACATCTGGCTGACCGGGTGGTCCTGGTTGCCGGTCACCAGGTCGCGGTCGTTCGGGATCGGCCACTCCCGGCCGCGCTCGACGACCAGGGTGTCCACGCCGGCCTGCCCGAGGCGGAGCGCGGCGACCGCGCCGCCGAAGCCGGAGCCGATGACGATCGCGGGGAAGTCGGTGCGGGAGTCGGCCAGGGCGCGGCCGAGGGTGCCGGGGGCGCCCAGGGTGGCGCTGGTCAGGGCGGCGAGGGTGCCGCCGGCCGCGAGGCCGAGGAACCGGCGCCGCTCCATCTGCTCGTTCACGCTGCTCTCCGTTCGGGGCGGGGGCGCCAGTGTCATCCGCGGCGCGCGCGGCCGATATGTGGACGGAGGTGTATTCGCGGGGGCGCATTCCGTCGCCCGGTGATGAGAACGCTGACGGCCGGTCCAATAGCGTGTTCTGATCATCCCGAGGGAGGTGTGATGCCGGACGAGTCCCCGATCCCCGGCGATTCCCCGCTGCGGCGCCGCACGCTGCTCGGCGCCGTCGGCCTCGGTGCCGCGGCCGCGACGGCCGGGACGGTGGCGGGCGCGCCCGCCGCCCGCGCCGCCGCGGCCGACCCGCTCGCCGCCTGGACGCTGGACACCCTCACCGGTCTCGCGGTGTTCGTGCTGCCGGGCCCCGACCCCTACTCGCGCAACCAGGGCACGCCCCGCACCGAACCGGGCGGCGTCGAGGCCCGGCTGCCGGAGTTCCTCGTCGACGCCCTGGACCGCTACCTGCCGGCCCCCGTCGTCGCCGCCTACACCGACGCGCTGCTCGCCGGGGCGCCCGCACTGCTCGGCGGCGTCCGCGCCGGCGGCGCGCTGCCGGTGAAGCCCGGCTCGTCGATCCCGCTGTCGCCGCTGGTGGCGCTGCTGCTCAACATCGAGGCGCTGCGGGTGCGGCCCGCCTCGCTGGTCGGGCCGTTCCGGTCGCCGTTCGCGCGCCTCACCTACGCCGACAAGGCCAGGGTCTTCGAGCTGCTGGAGGGCGCCGACGCCGACCTCGTCGCCGCCCTGGACGCCGGCCTGCCCGAACCGCTGAAGCGGACCGCCTCGGGACTGCTGCGGTTCCTCGGCGGCGCGCTGATGGAGCTGTCGGCGCTCGGCGGCCTGTCCGAATGGGGCGTCTACGACGCCGGGACGCGCACGCTGACCGGAAAGCCCGTCGGCTGGACGCTCACCGGCTACGTCCCGGCCGCCGAGGGACGCCCGGAGTTCCGGGGCTACTACCAGGGACGCAGGGAGGCGACCGGATGAGCCGGGACGTGATCGTGATCGGCGCGGGCGGCGGCGGGCCCGTCGTCGCCAAGGAACTGGCCGCCCGCGGCCTGGACGTGCTGCTGCTGGAGGCCGGCGCCCGCTACGCCGACCCGCGCCGCGAGTGGACGCACCTGGAGAACGACGCCAACAACCCCCTCACCGGGTTCCTGCGCTTCGGCCCCGCCGACCGCACCGAACCCGCCTGGCTGCGCGAGGAGCCCCAGAACTCCTACTTGCTCCAGGCCGCCGGCGTCGGCGGCACGACGCTGCACTACTACGGCAACTCCCCGCGCGCGTACGCGGGCGTCTTCCACGGCTACGACGGCGCCGACAGGTCCCGCTACGACGCCGCGCACGCCTTCCCGTTCGGCTACCGCGAGCTGATCCCCTACTACGAGTGGGCCGAGGCGACGCTGCCCGTCCAGACCGCCGCGATGGGCGTCAAGGAGACGGTGTTCCTGTCGGGCGCCGAGCACCTCGGCATCCCCGTGCAGACCCGCAAGGACACCACCGGCTGGTCCTACCGGCCGCAGGAGAACGCCATCCTGCAGCCGGGCGGGACGGCCGGGCGCACCGGCGACCCGGCGCGGCTGCACTACCCCGAGGCCACCGGCTGCACCTTCTGCGGCTACTGCTTCCAGGGCTGCATGGAGCCCGCCGCCGCGCCCCGCAACCAGTTCGCCAAGCGCTCCACCGACAACAGCTACGTCCCCATGGCGATCACCGCGCCGGCGTGGGCGCCGCACGGCCGCGCGGTCACCCTGCTCGCCGACTCCTACGCGGTGAAGGTCCACACCGAGCGGCGCGAAGGCCGCACCGTCGCCGCCGGCGTCACCTGGGTCACCGGCGCGACCGGCGAGCGGCACCGCGAGGACGCCCGCGTCGTCGTCCTCGCCGGCGGCGCCACCGAGACGCCCCGCCTCTGGCTGAACAGCGGCCTGCCGGACCCCAACGGCTGGGTCGGCCGCGGCTACACCGACCACTTCCTGGACGGCGTCACCGGCCTGTTCGACGGCGACACCGGCAACTCGCGCGGCCCGAGCTCGGCGGCGCGCTGCGACTTCCCCGGCCACGGCGCGCTGGAGAACATCGGCCTCACCCCCGCCATGCAGGCGTTCGTCATGAACATGTCCGACAGCGGCCTGCGCGGCCGCTACCGCAACGGCCGCGGCCTCACCGGCAACTGGGACGGCCGCACCGGCCGCGTCGCCGGCGCCGAACTGAAAGAGGTCCTCACGCACGGCGTGGACCGGCTGCTGAACGTCCTCATCCTCACCGACGACGACGTCGAGGCCCACAACCGCGTCACGCGGTCGGTGCTGCCGCCCGACGCGCACGGTCCCGTCCCCAAGGTGGTGTTCCGCTCCCGCGAGCGCACCCGCCGCACCCTCGCCAACCGCGAGTTCCTGGCCCGCAAGGCCGCCGACCTGCTGCGCGGCGCGGGCGCCAAGCGCGTCTACCGCTTCGACTGGGCGCCGCTGCTGCTGCACGTGCACTCCACGATGCGCATGGGCCTGTCGGCGGACGACTCGGTCCTGAACGGCGACGCCCGCAGCCGCTGGGTGGACGCCCTCTACGTCGCCGACAACTCCGCCCTCGCCAACAGCCTGGGCGGCCCCAACCCGACGCTCACCACCCAGGCCCTCGCCACCCGCACCGCCGAGAAGATCTTCACCGGGCACTTCGGCGGGCACGCCTGGGTCGGGCACGAGGACCCCGTCCCCTCCACCGACCCGCGCGTCTCCCGCGCCCTGTGACCGGCCCTGTGACCGGCCCTGGGAGCCGAGCGGTCAGGCGTGCCGGGACAGCGCGTGCATGATCCCGGCGACGTTGCTCTCCACGCCGCTCAGCACCTCGTACTTGGCCGCCACCTCCGGGTCGGCGTCCGGCCCGAGGAAGGCGTAGCGGTCCCGGACGCGGTCGCGGACCATCGCGACGGCGTGGTCGAGGTCGGGGTCCTGCTCGCGGGCGTCGCGGACGGCGTCCACCCACACCCGCAGCTCCTCGGCCGACCGCTCCAGCGTCGCCTCGACCTCCGCCACCGGCCCGTAGTGCGCGAACAGCAGCCGCTGCGGGCGCAGCGCCCGGAACCGGGCCAGCGAGGCGAGCGCGAGGTCCAGGTCGAAGTCCGGCGGCGGCGTCGCGGGCCGCACCTCGGCGGTCTCGGGGACGTACACCCCGGCGGCGTCCCCGACGTACAGGTCGCCGGTCGCCGAGTCCAGCAGGCCGACGTGGTGCTTGGCGTGCCCGGGGGAGTGGTGCGACTCCAGCCGCCGCCCGCCGCCGAGGTCGATCACGCCGGTGTCGTCGACCGCCCGGATCCGCGCCGGGTCGGTCGGCCGCAGCTCCCCGAACAGCGTGTCCAGCGCGTCGCCCCACACCATCCGGGCGCTCCGCATCAGCCGCGCGGGGTCCGCCAGGTGCCGGGCGCCCTGCTCGTGCACGACGATCTCGGCGTTGGGGTACATCGCGGCGATGTCGCCGACGCCGCCCGCGTGATCGAGGTGGATGTGGGTCACCACGACGGTCGCGAGGTCGTCCGGGCCGACGCCGAGCCCGGCGAGCGCGTCGCGCACCACCGGCGCCGACCCGGCGGTGCCCGGCTCCACCAGGCAGGGCCGGTCCGACAGGATCGCGTAACCGGCGGTGATACCGGTGTAGCCGGCCATCCTGGTGTCGATCTCGTGGACGTCGCCGCCGAGCGGCGTCACGGTCGTGGAGGTGTCCATCCCCCGATCATGTCCCTACAGCAGCCGCAGCACGAGGCCGGTACGCGGTTTCGGGCCGAACGAGGTGGACTTGCGCGGTACCCGCTCGCCGCCCGCCGCGATGGCCAGCACGTCGGCGACCCGCAGCGGGTTCAGCACGACGGCCGTGCCGCCCGCCTCCCGGGCCCGCGCCAGCGCCGCCGCCGGGTCGTCGTGGACGACCTCGACGCTGCGCTCGTCCTCGGCGACCCGCCACAGGCCGTTCACCAGCAGCCGGTCCAGGACGGCGGTGTCCAGGGCGCGCAGCCGCGCCGAGCCCGCGCCCGCCATCGCCGCCCCCAGCCGCGCCGGGTCGGGGTCGGTGAGCAGGTGCAGGCCCGCGCCGCCGCCGAGCAGGAACGCCGGGCCGTCCGCCGCGCGCAGGGCCGGCAGCGCGGTGTCCAGCGCGGCGTGCTCGGCCACCCGGAACACCGGCGCGGCGCGCTCCAGCGCCTCGGCGGGGTCCAGGCCCGGCAGGACGCGGTGGATGGCGCCGAGGTGCGGCGGGTAGCGGGTGGAGTCGACCAGCAGCGCCAGGCCCCGGTCCCAGGGCCCCGCCTCGGCGTGGCCGGCCTGCATGACGCGGTAGGTGGCGTACCGGTGGTGGCCGTCGGCGATCAGCGCCCGCCGGGGCGCCAGGTCGGCCGCGATGCGCGCCAGCGCCGCCGGGTCGGTGATCGCCCACAGCCGGTGCACCAGGCCGTCCCCGGCGCGGACCTCGGTGAGCGGCGGCCCGGCGGCGGCCCGGTCGGCCAGGTCGGAGGCGTCCCCGTCGCCCTCGTAGATCAGGAAGATCGGCTCCAGGTTGGCGCCGGTCGCCGTCATCAGCGCCAGCCGGTCGCGGACCGGGCCGGGATAGACGTTCTCGTGCGGCAGCACCACGCCCGCCGACTCGGCGCGCAGCCCGAGCGCCCCGACCAGGCCGCGCTGCAGCACCCGGCCGCCCGCCGCGGCCTCGTAGACGTACAGGGCGGGCGCGCCGTCGGGGGCGAGCGCCCCCTGCTCCAGCCAGCGCCGCAGCGTGGCGCTGGCCTCGGCGTAGTCGGCGCGCGGCGCGATCAGCCGGACGATGTTGTGCGCGTCGGACTCCTCCAGCCGCCGCACCGCCGCCGCGTCGATCAGGTCGTAGGGCGGGCTGGTCACCGCCGAGGGGTCGCCGACGACCCGCGGGTCGAACCGCACCCCGCGGAACGGCGCCAGTTCCAGGCCGCCGGCGCCGCCGCGCGGCCCCGGCGCGCCGAACACCCGCGCGCTGAACTCCTCCGGATCGCTCCCGGAGGGGAGATCGACGTCCACTGTGGGCATGGTAGTCACCGGCGCCCCGCCGCCCCCGCGGCGGGTACCGTCATAGTGATCGCGAGCCTGGGGGAGGTCCACATGGAGGGGCGCGGAGCCGACCGGCCGGCGGACCACCCGGGCGAGCACCCGCCCGGCGGCGGCGTCTACGAGTGGTACACCCGCGGCCTGGAGCTGATCAAGGCGGGCAGCCCGGCCGCCGCCGTCCAGCTCCTCGCCCGCGCTGCCGAGGCCGAACCCGGCTCCCGCAGCGTCCGCGAGGCCCTGGCCCGCGCCCAGTACGGGGCGCGGCGCTTCCGCGACGCCGCCGACAGCTTCCGCGCCATCGTGGAGGCCGACCCGGCCGAGGACTACGCCCTGTTCGGGCTCGGCCTGTCGCTCAGCCGCGCCGGCGACTTCGCGGGCGCCGTCGAGCCCCTCGCCCTCGCCGCCGCGATGCGCCCCGACAACAAGGACTACGCCAACGCCCTGCGGCACGTCCGCGCCACCCTGGCCGCCCGCCGGTGAAGACCGGGCCGCCGACGACCACGAGTGACGAACGAGGAGACCCCATGAAGGGCTGCGACCGGCCGCTCTGCGAGACCTACGACGTCGCGCTGCTCGACCTGGACGGCGTCGTGTACGTCGGCCACCGGCCGGTGGCGAACGCCGCCGAGTCCCTGGCCAAGGCGCGCGCAGCCGGGCAGCGGCTCGCGTTCGTCACCAACAACGCCTCCCGGACGCCGTCGGCCGTCGCGGCGCTGCTGCACCGCGTCGGGGTGCCCGCCGACGCCGCCGACGTCGTCACCTCCGCGCAGGCCGCCGCGCGGCTGCTCGCCGAGCGGCTCCCCGCCGGCGCGCCCGTCCTGGTGGTCGGCGGCACCGGCCTCCGCAAGGCCCTCTACGACCGGGGCCTCCGCCCCGTCTCCACGGCCGCCGAGCGGCCCCGGGCCGTCGTGCAGGGCTACACCCCCGGCCTCGACTACGGGATCCTGGCCGAGGGCGCGCAGGCCGTCCAGCGCGGCGCCCTGTTCGTCGGGTCCAACCGGGACGCCACCATCCCCGGCGGCGACGGCGCGCCGAAGCCCGGCAACGGGTCGCTGCTGCAGGTCATCCGCACCGCCACCGGCGTCGAGCCGATCATCACCGGCAAGCCCGAGCGGCCCCTGCACCACGAGTCGATCCTGCGCACCGGCGCGGAGCGGCCCCTCGTCGTCGGCGACCGCCTGGACACCGACATCGAGGGCGCCCACAACGGCGGCGCCGACAGCCTCCTGGTGCTCACCGGCGTCACCCGGCCCCTGGACCTGCTCACCGCCGTCCCCGAGCACCGCCCCACCTACCTGGCGCCCGACCTCACCGGACTGCTCGCCGCCCACCCCGAGGCCGGCGCGGACGGCGACGCCCGCACCTGCGGCGGCTGGACCGCCCGCTGGGCGGGGGAGCGCCTGGAGGTCACCGGCGGCGGCGACCCCTACGACGGCCTGCGCGCCCTCGCGGCCGCCGCCTGGCGCGACGACCGCCCCGCCCCCGCTGAGGCCGTCACCGACGCCCTCGCCGCCCTCGGCCTGCCGCAGGACGCCTGACACCAACTGTTGGCGGGCCCCTCACCCGCATCACGCCCGCCCGCCGCCCGCGGCCGCGACGGTGTGGCGCATGGCACACCAGAGGAACCAGAGCACCAGGAAGGCGCGGGCCGCCGCGCTCGCCGCGGCCGCCCTCACCGCGGCGGGCGGGCCCGCGCTCGCCGGCACCGCCCGCGCCGACGGTCCCGCCCACCGGCCGCCGGCCTTCGACCTGCAGGCCCACCGCGGCGGCCTCGGCCTCGTCGTGGAGAGCACCCTGCCGGCGTTCGCCAACGCCCTGCGCCTCGGCGTCAGCACCCTCGAACTCGACGTGCAGATCACCAAGGACGGCCGCGCCGTCGTCACCCACGACCGCAAGATCAGCGCGGCCAAGTGCCGCGACACCGGCCCCGCCGCGCCCGGCGACCCCGCCTACCCCTACGTCGGCGAGTACGTCAACACCCTCACCCTCGCCCAGGTCCGCACCCTGGACTGCGGCTCGGCGACGCTGCCGCAGTTCCCCGGCCAGCGCGCCGCGCCCGGCGCGCGGATGCCGCTGCTCAGCGAGGTCTTCGCCCTGGTCAAGCGCGCGCACGCGAACGGCGTCAAGCTGAACGTGGAGACCAAGGTCGAGGCCGGGGCGCCCGCCGAGACCGCGCCCCGCGAGCAGTTCGTCCAGGTCACCGCCCGCGAGATCCGGCGCGCCCGCATCGTCCGCCAGGTGACGATCCAGAGCTTCGACTGGGGCTCCCTGATGCGGATGCGCCAGGTGGAGCCCCGGCTGCCCCTGGTCGCCCTCACCAACTACGACTTCCTGCAGACCGGGCAGGCCGGGCGCTCGCCCTGGCTCGGCGGCCTGGACATCGACGACTTCGGCGGCGACCCGCTGAAGGCGATCCGCTCCTTCGGCGCGTCCGCCTTCTCGCCCGTGCACGGCTTCCCGCAGGACGGCAAGGTCACCGACCCCGGCTACAAGCCCTACGTGACGCGCGCCATGGTCGCCGAGGCGCACCGGCTCGGCATCAAGGTGATCCCCTGGACGGTGGACGACGCGCCCACCATGAACAAGCTCATCGACGACGGCGTGGACGGCCTCATCACCGACTACCCCGACCGGCTGCGCGCCGTGCTCGCCGAGCGCGGCTACGCGCTGCCCCGCGCCTACCGCGTCCCCGAACAGCCGTAAGGAGCCGCCAGGCTTTACGAAAGCATTGCCCGGTTCGCGCTCGCGCGCCCGCCCGCAGTCGTCACGGTGTGCGCATGACGCGCTACAGCACCATGGCCACAGTGGTGACGGTCGCGGCGGCACTCGTCGCCGCGACCGTGCCCGGCGGGACGGCCCGCGCCGCCGGTCCGGCCTTCGACGTGCAGGCCCACCGGGGCGGGGCCGGGCTCGTCGTGGAGAACACCCTGCCCGCGTTCGCCAATGCGCTGCGGCTCGGCGTCAGCACCCTCGAACTCGACGTGCGGCTCACCCGCGACGGGCGGGCCGTCGTCGCCCACGACCGCCGCGTCGGCGCCGCCACCTGCCGCGACACCGGGCCCGCCGCGCCCGGTGACCCCGCCTATCCTTACGTCGGCGCGTACGTCAACGCCCTCACCCTGGCCCAGGTCCGCACCCTGGACTGCGGGTCGGCGACGCTGCCGAGGTTCCCCGGCCAGCGCGCCGCGCCCGGCGCGCGGATGCCGCTGCTCGCCGAGGTCTTCGACCTCGTGCGGCGCTCGCGCGCCACCGGCGTCCGGGTGAACGTGGAGCTCAAGGCCGAGCCCGGCGGCCCCACCCCCCGCGAGCGGTTCGTCCAGGTCGCCGCCCGCGAGATCCGGCGCGCCCGCATCGCCCGCCAGGTGATCGTCCAGAGTTTCGACTGGGGCGCCCTGCGGCTGATGCGCCGGGCCGAGCCACGGCTGCCCCTCGGCGCTCTCGCCGACCCCGGCCACCTGCAGTCCGGGCGCCCCGGCCGCTCGCCCTGGCTCGGCGGCCTGGACATCGACGACTTCGGCGGCGACCCGGTGCGGGCCGCCCGCGCCCTCGGCGCCGCCGTCGTGTCGCCCGTCCACGGCGCCCCGCCGGACGGCGCGGCCCCCGCCCCCGGTTACCGGCCCTACGTGACGCGCGCCATGGTCGCCGAGGCGCACCGGATCGGCCTGAGGATCGTGCCCTGGACGGTGAACGACGCGCCCACCATGAACAAGCTCATCGACGACGGTGTCGACGGCCTCATCACCGACTACCCCGACCGGCTGCGCACCGTCCTCGCCGCCCGGGGCTACGCCCTGCCCCGCCCCTACCGCGCCCCCGACCCCCGCTAGAGGACCTTGCGGAGGCGCAGCAGGTCGAAGATGCTCGCCTCGATTTTCAGGCGGCCCGACGCCCACGCCTTCGCCGGGCTCAGCGTGTCGGCCGCCAGCGCCACCAGGTCGTCGCTGGACACCGTGAGCCGCACCTGCGCCGACTTCGGGTCGTCCGCCGGCTCGAAGGGATCCAGGCCCCCCGCGTGCAGCCGCGTCCGGAACGCCAGCCCGAGATCGGGGACGCGGCAGCTCACGGTCCGCTCCACCACGTGCTCGGCCAGCTTGTCGCCGTCCACCTCCGCGAGCCGCAGCGCGATCCGGTCCAGCGCCGCGCGGCACTCCTCCTCGTTCGCCATGGTCAGGCCGTTCCCCGTTCGGTCGCCAACGATGTCCGCAAGGGACGGTAGCGTTCGGAGCGAGCCCTCAGCGACCCGCGGCACGCGGGCCGGGGCGTTCTTGGAGGTGAACAGATGGCCGACGAGGCTCCCGCCGCGTCCGGGGACGCCCGCGTCGACGACGCGCTGGCCCGCCTCGGCGAGCTGGCCGGACGCCCGGTCGCCGAGCACGTGCAGGTCTTCGAGGACGTCCACCAGCGCCTGCAGGAGCTGCTGGTGTCGGCCGACGCGCCGCCGAGCGCCATCCCCGGCGCGCCCACCTACGAGGGCGCATGAGCCGCCGCCGCCTGGACGCCGAGCTGGTGCGGCGCGGCCTCGCCCGCTCGCGCGAGCACGCCACCCAGCTCATCGACGCCGGCCGCGTCAAGGTCGGCGGCCAGACCGCCGGCAAGGCCGCCACCCAGGTCGACACCGGCGCCGCCGTCCTCGTCGAGGCCGAGGAGAGCGGCCCCGAGTACGTCTCGCGCGGCGGCCACAAGCTCGCCGGCGCGCTCGCGGCGTTCCCCGGCCTGACGGTCGCCGGGCGGGTCTGCCTGGACGCCGGCGCCTCCACCGGCGGGTTCACCGACGTGCTGCTGCGCAACGGCGCCGCGCACGTGTACGCCGTCGACGTCGGCTACGGGCAGATCGCCTGGTCGCTGCGCACCGACGACCGCGTCACCGTCCGCGAGCGCCTCAACATCCGCGAGCTGGCCCCCGCCGACCTCGGCGAGCCCGCGCCCGACCTGGTCGTCGGCGACCTGTCGTTCATCTCGCTGCGACTCGTGCTCGCCCCGATCCGGCGGTGCGTGGCGCCCGCCGCCGACTACGCCATGATGGTGAAGCCCCAGTTCGAGGTCGGCAAGGACCGCGTCGGCGCCGGCGGCGTCGTGCGCGACCCGCTGCTGCGCGCCGCCGCCGTCCGCGACGTCGCCGCGCACGCCGCGACCCTCGGCCTCGGGGTGAACGGCGTCACCGCCAGCCCGCTGCCGGGCCCGTCGGGCAACGTGGAGTACTTCCTGTGGCTGCGCGCAGGCGCGCCGCCGCTGGACGAGGACGAGCTGGCCGAGGCCATCACGGAAGGGCCGCAGTGAACGACGCGAGAACAGTGCTGGTGGTCGTGCACACCGGGCGCGCGGACGCCGTCCGCAGCGCCCAGCTGGTCATCGAGAAGCTCACCGCCGCCGGCATCGCGGTCCGGGTCCTGGCCGACGAGGCCAAGGACATCGGCTGCACCGGCGTGCAGGTGATGGAGTGCGGCGACGGCATCGCCGAGGGCGCCGAGGTCGTCATGGTCCTCGGCGGCGACGGCACGCTGCTGCGCGCCGCCGACCTCGCCCGCCCCGCCGGCGCCCCGCTGCTCGGCGTGAACCTCGGGCACGTGGGGTTCCTCGCCGAGGCCGAGCGCGAGGACCTCGCCGCGACCGTCGAGCGCGTCGTCAGCCGCGACTACGACGTCGAGGAGCGGATGACGATCGACATCACCGTCCGCCGCAACGGCGAGGTCATCGGCACCGGCTGGGCGCTGAACGAGTCGACCGTGGAGAAGTCCGAGCGCGAGCGGATGCTGGAGGTCGTCGCCGAGATCGACGGCCGGCCGCTGTCCAACTGGGGCTGCGACGGCGTCGTCTGCGCCACCCCGACCGGCTCCACCGCCTACGCCTTCTCGGCGGGCGGCCCGGTGGTGTGGCCCGAGGTCGAGGCGATGCTGGTCGTGCCGATCAGCGCGCACGCGCTGTTCGCCCGCCCGCTGGTGGTCTCGCCCGACAGCCTCGTCGCGATCGAGGTGATGCCGGGCACCCCGCGCGCGGTCGTGTGGTGTGACGGACGCCGCACCCTGGACCTGCCGCCCGGCGCCCGGGTCGAGGTGCGCCGCGGCCACCGGCCGGTGAAGCTCGCCCGCCTGCACCTCACCCCGTTCACCGACCGGCTGGTCACCAAGTTCGGCCTGCCGGTCACCGGCTGGCGCGGACGTTCCCGGGCGCGCCAGGAGGAACCGGACGCGCCCGGGAGGGGATAATCTCCACAGGCGCCGAAACCGGGACTGTTCTTGCGAGGGGTTGTGACGCTGGTGCGTCCGATGGTCGATGAGGTGCGGATCCAGGGCCTCGGGGTGATCGACGAGGCCGTGCTCGATCTGTCCCCTGGGTTCAACGTGGTCACCGGCGAGACCGGGGCCGGCAAGACGATGGTGGTGACGAGCCTCGGCCTGCTGTTCGGCGGCCGCGCCGACCCGCAGCGGGTCCGGCCCGGCGCCGACCGCGCCACCGTCGAGGGGCGCATCGTCGTCGACCCCGCCGGGCGGGTGCTGGAGCGCGTCGAGGAGGCCGGCGGCGAGCTCGACGACGGCGCGCTGATCGTCACCCGGTCGGTGTCGGCCGAGGGCCGCTCGCGCGCCTACCTCGGCGGCCGCTCGGTCCCCGTCAGCCTGCTCATCGGCCTCGCCGACGATCTGGTCGCCGTGCACGGCCAGTCCGACCAGCAGCGGCTGCTGCAGGCCGGCCGCCAGCGCGGCGCCCTCGACCGCTACGCCGGGTCCGCGCTCACCAAGCCGATGCGCGCCTACACCAAGGCCTACCAGCGGCACCGGCAGGTCGCCGCGCTGCTGGAGGAGCTCACCACCCGCGCCGCCGAGCGCCGCGCCGAGGCCGACCTGCTGCGGTTCTCCCTCACCGAGATCGAGAAGATCGACCCCAAGCCCGGCGAGGACGTCGACCTGGCCGCCGAGGAGGAGCGCCTCGGCCACGCCGACGCGCTGCGCGGCGCCGCCGACACCGCCCACGAGGCGCTGCTCGGCGACCCCGCCGCCGCGTTCGAGGCCGCCAACGTCGTCGGGCTGCTCGGCGCCGCCCGCAACGCCCTGGACGCCGTCCGCGACCACGACCCCGAGCTCGCCGCGCTCGCCGACCGCCTCGCCGAGGCCGGCTACCTGGTCTCCGACGTCGGCACCGACCTCGCCGCCTACGCCGAGTCGGTCGACGCCGACCCCGGCCGCCTCGCCGTCGTGCAGGAGCGCCGCGCCGAGGTCACCTCCCTCGTCCGCAAGCACGGCGAGTCGGTGGAGGAGGTCCTGGAGTGGGCCCGCGCCTCCGCGTCCCGCCTCGCCGAGCTGGAGGGCGACGACGACCGCATCGACGAGCTGCGCGCCGAGTTCGAGGAGCTGACCGGGCACCTGCACGCCGAGGCCGCCGAGCTGACCGCCGTCCGCCAGGGCGCCGCCGAGCGGTTCTCCGGCGCCGTCACCGAGGAGCTGGCGGCGCTCGCCATGCCGCACGCCCGCGTCGTCGTCAGCGTCACCCCGACCGAGGAGTACGGGCCGCAGGGCGCCGACGAGGTCGAGGTCCGCCTCGCCCCGCACCCCGGCGCGACCCCGCTGCCGCTGCACAAGGGCGCCTCCGGCGGCGAGCTGTCGCGCGTCATGCTCGCCATCGAGGTGGTGTTCGCGGGCGCCGACCCCGTCCCCACGTTCGTGTTCGACGAGGTCGACGCCGGCGTCGGCGGCAAGGCCGCCGTCGAGATCGGCCGCCGCCTGGCCCGCCTGTCGCGCAACGCCCAGGTCATCGTCGTCACCCACCTGCCGCAGGTCGCCGCGTTCGCCGACCAGCACCTGCTGGTGGAGAAGTCCCACGACGGCACCGTCACCAGCAGCGGCGTCACCGCCCTGGACCGCGAGGGCCGCGTCCGCGAGCTGTCGCGGATGCTGGCGGGCCTGGAGGACTCCGAGCTCGGCCGCGCCCACGCCGAGGAGCTGCTCGACCTCGCCGCCCGCGAGCCATGACCGGGCAGGTGGCGCGCCACCGATCCGCCACCCCCCGGTAAAACGACAGACGGTACGCGAACGGACACGCCCCGCACGTGGACGGTGCGGGTGCGGGCCCGCGCGCTCTGGCAGGATGGCAGCCGATGAACGACCCTTCTCCGATCACCGAGAGCCGCGCCCGGCGGCCGGACGAGCCGGCCAGGCCGGCCCGGCGGCCGCGCCGCGGCCTCCCGCTCGGCCGCGGTCGTGACGACGGCCGCGCCGGGGTCACCGCGACCGTCCGGCTGGACCGCCGCACCAAGGACCTCACCAAGCGGCTCCAGCCCGGCGAGGTCGCCGTCATCGACCACGTCGACCTGGACCGGGTGAGCGCCGAGGCGCTGGTGTCCTGCCAGGTCGGCGCCGTCGTCAACGTCGCGCCCAGCATCTCGGGCCGCTACCCCAACCTCGGGCCGCAGATCCTCGTCGAGGCCGGCATCCCGCTGCTCGACGACGTCGGCCCCGAGATCTTCACCCGGGTGAGCGAGGGCGACCAGGTCCGCGTCGAGGGCTCCAGCGTCCACAAGGGCGAGGACGTCGTCGCCAAGGGCACCGCGCAGACCGCGGCATCGGTGCAGGAGGCGATCACCGCCGCCAAGGCGGGCCTCGCCCACCAGCTGGAGGCGTTCGTCGCCAACACGATGGAGTACGTCAAGCGCGAGCGCGACCTGCTCATCGACGGCGTCGGCGTCCCCGACGTGGCCACCGAGATCGCCGGCCGGCACGCGCTGATCGTGGTGCGCGGCTACCACTACCGCGAGGACATCGCGGCGCTGCGCCCCTACATCCGCGAGTACCGGCCGGTCCTCATCGGCGTGGACGGCGGCGCCGACGCGCTGCTGGAGGCCGGCTACCGCCCCGACATGATCGTCGGGGACATGGACTCGGTCTCCGACGCCGCCCTCACCAGCGGCGCCGAGATCGTCGTGCACGCCTACCGGGACGGGCGCGCGCCCGGCCTGAAGCGGGTGCACGAGCTCGGCCGCGAGGCCGTCACCTTCCCCGCCACCGCCACCAGCGAGGACATCGCGATGCTCCTCGCCGACGACAAGGGCGCCTCGCTCATCGTCGCGGTCGGCACCCACGCCAACATGGTGGAGTTCCTGGACAAGGGCCGCGCCGGCATGGCCAGCACGTTCCTCACCCGGCTCCGCGTCGGCAGCAAGCTGGTCGACGCCAAGGGCGTCTCCCGGCTGTACCGCAGCCGCATCTCCACCTGGTCGCTGCTGTTCCTGGTGATCGGCGCGTTCATCGCCATGACCACGGCCGTGTTCATGTCGCCGGCCGGGGACGTCATCCGCCCCCTGCTGGCCGACCGCTGGCACGCCTTCCTCTTCTGGCTGACCGGACTGTTCACGTGATCGATTTCCGTTACCACCTCGTCTCCATCGTCGCGATCTTCCTGGCGCTGGCGCTCGGCATCATCCTCGGCTCCACCACGCTGTCGGACTCGGTCACCTCGGGCCTGAAGCGGGAGGCGACCGCGGCCGCCAAGCGCAACGAGACGCTCCGCCAGGAGCAGGCCCAGCTCACCCGGCAGACCAAGGGCGAGGAGCAGTTCGCCCAGATCCTCGGCCCGCAGATCGTCACCGGGCGGCTCGCCGGCCAGTCGGTCGTGCTGGTGGAGACGCCCGGCGCCGGCAACGACGGCATCGAGCGCCTCGGCGAGCTGGCGCAGCAGGCCGGCGCGACCGTCACCGGCCGCGTCACGCTGCAGAAGAAGTTCCTCGACGACGACCAGGCCGCCACCGTCGACGAGCTCGCCGCCCAGCTGAAGCCGGCCGGCGTCCAGTTCGCCGCCGACGCCACGCCCTACGGCAAGGCGGGGCAGGTGCTGGCGTCGGCGCTGGTCGCCAAGGCGCCCGCCGACACCGGCCGCGAGGACGCCGTCGGCGGGTCGATCCTCAACGGATTCCGGCAGGCGGGTTACGTGACCACCAGCGGCAAGCCCGGCCAGCATGCGACACTCGCCATCATGGTCGCCCCGTCCACGCCCTACACCGCCGAGGGCGGCGACGCCGACAACAAGGCGCTGCTCGCGGTGGCGTCGGCGCTGGACGCCGGCGCGCGCGGCAGCGTGCTCGGCGGCCCGCAGACCGCCGCCGCCAAGGGCGGCCTCGTCGCCGCCCTGCGCGACGGCGACGAGGCGCGGAGCATCTCCTCGGTCGACACCGTGGACACCGCCTCCGGCCAGGTCGTGACGGTCCTGGCGCTGCAGAACGAGATGGCCGGGAAGGCCGGCCAGTACGGGATCGGCGACGGCGTGAGCGGCTACCTGCCGTCACCGGCGCCCGCCGCCGGCAAGAACGGATAGAGACTCTCGATGACGCGACGCACCTCCGCCGCCGGAACCGCCGCCGGAACCGGCACCGCCGTCCGCCTGCTGGCGGGCACGGCCCTCGGCGCCCTCGCCGCCCGCGCGGCCTACACGGCGCTGACCGCCCGCCCGCCCGGCCTCGCCGGACGGCCCGGCGCGGAGGTGTGGGGCCGCACCAACCACCGGGGCGAGCCCGTCACCCTGCTGGAGGGCCCGGCGTTCGTGCTGGGCGCCGCCGCGGGCGGCCTGCTCGCGCCGGGCCCGGCCGGCCGTGACCGCGCGGCGGCGCTGCTGGCGGGCGGTGCGGCCGGCGTCCTCGGCGGCTACGACGACCTCATCGGCACCGCCGGCTCGCGCGGCTTCAAGGGCCACCTCGGCGCCCTCGCCCGCGGCGAGGTCACCACCGGCGCCGTGAAGATCCTCGGGATCGGCGCGACCGGCCTCGCCGCCGCGGCCGTCGCGGGCTCGCCCGCGCCGTCCCGCGCCGGCCGCGCGCTCGACGTCGCGCTGAACGGCGTCCTCATCGCCGGCGGCGCCAACCTGATGAACCTGTTCGACCTGCGGCCCGGCCGCGCCGTCAAGGTCGGCCTGCTCGCCGGGACGCCGCTCGCCCTCACCGGCGGCGGCGCGGTGGCGGCCGCGCCGCTCGGCGCCGCCGCCGCGCTGCTGCCGACCGACCTCGCCGAGCGGGCCATGCTCGGCGACACCGGCGCCAACGCGCTCGGCGCGCTGCTCGGCCTGGCCGCCGGGCGCCTCGGCCGCGGCCCCCGCCTCGCCGCCCTCGCCGGCGTCGTCGGGCTGAACGCCGCCAGCGAGTTCGTGTCCTTCACCAAGGTCATCGCGGGCAACCCGGTGCTGAACCGGATCGACATGCTCGGCCGCCGCACGGTCGCCGCCCCGGCGCCCGCCGCCGCGCCCGCCGCCCCCGCCGCTCCGGGGACCGCCGCGCCCGAGGACGCGCCCGCCGCCGGCCCCGTCGCCTGACCGCTCCCTCCCCCCGGAAGAACCCGCCACCCACGTGTCCACCAGCCTCCGCCGCCTCACCGGCGGTCTCGCGGGCGCCGCCGTCATCATCGCCGTCATCACCGTGCTGTCGCGGCTGGCCGGCTTCGCCCGCACCTTCGTCTTCTCCCAGACCGTCACGACCTCCTGCCTCAGCCAGGCGTACTTCACCTCCACCCAGCTCCCGAGCATCGTCTACGAGATCGTCGCGGGCGGCGCGCTCGCCAGCATGGTCGTGCCGGTGCTCGCCGGGCCCGCCGAGCGCGGCGACCGCGCCCAGGTCCGGCAGATCACCTCGGCGCTGCTGAGCTGGATCGTGCTCGCCATGGTGCCGCTGTCGCTGCTCATGGCGGTGCTGGCCCGCCCGATCATGGAGCTGCTGGTCGGCCCCGACCTGGCCGGCTGCGCGCGCGGCGACATCGTCGCGGTCGGCGGCGACCTGCTGGCGATCATGGCCCCGCAGATGGTCATGTACGGGCTGGCCGTGGTGCTCTACGGGCTGCTGCAGTCGCACCGCCGGTTCGTCGCGCCCGCCCTCGCGCCGCTGATGTCCAGCCTGGTGGTGATCGCCGCCTACCTGGTGTACGCGCCGCTCGGCCGCGGCTACGAGAACGACCTCGCGCACCTGCCGCTGCCCGCCGAGCTGACGCTCGGGATCGGCACCGCCCTCGGCGGCGTCGCCCTCGCCGCGACCGCCGGCGTCGCCGCCTGGCGGCTCCGCCTCGGCCTGCGGCCCACCCTGCGCTTCCCGCCGGGGGTGGCGCGCCGGGTGCGGCGCCTCGCCGCCGCGGGCCTCGCCACCGTCGTCGCGCAGCAGCTCTCGGCGCTGCTGGTGGTCCGGCTCAGCTATTCGGGCACCGGCGGCGCCCTCGCCAACTACCAGTACGCCTGGGCGATCTACCTGCTGCCCTGGGCGATCCTGGCGGTGCCGATCGCCACCAGCGCCTTCCCGATGCTGTCGGCGCGCATCAGCGCGGGCGAGCAGGACCGCTTCGACGCCATCACCGCCGCCACCACCCGCGCGGTGGTCCTGGTGTCGTGCCTCGGCGCCGCCGCCCTCGCCGCCGTCGCGCTGCCCGCCTCGGCCGTCTTCAACCCCGGCCGCCCCGACCAGCAGGAGGTGCTGGCCCGCGCGGTGCTGGCGTTCGCGCCCGGCCTGCTCGGCTACGGCCTCATCGCCCACCTCGGCCGCGTGCTGTACGCCTGCGGGCGCGGCAAGATGGGCGCCCTCGCCACCATCGCCGGCTGGCTGTCGGTCATGGCCGCCGACGTGGCGCTCGTCGCGGCCGCCGACCGCAAGTGGGTCGTGGCGGCGCTCGGCGCGGGCAACGCGCTCGGCATGACCGTCGCCGGCGTCCTGCTGCTGGCCACGCTGGTGCGGGCCCGCGGCCGCGCCGCCGTCCGCGGCCTGCCCCGCGTGCTGGCCGCCGGGCTGGCGGGCGGCGCGGCGGGCGCCGCCGCCGGGTACGCGGTCGCGGCCTGGTTCGGGATCGGCGCGCAGGTGGCCAATGTGGCGGTCGCGGTTTTCGCGGCCGTGATCGCGGTAGGCGTGTTCGTGGCGGTGACATTCGTGATCGACGGCCGGGACCTGCGGGCCGTCCTCAGCCGGAGGGTGACGCGCAATGCCTGACGAGAAGAAGCCCGACCAGGAGCCGGACGGGAAGAGGCCGGCCGCGCCGGAGCGGCTGGACGGCCTGCGGGTGGCGCTGGTGCTCGGCACCGCCGCCGGCGGCCTCGGCCGCCACGTGCGGGCGGTCGCCGCCGGCCTCGCCGAGCGCGGCGCGGGCGTCGTGGTGTGCGGCCCGGCCGCGACCGAGGAGTCCTACGGCTTCACCGGCCCCGGCGTCCGGTTCGCCGAGGTCGACGTCGCCGACCGGCCGCGCCCCGTGCAGGACGCCCGCGCCGTCCTCCGGCTGCGGCGGCTGCTCGCGGACGCCGACGTGGTGCACGCCCACGGCCTGCGCGCGGGCGCCCTCGCGATCGCGGCGACCGCGCGCGTCGCGCCCGGCCCGCTGCGCCTGTCGCGCGGAGGAGCCCCCGTCGTGGTCACGCTGCACAACGCCGTGCTCGCCGGGGGCCGCACCGCCGCCGTCTACGGGGCGCTGGAGCGGGTCGTGGCGCGCGGCGCCGCGATGGTCCTCGGCGTCTCCCCGGACCTGGAGGAGCGGATGCGGGCCCTGCACGCCCGCCGCGTCGGCCTCGCGCTGGTGCCCTCGCCCGCCCCGGACGCCCCACCGGACCCGGCCGCCCGCGACCGCGTGCGCGCCGCCCTCGGCGCGGGGGAGCGGCCGCTGATCGTCACCGTGGGCCGGCTCGCCGACCAGAAGGGCCTGCCGACGCTGCTGGACGCCGCGGCCGGCTGGGACCGGCGCGCCCCGAAGCCGCTCGTCGCGATCGCCGGCGACGGGCCGCTCCGCCCCGAGCTGGAGGCCCGCATCGGCGCCGAGGACCTTCCGGTCCGGCTGCTCGGCCACCGCGCGGACGTCCCGGACCTGCTCGCCGCCGCCGACGTGGCGGTGGTGCCGAGCGTCTGGGAGGGCCAGCCCCTCATCGTCCAGGAGATCCTGCGGGCCGGGCGGCCGCTGGTGGCGACCCGTGTCGGCGGCATCCCGGTCATGGTCGGCGCGGACGCCGCGCTGCTCGTCGAGCCGGGCGAGGCGGAGGCGCTGGAGCGGGCCGTCGCGAGCGTCCTGGACGATCCGGAGCTCGCCGCCCGGCTCGGCGCCGCCGCGCTGCGACGGGCCGGGACGCTGCCGACCGAGCGGGACGCCGTCGATCAGCTCGCCGGGATCTACCGGGGCCTGACGGAACGCAAATAGTCCCGCCCGCCGGGAACGGACCGGGGCGCCGCCGCGTTGTAGGGGATATGGAGGGGAGTATCCCCCAACGGCGCCTTCGTCAATACGGTCGGTCCGCACCGGCCCGGAGCGCCGGCCCCCGCAGCGGGGCGGGAGAGACCTCCGAGGCATCTTCGCGCTCGGAGGCACCCTCGTGCACGTCGCCCCCTGGGTCTGGGCCCTGACGATCGTCGGGATCCTGGCCGTCATCCTCACCGACCTGCTGGTCATCCACCGCAACGACACCCGCGAGTTCACCACCCGCCGGGCCGCGTTCTGGTCCGCCGTCTACATCGGCCTCGCGGTCGCGTTCGGGCTGGGCGTCTGGATCTTCTGGGACGGGACGCACGCCGCGCAGTACTTCGGCGGCTTCGTCACCGAGAAGAGCCTGAGCGTCGACAACCTGTTCGTCTTCATGGTGATCCTCGCCCGGTTCGCGGTGCCCAAGCACGCCCAGCACACCGTGCTGATGGCCGGGATCGTCATCGCGCTGGTGCTGCGCGGCGTCTTCATCGCCGTCGGCGCCGCCGCCCTGTCCACCTTCACCTGGGTGTTCTTCCTCTTCGGCGCCTTCCTCATCTGGACCGCGATCGGCCTCGTCCGCCACGGCGACGAGGACGCGGAGTTCAAGGAGAACTTCCTGCTGCGCTGGGTGAAGCGCGCCGTCCCGACCACCGAGGACTACCAGGGCAACAAGGCCGTCGTGCGGCGCGGCGGCAAGCTGGTCGCCACCCCGCTGCTCATCGTCATGATCGCGATCGGGTCCACCGACGTGCTGTTCGCGCTGGACTCCATCCCGGCGATCTTCGGGCTGACCACCGAGCCCTACCTGGTGTTCACCGCCAACGCCTTCGCGCTGATGGGCCTCGTCCAGCTCTACTTCCTGCTCGACGGGCTCACCGACCGGCTGGTCTACCTCGGCCACGGCCTGGCGTTCATCCTCGGCTTCATCGGCGTCAAGCTGATCTTCCACGCGCTGCACGAGTACGGCGCGCACTGGGCCCCCGACATCTCGACCTGGCTGTCGCTCGCGGTCATCGCCGGCACCCTGGTCGCCACCACCGCGGCCAGCCTGGCGTCGTCCAAGAACCCGGCGCGCGTGCCCGTTCCGGCCGCCGGCGAGGACGAGTCCGCAGGTGAGCGCGCCGCGACCGGCGAGCGCCGGGACTGAGACCGGGGTCACTGCAGCGGTAAATCAGAATGCTGTTCTAGAATCGCGTCCAACAGCGGTTCGAGAGAAGGTGACGCATGGCCATCGGGCTCACCGAAGAGCATGAGGCACTCGCCGATTCGGTACGCGGGTTCGCCGAGCGCAACATCCCCGTGTCGGTCGTGAGGGCCGCCCTGGAGGCCGGCGCCGAGGAGCGCCCGGCGTTCTGGACCGGCCTCGCCGAGCAGGGCCTGCTCGGCCTGCACCTCGCCGAGGACCTCGGCGGCGCCGGCTACGGGCTGCTGGAGCTGGCCGTCGCGGTCGAGGCGCTCGGCCGCGCCGCCGCGCCCGGCCCGTTCCTGCCGACCGTCCTCGCCAGCGCCGCGATCGACGCGTCCGGCGCCGGCAAGGCCCGCGCCGCGCTGCTGCCCGGCCTCGCCGACGGCAGCACCACCGCCGCCCTCGCCCTGACCGGCGGCCTCACCGGCAGCCGCGACGGCGGCGCGCTGGTGGTGAGCGGCACCGCCGCGACCGTCCTCGGCGCCGCGCTCGCCGACGTGCTGGTTCTGCCGGTCGCGGTCGGCGACGCCACCGAGTGGGTCGTGGTGGACGCCGGCGACGTCACCGTCACCCCGGTCGACAGCCTGGACCGGGTCCGGCGCGTCGCCCGCGTCGAGGCCGACGGCGTCGCCGTCCAGGCCGACCGGGTGCTGGACGGCCTCACCGAGGGCCGGGTCCGCGACCTGGCGGCGGTGCTGTTCGGCGCCGAGGCGGCCGGCCTGTCCGGCTGGCTCGTCACGACGGCGAGCGAGTACGCCAAGGTCCGCGAGCAGTTCGGCCGCCCGATCGGCCAGTTCCAGGGCGTCAAGCACAAGGCCGCCCGGATGCTGATCGCCTCCGAGCAGGCCGGCGCCGCCGCCTGGGACGCCGCCCGCGCCCTGGACGAGGGCGCGCCCGAGGCCGGCTTCGCCGCCGCCGTCGCGGCCGTCATCGCCGTCGACGCCGGCGTGCAGACCGCCCGCGACGCCATCCAGATCCTCGGCGGCATCGGGTTCACCTGGGAGCACGAGGCGCACGTCTACCTGCGCCGCGCGCTCACCCTGCGGGCCCTGCTCGGCCCGGCCAAGGACTGGGCCGCGATCGTGGCGGACAAGGCCCTGGCCGGCGGCCGCCGCGAGGTCGAGCTGGAGCTCGACGACGACACCGAGCCGCTGCGCGAGCGGATCCGCGGCGAGATCGCCGAGCTCGCCGCGATCTCCGACAAGGGCGAGCTCAACACCAAAATGGGCGACGAGGGCTGGACCGTCCCGCACTTCCCGAAGCCCTGGGGGCGCGGCGCGGGCCCGGTCGAGCAGATCCTGATCCAGCAGGAGCTGAAGGCCGCCAAGGTCAAGGCGCCCAACCTGGTGATCGGCGCCTGGCTGGTGCCGTCCCTGGTCCGCTACGGGTCCGAGGAGCAGAAGGAGCGCTTCCTGCGCCCGACGCTGCGCGGCCAGATCGTGTGGTGCCAGCTGTTCTCCGAGCCCGGCGCGGGCTCCGACCTCGCCTCCCTGTCGATGAAGGCCGAGCGGGTCGAGGGCGGCTGGAAGCTCACCGGCCAGAAGATCTGGACCTCGGTCGCGCAGTTCGCCCAGTGGGGCTTCTGCATCGCCCGCACCGACCCGTCGGCGGCCAAGCACGACGGCATCACCTACTTCCTCGTGGACATGAAGTCCGAGGGCGTGGACGTGCGGCCGCTGAAGGAGCTCACCGGCGAGGCCATCTTCAACGAGGTGTTCCTCGACGGCGTGTTCGTGCCCGACGACTGCGTCGTCGGCGAGGTGAACAAGGGCTGGCAGGTCGCCCGCAACACCCTGTCCAACGAGCGGGTGTCGCTGTCGACCGGCGGCGGCATGGGCATGGGCGTGCCCGAGCTGCTGAAGTTCTTCGCCGGCCGTGAGCTCGGGCCGGTCGCGGCCGCCGAGGTCGGCCGGCTCGTCGCGCAGGGCCAGTCCATCGACCTGCTCGGCCTCCGCACCACCCTGAAGCAGCTGAACGGGGTGGAGCCGGGCGCCGAGGCCAGCGTCCGCAAGCTGCTCGGCGTGCAGTTCAACCAGGACGTCGCCGACCACTGCTGGGCGGCGCAGGGCGAGGCCGCGGCCACCGAGGTCCCGCTGGCCGAGAGCGGCATCGTGGCGCGCGCCATGCTGTTCAGCCGGGCCATGACGATCTACGGCGGCACCACCGAGGTGCAGCTCAACATCATCGGCGAGCGGCTGCTCGGGCTGCCGCGCGACCCCGAGCCGGTGAAGAGGTAGCGTCCGCGTCCCGGGTCCGGTCCCGCCGCGGCGGGACCGGGCTCAGGAGCGGGGCCGGAACTGGTAGCCGAGGTTGATCGCCACGATCGCCAGCCAGACCGTGAGCAGCCCGCCCATGCCCGCCTGGGTGGCGCCGATCGCGCTCAGCGGGATCGCGGCGGCCAGCGTGATCACCACGACGGCGATGCTGAAGTCGCGCGGCGGGCGGTCGGCCGGCGCGGCGCGCACCGCGCGGCGGGGGGCGGGGGCCGTGCGGGCGTCGAGCGCCTCCTCGAGGCGCTCGACGATCGACTGGGCGAACGCCTCGTCGTAGTCGGGCCCCAGTTCGCGGCGGGCGGCCATGGGGGCCCGCAGAGCCGCGCCGAGCTCGTCGTGCGGCAGCCGGTGAGTCGTCATGTTCCGGTTATAGGTCGGCGGACCGGGACCTGGCATCATCCTGCGGGACCAAACACCCCGTACCTCGCAAGTTCCATCCCGGGCCGGATACGGTACCGATCGGCGCCCGACCCCGCCCCGCCGCGTCCCGCTCCGCCCGTCCCCGCCCAGAATCCCCGGAGGTCACCCGTGAACATGCGGGTCCGCTCGACCGCATCCCTCGCCTGCGCGGTGCTCGGCGCCGCCCTCGCGCTGACCGCCTGCGGCGGGGGCGAGAAGAAGGACGCGACGCTGCCGCCTCCGCCGCCGACCACCCTCGCGCCGCTGCCCACGGTGCGGGCCGCCGACGTCAAGCCGCTCGTCGGCCGCTGGGTCGGCGCGCAGAAGGACTACTTCCAGTTCGCCGCGAACGGCACCGGCGTGTGGGTGCTGCGCGGCAAGGAGTACTGGAAGGGCACCGCGATCCCCGACGGCAAGGACAAGTACCGCTTCTCCTGGGAGGGCGGCGACCCGCAGAAGGCGTCGTACTGGGGCGTGACGCTCACCGACGGCGGGACCAAGCTGCTGTTCGCCGGGACCGGCCAGACCTACACCAAGTCCAAGGGCAAGGGCGCCCCGAAGTCCACCGCCAAGGCCACCCCCACCGCGAAGGCCGCGCAGTGAGCGCGGACGCCCCGGCGGCGGAGTTCGCCTCGCCCGCCGACGTCGCCGCGCGCCTCGCCGCCGGCGGCTACCTCACCGACGACGCGATCGCGACGACGGTGTTCCTCGCCCAGGCGCTCGGCAAGCCGCTGCTGGTGGAGGGCCCGGCCGGCGTCGGCAAGACCGAGCTGGCCAAGGCCGTCGCCGCCGCCACCGGCTCCGAGCTGATCCGCCTGCAGTGCTACGAGGGCCTGGACGAGGCCCGCGCCCTCTACGAGTTCAACTACAAGAAGCAGCTCCTGGCGATCCAGGCCGCGCCCGCCGACCGCGGCTGGCAGGACACCCACGACGACATCTTCGGCGAGGAGTTCCTGCTGGAGCGGCCGTTGCTCGCCGCGATCCGCCGCGAGCACCCGACCGTCCTGCTGATCGACGAGGCCGACAAGGCCGACGTCGAGGTCGAGGGCCTGCTGCTGGAGGTGCTGTCGGACTTCCAGGTGACGATCCCCGAGCTCGGCACCGTCACCGCCGTCCGCCGCCCCCTGGTGGTGATCACCTCGAACGCGGCGCGGGAGCTGTCGGAGGCGCTGAAGCGCCGCTGCCTGTACCTGCACATGGACTACCCGGACGCGGACCGCGAGCGCGACATCGTCCTCGCCCAGGTCCCCGGCATCGAGGCCGCGCTCGCCGAGCAGCTCGTGCGGACCGTCGGGACGCTGCGCGGCCTGGAGGTCAAGAAGGCGCCGTCGATCGCCGAGACCGTCGACTGGGCGCGGACCCTGCTCGCCCTCGGCCTCGACGAGCTGGACGAGGCGGCCGTCGCCCGCACCCTCGGCGTCGTCCTCAAGCACGTCTCCGACCAGCGCCGGGCCGCCCGGGAACTCGGGCTGAAGGGCTGAGCCGGTGGGGTCCCTGGTCGACCGGCACACCGGGTTCGTCGGCGCCCTCCGCGAGGCGGGCCTGCCGGTGTCGCTCGCCGAGGGCCTGGACGCGGTGCGCGCGATGCAGGCCATCGACCTGCTGGATCGCGCGTCGCTGCGCGCCGCCTACGCCGCGACGCTGGTCAAGCGCCCCGCCCACCGGGCCACCTTCGACACGCTGTTCGACCTGTGGTTCCCCGCCGCCCTCGGCGACGGCGCCGCGCACGCCGCCGACCGGCCGGGCCGCACCCTGGACGCCGGGGGCCGCCCCGTCCCGCCGCCGCTCGACCCGGTCGTCCAGGAGCGGCGCCGGGAGCTGGCCGACCTGATCGCCGCCGGGGACGAGGCGGCGCTCCGCCAGTTCGCCCGCGAGGCCGTCGCGGCGTTCGGGCAGGCGCCCGGCCAGGCGTCCTGGTTCTCCTCGGGGGTGCTGCGGGCGCTGTCGCCCGAGACGCTGATGGCCGGGCTCCTCGCCGCCGTGCTGGACGGGCAGGAGCGCGGCGGGATGGCCGAGCGGGTCGCGCGCCGCACCTTCCGCGACCGCATCGACCGGTTCGAGGAGATGGTCGCGACCGAGGTGCGGCGCCGCATCGCCGAGGACACCGGCGTCGAGCGCACCGCCCGGCTGTCGGTGCGGCCGCCGCTGGAGCAGCTCGATTTCAGCCGCGCGAGCCGCGCCGACCTCACCGCGCTGCGCCGCGAGGTGTACCCGCTCGCGCGGCGCCTCGCGACCCGGCTGGCGCAGAAGCAGCGCGCCGGGCGGCGCGGCCGGCTGGACTTCCGCCGCACCGTCCGCGCCTCGCTCGGCAGCGGCGGCGTCCCGCTCGCCACCGTGCACCGGCCGCGCCGCCCGCACCGGCCCGAGCTGGTCGTGCTCTGCGACGCCAGCGACTCGGTGACCGCGTTCGCGCACTTCACGCTGCTGCTGACGTTCGCGCTGCGCGAGCAGTTCAGCAAGGTCCGCGCGTTCGCCTTCATCGACGGCACCGACGAGATCACCAAGTTCTTCGAGCCGGGCGTGGACGTCGCCGACGCGATGACGCGGATGGCGAGCGAGGCGAACCTCGTCTGGATCACCGGCCGGTCCAACTACGGCAACGCCGTCAAGATGTTCGCCGAGCGGTACGGCGACGCCGTCACCTCGAAGACGGCGCTGCTGATCCTCGGGGACGCCCGCTCCAACTACGGCGAGCTGTCCCTGCCGGTCCTGCGCGAGCTGGCGGGCCGGGCGCGGCACGCCTACTGGCTGAACCCCGAGCAGCGCCGCTACTGGGACACCGGCGACTCGGCGGCGTCCCGCTACGGCGAGATCGTCGACATGTACGAGTGCCGCAACCTCGCCCAGCTCGCGGCGTTCATCGAGGAACTGGCCTGAGACCGGGCTGGGACCGGCTTGAGAAAGGCGCCCACGGCGCGCAACCCCGCAGGCTCCCGCCGCGTGTATCCCGCGACGGCGAAGAGGAGGCCAGGTGGCGGACGAAGCAGGGTTCGCGGACTTCTACCGCGCTGCCTATCCAGGGCTGGTGGCGGAGTTGTACGCGTACACGGGGAGCCTCGCGGAGGCGCAGGAGGTCGCCCAGGAGGCGTTCACCCGCGCCTGGGCGCGGTGGCGGCGCATCAGCGCCTACGACCAGCCGCGGGCGTGGGTGGCGCGCGTCGGGTACCGGCTCGCGGTGAGCCGCTGGCGGCGCGCGCGCAGCGCCCTCACCGGGCAGCTCCGGCACGGTCCGCCGCCGCCGGTGGCGCCGCCGGGGGAGAACTCGGTGGCGCTCGTCGCCGCGCTGTCCCGGCTGCCCGAGCCGCAGCGGCGGGCGATCGTGCTGCACCACATGGGCGGCTATCCGGTCGCCGAGATCGCCGCCCGCGAGGGCGTCGCGGAGGGGACCGTCAAGGCGCGCCTGTCGCGCGGGCGGCAGCGGCTGGCGGAACTGCTGGACGACGGCGAGCGCGAGGAGGCCGGGCGTGTTTGACATCGACGAGGCGTTCGAGGACCTGCGCCGGGACGTGGCCGGGGGCGTCGTGGCCCCCGACGGGCGGGAGATCGTGCGGCGCGCCCGGCGCCGCGCCCGGGCCCGCGTCGCGGCGGTGACCGTGGCCGCGGTGGTCGCCGCCGGGTCGGGGACGCTGCTGGTGCACGGGACGGCCGGGGCGCGGCCGCCGGTGACGGCGACGCCGTCCGCCCCGCCCACCGCGTCGGCGCGGCCGCAGGGCGAGATGGTGCGGTCCGACCTGCTCTACGCCGCGGCCGCCGCGCGCGACCCGGAGCGCTGGTCGTCCGACGACGGCGGGCTGAACGTGCCCGCGTGCAGCGGCGGGACCGAGGAGGAGCCCGATCCGTGGGCCGACGACATCGACGGCGTCGTCCGCCGGTTCGACCTGGCCTACAACGGCAACGCCGAGCCGGGCAACGAGGCGACGACCACCGAGCGCGGCGAGCAGGTGCTGATCTTCGACGGCGCCGGGTCCGCGCGCCTGACGATGGCGCGGATCGTCCGCCTCGCCGCGACCTGCCGCGGCATCAAGGTGGCCCATCCGGCCTTCGGGGACGAGGCGGTCCGCCTGGACTACGCGGCCGACGGGCAGGTGCAGCGGGCGGTGGCGGTCCGCCAGGGCGGCGCGATCGCGGTGTACTGGGACCTGCACAACGCCGCCCCGGCGTCGTCCGGCCTCGCCCGGCACGAGCGGGACGCCCGCGCCATGGCCGCCCGCCTCGCCGCGCGCGGCTTCCACGACTGAGGGTCAGTCGGTGAGGACGGCCGCCAGGGCGGCGCCCGCCAGGCACACGAGCGCGGACACCAGCATCGCGGTGTCGGCGCCGTGCACCAGCGCGGCCCTGGAGGCCGTCCCCGCCGTCGCGGCGACGGCGACGACGGCCGCGACGCCGAGCGCGGCGCCGATGTAGCGGGCGGTGTTGTTGGCGGCCGAGCCGACCGAGACGCGCTCGGGCGGGACGCTCTCCACCGCGACGCGGGCGAGCATCGCGTTGCCGAGGCCGCTGCCGGCCCCGGCGATCACCAGGCCGGGCAGCAGCCGCCACCAGGGCGTGCCGGGGGACAGGCCGAGCAGCGCGAACTCGCCGGCCGCGCTGATCACCAGGGCGGCGGCGAGCAGCCGCCCGGCGGTGAAGCGGGCGGGCAGCCGCCGGGCCTGGAGCGCGAACAGGAACGACAGGCCCGACCAGACGGCGAGCAGCAGCGCGCCCGCGAGCGGGCTGTACCCGAACCCGGTGTGGAAGACGGTGGCGAGGTAGCTCATCACCCCGATGATCCCGAGGCCGGTGATCAGGGCGGCGGCGACCGACAGCACGAACGGGCGGTGCCGGAGCAGCGCCAGGTCCAGCATCGGCGCCCGGTGCCGGGCCTCGACCAGCGCGAACGCGGCGAGCAGGACGGCGGCCGCGGTGAGCAGGGCGAGGACGGGCGGCCGCGTCCAGCCGGTCCGCCCGAGGGTGACGGCGGTGAGCAGCGCGGCGACGCCGCCGGTCATGGTGAGCGCGCCGGGCAGGTCCAGGCCGCGCCGCACGGCGGCGCGCGACTCCGGCAGCGCCCGCGCGGCGGAGGCGAGGGCCAGCGACGCGACGGCCGCCGCGCCGTACCAGAGGCGCCAGCCGGCGAGGGTGAGCAGGGCGGCGGCGACCGGCCCGAGCGCGATGCCCGCGCCGACCATGGCGCCCCACACGCCGGTCGCGCGGACCCGCTCGGCGCCGGTGAAGACTGCGCCGAGGGTGCCGAGCCCGGCGGCGAGCAGCGCGGCGCTCGCGGCGCCCTGCACGATCCGGCCGGCGACGAAGACGGCGGGGGTGGTGGCGAGGGCGCAGGCGGCGCTGGAGGCGGCGAGCAGCAGCGCGCCGGCGGTGAACACCCGGCGGCGGCCGTGGTCGTCGGCGAGGCTGCCGACGGTGAGCAGCGCGGCGGCGAGGCCGAGGCTGATCGAGCTCATCAGCCAGACGCGGGCGGTGGCGCCGGCGTGCAGGCCGGCGGCGGTGTCGGCGAGCACCGCGAACGGCGCGGTGTAGTTCATCAGCGCGAGCAGGGTCGCGGCGCTGGTCAGCCCGAGCACGGCCGCGGGGGCGGCGGGTGCGGACCGGGCGGCGCGGGCGGACGCCAGGGTGGTCATGCGGGCTCCTCGATCCTCGGGACACCGGCAGGTTCAATGAACGAACCGGCCTGCGGCACGACCGTAACACGTCTGGTTCGTTCATTGAACCGTCCGGGGGGTAATCTGGGGCCATGGCACTCGGCAAGGACTACTCCGGGCAGAACTGCTCGCTCGCGCGCGCCCTGGAGATCGTGGGGGAGCGGTGGACGCTGCTGATCCTGCGGGACGTCTTCTTCGGGGTGCGGCGCTTCAGCGACTTCCAGATCCACCTGGACGTCCCGCGCGCGGTCCTCTCGGCCCGCCTCGCCGCGCTCGTCCGCGACGGCGTCCTGTCCAAGGAGGGCCAGGAGTACGCCGTCACCCCGATGGGTCGCGGCCTCTGGCCGGTCATCCACCTGCTCTCGCGGTGGGGCGCCGACAACTTCTCCGACGCGGGCCCCTGCCGGCTGTTCTTCCACGCCGCCTGCGCCGCCCGCATCGACTCCGAGGGCGCCTGCACCGCCTGCGGCGCGCACCCCGCCGTCGAGGACTGGGAGATCCGCCCCGGCCCCGGCATGGACGCCGAATGGCGCGACGACCCCATCACCCGCGCCCTCTCCGAACCCCACCGCCTCCTCGACCCCGTCCGCCCCTAACGCCCCCTCCCGTCCCCGGCTCCCGCCCATGACCACTCGGTCACCCCTCGTTGACTTGCGGCGTGTTGGCCTCTTGAAACGTTTCAAGAGCCCAACACGCCGCAAGTCAACGTTCGATGACCGGGTGGTCGTCTGGAGATGCGGGTGCGACGGTGCCGGTGCTGGCGGTTGGTGTGGGACGGGGCGGGTGTCGTGTTTGGGGAGTTGTGGGTGTGATGTACGGAACAGTGGTGGGGCTCGGCTAGTCTCCTGCGTCATGGACACCCCCGGAACGGCGCCTTCGGAGGCCCGTTCCGGGCTGCTGTGGCGGCTCATCGACGGCCTGCCCGGCGACTCGCGGTCCCAGGTGGCGCGGCGCGCCCGCGCCCTGGTGATCGTCGCGGCGGCGCTCGCCAACCTCGGCGGCGCCCTGGTGGTGCTGCTGTTCACCGTCCTCGTGCCCGACCCCGCCGGAACGGTCCCCGGCCACCTGCGCGCCGTCAACCTCGCCCTGTTCACCACCTACGTGGTGCTGGCGGTCCCGGTCGGGCTGGTGCTCGGCGCCCGGTTCTTCCGCCGCGTGAACCGGGCGGTGGTCTCGCACCGCGAGCCCGACCGGCGCGAGCGCGTGCTGCTGCTGTACGCGCCGGTCCGGCTGATGGCGACGCACCTGGCGCTCTGGTGCGTCGGGACCGTCGCCTGGGTCGTCATCAACGCGCCGTTCTCGGCGCTGCTCGCCGTCAAGCTCGGCCTGACGAGCCTGCTCGGCGGCGTCACCACCTGCGCCATCGTGTACCTGCTGGCCGAGCGGCTGCTCCGCCGCGCCGTCACCACCGCCCTCCGCAACGCCGTGCCGGGCCGCACCGGCCTGCCCGGCGTGGTCGCCCGCTCGGTGCTCGCCTGGGGCCTCGGCACCGCCGTCCCGCTGCTCGGGCTGATCGTCCTCGCCGCCGGGGCGTTCGTGACGCCCGGCGTCACCGTCGGCGACCTCGCGCTCGCCGTGCTCGCCCTCGCCGGCGCCGCGCTGCTCGCCGGCTGCCTCGTCACCTACGGCGCGGCCCGCGCCACCGCCGACCCCGTCGAGTCGGTCCGGCTCGGCCTCGCCCGGATCGAGCGCGGCGACCTGGACGTCCAGGTCCCGGTCTACGACGCCAGCGAGATCGGGCTGCTGCAGGCCGGGTTCAACCACATGGCCGCCGGGCTGCGCGAGCACGCCCGCCTCCAGGACCTGTTCGGCCGCCAGGTCGGCGCGGACGTCGCCCGGGTCGCGCTGGAGCGCGGCATCGACCTCGGCGGCGAGCAGCGCCGCGTCGCCGTGCTGTTCGTCGACGTCATCGGCTCCACCCGGCTCGCCGCCGGGAGGCCGCCCGCCGAGGTCGTCGCGCTGCTCAACGCGTTCTTCGCCGTCGTCGTCGAGGTCGTCGGCGCGCACGGCGGCTGGATCAACAAGTTCGAGGGCGACGCCGCCCTGGCGATCTTCGGGGCGCCGCTGGACCTGCCCGGCGCCGAGGGCCGCGCCCTCGCCGCCGCCCGCGAGCTCGCCGCCCGGCTCCGCGGCGAGGTGCCCGGCCTCGGCGCCGCCGTCGGCGTCTCGGCGGGCGAGGCCGTCGCCGGCCACATCGGCGCCGAGGAGCGCTTCGAGTACACGGTGATCGGCGACCCGGTGAACGAGGCCGCCCGCCTCACCGACCTCGCCAAGACCACCGACGCGCGGGTGCTCGCCGCCGCGCGCCTGGTGGAGGCCGCCGACCCCGACGAGGCGGCGCGCTGGGCGCCCGGCGACCAGGTGGTGCTGCGCGGCCGCGACGAGCCGACGACGCTCGCCGCGCCGCTGCCCGAGGCTCAGGCGGCGCCGAGCGTCGCGCCGAGCAGCGTCGTGTAGTACCGGCGGAAACCGGGGCCGGTCTCCTCGCCGATGTAGACGTCGGCGTGGTGCTGCCCGCCGTAGCCGGGCCGGAACAGGTCCGTCACCGTCCAGGACGCCCGCCGGAACGCGGCGCAGACCTTGGCCGGGACGGGCCTGCCGTTCTCCTGCCGCCCGCAGTCGGCCACCACGAACCGCCGCCCGCGCGTGAGGACGTCCTTGTCGGCGGCCGCCGACCCCCACGGGCGCAGCGGGCGGGCCCCCGAGTCGCGGGTGGCGGTGTCGAGCCACCAGCCGACGCTGTGCGACCAGTTGAGGTAGCGGCCCTTCCGGGGGCCGGCGGTGATGCGGCCGCTGCCCTCGGTCTGGATCACCTTGAGGAAGTCGGCCGGGTAGGACCCGAGCGGCGTCCCGCCCCGCGTGCAGTGCAGCTTCGGGCAGCCCCGCACCGCCTGCGGGCGGCCCTTGTAGTAGCTCTCGACGGCGGTGAAGTAGGTGGTGACGCGCCACGCGCCGCGCTTGCCGAGCGGCCGCACCGGCGCCCGCGGCGCGGCGGGCGGGGACGCCGCCGCCCGGTCGCCCGCCTCCGCGGCGGGCGCGGGCGCGGACGGGGGAGCGAGGCTCAGCATCCCCTCGGGCGGCGCGCCGGACGCCGTCCCGCAGCCCGCCGCCAGCGTCCCGCCCGCCAGCAGTGCCGCCACGGTCCGCGGTCGCCTCGGCCGCATCGCGCCCCCTCGATCATCGGATGTCCAGGGGACACTATGCCGCAGACCCTCGCGGGTGCCGCCTTTCGCGGCGGATGTCCCGCGAAGGCGACATTCGCGTCACCATGGCCGGGCTCAGTGGCCGCGGGCGATCCACTCCTCCAGGTGCGGGGCCTCGTCGCCGATGGTCGTGCTGTCGCCGTGGCCGGTGCGGACGACCGTCTCGGGCGCCAGGGTGAGCAGCCGCTCCCGGATCGAGGTGATGATCGTCGGGAAGTCGGAGAAGGACCGCCCCGTCGCGCCGGGACCGCCCTGGAACAGGGTGTCGCCGGAGAACACGGTGCCCAGGGCGGGGGCGTGCAGGCAGACGGCGCCGGGGCTGTGGCCGGGGGTGTGCAGGACGGTCAGCGCCGTCCCGCCGATCTCGATGACCTGCCCGTCGGACAGCGCGGCGTCCGGCTCGCGCTCGGGGTGCTTGCGCTTCCACAGCATCAGGTCGGCCGGGTGCAGCCAGATGGGGGCGCCGGTGGCGTCGGCGAGGGCGGGGGCGGCGTCGACGTGGTCGTCGTGGCCGTGGGTGGACACGATCGCGCGCAGCGTCCGCCCGCCGAGGGCGTCCCGGATGGCGGCGGCGTCGTGGGCGGCGTCGATGACGATCGCCTCGGTGTCGTCGCCGACGATCCACACGTTGTTGTCGACGTCCCAGGTGCCGCCGTCGAGGGAGAACGTGCCGGAGGTGACCAGGTGGTCGATGCGGGCGGCCATTACAGGATCACCACCGAGCGCAGGACGTCGCCGTGGTGCATCTTGTCGAACGCGGCCTCGATGCCGTCCAGGTCGATGGTCTCGGTGACGAAGGCGTCCAGGTCCAGGCGGCCCTGGAGGTAGAGGTCGATGAGCATGGGGAAGTCGCGGGAGGGCAGGCAGTCGCCGTACCAGGAGGACTTCAGCGACCCGCCGCGCCCGAACACGTCGATCAGCGGCAGCTCGATCTTCATCTCGGGGGTGGGGACGCCGACGAGCACGACGGTCCCGGCCAGGTCGCGGGCGTAGAACGCCTGCTCGTAGGTGGCGGGCAGCCCGACGGCGTCGATGACCAGGTCGGCGCCGAAACCGCCGGTCAGCTCCTGCACGGCCTTGACGACGTCGGTGTCCTTGGCGTGCACGGTGTGCGTGGCGCCCAGATTCTGCGCGGTGGCGAGCTTGCGCTCGTCCAGATCGATCGCGATGATCTTGGCGGCGCCGGCCAGCCGCGCTCCCAGGACGGCTGCGGCGCCGACGCCGCCGCAGCCGATGACCGCGACCGAGTCGCCGCGCTGGGCATTGCCGGTGTTGATGGCCGCGCCCAGCCCGGCCATGACGCCGCAGCCCAGCAGCCCGGCGACCTCGGGCTTGGCGGCCGGGTCGACCTTGGTGCACTGCCCGGCGGCCACCAGCGTCTTGTCCGCGAACGCCCCGATCCCCAGCGCCGGGGACAGCTCGGTGCCGTCCTCCAGGGTCATCTTCTGCTTGGCGTTGTGGGTGTTGAAGCAGTACCAGGGGCGGCCCCGCGTGCAGGCGCGGCACTGCCCGCACACCGCCCGCCAGTTCAAGACGACGAAGTCGCCGGGCGCGACCTCGGTGACGCCCGCGCCGACCGACTCCACGATCCCGGCGGCCTCGTGCCCGAGCAGGAACGGGAAGTCGTCGTTGATGCCGCCCTGCTTGTAGTGCAGGTCGGTGTGGCACACCCCGCACGCCTGGACCTTCACCACGGCCTCGCCGGGCCCCGGGTCCGGCACGATGATCGTCTCGATCCGGACCGGCTCGCCCCTGCCCGGGGCGATGACCCCGCGAACCTGCTGCGCCATGGCGTCACCCTTCGTCGTCGGCTGGTCCCCGAAGTCTAGGCAGCACCGCGTCCGGGCAGGCACGCGAACCCCGGACGGCCGCGCGCCGGGCTCGCCGGGACGGCCAGCCGGGGCGGGCCGGTTGGACACGGTGGCGAGGCGGACGGGGGCGGCGAAGGGCTAGCGTCGGGGGCATGAACGTGACTCCCTTCTGGCTGGCCGGCCGGGCCGCGACCGGCACCGAGACGCTCGCGGTGACCCACCCCTTCGACGGCCGCGAGGTGGCCGTCGTCGCCGTCCCCACCGAGGCCCAGGTGGAGGAGGCGGTCGCCGCCGCGGACGCCGTCCGCGCCGAGGCCGCCGCGCTGCCGGTGCACGTGCGCGCCGAGGCGCTGACGCACATCTCGCGGCGGCTCGCCGAGCGCGCCGAGGAGATCGCCCGGCTGATCACCGGGGAGAACGGCAAGCCGCTGCTGTGGGCGCGCGCGGAGGTGCAGCGCGCGGTGTCGGTGTTCCGCATCGCCGCCGAGGAGGCGCGCCGGGCCGCGCCGGTCGTCCAGCGCCTGGACACCGACCCCGGCGGCCAGGGCCGGATCGCCTACACCAGCCGCGTCCCGCGCGGCCCGGTGCTCGGCATCGCCCCGTTCAACTTCCCCCTGAACCTGACGGCCCACAAGGTGGCGCCGGCGATCGCGGCGGGCGCCCCGATCGTGGTGAAGCCCGCCCCGGCCACCCCGCTGTCGGCGCTGGTCCTCGGCGAGCTCGCCGCCGAGACCGCCCTGCCCGCCGGGATGGTGTCGGTGCTGCCGGTGCCGAACGACCGCGCGTCCGCGCTGGTGGACGACCCGCGCCTGCCCGTCGTGTCGTTCACCGGCTCGGTCCCGGTCGGCTGGGCCATCAACGACCGGGTGCCGCGCAAGCACGTCACGCTGGAGCTCGGCGGCAACGCCGCGGCCGTCGTGCTGGCCGACGCCGACCTGGACTGGGCCGCGTCCCGCATCGGCCTGTTCTCCAACTACCAGGCCGGGCAGAGCTGCATCGCCGTCCAGCGGGTCTACGTCGACCGGGCGGTCGCCGAGGAGTTCACCCCGAAGCTCGTCGAGGCCGTCGGCGGCCTGGTCACCGGCGACCCGTGGGACGACGCGACGCAGGTCGGCCCGCTGGTGTCGGTCGAGGCGGCCGAGCGCGTCGAGGCGTGGGTGGACGAGGCCGTCGCCGCGGGCGCCACCGTCCTCACCGGCGGGAAGCGCGACGGCGCCACCTACGCGCCGACCGTGCTCGCGGACGTCCCCGCCGGCGCCAAGGTGCTGCGCCAGGAGGTCTTCGGCCCGGTCCTCGCCGTGCAGGTCGTCGACGGCGTGGACGAGGCGTTCGCGCTGGTCAACGACTCGGCGTTCGGCCTGCAGGCGGGCGTGTTCACGCGTAGCCTGGACGTGGCGTTCCGCGCGCACCGCGAGCTGGAGGTCGGCGGCGCCGTCATCGGCGACGTCCCCTCCTACCGCGCCGACCAGATGCCCTACGGCGGCGTGAAGGACTCCGGCGTCGGCCGCGAGGGCCCGGCGGCCGCCATGGCCGACTACACCGAGGAGCGGACCCTGATCCTCACCGGCCTCACCCTCTGACGCGCCGCGCGGCCCGGCGCTCCCGGGGCGCCGCCGCGCCCGTCGTCGACCTCGGGGACGTCGCCTGCGCCGGCTCGCGCCGCCTCGGCACCGACATCGCCGGGACGGCGCGCGCCGTCCGCTGGTTCAGCGCCCTGCGCCGGGCCCGCCGAGACCCCTCCGCGGGGCCCTCGTGAACGTGTGCGCGCGGCCCCGCGGGTGCTCTGTCCTGCGACTTTGCGCGGAGTTGTTTGTCCCCTTTGCCCGCGGGGAGTACGGCGGCATGTACACCATCCTGTGGCTCATCGCAGTCGTTCTGGTCATCGCGGGCATCTACGTCATCGTGGCGCGCCGCGACCTGCTCTGGGGCATCGTCCTCATCGTCGTCGGCCTCCTGGTGGGCCCGGGCGGTGTGAGCATCTTCCACTGATCCGGCCCCGGACCGACCGGGGCCCGACCGCCGCAAGCCGCCCGCGCACCGCCGCCCACAGGTGCGCGGGCCGAAACCCCCGCCCGCCCGGCCGCGAGGGGTGTCACCAGCCGCGCTTGCGCCATTCGGGCAGGGACGGGCGCTCGCGGCCGAGCGTGGAGTCCTTGCCGTGGCCGGGGTAGAACCACGTCGCGTCCGGGAGCCGGTCGAAGACCCGCTCCTCGACGTCCGACACCAGCTGCTGGAACAGCGTCGGGTCGCCCCAGGTGTTGCCGACGCCGCCGGGGAACAGGCTGTCGCCGGTGAACAGGTGCGGCCGGTCGGCGAGGTCGCCGCCGGCGTCGTACAGCAGCGCGATCGACCCGGGCGTGTGGCCGCGCAGGTGGATCACCTCCAGGACCGCCCGGCCCACCCGCACCGTGCCGCCCTGCTCGACGGGTTCGGCGACCGGCAGCGGCAGCGCCTCCGCGTCGTGCGGATGGGCGACGACGGACGCGCCCGTCGCGGCCGCGACCTCGGCCAGCGCCATCCAGTGGTCCTGGTGCCGGTGGGTGGTGACGATCCGGTCGAGCGGGCCGTCCCCGACCAGCTCCAGCAGCCGCGCCGCGTCGTTGGCCGCGTCGATCAGCAGCTGCTCGCCCGTCGCGGTGCAGCGCAGCAGGTAGGCGTTGTTGTCGTAGGGGCCGACCGACGCCTTGGCAACGGTCAGGCCCGGCAGTTCCCGCACGTCGGCCCGGCCGCCCGGCTCGACGTTTCCCGTGTAGCTCATCGGCCCTCCTGGTGGACGTTCCCCGGACAGTGTCCACCATCGCGCGCCCCGGCACCCGTTTGCGTCACGCGACGCACCCCATGCGTGTCCTTTCTGGCGGAACGCCGGCCCGGCCCGTTCCACCATGGAGGCGGCGACGGGGGACGACGTCGGAGGGGAGGACCGGGTGCTCGACGAGCACGACGCCCGGCCGGGCAGTTTCTGGCAGCGGCTGGCTCCCGACGACCGGCAGGCGCTGCGGGCGATGGGACGGCGCGCAGAGATCCCCGCCGACGGCCTGCTCTGCCATCAGGGCGCGCTCGCCTCCGGCGTGTACGTGCTGTTCCGGGGGCGCATCGCCAGCACCGTCCTCGCCAAGGAGTACGTGCTGTCCAGCGAGGGCGACGAGTCGATCATCGAGCTGTTCGGCGCCGGCGACCTCATCGGCGCGCTCGCCCCCTGGGGCCACCCGCAGCGCGGCTCGGTCGCCGCCCTGGAGCGCCTCACCGTCCTCCGCGTCGACCGCGGCCGGTTCGGCGACCTGCTCGCCGCCAACCCGCGTGTCACCGAGGCGATGATGGAGGGCGTGGCGCGCTCGGCGGACCTGTCGGGCCGCCGCGCCGCCGTGTCCTCGGCCGAGCACCCGCGCCGCCTGGCCTACCACCTGCTGGAGCTCGGGCACCGCTTCGGCGAGCGGTTCGGCGACGAGGTCCGCGTCCCGCAGCGCCTCAGCCAGGCCGAGCTCGCCAACTGGTCGGGCATCTCCCGCGAGACCCTGGTCCGCTGGTTCCGGATCTGGCGCAACCGCGGCATCCTCGACCGCGCGCTCCGCCCGCTGACGATCCTGGACCCCGACGGCCTGCGCAACGCCGCGAGCCCCTGGGGCGACGAGTGGTCCGACGCCGCGCTGGAGCCCGCCGGGCGGCCCGCCCCGCACGCGACGCTGGCGGGCCGCGTGCAGGTCCCGCTGGACGCGCCGCCCGGCGCGGCGGCGCGGCGCCCGGTGCGGCTGCCCGACGACAAGCCGTTCTTCACCGGCCGCACCGTCAGCCTGGGCAAGCTCGACCTGCTGCTGTCGCAGGAGGTGCCGCCGCGCGGCGTGGTCATCGAGGGCATGGCGGGCATCGGCAAGACGACGCTGGCGCTGCACTGGGCGCACCGCACCGCGCACCGCTTCCCCGACGGCGTGGTCTTCGCCGACCTGCGCGGCACCGGCCCGGCCCCGGCGACCCCCGCCGAGGCGATGGGGCAGGTGCTGCGCGGCCTCGGCGTCCCCGGCGACCTGCTGCCGCGCGCCGAGGACGAGCTCGCCGCGCAGTGCCGGTCGCTGCTGGCGGGCCGCCGCATGCTGCTGATCCTGGACAACGCCGCCGACGTCGGGCAGGTCCGGCCGCTGGCCGCCGCGACCGACGCGGGCATGGTCGTCGTCACCACCCAGCGGCGGATGCCGAACCTGCTGGAGGGCGCCGACGTGCGGACGCTGGAGCTGCGCGAGATGGCGCCCGACGAGGCCGTCGAGATGATCGCGGCGGTGCTCGGGCCGGCCGACCGGCGGGTCCGCGACGAGGGCCGCGCCACCGTCCGCCTCGCCGAGCAGTGCGGGCTGCTGCCGCTGGCGCTCGCGGTGGTGGCGGGCCGCCTCGCCGACAACCCCGCCGACTCCATCGCCGCGACGGTCAAGGAGCTCGCCGTCAGCGACGCGCCCGCGCCCGCCGGGGTCCTCGCCGGGCCCGGCCCGCCGGGCCTGCACGCCCTGCTCAGCCCGACGTTCGAGCTGGCCTACCGGGGGCTGCGCCGCGACCACCGCGCCGCGTTCCGGCGGCTCGGCCTGCTCGCCGGGCCCGACTTCACGCCCGCCGCGCTCGCCGCCCTCACGGGGCGGCCCGCCGCCGACGCCCGCGCCGCCCTCGCCGCGTTCCGCCAGACCTACCTCGTCCAGGAGGTCGGGCCCGGCCGGTACCGGCTGCACGACCTGCTGCGCGACTTCGCCCGCGAGCGCGGCCTCGCCGAGGACCTCGACAGCGACCGCCTCGCCGCGCAGCGCCGCCTGCTGGCCGGCTACCTGGCCGAGGCGCGCGCCGCGGGCGCCGCCCTCGGCGCCCGCCGCCGGCCCGCGCTGGACCGCTCGCCGCGCCCCGCCGCGGCGGGGGAGGGGACGGCGCCGCCCGCCGCGGGGGCGCGGGCGGCGGCCGTCTCCTGGTTCGAGGCCGAGCGCCGCAACCTGGTCGCCGCCGTCCACCAGGCGGCCCGCCTCGGCCTGCACCGCACCTGCTGGGAGCTCGCCGACGCGCTGTTCGACCTCCAGGACTTCCGCCGCTACAGCGACGACGTCATCGCCGTCCACCAGGCCGGGCTGCGCGCCGCCCGCGCCGAGGAGGACTGGGGCGCCGCCGCCGTCATGATGCACGCCCTCGCCGTCGCGCACGCCCAGCAGGGCCGGTCGCTGCAGGCCATCGCCTACGGCGAGGACGCCCGCCGCGGCTTCCGGTCGGTCGAGCCGCCCGACCGCCACGGCGAGGCCGTCACCCTCGCCACCCTCGCCGACGTGCACGTGGCGCTCGGCCGCTACCCGTCGGCGATCGTGCACGCGAGCCGCTCCCTGGACCTGCACGTGGCGCTCGGCGACCGGGCCGGCGTCGCCCGCGCCCACGAGACCCTCGCCCGCGCTCACAACGCCCTCGCCGACTACCCGCCGGCCGAGCGGCACGCCCGGCACGCCCTCGAACTGCGCCGCGACCTGAACGACCCGCACGGCGTCGCCGAGACGCTGCTGACGCTGTCGCAGGTGCGGCGCCGCCGCGGCTCGGTCCACCACGCCGTCTCGTTCGGGCTGGAGGCGCTGGCGATCCGCCAGGAGCAGGCCGACCGGTTCGGCACCGCGCAGGCCCTCACCGAGCTCGCCCGCATGTACACCGCGCTCGGCATGCGCGACCTGGCCCGCCGCGACGGCGAGCAGGCGCTGCGCTCCTACCGGATGCTCGGCGCCCGCCCCGGCGAGGCCCGCGCCCTCGCCACCCTCGGCCGCCTGTCCTACGAGGACGCCCGCTTCGCCGCGTCCTTCACCTACCTCGGGCAGGCCCTGGCCCTGCACCGCGACACCGGCGACCGGCAGGGCGAGGCCGAGGCGCTGTCGGAGCTCGGCATCGTGCACTGGCGCCTCGGCCGCCACCGCGAGGCCCGCGAGCACCTGGTGCGCGCCCTGGAGATCCGCCGCGAGATCGGCGACCAGCACGGCGAAGCCCACGACCTGGAGCACCTGGCGATCGTGATGCGCCGGATGGGGCGGCACGAGGAGTCGTTCGTCCTCGGCCTGGAGGCGCTGGACCTCTGGCACCGGCTCGGCGCGAAGGCCGGCCTCGCCGGCACCCTCGGCAGCCTCGCCCGCACCTACCTGCGGCTCGGCCTGCCCGAGGAGGCCGAGCGGGCCGCCGCGCAGGCCCTCGCCGTCCGCCGCGAGATCGGCGACTGGTACGGGATGGGCGTCGGCACCGACACCGTCGCGGTCGTGCTGCGCGGCACCGGCCGCCACACCGAGGCGCTGAAGGCCGAGCGCGACGCCCTGCGGCTGCTCCGCGAGGTCGGCGACCGGCACGGCGAGAGCACCGCCCTGGTCCACCTCGCCGCCATCCACCTGGCCCTCGGCGACGACACCGCCGCCCTCGCCACCGGCCGCCAGGCCCTGGACCTCGCCACCGAGCTCGGCGACGCCCGCGAGCTCGCGGGCGCCCGCCACGTCATGGGCGGCGCCCTCCAGCACCGCGGCGAGCACGCGGCCGCGGCCGAGCAGTTCCGCGCCGAGATCGAGCTGCGCCGCGACATGGGCGACCACCGCGGCCGGCACGACGCGCTGAGCCGGCTGCGCGACGCCTGCCTGGCCGAGGGCGACCAGGCCGGCGCCGACGACTGCGCCCGCCGCATCCGCGCGATCGAGCAGTGGCTCGACACCGACTGACGGCGGAACGGGGAGCGGGGGCGGGCGCGTCAGGACGCGCCCGGCTCCGGCGGTGACGGCTGGGCCGTCCTCGCCGGAGCGCCGCGCGTCACGCCGACCGGACGGCGGTCAGCGGGCCGCGCGCGGGGGCGCGCATGATCTGCGGGGGGTCGGCCGGGCGGCGCAGGTGCCAGGACGTCTCGGCCTGGTAGGCGGCGACGACCTCCAGCAGCCGGTCCTCCTCGTAGGGGCCGCCGCCGAGGATGGTGCCGACCGGCATCCCGGTCGCGTCGAACCCGATCGGGAAGGCCGCCTCGGGCAGGCCGAGCGCCGCGAACGGCGTCGGGCCGGGCTGGAGCAGCAGGTCGCAGCTCTCCAGTGCGCCCTCCAGGAGCAGCTCGCGCAGCAGGTGCGCCTTGGCGCGCTCGGCGGGCCGGCCGTCGGTGAAGGGACCCGACAGCAGGTCCCAGCCCTGCGGGTAGGCGACCTCGCGGAGCCGTACCCCGCCGATGCGCTCCAGCGTCGCGAGGAACTCCTTGTGCGCGGGCGTGCGCGGGTAGTCGGCGGGCACCCCGATCCAGGTCGGGCGGCGCAGCCGCACCCGCTTGGCCCGGCGGATCGGCGTCGCGGCGCGCACCAGGTCGGGCAGCGGCGGCAGGCCGAGCGTGCGCGGGTCGTGCGGGTCGGGACCGGCGAGCACCGACAGCACCATCGCGGCGTCCATGGCGTCGCGGGCGAGCGGGCCGGCGACGTCGCGGCCGTGCGCGAGGCTGCGGCCCATCGTCGGGCGGATCGCGGTGAGGTTCTGCCGCAGCGCGGGCGGCAGCACGCCGCCGGTGCGGGCCGTGCCGACGCCGGCGACGGCGAGCCGCGCGGCGACCGCGCAGGCGGTGCCGGCGTCGCGGGCCGGGTTGATCGGCGCCCAGGCGTTGGCGGTGGTGGTGCTCGCGGTGCCGAGCACGATCGCGCCCGCGGCGCGCAGCCGCTCGGCGGCGAAGGAGTCGCCGGCGACCATCGGCAGCCCGGCGAGCGGCCCCTCGGCGGGCCGGGCGGCGGCCGCGCGCGCCTCGTCCGCGAGGACCTCGGCGTACGCCTGGTAGAGGTTGTCGTGCGCGTCGATGCGGGCCAGGTAGGCGGCCACGAGCGAGGCCGGCGTGAGCAGCCCCTCGCGGATCAGCCAGGCGGCCTCGGCGAGCGTCGCCTCGGCCGGGTCCTCCAGGGCCTCGGGCCGGAGCCGCACGGAGGCGGGCAGGACGGCCACGCGCGGCCGGGCGGGCACCGCCACGGGGGCGGGGCCGGCGGCGACGCCGTTGCGGGCCAGGAACAGGCGGCGTGCGGGTTCGCGGTTCACGACGTCCGCACCTCGCTCAGGAGCTCCGGGTGGGCGGACGGTCGGGCCACGGGCTTCCCCTCCTCTGATCGATCCTTGTGGACAGTCCATCCCGGCGAGGTTTCGGGAGCGTTGCCTGTACGTCGTGCGGAGGTTACGTTTCGCATCCCCGAGTCCAAACTGTCGAGCTGCGGCGGGTGGGCGCGTCCTTCATCCCCGAAACAACGCGTTATATGTGCGGTGTCGGGTACAAGCCGGGCACTCGTGGGAGTAGTCCCGCGCGTACGGCCCGTGGCCGGTACCGGCCGCCGTCGTTGCGGCGGGAACAAAATGGGGGCATGAGCCTTCCGATCTGCGTCACCTGCGGCGTGCAGTACGGCCACGACCGCCCCGACTGCCCCATCTGCCTCGACGAGCGCCAGTACGTCGGCTGGGACGGGCAGCGCTGGACCGACCTGGCCGGCCTGCGCGCCGCCGGGCACCGCGGCCGCGTCGAGGACGAGGGCCCCGGCGTCGTCGGGATCGGCACCGAGCCCTCCACCGGCATCGGGCAGCGGGCGCTGCTCGTGCGGACGCCGGGCGGCAACGTGCTGTGGGACATGGTGAGCCACCTGGACGAGGCGACCGTCCGCGCCGTCCGCGACCTCGGCGGCGTCCGGGCCATCGCCGTCAGCCACCCGCACTTCTACGGGTCGATGGTGGAGTGGGCGCACGCCTTCGACGCCCCGATCCACCTGCACGAGAAGGACCGCGCGTGGCTGCCGCGCGCCGACGACGCGGTGGCGTTCTGGTCGGGGGACCGGTTCGACCTCGGCGGCGGCCTCACCCTGATCAACGCCGGTGTCCACTTCGCGGGCGGGCAGGTGCTCCACTGGCGGGACGGCGAGGACGGCGCGGGCGCGCTGCTGTCCGGCGACATCGTCCAGGTCGTGAGCGACCGCGACTGGGTCGGTTTCATGTACAGCTACCCGAATCTGATCCCCGAGCGGCCGCGCGTCGTGCGCCGCGCGCTCGGCCTGCTGGAGGGGCACGACTTCGCGCGCGTGTACGGGGGCTGGTGGCGGCGCGTCGTCCGGACCGACGGGCGGGCGGCGGTCCGGCGCAGCGCGGAGCGCTACCTGAGATTCGCACTGGATGACGACAGGTAACCGTACGGACACCCATTCCGTACTTTCGCGGCCGACCCGCCCGGGGCGTAATATTAGTTAGGCAAAGTAACCACTTCCCGTCCAGAGGGAGCCCCTTGGTGCGCACGAAGCACTACTCCTGGGTCGCGCTCAGCAACACCACCCTCGGCATGCTGCTGGCCACCGTGAACTCCTCCATCGTGATCATCTCCCTGCCGGCGATCTTCCGCGGCGTCCGCCTGGACCCGCTCGAACCCGGCAACGTCGGCTACCTGCTGTGGATCCTCATGGGCTACATGCTGGTGTCGGCGGTGCTGGTGGTGACGCTCGGCCGGCTCGGCGACATGTTCGGCCGGGTCCGCATCTACAACGCCGGCTTCGCGGTGTTCACCCTCGGCACCGTCGTGCTGGCGCTGGACCCCTTCACCGGCGGCCGCGGCGCCGTCTGGCTGATCGCCTGGCGGATCGTCCAGGGCATCGGCGGCGCCATGCTCATGGCCAACTCCGCCGCCATCCTCACCGACGCCTTCCCGGCGCGGCGGCGCGGCATGGCGATGGGCGTCAACCAGGTCGCCGGCATCGCCGGGACCTTCCTCGGCCTCGTCGCGGGCGGCCTGCTCAGCGAGGTCAACTGGCGGCTGGTGTTCTTCGCCTCCGCGCCGATCGGCGTCGCCGGCACCGTCTGGGCCTACCGCAGCCTCGTCGAGACCGCCGTCCGCAAGGCCGGCGCGAAGATCGACTGGCTCGGCAACGTCGCCTTCGCCGCCGGCCTCACCGCCCTGCTCGCCGCCATCACCTACGGCATCCAGCCCTACGGCGGCCACGACATGGGCTGGACGAACCCCTGGGTGCTCGCCGGCATCATCGGCGGCATCGCGGTCCTCGCGGCGTTCTGCGTCATCGAGACGAAGGTGGAGCAGCCCATGTTCCACCTCGACCTGTTCCGCATCCGGGCGTTCAGCGCCGGCAACGCCGCGAGCCTGCTCGCCGCCGTCTCGCGCGGCGGCATGCAGTTCATGCTGATCATCTGGCTGCAGGGCATCTGGCTCCCGCTGCACGGCTACGACTTCGAGGACACCCCGCTGTGGGCCGGCATCTACCTGCTGCCCCTCACCCTCGGCTTCCTCGTCGCCGGCCCGGTCTCGGGACACCTGTCGGACCGCTACGGCGCCCGCGCCTTCGCCTCCGGCGGCCTGCTGCTGTCGGCCGCCGCCTTCGCCGGGCTGCTGCTCGTCCCGACCGACTTCGCCTACTGGCAGTTCGCGCTGCTGATCTTCGTCAACGGCGTCGGCTCGGGCCTGTTCGCCGCCCCCAACACGACCGCCATCATGAACGCGGTCCCCGCCGACCAGCGCGGCGTCGCCTCGGGCATGCGCGCCACCTTCATGAACGCCGGCATGGTGCTGTCCATCGGCGTGTTCTTCTCGCTGATGATCGCCGGCCTGGCCGACCGGCTGCCCGCCACCCTGTCCAGCGGCCTCACCGCGCACGGCGTCGACCAGGCCACCGCCTCCCGCATCGCGAACCTGCCGCCCGTCGGGACGCTGTTCGCCGCGTTCCTCGGCTACAACCCGATCGAGAGCCTGCTCGGCCCGGCCGGGGCGCTGGACGGCCTCGGCGCCGGCGACCGCGCGACCCTGACCGGCCACGCCTATTTCCCGCACCTCATCGCGGGGCCGTTCCACCACGGCCTGGTCATCGTGTTCTCGCTGGCCATCGCCATGTCGCTGATCGCCGCGCTCGCTTCGGCGCTGCGCGGCCGCCGCTTCGTCCACGAGGAGCAGGACGCCCCCGCCGTCACCGAGGCCCCGGTGACGGTGCCCTTCGACGAGGGCGCCGACGCCTAGCGGGATGCGGCGGGGCGCGGCCGGTAATTCGGTGGCCGGGCCCCGCCGCCGCCGTCCACGATGGAGCATGAGCCCATCGGAGAACGCCCGGCCCCCCGAACGCATCGTGCATCCCGCCGTCGTGCTCCGGCGGCTGCGCCCCGCGGACGCGCCCGCCCTGCACGAGGCGGCCGTCGCCTCCCACGACGAGCTGCACCGGTGGATGCCCTGGGCGACCGACCCGCCCGCCGAGAGCGCCCAGGTCGAGTTCGCCGCGACCAGCCACCGCGAGTGGGACGAGGGCGCGTCCTTCGTCTACCTGATGTTCGACCCCGCGGACGCGGCCGGCGAGCGCCCGATCGGCACCGTCGGCCTGCACGCCCGCATCGGCCCCGGCGCCCTGGAGATCGGCTACTGGGTGCACAGCGCCCGCACCGGCCGCGGCCTCGCCACCACCGGCGCCGGGCTGCTCACCGCCGCCGCGTTCCGGCTGGCCGGCGTCGAGCGCGTGGAGATCCACTGCGACCGGGCCAACCGCGCGAGCGCGGCCGTCCCGCGCAAGCTCGGCTTCCGCCACCAGCGCACCGAGGACCACGCGCCCGAGGCCCCCGCCGAGACCGGCCGCCGCGAGATCTGGGTCCTGGACCGCGCCGGCCTCGCCGCCGCCCCCGCCGCCGCGTACTGACCGGGGCGCGGGCCGACCGGCGCGCGGGCCGGCCGGACGCGCCGTGAACGCGCGCTATGGCCGGTTCCGGTGGCGACCGATCTTCGAACACGTGTACGGTTTCGCGTGGCGGGACGTCCGCGAGGGACGGGTGGGACCGGCCGTGAAATGCGCCGCGCCCCGCCGCTGTTATGTGACCGGGGACGTTCTGTCGTACCCCCTGGCTAGCCTGCGAGCGGATGGCCGTCCCATCTCTACGAGCCCAGAACAGGACCACACAACGCCGTGCATGACCGACTCATCGTGCGTGGAGCACGCGAGCACAACCTGAAGGACGTCTCGCTCGACCTGCCGCGGGACTCCATGATCGTGTTCACCGGCCTGTCCGGGTCGGGCAAGTCGAGTCTGGCGTTCGACACGATCTTCGCCGAGGGGCAGCGGCGCTACGTCGAGTCCCTGTCGTCCTACGCGCGCCAGTTCCTCGGCCAGATGGACAAGCCCGACGTCGACTTCATCGAGGGCCTGTCGCCGGCGGTGTCGATCGACCAGAAGTCCACCAGCAAGAACCCGCGGTCGACCGTCGGCACCATCACCGAGGTCTACGACTACCTGCGCCTGCTCTACGCGCGCATCGGCCACCCGCACTGCCCGATCTGCGCCCGGCCGATCACCCGCCAGGCCCCGCAGCAGATCGTCGACCGGGTGCTGGAGCTGGCCGAGGGCACCCGGTTCCAGGTGCTCGCGCCGGTCATCCGCGGCCGCAAGGGCGAGTACCTGGAGCTGTTCCGCGAGCTGCAGTCCAAGGGCTACTCGCGCGCCCTGGTCGACGGGCGGGCGGTCCGGCTGGACGAGCCGCCCGCGCTCAAGAAGCAGGAGAAGCACGACATCTCGGTCGTGGTGGACCGGCTCTCGGTGAAGCAGAGCGCCCGCCAGCGCCTCGCCGACTCCGTCGAGACCGCGCTCGGCCTCGCCGGCGGCACCATCGTCCTGGACTTCGTCGACCTGGACGAGGGCGACGAGAACCGCACCCGGATGTACTCCGAGCACCTCTACTGCCCCTACGACGACCTGTCGTTCGACGAGCTGGAGCCGCGCTCGTTCTCCTTCAACTCGCCCTTCGGCGCCTGCCCGGAGTGCACCGGCATCGGCACCCGGATGGAGGTCGACCCCGAGCTGATCGTCCCCGACGGGGAGCTGTCGCTCGCCGAGGGCGCGATCCAGCCGTGGTCGGGCGGCCACGTCAGCGAGTACTTCCTGCGCCTGCTGTCGGCCCTCGCCGACGCCATGGGCTTCACCCTCGACACCCCGTGGGACCGGCTCCCGCTGAAGGCGCGCCGCGCGATCCTCAACGGGCACGAGACCCAGGTCCACGTCCGCTACAAGAACCGCTACGGGCGCACCCGGTCGTACTACACCTCCTACGAGGGCGTGATCCCCTACATCCACCGGCGGCACGCCGAGTCCGAGAGCGACTCCTCGCGCGAGAAGCTCGAGGGCTACATGCGCGAGATCCCCTGCCCGACGTGCGAGGGCGCGCGGCTGAAGCCGTACGTGCTCGCGGTCACCATGGGCGGCCGGTCCATCGCCGAGGTCTCGGCCCTGCCGATCGGCGAGTGCGCCAAGTTCCTGCTCGCGCTGGAGCTGACCGACCGCGAGAAGCAGATCGCCGAGCGGGTCCTCAAGGAGATCAACGCCCGCCTGGGGTTCCTGCTGGACGTCGGCCTGGACTACCTGTCCCTCGACCGCGCCTCGGCGACGCTGTCGGGCGGCGAGGCGCAGCGCATCCGGCTGGCCACCCAGATCGGCTCCGGCCTCGTCGGCGTCCTGTACGTGCTGGACGAGCCGTCCATCGGCCTGCACCAGCGCGACAACCACCGCCTGCTGGAGACGCTGCTGCGCCTCCGCGACATGGGCAACACCCTGATCGTCGTCGAGCACGACGAGGACACCATCGCCGCCGCCGACTGGGTCGTCGACATCGGCCCGCGCGCCGGCGAGCACGGCGGCGAGATCGTGGTGTCGGGCACCGTCGACGAGCTGCTGACGTCCGAGGACTCGCTGACCGGCCAGTACCTGTCGGGGCGCCGCGAGATCGCCGTCCCGAAGATCCGGCGGCCGCGCGCCAGGGGACGCGAGATCACCGTCAAGGGCGCGTCCCAGAACAACCTCAAGGACGTCGACGTCGCGTTCCCGCTCGGGGTGTTCACCGCCGTCACGGGCGTGTCGGGGTCGGGCAAGTCCACCCTGGTCAACGACATCCTCTACACCTCGCTCGCCAAGAAGCTGCACGGCGCCCGCACGGTGCCCGGCCGGCACAAGCGGGTGAACGGCGTCGACCAGCTCGACAAGGTCGTGCACGTCGACCAGTCGCCGATCGGCCGCACCCCGCGGTCCAACCCGGCCACCTACACCGGCGTGTTCGACCACATCCGCAAGCTGTTCGCGCAGACGACCGAGGCGAAGGTCCGCGGCTACCAGCCGGGCCGCTTCTCCTTCAACGTCAAGGGCGGCCGCTGCGAGAACTGCGCGGGCGACGGCACGATCAAGATCGAGATGAACTTCCTGCCGGACGTCTACGTGCCCTGCGAGGTCTGCCACGGCGCCCGCTACAACCGGGAGACGCTGGAGGTCCACTACAAGGGCAGGACCATCGCCGAGGTGCTGGACATGCCGATCGAGGAGGCCACCGCCTTCTTCGAGCCGATCAAGGCGATCCACCGGCACCTGCACACCCTGAACGAGGTCGGGCTCGGCTACGTGCGGCTCGGCCAGAGCGCCCCGACGCTGTCGGGCGGCGAGGCGCAGCGCGTCAAGCTCGCCTCCGAGCTGCAGCGCCGGTCCACCGGCCGCACCGTCTACGTGCTGGACGAGCCGACCACGGGCCTGCACTTCGAGGACATCCGCAAGCTTCTCGGCGTGCTGAACGGCCTGGTCGACAAGGGCAACACGGTGATCGTCATCGAGCACAACCTGGACGTCATCAAGACGGCCGACTGGGTCATCGACATGGGCCCCGAGGGCGGCTCGCGCGGCGGCACCGTCGTGGCGACCGGCACGCCCGAGGAGGTCGCCGGGGTGGAGGGCAGCCACACCGGCCAGTTCCTCGCCAAGGTCCTCGGCTGACCGTCCCCGTCCGGGACGCCGCCCGCCGACATGCGGGCGGCGTCCGGGCGCGGGTGCATGCGCCGCGCCGCCGGTTGCGGGAACATGATCGCCCATGAGCGAGATCGAGACGACCGGGGCCGCGGCCCCGGCCCACGACGTGATCGGCCGCCGCGCGGTGCTGTGCTGCGCCGGCGCCGCCGCCGCGGCGGGCGCCGTCGCCCTGGCGGGCTGCGGATCCTCCGGCGGCGACGAGCCCGACTCCGCCGGGCTGAAGGGCAAGGAGCTCGCCGCCGCGACGGCCGTGCCCGTCGGCGGCGGCTCGGTGAACAAGGACCTCAAGGTCGTGGTCACCCAGCCCGCCCAGGGCACCTACAAGGCGTTCACCGCCGTCTGCCCTCACCAGGGCTGCCTGGTCGACAAGATCGAGAACGGCGTCATCGAGTGCCCCTGCCACGGCAGCCACTTCACGGCGACCGACGGCTCGGTCGTGCGGGGCCCGGCGAACAAGGGCCTGGCGGCCTACCCGGTGCGGGTGGAGGGCGGCCGGATCGTCGGCGCCTGACCCGCGGCCCCGCCCGTCGCTTGAACTTTCAAGATTTTTCTGAACCGGGCCGCGCCCGCGTCCGTACTCACCGGTGACGCGGAGCCGATCAGCGAGACACCAACCTGTGCGGAGGATCGATGGCCCAGCACGACGCGATGACCGAGGAGACCGGAACCGGAACGGGGCCGGGGCCGGACGGTGCGGCGACCCGGCGCGGCCTGCTGGCCGGCGCCGGGGTCGTCGCCGCGGCCGGCCTGCTCGCGGCCTGCGGCGGCTCCGACGACTCCGGGGACGCCGGCGGCGGTGACGCGGGCGGCGACGGCGGCTCCGGCGGCGGCCCGTCGTCGGACGGCGGCGGGGGCTCGGCGACCGCGCTCGGTGCGGTGAGCGCCGTGCCGGTCGGCGGCGGCAAGGTGTTCAAGGACCGGAAGATCGTGGTCACCCAGCCCGCCAAGGGCGAGTTCAAGGCGTTCAGCGCCGTCTGCACGCACCGGGGGTGCAGCGTCGGGTCGGTGGCGGGCGGCCTCATCGAGTGCCCCTGCCACGGCAGCAAGTTCAAGATCGCGGACGGCTCGGTGGCGTCCGGCCCGGCCGAGGAGCCGCTGCCGGCCCGGAAGGTGACCGTTCAGAACGGCCAGATCACCCTGGCCTGACGGCCACCCTCCCGACGTCGAGATGCGGCGTGTTGGGCATTTTCGATCGTCGAAGTGCCCAACACGCCGCATCTCGACGATGGGTGACCGGGTGGTCAGGCGGCGTCGGGCACCGGCTCCAGGTCGGGCAGCTCGGCGCGGAGCCGGGGGAGCGCGTGCGGGTGGTGGTCGCGGATGTAGGTGACCAGGTGCTCGCGCACGTCGCAGCGCAGGTCGAAGGCGCTCGCCGAGTCGGCGGCGCTGACCAGGGCGCGCACCTGGATCATGCCGTTGTCCAGCACGTCGGTGACCTGGAGCACCCACTCGCGCTGGTCCCACAGCGGGTTCTCCCGGAGCATCCGGTACAGCTCGGCGCGCAGCTCCTCCACCGGGACCGACCAGTCCACGTGCAGCATGACGGTGCCGAGGATGCGGCTGGTGTGGCGGGTCCAGTTCTCGAACGGCCGCTCGGTGAAGTAGGAGACCGGCAGGATGAGCCGCCGCTCGTCCCAGATCTGCACGACGACGTACGACAGCGTCAGCTCCTCGACGCGGCCCCACTCGCCCTCCACGACCACGACGTCGTCCAGCCGGATCGCGTCGCTGAAGGCCAGCTGGAGCCCGGCGAACAGGTTGCCGAGGGCCGGGCGGGCGGCGATGCCGACGACCAGGCCGGCGACGCCCGCCGAGGCGAGCACCCCGGCGCCGAGCGCGCGGACGGCCGGGAAGGTGAACAGCGCCATGCCGGTCGCGATGATCACCACGATGGCGGCGGCGATCCGGCGGAGCAGCAGCATCTGCGTGCGGGCCCGGCGGGCCCGCCGGTTGCGCTCGCCCTCGATGCGGGTCAGCCGGTTCAGCGCCGGGTCGGTCAGCGAGTAGAAGATGCGGAGCGCCAGCCAGACGGTCGCGCCGATCGCGCCGATGCTGAGGACGTGGTCCACCGTCCCCTCGACGCGCCCGGGCAGCAGGTCGTACGGCATGGCCGCGTTGGCGCTGACGACGGCGGCGAAGGCGAAGGCGGCGCGCGTGCAGTGCCGTGCGGCGACGCCCACCCCCGGCCACCGGGCCGACAGCCGGCCGGCGAACAGCCTTCTGATGCCCTCCACCAGGACCACCGAGACTGTGATCGCGATCGCGAGCGTTATCCATGCCCAGAGTGCGGACAAGCCGGGCACGCCCCCCTTCGGTCGGGATCGGGACATCGGCGCACGTCACGTGCGCCTCATTTCAGACTAAAGATCCTTTTCCGTGACCTTTGCCGTCGTAACGAGATCCGTGTCACGTGGGGGACGGGCCGCCGGGGCGGGCGCGCGGACCGCCGCGCGGACTGTCGGTGCGGGCCACTAACCTTGCGGGTGTGGCAGATCCGGCGACCTACCGACCCGCACCGGGATCCATCCCCGAGTCGCCGGGGGTGTACCGCTTCCGCGACGAGCACGGCCGCGTCGTGTACGTGGGCAAGGCCAAGAACCTGCGGGCCCGGCTGAACTCCTACTTCGCCGACTTCGCGGGCCTGCACCCGCGCACGCAGACGATGCTGCGGACGGCGTCCCAGGTCACCTGGACGGTCGTCGGCACCGAGGTCGAGGCGCTCCAGCTGGAGTACTCCTGGATCAAGGAGTTCGACCCCCGGTTCAACGTCCGCTACCGCGACGACAAGTCCTATCCCTATCTCGCCGTCACCCTGAACGAGGAGTTCCCGAGGGTGATGGTGATGCGCGGCGCGAAACGCAAGGGCGTCCGGTACTTCGGCCCGTACTCGCACGCGTGGGCGATCCGCGAGACGGTCGACCAGCTCCTCCGCGTCTTCCCGGTCCGCACCTGCTCGGCCGGGGTGTTCAAGCGCCAGCGCCAGCTCGACCGGCCCTGCCTGCTCGGCTACATCGACAAGTGCTCGGCGCCGTGCGTCGGCAAGGTGAGCCCGGCCGAGCACCGGCTGCTCGCCGACGAGTTCTGCGACTTCATGGCCGGGCAGGCCGGCCGGTTCATCAAGCGGCTGGAGCGCGAGATGCGCGAGGCCGCCGCGTCGGAGGAGTACGAGCGCGCCGCCCGCCTGCGCGACGACGTCCGCGCCCTGCAGCGCGCCCTGGAGAAGCAGGCCGTGGTGCTGCCCGACAGCACCGACTGCGACATCGTCGCCCTCGCCGAGGACGAGCTGGAGGCGGCCGTCCAGGTGTTCTACGTGCGCGGCGGCCGGATCCGCGGCCAGCGCGGCTGGGTCGTCGACAAGGTCGAGGACGTCGGCACCGCGGGCCTGGTCGAGCAGTTCCTCATCCAGATCTACGGCGAGACCGAGTCGGCGCCGCGCGAGGTGCTCGTCCCCGAGCTGCCCGCCGACGCCGAGGCGATGACCGAGCTGCTGAGCGAGCAGCGCGGCGGCCCCGTCGCGCTGCGGGTGCCGCAGCGCGGCGACAAGCGGTCGCTGATGGAGACCGTCGCCCGCAACGCCCACGAGGCCCTCAAGCAGCACAAGACCCGCCGCGCCGGCGACCTCACCACTCGCAGCCTCGCGCTCCGCGAGCTGCAGGAGGCCCTGGAGCTCGACGAGGCGCCGCTCCGCATCGAGTGCTACGACGTGTCCAACCTCCAGGGCACGCACGTCGTGGCGTCCATGGTGGTGTTCGAGGACGGCCTGGTCCGCAAGGGCGAGTACCGGCGGTTCTCGATCAAGGCGGTGGAGGGGCAGGACGACGTCCGCTCGATCCACGAGGTGATCACCCGCCGGTTCCGCCGCTACCTCGCCGAGAGCGAGAAGACGGGCGAGCTGGCGAACCTCGCCGAGGACCCCGACGACCCCGGTGGCGTCCAGGCCGGCGCGCACCAGCCGATCGACCCCGAGACGGGCAGGCCGCGCCGGTTCGCCTACCCGCCGAACCTGGTGCTCGTCGACGGCGGCCCGCCGCAGGTCGCCGCCGCCCAGCGGGCCCTGGACGAGCTCGGCATCGACGACATCGCCGTCGCCGGCATCGCCAAGCGGCTGGAGGAGCTCTGGCTGCCCGGCGACGACGACCCGGTCATCCTGCCGCGCAACAGCGAGGGCATGTACCTGGTGCAGCGCGTCCGCGACGAGGCGCACCGGTTCGCCATCGCCTACCACCGGCAGAAGCGCTCCAAGGCGCTCACCGTCAGCGAGCTCGACGACGTCCCGGGCCTCGGCCCGGCCCGGCGGGCGGCGCTGCTCAAGCACTTCGGCTCGGTGAAGCGCCTGAAGGGCGCGACGCCCGAGCAGATCGCCGAGGTGCCGGGCATCGGCCTGCGCAGCGCCGAGGCCATCCTGGCCGCGCTGCACGGGGGCACGGCCCCCGGCGCCGCCGGCACCACCGCCACCGACACCGGCGCCCCGGGCGCCGGCGACCAGCACGGGGGAGAACGGACATGACCGTCGAGGCGAACATCCCGGACATCGTCATCGTCACCGGCATGTCCGGTGCCGGGCGCAGCACCGCCGCCAAGGCGCTGGAGGACCTCGACTGGTTCGTGGTCGACAACCTGCCGCCGGGACTGCTGGCCACCATGGCCGACCTCGGCGGCCGGGTCCGCGACGCGGTGCCGCGCATCGCGGTCGTGGTGGACGTGCGCAGCCGCGGCTTCACCGCCGACCTGCACTCCTCCATCGCCGAGCTGGAGGCGCGCGGCGTCCACCCGCGGGTGGTGTTCCTGGAGGCCGGCGACGCCGACCTCGTCCGCCGCTTCGAGAGCGTGCGCCGCCCGCACCCGCTCCAGGGCGACGGCCGCCTCGTCGACGGCATCGCCCGCGAGCGCGAGGCGGTCCGCGAGGTGCGCGCCGAGGCCGACCTGGTCATCGACACCAGCGGCCTCAACGTGCACGAGCTCCGCGCCAAGATCATCGGCTTCTTCGGCACCGACACCGGCGAGTCCAGCCTCCGCGCCACCGTCGTGTCGTTCGGCTACAAGTACGGCCTGCCCGTCGACGCCGACCTCGTCGTCGACTGCCGGTTCCTGCCGAACCCGCACTGGGTGCCCGAGCTGCGCCCGAAGACCGGCCGCGACGCCGACGTCCGCGACTACGTCCTCGGGCAGCGCGGCGCCAAGGAGTTCCTGGACGCCTACACCGAGGTGCTGCGGCTGCTCGCCGACGGCTACGAGCGCGAGGGCAAGCACTACGTGACGCTCGCCGTGGGCTGTACCGGCGGCAAACACCGTAGTGTGGCCATGGCGGAACAACTGTCCGCCCGGCTGCGGGACGAGGGCATCGAAGTGCAGGTCGCCCACCGCGACCTCGGCCGTGAGTGACGCCGGCGCGGGCGCCGGCGGGTGAACAGGAGACGGACGTCCCGGTGGAATCCCCAGGCCCCAAGGTCGTCGCGCTAGGCGGGGGCCACGGCCTGTACGCCTCGCTGTCGGCGCTCCGCCGCGTCACCGACCGGCTCACCGCCGTGGTCACCGTCGCCGACGACGGCGGGTCCAGCGGCCGGCTCCGGCAGGAGCTCGGCGTGCTGCCGCCCGGCGACCTGCGGATGGCCCTCGCCGCGCTCTGCGGCGACGACGAGTGGGGCCAGACCTGGCGCGACGTGGTGCAGCACCGCTTCCGCAGCCAGGGCGGCCTGCACGACCACGCCGTCGGCAACCTGCTGATCGTCGCGCTGTGGGAGCTGCTCGGCGACCGCGCCGGGTCCACCGTCGAGGGCCTGGACTGGGTCGGCCGGCTGCTCGGCGCGCACGGCCGGGTGCTGCCGATGGCGTCGGTGCCGATGGACATCGTCGCCGAGGTGCGCGGCGCCGACCCGGCCCGCCCCGACGTGGTGTCGTTCGTCAAGGGGCAGGTGGAGTGCGCCAAGACGCCCGGCGACGTGCTCGGCGTCTCGCTCGTCCCGCCCGACCCGCCCGCCTGCCCCGAGGCGCTCGCCGCCGTCGGCGACGCCGACTGGGTGGTGTTCGGCCCCGGCTCGTGGTTCACCAGCGTGCTGCCGCACCTGCAGGTGCCCGAGCTGGCCCGCGCCCTCGCCGCGACCCGCGCCCGCCGCGCCGTCGCGCTGAACCTGGTGCCGCAGCCCGGCGAGACCGACGACTTCTCCCCGCAGCGGCACCTGGAGGTGTTCCAGGCGCACGCGCCGGGCCTCCGCGTCGACGTGGTGCTCGCCGACCGGGGCGTGGTGGAGGACACCGAGGCCCTGGACCGGGCCGTCAAGGACCTCGGCGGGCGCCTGGTGCTCGCCGACGTCGCGGCGCCCGACGGGTCGCCGCGTCATGATCCGGCCCTGCTGGCCCAAGCCTTCGTACAGATATTCGCCGAGGACCGCCCGGCCGGGCCGTAATCGGCGAGACTGCTGGCAGTCCGGCGAGGGGTGGCGTCCGCCGCGCGCGGCGGGCGAGGATCGCAAGCGAACAGGGGGAGAGGGTTCATCTATGGCGATGACCGGTGTGGTGAAGGATGAGCTGAGCCGGCTCACGGTGCTGAAGCCGTGCTGCCGCAAGGCCGAGGTCTCGACGCTGCTGCGGTTCGCGGGCGGTCTGCACCTGGTGAGCGGCCGCATCGTGATCGAGGCCGAGATCGACACCGGGGCCGCCGCGCGGCGGCTGCGCAAGGACATCGCCGAGGTGTTCGGGCACACCTCCGACGTGGTCGTCCTCGCCCCGAGCGGGCTGCGCAAGGGCAACCGGTACGTGGTGCGGGTGTTCCGCGACGGCGAGTCGCTGGCCCGCCAGACCGGCCTGATCGACAACAACGGCCGGCCGGTGCGGGGCCTGCCCCGGCACGTGGTCGCGGGCGCGGCCTGCGACGCCGAGTCGGCGTGGCGCGGGGCGTTCCTCGCGCACGGCTCGCTCACCGAGCCGGGCCGCTCCATGTCGCTGGAGGTGACCTGCCCGGGGCCGGAGGCCGCGCTCGCGCTGGTCGGCGCCGCCCGCCGCCTGAAGATCCACGCCAAGGCCCGCGAGGTGCGCGGGGTGGACCGGGTGGTGGTCCGCGACGGCGACGCGATCAGCGCGCTGCTGACCCGGCTCGGCGCGCACGACAGCGTGCTGGCCTGGGAGGAGCGGCGGATGCGCCGGGAGGTGCGCGCCACCGCCAACCGGCTCGCCAACTTCGACGACGCGAACCTGCGCCGCTCGGCCCGCGCCGCCGTCGCGGCCGGCGCCCGCGTCGCGCGCGCCCTGGAGATCCTCGGCGACGACGCGCCCGAGCACCTGGTCAACGCCGGCCGGCTCCGCCTGGAGCACAAGCAGGCGTCGCTGGAGGAGCTCGGCCAGCTCGCCGACCCGCCGCTCACCAAGGACGCGATCGCCGGCCGTATAAGGCGTCTGCTGGCCATGGCCGACAAGCGCGCGAGCGACCAGGGCATCCCCGGCACCGAGGCCAACCTGACGGCCGACATGCTGGCCCCCTGACCCGGCCCGCACCCGAACGGCGCCGCCGGCCCCCTCACCCCCGGGGACCGGCGGCGCCGTTTTCCGGACCGGGTCAGACCCGGTAGGTGTGGGCGGCGCGCCCCGCGGCGTCGAAGGCGACCAGCGTTCCGATGCGGTTCCTGCGGCCCTTCACCCCGGTGACGTGCAGCGCGAAGGCCCGCGCGTTGGTCAGGTCTGTCATGCGCGCGCTCAGCGTGCGGCCGTCGTTCAGCCGGAGCTCGACCCGGGCGACCTTTTCGCCCAGCGACCCGTACCACCAGCGGTCCGAGCCGGTTTCGGGCGCCTCCCGGACGAGGCCGAAGGACAGCGGGTAGCGCCGGCTCACCGGACTCGCCTCCTCGCTCACGTCGGATCCGAACCCGATCCACAGGCCGTCCTGGAAGACCTTCACCGGCACCTGGCGGCTTCCCCTGCGCAGGGTGAACAGCGGGACGCCGGCGGTGAGCGGTCGCGGCCGGGACTCCGCGTAGGAGACGGTGCGCGCCGGTTCGGCCGTGGCGATCGCCTGGGCGGTGCCGCCGTCCGACGTCGCGATCAGGGTGCCGGTGCGCCCGGCGGACGTCGTGAACGTCAGGACGGACGCTCTCGTGCCCGCGTCGGAGGTGTAGGCCAGCCGCCAGATGCGTGGCGAGCCCCCGCCGAAGGACACGGCCGCGCCGGTCATCGCGGGGCCGGCCTGGATTCCGGTGACCGCCGGGGCGGCGACCCCGTACAGCTCCTGCTCGAACCTCCCCCGCCGCTCGTCCGTGACCCGGACCACGCGATGCATGACGACGGTCACGAGGGCGCCGGACGGCAGCGTCCACTTCCGGCAGTCCCCGCCCCCGCCGGCGGCGCGCCAGCAGAGCTGGTCGTGCGCCGGCCAGAGCGCGGTGTCCCCGCCGGGGCGCCAGACCGGACCGGTCGGCCGGTAGCGCGGATCCAGGGCGTTCACCCAGCCCGCCGCCGGCGGCGCGTCCCGATGCAGGGCGGCGGGGACGGCGACCGCCGCGACCGCCACGACCGCCGCCGTCGCCGTCGCGGCGAGCAACGGAAGGAAGAGCCGGGACCGCCTCCGGACGCGGGCGAGCCGCGCCGCGTTCTCGGCCCTGGCGTGGCCGTGCGGACGGACCAGGGCGGCCTCGGCGGCGAGGGCGGCGCGCAGCCGCTCCTCGATCGCGCGCTCGTCGACGGGCGTCATCGTGCCTCTCCCAGGGTCCTGCCGAGCGCGGCGATGCCCCGCGCCGCGTGCGTCTTCACGGTGCCGATCCCCACTCCGAGCACCTCGGCGGCCTCGCGCTCGGTGAGGTCGAGCCAGTAGCGCAGCACCAGCGTCTCGCGCTGCCGGCGGGGTAACCCGCCGAGTGCGGCGATCAGCTCGCGCACCGATTCGCGACCGACCGCGCTGGCCTCGGCCGACGCCACGTCCTGCGGCGGCGCCAGGTGGGACCGGCGGCGGGCGACGCCGAGGTGGCGCAGCCGGTTGCGCGTCAGGTTGCACACCGTGGTGCGCAGGTAGGCGAGCGAGGCGTTGGGGTCGCGGAGGGCGCGCTGCTTGCGGTGCAGGCGGACGAACGCCTCCTGGGCCACGTCCTCGGGGTCGTCGGCGCCGAGGAGGCGCGCGAAGCGCACCAGCCCCCAGAAGTGCGCGTCGAACAGCTCGGCGTAGCCGCCGTCCGACGCTTCATCGACAGCCATCGGCATCATGCGAGTAGGACCGCCGAACCGCGCGGAGGTTGACCCGGGGGCCGGTGAACACCCGGTGAACGATGATCACGGCAGGCGCCGCAGGGTGCCGTCGGCGGACGCCTCGAACGCCAGGCGCCGCCCACCGATCGCGGTCTCCACCCGGACCGTGCCGTCCGGGCGCGCCGACGCGCGCACCCGGGGCCGCGTCCCGCCCGTGGACGGGGCGATGAGCGTCAGCATCCGCACGTCGGTCCCGGCGGCCGACAGCGTCACGACCGGCGCGGGCAGCGTCGTGCGCGCGGCGGGCGCGATCCAGCCGGGCGTCACCGACGGCGCGGGGGCGGCCCGGCCGGGCAGCGGGATCCGCAGGAAGTCCACCCGGACGCGCCCGGCGGTGGCGACCGCCCCGTCCGCCACGGCGCGTGCGGCGAAGCCGTGGGGCAGGTGCCAGAGCTGGTCGGCGGTGTGGGGCCGCGCCGAGCGGACCTCGTCCAGCACGGCCATCGCGCCGGGCCGCCAGGCGGCGAGGACGGACCGGTGGCGGGTGGCGCCCGCGTAGGCGGTGTCGGTGAAGGCGAAGGCGTCGGCGGCCGGGGTGAACCGGTGCGCGGTGAGCGCCGTCGCCGCCCGGGAGTCGAAGGCGGCGCCCCTCACGGCCAGGGTGCTGTGCGCCTGCGGCGATCTCAGCCACGTGCGCCAGGTGCCGTCGCTGTAGCCGATGTGGCCGCTCGGGACGATGAGGTCGCGGCCCTCGGCGAAGAACGTCAGGGACATGTGGTCGTCCTGGCCGTGCGCGTAGCGGCCGGGCCCGAACCGGGCGGTGTAGGCGACCGCGTGCCGGCTCCAGTCCGAACGGCCCATGACGTACCCGGCGTCGTACACGCGGGCGCGGTCGGCGGGGTGCCGGCCGCGCTTCCCGCCGGAGGCGACCCACGCGATGGGCCCGTCCCCGGCGTCGGAGATCTCGGCGGCGGTGCCGGCGTAGGACTCGCCGATCTGGAGCCGGCGCCCGGCCGGGGTGAGCTGGAAGGCGATGAAGTCGTCCAGCAGGCGGAGCCGCCGCTCCCACTCGTCGGGCACTGGCCGCCCGCAGGCCCGGACGACGTCGAACGCGAGCGCCCACCGGGAGCGGTTGTAGACGGCGTAGTGGGTGGACTGCTCGTTGTTGGCGCCCTGCGCGTCGATGGCGGGCCGCGCGCCGCCCGGCGGCGCGGTCATGGCGGCGGCGAGCCGCGCGTAGCCGGTGCCGGCGAGGTCGGTCCGGCCGACGGAGCAGCCCGCCGCCAGCAGGATCATCGACTCGTCGGTGCCGTGGTTCCACGGGCCCGAGTAGTGCGCGGGGTCGGCCAGCCAGGCGGCGTGCCGGGCGATCGCGCGGTCCAGCCAGGGCGCCCGGTAGCGGGCGTGCAGGCAGACCATGGTGATCAGCCGGAACTTGGTGCCCTCGGCGACGGCCGTGCGCCGGTCCGCGTCCATCCCCCGGGTGGAGGAGTTGTCGTGCAGCCAGTCACGGACGATCGCGGCCGCGCGGGCCAGCGACGGCGCGTCGCCCTTGGCGATGAGGGAGCCGAGCCACTCCAGCGAGTGCAGCCACAGCTGCCACGTCCGGTCGTTGTAGGGGTCGAGGCCCCAGTCCACGTCGGAGCCGTTCGCGACCCGCACCGGCTTCAGCCCGGGGGAGGCGAACCGCCCGGCGGCGACCTGGTCCGCCGGGTTGGCGGTGTTCAGGCCGTTGTAGCCGAGGCAGGGCACGCCGGTCGGCGGTGCGGTCGGCGCGGCGGACCGCGGGGACGTGCCGCACGCGGGCGCGGCGCCGAGCACCGCGCCGAGGGCCAGTACGGCCGCCCATGATCGAGGGGTCATGCGGCAGAGACACCCGCGGCCCCGGCCCGGTGGACCTCCGGCGGTGACGGACGTGACATTTCCGCGCGTTCATCGCCGCGTCACCGGGGCGCCAGGAATGTTCTGGAAAGTCACCTGATGCGTGATGTGGGGTATCTGCGGGCGCCGATTCAGGGCGTGTGCCCCATTGGTCTAGACAGAGAGGTCCAGACCAGGCCGGCGGGCGCCCGATCCCCCGCGCGGCGGAGGGCGACTCACCCTCGATATCCCGCGCCGCCGGTGTCGGAGACCGGCGCTCGAATTGGATAGGGTCACAGGTGGGGACGGCCCCGGTCGCCCGAGCCCGCCCCCGGTCCAGTGCGAGACGACGTAAGAGGAGAGCCGTTCCGTGACCATCCGAGTAGGCATCAACGGGTTCGGCCGGATCGGCCGCAACTTCTTCCGCGCGGTCAAGGCGAGCGGGGCCGACATCGAGATCGTGGCGGTCAACGACCTGACCGACAACGCCACCCTCGCCCACCTGCTGAAGTACGACAGCATCCTCGGCCGCTTCCCCGAAGAGGTGAAGGCCACCGAGGACGAGATCATCGTCGGCGGCAAGGCGATCAAGGCGTTCGCCGAGCGCGACCCGGCCAACCTCAAGTGGGGCGACCTCGGCGTCGACGTCGTGGTGGAGTCCACCGGCTTCTTCACCGACGCCAACAAGGCGCGGGTGCACGCCGACAACGGCGCCAAGAAGGTCATCATCTCGGCGCCGGCCAAGAACGAGGACGTCACCATCGTGATGGGCGTCAACGACTCGGCCTACGACGCCGCGGCGCACACGGTGATCTCCAACGCCTCCTGCACCACCAACTGCCTGGCCCCGATGACCAAGGTCCTCCAGGACACCTTCGGCATCGAGAAGGGCCTGATGACCACCATCCACGCCTACACGCAGGACCAGAATCTGCAGGACGCGCCGCACAAGGACCTGCGCCGCGCCCGCGCCGCCGCCCTCAACATCGTGCCGACCTCCACCGGCGCCGCCAAGGCCATCGGCCTGGTCATGCCCGAGCTGAAGGGCAAGCTCGACGGCTACGCGCTGCGCGTGCCGATCCCGACCGGCTCGGCCACCGACCTCACCGTCGAGGTCGGCCGCGAGACCACCGCCCAGGAGGTCAACGCCGCGATGAAGGCCGCCGCCGAGAGCGGCCCCCTCGCCGGGTTCCTGTCCTACACCGAGGACCCGATCGTGTCGTCGGACATCGTCACCGACCCGTCCTCGTGCATCTTCGACTCCGGCCTCACCAAGGTCATCGGCAACCAGGTCAAGGTCGTCGGCTGGTACGACAACGAGTGGGGCTACTCCAACCGCCTCGTCGACCTGATCAAGCTCGTCGGCACCTCCCTCTGACCCGCCCCGCCCGCCGTGGCCGCGGCCCCTCGGGGCCCCGCGGCCACGGCGGGCGCGTCTCCGGAAGGACATCGCGATGCGCACCATCGACGATCTGGACGTCGCCGGCAAGCGGGTTCTGGTCCGTGCGGACCTGAACGTCCCGCTGAAGGACGGCGCCATCACCGACGACGGCCGGATCCGGGCCAGCGTCCCCACCATCGAGAAGCTCCGCGCCAAGGGCGCCAAGGTCATCGTCTCGGCTCACCTCGGCCGCCCCAAGGGCGAGGTCAAGCCCGAGTTCTCCCTCGCCCCCGTCGCCGCCCGCCTCGGCGAGCTCCTCGGCACCGAGGTGGCCTTCGCCACCGACACCGTCGGCGACTCCGCCCGCGCCACCGTCGACGGCCTCGCGGGCGGCGGCGTCGCGCTGCTGGAGAACCTGCGCTTCGAGGCCGGCGAGACCAGCAAGGACGACGCCGAGCGCGGCGCGTTCGCCGACGAGCTGGCGGCCCTCGCCGAGGTCTACGTCGGCGACGGCTTCGGCGCCGTGCACCGCAAGCACGCCAGCGTCTACGACGTGCCGCAGCGCCTCCCGCACGCCGCCGGCGGCCTCATCGCGACCGAGGTCGCGGTGCTGAAGAAGCTGACCGAGGACGTCGCGCGCCCCTACGCCGTCGTGCTCGGCGGCTCCAAGGTCTCCGACAAGCTCGGCGTGATCGACAACCTGCTCGGCAAGGCCGACCGCATCCTCATCGGCGGCGGCATGGTCTTCACCTTCCTGAAGGCCCAGGGCCACGAGGTCGGCAACAGCCTCCTGGAGGAGGACCAGCTGGGCACCGTCCGCGAGTACCTGCGGCGCGCCGAGGAGAACGGCGTGGAGTTCGTCCTGCCGGTCGACATCGTCGCCGCCACCGCGTTCGCCGCCGACGCCGACCACGACGTCGTCGCCGCCGACGCGATCCCCGCCGACCGCCTCGGCCTGGACATCGGCCCCGAGTCGGGCAAGCTGTTCGCGTCCCGCCTGGCCGGCGCGAAGACGGTGTTCTGGAACGGCCCGATGGGCGTGTTCGAGATGGAGCCCTACTCCCACGGGACGCGCGCCGTCGCGCAGGGCCTGATCGACTCGGGCGCCTTCACCGTCGTCGGCGGCGGCGACTCCGCCGCCGCCGTCCGCACCCTCGGATTCGACGAGTCGGCCTTCTCCCACATCTCCACCGGCGGCGGCGCCAGCCTGGAGTACCTGGAAGGCAAGACGCTGCCCGGCCTGCAGGCCCTGGAGGACTGAGCGAACATGGCTGCCACCGCCCCCGCCCGCAAGCCGCTGATGGCGGGCAACTGGAAGATGAACAACAACCACTTCGAGGCCATCGCGCTGGTCCAGAAGCTGGCGTTCGCGCTGAAGGACACCGACTTCGACGCCGTGGACGTGGCGGTGCTGCCGCCGTTCACCGACATCCGGTCCGTGCAGACCCTCGTGCAGGCCGACAAGCTGTCCATCGCCTACGGCGCCCAGGACGTCTCCGAGCACGCCGCGGGCGCCTACACCGGCGAGATCGCCGCGTCGATGCTGGCCAAGCTGGACTGCTCCTACGTCACCGTCGGGCACTCCGAGCGCCGCCAGTACCACCACGAGACCGACGCGATCGTCAACGGCAAGGCGCGGGCCGCCCTGGCGCACGAGATCACCCCGATCGTCTGCGTCGGGGAGGGCCTGGACGTCCGCAAGGCCGGCGAGCACGTCGGGCACTGCCTCGCGCAGGTCGACGGCGCGCTGCAGAAGATCACCGCCGAGCAGGTGCGCGGCCTGGTGATCGCCTACGAGCCGGTCTGGGCGATCGGCACCGGCGAGGTCGCCACCCCGGCCGACGCGCAGGAGGTCTGCGCGGCGATCCGCACCCGGATCGCCGAGCTGTACGACGGCGGCACCGCCGACCAGGTGCGCATCCTGTACGGTGGCTCGGTCAAGGGGAACAACGCCGCCGGGATCATGGCGCAGCCCGACGTGGACGGCGCGCTCGTCGGCGGGGCCAGCCTGGACGCGGGGGAGTTCGTCAAGATCTGCCGCTACCGCGACCTGCCGGTCTGATCAATTCTGATCAATTCGGGTGCGCCGCGGGGGTTCTTGCCGAACTACAGGTCAGTTCGTCGTACCCTTCGTACCTGACGGGTAAACCGCCCGGCGCGATCCTCCGTCCTTGCTAGAGAAGACCCCGCACCCGCGGGGGTGGCCAGAAAAGGCGCTGAACACTGTGACTCCGTGGATCATCACCACCTCCATCGTGCTTCTCATCACCAGCCTGCTGATGGTGACCCTCGTGCTCATGCACAAGGGCAAGGGCGGTGGCCTGTCGGACATGTTCGGCGGCGGCATCTCGTCGTCGCTCGGCGGGTCCTCGGTGGTGGAGCGCAACCTGGACCGGCTGACCATCGGGGTCGGCGTGGTCTGGTTCGCCTCGATCGTCGTGCTCGGGCTGCTGTTCAAGAGCAAGGGCGCCTAGCCGGGCAAGGCCGCGTAGGTACGTACGACCGCCGCGCCGCCGCCGGTGCGCCTCGCGCACGGGCGGCAGCGGCATTCTGAGCGAGGAGTTAGTCCGTGGGTAGTGGCAACGCGATTCGGGGCAGCCGTGTCGGGGCCGGCCCGATGGGGGAGGCCGAGCGCGGCGACGCGGCCCCCCGCGTCTGGGTGACCTTCTACTGCGCCAACCGGCACGAGACCCGGCCGAGCTTCGCGACCGACGTCGCGGTGCCGGACACCTGGGACTGCCCGCGCTGCGGGTTCCCCGCCGGGCAGGACAAGGACAGCCCGCCGGCGCCGCCGAAGACCGAGCCCTACAAGACGCACCTCGCCTACGTGAAGGAGCGGCGCAGCGACGCCGACGGCGAGGCGATCCTGGAGGAGGCGCTCGCCAAGCTCCGGGAGAAGCGCCGCCTGGTCAAGAAGGCCATGGAGGCGGCGGCCCGGGGCTGACCCCGAGGACGCCGCACCCGGCCCCGGTCCCCGCGCGGGGACCGGGGCCGCGGCGTCTCTAGGTGAGGCGCCGCGCCACCCGGTGCCCGAGGTTCTGCATGGGCCGCTCGACGGCCCGGTAGGTCAGGTAGGCCGCCGGGAGCAGCAGCAGCGGGAACGCCAGCACCATCAGAGGCCGCTCCTCGGCGGGCTTGTAGAAGGTCGTGAGCGCCGCGAGCAGCACCGGGTGCAGCAGGTACACCGAGTAACTGACGACGCCGAGCCAGGTCAGCCAGCGCGGCATCGGGCGGTGCCGGAGCGCCATCCCGGCGGCGAACAGCAGCGCGGCGAGGACCACCGCGCTCGCCCACGCCCGCTTGGCGCCCCAGTCGGTCACGCCGGGCCCCCAGGACCGGTTGGCGTACAGGCCGAGGCCGACCGCGGCGGCGAGGACGGCGCCCGCGGCGCCGAGCGCGGTGCGCCACTGCAGCTGGCCGTGCTCGGCCCGGTACAGGGCGGTGCCGGTGAACATCACCGCCAGGATGATCAGACCCTCCCAGGTCGCGGCCCGGCTGTTCAGCACGGTGAGCGCGACCGCGAGGACGGCGCCGAGGATCGCGCCCGCGCGGGCGAGGACGGGCCGGCGGGTGCAGGCGAGGCCGACCGCGACGGCCATCACCGCCGCCGCGCCGACCACGGTCCGGTTCACCCCGGCCCGCACCGACACCTCCGCGCCCCAGGCGACCGTGACGAGCAGCACGGCGAGCGCGGTGAGCGCGACCGCGACCCCCGCCGACCGGCGGTGCAGGCCCGCCGCGAACAGCCCGGCGACCAGCAGGTAGAACGCCATCTCGTAGGACAGCGTCCAGATCACGTAGACGCCGTTCGGGACGGCCAGCATGTCCTGCAGCATCGTGGCGTGCGCCAGAAAGGTGATCACCGCGGGCTGGTCGCCGCCCGCGCCGTTCAGCCGGTTGCCGCCGGCGGCGACGAGGACGACGCCGGCGGCGAGGACGGCGAGCAGCAGCGGGTAGATGCGGAACGCCCGGCTGATCCAGAAGCGCCGCAGGTCGCCGCGCCGCTCCAGCGACGCCGGGATGATGTACCCGCTGACCAGGAAGAACACCAGGACGCCGAAGGTGCCGGGGTCGAACCACTCGGTCAGCCGCATCCGGCTGCCCGGCATGTAGTTGCCCGCGGCGTGGTGCAGCGCGACGACCAGGGCCGCGACGCCGCGCAGGGCGTCCAGCCAGCCGAGCCGGGCCGTCGAGACGGGCCGGGCGGGGGCGGGCGGTTCCCCTGGGGGCGGGGCGGAGGGGGTAGGCGGCGGGGTGGACGGGGTGGGCGCGGCTTCGGCCGCCGGCGTGTGTCCTGTGAGCATATGAACGCGGGGAGCGGGGTCGCTTTCGGATCGGTGGAGGGGGTTCCGGCCACCGAGTCTAGGGCGAACGGATGAAGTCCCGATGAGAGGCGGGGCCACCGTCCGGTGAACGGTGCGCGGCGGGCCGGTCGCCGAATATTCTTCGACGGGGGCGCCGTCCGGGCCGCGCGCGGCGGCCCGGTGTTCGGCGCGGCGAACGGAGGACCCGATGGACGCGGTGGACCAGGCGATCCTGCGCCGGCTGCAGCGCGACGGCCGGCAGACCAACCGCGAGCTGGCCGAGGCGGTCGGCATCGCGCCCTCGACGGCGCTGGAGCGCACCCGGGCGCTGCGGGCCCGCGGGGTGATCACCGGCGTGCACGCGGTCGCCGACCTGGAGGCGCTCGGCCGCGGCGTGCAGGCGCTCATCTCCATCCGGATCCGCCCGCAGTCGCGGGAGGCGATCGAGGCGGCCCGCGACAGCCTGGCCGCGCTGCCCGAGACCGTCGGGGTGTTCGTCGTCACCGGCAACGAGGACGTGCTCGTGCACATCGCCGTGCCGAGCACCGCCTACCTGCGGGACTTCGTGCTCGACCGGCTGGCCCGGCGCAAGGAGTACGTGGACGTGCGGACGATCGTCGTCTACGACCACGTCGCGCCCGCCGAGCAGACCGAACTTCCTGCGGACGGTTCGGCGTCGGGGCGAACGTCGCGCGGCTGAGAGTTTCCTGAGAGCCCGCCGGCCGAAGAAGTGGCGGCTCGGATCGGCCGTGCCGAAGCAATGACGGCTCGAAGCGCATCCGGGCGGACGTTTCCTTAGCGTCATCGTCATGGAGCGACGTAACGACGTCCCCGGGGTGCTGCTCGTGCTGGCGTCCGGGGTGCTGTGGGGGACGGTGGGCCCGGCCCGCGAGCTGATGGCCTCGGGTGCGGGGGCCGCCGCGATCGGCGGTGCGCGGATCTTCTCGGGCGGGCTGGTCCTCGCCCTCGCGGTCCTGGTGATCAGGCCGCGCGCCTTCCGGGCCCTCGGCCGCCCGGCCCGGGGCCCGCTGCTCGCGGCGGCCACCGCCACCGGGATCTTCCAGCCGGCCTTCCTCGGCGCCGTCGGGCGGACGGGCGCGGCGCTCGCGACGGCGGTGGCGTTCGGGCTCGTCCCGGTCGCCACCGGCCTCTGCGAGAGCGCGGTGCTCGGCACCCGGCCGTCGCGCCGCTGGTGGGCCGCGACGGCCTGCGCCGTCGCGGGCTGCGTCCTGCTGGTGCTGCCCGGCGGGCACACCCGCCCGGACCCGCTGGGCGTCGCGCTCGGCGCGGTCGCCGCGCTCTGCTTCGGCGTGTACACCGTGTCGGCCAAGGCGCTGGCGGGCCGTCTCGGCGCCGGCGCGGACGGCATGGCCGCGACGCTGGCGGCGGTCGCGGTGACGCTGCTGCTCGGCGGCGCCGTCCTGCTGCCCTGGACGGCGGCCGCCGCGCCCGCGCTGGCCGCGCCCCGGTCCGCCGCGCTGATCGCCTGGCTCGGGCTCGCCACCACCGCCCTCGGCTACACCTGCTTCATCGCGGGCCTGCACCGCGTGAGCGCGGCCACCGCCGGGACGCTCAGCCTCGCCGAACCGCTGGTGTCGGCCGCGCTCGCCCTCGCCGTCCTGCACGAGCGGCCCTCCCCGGCGGCCGCCGCGGGCGCGGTGCTGCTGCTCGCCGGGCTCGCCGCCGTGTCCGTCCCGGCCCCGGCCGCTATGCTGGGCCGCACGCGACTGGCGCAGTCAAGGTGGACTCGACCACCGGGGAGCGACCCACGACCGGACACCGCGCGCCTGGGTGAACGGCACCCCTTGCCGGGGGTGCCCGCAGGCGAGCCCCCGGCGTGACGTCGCGGAGGACGCCGTGCACGATCCCGCCATCTCCCGCCTCCAGGCCGAGGACCCGCAGATCGCCGGGCTGGTCCAGGACGAGGCCCGCCGCCAGTTCGAGAAGATCCGCCTCATCGCCTCGGAGAACTACGTCTCCCCGGCGGTGCTGGAGGCGACCGGCTCGGTCCTCACCAACAAGTACTCCGAGGGCTACGCCGGCCGCCGCTACTACGAGGGCCAGCAGAACGTCGACCCGATCGAGCTCCTGGCCGTCGAGCGCGCCAGGGACCTGTTCGGCGCCGAGCACGCCAACGTCCAGCCCTACTCCGGCTCGCCCGCCAACCTCGCCGTCTACCTGGCCTTCCTGGACCCCGGCGACAAGGTCATGGGCCTGTCGCTGCCGATGGGCGGCCACCTCACCCACGGCTGGTCGGTGTCGGCCACCGGCAAGTGGTTCACCCCCGTCCGCTACGAGGTGCGCGCCGACACCGGCCGCATCGACATGGACCAGGTCCGCGACCTGGCGCTGAAGGAGCGGCCCAAGCTGATCTGGTGCGGCGGCACCGCCGTCCCGCGCACCATCGACTTCCCGGCGTTCGCCGAGATCGCCCGCGAGACCGGCGCGGTCCTCGCCGCCGACATCGCCCACATCGCGGGCCTCGTCGCGGGCGGCGCGCACCCGTCCCCGGTCGGGCACGCCGAGGTCGTTACCACCACCACGCACAAGACGCTGCGCGGCCCGCGCGGCGCGATGATCCTGTCCACCGCCGAGCGCGCCGCCGCCGTCGACAAGGCCGTCTTCCCCGGCTTGCAGGGCGGTCCGCACGACCACACGACGGCCGCGATCGCGGTCGCGCTGAAGGAGGCCGCGGCGCCTGAGTTCGCCGCCTACGCCCACCGCATCGTCGCCAACGCCCGCGCGCTCGCCGCCGCGCTCGCCGAGCGCGGCTACGACCTGGTCTCCGGCGGCACCGACAACCACCTGGTGCTCATCGACCTGACGAGCAAGGGCGTCGCGGGCAAGCCCGCCGCGCAGGCCCTGGACCGGGCGGGCGTCGAGCTGAACTACAACGCCGTCCCGTTCGACCCGCGCAAGCCCTTCGACCCCTCGGGCCTGCGCCTCGGCACCGCCGCGATCACCACCCGCGGCCTGGGCGAGGAGCAGATGCCGCGGATCGCCGCCTGGATCGACGCGGTGGTCGCCGGGGTCGCCAAGGAGGACCGGGCGGTGGAGGCGCGCGTCGCCGCCGAGATCCGCGAGCTGCTCGCCGGCTACCCGATGCCCGGCTGGTCCGCCGCCTAGCCGGCGGGTCGTGGCACGGGCCGCAGCACGGTGATCATCCGCCAGGCGTGCGGGTCGGTGAGGGCGACGTCGCCGAAGTCGCCGTACTGCGCGACGACCTCCAGGGCGCCCGACAGCCGGACGGCGGCGGCGAGCTCGGTCGCCGTCCAGAACCGGTAGGGCACCACGTCCTCGACGACGCGGGCGCCCGCCCCGGTGATCGTCATCGTGACGCGGTCGGCGGCGATCTGGGTGACCGGGTCCAGGCGGTCGTCCGGCTCGCCCCACCGGACGCTCGCCCGCACGCCCGGCCCCTCGACCGTCCAGGAGGTGGACACCGACGGAGCGTCCCCGATGCGGTCGCGCGGGTGCGCCATCTCGACGATGTAGAGGCCGCCGTCCGCCAGGTGGGCGGCGGCCCGGTCGAGGTGGGCGGTGAAGGCGTCCAGCGTCATCAGGTGCGAGGTGGAGTCCAGCATCGTGACGACGAGGTCGAAGCGGCGGGCCAGGGAGAAGGCCGTCATGTCGTCGCGCACGACCTCCAGCGCGACGCCGTCGGCGGCGGCCCGCTCGGCGGCGTAGGCGCACATCGCCGGATGCAGGTCCAGGGCGGTGGCGGCGACGCCGCGCCGGGCGAACTCGCGGGCGTGCTCGGCCGGGCCCGCCGCCAGCTCCAGCACCGACCGGACGGGCGGCGCCCCGTCCGGCCGGTGCCGCGCGCACCACGACAGCAGGACCGCCACCTCGGGCGGCACCTCGCGGAACGAGCAGGCCAGGTCGTAGGCGGCGGGGTCGTCGTAGATGCCGGTCACCGGGACATCTTGCCAGCGCCTTCCGCGGGGGAGGGGACGGCGCGGCCGTCGAGGCGGAGCCGCACCTCCACGACGCCCGGCTCCTCGGTGCGGCGGGTGCGGCCGCCGAGGGACGTCAGCAGGCGCCGCATCCGGGCGTTCTCGCTGAACGCGGTCGCGCGCAGCTCGACGAGGCCGCGCTCGCGGCCGATCACCACGAGCAGCTCGGCGAGCGCGCGGCCGAGGCCGCGGCCCTGCCAGGCGTCCTCGACCAGGAACGCCAGCTCGGCGACGCCGGGGTCCAGCACGTGGATCAGGTGGGCCATCGCCAGCAGCGACCCGTCGGGGCCCTCGGCGACCAGCGTGAGGCCGTGCGCGGGGTCGCAGAACCGGTCGACGGCCCGCTGCGGCGGGAAGGGCTTGGCGCTGAAATACCGCATCCGGCGCGTCTCCAGCGAGCAGCGCTCGTGCATGGCGCGGACGGCGGCGGCGTCGCGCGCCTCGATCGGCCGGACCGCGATGTGGGTGCCGTCGCGCAGCGGCACCCGCCGCGAGGCCGGGCGGGGGCTGCCGGCGGGCAGCACGGCGCGCACGAGGGCGTCGGCGCGGGCGGCCTCGGTGGCGGTGAAGGGCAGGCCGGGACGGTGCAGCCGGATCGCGCGGCGGTGCCCGACGGGCACGGTCAGCGTTCCGTCGCCGTCGCCGTCGCCGTCGCCGATCGTCGTCCAGGCGGCGCCGTCGGCGCGCAGGAGTTCGGCGAGGGCGCCGGGCAAGGCGGCGGGCTCGGCGCGCAGCCGGGCGACCAGCGACAGCGCCCGCGTGGTGTCGTCGACCAGCTCGCGGGGGCGGGCCGGGACGGCGACGGTGCGGACCCCGCCCGCCGCCTCCAGGCACGCGGCGAGCTCGGCGGCGCTCGCGCCGCCCGGCGGCACGTCCACCACGAACTCGTCCACCACCCCGTCGGTGCCGACCTGGACCGACAGGCCGAGGATGTTGGCGCCGCGCCGGGCCAGCGCGGCGGTGAGCACGGCCAGGCGGCCGGGCCGGTCCTCGATCTCGGTGCGGACGCGCAGCAGCGGCATCGGACGCCCTCCGTTAAGGATGGTGAGCAGGCGGTGTCCACTCTCGCCGAGAGGTGTTACGGAACCGCTACGTCACCATGATCTGAGGGTTTCACATAACGGACAGGGGGTTGAGACGGCGCCGCGCACCGCCTAGCGTGCGGTAAGTGATCGACCCCCTGAGCGGTGACCACGGCAACGAGCACCGCCCGCAGCGGCTGCCCCTGCTGCCGCCCGGCATGCTGAGGGACGAGCAGCGCGCCGTCTACGACGCGGTCACCGGCGGCCCCCGCGCGGGCGGGCCCGCCCCCTTCGACGTCACCGACGGCGAGGGCCGCCTGCTCGGCCCGTTCAACGCGATGCTCTACAGCCCCGCCGTCGGGATGCCGCTCCAGGAGCTCGGCGCCGCGCTGCGCTTCCGCACCGGGTTCACCCGCCGCGAGCGCGAGATCGCCGTCCTGGTCGTCGCCCGGCACTGGCGCTCGGCGTTCGAGTGGTACGCCCACGAGCGGCTCGGCCGCCGCGCCGGCCTCACCGACGCCGAGATCGCCGCGCTGCGCGAGGGCCGCGTTCCGATGCTCGCCGACGTGCGCGAGCGCCTCGTCTGCGAGGCCGCCGCCCAGCTCACCGCCGACCGCGACCTCGGCGACGCCCTCTACAACGAGGCCGTCGCCACGCTCGGGCGCGCCGCGCTCGTCGAGCTCGTGTCCCTGGTCGGCTACTACGCGGCGCTCGCGCTGCAGATGAGGGTCTTCAGGACGGGCCTGCCGGAAGGAGAACCGGCCCCCGCCTGGGGTGAGGAGGGATCGTGACCGAGGTGCTGCGCACGGGCAGGCTCGCCCTGCACCCGCTCGGCGCGGGCGACCACGCCGAGCTGCTCGCGCACTGGACGGGCCCGGTGGTGCGCCGCCACCTGTTCGACGACCTGCTGGTGTCGGCCGAGGAGATCAGCGAGATCATCGCGGGCAGCGAGCGGGACTTCCGCGTCGAGGGCTACGGCCTCTGGGCGCTCCGCTGGGCGCCCGGCGAGGGCCCCGACGACGCCCCGGCCGGCGAGCTGATCGGCGTAGCCGGGCTGCGCGGCCACCACGGCACGGGCGGCCCCGACGGCGCCGACGCCGAGATCGTCTACAGCCTGGAGCCGGCCCGCTGGGGCCAGGGCCTCGCCGCCGAGGCCGCCGCCGCCGTCCTGGACTACGCCTTCGACGTGCTCGGGCTGCGCGGCGTCACCGCCGAGGTCGACGCCGCCGGCACGGTGTCGGCCGAGGTCGCGCGCGCCGTCGGGATGACCGCGCGGCGCAGCGACCCCGACGGCACCGCGCACTACGCCGCCCACCGCGGCTCCTGGCACGGATCGCGTCGCCCCGTCCACGCCTGACGACAGATTCCGTCGCCTCTAGGCGAAATAGGGTGGAATACAGCAATATGTCGCCATGAGTTCTGCAGCGGCGCCGCTCGCTCCCGGCTTCGCCAACGGCGGGGTGTCCTACTGGTACCGGGCGATCGGCCTGCCCGAGCCCGGCCCGCGCCTGATCGGGCCGCTCGCCTGCGACGTGTGCGTCGTCGGCGGCGGCTACACCGGCCTCTGGACCGCCTACTACCTCAAGAAGGCCCAGCCGGACCTCCGGATCGCCGTGCTGGAGAAGGAGTTCGCCGGGTTCGGCGCGTCCGGCCGCAACGGCGGCTGGCTCGTCGGCGAGATCGCCGGGGCGCGCGAGCGCTACGCCGCCCGGCACGGCCGCCCCGCCGCCGTGGCCCTGCAGCGCGCCATGTTCGACACCGTCGCCGAGGTCGTCAACGTCGCCGCCGCCGAGGGCATCGACGCCGACATCGTGCACGGCGGCGTCCTCACCGTCGCCCGCAACGCCGCCCAGCAGAACCGCCTCGCCGACATGGTCGCCGAGAGCCGCGCCTGGGGCTGGAACGAGGACGACCTCGTCCTGCTCGGCCCGCACGAGCGGCTGGAGGTCGCGGACGCCACCGGCCTCACCTGGAGCCCGCACTGCGCCCGCGTCCAGCCCGCCAAGCTCGTGCGGGGCCTGGTGGCGACGGTCCGGGCGCTCGGCGTCGACGTCTACGAGGGCACCCCGGTGCGCCGCATCCGGCCGGGCGCGGCCGTCACCCCCTACGGGACGGTCACCGCCCAGTACGTCATCCGCGCCACCGAGGGCTTCACCGCGGGGATCGCCGGGCACCACCGCGACTGGCTCCCGATGAACAGCTCCATGATCGTCACCACGCCGCTGCCCGCCGAGGTCTGGGACCGCATCGGCTGGGGCCGCCGCGAGCTGCTCGGCGACATGGCGCACTACTACACCTACGCCCAGCGCACCGCCGACGACCGCATCGCCTTCGGCGGCCGGGGCCGCCCCTACCGGTACGCCTCCAAGGTCGACGACGCGGGCGACACCCGCCCCGAGACCGTGGACGCCCTGTGGCGGATGCTCGTCGACATGTTCCCGGACGCCGCCGCCGGGCAGGTGGACCACGCCTGGTCGGGGGTGCTCGGCGTGCCCCGCGACTGGTGCTCGACCGCCGTCGTCGACCACCGCACCGGCCTCGGCCACGCCGGCGGCTACACCGGCCACGGCGTCGCCGCCGCCAACCTCGCCGGCCGCACCCTGCGCGACCTGGTGCTGCGCCGCGACACCGAGCTGACCGCGCTGCCGTGGGTGAACTGGCGGGTGCGGCGCTGGGAGCCCGAGCCGCTCCGCTGGCTCGGCGTGCACGCCATGTACGCGCTGTACCGGGGCGCGGACGCCCGCGAACGCGACGCGTCCGACACCTCGGGCCTCGCCCGCATCGCCGACGCCATCACCGGGCACTGACCGCCGGTCAGCCCGCCAGGTGCCGCGCGATCTCCGCGGCGGGCATGGCGCCCGCGAACATCGCGCCGTCCTCGAACACCAGCGTCGGCGTGGAGTCCACCGACAGCTCTCGCGCGGCGAGCCGCAGCTCCTCCAGCGGGGCGTACCGGTCGGGCTCGCCGGCGGGCTCGACGCCGTCCAGCATCAGCCGCGACCAGGCGGCGGCCCGGTCGTCCGCGCCCCACACCAGGCGGGCGAGCCGGTCGGAGTCGGGGTAGATCTCCAGCGGCAGCAGCAGGGTGTGCACCGTCACGTCGTCGATCTTCGGCAGCTCGTCCCGGTACAGCTCGCGGGTGAACCGGTCGGCCGGATCGCCGAACACCGCGATGCGCCGCCGCCCGTCCCCGCGCGTCGCGGTGAACGCCAGGTCGAGCGGCAGCTCGTCGAACCGCAGATCCGCCATGATGATCATCCCTTCGTCGCAGCCCGTATACCCCGGGCCGCCGGCGGGGAATCACGCCACCGGCGCCGCCGCGTAGGAGGCCAGCCGGTCGGCGGCGGGCAGCTCGTCCTCGTACTCGTACGCCTCGGGGTCGTACAGGTCGTAGCGGGCGGTGAGCAGCCAGAGCACCCACTCGTTGATGCGGCGCGGGTCGGGGACGGGGTCGCCGCCGAGGACCTGCATGGCGCTGACCTGCCGGGTCCGCCAGCCGCCGGCGAGGGTCCAGTCGAGGTCGAGCCGGTCGGGGCCGAAGAACACCTCGACGGTCGCGCCGTCCTCGGTGTGCTCCCAGCCCGGCACGTGCAGCCCCCGCCGCCGCGTGAGGGCGTGCACGACTGCGTCCAGGTAGGCGTCATGGTCGCTCATCGCCATATTGTGACCGCTCGGCGTGACCGGACCGTGGAGGCGCGCGGCGCGACGCCGGGGTCGGGTCATCACCAGGGAGATCGCCCTTGGTGCGGGGGCCGCCGCGATGCGGGACAATCACCGACATGATCGACAGATCCGGCGAGTGGTGGCGCGGCGAGGACTTCGCCGACCTCGCCGAGTTCGTCACCGACTACGCCGCCGAGGGGTACCCGGTCGCCCGCGTGGCGGAGGCGGTCTGCGCCTGCGGCCGCCGCGTCTTCGAGGTCGAGGTGGAGGACGGCGCGGGCGCCCGCCGCCGCTGCACGGCGTGCGGGACGTGGTCGTTCATCGCCGACAGCGGCGACCACTGGGGCGAGCAGGAGCCGTACGCCTGCGGCTGCCCCTGCGGCGCCGAGGAGTTCGCCGTCGCCGTCGGCTTCGCCCTGCGCGACGACGGCGAGATCCGCTGGATCAGCGTCGGCCTGCGCTGCGTCGCCGACGGAATCCTGGGCGTCCACGCCGACTGGAAGATCGACTACGGGCCGACGGGGCACCTGTTCGCCCTGGCCTGAGGACCGGCGAACTCGGCCCACACGACCGTCCCGCGCCCGTGCGGCCGGTGCCCCCACCGCACCGCGAGCGCGTCCACGATGCAGAGGCCCCGCCCGCTCTCCCCGCACGCGCCGGTCTGTACCGAGGGCCGCGCCCCGCCCGCCCCGTCGTCCACCACCTCGACCCGCAGGACACCGGGACCGCGCAGCAACGTGACGGTGAACGTCCCGCCCCGGCCCGACGCGGTGTGCCGAACGGCGTTGCCCGCCAGCTCGTCCACGACAAGGACCATGTCATCGAGGACGCCGGCCCTTGCCGCCACATGCGCGGGAACGAGAGTGTCCCGCAGAAAGCGGCGCGTCAGCGCGACGGAGCGGTTCATCCCCGGCAGCGTCAGCGCGGCGAGCACGCGCAGCTCATCGCTCATGCGGCAGCGTCCAGCGCGATCCGGTGCGCCACGTCCTCCAGGTTGTGAACGCCGAGCTCGGCGCCTCGCCAGCACACCCGCCACGCCTCGCGCCGCTCGACGGCGAGGACGGCGTCCCGCTGGCCGTCCCGGCAGTACACGAAGAGCACCGGTTCGGCGTCCCGGGGGAGCACGAGCGACACGGCCACAGGCGCGGCCCGCAGCGCCCAGGCGAGACGTACGAGCAGCTCGTAGCGCGCCCTCGACGGTTCCATCGGCGTTCCCTTCTTCCGAGGTCACCGCCAGATTCGTCGCCCCCCGCCACCCCCTCAACACGTTCGGCACAGGTTCGACCCATCGGACGCTGAGCCCTCGGAGGCTGAAGTTTCAGCGACCGATGTATCCAGTTTCCTGAGAACCGATTGACGCGGATGCAGAGAGTGACAGGCTAGATGCATGTGCGCCGCTCATTCCCCCTTTCGTCGCCGGAAGATCGGATTTGCCCTCCGCCGGTTGCGCGAGGACGCGGGCCTCACCCAGGACGCGGCCGCCCGCATGCTCGAACGGGCGGCGGCGTCTTTGAGCGCGTACGAGAACGGCAAGACGGCGGTGAAGCCTCGCGACCTGGAACAGATACTCCAGCGTTACGGCCTGCCGGCCGACTCGACGGAGTTCAAGAGGCTGATGGCTCTGTCACGGCGCAAGGACGCCGCGCCCTGGATGAGCCGATACCGCGAGGACGAGGAACCCAACGATTTCGGGTATGCGGCGCTCGAAGCTGAGGCGGTTCGCCGGTCCGCCTACGAGGCGTCCCTGGTCCCTGGCCTGCTCCAAACGCCCGAATACGCACGAGCGATCTACAAGGTTTTTCAAGGTGTCGTGCCCATGGCGGGCGGGCTTGATCGCGGGGTCGAGTTGCGTATGGCCCGTCAGCGGCGACTATCCGAGGACCCCAAGCTGGAGATGTCATGGCTGATCTCAGAGAAAGCGCTGCATCTCTCTTTGGGGGGCGAGGCCGTCATGCAGCACCAGTGGAAGCATGTGCTGGACGTGACGGAGGCTCCTCACCTGCGGCTGCGGGTATTGCCCTTCAAAGGTGGGGCGACCCCGCTGATGCATGGTTCGTTCTCCATCCTCGAATTTGAGGAAGGAATGAAGATCGTAGCCGTCTTCGAGCTGCACCAGGCGATTTTTCTTGACGATGAACCCGTTCTGTGCATGTATGAGGCCGCATTTTCGCAAGCGGAGCAAATCGCGCTTTCTGAGATCGAGTCGCGAGCTCTCATCAAGAGGGTAGTCTTTGGGGCGTGAAGCGCGACACCCACGCCACGAACTGGCGTAAGAGCAGCTACAGCGATGTTCCTCAATCAGACTGCGTCGAAGTGGCGCCCTTCCCGGAGGGTGCGGCGGTCGGAACGAGAGACTCCAAGGACCCGTACGGCCCGGTCGTCTCCCTCGCCTCCACTGCCTGGCGCACCCTCCTCGCCGACATCAAGCAAGGCGCCCACGACCTCGCCTGACAGCTCGTCCCGCTCGCGCCAGGCATGTGCCGCGAGCGATGACCACCCGGTCGCGATTCGTTGACTTGCGGCGTGTTGACGATTGGGAGCGCTCCCATGGGGCAACACGCCGCAAGTCAACAAGCGATGACCATCCGGTCGTTGCCGCTGGCGCTTCGCGGTTGCCCGCCGTTCGCGTCGCGATCGGCCTTTGAGGCATTCGAGCGGTTCGGCGGGCGCGGGCTTGCTGATCTGCGTCGTCTGATCGTCCCGCCGGCCCCTATGCCAGGCGGGTGCCCCCGCTGGCATCGGGCAAGAGGTGCACGCTTTCGCCCGGGAACACGCCCGTGATCGGCATCGCCCGGCTACCCTCCCGCTCCGCGGTCCGTTCCTCCGCTGGCGATGACCACTCGGTCACCATGCGTTGAGATGCGGCGTGTTGGGCGCTTTGGAGATCCAAAGTGGCCAACACGCCGCATCTCAACAAAGAGCGACCGGGTGGTCATTGTCCGTGGTCGCGGCTTTCGGCAGGCGATGGCGCGGGGGTCGGGCCCGGTCGTCGGGTGGTGCTCGCGGCGGGCCGGATCTCGGTACTCGACCTCGTGCCGGGCGTCGTTCAGCAAGGTGATCAAGGCGAACCAGGCGATGGGGGAGGCCGGCGGGGGGATAGCCGGCCGAGGCCGTCCTTGCCGGGCGGTCCCGATCGCTCCGCTCGTCGCGCATCGAGCAAGGCGCCCGGGATCTGCACGAACTGCGATGGCGTGCCTTTGTTGCCGCAGGGTACCCGGCACGTGAAGGGTGATGATCACTTCATGAATTGGCGGAAGAGCAGTCGCAGCGATGTTCCCCAATCGGATTGCGTTGAAGTGGCGTCCTTCCAGGACGGTCTTGCGGTCGGTGCACGGGATTCCAAGGATCCGCATGGTCCGGTCGTCGCCCTGGCCCCCGCCGCCTGGCGAGTCCTCCTCGTCAACTTAAAGCAGGGTGCCCACGACCTCGCCTAACGCACCGCCGCACGCTGCTGGCGATGGCCGGCCGGGTCGGTACGGGCGTTGCACGAAGGCCGCGTGGCGGGCTTGCGTGACGCGCGGAGCACTCATGCGAGATGGTGATGGGAGGCATGCGAAACGGTCGCTGGTGGCATAGGTGCTGCTCCGCCTAGCCTCCTTCGCATGAGTGCTGAAGAGAACAAGAAGCTGTTCCAGGAGATCTTCGAGCAGATGGCGGAGGGCAACGGGCGTGCGCTGACCGACGCGATGGCGGACGAGTGCCGTTGGGTCTTCCCTGGGGCGTGGTCCTGGTCGGGGGTCTGGGAGCCGAAGGAGCGGCTCGTGGGCGGGATGCTGCGGCCGCTGATGACCCAGCTCACCGGCTACCGCGTCCGGGCCGAGCTGATCCTCGCCGACGGGGACCGCGTCGTCGTCCAGGCCCGCTCCACGTCCACCACCAAGCGCGGCGAGTCCTACGACCAGACCTACTGCTTCATCTTCCGGGTCGCGGACGGCCGCATCACCGAGGTGGTCGAGCACTGCGACACGTCCCTGGTGGAGCGGGTCCTCGACCCCATCGTGCCCGCCTGAGCGGGACGGCGCCCGGCGGGGCCCAGACGGCCGGGGTGGTCTGGGCCTTGCCTGCCGGCGATGGGAGCGCGGCGGCTCGGCCGCGCTCGGGCGGCGGGGCGGTGCCTTACTCGGGAGAGAGCCACTCCTCGGCCAGGAGAGCGTAGGCGAAACCGTCGAGCCACCCCTTGGTGCGGTGGAGGGACTCCTTCACCGTGTGCTGTTCGCGGCGCATCCCGACCCGCTCCATCAGCCGCCACGAAGGTTCGTTGTCGGAGAAGCAACCCGCGTACAGGCGGCGCAGGCCGAGACCCCTGAAGGCGACGTCGATGAGGGCGCGGACCGCTTCGGTGGCATAGCCCTTACCGCCGAAGGCGGGATCCAGCGTCCATCCGATCTCCGCCTGGACGTCCTTCGCCTGGTCGGCGACCTCCTCTTGGGCATAGGCGTCCTGGATCCACAGCGTCAGGTCGCCGATCACCCGGCCGTCCAGTTCGACGACGAGCACGTCCGCGAGCCGCTCCTGACGGAGGAAGCGCTCACGGTAGCCGTCGTACGTCGTCGCGGCGGACCCGATCCATTCGTAGACCTCCGGCAGTTGCCGGTAGGTCCAGGTCGCGTCCAGGTCGTCCGGGGCGGCCCGGCGCAGCAGCAGCCGATCGGTGGAGACCGGCCAGTCCAGCGTGGCGAGGGGGTGGCGCATGGATTCCATGCTGGCAGAGCGGCGATGGCGCACGAAAGCGGATTACCGTCCGAGCGCGAGCATCGCCTCGGCGACCTCGCCGATCGCCGCATCGGGTATCGCCGTGGCCGCCTCCTCCAGGACGAGCAGCCGGGCCCCGGGGATCTCGCGGGCGAGCGCCTCGCCGTTGCCGAGGGGGAAGAACCGGTCACGGCGGCCGTGGACGACGAGCGCGGGGATCTTGACCTCTGGCAGGCGCTCGCGCCAGCGGGGTCCGCAATCGAGCCGGGAGAACACCATGCCCAGCTGGTTCGCCATCTGGACGGAGGGAGCGGTGCCGGGCGTGCGGTCCCAGATGCGCGCGGCGGCCGTGCGGGCGGTGGCGGGGTCGTCGCCGAGGACCTCCGCCCCGGCGGCGGCGAACTCCGCGACCGCCTCGCGGTCGGCCCAGTCGGGCATCGGGCGGGCGAACAGCCGTCCCATCGTCGCCTCGTCGTGGCCGGGGAGGTCGGCGTCAGGCGGTCCGGGGGCCACCGGGCGGGTGCCGATCAGGGTGAGCGCCGAGAACGCGCCCGGATGATCGAGCACGGCCGTCTGGGCGACCATCCCGCCGACGCCGATCCCCGCGAGATGGGCGGGTTCCCCGCCGAGCAGGCCGGCGAGGGCCGCCGCGTCGGCGGCGAGGTCGCGCAGGGTGTAGGCGGGCGCCTCCGGATCCGTGGTCGTCGACGTCCCGCTGTCGCGCAGGTCGTAGCGGACCGCGCGGCGCCCGCCGGCGGCGAGGCGCTCGCACAGCGCGTCGGGCCAGGACAGCATCGTCGTCCCGCCCGCGAGCAGGACGAGCGGTGCGTCCCCGGCGCCGAACGACTCGACGCCCAGCGCGGTCCCGTTGACGTTGACGGTTCTCGAAGTCATGCCAGGACGGACCCGGTCCGCCGTCCGAACTCATCGCCGTCCCGCGAGGCCCAGGCGGGGCGGGGGCCGCCTGGGCCGGTCGGTCAGTCCGCCTGGACGGCGGCGCGGACGTTGATGGCGGCCTGGCCGAGCTGCGGGCTGCGCTCGGTGGCGATGCCGGCGGAGGGGTGGTGGCTGTTGTCGCCGATGAGGTAGCCCCAGCCGCGCGACAGCGGCATGCTGTAGATCCACGGGCCGCCGCTGGAGCCGGAGCCCATGTCGCAGCCGATCTCCAGGTACAGGGCGACGGGGGTGGCGTTGCCGACGCAGAACCGCAGGTCGTTGCCGGCGGTGCTGATGCCGGAACGGGCCGGGTGGGTGTTCTGCGGGTAGCCGAAGGAGCGGACGTCGGTGAACGTGGTCTCGCTGTAGGCGTCACCGAACTTGTAGCCCTGCCAGCCCACCACGTCGCCGACCTTCTTGCCCGCGGAGTTGGTGGACAGCGCGATCGCGCCCATGTCGTAGGTGTGGCTCTTGCCGTTGTGGTAGCCGGACGGCACGCTCCAGCTCTTGCCCGCCCACGTGCCGTAGGGCGAGCTGCCCCCGTGGAAGTCGGGCGCGAACAGGAACTTGGAGTACCACTTGCCGCTGCCGGTGCTGATGCAGTGGCCGGCGGTCCAGACCGTGCTGTGGTTCGCCGAGTTGATCACGGTGGCGGAGCAGTAGTGCCGGGCGCCGCCGGTGTCGGTGTAGTAGAGCCTGCCGATGGACGAGGCGGGCATGGCGCCGTGCGACGCCCACACCTTGGACGCGGAGAAGTGCGTGAGGGCGTAGGTCTCCACGGCGGAGGCCGGGGCGACGGCGGCGGGGGCGGCGCCGTCGGCCGTCTCGGTCACCGCCGTGGGGGGCTCCGGCGCGGCCTCGGTGTAGTCGGTGGGGATGGGCGCGGGCGTGGCGTCGGCCATGGCCTCCGCCGTCCAGTACTGGGTGACCTGCTCCGCGGCCGTGGAGGAGGAACCGGAGCTGGACAGGGGCGCCGGCAGGCTGCCGGTGGCGGGCGTCCGGGGGTCGGCGGCCGCGGCCTGGCGGGCCTGTGCCGGCGCGACGCCGAGCGCGACCGCGGCGACGGCCGCCGCGAGGAGCGCGCCCAGCCGGGCGGTGCGTCGTGGTGTCATCTCATCCCTTCCGGATGATCAACGAGGACGCCCCCAGATAAAGCGATCTTGATGGCCGCCGGGTGTCCACCACATGATCATCCGGTGCCGCCCGTCCCGGCCGCCGGCCCTGGCCTGACGTCGGCTCGCCGGTTACCGTCCTTGCAGCGGTTGCGCCCGGCTCGTGGACGGGGTGAGCGGTCATGGTGGTCGCCGGCGGCACGCCGGACTTCGAGGAGATCCCCGGGCTGCGGGTGCGCGCCGAGGCCGGCGACCGTGACGCGGCGGGGCGCCTCGCGGAGCTCCTCGCCCGGCGCGGCGACGCCGAGGAGGCCCTCGACGTGTGGGCCCGCGCCTACGGCGACAGGGAGCCCGCGGCGAAGCGGCTGGCCGGGCTGCACGTCCAGGACGGCGACCTCGCCGGCGCCGTGAGCGTGTGGATGTTCTCGGATTCGATGTGGTACAATCCCGCCGGCCTCCGCGCGGAGGCGATGCGCCGCCTGACTCCCGAGGAGCAGATGGAGGAGGACGACGGCCCCGAGGACTGGGCCTACATCCAGGCCGAGGCGCTCATCGTGAAACTGGCCCGGCGGGGCGACGAGACGTCGATCGCGGAATTGCGCGCGATGGCCGAAGCGGGCGACCACCTGGCGAAGAAGCACCTAGAGGGTCGGGCCTGACACCGGGGGAGTCGCGGCGACGCGGTAGTGGTAGCGGCATGTCTCGGTGAAGCCGGTGTTCCCGTAAAGCCGCAGGGCGGCCGCGTTCTCCCGCTCGACCTGCAGATACATGCTCTCGGCCTCGCAGGCCATCGCCCAGCCGGCCAGCGCGCCGAGCACGGCCCGGCCCGCGCCCTTGCCGCGGTGCGCGGGCAGCGTCGCCAGGTCGAAGACGCCCGCCCAGCCGTCATCGAGGACGCCCCGGCCGATCGCCACCACCTCGCCGCCGGCCACTGCGGAGGCGTGGACGGACGGGGACGGCACGCGCACCAGCATGGTCAGGTAGGCGTCCAGGTCCTCGCCGCCGACCGCTTGCCACGTGGCGAGCCAGGCGTCCGACGGGCGGTCGTCCAGGGACACCGGCAGCGCGTCGAGCGGCTCCGGGCAGGCGGACGGCGTGATCTGGAAGCGCGCCGCCAGACCGTGCCGCCCGTAGAAGCGCTCGGCGTCCTCGACCCGCCGCGCGAGGTCGTCCGGCGTCCCGCCGCCGTGCGGCAGGACGGTGCCGATCCACCAGGACGCGGCGGGGGCGAGGCGCAGCCACCACCCGTCCCGGTGCTCGACCTGCTCGGCCGGAAGGGCGCGGGCCGCGCGCTCCTGGAGCGCCCGCGCATCGCCGTTCATGGCGGCCATGGTGGCAGACGGGCCGCCCGGCTCAGTAGGCGACGGTGAAGCGGGCGCGGTGGTGGGCGGGCTCGTCGATCTCGTCCACGAAGGCGATGGCGTAGTCCGCGCCGGAGATGAAGGACTTGCCGTGCTCGTCGGTGACCAGGACGTTGTCGCCGAGCCGGTAGGTCCCGGTGCGCTCGCCGGGCACCCAGGCGCCGAACTCGGCGGCCGGGCTGACGTAGAACCAGTCGGCGCCCGTGTCGGCGGCCCGCAGCGCGTCCAGGACCTTCGCGTGCGAGGCCGACTCGGTCCGGGCGGCCTCGGGGAAGCCGGCGGTGTCGATGAGGCGCGGCCCGCCCTCGCGCACCTTCAGGCTGCCCGCGCCGCCCACCACGCCGATCCGGGCGCCGCCCTCGGCGGCCGCCTTGAGCAGGTTCGGAACGAGCGCGGCGAGGTAGGGCTGGCCGTCCGCGCTGCCGTGGACCGCGACGACCAGGACGTCCGACCGGGCCGCCAGGTCGCGCACCAGCGCGTCGTCGCCGATGGAGCCGGCGACCGGCGTGACCCCCTCGCGGGCCGCGGCCGAGCCGGACCGGTTGACCGCGATGACCTCGTGCCCGCGGCGCAGGGCCTCGTCGGTGATGTGGCCCCCGGCGTAGCCGGTGGCGCCGAAGACGGTGATGGTCGCCATGGGGATCCCCTCGATCGGTGCTCCGTTAACGATCTTCCTATACCCCGTACCGCCACCTGAGCAGCATCGGAGCGCGTTCCGGGCGCTACTCGATCAGGGCCGCCAGGCCGTCGAGGACGCGGGCGAGGCCGAAGTCCCAGGCGCGCCCCGGGTCGTAGGCCGCGCCCTGGGCGCTGCCGGCGGCCGTGCCGACGCGGGCGGCGAGCGGGTGGGCGTCCGGGTCGAGGACCTTCGCCAGCAGGGGCGCGTTCGCCGCCCACCAGCGCTCGTCGTCGGGCGCGCCGTCGCGGAGGGCGGCGGCCTCGGCCGCGGCGCGGGCGGCGGCCTGGACGAAGGCGAGGACGTAGGTGAGCGCGGCGTCCATCGCCACGTCGTCCAGGCCGAGGCCGTCGAGGGCCGACAGCTCGTGCTCGTACTTGGCCATCAGCCCCGGCCCGAGCGGCGGGCGGACCGTGGAGACCGCCGCCGCCCACGGGTGGGCCTCGAACAGCGCCCTGTTGTCCTCGGCGACGGCGGCGACGCGGTCCCGCCAGGGCCGGCCGGAGGTGTCGGCGCGCGGCATGCGGGCGTAGACGGCGTCCAGCATCAGGTCCAGGAGCTCGGCCTTGCCCGGGACGTAGGTGTAGAGCGTCATCGGGGCCGCACCGAGCCGCTGCGCCACGGCGCGCATCGTCACCGCGTCCAGGCCGTCGGCGTCGGCGAGGGCGACGGCGACGGCGACGACCTCGTCGATGCTGAGCCGCTGCTGCGGGCCGCGCCGCCCGGCGGCCGGGACGCGCCAGAGCAGCTCCAGGGTGCGGACCGGATCCCCGGCCCCGCTTCGATCGTTGGGCACCCCACCATCCTCACGCATCGGCGCCGCGTTGCGGAATAACTCCGTACAACGTACGTTGTACATCGTACGAAGTCATGCCCCGATCGAGGAGGATCCTTGGCGATCACCGCCTCCGCCGTGTCCCTGAACGTCGACGACGTCGCGGCGTCCAGCGCGTTCCTGACCGGCCACTTCGGCTTCCGCGAGGAGACGGCCGCCGACGGGTTCGCGTCGCTGGCCCGCCCGGACGCCGGGATGAACGTCATCTACCTGCGGCGCGGCCTCGCCTCGCTGCCGGACGACCAGCGCGACGACCACGCCGACGGGGTGATCCTCGCCTTCGTCGTCGACGACCTGGAGGAAGAGCTCGCGCGCCTCACCGGCGAGGGCGTCGCCGTCACGATGCCGCTGCGCGAGGAGCCCTGGGGCGAGCGCGCCTTCCAGGTCACCGACCCGAACGGGGTCATCGTCCAGCTCGTCGACTGGAACGGGCCGGTGACCGACGCGTAGCGGCGGCGGCCACGAGGAGGGCGGCGACCGCCGCCGACGCCCAGGCGAACGTCGGCGCGCCGGTGCCCGGCGGCCGTCCGGCGGCGGTCGCCGCGAGCAGCAGCACGGCCGTGCCGATCGCGCTGCCGAGCTGCGCGCTGGTGTTGACGAGGCCCGACGCGGCCGCGCGCGGTCCCTCCGGGACGTCGGTCGCCAGCGACGTCGAGGCCACCGACGACAGTCCGAGCCCGAGGCCCGCCAGGCCCATGCCGGTCCCGAGCAGCGGCAGGGAGCCGATGCGCAGGAGCGGCAGGGCCAGGCCGGCGCCGATGAGGGCGAGGCCGAGCGCGCAGACGCGCTCGCCGGGCCACCGGGCGAGGAGCCGGGCGGCGGACGCCGATCCGGCGATGACGAGCACGCTGAGCGGCAGGAACGCCGCGGCCGTCCTCAGCTGCGACCAGCCGAGAGCCCCTTGGAGGTACAGCGTGATGAGGGTGGCCGCGCCGGTCGTCGTCGCGGTGTTGGCGAAGGCGGCGACGGTGCCGTTCCGCACCTGGGGGAGGGCGAGGAGCGGGCCGGGCAGCAGCGGCGCGTCCGACCGGCGGTCGACCGGCACGAACAGGGCGAGGGCGGCCGCCGCGCCGGCCAGCAGGCCCGCGCCGAGGACGCGGTGCGGCGGCTCGCCGAGCAGCGTCGCGCCGACCACCAGCAGCATGACGCCCGCCGTCAGCAGGGCCGTCCCGGCGAGGTTCAGCGGCGCGCCGCCCTCCGCGCGGACCGGCGGCGCGAGGGCGGCGACGAGCGCGGCGAGCACCCCGGCGACCGCCGCGAGGCCCCAGAAGACCGGACGCCACCCGGCGAGCTCGCCGAGCGTCCCGCCGACCACGAACCCCGACGCGCTCGCCGCCGCACCGGCGGCGCTCCAGCCCGCGAGCGCGCGGGCCCGCGCCCGCTCGTCCCCGCCGGTCACCGACGTCAGCAGCCGCAGCGCCGACGGGACGGCCAGCGCGGCCGCGGCGCCCTGCGCGCAGCGGGCCGCGGCGAGCACCAGCGCCGACCCGGCGAGCGCCGCGAGCGCCGACTCCGCCGCGAACACCGCCAGGCTGAGCAGGATGCAGCGCCGGTAGCCGATCCGGTCGCCGAGCCGGGCGCCCAGCATGAGCAGCCCGCCGAAGAACATGGCGTACCCGGTGGCGACCGGCGTCCCGGCCGACGCCCCGGCGCCGACGTCGTCCAGCATGCGCGGCAGCACGGTGAGGACGACGGTGACGCCCATGACGTCGATGAACTGCACGAGGCAGAGCGCCACCACCGCGCCCCGGGCGCGCGCGGGCAGCCCCGCGCGCCGCTTCTCCCAAGCGCTCGTCGCCATCCGCGATCTCTACCCACGGAGAAGCGTTCGATGGCGCCCGCACCGCCCCCGCGCTACGATCACGAAACCGGCTAAACGGTTTTGGAGGTGTCGTGACGGTCGTCGCGGTGGTCGAGGCGGAGCGGTCGGGCGGGCGGAACACGGCGGTGCTCGTGGTGTTCACGGCCCTGACGAACCTCGCGGACGGCGTCGCCAAGGTGGCGTTGCCGCTGATGGCGACGCAGGTCACGCGGTCGCCGGCGCTGGTGTCCGGGGTCGGGCTGACGCTGACGCTGCCGTGGCTGCTGACGGCGCTGCACGTCGGGGTGCTCGTGGACCGCTTCGACCGGCGGATGCTGATGTGGGCGGCCGACGTGGCGCGGGTGCTGGTCCTCGCGGCGCTGCTCGCCGCGAGCGTCGCCGGGGCGGTGGGGCTGCCCGCGCTGTACGCGGCGGGCATCGCGCTCGGCACCGCCGAGGTCGTCGCGCTGACGGCGGCGACGGCGCTGGTGCCGATGGCGGTCGCGCCCGGCGGGCTGGAGCGCGCGAACGCGTGGGTGGCGGGCGCCGAGACGGCCTGCAACGAGTTCTGCGGGCCGTTCGCCGGCGGCCTGCTCGTCGCGGCGGGCGCCTCGGCGGCGCTCGGCGCCACCGGGGCCGCCTACGTCGCCTCCATGGTCGTGCTCGCGCTGCTCGCCGGGCGCTTCGCGCCGCGCGCGGACGAGGCCGGGCCGCGGGAGTCGGTCAACCGGCGGATCGGGGAGGGGCTCCGGTTCCTGTGGGACGACCGGCTGCTGCGGATCATGGCGCTGACCCTCACCGTCCTGTGCGCCTGCTGGGGCGCCTGGCTCGCGCTCATGCCGCTGATGGCGACCGCCGAGCTCGGCCTGGACGCCCGCGGCTACGGCGTCCTGCTGAGCGCGCTCGGCGCGGGCGGCCTCGCCGGCGCCGTCGCGGTGGCGCCGCTGAACCGGCTCCTCGGGCGCCGCTGGTCGATGTTCGCCGACCTGGCCGGCACCGCCGCGATGATGGCCGTCCCCGCGTTCGTCGGCGGGCTCTGGCCGGTCGCCGCCGCCGCGTTCGCCGGCGGCATGGGCGGCATCCTCTGGACGGTCAACTCGCGCACGCTGAGCCAGCGCAGGGTGCCGACGGGCCTCATGGGCCGCTACAACGCCGCCGCGCGCCTGTTCAGCTGGGGCGCGATGCCGCTCGGCGCCGCCGTCGTCGGCGTGCTCGCCGAGGCGGCCGGGATGCGGGCGGCGTTCGCGGTGTTCGCCGCCGCCGTGCTGGTGACGGTCGTCCCGTTCCTGCGCGTGGCGAGGAGCGCGGCGCTGGAGTAGCCGTCAGTCGCCGAAGGCGAGGCGCAGCCCGAACGCCGCGATGACGGTCCCGGCGACGCGGTCGAGGACGCGGCGCGCCCGCGGGCGGCGCAGCCAGCCGCCGAGCACCCGCGCGAACCCGACGAGCACCGCCGACCAGGCGAGGCCGAGCACGACGTGCTCGGCGGTGAGCGCCAGCCCCATCGCGAAGTGCGGCGCGCCCTCGGGGATGAACTGCGGCAGGATCGCCACGTAGAAGACCCCGACCTTGGGGTTCAGCAGGTTCGTCGTCGTGCCCTGCCGCCAGCCCGCGAGCAGGCCGTCACGCCCGCGCGGCGCGACCGCCTCGGCGGCCTCCCCGTGGCCCCGGCCGCGCAGGGTGTCCAGCAGCATCCGGCCGCCCATCCACAGAAGGTAGGCCGCGCCCGCGTACCGGAGCACCTCGTAGGCCACGTGCGAGGCCGTCAGCAGCGCCGTGACGCCCGCCGACGTCAGCGTCCCCCACAGCAGCGTGCCGGTCTGGACGCCGAGGACGGTGCCCCAGGCGCGGCGGCGGCGGCCGAGCGCGGCCGTCCGCAGGATCAGCGCGGTGTCGAGGCCCGGTGTCAGCGTGAGGAGCCCGACGACCAGGGCGAAAGAGGCCAGAGCGGTGGAAACGTCCATCGGGGTCGAGCGTAGCGGCGCGCGCGCCGCCATGGACCGGCGGGAGCGGCGCGGCTAGGCTCACCCCGATCGGGTGGCTACACAGCGTCACCGACTGGTCCCGCCCCGGAAGGCCCCCGCACATCATGGATCACACCGCCGCCCGCCCCTTCGACGCGCTCGGGGAGCGGTACGAGCGGGCCTACGGCCACCTGCGGGAGCGGCACGCCGCGCTGGACTGGCTCTGCGCCCGGCTCCCGGCGGGCGCGCGGGTGCTGGACGTCGGCTGCGGCACCGGGCGCCCCGCCGCCGCCCGCCTCGCCGCCGCCGGGTTCGGCGTCACCGGCATCGACGTGTCGGCGACCATGGTCCAGATCGCCGCCCGGCAGGTGCCCGGCGCGCGGTTCCACCACGCCGACGTGCGCGACTTCGCCGCCGAGCCCGGCGGCTACGACGCCGTCGTGGCGTTCTTCCCGTTCCTGCAGATGCCGCGCCGCGACCTGGACCGCGTCCTCGCCCGGATGATCTCCTGGGTGGCGCCGGGCGGGCACCTGCTCCTCGCCGCCGTCCCGCTGGACGCCGAGGACCGCGCGATCACCTGGCTCGGCCAGCCGGTCCGCGCCAGCGGCCTGCCCGCCCCCGCCTACGCCGAGCGGCTCACCGCCGCCGGGCTCACCGTCCTGCACGCCCGCGTCAGCGAGTTCGTCCCCGACTACCCCGGCATGGGCCCCGAGCGGCACGTGTTCTGCTACGCGCGCCGCCCCGGCGGCCCGCCCGCGCCCGCGCACGAGCTGTGCGGCCCGCACCCGCTGCCCGAGCGCCACCGCGGGCCGCTGCCGTACGTGCCGGCCGGCTGGCTGCCGTTCGAGCGGCGCCTCGACCGCGGGGACGTGCACGTCGTCGCCAACGCCGTCGCCGGCAACACCCGGGTGCTGGACGTCGGCGGCGGCAGCGGCACGATCGCCCGCGCCATCGCCGCCCGCACCGGCGACTGCGTCATCGTCGACCCGGGCGTCGAGGCGGTCACCCTCAAGCAGCTCCAGCTCACCCCGGGCCGCGCCGAGCGGCTGCCGTTCCGCGACGGCGCCTTCGACGCCGTCGTCGCGGCCTGGACGCTGCACCACGCCGACGACCTGGTCACCTCCGTCGCCGAGATGGCGCGGGTCTGCGACGCCGCGCACCCCGCCGCGCGGATCGTCGTCGTGCAGGGCGCCCCCGACAGCCAGGTCACCGCGCTGATCAACGAGGTGTGCGCGCCGATCGCCGGGGAGCCGCCGTCCCACCAGGGGTTCCTGCTCGGCCGCGCCGCCACGGTGCTGTCCCGGCACGGCTACACCGACGTGGCGTTCCGGCGCGTCCCGCTGAACGTGCGCTTCCCCGAGCGCGAGCCGTCGCAGCGGGCCGGGCTCGCCGCCGAGACGCTGGCGAGCCTGTGGTACCACGGCCACCCCCGCCACCGGCAGATGCGCAAGGCCCTCGTGCAGCGCACCCGCGAGCACTTCGCGGGCGGCGCCACGACGCTGCGCGCCGACGGCGTCATGATGACGGCCCGCCCGCCCCGCCTGGACCCCTGACGCGCCCTACTTCAGCAGGGCCGCGGCGCGGTCCCGGACGAACTCCTCGGGGTCGTTCTGGGCGATCGCGCGGAGCGCCGGACCGAACGCCTCGTAGCCGGTGTACCCGGCGGCCCAGAGCGCGGCGTAGCGGACCCGCCCGTCCCGGTCGGCGAGCGCCGCGGAGATCCGGTCGTACACCTTGCGGTCGGGCTCGGCGGTCGCGGCGAGCCCGAGCCGCAGCACCGCCTGCCCGCGCGCCTTCGGATCCCCCGAGCGGTCGAACGCGTCGCAGAGGTCGGCGACCGTCCAGGGCGTGAGCGCCTGGGCGGCCTTGGCCGACGCCTCCTTCAGCGCGTCGGGGCGGCGGCCGGTGAACAGGTAGTAGCCGATCCCGAACATCGCGTCCTCGACGTAGTGCAGGACGGTGTCCTCGTAAGCGGACCAGGTGACCCGGCCGTCCGTGCCGGACGCGCGGTCGCGCTCGGTGACCTTGCCCATCGCCCACCGGTGGGACCTGGCGAACGCGTCCAGGTCCTCCACCGTGGTGCCGGGGCGCAGCACGCGCCGCTGGGTCTGGAACCGATCATCGCTGCGGGACATGCGGGGCATTGTGCTTCGCCCACGGCTCCCGCGCCACACGAAGCGGTAACTTTTCACCATCGACCTGCGGGGACGCGCCCCCGGCGAGCCGTCAGGGCACGATCGAGTCGACGTAGCCGCCGTCCACCCGCAGCGCGCCGCCCGTCGTCGCCGACGCCTGCTCCGACGCCAGGTAGACGCACATGTCGGCGATCTCGCGGGGCTCGATCAGCCGCCGGATCAGCGAGTTCGGCCGGAAGTCGGCCATGAACACCCGCTGCGCGTCCTCCCACGGCAGGTGCTCGCCCACCATCTCGCGGACGAACGTCTCCACGCCCTCGGTGTGCGTCGGCCCCGCGAGCACGGTGTTCACCGTGACGCCGCTGCCCGCGACGGCCTTGGCGTGGCCGCGCGAGACGGCGAGCAGCGCGGTCTTGGACACGCCGTAGTGGACCATCTCGGCGGGGATCGCCACCGCCGAGTCGCTGGCGATGAACTGCACCCGCCCCCAGCCCCGGTCGACCATCCCGGGCAGCCAGGCGCGGGTGAGCCGAACCCCGGCCAGCACGTTCACCTCGAAGTAGCGCCGCCACTCGTCGTCGTCGATGCGCAGGACCGGCTTCGGCGCGAAGATCCCGAGGCTGTTGACCAGCACGTCCACCGCCGGGACGGCCGCGACGGCGGCGGCCGCGCCGTCGGCGGTCGCCACGTCCGCGGCGACGCCGGTGATCTCGGCGTCCGGCAGGCCGGCGCGGAGCGCGGCGACCGCGGCGTCCACCCCGCCCCGGTCGCGCCCGTTGACGACGGTCGCCGCGCCGGCCCGCGCGAGGCCCGCCGCGATCGCCCGGCCGATGCCCTTGGTGGAGCCGCTGACGAACGCCGTCCGCCCCGAAAGATCGATGTTCATGCAGGTCACCTACCCCGCAGGGCGGACGATCATCGTCGCGGGGGCTACGCGACCTCGCGGCGGGCCAGGCGCCAGGCGCCGGCGGCGAGCGGCAGCGCCAGCCACACCAGCAGCGACACCCCGGCCCGCGCCCACTCCACGCCGCCGATGTGCTCGGGACGGGTCAGCGGGTCCAGCGTCTTGGCGGTGTCCAGCCAGCGGGCGGCGCCGTGCAGCCGCGCCACCATCTCCCCGAGCGTCGCCCACACCGTCGGCAGCAGGAAGTACAGGACGATCGCGAGCGGGGTGTTGGCGAACAGCGCCCCGAACGCCACGCCGATCATCGTGGTGACGACCGCGAACAGCAGCATCGTCGCGACGGGCCGCGGCTCGACCGTCCACGCCCCCGACGAACGGCCGAGCAGGGCGCCGGCCGCCCGCGCGAGGACGGCGACGGCGAGCCCCGCCGCCGTGCAGAGCGCCGCGAGCGCCGCGCAGGCCGCGAGCTTGGCCGCCAGCACCCGGTGCCGGTCCGGGACCAGCAGGAACGTCGACAGCGCCGTCCGCTGCGACCACTCGGCGGTCACGGTGAGGATGCCGAGGACCGGCAGCAGCACCGACACCCCGAGCTGCGACGCGGCGAAGAACTCGCCGAGGTCCTGGTCCGGGGCGTCCACGGTGAACAGGATCACCGGCATCAGCGCGAGCCCGGCCGCCACGATCGCGGCGAGGAGCCAGCGGCCGGACCGGGTGTCCACCGCCTTGCGCAGCTCGACCACGGTCAGGCGGACCGGCGACGGGCGCGGCGGGGCGTCCACGGCGGGCGCCGCGGCGATGGGGGAGAGGCCGGTGGCGGTCATGGCGTCGCTCCGTGGGTCAGGGTGAAGAACAGCTCCTCCAGGCCGTCGCCCCCGGCGGGGCGCAGCTCCAGCAGGACGGCCCCGGCGGCCGCGGCGGCCCGGCCGACCGCCTCGGCGGGCGCCGCGACCAGGAAGCGGCCGGTGCCGTCGGGCTCGGCGGGCAGGCCCGCGCCCCGCAGCGCGGCGTGCAGCGCGGCCGGGTCGGTGCCGCGGACGACGACGCCGGTGCCGCTCAGCAGCTCGTCGCGGGTGCCCTGGGCGGCGATCCGGCCGCCCGCGATCACCACGAACCGGTCGGCGACCGCCTCCACCTCCCGCAGCAGGTGCGAGGACAGCAGGACGGTGCCGCCCCGGTCGGCGAAGCCGCGCAGCAGCGTCCGCATCCAGAAGATGCCCTCGGGGTCCAGGCCGTTGGCCGGCTCGTCCAGGATCAGCACGCTCGGCTCGCCGACCAGCGCCTGCGCGAGGCCGAGGCGCTGGCGCATGCCGAGCGAGTAGGCGCCGACGCGCTTGCCGGCGGCCTTGGCGGGCAGCCCGACGGTCTCCAGCAGCTCGCCGACGCGGCTCCGGTCCGCGCCGGTGGCGAGCGCCGTGAGGGTGAGGACCTCGCGGCCCGTGCGGCCCGCGTGCTGGGCGGCGGCGTCCAGCAGCACCCCGACGTGCCGCCCCGGGTTGGGGATGCGCCGGTAGGGGACGCCGTGGACGGTCGCGGTCCCCTCCGTCGGCGGCGTCAGGCCGCAGATCATCCGCAGGGTGGTGGACTTGCCGGCGCCGTTCGGGCCGAGGAAGCCGGTGACGGTGCCGGGGGCGCAGGCGAACGACACGTCCCGCACCGCGTCCGCGCCCCCGTAGCGTTTGCTCAGCCGGGAAACTTCGATCATGCGTCCAGGCTGCCCGGCGGGGCCGGGGCGGCGGCACCGCCGAAGGTCGGGACCCGGCGGACCGAAGTCGGTCCTAGCGGTGGCCGAAGGACGGCCCGCCCGGGGCCGGGCCGTCCTCGCCGGCGTCGTGGACCAGCAGCGCGATCTGCACCCGGTTGTTCAGCTCCAGCTTGGCCAGCAGCCGCGACACGTACGCCTTCACCGTCGCGACGCTGAGCGACAGCTCCGCGCCGATCTCGCCGTTGGTGAGGCCCCGGCCGACCAGCGCCGCGACGGCCCGCTCGCTCCCGCCGAGCCGCCCGAGCAGCTCCACCGCCCGCGCCCGGCGCGGGTCGGCGCCCGCCCCGGCGACGTAGGCCATCAGCCGCCGCAGCACGTCCGGCGACAGCATCGGCTCGCCCGCCGCGACCCGCCGGATCGCCTGGGCGATCTGCGGCGGCGGGGTGTGCTTCAGCAGGAACCCGCCCGCGCCCGCGCGCAGCGCCCGCAGGACGTGCTCGTCGGAGTCGAACGTGGTCAAGATGATGATTTCGGGCGGGTCGCGGCGGGCCCGCAGCAGCTCGGTCGCCGCGAGGCCGTCGACGCGCGGCATCCGGATGTCCATCAGGACCACGTCGGGGCGGAGCGCGTTGACGGCCGCGACGACCTCGGCGCCGTCGGCGGCGTCGCCGACCACCGCCAGGTCGCCCGCGCTCGCCAGCATCATCGCGAGACCGGCCCGCACCAGCGGGTCGTCGTCCACGATCAGCACCCGGACGGCCCCGCCCGCCGGGCCGCCGTCCACCGGGTCAGCGTCCACCGGGCCAGCCTACGGGCCGGTCAGCGGCCCGGCAGCCGCACGACGGTGACGAAGAACTCGTCGATCTGCCGGATCGCGGAGATGAACCGGTCGAAGTCGACGGGCTTGGTGACGTAGGCGTTGGCGTGCAGGTTGTAGCTGCGCACCACGTCCTCCTCGGCCGAGGAGGTGGTGAGCACCACGACCGGGATGACCGCCAGGTCGGGGTCGGACTTGATCTGGGCGAGGACCTCGCGGCCGTCGTACTTGGGCAGGTTGAGGTCCAGCAGGATGAGGTCGGGGCGCGGCGCGTCGGCGTGCGGGCCGCGCCGGTACAGGAAGTCCAGGGCCTCCATGCCGTCGCGGGTGACGTGCAGGTTGTTGCCGACCTTGTTGTCCTCGAACGCCTCGCGGGTCATCAGCTCGTCGCCCGGGTCGTCCTCGACCAGCAGGACCTCGATGGGCTTCAGCGGAGTGGTCACGGGTCAGGCTCCTTGGGCGGAGGTGGCGGGGGAGGCGAGGGCGTCCCCGGTCTCGTCGGTGCCGGTCTCGTCGGTGTCGGCGTCCTCGGCGGCGGGCTCCTCGGGCGCGCGCGGCAGGGTGAAGCGGATGCTGGTGCCCTCGGCGACGTCGCCGTCGATCCAGATGCGGCCGCCGTGGCTCTCCACGATCTTCTTGCAGAGGGCCAGGCCGATGCCGGTGCCGCCGTAGGCGTCGCGGGTGTGCAGCCGCTGGAAGATCACGAAGACCTTGTCGGCGAACTCGGGCGGGATGCCGATGCCGTTGTCGGTGACGGCGAGCTCCAGCCCCTCGTCGGTCCCGACACAGGTGATCTCGATGACGGGGGCCCGGTCGGGCGCGCGGAACTTGATCGCGTTGCCGACCAGGTTCTGCCAGAGCAGGTTGATCAGCGTGGGGACGGCGACGACGTCGGGCATCCGTTCCGGCCGCTCGATCCGGGCGCCGCTCTCCTCGATCGCGGTCTCCAGGCTGTCCAGGGCCTTGCCGAGCGCGGCGTCCAGCGGGAACCGCTCGCGGTCGTCGTCCAGGCGCCCGACCCGCGAGAACGCCAGCAGGTCGTTGATCAGCACCTGCATGCGCTTGGCGCCGTCCACGGCGAACGCGATGTACTGCTTGGCGCGGTCGTCGAGCTGGTCGGCGTAGCGGCGCTCCAGCATCTGGCAGAACGAGGCGACCTTGCGGAGCGGCTCCTGCAGGTCGTGGCTGGCGACGTAGGCGAACTGCTCCAGCTCGGTGTTGGAGCGGCGCAGCTCGGCGGCCTGGGAGTCCAGCTCGGCGGCCTGGCTGCGCAGCAGCTCCTCGCGCCGCTCGGCCTGGGTCAGCGCCACCACGATCTTGTGGCGCATGTTCTCGACGTCGCTGGCCAGGTCCCGCACGTCGGCGGGGCCGGACGGGGCGATGGAGTGCCCGAAGTCGCCGTCGGCGACGCGCCGGGAGTCACGGCGCAGGGCGTTCAGGGGGCGGCCGACGGTGAACTGGAGCAGCACGGCCAGCAGCACGCCGGTGGCGAGGAACGCCGCCAGCATCCCGGCGAACACCCAGTTGCGGACGGTGCGGGTGTGCACCAGGTCCTTGCGGCTCTCGGTCCGCCAGGCCGACAGGTGCGCGTCCTGCACCGACCACTTGGCGCGCAGCGCGTCGAAGTCGCGCTTGCCCTGGTCGTTCAGGCCCGTGGGCACCGAGTCCTCGCCGTCCTTGGCGACGGTGGCGATCACCGCGTCGGCGTACTGGCGGCGCCAGGCGTCGGCGGCGGCGCGGGTGGCGGCGACGTCGCGCCCGGTCTCGCCGTGGTCGCCGGCGTAGCCGAGCAGCTCGTCGGCGGCGGCCTTCTCGTCGCGCCTGCCCTGCTCGTAGGGCTCCAGGAAGCTGCGGTCGCCGGTGATGGCGTAGCCGCGGATGCCGGTCTCCTGGTCCAGCAGGGCGGCCTGCATCTGGTACGAGGCGATGCGGGCCGGCGCGATCTGGTCGACGAGCCGGTCGGAGACCTGGCTCGTGCGGTGCAGCAGCGAGTTGCCGACCACGGCGAAGGCGACGACCATCACGCCCATCGCGAGCAGCGCCAGGACGAACCAGGCGCGGACGGTCAGGCGCCGGGCCGGCGCGGAGTTGGAGCTCACACCGTCACGCATCCTCACAGTTCCGGCGGGGGGAAGGCTGCGATGACAATACTTGCCGGGCGGCATCAATGCCCACTCGACGCGGCCGTCCCGTCCGGTGCCGCCGCCCGGGCCCGGCCGGGCACGGGCAGCCGGGCCGACAGCCGCCAGCGGCCGTCGTCGCCGGGGCCGTGCTCCAGCGAGCCGCCCGCGAGGCCCGCCCGCTCGCGCAGCCCGAGCAGGCCGTTGCCCGAGCCGGGCGGCGCGGCCCGCGCCGGGCCGGCCGGCAGCGGGTTGGCGACCTCGACGCGCAGCCCGGCGGCGTCCAGCTCCAGGACGACGCTGACGGGCGCGCCCGGGGCGTGCCTGCGGGCGTTGGTGAGGCCCTCCTGCACGATCCGGTAGGCGTGCCGGCCGATCACCTGCGGGACGTCGGCGGCGCGGGGGACCCGGTCGGCCAGGTCCACGCGGGCGCCCGCCGCCCGCGACTGGTCGACGAGCGCGGGAACGTCGGCGAGGCTCGGCTGCGGCGGCTCGGGGACGTCGCCGCCGCCGCTGCGCAGCACCCCGATGACGAGCCGCAGGTCCTCCATCGCGTCGTGGGCGCCGCGCCGGATCACCCCGGCCGCCGCGCGCTGGCGCTCGGTGGCGTCCGCGCCGAACTCCAGCGCGCCCGCCTGGACGGCGAGCAGCGAGATGCGGTGGGCGAGCACGTCGTGCATCTCGCGGGCGATCCGCTCGCGCTCCAGCAGCCGCGCCTCCTCCACCCGCAGCCGCTGGCTCTCCTCGGCCTGGCGGGCGCGCTCGGCGAGCGAGGCGATGAGCGCCCGCCGCGACCGCAGCAGCATCCCGAGCGAGGCGATCACCACCAGGGCGAGCACGAACACCACGATCGACGACAGCCGCTCGCCCGGATCGGCCATCGGCGCGAGCAGGAACGTCACGGTGACGAACGCGCAGTCCAGCGCGGCGACCGCGAGGGTCGCCCGCCACGAGCGGTGCACCCCGACCGCGAACAGCCCGACCGCCATGGCGCCCATCGCGAGGCCCGACAGCAGGCTGAGCGCGGTGCCGAGCAGCGCCGTCCCGACCGGCCGCCGGCGCCGGTACAGCGTCACGGCGAGGATGGCGACCGCCCCGATGGCGACGTCGCGGACGACGGACGGCTGCTCGTGCTCGGGGAAGCTCTCGCGGGCGCCTTCGAGCATGACGGCCCCGATCACCGCCGCCGCACCGAGGAGGCCGAGATCGTGCGCCGCGCGCCGCAGGTCCACACCGTCACATTAAAGGATGGACCGGTCGGCGGCCGGTCAGAGTCTCCCGGGCGTCACGGGCCGGCCGAGGGCGCTGCCCTGGAGCCAGGTCTCCCACGACACCGCCCACGGCGTTGGGCCGTTGCCGAACCTCAGCTTCCGGGACGTCCCGGTGATCTCGATGATGTCGCCCTTGTTGGTGAACTCGTAGAACCACTTGGCGTCGCTCGGCGAGGCGTTCACGCAGCCGTGGCTGACGTTGGAGTTGCCCTGCGCGCCGGTGGACCAGGGCGCCGCGTGCACGAACGTGCCGCTGTAGGTGAGGCGGACGTTCCACTTGGTGGGGATGCGGTAGGCGCCGGGGTCGCCGGTGGTGGCCGAGTCCATGACGATGTTCGCGGCCTTCTCCTGGGCGATCATGACGCCGGTGTAGCTGTCGTCGCCGGGCTTGCCGAGGCTGACCTTCATCGTCCGGACCACCCGGCCGCCGTCGGTGACCTTCGCCTCGTGCCGCTTCGCCGACACGGTGGTGACGTGGCGCGGCCCGACGGTGAAGCTCAGCGAGCGGTCCTTGGTGCCGTACACGCCGTCGGCGACCTTCACTCCGGCGAGATGGGCGACGACCTGCACCTTCTGCCCGGTCGGCCAGTACTCGCGCGGCCGGAAGTCGACCTCGCGGTCACTGATCCAGTTCCAGGCGCCCGGGACGGGCTGCGACATCCGGACCTCCAGCGACCGCTCGACGGCGGCGCGGGCCTCCTTGGTCGCCACCGGCCGCGACAGCATGAGCTGCACCGGGATGCCGACGCCCACCGTGTCGCCCTCCAGCGGCGCCATGCCGCTCTCCAGCTTCTTGCGGGGCGCCAGGGTGGTGAACGTCGAGGTGGCCGTGCCGCCGTCCGCGGCCCTGGCCGTCAGGGTGTAGGTGGTGGCGGGCTTGAGGCCCCAGGAGGTCCGCCAGGACGCGCCGTCGGCGGCGAGGGCGCCCTCGGCCTCGGCGCCCTTGGCGTCGGCGAGCGTGACGGACGCGAGCCTGCCCTTGGCGGCCTTGACGGTGACCGGCTGGTCGGGCGCCACGTCCTTGCTCCCGTTCGCCGGGGTGATCGCCGGGGGAGTCGCGGCGTCCTTGCCGCCGTCCCCGCCGTTCTTGCCGCCCGTGCCGCCGCCTCCCGACGAGCAGCCGGCGAGCGCCAGCAGGACCGCTCCGGAGACCGCCGTCCCCGCCCTCATCGTCCGTACCGTCGGCACCGTGGAACCTCCTCCGGTCGTGCGCGTCGGATGCCCGTCAAAAGGTGTTCCCCCGCCCGCCAGAGTATGCGGCGGACGGGGGAACGGCCCTGCGACGTCGGATGCGCGAGGCCGGGCGGGCGTCACGGGGAGGCGATGCGCTCCAGGCCCGGCGGCAGCTCGGCGGCCGCCGCCCGGTCGAGCAGGAACACCGTGGCCCGGCGGCCCCGCGCCCCGGCCGCCGGGACCTGCAGCGGCCCGGCCTCGGGGTCGAGGGCGAGCCGCACGGCCTGCGCCTTGGACTCCCCGGAGGCGAGCACCCAGACCTCCTCGGCCGCCCGGATCGCCGGGAACGTCAGCGAGATCCGCACCGGCGGCGGCTTCGGCGACCCGTGCACCGCCACCACCGTCCGCTCCTCCTCGCGCAGCGCGGGCAGCTCGGGGAACAGCGACGCCACGTGCGCGTCGGGGCCGATGCCGAGCAGCACCACGTCGAAGCGCGGCGCCGGCCCGTGGTCCTCGGGACGGGCGGCGGCGCGCAGCTCGGCGGCGTACCGCTCGGCGGCCGCCTCCGGGTCGTCGCCGTCGGGGCCGTCGGACGCGCCCATCGCGTGCACCCGCGCCGGGTCCAGCGGCACGTGGTCGAGCAGCGCGCCGCGCGCGCCCGTCTCGTTGCGCTCCTCGTCGCCGGCCGGCAGGAACCGCTCGTCGCCCCACCAGACGTCGAGGCGGCCCCAGTCGATGGCGTCGCGCGCCCCGAGGGCGTTCAGCTCGGCGAGCACCGCCGTCCCGACGCCGCCGCCGGTCAGCACGACCGACGCCGAGCCGCGGTCGGCCTGCGCCTCCACGATCCGGGTGACGAGGCGGTCGGCGACGGCCTGCGCGAGCAGCTTCTGGTCCTGGTGGACCACCACCTGCGGCGGCGTCACTTCTTGCCCTCCCCGCCGCCGGCCGCCTTCCGCGGGGCCGGCTTCGGCTTCTCCTCGGGAGCCGCCTCGGCGGAGCCCCCGGCGGCCTGCTGCTTGGCGAACTTCTTGGCGGCGTCCTCGTACACCTCGTCGGGGTCGAGGCGCCGCAGCTCCTCGGCGAGCAGGTCCGACAGCGGGCGGCGCAGCAGCGCCACCTGCCGGTCGGGCTGCCCGGGCCGCGCCAGCGTCGCGACCCGCCCGTCCGGGCGCGAGATCGCGACGTCGCCGTCCTTGGTGCGCAGGACGACGCCGGTGATGCCGGGCCCGTCGGACACCTCGCGGCCGACCGCGACGCCGAGCCGGACCGACAGCCACGCCGCCAGCAGCTCGGCGCTCGGGCTGTCGGGCTCGCCGGACACCGTGCCGCCGGTGACCTCGGCGGTCGGCTGGTCCAGGGTGGCGGCCAGCAGCGTCCGCCACGAGGTGAGCCGGGTCCAGGAGAAGTCGGTGTCGCCCGGGTGGTAGTCCTCGGCGAGCCGGACCAGGGTGCCGAGCCGGTCGCGGGCGGCATAGGAGTCGGTGACGCGGCGCGCGGCGAGCGCCCCGAGCGGGTCCCCGGCCGGCGACTTCGGCACCTTGCCGCCCGGCCACCAGGTGACGACGGGCGTGTCGGGCATGAGCAGCGGCACGACGACCGAGTCGGCGTGCTCGGCGAGCGGCCCGTACATGCGGAGCAGCACCGTCTCGCCGGGGCCGGTCTCGCCCATCCGGATCTCGGCGTCCAGCCGCGAGGAGCTGCCGCGGGCGTCCCGGCTGATCACGGTGAGCACCCGGCAGGGGTGCTCGCGGGCCGCCTCGGTCGCCGCGCGCACCGCGTCGTACTGCGCCGACTCGTCGGTCACGATGATCAGGGTGAGCACCATGCCGACCGCCGGGCCGCCCATGAGGTGGCGGGCCTGGGTGAGCGCGTCCTGGATGCGGCGCGTCGTGGTGTCGGTGAGGTCGATGTTCATTCTTAGAGTCGCCTCCAGGCGCGGCCGTCGCGGGCCATGAGGTCGTCGGCGCTGGCCGGGCCGTAGCCGCCGGACTTGTACTGGTCGACCTTCTTGCGCGACGCCCAGTACTCCTCGATCGGGTCGAGGATCTTCCAGGACAGCTCGACCTCCTCCTGCCGCGGGAACAGCGGCGGGTCGCCGATGAGCACGTCCAGCAGCAGCCGCTCGTACGCCTCGGGGGAGGACTCGGTGAACGACTCGCCGTAGGCGAAGTCCATGCTGACGTCGCGGATCTCCATCGCGGTGCCGGGCACCTTGGACCCGAACCGCACGGTGATGCCCTCGTCCGGCTGCACCCGCATGACCAGGGCGTTCTGCCCGAGCTCCTCGGTGTCGGTCTGGGAGAACGGCAGGTGCGGCGCCTTCTGGAAGATCAGCGCGACCTCCGAGACGCGGCGCGAGAGCCGCTTGCCGGTGCGCAGGTAGAACGGGACGCCCGCCCACCGCCGGTTGTCGATCTCCAGCTTGATCGCGGCGTAGGTCTCGGTGCGGGAGTCGGCCGGGATGCCGTCCTCCTCCAGGTACCCCTTGACCTTCACGCCGCCCTGCCAGCCCGCCGCGTACTGCCCGTGCGCGGTGCTGGCGGCCAGGTCCTCGGGCAGCCGCACCGACGACAGGATCTTGGCCTTCTCGGCGCGCACCGACTCGGCGCTGAAGGACGTCGGCTCCTCCATCGCGGTGAGCGCGAGGAGCTGCAGCAGGTGGTTCTGGATGACGTCGCGGGCGGCGCCGATCCCGTCGTAGTAGCCCGCGCGGCCGCCGATGCCGATGTCCTCGGCCATGGTGATCTGCACGTGGTCGACGTAGCCGCGGTTCCAGATCGGCTCCCACATCGTGTTGGCGAACCGCAGCGCCAGGATGTTCTGCACCGTCTCCTTGCCGAGGTAGTGGTCGATCCGGAAGATCGACTCCTCGGGGAAGACGCGGTGCACCGTCTCGTTCAGCTCCAGCGCGCTCGTCAGGTCGTGCCCGAACGGCTTCTCGATGACGACCCGGCGGAACCCGCCGTGGCCGTTGTCGCGGTCGGCCAGGCCGCTCGCCTGGAGCTGCTCGATGACCTGGGGGAAGAACTTGGGCGGGATCGACAGGTAGAAGGCGTAGTTCCCGCCGGTGCCGCGGCTGGTGTCCAGCTCCTTGACCGCCATCGCCAGGGCCTCGAACGCGCCGGGGTCGTCGAACTCGCCGGGGACGAAGTGCATCCCCTCGGCCAGGTGCGTCCACACGTCCTCGCGGAAGGGGGTGCGGGCGTGCTCCTTGACCGCGTCGTAGGCGATCTGGCGGAAGTCCTGGTGGTCCCAGTCGCGGCGGGCGAACCCGACCAGGGAGAAGCCCGGCGGCAGCAGCCCGCGGTTGGCCAGGTCGTAGATGGCGGGCAGGAGCTTCTTGCGCGACAGGTCCCCGGTGACGCCGAACAGCACGAGCACGCTCGGCCCTGCCACGCGCGGTAGCCGCTTGTCCCGGGGATCCCGGAGCGGATTGGGTGTGTCGCTCACGTGGGCGCCCCCTCTTTCCCATTCTCAGCATCTCGTCCGTGGGTCCTGTGCCCACGCTTTCCGTCCGCTATCACGCTGTCGTGCCACGCGTGGTGCCACATGCGGCGCCACGTGCGGCGCCGCACTGCGAGCATTTCATTCTCCCGACCGCGCCGAGTCCAGGAGCCGGGCGAGCCCGGCGCGCCGGTCGCGCAGGTGCAGCCACGCCACCGGCCGCCCGGCGGCGTGCGCGGCGCGGGCCGCACCCGCCGCCCGCGCGAACCGCCGCGCCCCCACCGGGCCGCCGCGGTCCCCGCCGCCGCCGGTCCGGCGGGCGCCGCCGGACCACACGTCGCCGGACAGCACCAGGTATACGCCCTTCTCGCGGAGATCATTCCCGATGGCCGGGCAACGGCAACCCCAGGCCACGGTCACGGGGCGGGCGGCCCGCGCCGCCAGCACCGCGGCCAGCCTGCGCACCTGCGCGCCCTCGCCGCGCACCGGGTCGGCGTCGAGGAACGCCGCGACCGACAGCGGCCCGTCGGCGGACGCCCGGCCGGCGAGCAGCGCGAACAGGTCGCTGAGGTCGCTCGCCCCGGTCAGGCCGGGGTCGGCGGTGCGGATCTCCACCATCGTGGCGCCCGCCCCCTCGGTGAACAGCGGCGCGGCGCGCTCGGCGCCGGCCGCCTCCGGGCCGGCCCGCGCGGGCGCCAGCGGGTCGCCGCCGAGCAGGTAGGCGGCCACCGCGGCGGCGTGCTCCCACACCACCAGCTGGGCGGCGAGCGGCCCGGAGACCGTCGCGTCGTCCTGGTGGGGGCGCCCGTCCAGCGTCAGCAGGAACACGTCGTCGCCCGGCAGCACCGGGACGCCGCCGTACTGCACGAGCGGCCGCAACCGGCCGCCGGTGCTCTCCTGCAGCAGCACGCCGATCCAGTCGGCCAGGGCGGGCGGCGCCGCCCGGAAGCCGTCCAGCACGACCGTCTCGCGGCCGGCGCGGGCGGCGCCGCCGAGGATCGCGCCGAGGACGAGGCCGGGGTTGTTCTCCGGGCGGGCGAGCGCGGGCAGCACCGCGGCCGCCTCGTCCAGCAGCGCCGCCACGTCCGCGCCCGCGAGCGCGGCCGGGACGAGCGCGTAGGGCGACAGCGCCCCGAACGCCGTCGGCGCGGGCGCGGGGACGAACCGGTGGCCGCGCTCGGCGGCGTCCTCGGCCGCGTCCGAGCCGGGCGGCGCCACGACGACGAACCGCGCGGCGGCCTCCCCGGGCGCGAGGCCCGCCGCGGTGAGCCGGTCGGTGAGCCGGTCGCGGACCTCGCCGAGGACTGGATCGTTCCCGCCCAGCACGACGGCCGTCCGGGCGAGGCGCGCGGGATCGGCGGCCAGGCGGGCCACCGGGCCCGGGTCGCCGCCCTCCAGCGACGCCGGCGGCGCCCCCGTCCCGTCGGAGAAGCCGCGGACGGCGAGGCCAACGGCGGCCGCGGCCGTGCGCGGACCGGCGAAGGCGACCTCGGTGAGGCCCGCCGCGGCGGTCTCGGCGCGCAGCCCGGCCAGGCGCTCCAGCAGCGCCCGCGACGGGCCCGGCCGGGCGGGCCGGCAGAGCGGGCCGTCGTCGCGGCCCGCCGACGCGGGCCACAGGTCGGCGTCCTCGGCGGCGAGGCGGGCCGGCACCCGGTCGATCCAGAGCCGCCCGAGCACCCGCTCGGCGGCGTCGCGGACCGCGCCGCGCGCCGTGATGGTCGTCCCGCCGGCGACGACCGAGGTGAAACCGGTCACGGCCGGGCGGACGGCGACGACATCGACAGGGACACCGAGCGGACCACCTCCGCGAGGCGCCCGACGCCCCCGGCCGGATCCCGCAGGTGCAGCCGGACGACGGGCAGGCCCCGCTCGCGGAGCGCCCGCACCTCGGCGAGGCCGCGCGCGAGCTGGAGCCGCGCCAGCCCGTAGGGGCGGCCCGGGACGGGGCGGTCGCCGGCCCCGCCGTCGGGGGCGTCGCCGGTGACCACCAGGAACGCGCCGGTGCCCGGTCCGTCCTTGTGCACCGGGCCGGTCGCGTGCAGGTAGCCGGGGCCGGCGCCGTAGCAGACGGGCCGGTGCGCGCCGCGGGCGAGCGCGGGCGCCAGGTAGCGGCCGGAGAACTCGCCCGACAGGTAGGACACCACCGACAGGTAGCCGGTGCCCGGGACGCGGTCCAGCAGGCCCGCCAGCACGGCGGCGAGGTCGCCGCCGACGGGCTGGCCGAGGTCGGCGTGCACCTCGATGCCGCCGTCGACGAACGCCGGCCGGCCCTCGTCGAGGGGCCCGCCCGCCGCGTCACGGAGCAGCGTGGCCGCGTCGTCCTCGGCCTCCTGGACGCTGGTGCCGCCCGCCTCGAACGGGTTCACGCCGAGCAGCCAGCCGGTGACGGCGGTCGCGTACTCCCACAGCAGGAACTGCGCGCCGAGCGGCGCCCACAGCGAGGTGTCGGCCTCGGCGGGCGCCGCCGCGCCCGGGTTGATCGCGATGCCGTGCACGTCGGGCAGCTCCTGCGGGACGCCGGGCGGCGCGAACGGCAGCACGCCGCGGCCCCGCTTGCCGGTGCCGACGGCGAGCAGCTGGGCGATCCAGTCGGTGAGGGCGCTGCCGCGGCCCGCCTCGCGCAGCACCACCTTGTCGCGGGCCGCGCCGCCGCCGCCCTGCTGCGCGCAGCCGCCGAGGATCGCGCCGAGCAGCAGCCCGGGGTTGTCCTCGGCCCGCGCCAGCGACGGCAGCAGCGCCTCGGCCTCGTCCAGCAGCCGGTGCACGTCGGCGCCCGCGAGCAGCGCCGGGACGAGCCCGTAGGCCGACAGCGCCCCGAAGTGCCCCGGCAGGTAGGGGTCGGTGAGCCCGACCCGGTACCCGCACTGGCGGGCGAAGTCGTGCAGCGGGCTGCCGTGGTCGGTGACGACCAGGAACCGCCCGGCGATCTCCCGCTCGGACAGGCCGTGCTCGCGGAACGCCGCGGTGAAGATGCGCCGGTAGGCGTCGCCCTCCAGGGACACGCCGGCCTTGCTGGACAGCACCACCAGGGTGCGGTCCAGGCGCTCCAGCGCCAGGTCCAGCGCGGCGGTGTCGGCGCCGTCCAGGACGGTGAGCTCGCCCGCCGGGGCGGCGGCGCCGGCCGGCCGCCCCTCCATGATCGCCTGCGCGGCGAGCGCCTCGGCGCCCACCCCGATCAGCACGATGTGGTCCAGGCCCGAGTAGCGGGTCTCGGCGACCAGGCCGTCGATCTGCTCCAGCAGGCCGCGCGAGGCCGCCGGCAGGTCGAGCCAGCCGAGCCTGCTGTGGTCCACCGCGCGCCGCCCCCACAGGCGCGGATCCTTGCCGGCGAGGGCGCCGGGCACGCCGCAGCCCACGAGGTAGTCGCGGGCCTGCAGGGCCGCGTGCAGCACGTCGCCGCGCGTCAGTACGTCGTATCCGGACACCGTTCCTCCCGCCCCCATCGTTCCAGGAGTCGAGCGGCATCCGCGACCTTCTGGGCGATCTTCTGGTGACAGCGGTGCGAACGGTCATTCCGGCAGGGCGTCAAGGAGCTGCCGAATGCCCGCGGCCCGGTCGGTGAGGTGCAGGCGGACGGCGGGCCGGCCGCGCGAGCGCAGCACCCGCAGGTCGCCGAACGCCTGCGCGAGCTGCAGCTCCCGCAGGCTGTAGGGCCGCCCCGGCACCGGCAGCTCCGCCTCGGTGTCGCCGGTGAGCTGCAGGAACACCCCGGTCTGCGGCCCGCCCTTGTGGAACTGGCCGGCGCCGTGCAGCGCCTGCGGCGCCCACCCGAACGTCACCGGCACCGCGTTCCGCCGGATCCGCCGGGCCCGCGAGGCGAGCCGCGCCCGCAGCGCGGCCACCGGCGCGTCGCCGTGGCGGTCCAGGTAGGCCAGCACCGCGAGGTAGCCGTCGTCGGGCGCCGCGTCCAGCAGGGCGTCCAGCACGTCCGGCAGCTCCTTGGCGCCGTCCAGCAGGTCGTCCGGGCCGTGCACCTGGACGGCGCCGAAGGCCAGCAGGGGAGGGCGGACGATCACCGTGGGGGCGGCGCCCTCCTCGGGCCGCAGCAGCGCGAGCGCGCTGTCGGCGGACTCGGCGGTGTTCGGGGCGTCGAAGGGGTTCACCCCGAGCACCCGGGCCGCGATCGCGGCCGCGTACTCCCACATGAGGAACTGCGCGCCGAGCGGCCCGGCGACGCTGGCGCCCGCCTCGCGGCCCGCGCCCGGCTCGTCGGGGCGCGACCCGAGGACGATCCGCCGCATCCCGGGGGTGAGCTCGAAGCCCGGGTCGTCGACGTCGTCGAGCGCGACCGGCAGCACGCCGCGGCCGTCCTTGCCGAGCGCGCCGCTCAGCAGCTGCTCGACCCAGGAGCCGAGGCCCGGCAGGCCCGAGCCCTGGTCGGCCAGGACCACCTTGTCGCGTCCCGCCAGGGCGCTGGAGGCGAGGGCCGCGCCGAGCACGAGCGGGGGGTTGTCGTAGGGCTGGGCGAGGGCCGGCAGCAGCGCGGCCGCCTCGTCCAGCAGGCGCGTCACGTCCACGCCCGCGAGCGCGGCCGGGACGAGCGCCGAGGCGTCGAGCGCGGCGAACCGGTCGCCGGTCTCGGGGTCGGTGTGCTCCACCTCGTAGCCCGAGTCGGCGGCGAGCGCCTCCAGCGGCGTCCCCGGGTCGGTGACGACGACGAAGCGGGCGGCCGGGTCGCCGACCCCGGCCTCCCACAGGGCGCGTTCGGCGACGCGGCGGAGCGCGTCCACCTCCAGCGAATCGCCCGCCTTGTCGGCGACGACGACGAGCGTCCGCGCCGGGGCCTCGGCGAGCACCGCCGCGGCCCGCTGCGGGTCGGTGCTGTCGAGGACGGTGAGGGGCGCGCCCGCCGAGCGGGCGATGACCTCGGCGGCGGCCGCCGGGCCGCCGACCGCGATCAGCACGACGCGGTCCAGGCCCGCGCCCCGGGCGGCGCCCGCCCGCCCGGCGAGCCGCCGGGCGAGCGGGCGCGCGGACTCGGGCAGGCCGAGCCAGCCGAGGCGCCGCGCCGCGAGCGGCGCGGCGTCCGGCCCCCACAGGGTGGTGGTGCCCGCCGCGAGCGAGCGCGGCGCGCCGTCGCCGACGAGCCGGTCCAGGACCGTCTCGCCCTCCTCGACGGCGCTGCCGCGCACGGTGACCGACACGCCGCCGGCGGTCACCACCGACGTCACGCGCCGGCCTTGCTCTTCAGCTCGCCGTCGACGGTGTCCAGCAGCTCCTTCCAGGACTGCTCGAACTTCTCGACGCCCTCCTCCTCCAGCACCCTCACCACGTCGTCGTAGTCCACGCCGGCGTCCTTGAGGGCGTCCATGTGGGCCTGCGCGTCGGCGTAGTTCGGGGTGACGGTGTCGCCGGTCGGGTTCCCGTGGTCGGCCTCGGCGTCCAGCGTCGCCTCCGGCATCGTGTTGACGGTGCCGGGCGCGACGAGCTGGTCCACGTACAGCGTGTCGGGCAGGTTCGGGTCCTTCACGCCGGTGGAGGCCCACAGCGGCCGCTGCGGGCGGGCGCCCGCGTCCTTCAGCGCCTGCCAGCGGTCCGAGGCGAACTTCTCCTCGTACAGCTTGTAGGCCAGGCGGGCGTTGGCGACGCCGGCCTTGGAGCGCAGCGCCTTCGCCGCGTCCGAGCCCGCCTTGTCGAGCCGCTTGTCGATCTCGGTGTCGACCCGGCTGACGAAGAACGACGCCACCGAGGAGATCCGGGTGAGGTCGCGGCCCGCCGCGCGGGCCTGCTCCAGCCCCTCGAAGTAGGCGTCGATGACCTTGCCGTAGCGCTCCAGCGAGAAGATCAGGGTGACGTTCACGCTGATCCCCTCGGCGATCGCCGCGGTGATCGACGGCAGCCCCGCCTCGGTCGCCGGGATCTTGATGTAGACGTTCGGCCGGTCCACCATCCACCACAGGGCCTTGGCCTCGGCGGTGGTCTTCTCGGTGTCGTGCGCCAGCCGCGGGTCGACCTCGATCGACACCCGGCCGTCCAGGCCGCCGGTGCGGTCGTACACGCCGCGCAGCACGTCGGCGCCCCAGCGGATGTCGTAGGTGGTGATGGCCCGCACGGCCTCCTCCACGTCGACGCCGCGGACCGCCAGGTCGCGCACCTGCCCGTCGTAGGCGTCGCCCTTGGACAGCGCCTTGGCGAAGATGGTCGGGTTCGAGGTGACCCCGACCACCTCCTTGTCCTCGACCAGCCGCTCCAGGTTCCCCGTCCGCAGCCGCTCGCGGCTGATGTCGTCCAGCCAGATGGACACGCCCTCGCCGGACAGCTTCTTCAATGCCTCGCTCATCGCATCCTCCTATGGGGTCCGCGGTACCCGCCGCGGACGGGGGTATGACGGAAAGCCGTCGTCAGTTCCCGGTGGTGGAGCCCTGGCCGGCGTCGTCCACGCCCGCCTTGATCAGGCTGGACTTGGCGGCCGCGACGACGCGTTCGGCGGTGATGCCGAACTGCTCGTACAGCGTCTTGTAGTCGGCGGAGGCACCGAAGTGCTCCAGGCTCACGGACTGGCCGTGGTCGCCGACGTAGGAGCGCCAGCCGAGCGCGATGCCGGCCTCGACCGAGACGCGGGCCTTCACCGCAGGCGGCAGCACCTGCTGCCGGTAGGCGTCGTCCTGCTCCTCGAACCACTCCACGCACGGCATCGACACGACGCGCGTCGGGGTGCCCTCGCCCTCCAGCGTCTCGCGGGCCGCGAGCGCCAGCTGCACCTCGCTGCCGGTGGCGATGATGATCACCTTCGGCTGCCCGTTGGAGGCGTCGGCCAGCGTGTAGCCGCCCTTGGCGGCGCCCTCGGCGGACGCCAGGCCGCCCGCGCCGCGCGCGACCGTCGGCAGCTTCTGCCGGGTGAGCGCGAGGCCGGCCGGTCGGTCGGTGTGCTCCAGCACGGTGCGCCAGGCGACGGCCGTCTCGTTGGCGTCCGCGGGCCGGACGACGTCGAGGCCGGGGATGGCGCGCAGCGCCCACAGGTGCTCGACCGGCTGGTGCGTCGGGCCGTCCTCGCCGAGGCCGATCGAGTCGTGCGTCCACACGTAGGTGACCGGCAGCTTCATCAGCGCGGCGAGCCGCACCGCCGGGCGCATGTAGTCGCTGAACACCAGGAACGTGCCGCCGTAGGGGCGGGTGCCGCCGTGCAGCGCGATGCCGTTGAGGATCGAGCCCATGGCGTGCTCGCGGATGCCGAAGTGCAGCGTGCGCCCGTAGGGGCCGCCCGGGAAGTCCTTGGTCTGGAACTCCTCGGGGATGAAGGACGGCTCGCCCTTCATCGTGGTGTTGTTGCTCTCGGCGAGGTCGGCCGACCCGCCCCACAGCTCCGGCAGCACCGGCGCGAGCGCGCTCAGCACGTCGCCGGACGCGGCGCGCGTCGCGACGTCCTTGCCCGCCTCGAACTCCGGCAGCGCCGACGTCCATCCCGCCGGCAGCTCGCGCTTGGCGATCCGGTCGTACTCGGCGGCGCGCTCGGGGTTGGCCTCGCGCCAGGCCAGGTAGCCCTTCTCCCACTCGGCGTGCGCCGCGCGGCCGCGGTCGGACACCTCGCGGGCGTGCGCGAGGACCTCCTCGGGCACCACGAACGACTTGCCCGGGTCCATCCCGAGGATCTTCTTGGTGGCGGCGACCTCGTCGGCGCCGAGCGCCGAGCCGTGGATCTTGCCGGTGTCCTTCTTGTTCGGCGCCGGCCAGCCGATGACGGTGCGCAGCGCGATGAACGACGGGCGCCCGGTCTCCGCGCGGGCCGCCTCCAGCGCCGCGGCGAGCTCCTCGACGTTCTCGCTGTAGTCGCCGTCGCGGGTCCAGTCCACGTGGTGGACGTCCCAGCCGTAGGCCTCGTAGCGGGCCGCCACGTCCTCGGACTTGGCGATGAGGGTGTCGTCCTCGATCGAGATGTGGTTGTCGTCGTAGATCACCACGAGGTTGCCGAGGCGCTGGTGGGCGGCCAGGGCGCTCGCCTCGTGGCTGATGCCCTCCTCGATGTCGCCGTCGGAGGCGATCGCCCAGATGGTGTGGTCGAACGGCGACGCGCCCGCGGCGGCGTCGGGGTCGAACAGGCCCCGCTCGCGGCGCGCGGCCATCGCCATGCCGACGGCGTTGCCGAGGCCCTGCCCGAGCGGGCCGGTGGTGGTCTCCACCCCGGCGGTGTGCCCGTGCTCGGGGTGCCCCGGGGTGAGGCTGCCCCACTTGCGCAGCGACTTCAGGTCGTCCAGCGTCAGCGGGTACCCCGACAGGTACAGCTGGATGTAGAGGGTCAGGCTGGAGTGACCGGCCGACAGGACGAACCGGTCGCGGCCGGCCCAGTCCGGGTCGGTCGGGTCGTGCTTCAGGAAACGCTGGAACAGCAGGTAGGCCGCGGGCGCGAGGCTCATCGCGGTCCCGGGGTGGCCCGAGCCCGCCTCCTCGACCGCGTCCATGGCGAGCGCGCGGACCACGTCCGTCGCCTTCCGGTCCAGCTCGGACCACTTGAACGTGCTGTTGTCCCCACTCACGGAACGCCAGGCTCCTCTCGAACCGCTTCTGCAGCCAATATCGGTCGGCGCGCGCCGGGCATCGCGGCCACATGATCCGCAACGCGGCGCGCGCCGCAGGTCTTCCCTGTATTCGGCGAGCCGCGTCCCCGCGGGCGGGCTCGGCGCCCGTGCCCCGAACGACGCCGCTCGACGGCCCGGCCGGAAGGCGCCGGGACCGCGGGCGAGCCTATCGAACCGCGGAGCACCGCCACCGGCCGCACAACCCGACCCTTGCCCTGACGTTTCCAGGGCTAACCCCTCGCCCGGGTGAAGTGTCGGGGGAGCCCGCCCCTCCCCGTCCGGGGCGGCCTCCGGGGGCGCGCGCGTCCCCCCTCCCGGACGGCCGGCCCGGCGCGTCCGGTGCCCCGGTGCTCGACCCCGGCGGGGGGCGGACTACAGTGATGACGCGGTCGCGCGCAGCGGCTGCGACCAGTCCTGGAACCAAGACCCGGCCCGCCGGCCGGCGACGGCGTGATCCATCCGCGGGGGACCATTCCGATGGTGCGCGGCCTACTTCTCCCTACTCGAACGTGGACCCGATTGTGACGGTGCTCAGTAACAAGCTCGGGATCGACCTCGACGACCAGGTGCCGGGGGCACCGGCCGTCGTCCCACCCGAGCCGGTGGCCGGACGCCGGCCGATCGCCGCGAGCCTGCGCGCCTACGTGGCGCTCACCAAGCCGCGCGTCATCGAGCTGCTCCTGATCACCACCATCCCGGTGATGTTCCTGGCCGCCAAGGGTGTGCCGCCGCTCTCGACGGTCCTGCTGACGCTGGCCTTCGGGACGATGTCGGCCGGCGCCGCCAACGCCATCAACTGCTACATCGACCGCGACATCGACGCCAAGATGCGCCGCACCCGCCGCCGGCCGCTCGCCCGCGCGCAGGTGCTGCCGGGCCGCGCCCTGGTGTTCGGTGTGACGCTCGCCACCGTGTCGACCGTCGGGTTCGGGCTCGCCGTCAACGTCCTCGCGGCCGCGATGTCGCTGTTCGCGATCCTGTTCTACATCTTCGTGTACTCGCTGCTGCTGAAGCGCCGCACGTCGCAGAACGTGGTGTGGGGCGGCATCGCGGGCTGCATGCCCGTGATGATCGGCTGGGCGGCGATCACGGGGTCGCTCGCCTGGACGCCGCTGGTGCTGTTCGGCGTGGTGTTCCTCTGGACGCCGCCGCACACCTGGACGCTCGCCATGCGCTACCGCGAGGACTACGCGGTCGCCAAGGTCCCGATGCTGCCGGTCGTCGCGACCGAGCGCCGCGTCGTCACCGAGAGCCTGGCCTACACCTACGCCACCGTCGCCTGCTCGCTGCTGCTCTGGCCGGTCGCCGGGATGAGCCCGGTGTACGGGGTCGCCGCCGTCGTCCTCGGCGCGGTGTTCCTGGCCGAGGGGCACCGGCTGCTGAAGGCGGTGCGGGCCGGCGTCACCGGCGTCCAGCTCCGGCCGATGCGGTTCTTCCACCTGTCGAACGTGTACCTGGCGCTGCTGTTCACCGTCGTCGCGATCGACCCGCTGCTGCACTGAGCCCGCGGCACGGGCCCGCCGCACCGGGCGCGGCGGCCGTCCGGCCGTTACGCTCGGGGCATGGCGCTCGTTGATCCCCAGGCGGTACTGGACGGCCGGACCCCGGGGCGTCCCCCGGTGGCCCTGATCGCCGGGGTCCTGGTCTCCTCCCTCTGCATCGTGCTGGCGCTCGCCCTGGACGCCCTGTCGGGCGGCGCCGGCTTCTGGGTCGGGGCGATCCTGGCGATCCTGCCGATCCCGATGCTGGTCGCGCTGGTGCTCGCCGTCGACCGGATGGAGCCCGAGCCGCCGCGCGTCCTGGTGTTCTCGTTCCTGTGGGGCGCGGGCGTCGCCGTCCTCGTCGCGCTCGTGCTGAACACCCTCGGGCTGCTGTACGTGACCGTCCCGATCTTCGGGGAGACCAAGGGGCACTTCGTCAGCGCCACCTTCGGCGCCCCGGTGATCGAGGAGTCGCTGAAGGGCGCGGTGCTGTTCGGGCTGCTCTGGTGGCGCCGCAACGAGATCGACGGGTTCGCCGACGGCGTCGTCTACGCCTGCATGGTCGGCCTCGGCTTCGCGATGATGGAGAACATCACCTACTACATGCGCGCGTTCGAGGAGGGCGGCGCGCAGCAGCTCCAGGCGGTGTTCATCCTGCGCGGCCTCGTCGCGCCGTTCTCCCACCCGCTGTTCACCTCGATGACCGGCCTCGGCGTCGCCTACGCCGCCACCCACCGGCGCGGCGGCCCCGGCCAGCTCCTCGCGCCCCTCGCCGGGCTGCTCGGCGCGATGCTGCTGCACGGCCTGTGGAACGGGTCCACCGCCATCGGCGGCGGCGCCGGCCTGATCGTCGTCTACCTCGCCGACTTCGTGCTGCTCTGCGCCCTCATCACGATCATCCTGGTGGAGCGCCGGGGCACCGTCCGGCGCATCGAGCGCTACCTGCCGATGTACGCCGGCACCGGCCTGGTCACCCCGCAGGACGTGGCGATGCTGCGGTCCCTGGCGTCCCGGCGGGCCGCGCGCCGCTGGGCGCGGTCGGTCGGCGGCAAGCCCGCGGCCCGCGCGATGGAGGACTACCAGCTCGCCGCGACCGAGCTGTCGCTGCTGCACAAGCGGGTCGAGCGCGACAACGCCGAGCCGCACTGGTTCGCCGCCCGCCGCGACGCGCTGCTCAACCTGATGGCCCTCGCCCGGCAGGCGTTCCTGCGCGTCCCGCCGCGCCCGGCGTCCGTCCCCCCGCCCTGGGCGCCGCAAGGCCCCTCCGGCTTCCTCCACCCACCCCACCACTGACACCCCCACCCCGTCCCCCCGCCCCCAGATGACCCACCGGTCACCGGGTGGTCGTGGGTGGGGTGGGGCGGGACGGGGTGGGACGGGGCGGGGACACGGCTGCGCGGGGGGTGCGTCGAGGTCACCGGCACCCGCCCATACGATGGGGCCGTGGCTGAACGATCCGACGCCCCGTCGTCCCCGAGCAACCCGCTGGTCCGCGCGTGGCACGCCGTCTGGCGCCCCACCCCGGCCTCGCTCCGGCTGCTCGCGCTCCTCGGTGTCATCGGCAACGCCGGCATCGTCGCGACGGGCGGCGCGGTGCGCGTCACCAAGTCCGGGCTCGGCTGCCCCGACTGGCCGCGCTGCTCGGGCGACAGCCTCACCCCGACGCACAACCCCGAGCACCACGCGCTGAACATGTCGATCGAGTTCGGCAACCGGATGCTCACCTTCGTCGTCCTCGCCGTCGGCGTGCTGGTGTTCGTCGCGGCCCTGCGGCTCCGGCCGCGCCGCCGCGAGCTCGTCGGGCTCGCCGCCGCGCAGCCGCTCAGCGTCGTCGCGCAGGCCGTCATCGGCGGCATCGTCGTCCTCACCGACCTGCACCCGGCGGCGGTCTCGCTGCACTTCCTGGTCTCGCCGGTGCTGCTGGTCTTCTGCGTCGCGCTGTGGATCCGCTCGGGCGAGGGCGACGCCCCGGCCCGCCGCCTGGTCACCCCGGGCCTCCGCCGCCTCGCCTGGGCGCTCGCCGCCGCGACCGGCGCCGTCCTGATCGCCGGGACCGTCGTCACCGGCACCGGCCCGCACGCCGGGGACAACGCGGCGCGGCGCTGGCCGTTCGACATCGAGGACGTCGCCCGCATCCACGGCTCGCTGGCCTGGCTGACGGTGATCCTCACCCTCGCCTTCCTGGCCTGGGCGCACCGCACCGACGCCCCGCACGCCGTCCGCCGCCGCGCCCTGGAGCTCGCCGCCCTGGAGCTGGCGCAGGGCGCCGTCGGCTACATCCAGTACTTCACCGGCGTGCCCGCGCCCCTCGTCGTCCTGCACATGCTGGGCGCCGTCCTGATGTGGATCGCGGCCCTGCGGCTGCTGTTCGCGCTCCGCGACCGCGGCGCCCTCGACGCCGCTCCGGCCGCGCCCCCGGTCGACCGCACCGCCCAGCCCGCCTGATCAGGCGCCCCGCCACTCCGACGGGCTGCGCCCCCGGGCGCGCTTGAACGCCACGCTGAACGCGAACGGGTCCTGGTAGCCGACCTGGCGGGCCACGGCGGCGACGGTCTGCCGGGTGTCGCGCAGCAGGTCGGCCGCGACGCTCATGCGCCAGTCGGTGAGGTAGCCGAGCGGCGGCCGCCCGACGAGGGCGGCGAAGCGTCCGGCGAACGCGGCGCGGGACAGGCCGGCCTCGGCCGCCAGCGACGCGACGGTCCACCGGCGGGCGGGGGCCTCGTGCAGGGCCCGCAGCGCCGCGCCGACCGCCGGATCGGCCAGCGCCCGGTACCAGCCGGGCGGTTCCGCCCCGGGCCGGGTGCACCAGGCCCGCAGCGCGATCACCAGGACCAGGTCCAGCAGCCGGGCGAGGACGGCGTCCTGGCCGGGCTCGTCGCGGGCGGCCTCGGCGGACAGCAGCTCCAGGGGCGCGCGGGTGCGCGGCCCCGCCGGGACGATGGCCAGCGGCGGCAGCAGGTCCAGCAGCCGGGCGGCGGCGTCGCCGTGCAGCTCGTACACCCCGCGCAGCATGACGGTGGCCCCGGCCGCGCCGTCACCGTAGGTGCGGCCGGCCCGCACCGCTGCGGGTCCGGCGGGCGCGCCGCCGGGCAGATACTTGCGGCCCTCGCGGATCACGAACCCGGGCGGGGTCGCCGGATCGTCGGTGACGGTGTACCCGCCGGGCGCGGTGACCAGGGCGATGTCGCCCGTGGCGAGCCGCACCGGGGCCGCGTCCCCGACGCTGATCCAGGCGTGCCCGCCGAGCGTGGCCGCGACGGCCAGCGGCGGCGCGTCCTCGTACGCCACCCCCCACGGCGGCCGCTGGACGAGCTGCCGGACCAGCGCGTCCCGCGCGCGGGCGCGGTTCAGCAGGTCCGTCAGGACGTCCATGCCGCCACGTTAGACGATGGCAAAGGGAACAAGGATCATCACCCATGGATCGTCCACGGCCGGTGCCGCAGGCTGAGCGCATGACGACATCCATCGCAGTCTTCGGAGCCGGACCGGGCGTGGGCCGGGCCATCGCCCGCCGCTACGGGAAGGAGGGCTACGACGTCGCCCTCGTCGCCCGCCGCCGCGACCCCCTGGAGACCTTCGCCCGCGAGCTGTCCGCCGGCGGCGTCACCGCCCACCCGATCACCGCCGACCTGGGCCGCCCCGACGAGGTGCCGGCGCTCGCCGAACGGATCCGGGCGCACGTCGGTGACCCGGCGGTCCTCTACTACGGCCCGTCCGCCGACCCGGCGTTCGTCCCCGCCACCGCCCTGTCCCCGGACCTCCTGCACGACCGCATGGCGATCACGCTGGACACGCTCCTAGCGCTGGTCGGCGCGTTCCTGCCCGCCATGCTGGAGCGCGGCGACGGCGCCGTCCTCACCGCGCAGGGCGCCGCCGCCGTCCAGGCGAGGCCCGGCATGAGCGGCTGGCCCACCCTGCTGGCCGCGCAGCGCCACTACCTGCGGTCCCTCGCCGCCGAAGTCGCCCCCCGGGGCGTCCACGTGGCGGCGCTCTACATCGGCGCCCGCATCCTGGGCACCCCGTACGAGGCCGAATACCGGCGCCGCCAGGCCCTCGGCGAACCCGTCCCCGCCCTGCCCGCCGCCGACCCCGCCGACCTGGCCGACCTCCTCTGGACCATGCACGCCCACCGCACCCCCCACGAGACCACCGTCCCCACGGTCACCGGAGGATCCTGATCAGTCGAGGAGGGCGGCCGGGTCCAGCTCGCAGGCGAAGGGCCCGGTCGCGGTGAGCGGGAGGTCCGCGGTGAAGGTGCCCGTGACGTGGTACCGGCCGTCGTCGGCCAGCTCGCGGACGACGACGCAGGGCTCGGGTTCCAGGTCGATGAGCCAGTACCGGGGAATGCCGGCCTGCGCGTACTCGAAGACCTTGTCGACCCGGCCGGTGCGCTCGCTGCTGCTGCGGGGTGAGACGATCTCGGCGATCAGCAGCACGTCGGCCGCGTCGTAGGCCCTGGCCCGCCGCGCGCGGGCGTCGCGGGCGGCCGGGCCGTGCACCACGGCGAGGTCGGGGACTCGGTAGGTCGGGCCCAGCTTGATGTCGAGGGGACCCTTGACGTAGACGTCGGCGCCCGCCGCGGCCGCCGCCTCGTCTCGAGGGCGCGCTCCAGCACCTTGGCGGCGTGGTCGTGCACGGTGCTCGGCCAGGGGGCCACGACGATCCATCCGTTCACGAGTTCACGGCGGACGCCCTCGTCGGGGAGCGCGTCCAAGTCCTCGATGCGGTACGGACCGTACGGCCAGTCCGGAGCGGCGGTCATGGGTCCTCCAGGGCGGTGTCGCCCGCGGGCGCCGCCCGCGAACGTCCCCAGTCTGTCACGCCGTGCCCGGCCGGTCGGCGCCGTGCCCGCATCCGGAACGTACAGAATCCGGAACGCGCCGTTACGGGTTTTCGAGGGCCGATGGCCGCCGGTCAGGTGGTCTTCTTGGCGAGGAAGTCGCGGAGGCGGGGGAGGGGCCAGGTGGTGATGACGTCGTCGGGGGTGAGCCAGCCGCGCTGGGCGGTGCCGACGCCGAAGCGGATGTTGCGCATGTCCTCGACGGAATGGGCGTCGGTGTCGACGGCGAACTTCACGCCGAGGCGGAGGGCGCGGCGGATGAGGTCGGCGGGCAGGTCGAGGCGGTCGGGGAAGCAGTTGACCTCCATCGCCGTGCCGGTGCGGGCGGCGGCGCGGAAGACCTCGTCCCAGTCGGCCTGGACCTGGGCGCGGCGGCCGATCTGGCGGGCCGTCGGGTGGCCGATGACGTTGACGTGCGGGTTCTCGCAGGCGGTGATCAGGCGGCGGGTCGTGTCGGCCGGGTCCTGGGCGAAGTGCGAGTGGATGGAGGCGACGCAGACGTCGAAGCCGGCCAGGAAGTCGGCGTCCCAGTCGACCGAGCCGTCCGGGCCGATGTTCAGCTCGGTGCCGTGCAGCAGGACGAGGCCGGGGTAGTCCTTCTGCAGCTCGCGGACGCGCTCGCGCTGGGCGAGCATCTTGGCGTCGGTCATGCGGTGCATGGCGAGGTCGGGCGCGTGGTCGGTGATCGCGTAGTAGGTGAGGCCGCGGGCGGCGGCCGCCTCGACCATCTCCTCCAGGGACGCGCGGCCGTCGGTGAGGTCGGTGTGGCTGTGCAGGTCGCCGGTGATGTCCTCGACCGTGACGACATCGGGCAGCGCGCCCTTCAGGGCCGCCTCGATCTCGCCGGTGTCCTCGCGCAGCGTCGGCGGGATCCACGGCAGGCCGAGGCGGCCGTAGACCTCCTCCTCGGTCGCGGACGCCAGGCGCTCGCCCGAGGCGGTGAACAGGCCGTACTCCGACAGCTTCAGCCCGGCCCGCACGGCGATCTCGCGGGTGCGGACGTTGTGGGCCTGCGAGCCGGTGAAATACTGCAGGGCCGCGCCCCAGGAGTCGGGCGGGACGACCCGCAGGTCGATGTCGGGGCCGCGGAAGGTGCGGACGGAGGTCTTCTTGTCGCCGCCCGCGACGACCTCGGTGACGAACGGCAGCGCCGTGAACGCCTCCATCAGCGGCCGCGGGTCGTCCGACGCCGCCAGGACGTCGACGTCGCCGATGGTCTCGCGCATCCGGCGCAGCGACCCGGCGTGCGCGATCCGCTCGGCGAGCGGCGCCAGCGCCTCGACGACGCGCTCGGCGAGCTCGGCGGCGGTGCCGACGAGGACGCGGTCGCCCTTCTGGCGCAGCACCTCGATACCGTGCCGGATGTTCTCCTCCGACTTCGGCCCGAAGCCCTTCACGCCGTGCAGGCGGCCCTCGTCGAGCGCGGCCGCCAGCTCGTCGACGCTCGCGATGCCGAGCTCGCGGTAGAGCTGGAGCGCCTTCTTCGGGCCGAGGCCCGGGACGCCGGTCAGGGTGCGGACGCTGGCGGGGATCTCGGCGCGGAGCGCCTCGACCTGCCGGATCGTGCCGGTCTCGGTGTAGTCCAGCAGCTTCTTGGCGATGGCCTCGCCGACCGTCGGGATCCGCTTCAGCGCGGCCAGGTCCATGCCCGCGATGTCCTCGGGGTGCCCGGCGACCGCGCGGGCGGCCTTCTCGTACGCCCTGATCTTGAAGGCGTCGCCGCCGGTGATGGACAGCAGATCGGCCAGTTCCTGGATGAGGGCCGCAGCCTCGTCGTTCGCCCGTGCCATGGCACGAGTCTAGGAGGCGGGTCCGACACTCCCCGGCGGTGCCGCGCCGTCAGCGCAGCGGCGCGACCGGCCCGTCCGGGCGCTCGAACCGGTCGGTGACGACCTGCTCGACGACCTCGGCGACCTCGGCCTCGGGCAGCACCCGCGACCCGTCGGCGGTGACGACGGCGAGCGTCGGGTAGATCCGGCGGGTCCGGTCGGGGCCGCCGGTCGCCGCGTCGTCGTCGGCGGCGTCGTAGAGCGCCTGGACGCACACCTGCGCGGCCTGCCCGGCGGTCAGGCCGGGGCGCCACAGCTTCTTCAGGGAGCCGAGGGCGTAGGGCGAGCCCGACCCGTCGGCGTGGAAGTCGCGGGCCTCGCTGGGGGAGCCGGTGATGTCGTAGGTGTAGATGTGCGCGGTGCCCTTGCCGGTGTCGTACCCGGCGAACAGCGGGACGACGGCGAGGCCCTGGAGCGCCTGCGCGAAGTTGGCCTGGACGACGGCGCCGAGGCGGCGGGCCTTGCCCGGCAGCGACAGCGGCGCCGCCTCCATCTTCTCGTAGTGCTCCAGCTCGACGCGGAACAGGCGCACCATCTCCAGGGCGAGGCCGACAGTGCCGGCGAAGGCGACGACGGAGTGCTCGTCGGAGCGCTGCACCTTGTCCAGCTCGCGGTAGGCGATCCGGTTGCCGGAGGTGGCGCGGCGGTCGCCCGCCATCATGACGCCGCCGTCGAACACGACGGCGAGGACGGTGGTGCCGTGCGGCAGCTCCAGGTCGGCGGCGGAGCCGCCCACCCGGTTGATCGGCAGCATCTCGGGCGAGTGCGCGCGCAGCAGTTCCACGAAGGACGGGTTGCCCGCCTCGAAGAACTCCGGCGGCAGCATCTGGTCCTCGGCCCGACCGGTCACGGTGGCTCCTCTCGGCTGGTGTCGTCCCCGATCCTTCCACGCGCCGCGCGCGATCGTCATCCTTCGGCGGCGCGCGGCGGCTCCCGGCGGCCGTAGGTCGCGCCGACGCAGGCGACGATCACGCAGCCGATCGCCGCCCACTGGCGGGCCGACAGCACCTCGCCGAGCAGCGCCAGGCCGATCAGCGCCGCGGCGGCGGGCTCCAGGCTCATCAGGATGCTGAACAGCCGCGGCGGCATCCGCCGCAGCGCCTCCAGCTCCAGCGTGTAGGGGACCACCGACGACAGCAGGCCGACGCCGAGCCCGAGCAGCAGCAGCCGCGGATCGAGCAGGGCCGGCCCGCCGGTGGCGATGCCGGCGGGGGCGACGGCCGCGGCGCCGACGACGCTGGCGATCGCGAGGCCCGTCGTGCCCGAGAACCGCTGCCCGGTGGCGGCGCTCAGCAGGATGTAGCCGGCCCACGCGGCGCCCGCGAGCAGCGCGAACCCGATGCCGATGAGGTCGGTGGAGCCGCCCTGCGCGAGCAGCGCGACGCCGGCGAACGCCAGCAGCGCCCACACCGCGTCGCGGGCCCGCCGCGAACCGGCGATCGCGACGACGAGCGGCCCGAGGAACTCGACGGTGACCGCCATGCCGAGCGGGATCCGCTGGAACGACTGGTAGATCGAGAAGTTCATCAGCGCGAGGGTGAGGCCGAAGCCCGCGACCATCGCGAGGTCGCGGCGCGTCCGGCCGCGCAGCTCGGCGCGCAGCGCCCCCCGGCAGAGGACCGCGAGGACGGCCGCCGACGTGGCGAGCCGCAGCAGCACGACGGCGCTCGGCGACATCGCCGCGAACATGTGCTTGGCGATCCCCGCGCCCATCTGCACCGACACGATGCCGACGAGGATGAGCGCGGTGGGCGGCACCGACCCGAGGGACGGCAGCGGGACGCGGCGCGGCAGCGGTGCCGCGTCCGCGCAGGGGCCGGGGGCGTCGGCGAGGGCCATGCGGGTCACTCCCAGCGGAAGAAGCGGGCGGCGAGGGCGAGCCCGGCGACGGCCCAGGCGGCGAGGACCAGCAGCGGCTTGCCGGGCAGCGCCGCGCCGTGCTGGAGGACCTGCCGCAGGCCGTCGGCGAGCGCGGAGATCGGCAGCAGCTCCAGCGCCGAGCGGACGCCCGCGGGGAACTTCTCCAGCGGGAACACCACGCCGCCGACGGCCAGCAGCAGGACGTAGACGAGGTTGGCGGCGGCGAGCGTCGCCTCGGCGCGCAGCGTCCCGGCCATCAGCAGCCCGAACCCGCTGAACGCGGCGGTGCCGAGCAGCAGCAGGGCGACCACCGGCAGCGGGTTCCCGTGCGGGTGCCAGCCGAGCGCGAGCGCCACCGCGGCGATCACGACGGCCTGCACGGCCTCGACCAGCACGACGGCGGCGGTCTTGGCGGCGATCAGCCCGGCGCGCGGCAGCGGCGTCGCGCCGAGCCGCTTGAGCACGCCGTAGCGGCGCTCGAAGCCGGTGCCGATGGCCTGCCCTGTGAAGGCGGTCGACATGACCGCGAGGGCGAGGACGCCGGGGGCCAGGAAGTCGACCCGGCGGCCGGGGCCGAGGTCCAGCAGGGAGGTGGCGCTGAACAGGGTCAGCAGCACCACCGGGATGACCAGGGTGAGGAGGAGCTGCTCGCCGTTGCGCAGCGTGGCGCGCAGCTCGTAGCCCGCCTGCGCGGCGATCATGCGGGGCAGCGGGACGGCCCCGGGCGCGGGGCTGAGGTCCGGCGCCGGCGCGCTCGTCGGTGCGGTCATCCGCGCAGCTCCCGTCCGGTCAGTTCGAGGAAGACGTCCTCCAGCGTGCGCCGCTCGATGCGCAGGTCCTCGGCGAGGACGCCGTGCGAGGCGCACCAGGCGGTGACGGTGGCGAGCAGCTCGGGCCGCACGTCGCCCTCGACCAGGTAGTGCCCGGCGGGCGACTCCTTGGCGGCGCTGCCGGCGGGCAGGGCGGTGAGCAGCTCCTCCAGGCCGAGGCCGGGGCGGGCGCGGAAGCGCAGCTGGCGCTCGGCGCCGGTCAGCTCGGCGGGGGAGCCCTCGGCGACCACCCGGCCGTGGTCGACGATCACGACCCGGTCGGCGAGGCGCTCGGCCTCCTCCATGTGGTGGGTGGTGAGCACGACCGCGACGCCGGCGGCGCGCAGCCCCTCGACCAGCTCCCAGGTGGCGTGCCGGGCCTGCGGGTCCAGGCCGGTGGTGGGCTCGTCCAGGAACACCAGCTCGGGCCGCCCGACGACGGCGACGGCCAGCGACAGGCGCTGCTGCTGGCCGCCCGACAGGCGCCGGAACGGCGTGCGGGCGTGCTCGGTGAGGCCGAGCCGCGCCAGCAGCGCGGCCGGGTCGAGGGGCGCGCGGTGGAAGGAGGCGACGAGCCGCAGGAACTCGCCCGCGCGGGCGGTGCCGGGCACCCCGCCCGACTGCGGCATGACGCCGACGCGGGCCTTCAGGTCGCGGCCGCCGGCGGCCGGGTCGGCGCCGAGGACGCGGACGGTGCCGGCGTCGGCGCGGCGGTAGCCCTCGCAGATCTCGATCGCGGTGGTCTTGCCCGCCCCGTTCGGGCCGAGCAGCGCGGTGACCTCGCCGCGCGCCGCGCGCAGCGTCAGGCCGTCGAGCGCGGTGGCGGCGCCGTAGCGCTTCACCAGCGCGTCCAGCTCGACCGCGGGGTCTCCGGGGGGTGCCATGCCGACGAGTTTAGGTCCGGTCCCGGACGGTTCCGCGCACGCCCCCGGCGGCACCGGTTCGGCGCGCGGTGAAGCGCGGGTAAAAGCTCGGGCCGGGCCTCTCCGCGCCCCCGGCCGCCGGTCCCGCCGCGTGGCAGCGTGACCGCCATGGCCGCTCAACTGCGCGCGCTCCGATCGCGCATCCGCTCGGTGAAGTCCACCGCCAAGATCACCCGCGCCCAGGAACTGGTCGCGACCGCCAACATCTCCACCGCGCAGAACCGGCTGGCGGCGGCCAAGCCCTACGCCGACCAGGTGACCGCGGCGGTCTCCGCGCTCGTCAGCCACCACAACGGCATCGCCCACCCCCTGCTCGACCACGGCCGCGACACCGGCCGCGCCGCGGTGCTGATGATGACCAGCGACCGCGGCTTCTGCGGCGGCTACAACGTCAACGTGATCAAGGCGACGGACCAGCTCGCCACCGCGCTGCGCGAGCAGGGCGGCGAGCCGGTCGTCTACGCCGAGGGCCAGCGCGGCATCGACAACTACCGCTTCCGCGAGAAGCCGACGGCCGCGGAGTGGGGCGGCCGCTCGGGGCACCCCACCTACGAGCTGGCCGCCGAGATCGGCGCGACCCTGCTGGACGCGTTCTCCCGCCCCGTGGAGGAGGGCGGCGTCGGCGCCGTCCACATCGTCTACACCGAGTTCCACTCGATGCTGGAGCAGCGCACCACGGTCCGGCGCATCCTGCCGCTCGCCGTCGAGGACGCCGAGGCCGACGCGGCGGGCGGCGTCCTGCTGCCCGCCTACGACTTCGAGCCGACCCCCGCCGCCGCCCTGGACGGCCTGCTGCGCCAGTACGTCAACGCCCGCATCTGGCACATGCTGCTGGAGTCGGCCGCCGCGGAGTGGGCGGCCCGCCGTACCGCGATGATGGCCGCCACCGACAACGCCCACGACCTGGTGGACCGGCTGACCCGCGAGGCCAACGAGGCCCGCCAGGCCGAGATCACCAACGAGCTGAGCGAGATCGTCGCCGGCGCCGACGCCCTCACCGCCGCGGACTCCGACTGACCCCCTCCCCGGCGTCCCCGCAGGTCAAGGATTTGGACGCGGGACGTCAAGGCGGATAAAAAGTGCCCTAGCCGTGAACGGACGCTAGGGGGCGTGATGGAGCTGTCGCAGGCCGAGAACCGCGTGCTGGAGGACATCGGGCGGCGGATCGCCGCCGAGGACCCGGGGTACGCCGCGCGCCTGTCCGCCTTCGGCGGCTACGAGGGCAGCGCGCTCGGGATGCCCTCGCGCTGGACGCTCCTGCCCGTGGTGATCGTCGGCCTGCTGATGGTGGCGGGGCTCGTCGCCGGCGCCGTGCTGCTCCCCGGCGACGCCCACGCGGCCGCCGAGTCCGGCCGGGCGGCCGCCGGGGCGCTCCGGCACTGACCCCTCGACGCTGAAAAGGCGGCGGCCCCGAAAGGGGCCGCCGCCTTTTTCGTTGCCCGAAGCCGCCGTTCGGACCCTTCTTAAAGAAGGCCCAAAGAAATCCGTCGAAGGTCAAGCGGCGGCCAAAGGAAGGACGGTTCGCGTCCCGTTCGAAGGGGTTGTTCCTGGCCCCCGTCTCGATGATCGAATCCGGCGTTTCGCCAGGTGGGGGCGGGGGAATTCCCGCTGTGTCACTTGCTGATCAAGGGGTGGCGCAGGAGGACGGCAACTTCTTTTCGGGGGCATGCATGACAGAGCCTAAATCATCGCCTTGGGAGGCCGCCGAGCTGACCAGGGCCGGGGCCGAGAACCCCGAGAACGTGACCGAGGAAATCGCGCACGGCGACAAGCTCGGGCTGCCGCAGGCGACCGCGCTGGTCGTCGGCAACATCGTCGGGACGGGCATCTTCCTGCTGCCGGCCTCGCTCGCCGCCATCGGCACGATCAGCTTCGCCGTCATGGCCGCCACCGCCGTCGGCGCGATCGCGCTCGCCCTGGTGTTCGGCCGCCTCGGCGCCCGCATCCCCGCGAGCGGCGGCCCCTACGCCTACGCCCGCGACGGCTTCGGCGAGTTCGCCGGGTTCTGGACGTCCTGGTCGTTCTGGCTGACCGCCTGGGGCGGCAACGCCGGCATCGCGGTCGCCTGGGTCGGCTACGTCAACTACTTCCTGCACTGGGACAGCACCCTCGGCAAGATCGTGATCGGCCTGGTGGGGATGTGGATCCCGGCGCTGATCAACCTCAGCGGCGTCAAGAACATCGGCCTGTTCCAGCTGGTCACCACGGTGCTGAAGTTCGTGCCGCTGATCTTCGTGGGCATCGTCGGGCTGTTCTTCCTCAATTCCGACAACTTCGGCCCGTTCAACGCGAGCGGGGACTCGACGTGGAACGCGCTCTGGCTCGCCGCCGGCCTGATCCTGTTCATCTACTCGGGCATGGAGAGCGTCACCATCGTCGCCGAGCGGATCAAGGACCCCGCCCGCAACGTCGGCAAGGCCAGCATCTACGGCGTGCTCGGCTGCACCGTCATGTACCTGCTCGCCACCGTGGCGATCTTCGGTACGGTCGCGCACGACCAGCTGATGAACTCCGAGGCGCCGTTCGCCGACGCCATCAACAACATGTTCGGCGGCAGCATCTGGGGCGGCGTCATGGCCGCCTGCGCGATCGTGTCGGGCATCGGCGCGCTGAACGGCTGGACCCTGCTGGTCGCCGAGATGCCGATGGCCGCCGCCCGCGACGGCATGTTCCCGAAGTCGTTCGCCCGGCTGAACCGCCGCGGCGCCCCGGTGGTGGGCATCATCGTCGGCACGCTGCTGAGCTCGGCGATGCTGCTGTTCGCCTACGCCTCGGAGAACGCCTTCAACACGATCCTGCTGTTCGCGTCCTTCACCACCGCGATCCCGTACTTCTTCTCCGCCGCGGCGCAGCTGTTCTGGCTGGTCACCGGCGGCCGCCAGGTGAACAAGCGGCGCATGGCCGTGGACGTCACCATGGCCGTGATCGCGCTGCTGTTCTCCTTCGCCATCGTCTACGGGTCGGGCGAGCAGGCCGTGATGCTCGGCATCCTCGCCCTGCTCATCGGCGTCCCGGTCTACATCTGGATCAAGGCCCAGCGCGGCGAGTACGGCGCCCGCGAGACCACGCCGGCCGCGCCGTCCACGCCGGTCGAGCCGAGTCCCTGACCCGCCGGCGCGCCGTCCACCACCGCAAGCCATCCGTCCCCGGCGGGCCGCCGCGCGCACGCGCGGCCCGCCGGGAGTCACCAGAGAGGTCCATCGCATGTCCTTCCACGTCGATTCCGAGGTCGGCAAGCTGCGCCAGGTGCTGGTGCACAAGCCCGAGCTGTCCCTGAAGCGCCTCACCCCGTCCAACGCCGCCGACCTGCTGTTCGACGACGTGCTGTGGGTGCAGCGCGCCGGCGAGGAGCACGAGGAGTTCCAGAAGGTGCTGCGCGACCGCGGCATCCAGGTGCAGCTCCTGCTCGACCTGCTACGGGAGACCATCGAGATCCCCGAGGCCAAGAAGCACATCCTCGACTACGTCATCGACCCCAAGTGGTACGGGCCGCTCGCCACCGACGCGATCCGCAACACCTTCGACTCCATGGACCTGCGCGAGCTCGGGTCCTACCTCATCGGCGGCATCACCAAGCGCGAGCTGATGGAGTACATGGACGAGCCCAAGTCGATCGCGTTCCACACGATCGGCATGGACGACTTCATCCTCACCCCGCTGCCGAACCACCTGTTCACCCGCGACACCTCCTGCTGGGTCTACAACGGCGTCTCGATCAACGCGATGCGCAAGAAGGCCCGCATCCGCGAGACGGTGAACATGGAGGCGATCTACAAGTTCCACCCGCTGTTCGCCGACGGCTACGACCGCGCGGACGACGGCGGCTTCCACGTCTGGAACGAGGGCACCAAGATGGCCCCGGCGACGATGGAGGGCGGCGACGTCCTGGTCATCGGCAAGGGTTCGGTGCTCATCGGCATGAGCGAGCGCACCCAGCCGCAGGCGGTGGAGATGCTCGCCAAGTCGCTGTTCTCCCAGGAGAAGTGCAACAAGATCGTCGCGCTGCGGATGCCGGAGAAGCGCGCGTTCATGCACCTGGACACCGTCATGACGATGGTCGACCACGGCGTGTTCACCAAGTACGCCGGCCTCGGGATGCTGCCCTCCTACACCGTCGAGCCGGGCGACACCGAGAAGGAGCTGAAGGTCACCGACCACGCCGCCGAGGACATGCACAAGGCCATCGGCGCCGCCCTCGGCCTCGACGACATCAAGGTGCTCACCGCCACCCAGGACGTGTTCGCCGCCGAGCGCGAGCAGTGGGACGACGGCTCCAACGTCCTCGCGATCGAGCCGGGCGTCGTCATCGCCTACGAGCGCAACACCACCACCAACAACTTCCTGCAGAAGAACGGCGTGGAGGTCATCACGATCCGCGGCAGCGAGCTCGGCCGCGGCCGCGGCGGCCCCCGCTGCATGAGCTGCCCGCTGGAGCGGGACGCCTGACCGGCGGCGCGAGCGACCACCCACGAGCGACGGAGGACACCCATGGCGTACAACCTGCGCGGGCGCAGCTTCCTGAAGGAGCTGGACTTCACGCCCAAGGAGTTCCGGTTCCTGCTGGACCTGGCGGCCGACCTGAAGGCCGCCAAGTACAACGGCACCGAGCGGCCGATGCTGACCGGCAAGAACATCGCGCTGATCTTCGAGAAGACCTCGACGCGCACCCGCTGCGCCTTCGAGGTCGCCGCGCACGACCAGGGCGCGCACGTCACCTACCTGGACCCCTCGGGCTCCCAGATCGGCCACAAGGAGTCGATGAAGGACACCGCCCGCGTCCTCGGCCGGTTCTTCGACGGCATCGAGTACCGCGGGTCCAAGCAGACCTTCGTCGAGGAGCTCGCGCGGCACTCGGGCGTCCCGGTCTGGAACGGCCTGACCGACGAGTGGCACCCGACCCAGATGCTCGCCGACGCGCTCACCATGCGCGAGCACAGCGACAAGCCGCTCAGCGAGATCACCTTCGCCTACCTCGGCGACGCCCGCAACAACATGGGCCACTCCTACATCGCGGCGGGCGCGCTGCTCGGCATGAACGTGCGGATCGTCGCGCCGAAGTCGCTCTGGCCCGACCAGGACATGGTCGTCAAGCCCGCCAAGGAGGTCGCCGCGCAGACCGGCGCGGAGATCGTCATCACCGACGACGTCGCCGAAGGCGTCAAGGGCGCCGACTTCGTCCTCACCGACGTGTGGGTCTCCATGGGCGAGCCCAAGGAGGTCTGGGACGAGCGGATCAAGCTGCTCAAGCCCTACCAGGTGAACATGGACGTGCTGAAGGCCACCGGCAACCCGCAGGTGAAGTTCATGCACTGCCTGCCGGCCTTCCACAACCGCGAGACCGCCGTCGGCGAGGACATCTACGAGAAGACCGGCCTGGACGCCCTGGAGGTGACCGACGAGGTCTTCGAGTCCGACCGCTCGATCGTCTTCGACGAGGCCGAGAACCGGATGCACACCATCAAGGCCGTGATGGTCGCGACCCTCGGCTGAGCCGGGACCGCGACCGCAGGGGAGACGGGGGAACCATGCGCGTAGTCGTCGCGCTGGGCGGCAACGCCCTCATGCAGCGCGGGCAGAAGCCCGACGCCGAACTGCAGCGCGCCAACGTGGCGGCGGCGGTGAAGTCGCTCGCGCCGCTGGCCGAGCGGCACGAGCTCATCATCACGCACGGCAACGGCCCGCAGGTCGGGGTGCTGGCGCTGGAGAGCATCAACGACCCGAACCTGGAGCGGCCCTACCCGCTGGACACCATCGGGGCCGAGACCCAGGGCATGATCGGGTACTGGATGCTGCAGGCGCTGCAGAACGCGCTGCCCGGCCGCCAGGTCGTCTCGATGATCAACCAGACGCTGGTGTCGGCCGTCGACCCGGCCTTCCAGAACCCGACCAAGTTCGTCGGGCAGGTCTACACCGAGGACGAGGCGGCCAAGTACGCCAAGGAGTACGGCTGGACGGTCAAGCCCGACGGCGACATGTGGCGCCGCGTGGTGCCGTCGCCGCTGCCGCAGCGCGTCATCGAGACCCGCCTCATCCGCACCCTGGTGCGGACCGGGACGGTCGTGGTGTGCGCGGGCGGCGGCGGCGTCCCGGTCGTCCGCAACGACGTCGGCCAGCTGGAGGGCGTCGAGGCGGTCATCGACAAGGACATGACCGCCTCGCTGCTCGGCGAGGTGCTGGAGGCCGACGCGTTCCTCATCCTCACCGACGTGCCGCGCGTCATGCGCAACTACGGCACCCCGGCGCAGGAGGAGATCGAGCACACCACGCCGTGGGAGCTGCGCAACGAGGACTTCCCGGCCGGGTCCATGGGCCCGAAGGTCGAGGCGGTCGCCGGGTTCGTGGAGCGCACCGGCGACATGGCCGCGATCGGGCGGCTGGACCAGTGCATGGAGATCCTGGAGGGCAAGGCGGGCACGATCGTGACGCCGAACGCCACCTGGCCGCTCAGCAGCACGCTGTAGGACCGCGGAGGCCGCCCGCGCGGGCGGCCTCCGCGCACATGTCATCGCAGAGCACATGTCACGCAGGGACGGACTCGGGGGAGTACGACGTGGGCGCAGGCGCCGGATCGGCGGGGCTGCTGCACAGCCTGTTCAGGACGAAACCGATCGACCAGGTCGTCCACGAGGACGGCCAGGGCGAGGGCGGCGAGCTGAAGCGCACGATGGGGCTCTGGCAGCTGACGCTGTTCAGCGTCGGCGCGACCCTCGGCACCGGCATCTTCTTCGTGCTCGGGCAGGCGGTGCCGGTCGCCGGGCCCGCCGTCGTGCTCGGCTTCGTGCTCGCCGGCGTCACCGCGCTGTTCTCGGCGCTGTCCTACGCCGAGCTCGCCGGGACGATCCCGGTGTCGGGGTCGTCCTACTCCTACACCTACGCCACCATGGGCGAGCTCGTCGCCTGGGTGTGCGGCTGGTGCCTGCTGCTGGAGTACGCGGTGTCGGTGTCGGCGGTCGCCTCCAGCTGGGGCGGCTACCTGAACGACTTCTTCGACGCGGCGTTCGGCTTCACCCTGCCGCAGGCGATCAGCCACACGCCCGGCGACGAGGGCGGCGTCGTCAACCTGCCCGCGGTGATCATCATCGCGCTGGCCATGGTGCTGCTGCTCCAGGGCACCTCCGAGAGCGCCACCGCCAACACCATCATGGTCTCGCTGAAGATGGTCGTGCTGGCGTTCTTCTGCGTCGTCGCCTTCACCGCCTTCGACACCGGCAACTTCTCCTCGTTCGCCCCCATGGGGTGGGCGGGCATCAGCGCCGCCGGGTCGAAGGTGTTCTTCTCCTACATCGGCTTCGACGCCGCCTCGACCGCCGGCGAGGAGGCCAAGAACCCCAAGCGGGACCTGCCGCTCGCCATCCTGCTGTCGCTGCTCATCGTCACGGTGATCTACGTGCTGGTCGGCGTCGCCGCCGTCGGCGCCATGCCCTGGCAGGACTTCGACTCCGACACCTCCCTCGCCGACGTGCTGAACCTCGCGACCGGCAACGCCTCCTGGGCCTCGCTGATCCTGTCGTTCGGCGTGGTGATCTCGATGGGCACGGTGGTGCTGACCGTGCTGTACGGCCAGACCCGCATCCTGTTCGCGATGTCGCGCGACGGCCTCGTCCCGAAGGTGTTCGAGCGGGTGGGCCGCAACTCGGTGCCGGTCGCCAACACCGTCATCGTCTGCGCGTTCGTGGCACTGCTGGCCGCGGTGGTGCCGCTCGGGCAGCTCGCCGAGGCCACCAGCATCGGCACCCTGTTCGCGTTCTCGCTGGTCAACCTGGGCGTGATCGTGCTCCGCCGGACCCGGCCCGACCTGCCGCGCAGCTTCCGCTCCCCGCTGTTCCCGATCACCCCGATCATCGGCGTCGCGCTCTGCGTCTACCTCATGGCCGGCCTGGAGTCGGTGACCTGGCTGGTCTTCCTCATCTGGCTCGCCGTCGGGATGGTCGCCTACTTCGGCTACGGCCGCCGCAACTCCAAGCTCGCCCGCGCCCGGACGAGCGACTGAGGGGCTACTGATGGACAACCTCAACATCCTGGTCGGCTACTCGCCCGACGACCGCGGCGACGACGCGCTGACGCTCGCCGCCCTGGTGGCGCGCACCGCCGGCAGCTCGCTGACGATCGCCCACGTGCGGCCGCCCGCCTGGCCGACCCGCGGCGCCGGCTCGGTGGACGCCGAGTGGGTCGCCTACCTCAAGGAGCAGTCCGAGGAGGCGCTCCGGCAGGCCCGCGACCGGCTGAAGGAGCTGAAGGTCCCGGCGCGGCGGGCCGACTTCCAGATGTACTCGCACCGGGGCAGCGGCCGCGGCCTCATCGCGGCCGCCGAGGAGATCGGCGCCGGGCTGATCATCGTCGGGTCGGCACCGCGCGGCCGCCGGGACCGCGTCGCGATCGGCAGCACCGCCGACCAGCTCCTGCACGGCTCGCCGGCGCCGGTCATGATGGCGCCGCGCGGCTTCGCCGAGTCGGCGCCGAAGAAGTTCGAGCGGCTCACCATCGCCTACTGGCGGCGGCGCGAGGTCGAGGGGCCGCTGCTCCGCTCCGCCCAGTACGCGCAGTCGCTCGGCGTCCCGGTGCGCCTCGTCACCATGGTGCTGCGGCCGGCCGGGCTCCCGGCCCGCTTCCTGCGCTCCCACGACGTGGTGGAGCGCCAGGTCGAGCAGGCCGAGAAGGACCTGGCCTACGCCGCCCGGCTGCTCGGGCCGAGCGCCCGGGAGAGCGGGCTGGAGCTCACCACCGAGACGGCGGTCGGCGCCGGCATCGCCAAGACCCTCGGCGGGCTGGACATCGGCGAGGGGGAGATCCTCGCCCTGATGTCCAGCCACGAGGGGCCGCTCCGCAAGGTCTTCCTGGGGGAGCGGTCGGGCAAGATCGTGCGGGCGGCGCCCTGCCCCGTCATCGTCCTGCCGCGCGGCCTCACCAGCCGCTGAACCCGCGGCCGGACCGCGCGCCGGACCCGTCGCCGGGCACGAAACCGCAGGTTAGGTAAGGCTTACCTGCGTGACCGACGACATCGGCGTTCCGTTGGTGGCCGGGAAGGAATTACGGCACACTGACGTTGTGAAAAACGTGACCGAGACCCCGACCAGCGCCACGGCCGCCTCCGCGCGGCCCGCCGGCGTGCCGTCGGGCCCGGCCGGCGAGGGCGAGCGCGACACCCGCGCCCGCGTCGCCCGGCTCGTCCTCGAACACGGACCGATCACCGCGTCCGCGCTCGGCGAGCGGATGGGCCTGACGCCCGCCGCGATCCGCCGGCACCTGGACGCGCTGCTCGCCGAGGGCATGGTCGAGACGCGGTCGGCGCGCCCCAGCGCCGTGCGCGGCCGCGGCCGCCCGGCCAAGTGGTTCGCCATCACCGACGCCGGCCGCAGCGCCTTCGTGCACGCCTACGACGACCTGGCGACGAGCGCGCTCCGCTTCCTCGCCGAGACGGCGGGGGAGCAGGCCGTCGCCCGCTTCGCCCGGCGGCAGATCGCCGACCTGGAGCGACGCTACCACCCCGTCGTGCAGGGGGCCTCGCCGCAGCAGCGGGTGCGCACCCTGGCCGAGGCCCTGTCGGCCGACGGCTACGCCGCCGCGGCCGGCGAGGCGCCGCAGCGCGGCGGCGGCGAGCAGCTCTGCCAGCACCACTGCCCGGTCGCGCACGTGGCCGCGCAGTTCCCGCAGCTCTGCGAGGCCGAGACCGAGGCGTTCGGCCGGCTGCTCGGGCTGCCCGTGCAGCGGCTCGCCACCATCGCCCACGGCGACGGCATCTGCACCACCCACGTCACCGCCCGGTCCCTCTGCGAGGGCGAGCGCGGCGACGGTCAGGATATGGACCACGAGGAGTCCGGGAGGACCTCCCTATGACGACTGCAGCCCACCCGGAGCTGGAGGGGCTCGACCGGTACAAGTTCGGTTGGGCCGACTCCGACGCCGCCGGTGCCAGCGCCCGCCGCGGCCTGAACGAGGACGTCGTCCGCGACATCTCGGGCAAGAAGAGCGAGCCCGAGTGGATGCTCGACCTGCGCCTGAAGGGGCTGCGGCTGTTCGACAAGAAGCCGATGCCCTCCTGGGGGTCGGACCTGTCGGAGATCGACTTCGACAACATCAAGTACTTCGTGCGCTCGACCGAGAAGCAGGCCGCCTCGTGGGAGGAGCTCCCCGAGGACATCAAGAACACCTACGACAAGCTGGGCATCCCCGAGGCGGAGAAGCAGCGGCTGATCGCGGGCGTGGCCGCCCAGTACGAGTCCGAGGTCGTCTACCACAAGATCCGTGAGGACCTGGAGGAGAAGGGCGTCCTGTTCCTGGACACCGACACCGGGCTGCGCGAGCACCCGGAGATCTTCCAGGAGTACTTCGGCTCGGTCATCCCGGTCGGCGACAACAAGTTCGCCGCGCTGAACACCGCCGTCTGGTCGGGCGGCTCGTTCATCTACGTGCCGCCGGGCGTGCACGTGGAGATCCCGCTGCAGGCCTACTTCCGGATCAACACCGAGAACATGGGCCAGTTCGAGCGGACCCTGATCATCGCCGACGAGGGCTCCTACGTGCACTACGTCGAGGGCTGCACGGCGCCGATCTACAAGTCCGACTCGCTGCACTCGGCCGTGGTGGAGATCGTGGTGAAGAAGGACGCCCGCGTCCGCTACACCACCATCCAGAACTGGTCGAACAACGTCTACAACCTGGTGACCAAGCGCGCCGTCGCCTACGAGGGCGCCACCATGGAGTGGATCGACGGCAACATCGGCTCCAAGGTCACCATGAAGTACCCGGCCGTCTACCTGCTCGGCGAGCACGCCAAGGGCGAGACGCTGTCCATCGCCTTCGCCGGCGAGGGCCAGCACCAGGACGCCGGCGCCAAGATGGTGCACGCCGCGCCGAACACCTCCTCGACCATCGTGTCCAAGTCGGTGGCGCGCGGCGGCGGCCGCACCTCCTACCGCGGCCTGATCCAGGTCCAGGAGGGCGCCGAGCGCAGCAAGTCCACCGTCAAGTGCGACGCGCTGCTGGTCGACCAGATCAGCCGGTCCGACACCTACCCCTACGTCGACGTCCGCGAGGACGACGTGGAGATGGGCCACGAGGCCACCGTCTCCAAGGTGTCGGAGGACCAGCTGTTCTACCTGATGAGCCGCGGCCTGAACGAGGACGAGGCCATGGCCATGATCGTGCGCGGCTTCGTCGAGCCCATCGCGCGGGAGCTGCCGATGGAGTACGCGCTGGAGCTGAACCGGCTCATCGAGCTGCAGATGGAAGGAGCCGTCGGCTGATGGGGCTCGACACCACCAAGCCCCTCTCGACGCTGCACGAGAGGGCGTCCTTCGAGGTCGCCGACTTCGAGGTGCCGACCGGCCGCGAGGAGGAGTGGCGGTTCACCCCGCTGCGCCGCCTGCGCGGGCTGCACAACGGCTCCGCCGACGCCGACGGCAAGATCATCATCGAGGCGGCGCCGGCGCCCGAGGTCACGGTCGAGACCGTGGCCCGCGACGACGCCCGCCTCGGCAAGGCGTTCGTCCCGGCCGACCGGGTGAGCGCGCAGGCGTGGGCCTCCTTCACCGAGGCCACCGTCGTGACCGTGCCGAAGGAGGTCGAGGCGAGCGCCCCGACCGTCCTCCGGCTGCGCGGCGAGGACGCCTCCGCGGCGGCCTACGGGCACACCACCGTGATCCTGGAGCCGTTCGCCCGCGCCACCGTCGTGCTGGCGCACCGCGGCTCGGCGACCTACGCCGACAACGTCGAGTTCGTCGTCGGCGACGGCGCCGCCCTGTCGGTGATCAGCCTCCAGGACTGGGACGACGACAGCGTGCACGTGTCGCACCAGTACGCGCGCCTCGGCCGCGACGCCCGCTTCACCTCGCACAACATCAGCCTCGGCGGCGACCTCGTGCGGGTGTCCCCGTCGGTCGCCTACGACGGCCCCGGCGGCGACGCCGAGCTGTACGGCGTCTACTTCGCCGACGGCGGCCAGCACCTGGAGCACCGGCTGCTCGTCGACCACTCGGTCCCGAACTGCCGCAGCCGGGTCGACTACCGCGGCGCGCTCCAGGACCAGGACGCGCACGCCGTCTGGATCGGCGACGTGATCATCCGGGCCGAGGCCGAGGGCACCGACACCTACGAGCTGAACCGCAACCTGGTGCTGACCGACGGCACCCGCGTCGACTCGGTGCCGAACCTGGAGATCCTCACCGGTGAGGTCGCCGGCGCGGGCCACGCCTCGGCGTCCGGCCGCCTCGACGACGAGCACCTGTTCTACCTCCAGGCCCGCGGCATCCCCTTCGACCAGGCCCGCCGCATGGTCGTGCGCGGCTTCCTCGGCCAGCTCGTCGAGCGCATCGAGGTCGCCGACGTGCGCGCGAAGGTCGAGGCCGCCATCGAGGCGGAGCTGGACCGATGAGCTACGTGAAGGTGTGCGCGCTCGCCGACATCGCCGCGGGCACCGCGCTCGCCGTCGAGGTGGACGGCACCCCGGTGGCGCTCGCCCGCACCGCCGGCGACGAGGTGTTCGCCGTCAACGACGTCTGCTCGCACGCCGAGGTCTCGCTCGCCGAGGGCGAGGTCGAGAACGGCACCATCGAGTGCTGGCTGCACGGGTCCTGCTTCGACCTGCGCACGGGCAAGCCCACCAACCCGCCGGCGACGCAGCCGGTCGCCACCTACCGGGTGAAGGTGCGGGACGGCGACGTCTACGTCTCGCTCGGCTCCGAAGACTGACACGAGGAAAGCACACAGATATGGCCACCCTTGAGATCCGCGACCTGCACGTGTCCGTCGGCGACGGCGGCGAGGGCAGCAAGGAGATCCTGCGCGGCGTGAACCTGACGGTGAAGGCCGGCGAGACGCACGCCATCATGGGCCCGAACGGCTCGGGCAAGTCGACCCTCGCCTACGCCATCGCGGGCCACCCCAAGTACACCGTCACCGGCGGCACCGTCACCCTCGACGGCGAGGACGTCCTCGACATGAGCGTGGACGAGCGGGCCCGCGCCGGCCTGTTCCTCGCCATGCAGTACCCCGTCGAGGTGCCCGGCGTCTCGGTGTCGAACTTCCTGCGCTCGGCGGTCACCGCCGTCCGCGGCCAGGCGCCGAAGCTGCGCGAGTTCTCCAAGGAGATGAAGGGCGCGATGGACGCCCTGTCCATCGACCCGGCGTTCGCGCAGCGCAGCCTGAACGAGGGCTTCTCCGGCGGCGAGAAGAAGCGGCACGAGATCCTCCAGCTGGAGATGCTCAAGCCCAAGATCGCGGTGCTGGACGAGACCGACTCGGGCCTGGACGTGGACGCCCTGAAGGTCGTCTCCGAGGGCGTCAACCGGTTCGGCGCGGCCGGCGAGACCGGCGTCCTGCTGATCACGCACTACACCCGCATCCTGCGCTACGTGAAGCCCGACTTCGTGCACGTCTTCGCCGGCGGCAAGGTCGTCGCCGACGGCGGCCCCGAGCTCGCCGAGGAGCTGGAGAACGAGGGCTACGAGAAGTACGTGAAGGCGGGCGCGTCCCTGTGAGCTTCCGTGCCGAGGAGGTCAAGAAGGACTTCCCGCTGCTGCGGCGGACGGTCCGCGGCGGCGCGCCGCTGATCTACCTGGACTCGGGCGCGACCTCGCAGAAGCCCTTCCAGGTGCTGGACGCCGAGCGCGAGTTCTACGAGCGGCACAACGCCGCCGTGCACCGCGGCGCGCACCTGCTCGGCGAGGAGGCCACCGACGCCTACGAGGGCGGCCGCGCCAAGGTCGCCGCGTTCGTCGGGGCGGTCCCCGGCGAGATCGTGTTCACCAAGAACGCGACCGAGGCGATCAACCTGGTCGCCTACGCGATGGGCAACGCCGCGACCGCCGGCCCCGAGGCCGAGCGGTTCGCGGTCGGCCCCGGCGACGAGATCGTCGTCACCGAGATGGAGCACCACGCCAACCTGGTGCCCTGGCAGCAGCTCTGCCAGCGCACCGGCGCGACGCTGCGCTGGTTCTCCCTCACCGACGACGGCCGTCTCGACCTGGACGGCCTGGACGGGCTGGTCAACGAGCGCACGAAGGTGGTCGCGCTCACCCAGCAGTCCAACGTGCTCGGCACCGTCAACCCGGTCGCGCTCATCGCCGAGCGGGCGCACGCCGTCGGCGCGCTCGTGGTGGTCGACGGCGCCCAGTCGGTGCCGCACCAGGCGGTCGACGTCGCCGCGCTCGGCGCCGACTTCCTGGCCTTCTCCGGGCACAAGATGCTCGGCCCGACCGGCGTCGGCGTGCTGTGGGGCCGCCGCGAGCTGCTGGAGGCGCTGCCGCCCTTCATCACCGGCGGCTCCATGATCGAGGTCGTGCGGATGGAGGAGTCGACGTTCCTGCCGCCGCCGCAGCGGTTCGAGGCGGGCTCGCCGAACGCCGCCCAGGTCGTCGGCCTCGGCGCGGCGGTGGACTACCTCACCGCGCTCGGCATGGAGAACGTGCACGCCCACGAGGAGGCCCTCACCGGCTACGCGCTGGAGCGCCTCGCCGAGGTCGGCGGCGTCCGCGTCGTCGGCCCGACGACCACCGAGGCGCGCGGCGGGGCGGTGTCGTTCGCCGTCGAGGGCATCCACCCGCACGACGTCGGGCAGGTGCTGGACGAGCTCGGCGTCGAGGTCCGCGTCGGCCACCACTGCGCGTGGCCGATCTGCCGCCGCTACGGCGTCCCGGCGACGACCCGCGCCTCGTTCTACGTGCACAACACCGAGAGCGACGTGGACGCGATGGCCGAGGGCATCCGCAAGGCCCAGAAGTTCTTCGGCACCACCTAGCTTTTGCCGGGTGGTTTCAGGAGGGTCGTCCCTCCTGACAGGAACAGTCTGAGCCGATGGCCTGTTGTAGCACCGGAGGCAGCGGCCGGAGAGGAAGCCATGCAGCTTGAGGCGATGTACCAGGAGGTCATCCTCGACCACTACCGCAACCCCCTGAACAAGGGGCTGCGGGAGCCGTTCGAGGGGGAGGCGCACCACGTCAACCCGACCTGCGGCGACGAGATCACGCTGCGCGTGCACCTGGACGGCGCCGGCCGGGACGCGGCCGTCGCCGACGTCTCCTACGACGCGATGGGCTGCTCCATCAGCCAGGCCAGCGCCTCGGTGATGACCGACCTCCTGATCGGCAAGTCGGTCAAGGAGGCCATGGAGGTCGGGGACGAGTTCCTCGCCCTCATGCAGTCGCGGGGGCGGGAGACCGCGCCGAACGAGGACGTCCTGGAGGACGCCGTCGCGTTCGCCGGCGTCTCCAAGTACCCCGCCCGCATCAAGTGCGCCCTGCTCGCCTGGATGGCGTGGAAGGACGCGACCGCCCGCGCTCTCGGAGAGGCATCATGACCGACACCCCCGCAACCGACGCTCCCGCGCCCGCGGCGCCCGAGGCCCCGTCGGCGGAGCTCGCCGCCGCCGCGGTGGACGCGTCCGCCGAGGAGGAGGTCCTGGAGGCGCTGAAGGACGTGGTGGACCCCGAGCTCGGGATCAACGTCGTCGACCTCGGCCTGATCTACGGCATCGACCTGTCGGACGGGATCGCCACGATCGACATGACGCTGACCAGCGCGGCCTGCCCGCTGACCGACGTCATCGAGGACCAGGCGCACTCGGCGCTGGAGGGCCTGGTCCAGGACGTCAAGATCAACTGGGTCTGGCTGCCGCCGTGGGGCCCCGACAAGATCACCGATGAGGGCCGCGACCAGCTGCGCGCCCTCGGCTTCAACGTCTGACCGGACGTCCGCGAAGGCCGCGCCCCCGTATCGGGGGCGCGGCCTCGGCGTTTCAGCGGGCGGCGAGGCCGCGGATGAGGTCGGCGACGCGGACGATGCCGAGGCAGCGGCCGACCTCGTCGACCACGACGAGGTCGTCGTAGACGCGGTCGTCCTCGGCGCCGGCGGCGCGCAGCGCGGCGATGGCGGGGACGGTGTGCGGGATCGGCCGGGGCGCGTCGGCGAGGCGCGCGGCGGGCTTGTGCGCGTGCAGGGCGTGGCCGTAGGCGCCGGAGAGGCGGAGCAGGAAGCGGGTGCGGTCCACGGTGGCCTGCGGGCGCTGCCGCCCGTCCACGAGGACGACGCTGGAGGTGCCGGCCTCGGCGTTCAGCACCTCCAGCACCTCGTCGGCGGTCGCGGTGTCGGGCATCGTCACCGCCGGCAGGGTGTACTCGGCGACGCGCGGCCCGAGGCCGGGATCGGCGCGGGCCGGCGCGGGCGGCGCGACGGGGACCGAGACCGGCATGCCCGGCTGCCACTCGGGCGGCGCGAGCGCCGGGCCCTGGACGAGGCGGACGCCGAGCTCGCGCATCCGCAGCACCTGGTCCCTGTGGTCCAGGCCAGGGGCGAGGACGTGCGCGCCGATGCGGTGGGCGAGGTCGACGAGCACGGTCACGAGGGAGGTGCGGCCGGGATCGGTGACGGCGCGGCGGGCGAGGTCGGCGTCCAGGCGGACGAGGTAGGGCACGCCCTCGACGAGCAGGTCCAGCGGGGCGTGCGCGGCGCCGAGGCCCGCGATGCCGACGAGGTAGCCGGCGTGGCGGAGGGCGCGCAGGCCGGCCGAGACGGCCGGGCGCTGGGCGGGGGCGAAGCCGCCGCCGACGCAGAGCAGCAGCTCGCGGGGGCGGCGGCCGGTGCCCGTCAGGCCGCGGTGCAGGGCGTCCAGGGCGGTTTCGCCCGCCGCGAGGGTCTCGGCGCGGACGCCGAGCGCGAGCGGCAGCCGGGTGGCCGCGCCCGCGTGCGCGGCGTCGATCGCGCGTTGCACGTCGCGGGCGGCCGGGTCGCCCCCGGGGAGGGCGTCCGGTTCGGGCTGGGGCTCGACGGCGACGACGGCGCCCGAGCCGAGGTCGACGACCGGCCGGTAGGCCGCGCGGGCCGGGAGCCGGACCTCCAGAGCTGACACAACGGCATCATGCACCCGGAAAACGGTCACATCGCTTTTGTAGGTACAGAGTTCACGGACTGTTCGGCGGCCGGGCGGTGCGTTCAGGCGCCCTCGCCGCTGAACAGCGCCGACAGCAGGTAGGTGGCGCCGGCGAGCGCCGCGAGCCAGGCGAAGGGCGTCACGTCCGCGCCGCGCAGCGCCTGCACGACGAGCGCGCCGACGACGGCGATGACGAGCACGTCGCCGGTCATCGCCGCCGACTTCAGGTGCGCGCGGGCCCGGTGGCCGGTGCCGAACGCCTCGCTGAAGGGCAGGGCCGGCTCGTTGCGGCGGTAGGCGAGCAGCGCGGCGTACCCGGCGAGCACGCCGAGGGTGACGAGGCCGGTGCCGGTCCGGCCGTCGGCGGCGAGGACGGCGGCGAGCACGACGCCGAGGGTCAGGGCGAGCGCCGGGGCGATCCAGCGGCCGATGCCGCGGCGTTCGGGGGCGGTCCACATGTCCGACATCCTTCCCGAATCGGCGGGCGCCCGGCGCCGGACGCGCCGGGCGGACCGGCCCCCGGCACCGATCATGGCCGGGGGCGGCCCCGCCATCACGTAGACTGATCAGGTGATTCCGCTCCGGAGCTGACAGGCCCCGCCGGCGCGTCCCGGTCCCCCTGGCCGCGGCGCGCCCCTTCGTGCCGTCGCGCGCCGCGCCGCACCGAGCCGTCCGCCCGACCGAGCCGTCCGCCGCCGAGCCGCCCGTCCTGGGAGTCCCGCCACTGTGATCATCGCCAACGACATCGAACTGCGCGCCGGCTCCCGGCTGCTGATCGAGGCCGCGTCCTTCCGCGTCAACCCCGGCGACCGGGTCGGCCTGGTCGGCCGCAACGGCGCCGGCAAGACCACCCTCACCAAGGTGCTGGCGGGCGAGGGCCAGCCCGCGCAGGGGTCGGTGACGTCCTCGGGCACCATCGGCTACCTGCCGCAGGACCCGCGCGGGGTCGACCTGGACGAGCTGGCGCGCGACCGCATCCTGTCGGCGCGCGGCCTGGACGAGATCGTCCGCAAGATGCGGGCCGCCGAGGAGCGGATGGCGACCAAGACCGGCGCCGAGCGCGACAAGGCGGTGCGCCAGTACGGCCGCCTGGAGGACCGGCTGCACGTCCTCGGGGGCTACTCCGCCGAGCACGAGGCCGCCTCCATCGCCTCCAGCCTCGGCCTGCCCGACCGCATCCTCGGCCAGCCGCTCGGCACCCTGTCGGGCGGCCAGCGCCGCCGCGTCGAGCTCGCCCGCATCCTGTTCTCCGACGCCGACACGCTGCTGCTGGACGAGCCGACCAACCACCTGGACGCCGACTCCATCGTCTGGCTGCGCGACTTCCTGAAGTCCCACCAGGGCGGCCTGGTGGTGATCAGCCACGACGTGGAGCTGCTGGACGCGGTCGTCAACCGGGTGTTCCACCTGGACGCCAACCGCAGCGTCATCGACGTCTACAACGTCGGCTGGAAGAAGTACCTGGAGTCGCGCGAGACCGACGAGCGCCGCCGCCGCCGCGAGTCGGCCAACGCGCACCGGCAGGCCGCCACGCTGCTCAGCCAGGCCGACAAGATGCGCGCCAAGGCCACCAAGGCCAAGGCCGCCCAGCAGATGGACCGGCGCGCCCGGCAGCTCCTGGCGGGCGTGGAGGGGGAGCGGCAGGCCGACAAGGTCGCCAAGATCCGCTTCCCGGACCCGGCGCCGTCCGGCAAAACCCCCCTGACCGCCGCGGGCTTGTCGAAATCGTACGGATCCTTGGAGATCTTCACCGGCGTCGACCTGGCCATCGACCGCGGCAGCCGGGTCGTCATCCTCGGCCTGAACGGCGCCGGCAAGACCACCCTGCTCCGGCTGCTGGCGGGCGTGGACAAGCCCGACAGCGGCGAGGTCGTCCCCGGCCACGGCCTGCGCATCGGCTACTACGCCCAGGAGCACGAGACCCTGGACGTCGGCCGCTCGGTGCTGGAGAACATGCAGTCGGCGGCGCCCGACCTGCCGCCGGTCGAGGTCCGCAAGATCCTCGGCTCGTTCCTGTTCTCCGGCGACGACGTGGACAAGCCCGCCGGGGTGCTGTCGGGCGGGGAGAAGACCCGCCTCGCGCTCGCCATGCTCGTGGTCTCCAGCGCCAACGTGCTGCTGCTGGACGAGCCCACCAACAACCTGGACCCGGCGAGCCGCGCGGAGATCCTGGCGGCGCTGCACTCCTACGCCGGCGCGATCGTCATGGTGACCCACGACGAGGGCGCGGTGCAGGCCCTCCGGCCCGAAAGAGTGATTTTGCTGCCGGATGGTGTCGAAGACATCTGGAGTGACGAGTTTGCCGATCTCGTGGCGCTTGCGTGACCTGCGCGATCACTTTCGCAGATCTTTTCTGGCCGAGTGGGTAGCCGAACGCGCGGGAATGACTGATCATGGCGGGGGATAACGCAGCGGTCACCACATCACTACGGGAGGTACTCGTGGCCGAGACCCTCAAGAAGGGCACCCGCGTGACCGGTGCCGAGCGCGACAAGCTGGCGGCGGAGCTCAAGAAGAGGTACGACTCCGGCGAGAGCATCCGCGCCCTGGCAGCGGCCACCGGCCGCTCGTACGGGTTCATCCACCGGATTCTCACCGAATCCGGCGTCAACCTGCGGGGCCGCGGCGGGGCGACCCGCGGCAAGAAGTCCTGACGGACGCCGGACCCCCGGACGAGCGCACCGCCTGACCTGCCGCCGCGGCCGACCGAGTAGGGTTCGGTCGCGGCGGCGGGCGGGTCCGCCGGACCCGTTCTCCCGCCTCTTACGTGCACGAGACGCCACCGGTACCCCCGGTGAGGCGCTGCCGGCGGAAAGGGAACGAGATGGCGGGCGAGCAGGTGGACGGGACGCGGCCGGATGCGGTCACGGCCGAGGAGCTGGCGGCGGCGGGGCTGCTGCTGGAGATCGACGGCGCGGTCGCGACGATCGCGCTGAACCGGCCGGAGCGCCGCAACGCCATGACGTTCGCCACCTGGCGCGCGCTGGCGAAGATCGGCAGGTCGCTGCCCGCCGAGGTGCGGGTGGTGGTGCTCCGCGGCGAGGGGAAGCTGTTCTCCGCCGGCATCGACCTGTCGATGTTCTCCGGCGGCGGCGAGGGGTTCAGCGACGGCGCCGACCGCGCGGCCACCGACGCCTTCATCGCCGAGCTGCAGCAGGGCTACACCTGGCTGCGCGACCCCCGGTACGTGACGATCGCGCAGGTCCACGGGCACGCGATCGGCGGCGGCTTCCAGCTCGCGCTGGCGTGTGACATCCGCGTCATCGCCGACGACGCGAGGTTCTGCATGAAGGAGCCCGCGCTCGGGCTCGTCCCCGACCTCACCGGCACGAAGCCGCTGGTGGAGATCGTCGGGCTGAACCGGGCGCTGGAGCTCTGCCTCACCGCGCGCACCGTCGAGGCCGCCGAGGCGCACCGCCTCGGCCTCGCCGAGACGGTCGTGCCGGCCGCCGAGCTGGACGCGGCCGTCGCCGACCTCACCGCGTCCCTCCTCGCGGTGAACGCGGGCGCGGCGGTGGCGACCAAGCGGCTGCTCCAGGAGGCCCCGGAGAACACCCTGGAGGAGCAGTGCGCGGCCGAGCGGCGCGAGCAGATCGGGCGGCTCCGGGAAATGTTCGGCGGCGCCGGCAAGAATTGATCTTGTAAGGGCGGCCCGGTGGGCCGAGTAAAGGTGCGGCCCGTTCCGAGAAATGGAACGGGCCAATACCTTTTCGCTCACTTTGTGCTCACTCCGGGCGCGCCATTCCGCCGCGATGTCGACACGGCGTGACGGCCGGCCGGTCGGATCGTCCGGCCCTGCCGCCTTTCCGGTGCTTTCGCTCTGGGCGGAGCGGGGAAGGTGGCGCCGCCGCCAGGTGTTGGATGGAGCGATCCGATGCTTACTTGATTACGTCCTTGCCCTCTCCACGTTCGCCCCCCACCCTCGCTCCCCTCACGCAGGAGGCTCCCCATGACGATGCCGGGCAACGGCTGGCAGGTGATGGCCTCGTTCCGCCGCGACGGCTCGGTCACCCGGCAGAAGCTCGCGCCGGGCTCGGTCCGGCGGATCGCCGGCTACGCCCGCCCCTACACCCGCGACCTGCTGCTCTTCCTCGGCCTGAACGCCGTCGGCGCCGGGATCGTCGTCGCCAACCCGCTGCTGCTGAAGTCGATCATCGACCGCGGGATCGTGCCCCGCGACACCGGCCTGGTCCTCTGGCTCGCCGCCGCCGTCGCGGGGCTCGCGCTGCTGGAGGCCGTCCTCGGGCTCGCGCAGCGCTGGTACTCCGCGCGGATCGGCGAGGGCCTCATCTACGACCTGCGCACCGAGGTGTTCGGGCACGTGCAGCGCCAGCCCGTCGCGTTCTTCATGCGGGCGCAGACCGGGTCGCTGGTCAGCCGGCTGAACTCCGACGTGATCGGCGCCCAGCGGGCCCTCACCACCACGCTGTCCTCGGTGGTGTCCAACGTGATCAGCCTGGTGCTGGTGCTGGTCACGATGCTGGTGCTGTCCTGGCAGGTGACGCTGATCGCGCTGCTGCTGCTCCCGGTCTTCGTGCTGCCCGCCAAGTGGGTGGGGCGCCGGCTGTCGGCGGTGTCGCGCGAGCAGATGGTGCTGGACGCCGAGATGAGCTCGCTCATGACCGAGCGCTTCAACGTGGCGGGCGCGATGCTCGCCAAGCTCTACGGCCGTCCGCGCGAGGAGGAGGAGCTGTTCTCCGGCCGCGCCGCCCGGGTCCGCGACATCGGTGTGGTCGCCGCCATGTACGGCCGGGTCTTCTTCACCGCCCTCACCCTGGTCGCCGCCCTCGCCACCGCCATGGTCTACGGCCTCGGCGGCGCGCTGGTCGTCGACGGCTCCCTGGAGCTCGGCACGCTGGTCGCCCTCGCGACGCTGCTCACCCGCATGTACGGGCCGCTGACCGCGCTGTCCAACGTGCACGTGGACGTGATGACCGCCCTCGTCAGCTTCGACCGGGTCTTCGAGGTGCTGGACCTGAAGCCGCTCATCGACGACCGCGCGGACGCCGTCGAGCTCGCCGCGCCCGCCGGCGACGGCAACGGGAACGGCCCGGCGGCCCCCTCGGTGCGGTTCGACCACGTCCGCTTCGCCTACCCCTCGGCCGAGGAGGTGTCGCTGGCGTCGCTGGAGTCGATCGCGCGCACCGACACCGCGCCCGGCCGCGAGGTGCTGCACGACGTGGACTTCGAGGTCGCGGCCGGCGCGCTCGTCGCGCTCGTCGGCCCGTCGGGGGCCGGCAAGTCGACGATCACGCACCTGGTGTCGCGGCTCTACGACGTCACCGACGGGGCCGTCCTGGTCGGCGGCCAGGACGTGCGCGACGTCACCCTGGAGTCGCTGCGGCGGCGCGTCGGCGTGGTCAGCCAGGACGCGCACCTGTTCCACGACACGATCCGCGCCAACATGGCCTACGCCCGGCCCGGCGCGGACGACGAGGAGATCCTCGCCGCGCTGGAGGCCGCGCAGATCGGCGGCCTCGTCGCGGACATGCCCGAGGGCCTGGACACGGTCGTCGGGGACCGCGGCTACCGCCTGTCGGGCGGCGAGAAGCAGCGCCTCGCCCTGGCCCGGCTGCTGCTGAAGGCGCCGGAGGTGGTGGTGCTGGACGAGGCCACCGCGCACCTGGACTCCGAGTCCGAGGCGGCCGTCCAGCGCGCCCTGCGGACCGCCCTCGCGGGCCGCACCTCGCTGGTGATCGCGCACCGGCTGTCCACCGTCCGCGAGGCCGACCAGATCCTGGTGATCGACGACGGCCGGGTGGCCGAGCGCGGCCGCCACGAGGAGCTGCTCCTCCGGGGCGGCCTGTACGCGGAGCTGTACCGCACCCAGTTCGCCCGCCAGGCCGAGGACGCCCCCGCGGCCGGATGATCCGCGGAGCGCCGCTCAGACGCCCTCCCGGCCCTTTCCGGGAGGGCGCCGGCGCGGTGTGACCTCGCTCTCTTCCCGCTCGTACCGGGGGTGACCTGGGATTACCGGCGTGTCGGGCGGGAAGAACTGAGGGCCTGCGCGCGGGATGCGGTTTCCTTGACTTCCTTCCGGGGCGCCTTGAGCGCAACCCGGCGGCCACCTGGCGGCGTCACAGTCTCTACAGAACCGTGCACGTCCCAGCGCGGCCGCTCCCGCCGGGAGCGCCGCGTCCGCGCGTACAGAGGGGAGAGTGAGATGCGCATGACGATCCATCCCGAACGCCTCGTGAGGAGCGGCACGGGCCGCTACACCATGCTGCTGGTCGGCCTCGGCGCCGCCGGCGTCGCGCTCGGCTGGCTCGGGCCCGAGGTGGCCCAGTCCGCGCAGTCCTCGGCGGCGCTCATCCGCCGCCGCTGAGCCGGTAGCCGAGCCGCTCCAGCTCGGCCCCGGCGACCTTCTCGACCTGGCCGAGCTGGCGGGGCGTGAGCCGCTCCCGCCAGACCCCGGTCTCGGGCTCGGCCGCCTCCCGCTCGCGGGGGCGGACGAGGCCCGCCAGGGTGCCGGTGGACACCGGCGCCTCCAGGTAGTCGGCGAGCCGGCCGGCGGTCCTGCTGGGCTCGGCGACCAGGTCCTCGTAGCGGACCGTGAACAGCTGCTCGGCGGGCGTCTGGGCGCGCAGCCGGGCGCTGAGGCGCACCGAGCCCCGCCAGCGCAGCGCGCACTTCACCGCGGCCGACGACTCGTGCCAGCGGTCGCGCTCGGCCAGCTCCTCCACGCCGAGGAAGGCGTTGGGGAAGACGGTTTCCAGGTTGGCGAGGGCCGGTTTGAACCAGGCGAGGCAGCGCTCGTCGACGAGCATGTCGGCGACCGCGTCCCGGCCGTCGCGGATCACCTGGACGAGCTGGGCGTCGGGGAAGGCGTCCAGGATCACGTCGGCGCAGTAGATCAGGTCGGGGGAGGCGTCGGCGAACCGGGTGAGGCCGGTCGCCGGCACGCACGGCCCGGCCCGGTCGGCCTCGGCGCGGGTGGCGCCGGGCCGGAGCCGCAGCCCGGCGAGCTCGCGGCACTCGGGCGGGCACTCGGCGCAGGCGCGCGCCGACACCTGCCACGCCTCGGCGTAGGCGTCGCGCAGCACCCGCGCGGCGCCGACCTGGCTGTCGGCGGCGATCTGCGGGCGCCGGGCGAACGCGTAGACGTTGCGGAGCACGCTCGGGCGCCCGGCGGTCAGGTGGAACCCGGGGGAGCGCTTGAGGGCGCGCGCGACGAGGTCCGCGCCGGAGTGCGGAGCCCCCAGCACGAACACCGGACGGCGGACCTTCGTCCCGTGGATGACCAGGATGTGCGGCGTCGACCTCATACCACGGCCAGTTTCTCACCTCCGGGGCGGTGGGCGGTCCGAACGGGGCGCCGTGTCCCCGCCGTGTCCCCGCGGATCCGCGGGGACAGCGGGCCCATCGCGACCGGAACGGGCCGTTCCGGGCCTAGCCTGGGGGGATGGACGTTCCCCCGCAGCTCGCGGCGGCGCTGCCGCACGCACGGGCGGTCACCGTGCTCACCGGGGCCGGGATCAGCACCGACAGCGGCATCCCCGACTTCCGGGGCCCGCAGGGCGTGTGGACCCGCGACCCGGAGGCGGCGCGGCTCTCCTCGATCGGCGCCTATCTCGCCGACCCCGATGTGCGGCGCCGCGCCTGGCGGTCCCGCCGCGACCACCCCGCCTGGGACGCCGAGCCGAACGCCGGGCACGCCGCCCTCGTCGCGCTGGAGCGGGCGGGGCGGCTGCGCGCCCTGATCACCCAGAACATCGACGGCCTGCACCAGCGGGCCGGCTCGGCCGGCGTCCTGGAGATCCACGGGACCATGCGGGAGGCGGTGTGCCTGGTGTGCGGGCTGCGCACCCCCATGCCCGAGGTGCTGGCCCGGGTGGACGCCGGCGAGGACGACCCGCCCTGCCCGGTCTGCGGCGGCCTGCAGAAGTCGGCCACGATCTCCTTCGGGCAGCCGCTGGACCAGGACGTGCTGGACGCCGCGATCACCGCGGCGCGCGGCTGCGACCTGTTCCTGGCCGTCGGCACCTCCCTCACCGTCGAGCCCGCCGCGGGCCTCTGCCTGGAGGCGGTGCGCGCGGGCGCGCCGCTGGTGGTGATGAACGCCGAGCCGACCCCCTACGACGAGGTCGCGGACGCCGTGGTCCGCGAGCCGATCGGGCGGGCGCTGCCCGCGCTCGCGGCCGCGGTGCTCGGGGGCGCGGCATGACCGTTCGGTCGAGCGGGGCCGGTTTCGTGCCCGGTCGCCCCTTCCCCGGAGCCCTTTATCCTGCGAAGCTGCAAAGGTCGCGCAGCGAGGAGGCGTCGGGGTGAACAGCGGGGGAGCCCGCACGGGGGTCAGGGACGGGGGCGGTGCCGGCACCGCCCGTCCGGAGCGTTCCACCGTCCGGCGGTATCCGCGGCTGCACGCCGGTGACCAGGTGGTCATCGTGGCGCCGAGCGGCCCGGTGGAGCGGTCCCGGCTGGACGCCGGCCGCGCCGTGCTGGAAGGGCTCGGCCTGCGGGTGCGGATCGCCCCGCACGTGCTGGACCGGGTCGGCCTCGCCGAGCGGGGCGCGCCGCCGGCCGGCTGGCAGGGTCTCGCCGGCACCGACGCCGACCGCGCCGCCGACCTGATGGAGGCGTGGTGCGACCCCGGCGTCCGCGCGGTCGTCTGCGCCCGCGGCGGCTACGGCGCCACCCGCCTGCTGGAGCACTTGGACTGGACGGCGCTCGCCGCCGCCCGTCCCAAGGCCCTGCACGGCTCCAGCGACATCACCGCCCTGCATCTGGCCTTCGGCGCCCGGCTCGGCGTCACCACGTCCTTCGGGCCGATGCCGGCGGGGTTCCTCGGCACCGGGCACGCCCCGAGCGTCGCCTCGTTCCGGGACGCCCTGTTCGGCCCCGCGTCCGGCCCCGCGCGGCCGCCCCTGCGGGGCGCCCGCGCGCTCGTCCCCGGGCGCGCCGAGGGGCCGCTGACCGGCGGCACCCTCGCCCTGATCACGGCGCTGCTCGGCACCCCCGACGCGCCGCCGCCCGCCGCCGGGCGGATCGTCTTCCTGGAGGATGTGACCGAAACCCCGTACCGGATCGACCGTATGCTGGTGCAGCTGCACCGGTCCGGATGGCTGGCGGGGGCCGCCGGGTTCGCGCTCGGCGACTTCACCGACTGCGGCGACCCGGCCGAGCTGGACGCGGTCCTCGCCGCCCGGCTCGGGCCGCTCGGCGCGCCGGTCCTCGCCGGCCTGCCGGCCGGGCACGGAACGTGCCAGACCACCCTGGAACTGGGCGCGCCCGCCCTGCTGGACGCCGGCGCGCTGACGCTGCAAGCTCTCCCCGGAGGTGCCCGATGAGCGGCCGGCACGCGCGGCCCGACCCGACCGGCGACGGCACCCTGGACTCCCTGCTGGTGCTGGTCGCCGAGAGCCTCGGCTACGGCTGCCGGGCGCTGCCCGGCGACGTGGTGCTGCTGGAGGGCGCGGCCCGCCTGCACGTGTCCATGCGCAACCTGCGCCAGCTCGCCCGGCTCGTGCCGCGCGACGACTGGCCCGCGCTGGTCTCCGACCACGTCACCACGATCGTCACCGCGATCGAGGAGCCGCTCGACCTGTCGGACTTCGAGCTTGCCCAGCACCTGCTGCGCACCCGGGTCTACCCGGCCGAGGCCGACAGCGGCGTGCTCGCCTCCCGCCCCTTCGCGGCCGGGCTGATCGAGGCGGTGGTGGTCGACACCCCGACCACCGTCCGCACCGTCACCACCGAGGAGATGCACGGCTGGCCGGTGTCGGGGGACGCGCTGTTCATGCTCGGCCGCTCCAACGTGCGCGCCGACGGCCCGCTGGAGCACGAGGAGCAGGACCTCGACGGCGTGCGGGTGTCGGTCCTGCACGGCTGGACGTTCTACGCGGTCACCCACCTGGCCTGGCTGGAGCAGTACCTGACGATCGGCCCGTACGGCGCGCTCGTCATCGCGCCGAACCGCAGCCTGATCGTGGCGCACGCGCTGCGGCCGGGCCGCGACGCGCGGGACCGCCACCGGACCGCCGTCGCCGCCGCGACCGAGCTCCAGGCGCACGCCCACCGGGCCTACGAGGAGGGCCCCGGCTCGCTCAGCCCCGACCTGTACTGGTGGCGGAACGGCGAGCTCACCCTGCTGGAGACCCGCTACGACGGCGACCGGGTGGTGCTGCCGCCGGACTTCGTGTCGATGCTGTCGGCGCGCACGGCCGAGCACTAGAGGCCCGTCAGGCGGCCTGGCAGGACGCGGCGGGCTCGGCCTCGGGGAGGCGGATGCGGAGCGCGGGGATGAACACGTGCGCCAGCGGGCCGATCGCGACGGCGTACAGCAGCGTCCCGATCCCGACGGTGCCGCCGAGCAGCCAGCCGACGGCGAGGACGCCGACCTCGATCGAGGTGCGCACCACGCGGACCGAGTGGCCGCGCGCGGCGAGCCCGGTCATCAGCCCGTCGCGCGGGCCGGGCCCGAACCCGGCGCCGATGTAGCAGCCGGTGGCGAACCCGCCGATGAGGATCGCGGCGATCAGGTACGCCCAGCGGGCGGCGGGGGAGTGCACCTCCGGCAGCAGCCGCAGGCCGGCGTCGGCGAACACCCCGACGAGCACCACGTTGCTGATCGTGCCGAGCCCCGGGCGCTGGCGGAGCGGGATCCAGGCGAGCATGACGGCGGCCCCGGCGATGATGATCCAGGTGCCGATGGACAGGCCGAACGTGCGGGACAGGCCCTGGTGGAACACGTCCCACGGGTCGTTGCCGAGGGTGGAGGACACCTGGAGAGCGATCCCGAGCCCGTAGAGGGCCAATCCGATGTAGAGCTGCACGAGGCGCCGCAGCAGCAAGACCATTATGACGAACTCCTTCCGTTGCTCCCGTATTCTGCGGCGATTGGCCCTGTAAGTTACAGGGCCAATAGGGGAAAGTGGTCTGTATGAGCGTCTCCCATGTCAGCGGCCCGCAGCTCGCCCGCCTGCTGGGCGGGCCGCCGCGCGGGCGGCCCGTCTATCGCGGCCTCGCCCGCGCCGTGCGCGCCCTGGTGGAGGACGGCCGGATCGCGGTGCACACCCGGCTCCCCGCGGAGCGCGACCTCGCGGCCGTCCTCGGGCTGAGCCGCACCACCGTCACCGCCGCCTACGACCGGCTCCGCGACCAGGGCTACCTGGAGAGCCGCCAGGGGGCCGGGAGCTGGACGGCGCTGCCGCCGCCGGGCGGCGCCGACGCCGCGGCGGGCGACCGGGCGCCGGGCGCCGCCGAGGTGATCGACCTCGGCCGGGCCACCCCCGGCGCCCCCGTGGTCTTCGACGCCGCGGTCGCCGCCGCCGTGGCCGCCCTCCCGCGCCACAGCGGCCGCCCCGGCTACGAGCCGGCGGGCGTCCCCGAGCTGCGCGAGGCGATCGCGGCGCGCTACGCCGAGCGGGGCGTGCCGACCCGGCCCGACCAGATCGTCGTGACGACCGGCGCGCAGTCCGCCCTCGGGATCCTCGCCGGGACGCTGCTGGAGCCGGGCGCGCCGGTCATGGTGGAGCGGCCCGCCTACCCGCACGCGCCCGCGGCCTTCCTCGCCCGCGCGGCCCGCATCGTCCCGGCGGGGGTGAACGACGGCTGGGATCCCGAGCTCATCGGCTGCGGGATGCGCCAGGCCGCCGCCCGCGCCGCCTACCTCATCCCCGACTTCCAGAACCCGACCGGGCTGCTCATGCCGGACGGCGTCCGGTCGGCGCTGGCGCACGAGGCCCGCGCGAACGACACCGTCCTCATCGCCGACGAGACCTTCGCCGAGCTGGCCCTGGACCCGGCCGCGCCGATGCCGCCGCCGCTCGCCGCCCACGACGCCCGCGACCGGGTGATCAGCGTCGGGTCGGCGTCCAAGCTGATGTGGGGTGGCCTCCGCATCGGCTGGATCCGCGCGACGGCGCCGCTCGCCCGCCGGATCGCGGCCGGCCGCGAGTCCGGCGACATGGGCAGCCCGGTGCTCGAGCAGCTGATCGTGTGCGCGCTGCTGGACCGGCTGGAGGAGGTGCGCGCCGAGCGGGCGGCGCACCTGGCCGCCGGCCGCGACGCGCTCGCGGCGGCGCTGCGCGACCGCCTGCCGGGCTGGGACTTCCGCCTTCCCGAGGGCGGGATGGCGCTCTGGGCGCGGCTGGAGGCGCCGGTCGCCTCCCAGCTCGCCGAGGCAGCCGAGCGGCACGGCGTGCGGGTGGCGCCCGGCCCGGCCTTCGGCGCCGAGGGCGTCCTGGAGGACTACGTGCGCCTGCCCTACGTCCTGCCGCCCGCGACGCTGCGCACCGCCGTCGACCGCCTGGCGGACGCCCACGCCGAGGTGATGGCCGCGCCCTTCACCCGCCCCCAGGTGCCCTACGTCTAGCCGCCGGGCTCAGCGCCCGATCCGCGCCCGGCAGGACGCGGGCCCGCCGGGCACGCTGCGGGCGACCTCCCGGCCGTCGGCGACGATCGCGCAGCCGGCGGCGCCGACGGCCAGCAGGTCGAAGCTCGCGGGCGGCTGGAACCCCAGCGGCGGGACGAACGGGAGCCGCTCGGTCCAGGGGAGGCGCACGTTCCGCAGCGTCACCGGGCGCTCGTCGGCGGTGTCGTAGTACCGGAGCCGCGGCGCCCGGCCCGTGCCGCCGGCGGTGTAGGTCACCGTCCGGGTCGTGCCGGTGTCGGTGCGGCCGGCGTCCGGCAGCCGCCGCAGGACGAGCCCGGCGAGGCCGGTCAGCGCGGCCCACGGATCCTTCGCCGGGCTGCGGGGGGACAGGTCGATGCCGACGATGAGCGCGCCCCGGCGCGCGAAGACGCGCCTCTTGCCCAGCCCTTCGGTGCTGGTCCAGGACTCGTCCGCCCCCGGCACGGCCGCCCTGGCGACGGAGCGCGCGCCCCGCAGCCTCGCGAGGCGGACCTGCCGGGCGACGATGAGGCGCGCCGTCTCCGCCGTCGGCTCGATCTCCACGGTGAAGGCGTCCGAGGCGCGGGTCGAGCACGTCAGCCCGTTGGGCGCGAAGGTGCTGCGGGCGGCGATCGCGCCGAGCGGGTGGCCGTAGGCGGCGTAGTCGTCCTCGCGGAGCAGGCCGCACATCCGCCCGTCCACCTTGCCGCCGCGCGGCTGCGGCCACCCGCCGGCCGGCGGCGCCGCCCCCTGCGCACCGCCCCCGCCGCACGCGGCGAGGAGCAGCGAGCCCATGATGACCACCATCGCCGTACCGCGCATGGACCCCGCTCCCGCCGCACCCGGGCCCCGGCCCGTCCCGATCTCGGTCCGCACCCTAAGCCCCGAGCGCGGCCCAGGACGCCCCCTGGCCGCCAATGGACGAGCCGGGCGGTTCACCCCGGCCACGCACGCGAGTGCGCTACCTGACCGGTGGGGGCGACACCGGAGGCGAGCCCCCGCCGGTCAGATCGCGAAGCGATGTCGCACTCGCCCAGGCGCGGTCGAGGCGCGAGCCGCCAGGCGAGTGCCTCGGGCCGGGACTGCGATCAAGGAGCCGCGCGCTGGATGTAGTCGACGAGGTGCTCGCGCTCGCTCTCCAGGGCGTCGATGGCGGACTTGACGACGTCGCCGATGCTGACGATGCCGACGAGCCGCCCGTCCTCGGTGACCGGCAGGTGCCGGATGCGGTGCTCGGTCATGGTCCGGCGCAGGTCGTCGACGCGGTCGGCGGGGGCGCAGGTGCGCACCCGGGCGGTCATGATCTCGGCGACGGGGGCGTCGAGCAGGCCGGCGCCGCGCTCGTGCAGCCGGCGCACGACGTCGCGCTCGGACACGATCCCGTCGATGCCGGCGCCGTCGGCCGACACGACCGAGGCGCCGATGTTGTGCTCGGCGAGGACGCCGAGCAGGTCCCGCACCGTCGTCTCGGGGGTCACCGTGGCGACGGCGCCGCCCTTGCTCCGTAGTACGTCGCTGATCCGCATTGCGCACGCTCCGGGGTCCGCTGGGGGTGTTCCCGCCACGGTCGCACGTTCGGCGGCGGGGGAGAACCCCCTGGCAGGGACACTGTGCGCGCTTGTGCGCCAGAAGCGGCGGGGGCCGTGCCGGGCCACCCCGCCTCCGGAACGTTCCATGCCGATCACGTAACGTGATCGGTGATCACGCGGACGTCGTCCGAAGGAGCTCCCGCCGTGCCCGCACCCCGTATCGTCATCGTCGGCGCCGGCTTCGCCGGCTACAACGTGGCCCGCCGCCTGGAGCGGCGGCTGCGGCCGCACAAGGCGCGCATCAGCCTGGTCGCGCCGTTCGCCTACACGCTCTACCAGCCGCTGCTGCCCGAGGTGGCGGCCGGGCTGCTGGACCCGCGCTCGATCGCCGGCCCGCTGCACCGCCTGCTGCACCGCACGATGTTCGTGCCGGGCAAGGCGACCGGGTTCGACCTGGACGCCCGGCACGTCGAGGTCTCCAAGATCGACGGTTCGGTCGACCGGGTGCCCTACGACCGGCTCGTCATCGCCGCCGGCAGCGTCACCCGCACCTTCGACATCCCGGGCCTGAAGGAGTTCGGCCACGGCATGAAGAACCTCGCCGAGGCCGTCTACCTGCGCGACCACGTGATCGCCCAGCTGGAGCTGGCCGCGGTCGCCACCGACCCCGCCGAGCGCGCCGCGCGCCTCGGGTTCGTCGTCGTCGGCGGCGGCTACTCGGGGGTGGAGACCGCCGCGAACCTGCAGCTGCTCACCGCCAAGGCGATGCGCCGCTTCCCGCACCTGGACCCGAGCCTGCTCAGCTGGACGCTGGTGGACGTCGCGCCGCGCCTGCTGCCCGAGCTCGGCGAGCACCTCGGCGCCGTCGCGCTCCGCAAGCTCACCCACCGCGGCGTCGACATCCGCCTCGGCGTCTCGCTGAAGGAGCTGACGGCCGACACCGCGACCCTCACCGACGGGCGCGTGCTGCCGTGCCGCACCGCGATCTGGACGGCCGGCGTCACGCCGGCGCCCGTCGTCGGGACGCTGGACGCGCCGGCCCGGCGCGGCCGCCTCGTCGTCGGCGCCGACCTGCGGCTCGCCGGGCGCCCGGAGGTGTTCGCGCTCGGCGACGCCGCCGCCGTCCCCGACCTCGCCACGGGCGACGGCGCGATCTGCCCGCCGACCGCCCAGCACGCCACCCGGCAGGCGCGGGTCGCCGCGCACAACGTCCTCGCGTCCCTGCACGGCACCGAGACGGCCGAGTACCGGCACGAGGACCTCGGCCTGGTGGTGGACCTCGGCGGCAGCCAGGCCGTCGCGCGGCCGCTCGGCGTCAGCCTGACGGGCGTGACCGCGCAGGCGGTGACCCGCGGCTACCACCTCGCGACGCTGCCGGGGATGCGCGCCAAGGCCCGCGTGCTCGGCGACTGGCTGCTGCACAACGTGGCGGGCGACGACCTCATCCGGCTCGGTTTCCTGGACACCCGCACCGACCGCATGGCCGACGTCGAGCACTCCGCCTGACGGCGCCGGGTAATGATTCGGTCACCGCAAGTGATCTTGGGGCGGGGGCCGGGTAGGTCGTCACCGCACGCCCGACGGAAGGGGGATCCGATGCGCACGCGCCGGACGACGGCGGCCCTCGCGGCCACCGCGCTCGCGGGCGGCCTGCTGGCCGGCTGCGGCTCGGACGACGGCGGCACCCCGACCGTCAACCTGTACAACGCGCCGCAGCAGAACCTCGCCAAGATCGTGGCGCGCTGCAACCAGCAGGCCAAGGGCCGCTACCGGATCGCGCTGAACACGCTGCCGCGCGGCGCCGACGACCAGCGCGAGCAGCTCGTCCGGCGCCTCGCCGCGGGCGACTCGGGCCTGGACGTGCTCGGCCTGGACGTCACCTGGACCGCCGAGCTCGCCGAGGCCGGCTGGATCCGCGAGTGGACCGGCGCCAACGCCGCGCAGGCGGTGCGCGGCACCCTCGCCGGGCCGCTGGACACCGCGACCTGGCAGGGCAAGCTGTACGCCGCGCCCTACAACAGCAACGTCCAGCTCCTCTGGTACCGCTCGGACCTCCTGCCCGAGCCGCCGGCCACCTGGAACGGCCTGATGGCGGCGTCGGCGAGGCTGGCCGCCGAGGGCAAGGCGCACTACGGGCAGGTCACCGGCGCCCAGTACGAGGGCATCGTCGTCTGGTTCAACAGCCTGGTCATGTCGGCGGGCGGCCGCATCCTCAGCCAGAACGGCGAGCGCGTCGATCTCGGCGCGCCCGCCCTGAAGGCGCTGCAGACGATGCGCGCGTTCGCCCGCTCCAAGGCCGCCGACCCGTCGCTGTCCAACACCAAGGAGGACGAGGCGCGGCTCGCGGTGGAGTCCGGCACCAGCGCCTACGAGATCAACTGGCCGTTCGTGTACGCCTCGATGGCCGAGAACAAGCCGAAGATGCTGCCGAACTTCAAGTGGGCGCCCTACCCGGGCATCGACGGCAAGGGCCGCGCGCCGCTCGGCGGCGCCAACTTCGGCGTCAGCGCCTACAGCAAGCACCCCGAGGCGTCGTTCGCCGCGGCGCTCTGCCTGCGCGATCCCGAGAGCCAGCGGATCGCCGCGACCGAGGACGGCCTGCCGCCGTCCACCGAGTCGGTCTACGACGCCGAGGGCATGGCGAAGGCGTACCCGATGAAGCAGGCGATCCTGGACGCGCTGAAGACCGCCGCGCCCCGCCCGAAGACCCCCACCTACCAGAACGTGTCGACGGTGACGGCGGTCGCGCTGTCGCCGCCGCGCTCGATCGACCCGCCCCGCACGCTGTCGACGCTGCGCTCGCAGATCACCGACGCGCTGCAGAGCAAGGGGGTGCTCCCGTGAGCCCGAAGGCAACGGTCAGCGAGGGCCGCCGCAGCGAGCGCAAGCTCGGCTGGTGGCTCTGCGCGCCGGCCGCGATCGTCATGCTGGCCGTCACCGGCTGGCCCATCGTCTACTCGGTGCTGCTCTCGCTGCAGCGCTACGACCTGCGCTTTCCGGGCCGCAAGGCGTGGATCGGGCTGGAGAACTACGGCACGGTCCTCACCAGCTCGTTCTGGTGGACCGCGTTCGGCGTCACCCTGCTGATCACCGTGGTCAGCGTGCTGATCGAGCTGGTGCTCGGGATGGCGATCGCGGTCGTGATGTACCGCACGCTCCTCGGCAGGGGCCTGGTCCGCACGGTGGTGCTGATCCCGTACGGCATCGTCACGGTCGCCGCGGCCTACGGCTGGAAGTACGCCTGGACGCCGGGCACCGGCTGGCTCGCCGGGCTGCTGCCCGACGGCAGCGCCCCGCTCACCCAGCACTGGCCGGCGATCTTCATCATCATCCTCGCCGAGGTGTGGAAGACCACCCCGTTCATGGCGCTGCTGCTGATGGCGGGCCTCGCGCTGGTGCCCGAGGACGCGCTGAAGGCCGCGTCCATGGACGGCGCGTCGGCCTGGCAGCGGTTCCGGATGATCACGCTGCCGCTGATGAAGCCGGCGATCGTGTCCGCGCTGCTGTTCCGCATCCTGGACGCGTTCCGCATCTTCGACAACATCTACGTGCTGACCAACGGGGCGTCCGACACCTCCTCGGTGTCGGTGATCGCCTACCACAACCTGATCGGCGGCCTGAACCTCGGCATCGGCTCCACCATGTCGGTGCTGATCTTCCTGGCCGTGGCGATCATCGCGTTCGCGTTCGTGAAGGGGCTCGGCGCGTCGGCGCCCGGGCAGGGCACCGGAGGGCGGCGCTGATGGCCGGCGGAGGCGGGCGGACGGCCCGGTGGAGCGTCATCAACCTGGTCGTGCTGCTGTACGCGCTGATCCCGGTGGCGTGGATCGCGTCCCTGTCGTTCAAGGACCCGAGCAGCATCACCGACGGGTCGTTCTGGCCGCGCAAGTGGACCTGGTCGAACTACACCGGCATCTTCCACAACGACGACTTCGTCCGCGGCCTGATCAACTCGATCGGGATCGGGCTGATCTCCACGGTGATCGCGATCGTGATCGGCACGATGGCCGCCTACGCCATCGCCCGGCTGGAGTTCCCCGGCAAGACCGCGATGCTCGGCATGTCGCTGCTGATCGCGATGTTCCCGCAGATCTCGCTGGTGACGCCGCTGTTCCAGATCGAGCGGTCGCTCGGGCTGTTCGACACCTGGCCCGGCCTCATCCTGCCCTACATCACCTTCGCGCTGCCGCTCACCATCTACACCCTGTCCACGTTCTTCCAGGAGATCCCCTGGGACCTGGAGAAGGCCGCGAAGATGGACGGCGCCACCCCGTTCCAGGCGTTCCGCATGGTGATCGCGCCGCTGGCGACGCCGGGCGTCGTCACGACCGCGATCCTGGCGTTCATCGTGTGCTGGAACGACTTCCTGTTCGCGATCTCGCTGACCTCCTCCAGCCGGGCGCGGACGGCGCCCGCCACGATCTCGTTCTTCACGGGCAGCTCCCAGTTCGAGGACCCGACCGGGTCGATCGCCGCCGCGGCCATCGTGATCACGGTGCCGATCGTGCTGTTCGTGCTGTTGTTCCAGCGCCGGATCGTGTCCGGCCTGACGTCCGGAGCGGTGAAGGGATGACGACCTGCCATGGCTGAGATCGTTCTGGCCGGGGTGACCAAGCGGTACCCCGACGGCACCACGGCGGTCGACCGCTTCGACCTGACCATCGCCGACGGCGAGTTCATCATCCTGGTCGGGCCGTCGGGGTGCGGCAAGTCCACCACCCTCAACATGATCGCTGGGCTGGAGGACATCACCGAGGGCGAGCTGCGCATCGACGGCGCGGCCGTCAACGACAAGGCGCCGCGCGACCGCGACATCGCGATGGTGTTCCAGTCCTACGCGCTCTACCCGCACATGTCGGTGCGCGAGAACATCGCCTTCCCGCTGCGGCTCGCCAAGGTCGACAAGGCCGCCGCGGCCGCCAAGGTGGAGGAGGCGGCGCGGATGCTGGACCTGCACGAGCTGCTGGACCGCAAGCCCGCCGCCCTGTCGGGCGGCCAGCGCCAGCGCGTCGCGATGGGCCGCGCCATCGTGCGCGACCCGAAGGCGTTCCTCATGGACGAGCCGCTGTCGAACCTGGACGCCAAGCTGCGCGTCCAGATGCGCACCACGATCTCGCGGCTGCAGAAGCGCCTCGGCACCACCACCGTGTACGTCACCCACGACCAGACCGAGGCGATGACGCTCGGCGACCGGATCGTGCTGATGCGCCGGGGCCTGGTCCAGCAGGTCGGGTCGCCCGAGGAGCTCTACCACCACCCGCGCAACCTGTTCGTCGCCGGGTTCATCGGGTCGCCGTCGATGAACTTCCTGCCGGCCGAGGTCGACGGCGACGCGCTCACCACCGTCATCGGCACCGTCCCGCTGACCGAGCGGATGCGGCGCGGCCTCGCCGAGCACGGCTCGCCCCGCCGGGTCATCCTCGGCATCCGTCCCGAGGCGCTGGAGGACGCCTCCCTCGGCGGGCAGGGCGGCGCGACGGCCCTCGGCGGCGCAGCCGAGGTCACTTTCACCGGCCGGGTGGACATCCTGGAGGACCTCGGCGCGGAGAAGTACGCCTACATCAACCTGGGCGAGGCGGGCGCGATCGCGTCCGAGCACCTCGCCGAGGCGTTCCAGGGCAACGAGACCGAGGACGGGCAGGTGCAGCTCGTCGCGCGGATCGCCGCGGACTCGCCGGCCCGCGAAGGGCGGGACGTCACCCTGGCCTACGACCCCGAGGCGGTGCACATCTTCGAGCCCGACAGCGGCGCCAACCTGACCGAGGCCGTGGCCGCCGGCGTCGCCTGACCGGGCGGCCTCAGCCGATCCTCAGCCGCGCGAGGAGCCGCATCAGCCCGGGGGAGACCCGCGCCAGCACGCGTCCGGCGCGGGCCTCGGGCGTCACCGGCACGACGGCGCGGTCCCGCAGGACGGCCGTCACGATCCTCGCGGCGACCTTGTCGGGCCCGTACCCGCGCAGCGCGTACGCCTTCGCGGCGCGGGCGCGGGCGGCGTCCTGCTCGGCGGCGGACCCGCCCGCGAGCCGGAAGGTCCGGGTGATGCCGGTGTTCACCACGCCGGGACAGATCGCGGTGACGCCGATGCCCTCGCCCTTCAGCTCGGCGCGCAGGCACTCGCTGAGCATCAGCACCGCGGCCTTGCTGGTGGAGTAGGCGGGCAGCGCCCGCGACGGGGTGTAGGCCGCCGCCGAGGCGATGTTGACGATGTGGCCGCCCTGCCCGTGCTCGGCCATCCGCGCCCCGAACAGCCGCGACCCGTGGACGACGCCCCACAGGTTCACGCCGAGCACCTGCCGCCAGTCGTCCTCGGTGTGGTCGAGGAACGGGCCGGCCATGCCGATCCCGGCGTTGTTGACCACGACCTCGGGGACGCCGTGCTCGTGCAGCACCGCCTTGGCGAAGTCCTCCATGGCGGAGGCGTCCGACACGTCCACCCGGACGGCGTGGGCGGCGGGGCCGAGCAGCCCCACGAGCTCGGCGGTGCGCTGCGCCGCCGGCAGGTCGACGTCGGCGGCGACGATCTCGGCGCCGCGCTCGGCGAAGGCGAGCGCGGTCGCGCGGCCGATGCCGCCGCCCGCGCCGGTGACCACCACCAGCGACCCGTCGAAGGGCCGCCGCCCCGGCCGGACGGCCGCGCGCCGCACCGCGCGCTCCTCGGCGGCGCCCAGCGCGCCGCCGGTGGCGGCGGCGGCGTGCTCGCCGATCCATCGGGCGACCACGTCCGCGTGGCTGCGCACCACCCAGTGCCCGGCGGCGATCGTCCGGAGCGACAGGTTCGGCGCGCGCCCCGCGAGCCCGCCGACCAGGTGCGGCGACACGAACAGGTCGCGCGTCGGCACGATGACCTGCGTCGGCACGTCGGTGCGCCGGTCCCGCGGGCGCCGCAGCCGCTGCAGCATGTTGGCCCGGTACAGGGCGACGCCCGCGGCGCCGTCGCGGCCGAGCGTCGGGGCCGGATGCCGCCCGTCCGGGACGACGCCCTCGCCCAGCTCCAGCGCGTGGCCGAACGGCCGGCCGAGCCCGGCCCGCCACAGCAGCCCGGGGACCAGGGGCGTCTGGAAGAAGTAGATGTACCAGGACCGCAGCATCTGCCCGAGCGCCGCCTTGAGGTTCCGCGGCGTCGGGCGGCGCAGGTTGCGGCGCATCCAGTGCCCCACGTGGTCCAGGGACGGCCCCGAGATCGACGTGAACGACGCGAACCGCTCCGGCATCGTGCAGGCGGCCTCCCACGCCTGGATGGAGCCCCAGTCGTGCCCGACCAGGTGCACCTTCTTGCGGTCGGGCGCGGTCGCGTCCAGCACCGCGGCGAGGTCGGCCGTCAGGTAGTCGAGGGTGTAGCGGCGGCGGCCGGCCGGCCGCGACGACGCCCCGGCGCCCCGCACGTCGTAGCGCACCACATGGAACCGGCCGGCGAGCCGGCCCGCGACGCCGTCCCACACCGCGTGGGTGTCGGGGTAGCCGTGCAGCAGCACCAGGGTCGGCGCGGCCGGGTCGCCCTGCTCGTACACGGCCAGGTCGACCCCGTCACCGCGCACCCGACGCACCCGCACCGGCGGGACGTTATTAGACACGCCGTACATTAAGCGCCCTTTTCCCGGTCCGGTCAAGTCGGACACGCCGCCGGTCCGAAAACCCTTTCGGCGACCTCGCCCCGCACGCGAGTGCGCTACCTGACCGGCGGGGGCGAAGCCGAAGGCGAGCCCCCGCCGGTCAGATCGCGAAGCGATGTCGCACTCGCCGAGGCATGGTCAAGGTGCGAGCCGCCAGGCGAGCGCCTTGGGCCAGGACTCCAATTAATACGGATCGTAGCCCGCGGCCTGGGCGGCGGGGGAGTGGAGCAGGTACTCGAGGGCGCGGGGGGTGGAGCAGACCTGGGAGGGGTGGTGGGAGGGGCGCAGGTAGACGGGGGCCTCGCCGAGGAGGAGCTTGAAGATGCCGGGGATGTGGCCCTTGCGGACCGAGCGGCGGTAGGCGAGGACGAGGCGCGGGAGGCCGGGGCGGCGGCCGACCTGGGGGTCCTGCTTCAGCAGGTAGAGGGAGCCGCCGATGAGGGCGTAGTAGAGGAAGGCGAGCGAGACGACCCAGGCGAACACGCGGGTGGGGTAGCGGCCGCCGACGGCCTTGTAGACGTCGAAGACGACGGAGCGGTGCTCGACCTCCTCGGCGCCGTGCCAGCGGAGCAGGTCGAGCATGGTGGGGTCGACGCCGGCCGCGTCGAGCCGCTCGTTGTCCATGATCCACTGGCCGAGCACGGCGGTGTAGTGCTCGATGGAGGCGACGGCGGCGAGCTCGAAGCGGAGCCGGCGGCGCCAGGCGCGCGGGTTCTTCTCCTTGAGCGCCGCCATCATGGCGGGGCGCTCGGCGTTGCCCTTGGCGCCCGCCTCGGTGATCTTGGAGACGTCGATGCCGTTGGCGGCCAGGATCTGGTCGAGGACGCCCTGGTGGGAGCGGGCGTGCACCATCTCCTGGCCGATGAAGCCGCGGATCTCCTCCAGCAGCTTCGCGTCCTTGATGTAGGGGCGGGCGTCCTTGACGCACTGGATGAACCACTTCTCGCCCTCGGGCAGGACGATGTGGAACGAGTTGATGATGTGGGTGGCGAGGGGGTCCCCGGGGATCCAGTGCAGCGGCGTCTTCGTCCAGTCGAACGAGACGCGGCGCGCCTTGATGGGCGGGTGCCGTTCGTCGATGTCGAACGCGGCGCCGTCGGAGGTCAGGGGCCGGGTCATTCCCTCTCCTTCACCGGTTGCGGGCAGTGGCGTTACCGAAGAGTACAGAGTTCACTTTCGTGCCACAGCCCCCCATGAGGAACGCATTTCAGAAGGCGGAACTCTTGTCCGCAGACCCACATCGGGCGCCCGCTCCTTGTGCCTGCGGTGACAATTCGTCCCGCCGGGGTGACGGGCCGTCCCCCGTCCGGGGGCCTCAGACGGCGATCCGCCGCGCCCCGGTGTAGACGTTCATCGTCTCGCCGCGCAGGAAGCCGACGAGGGTCATGCCGGCGTCCTCGGCGAGGTCGACGGCGAGGGAGGAGGGCGCCGAGACGGCGGCGAGGACCGGGACGCCGGCCTGCATGGCCTTCTGGGTCAGCTCGAAGGAGGCGCGGCCCGACACCATCAGGACGTGGCCGGTGAGCGGCAGCAGGTCCTTGCGGAGGGCGTGGCCGACGACCTTGTCGACGGCGTTGTGGCGGCCGACGTCCTCGCGGGCGGCGAGCAGGGCGCCGTCCGGGCCGAACAGGCCGGCGGCGTGCAGGCCGCCGGTGCGGTCGAAGACGCGCTGGGCCTCGCGCAGGCGGTCCGGCAGGGCGGCGAGGGCGGCTGGCGTCAGCGTCAGCGGGTCGGCGGCGACGTCGTAGGGGCGGTCGTCGCGGAGCGCCTCGATGCTGGACTTGCCGCAGACCCCGCACGCGCTGGTGGTGGTGAAGGCCCGCGTCGCGAGGGCGTCCGGCGGCGGCACGTGGGGGGCGAGGACGACGTCCAGGACGTTCTGCTCCACGGTGTCGGCGCAGTAGCGCATGCCGACGACGTCGCCGGCGGCGGCGATGATCCCCTCGGCGGCGAGGAAGCCGGTGACGAGGTCGAAGTCGTCGCCGGGGGTGCGCATGGTGAGGGTGAGCGGGGCGCCGCCGACCCTGATCTCCAGCGGTTCCTCGACCGCGAGGGTGTCGGGGCGCCGCCCCGCGGTCCCGGCGGCGCCGAGCCGCAGCACGGGTCGGCGAACGGTGATCCTGCCCATGCCGGGACCGTACCCCCTTCGGGGCGGCTGTCCCCTTCCGGCGTCCCTGCGCGTCCGGGACGCCGCGCCCTGGCGTCCGGGCGGGGGCGGGACGCACGATCGGAGGGTGTCGGAACGCCCCGGTGCCCCGGGGCGACACGGTGACGGGGAGAGAAGAACCATGCGCAAGTTCCTGGTCGTGCCCGCCCTGCTGGGCGCCGCCGCGTTCGCCGCGGCGGGCTGCCAGATCGGCGACAAGACGGTGTCGCACGACAAGGTCGAGCAGCAGATCAACGCCAAGCTCGGGCTGAGCGCGTCGTGCCCGGACGATCTGAAGGGGAAGGTGGGCGCGTCGGTCACCTGCACCGCCGGGAACCGGACGGTCACCGTCACGGTGACGTCGGTGGAGGGCGACACGGTGAAGTTCGACATGAAGGCCGCCTAGCCCGCGGCCCGGCGGCGGGCGCCCGGCGCGCTACGGCCGGTCGGTGACCCCGCGGGGGCGCGGGGTGCGCCAGCCGTAGCGCATCGCCAGCGCGCGCAGCGCGAAGGCGAGCGCGGCCGCGGCGGCGGTGACGGCCGAGCCGTGCAGGTCGGCGGCCCAGCCCGCCGCGACGGCGGCCGCGCCGACCAGGGCGGGCAGCGCGTACAGCTGGCGGTCGTAGAGGACCGAGGGGATCTGGCCGCTCAGCATGTCGCGCAGGACGCCGCCGCCGATGGCGGTGATGACGCCGAGCAGCACCGCGTGCAGCGGCGACAGGCCGTGCTCCAGCGCCTTGGTGGTGCCGGTGGCGCAGAACAGGCCGAGGCCCGCGGCGTCGAAGAACATGACGGCGGGCATGAGCCGGGCCACCTGCGGATGCCAGTGGAAGACCAGCACGGTGGCGGCGAGCGGGGTGAGCACGTAGCCGAGGCTGGTGAAGGCGGCGGGCGGGACGGCGCCGATGACCAGGTCGCGCACGATGCCGCCGCCGAGCGCGGTGATCTCGGCGAGCACGACCATGCCGACGACGTCGAGGCGCTGGCGCACGGCGGCCAGCGCTCCCGACAGCGCGAACACGAAGATCCCCAGCAGGTCCAGCAGCGTCTGGACGCCCAGCTCCCTCATGCGCCGATCATCCCGCGCGCGGGGTCAGTCGCGGCGCTGCCACCCCCGGTTGGCGACGATCGCCGCGAGCGGCGGGAGCACCATCGCGACCAGCGCCATCACCAGCGCGGCGGCGGTCGAGAAGTGCACCACCACCGTCCCGGCGAGCACGAACAGGATGAGGCAGGTGCCCATCATGACCGCGTAGGCCACCTTGCGGCGCTCCATGGGGTCCACGCTACGCCGCGGTGCCGGGCGGCCCGCGCCCCGCTCTCTACCGACCAGTCGGTATGGTCGGGGGGTCAGCACGACCGCAGAGAACGGAGACGGGCGCGATGGACCTGTTCAGCCTGGCCGGCAAGACCGCGCTGGTGACCGGCGGCACCCGGGGCATCGGCCTGATGATCGCCCGCGGCCTGCTCCAGGCGGGCGCCGCCAAGGTCTACATCAGCTCCCGCAAGCCCGAGGCGTGCGAGAAGGCGGCGGCCGAGCTCGCCGAGTTCGGCACCGTCGTGCCGGTCCCCGCCGACATCAGCACCGAGGACGCGTGCGTGCGGCTCGCCGAGGCGGTGGACGGCCCGCTGCACGTGCTCGTCAACAACGCGGGCGCGACGTGGGGCGCGCCGCTCGCCGAGTTCCCCGCCTCGGCGTGGGACAAGGTCGTGGACCTGAACCTCAAGGCGCCGTTCTTCCTCACCCGCGCGCTGCTGCCGAAGCTGCGCGCGGCCGCCACCTCTGACGACCCGGCCCGCGTCATCAACATCGGGTCGATCGACGGCATCATGACGCCCGGCGAGCGCTACTCCTACACCGCGAGCAAGGCCGGCGTGCACCAGCTCACCCGGGTGCTGGCCAAGGAGCTCGGCCCCGAGGCGATCACCGTGAACGCGGTCGCGCCCGGCCCGTTCGAGTCCAAGATGATGGCCGCCACGCTGGACGCGTTCGGCGACGTCATCGCCTCTACCGTCCCGCTGCGCCGCATCGGCCGCCCCGACGACATGGCGGGCGTGGCGGTCTTCCTCGCCAGCCGCGCCGGCGCCTACGTCAACGGTGCGGTGATCCCGGTGGACGGCGGCCTCACCACTCTGTAGCCCCCGCCCCCGAGTCCCCGCCGCGCGGCCCGGCCGGACCGGGACGCCGGCCTCATGATCGGGACGGGCCGGGACGGCCAGCCTGGCGCCATGAGCATCCGACGAACGGGCACGCGGCGCAGGGGGACGGGACCGGCGGCGGCCGGAGCGCTGGCCGGGGCGGCCGCCGCCGCGCTGGCGGCGGGGGCGCTGGCGGGCTGCCAGGTGCGCGCGGGGGCGGTCGCGACCGGCGAGCCGACCCCCGTCCGGGCGAGCACCCCCGCCCAGGCCGGGGACACCGGCGCGCCGGCGGCCGGGGCCACCGCCCCCTCCAGCGGGCTGCCGGAGACCGCGGGCGGCTACACCCGCGACCACGACGCCGAGCGGCGCGAGGCCGCCGCGCTCCTGGACGTGCAGAACGACCCGCCGTCCGACGGGCCGAAGTACGCGCTCGGCCCGCTGACGACCGGCATCTACGCCGAGCCCGGCGGCGCGTCCGGGCTCGGGGAGATCCTCGTGGTGCGCGCCGAGGGCGACTTCCCCGACACCGGCGCGGCGATGACCGACTTCACCGCGCGCGTCCGCGCCCAGGGCGCCGAGCTGACGCCGGTGGACCCCGGCGCGGGCGGCGGGTCGGCCGGCTGCACGACCCGGGAGACGCAGGGCGGCGCCGCCAAGGCGGTCTGCTACCTGGTGGACGCGACGACGCTGCTGGTGGTGAGCTCGGCGGGGACGGCGGAGGCGACCGGCGCGGCCCTCGCCCGGATGCATCCGGACCTGAGGACGTGAGGAGCGCGCCGGCCGCCGCCGGGGGAGGGGCGCCGCCGGAGGCGGGCGGCCGGCCCTCGTGCCGGCCTCCGGGTCAGCCCTCGTAGAGGCCGTCGATGGAGTCCTGGTACTTGGCGTGCACGACGCGCCGCTTCAGCTTCAGCGTCGGGGTGAGCTCCTCGCTCTCGGCGGTCCACTCGGCGGGCAGCAGCCGCCACCGCTTGACCTGCTGGACGCGGGCGAGCCGCTCGTTGGCGTCGGCGACGGCCTGGGCGACCTCGGCGAGCACCACCGGATGCTCGGCGAGGGCGGCGAGGTCGGTGGTGTCCACGCCGTGCGCGGCCGCCCAGACCGGCGCGACCTCGCCGTCCAGGGTGATGAGCGCGACGACGTAGGGGCGGCGGTCGCCGAAGGCGAGCGCCTGGCCGACGAGCGGGTGCTCCTTCAGATGGTTCTCGATCATCGAGGGGGCGATGTTCTCGCCGCCGGCGGTGATGATGATCTCCTTCTTGCGGTCCACCACGCGCAGGAACCCGTCCTCGTCGAGGACGCCGATGTCGCCGGTGTGCACCCAGCCGTCCTCGTCGATGAGGTCGGCGGTCGCCGCGGGGCGGTTCAGGTAGCCGGGGGTGCAGGTCGCGCCGCGCACCAGGATCTCGCCGTCCTCGGCGAGCCTCAGGTCGACGCCGGGGAAGGCGCGGCCGACGGTGCCGAGCTTGAAGGCGTCGTCGAGGTTGGCGGTGATGGCGCCGGTCGTCTCGGTCATCCCGTAGGCGTCGAAGATCTTCAGGCCGAGGCCGGCGAAGAACCGGGCGACCTCCTCGGGCAGCGGCGCGGCGGCGCTGGAGGCCTGCACGACGCGGTCCAGGCCGAGCAGCGCCCGCATCGGGGCGAGGACGGCGGCGTCGGCGGCCGCGAACGCCTCGGCGGCGCCCGGCGCCGGGGTGTTGCCGTACTCCTGGCCGGTGACGTGGGCGCGGCCGGCGTCGAGGGCGCCCCGGACGGCGTCCTTCTTGGCCTGGTCGGTCTCGGCCGCGAGCACCGCCTGGATGCCCGCCATGATCTTCTCCCAGACGCGCGGGACGCCGAAGAACCCGTGCGGGCGGGCCTCCCGCAGCACGGCGGTGAGCTGCGCGGGGTCGGGGCAGAAGTAGATGTGCGCGGCGCGGGTGAGCGGCAGGTAGTAGCTGAGGACGCGGTCGGCGATGTGCGCGAACGGCAGGTAGGAGATGCCGACGCTGTGCTCGGGCAGCACCGAGGCGCCCTCGACCAGCGCCGACTCGTGCAGCACCATCGCGTGCGTGATCCGCACGCCCTTGGGGTTGCCGGTGGTGCCGGAGGTGTAGAGCAGGGTGACGGTGTCGCCGGGCTCCAGCGCGGCGCCGCGCGCCTCGATCGCGGCGGCGTCCTCGGCGAGCCGGGCCCGGCCGAGCTCGGCGAAGTCCGCCCAGCTGACGAACCGGTCGTCGCCCGCGGGGACGACCGCCGCGTCGAGGACGATCACCTTGCCGAGCGCGGGCAGCTCGTCCAGGGCGGGCAGCCAGCGGTCGAGCTGCTCGCGGCCGGCCAGGACGGCGACGCGGGCCGCGCAGTCGCCCGCCACGAACGCGATCTGGTCGGGCGCGAGGGTGGCGTAGACGGTCGTCGGGACGGCGCCCGCGTGCACCGCGCCGAGATCGGCGATCACGTGCTCGGAGCGGTTCGGCATCATCAGCGCGACGACGTCGCCGCGCTCCAGCCCGAGCGCGGCGAACCCGGCCGCCGCCTCCAGCGCGCGGGCGCGCAGGTCGCTCCAGGTGAGCGTGGTCCAGCCGTCCGGCCCCTTGTCGGAGTAGGCGGGCAGCCCGCCGTGCTCGGCGGCTGTGTCGGCGAGGGCGGACACGATCGTCCGTCCCTCCGGCGAGCGTCGCACCTTCGTAGCGGCCTGCCCCATGTTCGCGCCCCTCGCGTCTCCTCGGCGGCGCCGCCGGTCCGGCGGCGATGCAAGTAATCACTTGCTGAGGGGCATCGCACCATGCCGAACGGGGTTCGGACAAGGGGCCCGGCCGGGCGGTGACCGGATCCGTACCGTCTGTTTCTTGATCATTAAAGCGGTATGTGAGATACCTTCGGCTGTGATCGGCGATCCGGCGGCCACCCGCCTCACCCAGTACGCGCACGGCGGCGGCTGCGCCTGCAAGCTCCCGCCGGGCGAGCTGGAGCGGGTCGTGGCCGGCCTCACCGCCCCCGCCGGCGGGGCGGACGGCCGGCTGCTGATCGGCGCCGAGGACGGCGACGACGCCGCCGTCCTGCGGGTGTCGGACGGCACCGCCGTCGTCTCCACCGCCGACTTCTTCACCCCCGTCGTCGACGACGCCTACGACTGGGGCCGCATCGCCGCCGCCAACGCCCTGTCGGACGTCTACGCCGTCGGCGGCACCCCGGTCATGGCCCTCAACCTGCTCGGCTGGCCGCGCGACGCGCTGCCCGCCGAGCTCGCCCGCGAGGTGCTGCGCGGCGGCCGGGACGCGGCCGCCCGCGCGGGCTGCCCGATCGCCGGCGGCCACAGCATCGACGACCCCGAGCCGAAGTACGGGCTCGCCGTCACCGGCCTCGCCGACCCCGACCGGCTGCTCCGCCTGGACGCCGGCCGGGCGGGCGTCCCCCTGTCGCTGACCAAGCCGCTCGGCATCGGCGTGCTGAACGCCCGCCACAAGGCCACCGGCGAGGTGTTCCCGCAGGCCGTCGAGGTGATGACCGCCCTCAACGACACCGCCTCCACGCTCGCCCTGGCGGCGGGCGCGACCGCCGCGACCGACGTCACCGGCTTCGGGCTGCTCGGGCACCTGTACAAGCTGGCCCGCGCGAGCGGCGTCAGCGCCGTCGTGGACGCGGCCGCCGTGCCCTACCTGGAGGGCGCCCGCGAGGCGGCGCGCGACGGGTTCGTGCCGGGCGGCAGCCGCCGCAACCTGGCCTGGGTCGCCCCGCACACCGACTTCGGGCGGATCGCCGAGCTGGAGCGGCTCCTGCTCGCCGACGCGCAGACCTCCGGCGGCCTGCTCGTCGCCGGGGAGGTGCCGGGCGCCCCGGTGATCGGCGAGCTGGTCGCCCGCACCCGCAGCACCCTCGTCGTCCGCTGAGGGGCCGCCCCGCGGCGCGCGTGTTGATCATTACGATCCGTGATGATCGCAGGTCGTGTCAGTGATCGACTCACGGGGTATGTCGTGCTTGACGGGTTCGCGCCTGCGGGCCCGGAGGACGCATGACCGAAGGAGCGGACATGACCATCGGGGGGATCTTCACCGCCATCATCTTCGGCGCGATCATCGGTGCGCTGGGGCGCCTCATCGTCCCGGGCAAGCAGAACATGCCGATCTGGCTGACGGTCATCGTCGGTATCGTCGCCGCCTTCCTCGGCACCGGCGTGGCGCACCTGTTCGGGCTGAACACCAGCGGCTGGAACTTCTGGGAGACGCTCTTCCAGCTGGCCTTCGCGGTCATCGGCGTCTACCTGGTGACCGCCTTCTGGCCCAAGAAGAGCAGCGGGACCTACTAGCAGCGGGACCTGCTGGGAGCACCGCCGGAGGGCGGCGATCCGACGGCCCGGCCACGCCACGTGCGGCCGGGCCGCCGCCGCGCTCAGGGCGCGGGCGGTCCGGGCCGCAGGACGGGCCGCAGCGCGTCCAGCACCGCCGGGTCCTCGATCGTGGACGGCACCGGCACCTCCGCGCCGTCGGCGATGCCCCGCATCACCCCGCGCAGGATCTTGCCCGAGCGGGTCTTCGGCAGCGCCGCCACCACCGCGACCTCCCGCAGCGAGGCGACCGGCCCGACCTGCTCGCGCACCATCGCCACCAGCGCGGCGCGCAGCTCCGCCGGATCGGGCGCGGCGCCGCTCTTCAGCACCACGTAGCCGCGCGGCACCTGCCCCTTCAGCGTGTCGGCGACCCCGATCACCGCGCACTCGGCGACGTCGGGGTGCGCGGCGATGACCTCCTCCATCGCGCCGGTGGACAGCCGGTGCCCGGCGACGTTGATGACGTCGTCGGTGCGGCCCATCACCCACACGTAGCCGTCGCCGTCCAGGTGGCCGCCGTCGCCCGACAGGTAGTGGCCGGGGTGGCGGGTCAGGTAGGACTCCACGAACCGCTCGTCGTCCTGCCAGAGCGTCGGCAGGGTGCCCGGCGGCAGCGGCAGCCGCACCACGATGTCGCCGTCCTCGCCCGGCGCGGCGGGCGTGCCGTCGGGCCGCAGCACCCGCACGTCGTAGCCGGGCACCGCGACGGTGGGGGAGCCCGGCTTCACCGGCATCGGCTCCAGCCCGCGCGGGTTCGCCACCATCGGCCAGCCCGTCTCGGTCTGCCACCAGTGGTCGATGACGGGCCGGTCCAGGACCCGCGCCGCCCACCGGTGGGTGTCGGGGTCCAGCCGCTCGCCGGCCAGGAACAGGGTGTCGAGGGCGGCGAGGTCGTGGCCGGCGAGGAGCCGCCCGTCCGGGTCCTCCTTCTTGATGGCCCGGATGGCGGTGGGCGCGGTGAACAGCGCCTTCACCCGGTGCTCGGCCGCCACCCGCCAGAACGCGCCCGCGTCGGGCGTGCCGACCGGCTTGCCCTCGTACAGCACGGTCGTGCAGCCGGTGAGCAGCGGCGCGTACACGATGTAGGAGTGGCCGACGACCCAGCCGACGTCCGACGCCGCCCAGAACACGTCGCCCGGCCCGACGCCGTAGACGTTCTCCATCGACCAGCGCAGCGCGACGGCGTGCCCGCCGTTGTCGCGCACCACGCCCTTCGGGCGGCCCGTCGTGCCGGAGGTGTAGAGGATGTAGAGCGGGTCGGTCGCGGCGACCGGCACGCACTCGGCGGGCGCGGCGCCCGCGACGGCCTCGTCCCACTCCACGTCGCGGGGCCGCACGAGGTCGGCGTGCAGCTGCGGGCGCTGGCGGACCACGCACCGGTCGACCTTGTGCGCGGCGAGCTCCAGCGCCCGGTCCAGCAGCGGCTTGTAGGCGACGACGCGGGATCCCTCGACGCCGCACGACGCCGACACCACCACCTTGGGGCGCGCGTCGTCGATCCGGGCGGCGAGCTCCTTGGCGGCGAACCCGCCGAACACCACCGAGTGGACCGCGCCGAGCCGGGCGCACGCCAGCATCGCCACGACCGCCTCGGGGATCATCGGCAGGTACACCACGACGCGGTCGCCGCGGTCCACGCCGAGGGCGCGCAGGGCCCCGGCGAACCGGGCGACGAGCCCGGTCAGCTCCCGGTAGGTGTAGGTGCGGGCGGTGCCGGTGACCGGGCTGTCGTAGACCAGCGCGGCCTGGTCGCCGCGGCCCTCGTCGACGTGCCGGTCCAGCGCGTTGTCGCAGGTGTTCAGCTCCCCGCCGGTGAACCAGCGGTAGAACGGGGGCGCCCCGTCGTCCAGCACCCGGTCCGGGGGCACCATCCAGCGGATGTCCCGCGCGGCCAGCCCCCAGAACCGGGTCGGATCGGCGATGCTGCGTTCGTACGCTGCGGCGTAGGCGCCCATGTCGTCCTCCCGTGACCGGCCCCAACTCGGTTTCGGGGCGCCTCCCTATAGGGCACGCCGCGAGCACCGGGAGTCAAGGCCCCGCACGGGGGAGTTAGTGATGACCGTGCTTGTGGCGCACCCCGTGGAAGAGGGCGACGGCCGCGGCGAGCACCGCGCCCGCCCCGACGATCCAGAAGCACGCCTCGTAGGCCGCCAGCGTCGGCACCTGCGTCCCGGCGATCACGTGGCCGCTGAGGATCGCGGCGGTCGCCGCGCCCGCGACGCTGCCGCCGGTGGTGCGCACCAGCGAGTTGATGCCGCTGGCGATGCCGCTCTCGCTCATCGCCACGTGCTGCACCGCCAGGGTGCCGAGCGCGGCGTAGGCGACGCCGAACCCGATGCCCTGGATCGCGCTGAAGGCGAGCATGTCGTACCCGTGGCTGTTGGACACCGCCAGCCACACGTAGCTGACCGAGGCGATCAGCGACCCGGCGGCCAGGGTGTAGGCCGGGCCGATGCGGGCGGCGATGCGGCCGGCCAGCGAGGAGAACACCAGCATCGTCACGGTGCTCGGCAGCATGTAGAGGCCGACGTCCAGCACCGACCCGCTGAGCCCGTACCCGACCTTGTCCTTCGGCGACTGCACGAAGTTGGAGATCAGGGTGAACGCGGCGAACATCGAGAAGCCGAGCAGGATCGAGGCGATGTTGGCGGTCAGCGACTGCGGGCCGACCAGCAGCCGCAGCCGCACGAGCGGCTCGGCGACCTTGCGCTCGACCAGCACCCACACCGCGCAGACGGCCGCCGCCGCGGCGAACAGGGCGAGCACCCCGCCCGACGTCCAGCCCCACCGGTTGCCCTGGCTGATGGCGAGCAGCAGGCAGACCAGCCAGCCCGCGAGCAGGACGGCGCCGAGGATGTCGGGCCGGCCGCCGTGGCGGGCGCCGAGGTCGGGCGCGCTCACCGCGATGAGCACCAGGCCCGCCGCGGCGAGCGCCGCGGTGCCCCAGAACACCGGGTGGTGGCTGGTGGTGTGGTCGGCGACGACGCCGGTCGCCAGCATGCCGAGGGTGCCGCCGACGCCCATCGTGGCGCTCACGATGCCGATCGCGGTCATCACCCGCTCGCGCGGGAACGAGTCGCGGATCATGCCGATGGCGAGCGGGATCAGCGCCGACGAGGTGCCCTGCAGCGCGCGCCCGGCGACCAGCACCGGCAGCGACGTCGACAGCGCGCTCACCACCGAGCCCGCGACGAGCAGGCCCATCGCGACGAGCACCATGCGCTTCTTGCCGTACATGTCGCCGAACCGCGACAGCAGCGGGGTGGCCACCGCGCCCGCCAGCAGCGAGGCGGTGAAGACCCAGGTGACGGCGGTGACCGACACGTCGAAGTGCTGCATCAGGCGGGGCAGCAGCGGGATGACCACCGTCTGCTGCACCGACACGACCATGCCCGCGGTCGCGAGGGCGACGAGCAGCAGGCCGGGGCGGGCGGAGGCGTCGGCCGTGCCGACATCGGCGGGGGCGGCCGTCGTGGCGCCGGTCATGGGCGTCCTTCCGGGAGGGGGGTGGAGCGTGCACCGGGCACCCGGCGACCCGGGAATCGTACTACTTACCGAAGTTAAGTAATGGTCTTGTAAGCTTCGTCACATGCCGCCCACGCGCCCGACGGACACGCCCGCCCGCACGCCCGGCCCCGACACGGGCGCCGATGCCGCCGACATCGACGCCGACATCGACGCCGACATCGACGCCGTCCCCGGCGAGCTGTGGGAGCTGGAGCACGCGCTGACGCGCATCGCGCACCTGCTCACCCGGTCGCGCCGCCACGACCACGTCATCGCCGCCGCCGGCGTGCCCGTCGAGCGCGCCGCCGTCCCCCTGCTCCGGCTGCTCGCCGAGACCCCCGGCCCGCTGCGCCCGAGCGAGATCGCCGCCGCCCTCGGCGTGGAGGCCCCGCACGTCACCCGCCAGATCCAGCGCCTGGAGCGCGCCGGGTACGTGGACCGCGTCCCCGACCCCGATGACGGCCGCGCCCAGCAGGTCCGGCTGCTGCCCGCCGGCGCCGACGCCGTCGACCGCGTCCGCGCCGTCGGCCGCCGCTGGATGGTCGGCGCCCTCGCCGGCTGGGAGCCCGAGGAGCGGCTCCGCCTCGCCGGGCTCGTGCACCGGATGGTGGACGACTTCACCGCCTACTCCGCCGCCGACTGCGACCACTACGGCGTGTCCGGGCCGCCCGGCGGCCCGCGCGGATGAGCGGACCGTCCCATTCCGTGGACGCCCTCCGCTTCCGCACGCACCCCATCCGTCCCTAGGGTTGCGGTGTGGACCACCGGCGCGATGTCCCCCGCACCGACGCCGTGCTGGCCGACCCGAGGCTGGCGCCCGCCGTCGCCCGGCTCGGCCGCCGGATCGTCAAGGCCGCCGTCGCCGCCGCGCAGGAGCGCGCCCGCGACGGGCGGATCCCGCCCGGCCGCGTCGCCGCCGAGGCCCTGCGCGCGCTGCCCGAGCACGCCACCGTCATGCGGCCCGTCCTCAACGCCACCGGAGTCCTCCTGCACACCAACCTCGGCCGCGCCCCGCTGTCGGACGCCGCCCGCGACGCGGCCGCCGCCGTCGCCGGCTGCGCCGACGTCGAGTACGACCTCGCCACCGGCCGCCGCGGCCCGCGCGGCGCCGGCGCCCTCGCCGCGCTCCGCGCCGCCTGCCCGGCGGCGGAGGCCGCGCAGGTCGTCAACAACAACGCCGCCGCGCTCGTCCTCGCCGCGACCGCCCTCGCCGCCGGCCGCGAGATCGTGGTGTCGCGCGGCGAGCTCGTCGAGATCGGCGACGGGTTCCGGCTGCCCGACCTGCTCGCCTCCACCGGCGCCCGGCTCCGCGAGGTCGGCACCACCAACCGCACCACCGCCGCCGACTACGCCGCCGCGCTCGGGCCGGGCACCGGTTTCGTCCTGAAAGTCCACCCGTCCAACTTCCGGATCGAGGGCTTCACCTCGGCGGCCTCCATCGCCGACCTCGCCGCCCTGCCGGTGCCCGTCGTCGCCGACATCGGCTCGGGCCTGCTCGCACCCGACCCCGCCCTGCCGGACGAGCCCGACGCCGCGACCGCCCTGCGCGACGGCGCCGCCCTCGTCACCGCCAGCGGCGACAAGCTCCTCGGCGGCCCGCAGGCCGGCCTGCTCCTCGGCGACGCCGCCCTGCTGGAGCGCCTGCGCCGCCACCCCCTGTACCGGGCGCTGCGCGTCGGCAAGATGACCCTCGCCGCCCTGGAGGCCACGCTCACCGGCCCGGCCCCGCCCGTCACCCGCATGCTGCACACCGGCGCGGGCGCCCTGCGCGCCCGCGCCGAGGCCCTCGCCGCCGACCTCGCCGCGAGCGGCCTCGACGCGGCCGCCGTCCCCGCCAGCGGCGCCGTCGGCGGCGGCGCCGCGCCCGGCGTCGCCCTGGACGGCCACGCCGTCGCCCTGCCCGCCTCGGCCGAGCCCGCCCTGCGCGCCCACCGCGTCATCGGCCGCGTCGAGGGCGGGCGGCTGCTGCTCGACCTGCGCTCCCTTGACCCGGCCGACGACCCGGCCCTCCGCTCCGCCGTCCGCACCGCTCTGGAAGGGCACTGATGCAGGTCGTCGCCACCGCCGGCCACGTCGACCACGGGAAGTCCGCCCTCGTGCGGGCCCTCACCGGCACCGACCCCGACCGGCTCGCCGAGGAGCGGCGCCGCGGCCTCACCCTCGACCTCGGCTTCGCCTGGACCGACCTGCCGTCCGGCGAGCGCCTCGCCCTCGTCGACGTCCCCGGCCACGAGCGGTTCGTCACCACCATGCTCGCCGGGCTCGGCCCCGTCCCCGCCGTGCTGCTCGCCGTCGCCGCCGACGGCGGCTGGATGCCGCAGACCGAGGAGCACCTCGCCGCCGTCGAGGCCCTCGGCGTCCGCCACGCCGTCCTCGCCGTCACCCGCGCCGACCTCGCCGACCCCACCCTCGCCCTCCGCCAGGCTCGCGAGCGGCTCGCCACAACGCCCCTGGCGGGCGCGGAGGCCGTCGCCGTCAGCACCGTCACCGGCGAGGGCGTCCCCGCGCTCGCCGCCGCCCTCGACCGGCTCGCCGCCCGGCTGCCCGTCCCCGACCCGGCCTCGCCGGTGCGCCTCTGGATCGACCGCGCCTTCACCGTCGCGGGCACCGGCACCGTCGTCACCGGCACCCTCGCCGCCGGGACGATCCGCGCCGGCGACGAGCTCGTCCTCATGCCGTCCGGCGACCGTGTCCGGGTGCGCGGCCTGGAGTCGGCGAAGGAGCCCCGCGACCTCGTCGAGGGCGTCGCCCGCGTCGCCGTCGGCCTGCGCGGCGTGGACCGCGACCGCGTCTCGCGCGGCATGTCCCTGGTCACCCCGGCCGCCTGGACGCCCACCACCTGCATCGACGTCCGCACCCGCGCCGCCGGATCCTCGGGCCGCCTCGCCCGGCAGATGGTCCTGCACATCGGGTCGGCCGCCGTCGCCGTCCGCCTCCGGCCGCTCGGCCCCGACACCGCGCGCCTCACCCTGAACGCCCGCCTGCCGCTGCACGTCGGCGACGCCGCCGTCCTCCGCGACCCCGGCGACCGCACCATCGCCGGCATCAGCGTCCTCGACGTCCGCCCGCCCACCCTCGTCCGCCGCGGCGCCGGCGCCGCCCGCGCCCGCGAGCTGGCGACCTGGCCCGACCGGCCCGACGGCGCCGTCCTGCTCCGCCGCCACGGCGTCCTGCGCCGCGGCGAGCTCGCCGTCATGGGCGCGGACGTCCCCCCGGACGCCGTCGCCCTGGACGGCGGCTGGCTCGCCGACCCCGGCCACTGGGAGGCCCTGCACGGCCGCCTCGCCGAGGAGGTCGACGGGCACGCCGCCGACCGCCCGCTGGCGCCCGGCATCCCGCTGGAGACCGCCCGCCTCCGCCTCGGCCTGCCGTCCCGCGACCTCGTCGCCGCCCTCGTCCGCGCGCCGCTCCGCCTGGAGGCGGGCCGCGTCCACGGCCCCGGCCTGCCGCCGCAGATCGTCGACGCCGTCGACCGGCTCCGCACCGAGCTGCGGCCGTCCCCGTTCGCCGCCCCCACCGCCGACCGCCTGGGCGACCTCGGCCTCACCCCGCCCGTCCAGGCCGCCGCCGCCCGCGCCGGCCTCATCCTCCGCCTGCCCGACGGCATCGTGCTGCTCGCCGACGCCGACCGCGCCGCCCTGCGCGTCCTGGAGGACCTCCCGCAGCCCTTCACCGCCGCCCAGGCCCGCACCGCCCTGTCCACCAGCCGCCGCGTCGCCGTCGCCCTCCTGGAACACCTCGACCGCCAGGGCCTCACCCGCCGCCTCGGCGACACCCGCAGCATCCCCGCCGACTGACCGCGGGCGCGGGCGGGCCGGGGAAAACCGGTTGCCGCCGTCGCGGCGCATCTGGCCATATGGACCCCGGCCGGATCACCGCATCGACGGAAGGAGCAGGTGGTGCCGTACCAGACGCTTGAAGGCGGCCGCGTTCCCATCCGGATGTGGACCGACCCGAGCACCGTCGAGGACGTCGCGCTGGAGCAGCTGCGGAACGTGTCGGAGCTGCCCTGGATCGAGGGCCTCGCGGTCATGCCCGACGTGCACTACGGCAAGGGCGCGACCGTCGGCTCGGTCATCGCGATGCGCGACGCCGTCTCGCCCGCGGCGGTCGGCGTGGACATCGGCTGCGGGATGACCGCGGTCAGGTCGACGCTGACGGTCGAGGACATGCCCGACGACCTGTCGAAGCTGCGCGCCCGCATCGAGAAGGCGATCCCGGTGGGCCGCGGCTCGCACAAGGACCCCGTCGACCCGTCCGCGCTGCCGTTCCTGAAGGAGCGCGGCTGGTACGACTTCTGGAAGGGGTTCGACGAGCTGCACCCGGCGTCGCGCGCGAAGCTCGGGCGCGCCCGGGACCAGATGGGCAGCCTCGGCGGAGGCAACCACTTCGTCGAGCTCTGCGCCGATGGCGACGGTTCCATCTGGGTCGTCCTGCACTCGGGGTCGCGGAACATCGGGAACGACCTCGCCGGGCACCACATCGAGGCGGCGCGGAAGCTGCCGCACAACCAGGACCTGCCCGACCGGGACCTGGCGGTGTTCCTCGCCGGGACGCCCGAGATGGACGCCTACCGGCACGACCTGTTCTGGGCGCAGGAGTACGCGCGGCGCAACCGCGCCGTCATGATCGCGCTGCTGCAGCAGGTGGTGACCAAGGAGTTCGGGGCCAGGCGCGCCAAGTGGGGCGAGGTCATCAGCTGCCACCACAACTACGTGGCGGAGGAGTCCTACGGCGGCGCGGACCTGCTCGTCACCCGCAAGGGGGCGATCCGGGCGGGCGCCGGCGACCTCGGGATCATCCCGGGGTCGATGGCGACCGGGACCTACATCGTGCGGGGCCTCGGGAACGAGACCGCGTACAACTCCGCCTCGCACGGGGCGGGCCGCCGGATGAGCCGCAACAAGGCGCGGAAGGCGTTCACGGTGGAGGACCTGGTGGCGCAGACCGCGGGCGTGGAGTGCCGCAAGGACAGCGGGGTGCTGGACGAGATCCCCGGGGCCTACAAGGACCTGGAGACCGTCATCCAGGCGCAGTCCGACCTCGTGCGGGTCGTGGCGCACCTTCGCCAGCTCATCTGCGTGAAGGGCTGACCGAAGAGCTGCTGGAGGGGCGTGCCGGAACCGTCCGGCGCGCCCCTCGGCGCGTCCGCGGAAAGGCGATTGACGGCCCGGTCGCGGCGGCGGCAGCCTGGCCAGGTGGGCATCGGCGAGATCCGGGCGCGGGCGGGCGCGCTGGAGGAGCAGGGGCGGCGCGGGGAGGCTCGGGCCCTCTACCTGCGGGCGATCGCGGACGGGGTGCCCGGTGCGGCGCTGGAGTACGCGTGCGCCCTGGACGAGTGGGGCGAGGATCCCGCGGAGGTCGAGCGCTGGTTCCGGGCGGCGATCGCGGACGGGGACCGCCGCGCGGTGAACGATCTCGGGGAGCTGCTGAGCCGCCTGCCGGGACGGCACGGCGAGGCGCGCGACCTGCTGGTGGGCGCCTATCTGGAGGGCGACGAGCTGGCGGCGGGCAACCTCGGCCATATGGAGTGGGCGGACGGCGACGCCGCCGAGGGGCGGCGGTGGCTGCGGGTGGCGGTCGCCGACGGCCGCCACGAGAAGCTGCTGTCGCTCGCCGAGCTGGAGAACGAGGCGGGCGACCACGCGGCCGCCTGCCGGTACCTGCAGCGGGCGCTGCGGTCCGGCGTGGCGGGCGCGCACACGGCCTACGCGCGGCATCTCCAAGCGCTGTACGAGGACGGCGAGGTCGTGGAGGCGGCGTTCCGGGTCGCGCTGGAGCGCGGCGACGACGAGGCCGACTACTGGTTCGCCGCGTGGCTGGAGGAGGCGGAGCGCCCGGGGGAGGCGCTCGAGCACTACCGGCGGGCGCTGGCTGGCGGCGACGGCGACGCCTACCTGCGGATCGCGTACGTGCTGGAGGACCTGGGCCGTCCCGAGGAGCGAGAGCGGTGCCTGCGCGCCGGAATGGACGCCGGCGACGCCGATTGCGCGGTGGAGTACGCGCGCCTTCTCGCGTCCGAGGACCGGCGGGACGAGATCCCGGCGGTGCTGGCGCGCGGTGTGGAGCTCGGGGCGGACGCCGAGGAGCTCGACGAGGTGCGCGCGCTCCTGGAGCCCTGACCGGTTTTGCCGTTTCGGCAAAGGAAGTTGCCCGCAGCCGGCCCGGCGCCGCATAGTCCGGGTACCCCGAAAGGGGACCATGCGACGGACGGAAACGAGAAGGGCAGCCGATGAGCGAGCAGCAGTTCTGGGATGAGCGGTACGGGGCGTCCGACCGGATCTGGAGCGGGGAGCCGAACACCGTCCTCGTCCGCGAGGTCGAGGACCTGGAGCCGGGGCGCGCGCTGGACCTCGGGTCGGGGGAGGGCGGCGACGCGATCTGGCTCGCGGGGCGGGGCTGGCACGTCACCGCCGTCGACATCTCCGGCGTCGCGCTGGAGCGGGCCGCCAAGGACGCGGCCCGGGCGGGCGTGCCGGCGGACCGGATCGACTGGCGGCGGATCGACCTCGCCGCGGAGTTCCCCGACGGGGAGTACGACCTGGTCAGCGCGAGCTTCCTGCACTCGCACGGCGACCTGCCGCGCGAGCGGATCCTGCACCGGGCGGCCCGCGCCGTCGCGCCCGGCGGCGTCCTGCTCGTGCTCGGCCACGCGACCGGCCCGGCCTGGGACCACAGCCACGACCACATGCACCTGCCGTCCCCGCAGGAAGTGCTGGAATCGCTGGAACTGCCGGACGGGGAATGGCGGGTGGAGCGCGCAGAGGAGAACGAGCGCATCCAGAACGACCCCGACGGCAATCCGACGACGCGCACTGACAACGTGCTGCGCGTCCGGCGCCGCAAGGGCTGAGAAACCGCAGAAAAAGGGTTTGCGCTGCCGGTTACGCTTTTCCTCGATGAAGGGAAAAGGCAACCGGCAGCGCCCGGGAAATGCGCGCGACATCGGCGACGGAATGAAACTCCACCGGCGTGTCCTGCGGCTGGACGGCCGCGCGCACACCGTCGTCGGGCTGCGTCCGGGCACCGCCGCCCGGTTCAGCACCAACCGCTTCCACGAGACCTGGCACGTCCTGTCCGACGACCACGGCGCGGCGCTGCTCGGCCGGCTCCTGTGGGGCCTGGCCTACCAGGCGCGGCCGGGCACGCTCGTCGTCATCGACCGGCCGTTCCTGGTGCCGACGCCGTTCGACGCCGACCCGCCCGACCCGGTCGTGCTGCTGCCGGCCTGGTGCACGTCGCCGACGTCCCCGATGCTGCGCGACCTGGCGCGGCGCCTGCCGCTGCGGGGCGCCCCCGATGGGACGGTCCGCTGGCGCACCCACGGCCTCGACCGCGTCGGCGACGGCTACGCCGAGATCCCTCTCGGGCGCGAGGAGGGTGGCCGGGTCGAGCGGCGGCACGGCCTGCTCGTCTTCGCCCCGGGCACGCCCGACGACGCGCGCCTGTGGGGCTCCCTCGTCGCCCGGATGGACACCGGCGGATACGGCACGGACCACCGGTACCTCGGCGCCTGGGGGCCCGGCTGCTCCTATGACGGCGAGGTGCAGATCTTCCGGGAATTCGCCCGCGACGTCGGCCGCGCCCGCCGCGCCCGCGCCGAGGTGCTCGCCCGCCGCGACGCCCCGGCGGACGCCGCCGAGCTGCGCCCGCTGGTCTGGCGGCAGCAGGGCGCGATGCGCCGCGGCACCGCGCGCCGCATCGAGAACTGCCGCGGGCTCGCGGACCGGGACGTCGCCAACCTGCGGGCGCTCGGCGTCCGCACCCTCGACGACCTCGTCCGGCGCGGCCCGGACGCCCTCTTCGGCCAGATGGCCGAGCGGCGCCTGCCCGGCGTCACCGATGGAACGCTGGAGGCGATGCGGCGCGTCCTGGAGGCCGCCGGGAAGGTCAGCGAGGCGGACCGAGGACGTCGTCGACGAAGGCGGTGACGTCGGCGAGCACCTCGTCCCGGTGGGTCTCGTTGAAGACCTCGTGCCGGGCGCCCGGGTAGATCCGCTCGCGCAGGTCGTCGCCGCGCACCGCGTCGATGCCCTGCCGGGTGCCCTCCAGCGGCACCAGGGCGTCGTCGGAGCCGTGGAGCCAGAGCGTCGGCAGCGCGCCGAACGCGCCGCCCTCCGCGACCCTGGCGAGGCCCGCGACGAGCGCCTCCAGCGTCGGCCGCTTGAACGGGCCGTGCCAGACGAGCGGGTCGCGGGCGTACGCCTCCCCGACGGCGGGGTCGCGCGACAGCGTGGCGACGTCGATCGGGGTGTCGGGGATCGCGTCGGCGGCCAGGAGCGGGCCGAGCACCTCCCAGCGGCCGATCACCGGCCCGGACAGGACGAGCGCCGCGAGCGCGCCGCCGTGCAGCTGGGCGTGGCGGGCCGCGACGAGGCCGCCCATGGAGTGCCCGACGAGCACGACGGGCAGGTCGGGGTGGTCGCCGCGGGCCGACGCGACGACGGTGTCGAGGTCGGCGACGAGGTCGTCGACGTCGGTGACGAGCGCCCGCTCGCCCGCCGACCGGCCGTGCCCGAGGTGGTCGGGTCCCGCGACGACGGCGCCGTGGCGCACGAGCGCGTCGGCGACGTGCTGGTAACGTCCGAGGTGCTCGCCGTACCCGTGCGCCAGCACCGCGACGTACCGGGGGTCGGGGTGCGGCCAGATCCGCGCGGTGATCGCGCCGCGGGCGCCCGCGAACTCCCACTCGCGGGCCGGAACGGGGTGCGGGGGCATGGGGGTCTCCTCGGCGCCGCGCCGGGACGGGGCGTCCCGGGCCGGGCCGACACCGTCTCCCGGCCGGTGCCGGACCGTCAACCGCCGCCCTAGGCTGGCGGGGGACGAACAACCACGAAAGGGGTTCCCGTTGCTGGTCGACACCTTCGGACGCACCGCCACCGACCTGCGGGTCTCCCTGACCGACCGCTGCAACCTGCGCTGCTCGTACTGCATGCCCCCCGAGGGGCTGGAGTGGCTGCCGAAGCCCGAGCTGCTCACCGACGACGAGGTGGCGCGCCTGATCGGGATCGCGGTCCGCGACCTCGGCGTCACCGAGGTCCGCCTCACCGGCGGCGAGCCGCTGCTCCGCCGCGGCGTCGTCGGCATCGTCGCGCGCGCCGCCGCGCTGGAGCCGCGCCCCCAGATCTCCATCACCACCAACGGCATCGGCCTGGAGCGCCTCGCCGCGCCGCTCGCCGACGCCGGCCTGGACCGCGTCAACGTCTCGCTCGACACCCTGGACCGTGCCACGTTCCAGGCGATGGCGCACCGCGACCGGCTCGCCGACGTGCTCGCCGGGCTGGCCGCCGCCGCCCGCGCCGGCCTCGCCCCCGTCAAGATCAACACGGTGCTGCTGCGCGGCGTCAACGACCACGAGGCCGTGCCGCTGCTGGAGTACTGCCTGGCGCACGGCTACCAGCTGCGGTTCATCGAGCAGATGCCGCTGGACGCCCAGCACGGCTGGACCCGCGACGGCATGATCACCGCCGGCGAGATCCTGGACCGGCTCGGTGCCGCGTTCACCCTGGTCCCCGAGGGCGCGGCCGAGCGCGGCAGCGCGCCCGCCGAGACGTTCACCGTGGACGGCGGCCCGGCCACCGTCGGCGTCATCGGCTCGGTCACCCGCCCGTTCTGCGGCGCCTGCGACCGGGTGCGGCTCACCGCCGACGGCCAGGTCCGCAACTGCCTGTTCGCCACCGAGGAGTCCAACCTGCGCGACGCGCTGCGCGCCGGCGCGGGCGACGCCGAGCTGGCGGACCGCTGGCGCGCCGCGGTGCGCGCCAAGCGCGCCGGGCACGGCATCGACGATCCGGCGTTCCTGCAGCCCGCGCGCCCCATGTCGGCGATCGGCGGCTGACCGCCGCACCCCGTGCGACGATGGCGGGGTGACCGAGGAGCCGCTGGAACACCGCGTCGAGATCAGCGTCCCGCCGGAGCAGGAGATCGGCACCTTCGCCGGGTTCGCGTCGGTCTGGCGCACCCAGGACGGGCTGGTGCTGGACTTCGCGACCGAGACGAGGCCGCCCGAGGTCGCCCAGGACACCGCGACCGGCGAGCGCTACGTGCACGTGCCCGCCCGCGTCGTCGCGCGGGTGCGGATCCCGCCCGGCCAGGTGTGGGAGCTGATGAAGTCGCTGGAGCAGAACCTCAGCGCCTACGAGCGCGACAGCGCTGGCCGCGGCGACTCCGGCCGCGGCGCCGCCGGGCACGGGCATGGCGACGCCTGACGCGCCGCCCGGCGCCCGCCCCGGCCCCTACGACGCGGTCGTGCTGGCGGGCGGTGCGGCCCGCCGCTTCGGCGGCGGCGACAAGCCCGGCGCGCCCGTCGCGGGCCGCCCGCTGATCGAGTGGGTCGCGGACGCCGTCCCGGGCGCCGGGCGCCTCATCGTCGTCGGCCCGCCGCGCGCGGCGCTGCCGCACGCCGTCGCCGTCCGCGAGGACCCGCCCGGCGCGGGCCCCGTCCCGGCCCTGCGCGCCGGGCTCGCCGAGGTCGGCGCGCCGTGGCTGGCGCTGCTCGCCGCCGACCTGCCGTTCCTGCGGCCCGCGCACGTCGCCGCGCTGCGCGCCGCCGCCCGCCACGCCGACGGCGCGGTCCTGGTCGACGCGGGCGGCCGCGAGCAGTGGCTCGCCGGCTGCTGGCGCACCGCCGCGCTCGCCGCCGCCCTCGCCGCCTACGACGGCGCGTCCCTGCACGGCGTCCTCGCCCCGCTCGGCCCGGTGCGGGTCGCGCCGCCGCCGGGGGAGCGGCCCGCCTGGTTCGACTGCGACACTCCCGAAGCGCTGGCGGGCGCCGACCGCCTCGCCCGTGCCAGAGTGGACCCCCGAGGGGACGACGGCCGCGCACCCGCCGGCCCGGGGGAGGGGAACTGATGCTGGACGACTGGCTGGACGCGGCCTGCCTGGAACTCGGGCTCGCCCGCGACGAGATCGACCGCGACCTGGTGCTGGACCTGGCGCGCGACGTCGCGCACAACGTGGCCCGCCCCGCCGCGCCGCTCACCGCCTACCTGCTCGGCCTCGCCGTCGGCCGGGGCGCGCCCGCCCGCGACGCCGCCGCGCGCCTCACCGGGATGGCCGAGGGCTGGCGGGGCGACGCCGCCGAGCGCGATCCCGCCGCCGACGCCTGACGCGCGGGCCGGACGCCGGTCAGCCGTCGCGGTCGGTGAGGTCGGCGACCGGCACGGCGTCCCGGAGGAAGTCCCGGCGGTCCAGGAACGCCGACAGGCCCGCGCGGTGCTCGTCGCAGGCGAGCCACACCTTCCGCCGCTCCGGCGTGTGGATCTTGGGGTTGTTCCAGCGCAGCGCCCACACGGCGGCGGCGCGGCAGCCCTTGGCCGAGCAGATCGGCCCGCCGGGTTCGTCGTCGGTCACCGGGACACCCTGGCACAGGGCCCGGGGCCGCCGCGGCCCCGGGCCCGGTAAAGACATCTTCGACCGGCGCCGCGTTTGCCGCGCCCGCCCGCGGCCAATGCTTCCGATCATGACCACCGAGCAGGCCGCCGGGCGGAGCGACGGGCCGGGCGACGGGCCGGGCGCGGGCCACGCCGACCGCTGGCGGGCGCTCGCGGTCTGCCTGGTCGCGGCGTTCATGACGCTGCTGGACGTCAGCATCGTCAACGTCGCGCTGCCGTCGATCCGCGAAGGCCTGGACGCCTCGGAGTCGTCGCTGGAGTGGATCCTGTCGGGCTACGCGCTGACGTTCGGGCTGGTGCTCGTCCCGGCGGGGCGGCTCGGCGACGCGCGCAGCCGCCGCGCGGTGTTCATGTCCGGCCTCGCGCTGTTCACCGCCTCCAGCGCCGTCGCCGGGTTCGCCCCGACGATCGGCTGGCTCGTCGGGGCGCGGCTCGTGCAGGGCGTCGCCGGCGGCATCATCAACCCGCAGATCGCCGGGCTCATCCAGCAGCTGTTCCGCGGCGCCGAGCGGGGCCGCGCGTTCGGCGCGCTCGGCTCGGTCATCGGCGTCGCGACGGCCGTCGGGCCGCTGCTCGGCGGCCTGCTCATCGAGCTGGCCGGTCCGGACGCCGGCTGGCGGTGGATCTTCTTCGTGAACGTGCCGGTCGGCCTGGCCGCGCTGCCGCTCGCCCGCCGGCTGCTGCCCGCCCCGGTCCGCGGCGAGCGGCAGGGCATGGACTCGCTCGGCGTGCTGCTGCTCGGCGCCGGCGTCCTCGCGCTCATGCTGCCGTTCGTGCAGGAGCGGCAGTGGCACGGCGCCGCCAAGTGGTGGCTCGTGCCGCTCGGCCTGCTGCTGCTCGCCGCGTTCGTGGCCTGGGAGCGGCGCGGCCGGTCCCCGCTGGTCAACCTGGCGCTGTTCCGGCTGCGCTCCTACGCGCTCGGCGCGACGATCGCGCTGCTGTACTTCGCGGGCTTCACCTCGATCTTCTTCATCTTCACCCTGTACCTGCAGAACGGCCTGCACTACAGCGCGCTCGGCGCGGGCCTCGCCATCACCCCGTTCGCGCTCGGGTCCGGCGTCGCCTCCGCCGTCGGCGGGCGCCTCGTGTCGCGGTTCGGGCGGCCCCTGGTCGCGGCCGGGCTCGTGCTCGTCCTGGTCGGCCTCGCCGGCGCCTGGACGGCGGTGGAGCTGCACGCCGGGTCCGGCGTCGCCTGGCTCACCGCCGTCCCGCTGCTGGTCGCCGGGATCGGCAGCGGCCTGGTGATCTCGCCCAACCAGACGATCACGCTGTCGGAGGTGGACTTCACCGAGGGCGGCAGCGCCGCGGGCGTCCTGCAGACCGGCCAGCGCGTCGGCACCGCCATCGGCATCGCCGCCGTCGGGGCGGTGTTCTTCGCCCGGGTCGCGAGCAGCCGCGGCGACTGGGCCGAGGCGTTCCGCTACGGGCTCGTCGTCGTGCTCGGGTTCGTCGCGGCCGCGCTCGCCGCCGCCGTCTACGACCTGGTCGCCGACCGCCGCTGACGCGCCGCCAGCAGGCCCGCCGCGACGAGCAGGCCCCCGGCGGCGGCCGCACCGGCGAGGATCCGGTTCTGGCGGCGGATCCGCGCCGGGATCTCGGCGTAGGGCAGCGTCGAGAACGACACCAGCTCGTAGCGGGACACGTAGCGCCCCGGCAGCCGCCGCTCCAGCGCGTGCTGCGCGGCCGTCCGCGCCCGGTACACCGGCGAGGCCACCCGGTCGCGCATCTCGACGAAGTTGTCCAGCGCCATCTCGGCGATCGCGTCGGTGTTGGCCGTCCGCCGCTCCTGGTACATCGGCAGGGCGCGGGACCAGTCGCCGCCGGTCTCGGTGAGGCACCGGTCGATCTCCAGGCAGTCCTCGAACGCGCAGTTGGCGCCCTGCCCGAAGAACGGGACGATGGCGTGCGCGGCGTCGCCGAGCAGTGCGACGACCGCGCCGTCCCCCTCGCGCACCCACGGCCGGCTGCGGACGGTGACCAGCGACCCGACGGGGTTGCGGGCGAAGTCCTCGGCCAGGTCCGGGATCAGCGCGGCGGCGTCGGGGTAGGCGGCCCGGAAGTGGCCGCGGACGCGCGCCGGGGCGTCCAGCGCCTCGAACTCCTCCTTCGGCCAGAACAGCGTGCAGGTGAACGAGCGGTCCACGTTCGGCAGGGCGATCATCATGGCGGTGCCGCGCGGCCAGATGTGCAGGGCGCCGGGGTCGAGCGCGAAGTCCCCGTCGCGGGGCGGGATCGTCAGCTCCTTGTAGCCGTGCTCCAGGAAGTCCTGCCCGGCCTCGAACCCGCCGTCGGGGCGGAGCGCCCGCCGCATCGCGCTGTAGGCGCCGTCGCAGGCCAGCACGACGCCGGCAAGCTCGGTGGCGCCGCCCTCCAGCAGGAGGCGCCCGGCGCCCGTGCCGTCGTCACCGGTGTCGACGCCGGTGACGCGGGCGCCGAACCGCAGCGTGACGCCGGGGGTGGCCTCGGCGGTGTCCAGCAGCGCGGCGTTCAGCCCGGCGCGGCTGATGGAGTGGATCGCCCGCTCGCCGCCGGCGCTGTAGGGCTGGAAGTTGTGCCCGCCGCCCGCCGGGTGGACCATGCGGCCGCGCATCGGCAGCGCCTGCTCCAGCGCGAGCTCGCGCAGCCCGACGGCGTCCAGGGCGGCGAGGCCGCGCGCCGACAGCGCCAGGTTGATGGACCGGCCGCGCTCGGCGCCGGTCGCCCGCGGGTCGGGGCGCCGCTCGTAGACCGTCACCGCGAGGCCGCGGCGCCCCAGCAGGATCGCCAGCAGGCTCCCGGCGAGGCCGGCGCCGACGACGGCGACGCGCGGCCCGGGTCCGGTCGGCTCAGCGGTCATCGTCCGCGCCCTCCTCGGGGGTCTCCTCGATCTGCGACCGGACCTCCCAGAGATCCGGGAAGGCCGGCGTGAACAGCGTCGCGCGCAGGTACGCGGCGCCGTCGGACCCGCCGGTGCCGATCTTGGCGCCGATGGTGCGCTCCACCATCTTCAGGTGCCGGTACCGCCACTCCTGCACGCCCTCGTCGACGTCCACCAGGGCCTCGCAGACCTCGACGGCCGGGCCGTCGTCGTCGCGGTAGACCGCCAGCAGGGCGCGCTGGACGCCGGCGTCGGGCGTCCAGGGCCGCGCCGGGTCGCGCTCCAGCGCGGCGGCCGGGACGTCGTAGCCGTGCCCGGCGAGGTAGCGCAGCAGCGAGTCGAGCACCGAGCGGCGGCCGAGCGCGGCCCGCAGCCGCTCGTCGGCGCGCACGTCGGAGGCGGGGAACGCGCGGCGCCCGAGGACCGCCTCGATCTCGCGGAACTGCGCGGACTGGAAGCCGCTGGAGGTGCCGAGGGCGTCCCGGAAGGACGCGAACTGGCGCGGCGTCATCGTCTCCAGCACGTCCAGCTGCCCGACCACCGTCTTCAGGATCTTGGCGACGCGGCGGGCGGTGCGGAGCGTCCCGGCGCTGTCGCCCGCCTCCAGGCGGCGCTGGAGCAGCGCCGCCTCGTGCAGGATCTGCTTGAACCAGAGCTCGTACACCTGGTGGATGACGACGAACAGCAGCTCGTCGTGCGCCCCGGTGCGCGGGCGCTGCGCCGCCAGCAGCTCGTCCAGCCGCAGGTACCCGCCGTAGGTGACCGCCTCGTCACCGCTGCTCTCCGTGCCCGTGATACCGCCCGTGCCACCGCTCGTCATGCCGCTCGCCACGCTCCCTGGCCGCCGGCGGAGCGGCACCACGCTGTGCACAGGACATCCGCCGGAAGACCGACAGCAAAAGGTATACAACGGGCGGCCCGGCGATCCAGGGTCCGCCGCGCCGGGCGTGCGCTAGCCTGCCGCCGGAACCGCACGCGGCGGCGAGGAGACCGGGCATGGGCGAGATCGTCAGGGAGTTCGTCGGGCTGCCGTCCCCGCTGGTCGGACGGGCGGGCGCGGGCGGCCACCCCTGCCAGGGCGTCTACCACCGGCCGCAGGGGGAGAACCCGGGAACCGCGTTCATCGCCACCCATTACAACGTGGACTTCTCCGAGCACTACCTCGCCGAGCACCTGGCGGCGCGCGGGTACGGGTTCCTGGGCTGGAACACCCGCTTCCGCGGCGCCGAGCCCTACTTCCTGCTCGACCACGCGCTCGCCGAGATCGGCGTCGGCGTCCGCTGGCTGCGCGAGCAGGCGGGCGCGGAGCGGGTCGTGCTGCTCGGCAACTCCGGCGGCGGGTCGCTGATGGCCGCCTACCAGTCGCAGGCGACCGAACCGAACGTCACGCCGGTCGCCGGGATGCGGCCCGTCGAGGCGATCGGGGACCTGCCCGCCGGGGACCTGTTCGTCGCGCTCGCCGCCCACGCGGGCCGTCCCGAGGTGCTGACGGCCTGGATGGACCCCTCGGTCACCGACGAGACCGACCCGCTCTCGGTGGACCCCGCCCTCGACCCCTACGGCGAGGAGAACGCCCCGCCCTACGGCGAGGCGTTCCAGGCCCGCTACCGGGCCGCGCAGCGCGCCCGCAACGAGCGCATCACCGACTGGGCGATCGGCGAGCTGGCCGCCCTGGACGGCACCCGCGCCCGCGACCGCCTGTTCAACGTGCACCGGACGTGGGCGGACCTGCGGATGGCCGACCCGTCGATCGAGCCGTCGGACCGCCGCCCCAACCGCTGCTACCAGGGCGACCCGAAGCGCGCCAACTACGGCGTGTTCGGCCTCGGCTCGGTCTGCACGCTGCGGAGCTGGCTGTCGATGTGGAGCCTGCGCACGTCCCAGTGCACGGCCGCGCCGCACCTGGCGCGCGTCACCGTCCCGTCGCTGGTCGTCCACGCGACCGCCGACGAGGGCGTGTTCGACAGCGACGCCCGCGCGATCCTCGGCGCGCTCGCCGCCGCCGACAAGACCCTGGAACTGGTGAAGGACGGTCACTACCTGCCCTCCTCGCGCCCGCTCGCCGCCGACCTCATCGACGCGTGGGTCCGAGGACGCTGACGGCTCCGGCGAACGTCACGGCTTGAGGACGAGCCGGATCGGGTTGCCCTCCTTATTGACCAGCCGCTCGACGGCCTTCGGCGCGTCGGCGAGGGGCAGCACGCCGGAGATGGAGCGGGAGAACTCCACTCGGTGGCCGCGCACGAGGGCGAGCAGCTCGGCGAGGTCGGTGAACTCCGACCCGTAGTGGCCGCGGATCTGCTGCTGGAAGTAGCTGAACGCGGTGCCGTCGCTGATGGTGAGCGGCTTGTTGGTGAGCCCGACCAGCACCATCCGCCCCTTCGGGCCGAGGCACTTGGCGGCCTGCTCGCGCACCGGCGCGACCCCCGCGAAGTCGAAGGCGACGTCGACGCCCGCGCCGCCCGACGCCTCCCGGATGCGCTGGACGGCGTCGTCGGCGGCGGAGTCGACCGCGACGTCGGCGCCGAAGTCCAGGGCGCGGTCGCGGGCGGCCTCCAGCGGGTCGATCGCGATGATGGGCGCGGCGCCGATCACACGGAGGAGCTGGACGGCATGCGCGCCGAGCCCGCCGACGCCCCACACCGCCGCCGGGCGGCCCGCCGCGGCCTGCCCGGTCGTGGTGATCGCCGCCCAGGGGGTGGACACCGCGTCGGGGATGATCGCGGCCTGCTCGAACGGCAGGTCGTCGGGGATCGCCAGCAGCGTGTCGGCGGCGGCGACGGCGAACTCCGCCCAGCCGCCGTCGTAGTCCACGCCGCGGGTGTAGACGACGCCGCCGCGCTCCTCGCCGGCGGCGAGCATCACCCGGTCGCCGGGCTTCCAGGCGGTGACGCCCGCGCCGAGGCGCTCGACGGTCCCGGCGGTCTCGTGGCCGAGGGTGACGGTGTCGCCCTTCAGGTAGAGCGGCCGCAGCGACCCGTCGATGAGGTGCACGTCCGACAGGCACACCCCGGCGGCCTCGACCTTGACCCGGACCTCGCCGGGGCCGGGCTCGGGCACCGGGACCTCGGCGACCTGGAAATCGCGGGTGGCGACGTTCAGCCGCCCGGCGAGCATCGTTGCAGTCATGGGGGGACGATTCCCCCGCGAGGTCAATTCCAGGCAAGATCCGGACGATCTTTGTGCGGGCCGCTCCCGCGCGCCGTCCCGCGCGGCCGCTCAGGCGCGGGGGCGCGGCCGCAGGCTGCTGCCGACGAGCGTGCCGAGCGCGATCGCGATGACGGCGAGCAGCGCGTTCAGCAGGCCCGCGGCGCCGCGCGCGCCCCCGGCGTCCAGCAGCTCGCGCAGGCTGGTGAGGCCGAGCGCGCCGGGCACCAGCATCCAGAACGAGGTGAGGAACGTCACCTGCGTCGCCGGCGCGTTGCGGCGGCTCTGCAGCGCGTACCCGAGCGGCGTGATGGCGGCCGCGCCGAGGAACGCGCCGAGCAGCGCGCCGCCGAGCGCGGACCCGGCGACCTGCACCGTCCACACGGTGTAGAGCGCGACGAGCAGCCACGGCAGGGTGTGCGCGGGCGCGCTGTAGTGCATGTAGAACCCGACGCCGAGCAGCAGCACCCCGAGCCAGGGCGCCCACCAGCCGAGCGACGCCGCCTCCGGGTCGGGGACCGGCGTCGCGTGCGCGGCCTGCACGCCGACGAGGATCCCGAAGGCCAGCAGGAACAGCACGTTGATGCCGTAGATGAGGCGGCTGCTGCCCGCCACCATGGCGCCGGCGGCGAGGTCGATGGCGCCGACGGTGAGCGCCGCGCCCGGCAGCAGGGACACGAGCGGCGGCACGAGCAGCTGGACGGGGTCGCCGTCGGCGAGCGCGCCGGCGAACCGGTAGGCGAGGACGGTGATGAGCAGCGAGGCGAGCACCGGCAGCACCAGGGCGAGGTTGCGCACCCGCCCCGCGAGCAGCCGGAGCGCCCCGACGAGCAGCCCGAGCAGCAGGTAGCCCGCCATCGCGCCGGTCGTCGCGTCGCGGATCAGCCCGAGCCCGAGCGTCAGCACCGCGTGCCCGGTGAGCACGGTCGCGGGCGACAGCCGCGACGGCTCGGCCTTGACGCGGGCGAGCCGGAGCGCGCCCTCGCCCGGGTCGAGCAGGTGGCGGCGACTGTCGGCGAGCAGCGCGCGCACCTCGCCCACCTGGTCCAGGCGCAGGTTGGCGCCGACGGGCGCGAAGTCGACCGCCTCGGGGGCGAGCGTCATCGGGCCGCCCGGACCGCCGTCCGTCGGCCCCGACCGCACCCAGACGCCCGTCGGCAGCACCATGATGCGGAAACCGGCGGCGCCGTAGGCGCGGGCGAGCTCGCCGATCTCGGCGGTGACCTGCGTGCTCGGCTCGCCGCTCTCGCAGAGCGCGACGGCGAGATCGCGCAGGTACCGCACCAGCTCGGGCGGCGGCCCGTCCTCGGGGACGGGCGGCGCGACCGGGCGCAGCGCGTCCAGCGCGCCGCGCACGCGCGGCGGCACGCGCGGCAGCGCGGTTCTCCGGAATCTCGGGATCAGGGCGCCTCCCCGCGGCGGAATCTCATGTGAGCGCGCCCGCCATGGCGACGGCGACCGGGCCGAGGAGCGGCAGGACGACGTTGGAGAGCGCGTAGACGATCGTGTACGCCATCAGCGGGGTGCTGTTGCCGGCCGCCTGCTGGATGGCGGTGATCGCGGGCGTGGAGCACTGCTGGCCCGCGATCGAGCCGAGCGCGAGCGGCGCCGGCAGCTTCATGATCTTCCAGGCGACGACGAGCGACAGGCAGGCCGGGATCAGCGTCATGCAGATGCCGGCGAGCGGCAGCGACAGCCCGTACTTGCCGATCAGCTCGACGGCCTTCGGGCCGGACGAGAGGCCGACCGCGCAGATGAAGGTGGCGAGCCCGAGGTCCTTGATGACGGAGGCCGCGGCCGGGTCGTACTGGCCGTGCGCGGGGTTCTTGGCGCGCAGCCACCCGAACAGCAGGCCCGACAGCAGGCAGCCGCCGCCGGTGCCGAGCGACAGCGGCACGTCCCCGAGCGTCAGGGTGACCTTGCCGATCAGCATGCCGAGGATGATGCCGACGGCGATGTACACGAAGTCGGCCTTCACTCCCGGGTCGATGCGGAGGCCGAGGCGGCCCGCGGCGGCGGCGACCGCGGACGACGCGCCGGTCAGCCGGATCTCGTCGCCGGAGTGCACGACGGTGTCGGGCCGCATCGGCAGCGGCTGCTCGACCCGGCTGAGGTCGGTGAGGAACACGCCCCGCGCCGAGCCGGCCAGGTCGTCGCGGACGTCGCCGAGGCGGCGCCCCGCGCGCGGCAGGTGCGCGAGCTGCACCTGAGCGACGTCAAGGTCGCTGTTCAGCGCGTCGGCGTCGCCGAGCTCGGGGCCGATGACGGCGTCCGCGCCGGCGAGCGCCGCGCGCGGCCCGTACAGCACCAGCACGTCGTCGCGGGCGAGCACGGTGTCCGGGGACGCCCCGGCGGCGGCCGGTGCGGCGGTGCCCGCGCCCGCAGCCGTGGCGCCGGGCTCCTGCACGCGCTCGACGGTGACGCCGTCGCCGAGCCGCCGCTCCAGCTCGGCGACGGTGAGGCCGGTCGCGGTCGTCACGCGGTGCGCGCGGCCGACGAGCGACGGCAGGTCCTTCGGGGCGTCGTCCTCGCCGCTCCCGCCGAGCGCCGCCCACAGCTTCCGGGCTTCGGCGCGCAGGTCGATGCGCATGATGGCGGGGAAGAACTGGCTGCTGAGCAGCACGATGGTGATGAGGCCGCAGATGTAGGAGATGGAGTAGGCGGTGCCGACGTTGGCCTGCAGCGTGGCGATCTGCGCGGCGGGCAGGTGCAGCTTGCCGATGGCCTCGGTCGCGGTGCCGAGCACAGCGGACTCGGTCGCGCCGCCCGCGAGGAGCCCGGCGGCGGTCCCGACGTCCAGGTCCAGGGTGACGATCGCGACCGCGGTGATCGCCAGGATGGCGACCACCTCGACCACGGTGAACACGCCGTAGCGCAGGCTCTGCCGGTTCAGGTGGGCGAAGAACGACGGCCCCGCCATGAACCCCAGGGTGAAGATGAACATGGCGAAGGCGATGTTCTTCACCTGGTCGTTCAGGGTGACGTCGGCGACCAGCCCGACGAGGATCGCCACGATCAGCGTGCCGGCCACGCCGCCGAGCGAGAGCTTCCAGATCTTGACGCGGCCGACCGCGAAGCCGAGGGCGAGGCTGATGAACAGCGCCATCTCCGGCAGGTCCTTCAGCAGGTCCTTGAACCAGTCCATCGGCGTCAGCCGCTCTTCGCCGCGTCGTACTCGGCCTTGTACTCCTCGACGAGCTCGCGCAGGGCGCGCCCGATCCGCTCGTAGGCGTCGTCGCGCAGGTTGGCGAGGCTGACGCGCACGCTCCACGGCGGCCCGTCGAACCCGCCGCCGTTCAGCAGCACGACCGAGCCCTTCGCGGCGAGCCGGAACACCGGGTCGGCGGGCTCGAAGCCGTCCTCCAGCCAGCGGGCGAAGTCCTCGCCGATGTCGCGCCGCACGTAGGACAGCAGGTCCAGCTCGACGTAGTAGCCGGCGGCCAGCGGGTCCTGCGGGACGGGCACGCCCATGCCCTTGGCGAGCGCGTGCAGCCGCCGCGAGATGATCGCCCGGCAGTTCCGCTTGTAGGCGCCGGCCTCGTCCAGCAGCGCCGCCAGGGCGAACAGCGCCATCTGCACCTGCTGGGGCAGCGACAGCCCGGCGGTGTGGTTCAGCGCGACGTCGCGCGAGTCGGCGACCAGGCGGTCCACGAACCGCAGGCCGTCGGGGTCGAGGCTGATGCTGCCGTAGCGCTCGCGCAGCCGGGCCTTGTCGGCCTCGGGCAGCCGCGCCAGGCGCTCGTCGAAGATGTTGTCGCGGCTGACCGAGATCACGCCGAGGCGCCAGCCGGTGCAGCCGAAGTACTTGGAGAACGAGTAGACGCCGAGGGTGTTGCGCGGCGCGGCGGCCATCAGCGACCGGAACCCGTCGACGAACGTGCCGTACACGTCGTCGGTGATGATGGCCAGGTCCGGGTTGGCGGTGCGGGCGATCTCGGCGATCCGGTCCAGGGTGGCGCCGTCCAGCATGACCGACGGCGGGTTGGACGGGTTGACCAGGAACAGCGCCTTGACCTTCGGATCGGCGAGCTTGTCGATCTCGGCCGGGTCGTACTGCCAGGTGTGCCCGCCGTCGGCGTCGACGCGGGTCGCCTCGATCTCCAGGACGTCGAAGGCGTAGCGCTCCAGCTTGGGGATCTCCAGGTACGGCGTGAAGATCGGCGTCATGATGGCGATCGTGTCGCCCTGCGCGAGCAGGCCGTTGACCTGCGCGGAGTCGAACAGGTAGCACATGGCGGCGGTGCCGCCCTCGGTGGCGAACAGGTCGAACGGCGCGTCGGGCTCGCGCCCGCCGTGCATCTCCTGCACCAGGTAGCGGCCGACGACCCGCTCGGCGTGCGGCAGCATCCGGTCGGGGCTCGGGTAGTGGTCGCCGATCACGCCGTCGGCGAGCTCCCACACCCAGTCGTCCTCGGCGAAGCCGAGCCCGGAGACGCCGTACTCCAGCGACCGCGCCAGCAGGTCCGCGCCGGGCTCGCCGTGGTGCTCGCGCAGGAAGTCGCGGAAGCGCCCGGCGATGCCGTCCTTGTCCGGCGCGCCCGCGAGGCCGTCCCACTCGTCCCAGTCGCGGCGGGCCTCGGCCAGGCCGAAGGCGCCGAGCAGGAAGAACGCCTCGCGCGGGGCGGTGGCGATCCAGTTGGGGTTGCCGCGGCCGGCGTTCAGCAGCGTGGCGGCGGCGTGCTTGGTGTGCTCGTCCTCGGCGTGCCGCTGGGCGAGGTCGATCAGCTCGTTCTTCAGCTCGAACGGGCTGAGCGACTCCCAGCGCTTCTCCTCGTCCCTGGAGACGGGTCTCGCCTGATGGATGGTCATGGTCGTCCGTCCCCGATCGTTCGCGGCGGGGGGTCGTGATCTTTCTGTCCGGCCGCGAGCGCCGGAATGCCGCACTTGGGGGATTCCTGACCGTCGGCAGGCCGGGACGATGCCGGGCGGGACGGCGCCGGGCGGCGGCTCAGTCCGGCAGGTCTCCGGCGGAGACCCGGACGGCGCGCAGCGCGCCGGTGACGGCGGCCGCCTGCTCGGCGGTGAGGTCGGCCAGGCCGAAGCCGTCCTCGTGCAGCGCCGCGGTGGCGCGCTCGGCGAGCTCGCGGCCCGCCGGGGTGATGGTGGCGAGGACGACGCGTCGGTCGTCGGGGGAGGGGGCGCGGCGGGCGAGGCCGCGCTGCTCCAGCCGGCCGACGACGTTGGTGACCGAGGCCGGGTGCACCATCAGCCGGACGCCCATCTTGCCCATCGGCAGCGTGCCGGTGCGGGTGAAGGCGAGCAGCCGGAGCGCCTCGTAGGCCGCGAACGTCAGCCCGAACGGCTTCAGCGCCGCCTCGATGCGGCCGAGCAGGAGCTGCTGGGCGCGCATCACCGACGTCACCGCCGCCATGCGGTCGGCGTGCTCGGGCCACCGGGCGCTCCACTGGCGGTGCGCCTCGGCGATCGGATCGGTCACGGGGTCCACCGTAGGGCACCTCGCGTTCTTGACGGGGCGGCGGGCGGAAACTATTTTAGCTTCCAAATATTGGATGTCCAAGGTTCGGTGCGGAGGTCACGATGGCAGCGCCTACGCCGCGGCTGCACACCCCGGTCCACCCGGTGCGGTTCGTCACCGCCGCCGCCCTGTTCGACGGCCACGACGCCGCGATCAACATCATGCGGCGGATCCTGCAGTCCCAGGGCGCCGAGGTCGTGCACCTCGGCCACGACCGCTCGGTCCGCGAGGTCGTGGACGCGGTGCTGGAGGAGGACGCCCAGGGCGTCGCGATCAGCTCCTACCAGGGCGGCCACGTCGAGTACTTCGAGTTCCTGGCCCGCTCCCTGGCCGAGGCCGGCGCCGGCCACGTCAAGATCTTCGGCGGCGGCGGCGGCGTCATCGTGGCCGCCGAGATCGACCGGCTGCGCGCCGCCGGCGTGCGCATCTTCTCGCCCGAGGACGGCCAGCGCCTCGGCCTCCCCGGCATGATCAACGAGCTGGTCCGCGACGCCGACACCGACCCGGCCGCCGAGCCGCCCGCCGCGGACGCCGTCCTCGCCGGCGACCGCCGCGCCCTCGCCCGCGCGATCACCTGCCTCCAGGAGGGCCGGCTGCCCGAGGACGCCCTGCGCGCCCTGCGCGCGGGGGCCGCCGCGCGGCGCGTCCCGGTCCTCGGCATCACCGGCACCGGCGGCTCGGGCAAGTCCTCCCTCACCGACGAGCTGGTCCGGCGCCTGCGCGCCGACCAGCAGGACAAGGTCCGCGTCGCCGTCCTCGCCGTCGACCCGACGCGCCGCCGCGGCGGCGGCGCGCTGCTCGGCGACCGCATCCGGATGAACTCCCTGGACGGCGAGCACGTCTTCTTCCGCTCCCTGGCCACCCGCGGCGCGCACGAGCTGCCCGAGCACACCGCCGACATTCTCGCCGCGGTCAAGGCCGCCGGGTACGACCTGGTGATCCTGGAGACGCCCGGCATCGGGCAGGGCGACGCCGCCGTGGTCGACCTGGCGGACCACGCCCTGTACGTGATGACGCCCGAGTTCGGCGCGGCGTCCCAGCTCGAGAAGATCGACATGCTGGACTTCGCCGGCACCGTCGCCATCAACAAGTTCGAGCGGCGCGGCGCCGCCGACGCCCTGCGCGACGTGTCCCGGCAGCTCGTCCGCAACCGCGAAGCCCACAAGGGGGTCGCCGGGGGGCGTGGGGGGTCGTCCCCCCTCGGGAGGTACAGGTCGAGGCCCGAGGACATGCCGGTGTTCGGCACCAGCGCCGCGACGTTCAACGACGACGGCGTCACCGCCCTCTACCTGCACCTGGCCGCCGAGCTCGGTTTGGAGCGCGGCGTGCTCGCGCCCGTCGAGGGCCGCACCTCCACCGGCGCCGCGCAGGTCGTCCCGCCCGCCCGCGTCCGCTACCTGTCCGAGATCGCCGAGACCGTGCGCGGTTACCACGCCGAGACCGGGGCGCAGGCCGCCGCCGCACGCCGCGTCCAGCGCCTGGAGGACGTCCGCGCCGAGCTGGCCGGGACCGGCGAGATCGACGGCCTGCTGGACGCCGCCCGCCGCGACGTGACCCCCGACAGCGCCGAGCGCCTCGCCGAGTGGCCCGCCGTCGTGGAGTCCTACTCCGGCGACGAGCAGGTCGTCCGCGTCCGCGACAAGGAGCTGCGGACCGCGCTGACGCGCGAGTCGCTGTCGGGCAACCGCATCCCGCGCGTCGCGCTGCCCCGCTACACCGACCACGGCGAGCTGCTGCGGTTCCTGCGCGCCGAGAACCTGCCCGGCCGCTTCCCCTTCACCGCCGGCGTCTTCCCCTTCAAGCGCGACAACGAGGACCCCGCCCGCATGTTCGCGGGGGAGGGCGACCCGTTCCGCACCAACCGCCGCTTCAAGCTGCTGTCGGAGGGCCAGCCCGCGACCCGGCTGTCCACCGCGTTCGACTCGGTCACCCTGTACGGGCGCGACCCGGGGGAGCGGCCCGACGTCTACGGCAAGGTCGGCACCTCCGGCGTCTCGGTCGCGACCCTGGACGACATGAAGGCGCTCTACGACGGCTTCGACCTCGCGGCGCCGACCACCTCGGTGTCGATGACGATCAACGGCCCGGCGCCGACCATCCTGGCGTTCTTCCTCAACACCGCCATCGACCAGGGCCTGGACGCCTTCCGCGCCGAGCGGGGCCGCGAGCCGTCCGGGGAGGAGGCCGCGGAGATCCGCGCCCGCGTCCTCGCGACGGTGCGCGGCACGGTGCAGGCCGACATCCTCAAGGAGGACCAGGGGCAGAACACCTGCATCTTCTCCACCGAGTTCTCGCTGCGGATGATGGGCGACATCCAGGAGTGGTTCATCGCCAACCGGGTCCGCAACTTCTACTCGGTGTCGATCTCCGGCTACCACATCGCCGAGGCCGGCGCGAACCCCATCAGCCAGCTCGCGTTCACCCTCGCCAACGGCTTCACCTACGTGGAGTCCTACCTGGCGCGCGGGATGGACGTCGACGACTTCGCGCCGAACCTGTCGTTCTTCTTCTCCAACGGCATGGACCCCGAGTACAGCGTCCTCGGCCGCGTCGCCCGCCGCATCTGGGCCGTCGCCATGCGCGACCGCTACGGCGCCGGCGAGCGCAGCCAGAAGCTCAAGTACCACGTGCAGACCTCGGGCCGCTCGCTGCACGCCCAGGAGATGCACTTCAACGACATCCGCACGACGCTGCAGGCGCTCATCGCGATCTACGACAACTGCAACAGCCTGCACACCAACGCCTACGACGAGGCCGTCACCACCCCGACGGCCGAGTCGGTGCGCCGCGCCCTGGCGATCCAGCTCGTCATCAACCGCGAGTGGGGCCTCGCGATGAACGAGAACCCCCTCCAGGGCTCGTTCGTCATCGACGACCTCACCGACCTGGTCGAGGAGGCGGTGCTCGCCGAGTTCGACCGCATCAGCGAGCGCGGCGGCGTCCTCGGCGCGATGGAGACCGGCTACCAGCGCGGCCGCATCCAGGACGAGTCGATGCTCTACGAGCAGCGCAAGCACGACGGGACGCTGCCCATCATCGGCGTCAACACCTTCCGCGACCCGGCGGCGGAGGGCGGCACCCCGGAGACGATCGAGCTGGCCCGCGCCACCGAGGACGAGAAGCGCTCCCAGCTGGAGCGGGTGCGCGCCTTCCAGGACGCCCACCGCGAGGACGCCGAGGCCGCCCTCGCCGCGCTCAAGGACGCCGCCCGCGCCGGGGACAACGTCTTCGCCGTCCTCATGGACGCCGCCCGGGTGTGCAGCCTCCAGCAGATCACCGACGCGTTCTTCGAGGTCGGCGGCCAGTACCGGCGGAACGTGTGAGCGTCCCGCGCGACGACACCGGCGCGCCCGTCCCCCTCCCGGACCGGGTGCGCCGCGTGGTGTCGCTCGTGCCCTCGCTCACCGAGTCCGTCGCGGTCACCGCGCCCGGTCTGCTGGCCGGCGCCACCGACTGGTGCACCCACCCCGAGGGGCTGGACGTGCCGCGCGTGCGCGGCACCAAGAACCCCGACCTGGACGCGGTCGCGGCCCTGGAGCCCGACCTCGTCGTCGGCGCCGCCGAGGAGAACCGGCCCGCCGACGTCGCCGCGCTGCGCGCCGCGGGCGTCCCGGTCTGGATCACCGACATCCGCACCGTGGACGGCGCGCTCGCCTCGCTCCGGCGCCTGCTCACCGAGGGCTGCGGCCTGCCCGCGCCCGCCTGGCTGGACGACGCCGCCCGCGCCTGGGCCGCGGTCGAGCCCGGCCCGCCGCGCACCGCGATCGTGCCGATCTGGCGGCGCCCCTGGATGGTCGCCGGCGGCGCCACCTTAACCGGCGACGTCCTCGCCCGCCTCGGCGTCCGCAACCGCTACGCGGACCATCCCGAGCGCTACCCCAAGATCGGCATCGGGGAGCTGACCGCCGCCGGCGCCGACCTCGCCGTCCTGCCCGACGAGCCCTACCGGTTCACCGCCGCCGACGGCCCCGAGGCGTTCCCCGGCCTGCCCTGCGCCCTGGTCAGCGGGCGCCTGCTCACCTGGTACGGGCCGTCCCTGGCGGACGCGCCGCGGCTGCTCGCCCGGCAGCTCGCCGCCGCGTCCTGACCGGGCGTCCCGGTCAGGCGTCGCGGCCGCGCACGAGGGTGTTCTCCGTCGCGCGCCCGGCGAGGTAGTCGTCGACGTTGGCGGCCTGCGTCGCCAGGATCGTCGCGGTCGCCTCCGCGGTGAAGAACGCCTGGTGGGAGGTGACGACGACGTTCGGGAACGTCATCAGGCGGGCCAGCACGTCGTCGGTGACGACCTCGTCGGACAGGTCGCGGAAGAAGTAGCGCTCCTCCTCCTCGTACACGTCCAGGCCGACGCCGCCGAGCCGCCCGGCGCGCAGCGAGGACACGAGCGCGGTCGTGTCGATGAGGCCGCCCCGGCCGGTGTTCACCAGGATCGCCCCGTCGGGCAGGCAGGCGAGCCGGGAGGCGTCGATCAGGTGCCGGGTCTCGGGCGTCAGCGGGACGTGCAGCGACACGATCTCCGCGCGGCCGAGCAGGTCCTCCAGCGGCAGGTAGGTCATGCCGAGCGCCCGGCACTCGGGGTTCTCCTCCCGGTCCCAGCCGTACAGGCGCATCCGGTAGCCCTGCGCGATGCGGGCGAACACGGTGCCGATCCGGCCGGTGCCGACGACGCCGACCGCGCGGCCGTGCAGGTCGCGGCCGAGCAGCCCGTCCAGCCGGAAGTCGAACTCGCGGGTGCGCTGGTAGGAGCGGTGCACGTGCCGGTTGAGGGCGTGCACGAGCGTCCAGGCGAACTCGGCGACCGAGTGCGGCGAGTAGGAGCTCACCCGCGCGACCCAGAGGCCGAGCTCGCGGGCGGCGTCCAGGTCGATGTTGGTGTACCCGGACGCGCGCTGGGTGATGAGGCGGGTGCCGCCCGCCGCGAGCCGGCCGAGCAGCGCGGCGTCCAGCCGCGCCGCCGGGCTCGTGCAGACCGCCTCGTAGCCCGCCGCGAGCCCGACGGTGTCGCCGTCGGGCACCCACGTCACGCAGTGCAGCGGGTGGCGGTCCTGGAAGTGGCGCTCCAGCGCCGCCCGCTCGTAGGTGCGCACCCCGCAGGCCAGCACTCTCACCGGCGTCCCCCCGTCAGCCGAAAGATCTTGCTGGCAGGCTAACAAGCGGTGACCGCGCGCGCACCCGGCGCGGCCCGTCAGCGCGGCGGGTCGTCGGCGGGGACCGGGACGGGCCGGGCGGTGAACAGGTCGCCGAGGCAGGCCGCGACCCGCTCGTCGAGGTCGCCGGCCGCGACGCCGGTCTCCCGGGCGAGCTGCTCGCGCAGCAGCGTGTACCCGTACACCGCCGCGGTGAGCGCGGCGTGCACGGCGTCCACGTCGCCGCTGGCGAGCTCGCCGCGGGCCGCGTCGGCGGCGAGCGCCGCGCGGCCCGCGCCCCGGTTCGGCAGCACCCGCGCCCGCTCGTCGCCGTCCAGGACGAGCAGCGTGGTCAGCCGGATCGCCTCGGGGAGCCGCACGTTGGTGCGGATCAGCCCGGCGAGGCGGTCGCGGAGCGGCAGCCCCGACGCCGACGCCGCGTCCGCGGCGTTGCGCCGCGCCGCGTGCAGCAGCGCCGAGCGGAGCAGCGACCGGCGCGACCCGAAGTACTGGTAGACCAGGCCCCGGTTCACGCCGGCCTCGTCGGCGACCTCGCGCAGGTTGAGGCCGGCGAGGACGCCGCCGCGCGACAGCAGCCGGGCGGCGGCGCCGCGCAGGGCGTCCTCGGTGGCCTCGCGGCCGCGCGCGGCGGTCACGCCTTCGGACCGCCCGCCACGTAGATGACCTGGCCGGACACGAACCCGGCCTCCTCGCGGACGAGGAACGACACGGTCGCGGCGATGTCGTCGGGGCGGCCGACCCGCTGCACCGGGATCTGCCTGGCCGCCTCGGCCTGGAACACCTCGAAGTCGACGCCGACGCGTTCGGCGGTCGCCGCCGTCATGTCGGTGACGATGAAGCCGGGCGCGATCGCGTTGGCGGTCACGCCGAACTTGCCGAGCTCGATCGCCAGGGTCTTGGTGAACCCCTGCATGCCGGCCTTGGCCGCCGCGTAGTTGGCCTGCCCGCGGTTGCCGAGCGCCGAGGTGGACGACAGGTTGACGATGCGGCCCCACCCGGCCTTCGTCATGTGGGCCTGCGCGGCGCGGCTCATCAGGAACGCGCCGCGCAGGTGCACCGACAGGACCGCGTCCCAGTCGTCCGCCGACATCTTGAACAGCAGGTTGTCGCGCAGGACGCCGGCGTTGTTGACCAGCACGACCGGCGGGCCGAGCTCGGCGGCGATCCGCGCGACGGCGGCCTCCACCGCGGCCTCGTCGGCCACGTCCACGCCGACGGCGAGCGCGGTGCCGCCGGCCTCCTCGATGCCGGTCGCGGTGGCGGCGCAGGCGGCCTCGTCGAGGTCGCACACCGCGACGGCGAACCCGTCGGCGGCGAGGCGCCGGGCCACCGCGGCGCCGATGCCGCGCGCGGCCCCGGTGACGACGGCGACCCTGGTGTCGGCGGTCATGTCGGTTCCCCTCCTGTGGGTGCGGTCCGGTCGGTGCGGCGGGCGGCTCAGACGCCGAGGTCCTTGGCGATGATGGTCTTCAGGACCTCGCTCGTGCCGCCGTAGATGCGGGCGACGCGGGCGTCGGTGTACAGGCGCGCGATCGGGTACTCCAGGATGTAGCCGTAGCCGCCGTGCAGCTGCAGGCACTTGTCGACGACGCGGCCCTGCACCTCGGTGCAGAACAGCTTGGCGCGGGCGGCGTCGGCGGGGGTGAGCTCGCCGGCGTCCAGGGCCTCGACGCAGCGGTCGATGAGCGACTGGGCGGCCTCGACCTCGGTGGCGCACTCGGCGAGCACGAACTTGGTGTTCTGGAACGCCGCGACGGGCTTGCCGAACACCTTGCGGTCCTGCACGTAGGCCTTGGCGAAGTCCACGGCGGCCCGCGCGGAGGCGTAGGAGGTCGTGGCGATCCCGAGGCGCTCCTCGGCCAGGTTGTGGGTGAGGTACTCGAAGCCGCGGCCCTCCTCGCCGAGCAGGTCCTCGGCGGGGACGCGCACGTCGGTGAACGACAGCTCGGCGGTGTCGGAGCTGCGCAGGCCGATCTTCTCCAGCTTGCGGCCGACGGCGTAGCCCTCGCTCTTGGTGTCCACCGCGAAGATCGACAGGCCGGTGCGGCGGTTCTCCGCCGACGGCGGCGCGGTGCGCGCGACGACGAGCATCCGGTCGGCGAGGACGCCGCCGGTGATGAAGGTCTTGGCGCCGTTCAGGATGTAGTGGTCGCCGTCGCGGCGGGCGGTGGTGGCGATGCCGGCGAGGTCGGAGCCGGTGCCCGGCTCGGTCATCGCGATGGCGAACATGGCGTCGCCGGCGACGAAGGCGGGCAGCCAGCGCTTCTTCTGCTCCTCGTTGCCGAACTTCAGCAGGTAGGGCAGGCAGAGGTTGACGTGCACGCCGTAGCCGCCGAAGCTCACGCCGGCGCGGGCGCACTCCTCGGAGATCACCAGCTGGTACTTGAAGCTGGTCTCGCCGGCGCCGCCGTACTCCTCGGGCACGGTGATGCCGAAGACGCCGAGCTCGCCGAGCTTGTTGTAGAAGTCGCGCGGCGGGTGGCCGTCGTGCTCCCACCGCTCGTAGTGCGGGGCGACCTCGGCGTCGATGAAGGCCCGGATCGTCGAGCGGAAGTCCTCATGGTCCTCGGTGAACACGGTACGGCGCACGGCCGGACTCCTTCCTCGGTACGGCTGGCTCGATGAATCTAGCGTTCCGCTAAATCATGCTCGAACCCGATTCTAGGACGCCGTTCGAGCGCCGCGCACCCCCGGGCCGCCCCGGCTAGTCGTTGCGGGTGAAGATCTGCAGGAAGAACAGGAACACGTTGAGCACGTCCAGGAAGATCGACGCCGCCAGCAGGGGCGCCGTCGCCACGTCGGTGGACCGCCGCAGCCGCTGGAAGTCGACCATGGTCAGCCCCGCGAAGATCACCAGGCCGAGCACCGAGTAGACCAGCTGGCCGCCGGGGATCTGGACGAAGACCAGCACGAGGCCGAACACGATGAGGGCGAGCAGCGCCCAGAAGGAGATCCGCGCGACGACCGCGAGGTCGCGCCGGGTGGCGTAGCCGGCCGCGCCGAACGCGGCGATGAACAGGGCGGTCGCCCCGGCCGCCCGGTACAGGGCCTCGGGCTGCGCGCTCGCGTACGTCGCGAGGAGCGGCGCCAGCGCGACGCCCTCCAGCAGGCCGAACGCGGCGAGCAGCCCCACCGTCAGGGGCTTGGACCGGCGCACGGCGAACTGCATCGCGAGCAGGCACACGAACGCGGCGATGAACGCGACGATCCCGGCGGCGCCGCTCAGGTTCCGCCCGGCGTAGGCGCCGAGCGCGAACAGCGCGGCGGTCGCCGCCACGTAGCCCATCGTCTGCGCGAACAGCGTGTGGGTCCGTCCTCGGGCGGCCGCTCCGGCCGCCGGGTGGTACTGCAGTACTCGCTCACGGGTTCCGCTCCGGTTCCGTCGGATGGCGTGGAAGGTGGTCACAGCGATGGTCACGGCCGGTCGGGGGCGGGCGTGCCGCGCCCGCCCCCGACCGCACCCTGGTGGTGCCCCGGCCGCGACCCTTTTATAGGAGAGGGGCGCGCGGGGCCGGGACGCGCTGCGCCGGCCCGGCGCGTCAGTGCCGCGAGGGCGCGGCGCAGCGGAACCCGGCCGCGGCGTCCCGGCCCTTGGCGAGGGACACCGCCGGGTAGCGGCAGAGGCGCCGCCGCCGCCGACGCCGGTGTCGGCGGCGGCCGCGTAGCCCTGCTTGACGGCGGTCGCGACCGCGCCGGGGTCGCATCGCAAGTACTTCACCGGGCCCTACGAGCACCGCACGCTCCCCGACATCGGGCACGACCTGCCTCAGGAGGCGCCCACGGCCTTCAACCCAGGCGGTCGTCGACGCCGCCCGCCTCTGAGCGAGCCGCCCGCACGCAGGGGAGAAGTCCGGGAGGGTAAAAGTTCGGACCGGCGGGGTTTCGGCGCCTGGCCTGGATCGGCCGGTGCGAGGTCTTGCCTACGCGGCCGCCGTCGGGTAAGCGGCGGGGTCCGGGAAAGAAAAAGCGGCGCCGGGTGGATACGGGGGCAATCCACCCGGCGCCGCACATCGGTGTTCCGACGGGGGCCCGGAACACCGGTACGGGCGCCCCGACGGGGGACCAGGGCGCCGAGACAAATCGTACACCGAACCCCCCGGGTCCTAGTCAAGGGAAAGTCACGACCCGATTTCCGGGTGCTGTCCGGAAATCCCCTTGTGGTGCTGGCTTTGCGGCGTCGAGAAACGGGTCGGGGCGACGGGCGCGCGGCCGGCGTTGGCCACCACGACCGCGATGTAGGGCAGGAAGACGGCGCCGACGATGAGGGCGCCGGTCAGCCAGAACGGCGCTCCGGCGAGCGCGGCCGCGACCGCGCCGAGGAAGCAGCCGGTCCGGATGCCCATGGACACGAGATAGCGCCGCTGCCGCTGCGCGATGTCCTCCGACAGCGGGCGGGGCGCGTCGGTGACCGCGTGGACCTCGGTCCGCGCGGCCTGCCTGCGGGGATTGACCTTCACCTCTCCACGGTAATCCCATGGATGACCGCTGGCGACACCAGGAGGCACCATGTCGGATCGCACGTACCGGGTCACCGAGATCGTCGGGACCTCGCCCGAGTCGGTGGAGGCCGCCGTCCGCAACGGCGTCCGCCGCGCCGCGCGCACGCTGCGCGGCCTGGACTGGTTCGAGATCACCGAGGTCCGGGGGCAGATCGAGGACGGTGAGGTGGCCCACTTCCAGGTGGGCCTGAAGGTCGGCTTCCGGCTGGAGGAGCCGGGCGACCAGGAGCCCGCCCTCGGCTGACGGCGGGCCCGTCCCACGGCGCCCCAGGGGCGCCTGTGCGGCCCCCGGGGACGCCGCCCCGCCTGACCAAGGCAGGACGCGTCCCCGGGGACCGTCAGGACGCCTGGGAGACCGTCGACATGTTGAAGTCGTCCACCCGCAGCGCCGGCATCGCGGCGCGGGTGAAGTAGTCCGACCACTCGCGCGGCAGCGTCGGGACGGTCGCGCCGACCTCGCCGAGCCGCGACAGCAGGTCCACCGGGCTCTCGTTGAACCGGAAGTTGTTCACCGCGCCGACGACCTCGCCGTTCTCGACGAGGTAGACGCCGTCGCGGGTGAGGCCGGTGAGCAGCAGCCGCTGCGGGTCCACCTCGCGGATGTACCAGAGGCAGGTGAGCAGCAGCCCGCGCTCGGTGCGGGCCACCATGTCCTCCAGCGCGGCGCCCCCGGCCGGCCCCGACATGATCAGGTTGTCGATCGGCGGGGTGAGCGGCAGCCCGGTCCGCCCGGCCGACAGCCGGGTCTGCTGGAGCGCGGCGAGCTCCCCGTCCTTGATCCAGTCGGTGCGGCCGAGCGGCAGCCCGTTGTCGAACACCGACGCGTCGCGGCTGGAGGCGTGCGCCAGCAGGAACGGCGCGCAGGCGAGGCCCGCCGCGTGCGGGTCGCTGGACAGGGTGACCGGCAGCGAGGCGAGGCGCTCGCCGACGCGGGTGCCGCCGGGCGCGCTGAACACCGTCCGGCCGTCCTGGGCGTCCTGGGCGCCCGCCGACCAGTACAGGTAGATCATCAGGTCGGCGACGGCGCTCGGCGGCAGCACCGTCTCGTACCGGCCGGCCGGCAGGTCGATCCGCCGCTCGCCCCAGCCGAGCCGCTCGGCGAGGCCGCCGGCGAGCCCGGCGACGTCCACGTCGGCGAAGTCGGCGGTGCCGACGCCCGTCCACGCCGACCCGCCCGCGCCCTTGGCGTTCAGCTCCAGCAGCCCGGTCGGCTGGTCGTGGCGGAGCCGCAGCCCCGCCGAGGTGCCGAGGAAGGAGGAGGTGACGACGTGGTTGGCGAACCCGTACAGCCGCCGGTCGCCGGCCTCGGCCTCGGCGAACGCCTCGCCGAGCGCGGGCGCGAGCCCGGCGTAGACGCCGATGCCGGTCTCGGCGGGCGGGGCGTCCCAGTCGCCGCCGGCCGCCGCGTCCGCCGGGCCGACGAGCGGCGCGGCGTCCTCGGCGGGCTCGCCGTCCTCGGCGACGGCCTCGGCGGCGCGCACCAGGTCCTCGATGTCGCCGGCGCCGACCGCGGCGCGCGACACGACGCCGGTGGCGACGCCGCCGGGCACCTTGCGGAGCGCGATGACGGTGAGCCGGTTGCCCCGGGTGACGCCGTTGGTGGTGAGGGTGTTGCCGGCCCACCGCAGGTTCGCGGTGCCCGACTCGTCGGCGATGACGATGCAGTCGTCGGCGCGCGACAGCGCGAGCGCCCGCTCGACCGCCTCCTGCGGCCTGATGGTCGTCACTGCCCGCCCTCCTTCTGGGTGTTGAGGATGTTGACGCCGCGGAACAGCGCCGACGGGCAGCCGTGGCTGACCGGCGCGACCTGCCCCGGCTGGCCCTTGCCGCAGTTGAACGCGCCGCCGAGCACGTAGGTCTCCGGCCCGCCGACGGCCTCCATGGAGTTCCAGAAGTCGGTGGTGGTGGCCTGGTAGGCGACGTCCTTGAGCTGCCCGGCGAGGCGGCCGTTCTCGATCCGGTAGAAGCGCTGCCCGGTGAACTGGAAGTTGTAGCGCTGCATGTCGATGGACCAGCTCTTGTCGCCCAGGACGTAGATGCCGCGCTCCACCCCGGCGATGAGCTCCTCGGTGGACGGCCCGCCCTCGGCGGGCGCCAGCGACACGTTCGCCATCCGCTGGATCGGCATGCTGGACGCCGCGTCGGCGAACGCGCAGCCGTTCGAGCGGTCCTGGCCGGTGAGGGCGGCGATGCGCCGGTCGGTCTGGTAGCCGGTGAACCGGCCGCCGGTGATGATCTCGAACGCCTGGGTCTCCACGCCCTCGTCGTCGTACCCGATGGTCGACAGGCCGTGCTCGGCGGTGCGGTCGCCGGTCACGTTCATGACCCGGGACCCGTACTGCAGGGAGCCGAGCTTGTCGGGGGTGGCGAAGGAGGTGCCGGCGTAGGCGGCCTCGTAGCCGAGGGCGCGGTCCAGCTCGGTGGCGTGCCCGATCGACTCGTGGATGGTGAGCCACAGGTTGGAGGGGTGCACCACCAGGTCGTAGGCGCCCGCCTCGACCGACGGCGCGGCGAGCTTCTCGGCGAGCAGCTCGGGCAGGGCGGCGAGCTCGCCGTCCCAGTCCCAGTGCCCGCCGGTGAGCCACTCCCAGCCGCGGCCGACCGGCGGCGCGAGGGTGCGCATGGTGTCGAAGGCGCCGTCGGCGATGCCGACGGCGTTCACCACCGGGTGCAGCCGGACCCGCTGCTGGGTGATGGCGTTGCCGGCGAGGTCGGCGAAGAACTTGTTCTCCTTGACCTGCAGCAGCGTCGCGTCGACGTGCTGGACGCGCGGGTCGGCGAGCAGGCCGCGGCTCCACCCGGCGAGCAGCGCGACCTTCTCGGTGGTCGGGATCGTGAACGGGTCGGTGTCGTAGGCCGACACCCAGGTCCGCTCGCCGTGGACGGGCTCGGGCGCCAGCTCGATCGGCTCGCGGTTGACGGCGCGGGCGATGCCGGCGACCTGCACCGCCTGCTCGGCGACCTTGGCGGCGCCCTCGGCGGTCAGGTCGATGCCGGCGGCGAAGCCCCAGGTGCCGTCCACCACGACGCGGACGGACAGGCCGAGGTCGTCGGCGTCCACGGAGGTCTCCAGAGCGGCGTCCTGGAGGCGGAGGGTCTGGCTGCGGATGCGCTCCAGGCGGAAGTCGGCGTGCGCCGCCCCGAGCTCGCGGGCCTTGGACAGGGCCGCGTCGGCCAGCGCCCGCAGCGGTAGCGCGGTGAATGCGGGATCGATGTCATGCACCCTCCGCAACCTACCCCGCGGGCATCGGCGAAAGCGGCCCCGAACGCCGGAGGCGCTCCCCGGGCCGCCGAAAAGACCTTGACGCGCCGCCCGGGGGCGTACAAGCCCCCGGGCCTGGTCTTTGTAGGCGTCGCCACATGCGCGGCCCGGCCCGGATGTGATCGGATACGGTCGCGCCCGCGATGTGACCTGACCGACACCGCGCGGGCCCCACAGACCCGAACTATCGAGAGGTACGAGATGAGTCGCTCTGTCCTCGTGACCGGCGGGAACCGGGGCATCGGCCTCGCGATCGCCCGCGAGCTGGCGGCCGCCGGCGACGCGGTCGCCGTCACCTACCGCTCCGGCGAGCCCCCCGCGGGGCTGTTCGCCGTGAAGTGCGACGTGACCAGCACGGAGGACGTGGACGCCGCGTTCGCCAAGGTCGAGGCGGAGCAGGGCCCGGTGCAGGTGGTGGTCGCCAACGCCGGCGTCACCAAGGACACGCTGCTGGCGATCATGAGCGAGGACGCCTTCACCTCGGTGCTGGACACCAACCTCACCGGCGCGTTCCGGGTGGCCAAGCGGTCGGTGAAGGGCATGATGCGGGCGCGCACCGGCCGGATCATCCTCGTCTCCTCCGTGGTCGGGCTGAGCGGCTCGGCCGGGCAGGCCAACTACGCCGCCTCCAAGGCCGGCATGGTCGGGTTCGCCCGGTCGCTGGCCCGCGAGCTGGCCTCCCGCAACATCACCGTCAACGTCGTCGCGCCCGGGTTCGTCGACACCGACATGACCGCGGTGCTGTCGGACGACCAGCACAAGGCGATCGAGGGCGTGATCCCGCTCGGCCGCAAGGCGCGGCCCGAGGAGATCGCGAAGACCGTGCGGTTCCTGGCCGGCGACGACGCGGCCTACATCACCGGGGCCGTGATCCCCGTCGACGGCGGACTCGGAATGGGGCACTGAGCGCATGGGCATCCTCGACGGCAAGCGCATCCTGGTCACCGGCGTCCTCACCGACGCCTCCATCGGCTTCCACGTCGCCCGCGTCATCCAGGAGCAGGGCGGCGAGGTCGTCCTCACCGCCTACCCGCGGCCGACGCTGACGGCGCGCACCGCCAAGCGGCTGCCGACCGGCCGCGACAACCCGCCGCCGGTCATCGAGCTGGACGTGATGAACGCCGACCAGCTCGCCGCGCTGGAGGGCAACCTGCGCGAGCACGGCTTCGACCGGCTCGACGGCGTCGTGCACTCCATCGGCTTCGCGCCGCAGACCGCCCTCGGCGGCAACTTCCTCGACACGCCGTGGGAGGACGTCGCGATCGCCGTGCACGCCTCGGCGTACTCGCTGAAGTCGCTGACGATGGCGTGCCTGCCGCTGCTGTCGGAGGGCGGCTCGGTCGTCGGCCTGGACTTCGACGCGACCAAGGCGTGGCCGGTCTACGACTGGATGGGCGTCGCCAAGGCGGGCCTGGAGTCCACCGCCCGCTACCTGGCCAAGTACCTCGGGCCGCGGAACATCCGGGTGAACCTGGTCGCGGCCGGGCCGCTCGGCACGATGGCCGCCAAGTCCATCCCCGGCTTCGAGAGCATGACCGAGCTGTGGCCGCAGGTCGCGCCGCTCGGCTGGGACGTCAAGGACGTGGAGCCGACCGCGCGCGCCATCGCGGCGCTGCTGTCGGACTGGTTCCCCGCCACCACCGGCGAGATCGTGCACGTGGACGGCGGCATGCACGCCATCGGCGGCCCCGACAAGTAAGCCCGGCGAGCAGGCCTGACGCGCGAGGGCCCGCCCCCTTCCCGGGGGCGGGCCCTCGCGCGTTCAGCGGGCGGGCGTCAGCGGCGCCCGCGTCCCCGGGCCTGGGGACGGCCGAGCCGGCGGCCGAGGACGCTGAGGTTCAGCGCCGCGGCGGCGCCCGCCGCGGCCGAGGCCGCCGCGACCCACAGCGTCTGCCGGTTCTGCCGCTCGGTCGCCGAGACCGGCGACATCAGCCGGGTCTGCGGCGCGGCGGCCAGCAGCGCCGTCGTCTGCTGCGCCGACCCCGGACCGGCGGCGACCTGCGGCGCCGGCAGCACGCCCGGAAGCTGCGGCGCGGTCTGCGGGTTGGCGACGTAGGGCGACAGGCCGCCGCTCACGCTCTGCGCGGTCGCGCCCGAGGACAGCGACGCGCCCGACGGCACCGACACGCGGGTGCCGCCCGACCCGCCCTTCGGAGCCGTCCTCTTGACCGGCTTCGGCTTGACGGTCTTCACCGGCTTGGCGGTCTTGGACGGGGCCGGCTTCGGCGTCGGGGTGGGCGTCGGCTTCGGCTTGACGCTGTCCTGCCAGTTGTTCCACTGGCACTTCCAGTTCTCGATCGTCGTCGCCGGGTCGGTGCCCTTGGCGCACGTCTTCGGTGCCGCCGCGCTCGCCGCGTACACCGGGGGCGCGCCGAGGAACACGAGGGCCAGCGTCCCCGCCGAGACGGCCGTCGCCGTCGTCCCGAACCGCCTGAAGCGTCGCCGCTGCTGGGGCATCTCACTCCTCGCCTGGGACTGCGCGTTCGTTGACAAAACGTCCAACGATCATATGTCGGAAATGTGCTCTGGCACACCCCGCACCGGCCTCGATCGTGCCGCACGGGTGCCGCCCGGTAAACAGTGGAACGCCGCTTTTCCCCGGGAACGCGGGGTTCCGTGCGCCCGTCCCGCCCGCCCCGTCCCGGCGCCCGCGCAGGTCGCGCGGGTCAGCCGAGGACGAGCCGGGCCAGCCGGGTGCGGCGCTGCGGCGCCGCCGTCTCGCGGACGGCGCGCGCGAGGGCGGGGCCGGCCGCCTGCACGATCGACAGGTGGGTGCGGGCGAGCCCGAACGCGGTCGCCACGGCGGGCCGCGACAGCGGCGCGTCGGCGGGCACGACCACCACCAGCGCGTCGCGCGGCGTGCCGCGGGCGAGCCAGACCGGCAGCGCCCAGCCGTGCCGGAGCCGCGACGTCGCGGCCGGCGGCACGACCGCGTCGCCGCCGGCGAACCGCACGTGCAGGCCGGTGGCGTCGGCGCCGGTGACGGTGCCGCTCTCGCCGATCGCGGCCTGGGGGAGCGGCGCGGCCACCACGACGCGGTCGCCCTCGTCGAAGCCGCCGAACCGGCCGGGGCCGGGGTTCAGGCGCTCCTTCAAGGCGGTGTTCAGCGCGCCCGCGCCGGCCTCGCCCGCCGCGGCCAGGCTGACGACCCGCACCTGCTCCGCCGGCACGCCGAGGACGCGCGGGATGGAGTCGGTGACGAGCTGCAGGGCGCGGTGGACGGCCTCGGCGAGCCCCGCCGCCGGGACGATGACGACCTCCTTGTTGGGGGCCTTCACCGCGGCGAGCTCGCCGCCCCGCACGGCGGCGATCAGCTCGGCGAGCGGCCCCTCGCCCTCGCGCGGGTCCAGCTCGACGACCGGGACGGTCTCGGAGGCCTCCAGGTCGGCGAGGACCGCGCCGGGCCCCGCCGAGGGCGGCGCGCCGGGCGCGGTGCCGAGCACCAGGTGGGTGCCGTCGGCGCACGCCTCCACCAGCACCGCGGCGAGCTCGACGTCCAGCCCGGAGGCGTCGGGCAGCAGCAGCAGGTCGGCCTCCAGCGGCGCCTGCTCGCCGCGCGCGAAGGCGACGCCGCCCGCGGGCGAGGTCTCCGGCAGCGGCTCCAGCAGCGCGTGCAGGCCCTTGACCTGCGCGGCGGCCGGCGCGCCGCCCGCCGGGTGGGCGCCCTCGGCGCCGAACTCGGCGGCGGCCTCGTCGGTCGGGGCGGCGACGGCGACGCGCAGCCCGGCGCCGGCGGCCCGCCCGGCGATCAGGGCGACGGTCGCGGCGACGTCGCCGGGCGCGCCGCGCAGCAGCGTGACGCCGGTGCGGAGCGCGGCGGTGAGCGCGAGCGAGCGGTCCTCGGGCAGGCCGTCGCGCAGCTCGCGGACCGCGGCGTCGTCGCGGAGCGGCGCGGCGGTCAGGGTGAGCCGCTGGAAGCCCTCGGCGGCGGTCTCCTCGGCCATCGCCCAGCGGGCGAGGCCGAGCGACTCCGCGGGTTCGGGCGGGTCGGCGTCCTCGTCGAAGGAGTCCTCGTCGAACTCCGGCTCCTCCAGCAGGAGCAGCACCTCGCCCTCGTCCAGGGCGCCCTCGACGGCCTTGCGCGGGTCGGGGGTGCGGGTCCGCCGCTCCAGCGCCTCCAGCACGTCGCCGAGCGGGGTGACGGTGTGGCCCTGCCGGGCGGCGGCGCTCAGCAGGTGCTCGGCCAGGGCGCGGCCGCGCCGCGGGTCGGCGGGGGAGGCGGCGTCGCCGAGCAGGCCGCGCGCGAAGTGGTCGGCCTGGTCGGCCGCCACGCCCGGGACGCGCAGCAGCTTCCACGGGTCGTCGCGGAGCCGGGCGGCGGCGCCGGGGCCGAGCCGGGCCAGCGTCCGGCCGGTCAGCGCGGCGGGGACGCCGGCCCGCTCGAACAGCGCGGCGAGCTCGCCCGCGGGGTCGGGGGCGGCGCCGCCGGCGGCGTCGGGGGCGGCGTCAGGGGCGGAGGCGGATGAATCGGTCACGGACTTCCCGTCGCGGTGGTCACTTGGAGGGTGCGGACCGTCCGAGGGTGCCACGGACGGCCGGGCCGGTCACGGATGGGCGGGCGCCATGTCGGAGACGTCGTCGAGGGCGGCCCTGATCTCGTGCGGCAGCGTCAGCGCCTCGCTGCCGAGCGCCTGCGCGAGCTGCGCGGCGGTGCGGGCGCCGACGACGGGCGCGGCGACGCCCGGCCGGTCGCGGATCCAGGCGAGCGCGACGCTGAGCGGCGACACGCCGAGGCCCTCGGCGGCGGTCACCACCGACTCCACGATCCGCGCGCACTCCTCGTCCAGGTAGGGCTGGACGAACTCGGCGAACGCGGTGGAGGCGGCCCGCGACCCCGCCGGGATGCCGGTGCGGTACTTGCCGGTGAGCACGCCCCGGCCGAGCGGCGACCAGGGCAGCAGCCCGGCGCCGGCGTCGACCGCCGCGGGCACCACCTCGCGCTCGACGTCCCGGCTGAGCAGCGAGTACTCGGCCTGCACCGACACGACGGGCGCGCGGCCCGGCCAGGCGCGCTGCCAGGCGGCGGCCTTGGCGACCTGCCAGCCGGTGTAGTTGGACACCCCGACGTAGCGGGTGCGGCCCGAGGCGACCGCCTCGTCCAGCGCCGACAGGGTCTCCTCCAGCGGCGTCGCCGGGTCGTGCACGTGCAGCTGCCAGAGGTCGACGTGCTCGACGCCGAGCCGGTCCAGGGAGGCGTCCAGGGCGGCGATGAGGTGGCGCCGCGACCCGTCGTAGCGGCCGTCGGGGCGGATCCCGGACTTGGTCGCGAGGACCAGGTCCTCGCGGCCGACGAGCTCGCGCATGAGGTGCCCGAGGATGCGCTCGCTGTCGCCGTCGCAGTAGACGTCGGCGGTGTCCACCAGCGTGCCGCCGGCGTCCACGAACGCGCTGAGCTGGGCGGCCGCCTCGTCGGGGACGGTGTCCTGCCCCCAGGTCATGGTGCCGAGGGCGAGCCGGGACACCAGCAGGCCGCTCCGCCCGACGTGACGCTCTTCCATGGTCGGCCAATCTATCGCCCGGGGCGAGCGGTCCACCCGTCCCGGGCGGGGCCGCGGCACCCGCCCGGACCGCTACGCTCGGAACCGGATTGCGCCAGTGTTGAGGGGAACCACCACCTGTGAACGTCGTGGAAGCGACCGTGCTCGGCATCGTGCAGGGGCTCACCGAGTTCCTGCCGATCTCCAGCTCAGGGCACCTGCTCATCGTGCCGAAGCTGCTCGGCTGGGGCGACCCCGGCGCGGCGTTCACCGCCGTCATCCAGCTCGGCACCATGGCCGCGGTGATCATCTACTTCTGGCGCGACCTGGTCAATATCGTCGCGACCTGGACCAAGAGCCTGTTCCGGCCCGAGCTGCGCTCGCACGCCGACGCCCGGATGGGCTGGTACATCGGGCTCGGCACCATCCCGATCTCGGTGGTCGGCCTGGCGCTGAAGGACTTCATCGAGGGCCCCTCGCGCAACCTGTGGCTGAACGCCTCCTCGCTCATCGTCATGGGTCTGGTGCTCATGGTCGCCGAGTGGGCGGGGCGGCAGAAGCGCGAGGTCGCCGACCTCAACCTGCGCGACGGCCTCATCATCGGCGGGTTCCAGTGCCTGTCGCTCATCCCCGGCTCGTCGCGGTCGGGCTCGACCATGACCGGCGCGCTGTTCCTCGGCTACACCCGCGAGGCCGCCGCCCGCTACTCGTTCCTGCTGTCGGTGCCCGCGGTCGTCCTGTCGGGCGGCTTCGAGATGCGGCACGCCTTCGAGGGCGGCCTCGCCTGGGGCCCGACGATCGTGGCGACGGTCGTGTCGTTCGTCGTCGGCTATGCCTGCATCGCCTGGCTGCTGAAGTACCTCACCAAGCACTCCATGCTGATCTTCGTGTACTACCGGGTCGCGCTCGGCGGCGTCCTGCTCGGCCTGCTGGCGGCCGGCGCGGTGAGCGCCTCCGGCTGAGCCGCGCCCCCGCACCGGCCCGGCACCGAACGGACGCCCGGCGATCGTCGGAATGACATATATCGTTCCCGACGATCTCCGGTTAGAGTTCGCCACCATGGCGCCTCCGCAGTTCTCGATGTACTCGCCGAACGTGCCCGAAGGGGACGACGACGCGACCGAGCCGGTCCCGGGGATGGGGCCGGCCGACGACCCGGGGTTCGGCGCGTCGATGCGGGCGCGGACCCATCTCGGGATCCTGCGGCGCCTGATGCTGGTGCTGGTGGCGGCGCCGGTGCTGATCCTGGCGCTCGTGCCGCTCATCGTGCAGGACGGCCGGGGCCGCTTCGGCGACGCGCCGTTCTGGCTCTACCTGCCGCTCCCGCTGGCGGCCGTCGTCGTCGCCGTCGTCGCGCCCCGCGTGCCGCGGCCGCTCCCGCCGGGCCTGCCGCCCGCGCAGGCGGCGCGGACGGCGCTCATGGCGTTCCGGCAGGCGATGCTGCTGCGCTTCGCGCTCGCCGAGGGCGTCATCCTGCTCGGCCTGCCGCTCGCCGTCGGGTGGCGCGCCGAGCTGGTGTTCGTCGTGGCGTTCGCCTGCGGCTGGCCGCTGCTGCTCTGGCTGATCGTGCCGACGCGGGCCAACATCGAGCGGTCGCGGCGCCTGCTGGAGGCGGACGGCGCCGAGTCGTTCCTCTGGTCGGAGCTGCTGCGCCCCGTCCCGCCGCCCTCCACCGACGCCTGACCCGCCGGAGCGGCGCCGTCTAGAGCCAGTGGTTCTTGCGCAGCTTGCCGAACACCACCGCGCACGACACCGCCATCACCGCGATGACCAGCAGGTACCCGTACCGCCAGTGCAGCTCGGGCATGTGCTCGAAGTTCATGCCGTAGATCCCGGCGATCGCGGTCGGCACCGCGATGATCGCCGCCCACGCCGAAATTTTTCGCATGTCCTCGTTCTGCTGCTTGCCCTGCAGCGCCAGGTGGGCCTGCAGGACGCTGTTCAGCAGCTCGTTGTGGGCGTCGACCTGCCCGTCCACGCGCAGCAGGTGGTCCTGGACGTCGCGGAAGTACTCGCGGGTGCCCTCGCACTCGGGGACGCGGCCGCGCACGATGTCCTGCATGACCGGGACGAGCGGGTCCTCGGCGCCGCGGAACTCCAGCACCTCGCGCTTCAGCGAGTAGATCCGCTCGGTGACGTCGGGCCCGTCGGGGTCGAACACGGCCCGCTCCAGCTCGATGATGTCGACCTCGACCTCGTGCGCGACCAGGCCGTAGCGGTCCACGACCTCGTCGCACACCGCGTACAGCACCGCCGCCGGGCCGTGCTCCAGCATGCCGGTGTCGCGCTCCAGCCGGGCGCGGACCGGGCCGAGCGGGTTGCCGGCGCCGTGCCGCACCGTCACCACGAAGTCGCGGGCGACGAACAGCATGATCTCGCCGACCTCGATGTCGGAGGTCGCGTCGACGTAGGCGAGCGTCTTCAGCACCACGAACAGGGTGTCGCCGTAGCGCTCCATCTTCGGGCGCTGGTGCGCCGACACCGCGTCCTCGGCGGCCAGCGGGTGCAGGTCGAGCTCGTCGCGGATGTGCGCGAACTCCTCCTCGCTCGGCTCGTGCAGGCCGATCCACACGAAGCAGTCGCCCTTGGCGCGGGCCAGGTCGAAGGCGTCGCTGATGTCGCCGTCGATGCCGTGCCGGCGGCCCTGCTGGTAAATGGCCTTGTCCACGATCACCCCGGCATTGTCCCGCACTCGGCCCGCGAACGGTAAAGGATCACCGGGCGGGGGCCGGTCTCGTAGAGTGCGTCCCGTGACGACACTGCTCCTGGTCCGGCACGGCCTGACCGAGATGACCGGACCGCGGCTCGCCGGCTGGACGCCCGGCCTCGGCCTGGACGAGCGGGGCCGGGCGCAGGCCCGCGCGGTCGCCGCCCGCCTCGCGCCGCTGCCGCTGGCCGCCGTGGTGTCCAGCCCGCTGGACCGCTGCCTGCAGACCGCCGAGGCGATCGCCGCCGCGCACGAGCCGCCGGTCGACAAGATCGAGGTGGACGACCGGTTCGGCGAGGTCCGCTACGGCGACTGGACGGGCCGCGAGCTCGCCGAGCTCGCCGAGGAGCCGCTCTGGAAGGTCGTGCAGGCCCACCCGAGCGCCGCGGTGTTCCCCGGCGAGGCCGGCGAGGGACTCGCCGCCGCCCAGCACCGCGCGGTCGCCGCCGTCCGCGACTGGAACGCCCGGATCGCCGCCGAGCACGGCCCGGACGCCGCCTACCTGGCGTGCAGCCACGGCGACATCATCAAGGCGATCGTCGCCGACGCGCTCGGCCTGCACCTGGACCAGTTCCAGCGCGTGCACGCCGACCCCGCCTCGCTCACCGCGATCCGCTACACCGAGCTGCGGCCGTTCGTGCTCCGGGTGAACGACACCGGCGGCGGCGTCGAGGGGCTGCTGCCCCCGCCCGACACGGCGCGGCCCGGCGGAGACGGTGACGCGCCGGTCGGCGGCGGCGCGTAGGGTCTGTGCCATGCCGGTCATCTCCTATGAACTGCCCGACAGGTTCGTCGCGGGCGCCGTCGGGCGCCCCGGCGAGCGGGCCTTCTACCTGCAGGCCCGGGAGGGCCGCAGGGTCACCAGCGTGGCGCTGGAGAAGTTCCAGGTGACGCTGCTCGCCGAGCGGCTGGAGGCGCTGCTGGACGAGGTGCTGCGCCGCGGCGGCGGCGACGCCGGCGTCCCCGCGGCGACGCCGGACTCCATGCGCGACGACGCCCCGCTGGACCAGCCGGTCGAGGAGGAGTTCCGGGTCGGCACGATGGCGCTGCTGTGGGATCCCGAGGACGAGCGGGTCGTCATCGAGGCGCAGGAGGTCGGCGAGGACGACGACCCCGAGGCCGAGATCGCCGAGCCCGACCCGGCGGTGGCGGTGCTGCGGGTGCGGATCACCGCCGCGCAGGCCCGCGCGTTCGCCGAGCGGGCGCTGCGGGTGGTCGCGGCGGGCCGGCCGCCGTGCCCGCTCTGCGGGCTGCCGCTGGACGCCGCCGGCCACATCTGCCCGCGCCAGAACGGGTACCTCGGGTGACCGGGCGACGGCGATGACCGGGAGAATGCCCGCATGACGCAGTCCTCCCGCGACCGGGGCCGGGGCCGGTCCCGCGGCGGCCCCGAGCCCGCGGCGTCCCCGCGCGACCCCGACGGCGCCGAGGAGCTGCTGGCGCGCGGCGAGCTGACCGTCGAGGGGCGCCTCGTGCAGGCGTCCAACGCCACCCTGTACTGCCGGATCGCCTGCGCCGGCGTGGAGGCGGCGTGCGTGTACAAGCCGGTCGCGGGGGAGCGGCCGCTCTGGGACTTCCCCGACGGCACGCTCGCCGAGCGCGAGGTCGCCGCCTACGCGGTGTCGCGGGTCATGGGCTGGGACACCGTCCCGCCGACGGTGCACCGCGACGGCCCCTACGGGCCCGGCATGGTGCAGCTGTGGGTGGAGCCCGACCCCGACATCGACCTGGTCGCCCTGTCGCGGTCGGAGGACGAGGCGATCCGCCGCATGTCGGTGTTCGACGCCGTCATCAACAACGCCGACCGCAAGATCGGGCACCTGCTGCCGCCCGGCGACGGCCACGTCTACGGCTGCGACCACGGCGTCACCTTCTCCACCGAGTACAAGCTGCGCACGGTGCTGTGGCAGTGGCGCGGCCAGCGGCTCACCGACGACGCGCTGCGCGCCCTGGAGCGGGTCCGCGCCGGCCTGGACGGCCCCCTCGCGGCGCGGCTCGGCGAGCTGCTGACGCCGGACGAGGTCGAGGCGACCCGGCGCCGCGTCGCGATGATGCTCAAGCACCGCATCCACCCCTACCCGCCGGAGGACTGGCCCGCCATCCCCTGGCCGCCGCTGTAGGACCCGCCCGCGGGGCGGATCGGGGCGGGTGGTCGAATAGGCGCATGTGCACGGCGATCGTCAGCGTCGACCCCGCGTCCCCCGCCCCGGTGCTGCTGGTCGGCGTCCGCGACGAGATGACCGGCCGCCCCTGGGAGCCCCCGGGCCGCCACTGGCCCGACCGGCCGCGGCTGGTCGGCGGCCGCGACCTGCAGGCGGGCGGCACCTGGCTCGCGGTGGACCGCGGCGCGCCGCGCGCCGCCTGCGTGCTGAACGGCGTGGGGCCGCTCGCGGGCGGCCCGGACCGGCTCTCGCGCGGCGGGCTGCCGCTGCTCGCCGCCGGCGAGGGCGGGATCGGCGGCCTCGACCCGCGCCGCTACGACCCCTTCCACCTGCTGCTCGCCGAGCCCGGCCGCGTCGTGCTGTGGTCCTGGGACGGCGCCGGGCTGCGCGAGCGCGCCCTCGGGCCGGGCCTGCACATCGTCGTCAACAACGGCCTGGAGGGGGAGGGGCACCGGGAGGGCGCCACCGAGGACGCGCACATGATGGCGCGCCTCGCCTGGTTCCGGCCCCGCCTGGCGGCCGCCGCCCGCCCCGAACCCGGTGCGGGCCCCGACGTGCGGGCCGCGTGGCGGCCCTGGACGCCGCTGCTGGAGGGCGACGGCCTGGACCGCGGCGACGCGCGCGCCCTGCTGCCGCTGCTGCGCCTCGGCGACGGCCGCGAGTGGGGGACCGGCTCGGTGAGCCTGGTCGCCCTCGGCTCGGACGCCGTCCTGCGCCACGACTTCAGCGGCGCGCCCGGCGACCCGGCCGGATGGGCCCCGGCCGGCTGACCGGTGATCTAGCCGGGGCTGACGGATCCGGCACCGCCGCCCCCGGTACCGCGCGCTCCCGTTGCTCACTCCGAGTGCTAATTTGACTACCTGGTGCGATCTTCGTGGGGCGCCAGGGGGCAGCCATCACGAGATGACGTGATCAAGGTCGTCACGCGGAACGGGGAGTGCAGATGGCAGCAAGGAAGCGAGGGGCGGCGATCACGGCCGGGCTCGGCGTGGTCGTGCTCGGACTGGCCGCCTGCGGGGGCGGCGGCGACGGGGACGGGGGCGGCGGCAGCGCCGGCGGCACCCTGAAGGTCGTCGGGTCGGCCGACGTGGACCACCTGGACACCGCGTCGGGCTACACCACGGTCAGCAGCATGCTGAGCCGGCAGTACGCGCGGACGCTGTTCAGCTTCAAGGGCTCCAGCGACTTCGACGAGGCCATCAAGGTGCAGCCCGACGTCGCGCAGGAGATCCCCGACACCGGCAACGGCGGGATCAGCTCCGACGGCAAGACCTACACCATCAAGCTGAAGCAGGGCGTGCAGTGGGCGTCCAACCCCGTGCGCGAGGTGGTGGCGAACGACTTCATCCGGGGCATCAAGCGCATCTGCAACCCGGCCAAGCCGTCGGGCGGCGCCGCCTACTACACCGAGACCATCGAGGGCATGCAGGCGTTCTGCGACGGCTACGGCAAGGTCGACGCCAAGAGCGCGTCGGCGATGGCCGCCTACCAGAACGACCACCGGGTGTCGGGGCTGCAGGCCAAGGACGACAAGACGCTGGTGGTGAAGCTGACCAAGCCCGCCAGCGACATGACCAACATCCTCGGCATGCAGTTCGCCGCGGCGGCGCCCGCCGAGTACGACAAGTACGTCCCCGACAGCCCCGACTTCCGCAAGCACACCCTCTCCGACGGCCCGTACAAGATCACCTCGTACACGCCGAACAAGGAGTACGTGCTCGACCGCAACACCGCCTGGAAGCAGGACACCGACACGCTGCGGGCGCAGAACCCCGACCGCATCCAGATCACCATGGGGCAGGACACGCCCGACGTCGTCCAGCAGCAGATGGAGCAGGGCTCGGCGGACCTGGCCTGGGACCAGACGGTGCCCACCGCCAAGATCGCCGGCCTGAAGTCCAACGCCAACTTCAAGATCATGGACGGCTCGACCAGCAACCCCTACCTGGTCTTCAACACCCTCAGCCCGAACAACCGGGGCGCGCTCGGCAAGAAGGAGGTGCGGCAGGCGATCAACTACGCGATCGACAAGACCGCCCTCATCCAGATCTACGGCGGCCCCGACGTCAGCGAGGTGCTGAACCAGGTCATCCCGCCGCGCAGCGTCGGCTACCGGCAGTTCAACCTGTACCCGACGCCGAACAACGGCGGCGACCCGGCCAAGTGCAAGCAGATGCTCGCGGCGGCCGGCTACCCCGGCGGGCTGACGCTGCGGTTCCCCTACCGGGTCTCCAGCAACCACCCGAAGATCGCCCAGTCGGTGCAGGCGAACCTGAAGGCGTGCGGCATCACCGCCAACCTGACGCCCGACACCAACGGCACCTTCTACAACACCACGCTGGTCACCCCCGCCGACGCCAAGGCCGGCAAGTGGGACATCGGCGCGCCGGGCTGGGTGCCCGACTGGTACGGCAACAACGGCCGCACCAACATCGTGCCGCTGTTCGACGGCCGCCACTACGGCCCGAACTCCACCAACTACGGCGGCTACAACAACGACCAGGTGAACGCCGAGATCGACAAGGCGCTGGCGGCCACCGATGAGAACACCGCCGCCGGCCACTGGGCCGCCGCCGACAAGATGATCATGCAGGACGCCGCGGTCGTGCCGTTCATGAACCAGAAGTACCCGATCTTCCACTCGTCCCGGGTGAAGAACGCGCTCTACCTGCCGATGTTCCAGTCCTACGACTTCAACCAGGTGAAGCTGAACTGACCGGCCGCCGGGCGCGCCCCCGCCGCGGGGCGCGCCCGGCCGCGCGCCGCGCCCGCCCTGTCCCGGCCGCCTGTCCCGGCCATCCCTGACGCGTCAAAGGGGCGTCGATGAGTCTTCTCGAGGTGACCGACCTGCGGGTCTCCTTCAACACCGCGGACGGCGTCGTGCACGCCGTGCGCGGGATGTCCTTCTCCGTGGACCGGGGCCGCACCCTCGGCATCGTCGGCGAGTCCGGCTCGGGCAAGAGCGTCAGCACCCAGACCCTGATGCGGCTCACCCCGGGCGCGCGGATCGGCGGCCGGGCCCTGTTCGAGGGGCAGGACCTGCTGACGATGAGCGACCGGCGGATGCGGCAGGTGCGCGGCGCCGAGATCGCCATGATCTTCCAGGACCCGCTGTCCAGCCTGCACCCGCTCTACAAGGTCGGCCGCCAGATCGAAGAGATGATCAAGGCGCACGACGCGGGCGCGTCCAAGGAGCAGGCCCGCAAGCGCGCGGTGGAGATGCTCGGCCTGGTCGGCATCCCGCGCCCGGACCGGCGGGTGGACGACTACCCGCACCAGTTCTCCGGCGGCATGCGCCAGCGCGCGATGATCGCGATGGCGCTCGCGCTGAACCCCAAGCTGATCATCGCCGACGAGCCGACGACCGCCCTGGACGCCACCGTGCAGGCGCAGATCCTGGACCTGATGCGGCGGCTGCAGCGCGAGTTCGACACCGCCCTCATCATGATCACCCACGATCTCGGGGTGATCGCCGACATGGCCGACGACGTGCTGGTCATGTACGGCGGGCACCCGGTCGAGGAGGCCGGCCGCCGCGACCTGTACTACCGGGCGCACCACCCCTACACCAAGGGCCTGCTGGAGTCGGTGCCCTCGGCCGCCGGCACCGGCGACCGGCTGAAGGCGATCGCCGGGCAGCCGCCCAGCCTCATCAACCTGCCGTCCGGCTGCGTGTTCCACCCGCGCTGCCCGTTCGTCCACGACCGCTGCCGCACCGAGGACCCGCCGCTGGACGCCGTCGGCGGCGCGGCGCTGTCGCCGGGCACCGCGCACCGGTCGGCGTGCTGGCTGCCGCACGACATCACCGGCCTCGGCGAGGACGCCGACCGGGCCCGCGCCGCCGCCGCCGAGCGCGGCCGCGCCGGCGGCCCCGGCACCGGTGCGACGAAGGGCGGTGCGGCGTGACCGCGGGCACGGCGGGACTGCACGCCGCCGCCGAGCGCGAGACGCTCGTGTCGGTGCAGGGCGTGGTGAAGCACTTCCCGATCAAGCAGGGCATCGTGTTCAAGAAGGAGGTCGCCCGCGTCCACGCCGTGGACGGGGTGGACCTGGAGGTGCGGAGCGGTGAGACCGTCGGCATCGTCGGCGAGTCGGGGTCGGGCAAGTCGACGCTCGCCCGCTGCGTCACGGGCCTGCACCCGGTGACGTCGGGGCGCATCCTGTTCGAGGGCACCGACATCACCAAGCTGTCGGGCGCGGGGCTGAAGGCGTTCCGCAAGGACGTCCAGATGATCTTCCAGGACCCCTACGGGTCGCTGAACCCGCGGCGCCGCGTCGGCTCGATCATCGGCGACCCGTTCGCGATCCACGGCCTGGCCTCCGGCGCCGAGCGCAAGAAGCGCGTCCAGGAGCTGATGGAGCTCGTCGGGCTGAACCCCGAGCACTACAACCGGTTCCCCGCCGAGTTCTCCGGCGGCCAGCGCCAGCGGATCGGGGTGGCCCGCGCCCTCGCGGTCCGCCCGAAGCTCATCGTGTGCGACGAGCCGGTGTCGGCGCTGGACGTGTCGATCCAGGCGCAGGTCATCAACCTGCTGAAGGACCTGCAGCGCGAGTTCGGGCTCACCTACATCTTCATCGCCCACGACCTGTCGGTGGTGCGCTACGTCAGCGACCGCGTCGGCGTCATGTACCTCGGCCGCATCGGCGAGGCGGCGGCCGCGGGCGACCTGTACGAGCGGCCCCGCCACCCCTACTCGGCGGCGCTGCTGTCGGCGGCGTCGATCGCCGACCCCGACGAGGCCGAGCGGGCCGAGCGGATCGTGCTGATCGGCGACGTGCCGTCGCCGATCGACCCGCCGAGCGGGTGCCGGTTCCATCCGCGCTGCCCGAAGGCCGAGGAGCGCTGCACCGTCGACGAGCCGGAGCTGGAGGTCAAGGAGGGCGACGCCGCGGACCACCTCACCGCCTGCCACTTCCCGGTGGAGCCGGGCGAGAACCTCGCCCGCGAGCACGCCGGCATCCGGCAGGAGTCCACCGAACCGGAGCTGCCGGAGGTCGAGCAATGAGCATGATGTCGGAGCTGGAGCCCGAGGCGCTGCCGCCCGAGCCCGCCGAGCCGCCGAAGCGCGTCGTCGGGCGCACCCCGTTCCAGCTCGCGTGGGCGCGGTTCAAGCGCGACAAGCTCGCCCTGGTGTCGCTGGTGGTGCTGGTCCTCATGGCGATCTTCGCGCTGATGGCGCCGCTGTGGGCGGACTGGACCGGCCACCCCTACGACCAGACGTTCCCGAAGACGGCGCTGGACGCCGCCGGGCAGCCGGTCGGGCCGGGCAAGGACTTCTGGCTCGGCGCCGACCAGCTCGGCCGCGACGTGCTGGTGCGCGCCGCCTACGGCGCCCGCATCTCGCTGGTCGTCGGCATCCTGTCGGCGCTGCTGGCCTCGCTGCTCGGCGTCGCCGTCGGCGTCCTGTCGGGGTTCGTCGGCGGGGTCACCGACACCGTGCTCGCCCGGATCATGGACATCACCCTCGCGCTGCCCTACCTGCTGGTGGCGATCATGCTGGCGACCACCTTCCAGATCAGCTCGGTCACCGCGAGCCTCACCCTGACCATCCTGGTGATCGCGTTCTTCTCGTTCGCCTCGTTCGGCCGCATCATCCGCGGCCAGGTCATGTCGCTGAAGCAGAAGGAGTTCATCGAGGCGGCCCGCTCGCTCGGCGCCTCCAACACCCGGATCATGTTCGTGGACGTGCTGCCGAACCTGATCGCGCAGGTGACGGTGCTGACGTCGCTGCTCATCCCGACCTCGATCGTGTTCGAGGCGACGCTGTCGTTCCTCGGCGTCGGGGTGCGGCTGCCGATGCCGAGCTGGGGCTCGATGCTCGGCGAGGGCAGCGACGTGTTCCAGACGGCGTGGTGGCTGCTGGTGGTGCCGGCGGTGCTGCTGCTCCTCACCACCCTGTCGTTCAACCTGCTCGGCGACGGCATCCGCGACGCCCTGGACCCCCGCAGCGACCGCATCATCGGAAAGAAGTGAGCTGACCCATGTTGCGCTTCGTCATCCGCCGGCTGCTGTACTCGATCCTGGTGCTGTGGCTGGTCGCGACCCTGGTGTTCGTGTTCCTCAACGTGTCGCCGGTGCCGGTGGAGCGCGTCATCGGCGGGCCGCGCGCCACCACCGACATGCTGGAGCAGATCCGCGCCAACCTCGGCCTGGACCAGCCGGTCATCGTGCAGTACGGCAAGTTCCTCGGGCGGCTGCTGCGCGGCGACCTCGGCGACTCCTACATCAACGGCACCTCGGTGGCCTCGCTGATCTCCGACCGGCTCCCGACGACGCTCTGGCTGGTGTTCGGCGCCGGCGTCCTGTGGTTCCTCGGCGGCGTCGCCACCGGCGTCTACAGCGCGACGCGGGCGCGCGGCCTCGGCGACCGCGCCGTCACGGTGTTCGTGCTGATCGGCCTGTCCACGCCGCCGTTCGTGATGGCGCTGGTGCTGCTGTTCGTGTTCTCCACCAAGCTCGGCGAGGCCGGGTTCACCTTCTTCGAGGCCGGGCCGCCGCTGCAGGAGCACTTCCTCCAGCGGATGATCCTGCCGTGGATCGCGCTGGCGTTCCTCATGGTCGCGGCCTACACCCGCCTCACCCGCGGGTCGATGCTGGACGTCCTCGGCGAGGACTACATCCGCACCGCCCGCGCCAAGGGCCTGCCGGAGCGCCGGGTGGTCTACCGGCACGGGCTGCGGTCGGCGCTCACCCCGGTCGTCACCCAGTTCGGCATCGACCTCGGCGCGCTGATCGGCTCGACGATCGTCACCGAGAAGGTGTTCGGGCTGCAGGGCGTCGGCCAGCTGGTCTACCAGTCGATCAACCTCGGCGACACCCCCGTGATCATCGGGGTGACGCTGCTGGTGACCTTCGCCGTGGTGATCGCCAACCTGGTGGTGGACGTCGGCTACTCGGTGCTGGACCCGCGCGTCCGCCTGTCCTGACCTCCGCCCCGGCCCCGCGCCGGGCCGCCGCCGGCCGCCGTCCCCGCCCCGGGGCGGCGGCCGGCGTGATCTCGGCGTAACGCCACGAGGCGGGCGCGGATAAGCTCTGTCCATGCGATCGTGGCCCGCTCCGAAAGTCCCCAGCCTCGCCGACGCGGGACTGCCCGCCGCGCAGGGACCGCTGCGCCTGCACGACACCGGCGCGGGCGAGGTCCGCGCGACCGAGCCGGGGCCGACGGCCCGCATGTACGTGTGCGGCATCACCCCCTACGACGCCACCCACCTCGGCCACGCCAATACCTACCTGGCGTTCGACCTGGTGAACCGGGTGTGGCGCGACCTCGGCCACGACGTGCACTACGTGCAGAACGCCACCGACGTCGACGACCCGCTGCTGGAGCGCGCCGCGCAGACCGGGCAGGACTGGCGGGAGCTCGCCGACCGCGAGATCGAGCTGTTCCGCACCGACATGACGGCGCTGCGGGTGCTGCCGCCCGCGCAGTACGTGGGCGCCGTCGAGGCCATCCCGCTGATCATCGAGATGATCGAGAAGCTGCGCGCCAAGGACGCCACCTACGCCGTCGACGGCGACGTGTACTTCCCCGTCGCCGCCGACCCGGCGTTCGGCGAGGTGAGCGGCCTCACCGCCGAGCGGATGCGGCCGCTGTTCGCCGAGCGCGGCGGCGACCCCGACCGCCCCGGCAAGCGCGACCCGCTGGACGCGCTCGTCTGGATGGCGCAGCGCCCCGGGGAGCCCGGCTGGGAGTCGCCGTTCGGCACGGGCCGGCCCGGCTGGCACGTGGAGTGCTCGGCGATCTCGGTCCAGGAGCTCGGGATGGCCTTCGACGTGGAGGGCGGCGGCAGCGACCTGGCCTTCCCCCACCACGAGATGGGCGCCTCGCACGCCCAGGTCGCCACCGGGGAAGCCCCGCACGCCCGCGCCTACGTCCACGCCGGGATGGTCGGCCTGGACGGCGAGAAGATGTCCAAGTCGCGCGGCAACCTGGTGTTCGTGTCGCGGCTCCGCCGGGACGGCACCGACCCGATGGCGATCCGCCTGGCGCTGCTGGCCCACCACTACCGCGCGGACTGGGAGTGGACGCCGGGCGAGCTGACCGCCGCCGAGGAGCGCCTGGCCCGCTGGCGCGCCGCCGCGGCGCGCCCGTCCGGGCCGCCCGCCGCGGGCGTCGTCCAGCGGGTGCGCGAGCGCCTCAGCGACGATCTGGACGCCCCCGGCGCCCTGGCCGCGATCGACGCCTGGGCGGCCGCGGACGGCGCCGACGGGGCCGCTCCGGGGCAGGTGGCGGTCCTCGCCGACGCCCTGCTCGGCGTCGAGCTGGCCTGAGCGCGCCCCGCCGTTCCCGCCGCCCCGACCGGTGATCATCACGCTCGGTGATCACCGGTTGAGATCATCGGGGCCCGGGTAGGTACCCCGCGCGACGGGATCGGGGGAGAGCATGGGCGTGGAACTGCTGGCGGTGATGCTGCCGGGCGTGCTGGTGGCGCTGTGGGTGCTGGCCTGGGCGCGGGCGGCCGAGAGCGCCGGGCGCCGGGACCGGAGGTAGCCTCCGGCCCCGGCGGGGCCGGGCGCGATCAGCCGGCGTCGCGGCGGCGCAGGTAGCGCTCGAACTCGCGCGCGATGGCGTCGCCGCTCGCCTCCGGCAGCTCGGTGGCGTCCTTGGCCTCCTCCAGGGTCCGCACGTACTCGGCGACCTCGGAGTCCTCCTCGGCGAGCTCGTTGACGCCGTTCTCCCAGGCGCGGGCCTCCTCGGGCAGCTCGCCGAGCGGGATGGCGACGTCCAGGACGTCCTCCACGCGGCGCAGCAGCGCCAGGGTGGCCTTCGGGGACGGCGGCTGGGCGACGTAGTGGGGGACCGCCGCCCACAGCGACACGGTGGTGATCTCGGCCTTGGCGTAGGCGTCCTGCAGGACGCCGAGGATGCCGGTCGGCCCCTCGTAGCGGGTGGGTTCGAGGTTCAGCGTGGTGACCAGGCCGGTCTCGGACGCCGAGCCGGTGACCGGGACGGGCCGGGTGTGCGGCGCGTCGGCGAGCAGCGCGCCGAGCAGCACGACCTCGCGGACGCCGAGCCGCTCGGTGATCTCGACGAGCTCGCGGCAGAACGACCGCCACCGCATGTTGGGCTCGATGCCGTGCACGAGCACCACGTCGCGGCCCGACGGCAGCCGCGCCGCCGACACGCGGGTGGTGGGCCAGACGATCCCGCGGCTCTCCCCGTCGATCAGCTCGACGACCGGCCGGGTGACCTGGAAGTCGTAGTAGTCGTCGGGATCGAGTTCGGCGACCGGCGCCGCGTCCCAGGTCGACGCCAGGTGCTGGACCACCCCGCTGGCGGCCTCCCCGGCGTCGTTCCACCCTTCAAAGGCGGCCACGAGCACCGGATCGACCAGTTCCGGCACGTTCTCGAACTCGACCACGCGCTGCCTCCTTCCGACGCCGGGTACAGCGTCACCGCGGGGGGCGGGCATTCCCGGGCGGGGCCCGCTCATGATCGGTGCGCTTCAGCCTACGTCCTGACAGAGCCCTACCCCACCGCCGCGCCGCGCAGTCCTGCCGGCGCCGGAGGCCGCGCGGCGGCGGGGCCCGGCGCGCGCCCTACTTGCCGTCGGTGGTGTGCACGATGAGGACGTCGCCGGGCGAGCGGTGCGACAGGTTCGCCGGGACCGAGCCGAGGATGCGGCCGGCCAGGCTGTTCAGGCCGCGGTTGCCGACGACGACGAGCTCGGCGGCGCGGTCCTTGGCGATCCTGGTGATCACGTCGACGGGGTCGCCCTCGACCGCGATCGCCTCGATGTCCTGGGCGCCGGCGGCGACCGCCCGCTCGCGGGCGGCGCGCAGCGCGTCCTCGGCGGGGGTGGAGCCCTGCACCTTGTAGGCCAGGTCGCCGAGGCGGTCGGCGGCGCTGAGGCGCTCGCGCTCGGGCATGGGGCTGTAGGCGGAGGCGAGCAGCAGCGTGGCGCCGGTGGCGGCGGCAAGCTGGGCGGCCCGATCGACCGCGCGGAACGAGGTGTCCGATCCGTCGGTGCCGACGAGGATGGTGCGGTACGCGCTCATGCCGCTCCTTACCGGGGAGTAGGTGGGAGGGGGCACGCTACCGGTCCGGCGGCCCATCCGTCACGGCCCCCTTACCTCGGCACTCCTTCCCCGCCGGTCCGCGACCCTCACCCGGCGGGGATGTGAGGCGGGTCGCAGCGGCGTCCGCCATCCGGACGGATCCCGCCGCATGGCGGACGTCCCGGATAGGGTGGGGCGCCATGAGCACTCCCACATCCGAGTCGTTGCGTCAGGCCCTGAAGGAACGCGTCGTGGTGGCCGACGGGGGTATGGGGACGATGCTCCAGGAGGCCGGCCCCACGCTCGACGACTTCGAGGGCCACGAGGGCTGCAACGAGATCCTCAACGTGACCCGGCCCGACATCGTGAAGTCGGTCCACCGGGCGTACTTCGACGCCGGCGTCGACTGCGTGGAGACCAACACCTTCGGCACCAACCTCGGCAACCTCGGCGAGTACGGCATCACCGAGCGCGTCTACGAGCTGGCCGCGGCCGGCGCCCGCCTGGCCCGCGAGGTCGCCGACGAGTACAGCACCCCCGAGCGGCCCCGCTGGGTGATCGGGTCGGTCGGCCCCGGCACCAAGCTCCCCACGCTCGGCCACGTGACGTTCGCCGAGCTGCGCGACGCCTACTTCGACAACGCCCGCGGCCTGATCGACGGCGGCGCGCAGGCGATCCTGGTGGAGACCTGCCAGGACCTGCTGCAGGCCAAGGCCGCGCTGATCGGCGCCCGCCGCGCCATCGACGCCGCCGGCGCCGGCACCGTCCTCATCGGCCAGGTCACCATCGAGCAGAACGGCGCGATGCTGATGGGGTCGGAGATCGGCGCCGCGCTCACCGCGCTGGAGCCGATGGGCCTGGACCTGATCGGCCTGAACTGCGCGACGGGCCCGGCCGAGATGAGCGAGCACCTGCGGTACCTGGCCCGGCACGCCCGCATCGGGCTGTCGTGCATGCCGAACGCGGGCCTGCCCGAGCTGACCTCCGACGGCGCCCGCTACCCCCTCACCCCCGCCGAGCTCGCCGACGCCCACGACGCCTTCACCCGCGACTTCGGGCTCGGCCTGGTCGGCGGCTGCTGCGGCACGACGCCCGAGCACCTGGCGGCCGTCGTCGAGCGCGTGCGCGGCCGCGAGGTCGCCGCGCGCCGCCCGCACCCCGAGCCGGGCGCCGCGTCGCTCTACCAGAGCGTCCCGTTCCGCCAGGACACCTCCTACCTCGCGATCGGCGAGCGCACCAACGCCAACGGCTCCAAGGCGTTCCGGGAGGCGATGCTGGAGGGCCGCTGGGACGACTGCGTCAAGATCGCCCGCGACCAGGCCCGGGACGGCGCGCACCTGCTGGACCTGTGCGTCGACTACGTCGGCCGCGACGGCGTCGCCGACATGCGCGAGCTCGGCTACCGGTTCGCGACCGCCTCCACGCTGCCGATCGTGCTGGACTCCACCGAGACCGACGTGATCGTCGCGGGGCTGGAGCTGCTCGGCGGCCGCGCGGTGATCAACTCGGTGAACTTCGAGGACGGCGACGGCCCCGGCTCGCGCCTCGCGCGCCTCATGCCGGCGGTCCGCGAGCACGGCGCCGCCGTCATCGGCCTCACCATCGACGAGGAGGGGCAGGCCCGCACCGCCGCCAAGAAGGTCGAGATCGCCGCCCGGCTCATCGAGACGCTCACCGGCACGTGGGGGATGGACGTCGGCGACATCGTCATCGACACCCTGACCTTCACCATCGGCACCGGGCAGGAGGAGTCGCGGCGCGACGCCGTCGAGACGATCGAGGCGATCCGCGAGCTGAAGCGCCGCTATCCGGACGTGCAGACGACGCTCGGCCTGTCGAACGTGTCGTTCGGCCTGAACCCGGCCGCGCGCATGGTGCTGAACTCGGTGTTCCTGAACGAGTGCGTGGACGCCGGCCTGGACTCGGCGATCGTGCACGCCTCCAAGATCCTGCCGATGGCGCGGATCCCCGAGGAGCAGCGCAAGGTCGCCCTGGACCTGGTGTACGACCGGCGGAGCGAGGGCTACGACCCGCTGCACCGGTTCATGGAGCTGTTCGAGGGCGTCGACACCGCGGCGATGAAGGCCGACCGGGCCGCCGAGCTGCTGGCGCTGCCGCTCTGGGAGCGGCTGAAGCGCCGCATCGTCGACGGCGAGCTGGACGGCCTGGGCGCCGACCTGGACGCCGGCCTCGCCGAGCGCCCCGCCCTGGAGATCGTCAACGACGTGCTGCTGGACGGGATGAAGACCGTCGGGGAGCTGTTCGGGTCGGGGCAGATGCAGCTGCCGTTCGTGCTGCAGTCGGCCGAGGTGATGAAGACCGCCGTCGCCTACCTCGAACCCCACATGGAGAAGAGCGGGGAGGACGGCGGCAAGGGCCGCATCGTCCTCGCCACCGTCAAGGGCGACGTCCACGACATCGGCAAGAACCTGGTCGACATCATCTTGTCCAACAACGGCTACGAGGTCGTCAACATCGGCATCAAGCAGCCGATGTCGGCGATCCTGGAGGCCGCCAGGAGCGAGCGGGCCGACGTCATCGGCATGTCGGGCCTGCTGGTGAAGTCGACCGTGGTGATGAAGGAGAACCTGGAGGAGCTGAACTCCCGGGGCCTCGCGGGGGAGTGGCCGGTGCTGCTCGGCGGCGCCGCCCTCACCCGCGCCTACGTCGAGCAGGACCTCGCCGCGCTCTACGACGGGGAGGTCCGCTACGCCCGCGACGCGTTCGAGGGGCTGCGGCTCATGGACGCGTTCATGGCGGTGAAGCGGGGCGTGCCGGGCGCCGAGCTGCCGCCGCTGCGCGAGCGCCGCGTCAAGAAGGGCGCGACGCTGAAGGTCACCGAGCCGCAGGACATGCCGGCGCGGTCGGACGTGGCGGCCGACAACAAGGTGCCCGCGCCGCCGTTCTGGGGCGACCGCATCGTCAAGGGCATCCCGATGAAGGACTACGCGGCGTTCCTGGACGAGCGCGCGACCTTCCTCGGGCAGTGGGGCCTGAAGCCGGCCCGCGGCGGCGACGGCCCCTCCTACGAGGAGCTGGTGGAGACCGAGGGGCGGCCGCGGCTGCGGATGTGGCTGGACCGCATCCAGACCGAGGGCCTCATCGAGGCGGCCGTCGTGTACGGCTACTTCCCGGCGGTGTCCGAGGGCGACGACCTGGTGGTCCTGAACGACGACGGGTCGGACCGCGAGCGGTTCACCTTCCCGCGCCAGCGCCGCGACCGGCACCTGTGCCTCGCCGACTTCTTCCGGTCCCGCGCATCGGGGGAGACCGACGTGGTCGCCTTCCAGCTCGTCACGGTCGGGTCGCGGATCGCCGAGGCGACGGGGGAGCTGTTCGCCAAGAACGCCTACCGCGACTACCTGGAGCTGCACGGCCTGTCGGTGCAGCTCACCGAGGCGCTGATGGAGTACTGGCACACCCGGATCCGCTCGGAGATCGGGTTCGGCGCCGAGGACGGCGACCGGGTGGAGGACTTCTTCAAGCTCGGCTACCGGGGCGCCCGCTACTCCTTCGGCTACCCGGCGTGCCCGGACCTGGAGGACCGCACCGCGCTGGTGCGGCTGCTGCGTCCCGAGCGGATCGGGGTGGCGCTGTCGGAGGAGCTGCAGCTGGTGCCCGAGCAGTCGGCGGACGCCCTGGTGGTGCACCACCCCGAGGCGAAGTACTTCAACACGTGAGCGGCGGCGTGCGTCGGGAAACGGGCGGGGCGCGGCCGCCGCGGGCGGTGCTGTTCGACATGGACGGCCTGCTGGTGGACTCCGAGGGCCTCTGGCTGGAGGTCGAGGAGCGGGTCGTGGCGCGCCTCGGCGGGGTGTGGACGGCCGAGCACCAGCACGCCCTGGTGGGCGGCTCGCTGGACCGCGCGGCCGCCTACATGCTGGAGCTGACGGGCGCGGACGTGCCGCCCGCCGTCGTCGGCGGCTGGATGCTGGACGCGATGGCCGAGCGGCTCGGCGCGGGGGCGCCGCTGATGCCGGGCGCCAAGGACCTGCTCGCGGAGGTGCGGGAGGCGGGCGTCCCGGCGGCGCTGGTGTCCTCCAGCTACCGGCGGCTGCTGGAGCCGGCGCTGGACGCGATCGGGCGCGAGCACTTCGCCGTCACGGTCGCGGGCGACGAGGTGGCGCGCACCAAGCCCGACCCCGAGCCGTACCGGACGGCGGTCGAGCGGCTCGGGCTGGACGGCCCGGCGGGCGTGGTGGTGCTGGAGGACTCCCCGAACGGCCTGGCGTCGGCCGAGGCGGCCGGCTGCCGGACGGTCGCGGTGCCGGCCCTGCTGCCGATCCCCGCGGCTCCGGGGCGGACGGTGGTGGCGTCGCTGGAGGACGTCGACCTGGCGTTCCTCGGCCGCGTCGCGGCGCCGTGACCCCTGCGGCGCTCCCGCGGCGGCGCCGGCTATGACATTCGTCGCTGATCCGGTGCGCACCGGGACCGGGAGGCGGTAGGCTCCCGGTCCCGCCCGCCCGGAACGGCGCCGGAAAAAGACCGTCCTACCCGCCGTTCCGCGATCGAATCGCCGCGGGATCGTTGCCGGGCGTTGATATTCGTCTGCCTTGCGCCCGCCGCCCGCCCGCCGCCCGCAGGGGCGGCCCCCCGATACCCCGGTGCCGGATCCCAGGGTCGGGATCACGCGCAGGGAGGAGGCGCGCGGGCCGCGGAACCGTACCCCCGGAGGATCGTGCCGGCGGGTCCGGCGTGTGACGATGGGTGGGAAGAACCGTAGGGGAGTGAGGGTCCGGCATGAGCGATTCGGTCATTTTCGCGATCAGTCTCGGCGTCACCGTGCTCGGCCTGGTCGTGAGCTGGGGGCTCTACCGGCGGCGCGGCGCGGGCGTCGCGATGCGGGGCGCGGCCTGGTCGCTGGTGCCGCTCGCGGCCGCGATGACGGGCGTGACCGGTTTCCTGTCCGACCTGGTGTTCAGCCCGGCCAAGTGGGCGGGCGTCACGGTCGCGGGCCTCGCGGTGGTGCTCTACCTGGCGTCGGGCGCGATGCTCGGCCGCCGCGCGGGCGCGGGCGGCGGGCGTTCCGAGGCCGAGGGCCGCAAGGGCCGCAAGGCGGCGCGCGGCGACGCCCCGCGCGGCGCCGTCGAGCCCGCCCGGCCCGCCGCACCGGGTTCGGGCGTCGACCCCGACCTCGCCGAGATCGAGCAGATCCTGCGCAACCGCGGCATCTCCTGACCCTCGGGCCGCACTGCCCGGCGCCCGTCCCGCGCCTCCCGGGCGTTCCCGGACGGCCTCCAGGCGCCCCGTGCCGTCCCGCACGCTCTTCCGGGCCGGGGCGCCCGCCGTATCAACGGCGGGCGCCCCGGCCCTTTTCGCGCTGTCCGCAGACCGCTGACCTGCGGTCCGATGGTCTCGATCCGGACTCGGTCAGGTAAAGACCGGCGCTCCGGGGCCCGATCAGGGCCCGACCATTCCCGGGCTTTACATACGATCTGCTCGCTTTGCCTGATGTGTTGTTCAGGTCACGTGTGCCCTAGATGACGGCGAGATCACAAGTCAGAAACGGGTACTGGCGCGGGCCGCTCCACGGATGGACAGTCGTGCTCGAAGTACTAGGTTTCCCTCCAGCAAACACGGCGTATCGGGCATGGAAAGCAGTGGACGATCTCCGCTGCCCGCGGTCTCGCGCCGGGGGTGGCAGGGCCGAACCAGCGGCCGGACGTAGGAGGTAGGAGCGTGACCGCACCCATCGAGGTGACCGGTTCCGATGCCGAGGCGCAGCCGGAGGCGGTGCTCGCCGGCATCGACCGCAAGGCCATCCAGGGCCGGTCCCTGTGGCAGATCGCCTGGTTGCGGCTGAAGCGCGACAAGGTGGCGCTGATCGGCGGCGGGATCGTGGTCTTCCTCATCCTGGTCGCGATCTTCGGTCCGTTCCTGGTGCAGGACCCCAACGTCTTCCACCAGAACCTGAACGACCCGACCTTCAACCGCCCCAAGTACGGGTTCTGGCACTCGGGCATCAGCGGCGACCACTGGCTCGGCGTCGAGCCGAGCAACGGCCGCGACATGCTGGCCCGCATCGTGCACGGCGCCCGCGTGTCGCTGCTGGTGGCGTTCTGCGCGACGCTGCTGTCGGTCGTCATCGGCGTGGTCCTCGGCGTCGTCGCCGGCTACTTCGGCGGCTGGGTCGACACGATCATCAGCCGGGCGATGGACGTGTTCCTGGCCTTCCCGCTGCTGCTGTTCGCGATCGCCCTGGTCGGCGTGCTGGCCGACGCTTCGGTGTTCGGCCTGTCGGGCAACGGCCTGCGCATCTGGGTGCTGATGTTCGTCATCGGCTTCTTCAACTGGCCCTACATCGGCCGCATCATCCGCGGCCAGACGCTGTCGCTGCGCGAGCGCGAGTTCGTCGACGCCGCCCGCAGCATGGGCGCGGGCAGCTTCTACATCCTGTTCCGCGAGCTGCTGCCGAACCTGGTCGCGCCGATCCTGGTGTACTCCACCCTGCTGATCCCGACCAACATCCTGTTCGAGGCGGCGCTGTCGTTCCTCGGCGTCGGGGTCATCCCGCCGAAGCCCTCCTGGGGCGGCATGCTCTCGCAGGCCGTCTCGACCTACTCCGTCGCACCGATGTTCATGGTCATCCCCGGACTGGCCATCTTCATCACGGTCCTCGCCTTCAACCTGTTCGGCGACGGCCTGCGCGACGCCCTCGACCCCCGGGCCAAGTGACCTCGGGTTGTTCGACCCGTCTGAATGAAGGGTGCCCCAGCACATGAACAAGATCAGACCGCTTGCGGTCCTGGCGGCCGGCGTGGTCGTCAGCGCGGGCCTCGCGGCCTGCGGCGGAGGCGACGACGGCGGCTCGGGGAGCGGCCCGGGTTACAACTCCGCGATCGACAAGATCGTCAACACGTCGGACAAGAAGGGCGGCACGCTCCGCCTGGCCGACTCCGACGACTTCGACTCGCCGGACCCGGGCAACACCTACTACGCCTGGTCGCAGAACTTCGCCCGCCTGTACGGCCGCGGTCTCACGACCTTCAAGCCGGCCGCGGGCAAGGACAGCCTCCAGGTCGTCCCGGACCTCGCCACCGGCCTCGGCACCCCGAGCGACGGCGGCAAGACCTGGACCTACAAGCTGCGCACCGGCGTGCAGTACGACGACGGCACCACGGTGACCTCCAAGGACGTCAAGTACGCCGTGGAGCGCTCGAACTTCAGCGACGAGCTTCAGCTCGGGCCGAAGTACTTCAAGCAGTACCTGATCGACAACCCGACCCCCTACAAGGGCCCGTACAAGGACAAGAGCCCCGAGGGCCTGAAGTCCATCGAGACGCCGGACGACAACACCATCGTCTTCAAGCTCAAGCAGGCGTTCTCGGAGTTCGACTACCTCGTCGGCATGTCGCAGACGATCCCGGTGCCGCAGGCCAAGGACACCGGCCTGAAGTACGAGTCGGCGATCGTGTCGAGCGGCCCGTACAAGGTCGACTCCTACCAGCGCGGCAAGGTCATGACGCTGTCGCGCAACACGCACTGGCGGCAGGACACCGACCCGATCCGCAAGGCGCTGCCCGACAAGATCGAGCTGCAGCTGAAGCAGAACGCCGACGACATCGACAACCGCCTGCTGTCGGGCGCGCTGGACATGGACGTCACCGGCGTCGGCGTGCAGGCCGGCACCCAGGCCAAGGTCCTGAACGCCGACCAGAAGCCGTACGTGGACAACCCCTACCAGGGCTTCCTGCGCTTCATGTCGCTGAACGTCAACGTCAAGCCGCTGGACAACGTCCACTGCCGGACGGCCGTCCAGTACGCCACCGACAAGGTCGCCGCGCAGTCCGCCTACGGCGGCCCGCTGGCCGGCGGCGACGTCGCCACCACCGTGCTGCCGCCGTCGGTCGACGGCTACCGCAAGTTCGACCTGTACCCGCAGAAGTACCAGTCGGCGGGCGGCGTGGACCAGGCGACGCTGGACAAGGCCAAGCAGGAGCTGGCCGCGTGCGGCAAGCCGCAGGGCTTCACCACCAAGATCTCGGCCCGGTCGGACCGGCCGAAGGAAGTGGCGATGGCGCAGGCCATCCAGCAGGGTCTCGCCAAGGTCGGCATCAAGGTCGACATCGTGCAGTTCCCCGCCGGTGACTACTTCAACAAGTACGTCGGCGCCCCCAAGTACGTGCACGACCACGGCATCGGCATGATGCTGATGGCGTGGGCGGCCGACTGGCCGACCGGCTACGGCTTCCTGTCGCAGATCACCGACGGCCGCGCCATCAAGCCCTCGGGCGGCAACAACCTGGCCGAGCTGAACGAGAAGTCGATCAACGACGCCTTCGACGCCGCGATCTCCAACACCGACAAGGCCGCGCGCACCAAGGCCTACGGAGACATCGACGAGGCGATCATGAAGCAGGCCGTCGAGGTTCCGCTGATCTACGCCAAGGCGCTGCTGTACCGCCCGAAGAACGTCACGAACGCGGGCATCACCCTCGGTTACGGCGGAATGTACGACTACCTCAACATGGGCGTGACGAAGTAACCCTTCTCCACGCACGTGCGTTCATCTGAAGGCAGGTGAAGGCGACGCCCGCGGCGGGGCACGGGCCGGGCAGGTCCCGGTCCGTCCCCGCCGCGGGTGGGGCCGTTCAATGTGCTCGCATACATCATCAGGCGCCTGATCGGTGCCGTCCTCATGTTGCTGCTGGTCAGCCTGGTGACCTTCGGCATCTTCTTCTGGATGCCGAAGCTGGCCGGTCAGACCACCGACCAGATCGCGGCCTCCTACGTCGGCAAGGCGCCGACGGCCGAGGCCATCGCGGCCACCAAGGAGCGGCTGCACCTGGACCAGCCGGTGGTGCTCCAGTACGGCCACTACCTGAAGGGCATCGTCGCCGGCCAGGACTTCAAAGCCGGCCCCGAGGTCGACCACTGCCCGGCCCCCTGCCTCGGCTACTCCTTCCGCACCAGCCAGCCGGTCCTGCCGCAGCTGATCGACCGGGCGCCGGCGACGCTGTCGCTGGCCGCCGGCGCGGCCCTCCTGTGGCTGGTCAGCGGCGTGACGATCGGTGTGCTGTCGGCGCTGCGGCGCGGCTCGTTCCTGGACCGGGCGGCGATGGTCATCGCCCTCGGCGGCGTGTCGCTGCCCATCTACTTCACCGGCCTGCTCTCCCTGGCGATCTTCTCCTACAACCTGAAGATCTTCCCGGGCGGCGGCAGCTACCGGCCGTTCAGCGAGGATCCGCTGCACTGGTTCGAGTCGCTGGTGCTGCCGTGGGTGACGCTGGCGTTCCTGTACGCGGCGATGTACGCCCGGCTCACCCGGGCCGGCATGCTGGAGACGCTCGGCGAGGACTACATCCGCACCGCCCGCGCCAAGGGCCTGCCGGAGAAGACCGTCATCACCAAGCACGCGCTGCGCTCGTCGCTGACCCCGATCCTCACGGTGTTCGGCCTGGACCTCGGGCTGCTGCTCGGCGGCGCGGTGCTGACCGAGAACACCTTCTCCATCCCCGGGCTCGGCCAGCTGGCGATCGCCGCCATCAACGGCGGCGACCTGCCGGTGGTGCTCGGCGTGACGCTGCTGGCGGCCACGTTCGTGGTGCTGCTCAACCTGGTCGTGGACGTCCTGTACGCGGCCATCGACCCGAGAGTGAGGCTGGGCTGATGACCGCCAGCGACGAGACCGCTCCCGCGGAGTTCGCCGAGCGCGCCCGGCCGTCGGCGTTCCTCGAGGTCCGCGACCTGAAGATCCACTTCCCGACCGACGACGGCGTGGTGAAGTCGGTGGACGGCCTGTCGTTCCAGCTGGAGCGCGGCCGCACCCTCGGCATCGTCGGCGAGTCGGGGTCGGGCAAGTCGGTGACGAGCCTCGGCATCCTCGGCCTGCACAACCGGCAGAACGCCCGGGTGTCCGGGGAGATCTGGCTGGACGGCCAGGAGCTCGTCGGGTCCACGCCCGAGCAGGTGCGCCGGCTGCGCGGCCGCCAGATGGCGATGATCTTCCAGGATCCGCTGTCGTCGATGCACCCCTTCTACACGGTCGGCAAGCAGATCATCGAGGCCTACCGGGTGCACAACGACGTGTCCAAGGCGGTGGCGCGCAAGCACGCCATCGACATGCTGGGCCGCGTCGGCATCCCCAAGCCCGACCAGCGGGTGGACGACTACCCGCACCAGTTCTCCGGCGGCATGCGCCAGCGCGCGATGATCGCGATGGCGCTGTCCTGCGACCCCGAGCTGCTGATCGCCGACGAGCCGACCACGGCGCTGGACGTGACGGTGCAGGCGCAGATCCTGGACCTGATCCGGGACCTGCAGGAGGAGTTCAACTCCGCCGTCATCATGATCACCCACGATCTGGGCGTGGTCGCCGAGCTGTCCGACGACATCCTGGTGATGTACGCGGGCCGCTGCGTGGAGTACGCCGCGGTGGAGGACGCCTTCCACCGGCCGCTGCACCCCTACACCTGGGGGCTGCTCGGGTCGATGCCGCGGCTGGACCGCGAGCGCAGCGAGCGGCTGATGCCGATCAAGGGCTCGCCGCCCAGCCTGATCAACGTCCCGGACGGCTGCCCGTTCCACCCGCGCTGCCCCTACGGCGAGCTCACCGGCGGCAAGGCCGACACCGAGCGGCCCGAGCTGCGCGAGCTGGAGCCGGGGCACAAGGCGGCCTGCCACCTCCCGCTGGAACAGCGGCGGGAGATCTGGAACGCCGAGATCGCGCCGAAGCTGTGATGAGCGGGGACACCACTGTGAGCACTTCCAAGACCATTCAGGACGCCGCCAAGCCGGCGCCGGAGCCCGCGCCCGAGCCGAGGCCGCAGGGCGAGGTGATGCTGGAGGTCGACAACCTCGGCAAGCACTTCCCGGTGACGGCGGGGCTGCTGCGCCGCCAGGTCGGCGCGGTCAAGGCCGTGGACGGCGTGTCGTTCTCGGTCCGCAAGGGCGAGACGCTCGGCCTGGTGGGGGAGTCGGGCTGCGGCAAGTCCACCACCGGCCGCATGATCATGCGGCTGCTGGACCCCAGCTTCGGCAGGATCACCTTCGAGGGCCGCGACATCACCAAGCTGTCGCGCGGGCAGATGCGGCCGCTCCGCCGCGACCTCCAGATGATCTTCCAGGACCCGTACTCGTCGCTGAACCCGCGCCAGACGGTCGGCGCGATCGTGGGGGCGCCGTTCCGGCTGCAGAACATCCGGACCGAGCACGGGGTGAAGCGCGCGGTCCAGGACCTGCTGGAGCTGGTCGGCCTGAACCCCGAGCACTACAACCGGTACCCGCACGAGTTCTCCGGCGGGCAGCGCCAGCGCATCGGCATCGCCCGCACGCTCGCGCTGAAGCCCAAGCTGATCGTGGCCGACGAGCCGGTGTCGGCGCTGGACGTGTCGGTGCAGGCGCAGGTGGTCAACCTGATGGAGGACCTGCAGGACGAGCTCGACCTCACCTACGTGGTGATCGCGCACGACCTGTCGGTGGTGCGGCACATCTCCGACCGCGTCGCGGTCATGTACCTCGGCAAGATCGTGGAGGTGGCGGACCGCGCCGAGCTGTACGAGCGGCCGATGCACCCCTACACCAACGCGCTGCTGTCGGCGGTGCCGGTGCCCGACCCGTCGCTGCGCGAGGGCCGCGAGCGGATCCGGCTGCAGGGCGACGTGCCGTCGCCGCTGGACCCGCCGCCGGCGTGCCGGTTCCACACCCGCTGCTGGAAGGCGCAGGAGATCTGCAAGACGGTGGAGCCGCCGCTGGTGCGGCTCAGCCCGGGGCACGAGGTGGCCTGCCACTTCCCCGAGAACGCCACGGTGAGCGAGACCGACACGGTCGCCAAGGCCGCCGTCGCGCACGGCGCGTCCCCCGACGAGGCGCCCCTCGCCGACCAGGACTGACCGCGGCTCTCCACCGCGCAAGCGGCGCGCGAGGCGAAGGCCCGGCCCCCGAACGGGGGCCGGGCCTTCGCCTTGTCCTGCGGGACGTCACTCGGTGGAGATGGCCTTCAGCACGTCCATGCGGCCGGCGCGCCAGGCGGGCCACAGGGCGGCGAGGACGCCGATGGCGGCGGCGATCGCGAGGTAGATCGCCAGGGTGCCGCCGGGGATCGCCAGGACGTCCAGGCCGTCGTCGGCGAGGGCGTTCTGCAGGGCGGCGCCGAACGCCACGCCAATGCCCATGCCGAGCAGGGCGCCGAACACCGCGATGACGATGGACTCGACGCGGATCATGCGGCGCAGCTGGAGGCGGCTGATGCCGATGGCGCGCAGCAACCCGATCTCGCGGGTGCGCTCGGTGACCGACAGGGCGAGGGTGTTGACGACGCCGACCGCCGCGATGACGATCGACATCACCAGCAGGATGGTGAGGAAGTTGACGAACTGGTCGACCTGCCCGTTGACCTGGTCCTTCACCGCCTGCTTGTCCTGGACCTTCAGCGCCGGGTTGTCCTTGACGGCGTTCTTCAACGCGGCGGTCTTGGCCTTGGTGGCGCCGCCGGCGTCGATGACGAGGGTGTCGACGACGGGCTTGTCGGCGTGGGCGAGGTAGACCTTCGCGGGGGCGATGATGCCGCCGAGGAAGTCGCTCTTCTCGTAGATGCCGCTGACGCGCAGCGGCACCGTGCTGTGGTCGGCGAACGCGGCGGTCAGGGTGCCGCCGACGGCGACGCCGCGCTTCTCGGCGGTCTTCTTGTCCAGCAGCACGCCGTCCGCGCCGGCCCGCGCACTACCGCTGATCATGTCGAGGCGGGCGGCGCGGGCCAGGGCGGCGACGTCGCCGGCGATGTAGGAGGAGTTGCCCTTGGCGGTGCCGAACAGGGCTTTGCCCACGTACACCGGCACGGTGTTCCGCACGCCCGGGACGGCGGCGACGCGCTTGGCGTCGGCGGGCGACACGCCGCCGCCGCCGGTGCCCGAGACGGTGTAGTCGGCGCCGAACTGCTGGTCGATCTGGGCGCCGACCGAGGCGCGCATGGAGGACCCGAGGACGTCCACGGCCGTCACCAGCGCCAGGCCGATCATGAGGGCGGCGGCGGTGGCGGCGGTGCGGCGCGGGTTGCGCAGCGCGTTCTGCCGGGCGAGGCGGCCGGTGGCGCCGAACAGCTTGGTGAACGGCCAGCCGAGGACCTTCACGACGGGGACGCTGATGACGGGGGCGAGCAGCGTCACGCCGAGGAACACCCCGAAGGCGCCGGCGCCGACGATGGCGGCGGGGTTGCCGCCGTCGCCGCCGAGGCCGAGGGCGATGAGGGCGGCGCCGGCGAGGGTGAGCAGCGCGCCGGCGGCGACGCGGACGCGCAGGGACCGCTGGGGGAGCGCGACGTCGTCGCGCATCGCGGCGACCGGGGGGATCTTGGCGGCGCGGCGGGCGGGGAAGTAGGCCGACACGACGGTGACGAGCACGCCGACGAGGTAGGACACCCAGATGGGGGTGGCGGTGACGGTGAGGCCGCCGCCGCTGCCGATGAGGCCCTGCAGCAGCGCGGCGAGGCCGGCGCCGGCGGCGATGCCGAGGGTGGAGCCGACGACGCCGACGGCCAGGGCCTCGCCGAGGACGGCGCGGGTGACCTGGGCGCGGGCGGCGCCGATGGCGCGCAGCAGCGCGAGCTCGCGGGTGCGCTGGGCGACCAGCATGGAGAAGGTGTTGAAGATGATGAACGCCCCGACGAAGATCGACACCAGGGCGAAGGACAGCAGCAGGGCGCGGAAGAAGCCCATGAAGGAGGCGATGGCGTCCTTGCTCTCGGCGCGCATGGCGGTGCCGGTGATGGCCTCGGTGCCGGCGGGCAGGACGCGGGCGACGCGGGCGCGCAGCACGTCCTCGGGGACGCCGGTGCTGCGCGCGGTGATGTCGGTGAAGTAGCCGGGCTTCAGCATGAGGCGCTGGGCGGTGGCGGTGTCGAACGCCACGGTGGTGGCGCCCATCATGTCGCCGCTGTCCATGACGCCGACGATGGTGACGGGCTGGACGCCGGAGGTGGTGACGACGCGGGCGCGGTCGCCGGCCTGGTAACCGGTCTTCTTCGCCATGGCGTCGCCGATGGCGATCTCGCCGCCGGCGGCGGGGGCGCGGCCGGAGACGATGGCGGTGAGCGCGCCGGGGGTGTAGTTGATGCCGAGCTGCGGCGCGCCCTGCCCCTCATCGCCGACGATCTTGCCGTCGCGGCCGACGAGGGCGGCGTAGCCGGTGACGTTGCCGGTGGCGTTCTTGACGCCGGGCACGGCGGCGACCTTGGCGAGCAGCGCGGCGGGGACGGGGCCGCGCTCCTTCTCGCCCTGGTCGTCGGTGCCCTCGCCGAGGGCGGTGCCGCGGACCTGCACCGCGACGTCCTTGCCGATCTTGTCGAAGAGCTGGTCGAACCGGCCGTTCATGGTGTCGGTGAAGATGAGGGTGCCGGCGACGAACGCGACGCCGAGGATGACCGCGACGGCGGTGAGCACCAGCCGGATCTTGTGCGCGGCCAGGTTGCGGAGGGTGACCCTGCCCATCATCGGGCCATCGCCCCCGGCAGCTCGAAGCCCTTCATGCGCTCCAGGACGCGCTCGGCGGTCGGCCGCTGCATGGTGTCGACGATGCGGCCGTCGGTGAGGAACAGCACCTGGTCGGCGTAGGCGGCGGCGTTGGGGTCGTGGGTGACCATGACGATGGTCTGGCCCATCTCGGTGACCGAGTCGCGCAGGAACGTCAGGACCTCGGCGCCCGACCGCGAGTCCAGGTTGCCGGTCGGCTCGTCCGCGAAGATGATCTCGGGGCGGGAGGCGAGGGCGCGGGCGCAGGCGACGCGCTGCTGCTGGCCGCCCGACAGCTCGGTCGGCCGGTGCGACAGCCGGGGCCGCAGCCCGACGGTGTCGACGACGCGGTCGAGCCATTCGCGGTCGGGCTTGCGGCCGGCGATGTCCATCGGCAGGGTGATGTTCTCCAGCGCCGTCAGCGTCGGCACCAGGTTGAACGCCTGGAAGACGAACCCGACCTTGTCGCGGCGCAGCCGGGTGAGCTGCTTGTCCTTGAGCTTGGTGAGGTCGGTGCCGCCGATGTAGACCTCGCCGGAGTCGACCGAGTCCAGGCCGGCCATGCAGTGCATGAGGGTGGACTTGCCCGACCCCGAGGGGCCCATGACGGCGGTGAAGCGGCCGCGGGGGATGTCCACCGTCACCGCGTCCAGCGCGATGACCTGGGCGTCGCCGCGCCCGTAGACCTTGGCGATGCGGTGGGCCGACGCGGCGACGTCGTCCGCCCCGGGCGCGGGCTGCGCGTCGGCGGTGGGTGGGGCGGTGTTCGTCACGGGTGGCTCCCCTTGCAGAAGTGGTCGGGCGCCCGGAGGCCCGGGCGGGCGCGGGACCGTCCCCCGCGGCGGCCCCGTCCCCTGGAACACTAGAAGCCGCGGGGGCCCGGGGGATGGGCCCAGGGAAGGGACTATCGGCTCCACCCGTGGTGGGAGATCCCGGCCCCGGCTTCGTCCCCAGGGACCAGGGGACCCCTACCAACGACGGGGGGCGCCCCAGGGTTTCCCCGGAGCGCCCCTGCGCGGCGGGCCGCGTCAGCTCTGGCCGGGCCTGCTCAGCCCCGTCTCGTAGGCGTACACCACCGCCTGCACCCGGTCGCGCAGCCCGAGCTTGGCGAGGACGTTGCCGACGTGGGTCTTCACCGTCGTCTCGCTCACCACCAGCGCCGCGGCGATCTCGGCGTTGGACTGGCCGCGCGCGACATGCGACAGCACCTCGCGCTCGCGCTCGGTCAGCGTCGCGAGGCCGGGCGGCGGCGCGGAGTCGCGCACCGACGGCAGGCGGGTGGCGAACTTGTCCAGCAGCCGCCGCGTCACCGACGGCGCCACGATCGCGTCGCCGGCGGCGACGATGCGGATCGCGGCGACCAGGTCCTCGGGCGGGGAGTCCTTCAGCAGGAACCCGCTGGCGCCGGCGCGGACCGCCTCGATGACGTACTCGTCGAGGTCGAAGGTGGTGAGGATCAGCACCTTGGGGTCGTGCGAGGCGGCCTCCTCCCGGATGATCCGCCGGGTCGCCTCGATGCCGTCCACGCCCGGCATGCGGATGTCCATCAGCACCACGTCGGGCAGCAGCGAGCGGGTCAGCTCGACCGCGGCGGCGCCGTCCCCGGCCTCGCCGACCACCGCGATGTCGGGCTCGGCCTCCAGGATCAGCCGGAACCCCGTCCGCAGCAGCGGCTGGTCGTCCACCAGCAGCACCCGTACCGCGCTCATCGCCCCGCCCCGTTCCCGGCCGCGCGCCCGCCCGTGCCCCGGGCCGCCGCGCGCTCCGCTCCGTTGTCGTCGCCCAAATCTATGCCTCCAGCGGGAACCTGGCGCGCACGCCGAACCCGCCGCCGACGCGGGGGCCGATGCGCAGCTCCCCGCCGTACAGCGCGACCCGCTCGTACATGCCGACCAGGCCGTGGCCGGGCTTGTCGCCGCCGTCGGCCATGATCGTGGCGGTGCCGCGGCCGTCGTCCTCGATCTCCACCGTCAGGTCGGCGGCGGAGTAGTAGAGCCGCACCCAGGCGCGCGCCTTCGGCCCGGCGTGCTTGAGGGTGTTGGTGAGGGCCTCCTGGATGAGGCGGAACGCCGCCACGTCGACGCCGGGCGAGGGGGTGCGGGCCTCGCCCTCGATCCACAGCTGGACGGCGAGGCCGGTCTCGCGGACGTGGTCCAGCAGCGCCCCGAGGTCGCCGAGGCCGGGCTGGGGCGCGAGCTCGCGGCCGGCCTGGTCGGCATCGCGGTCGGTGCGCAGCACCCCGACGATGCGCCGCATCTCGCTGAGCGCGGTGCGGCCGACCTCCTCGATGGTGGACATCGCCTCGCGCGCCCCGTCGGGGTTGCGGTCGATGATGCGGCGCGCGGCGCCCGCCTGCACCGTCATCACGCTCACGTGGTGGGCGACGACGTCGTGCAGCTCGCGGGCGATACGGGACCGCTCCTCGATGCGGGCGGCGCGCGCGTCGGTGCCGCGCGCGCGCTCCAGCCGCGCGGCCCGGTCCTCCAGCTCGGCGAAGTAGGCGCGCCGCAGCCGCAGGTTGCGGCCGAGCACCCACACCCCCACCACCAGGGCGTTGTTGGTCAGCACCGACACCGTCTCGACGCCCGAGGGCAGCAGGTACAGCATCACGTTGAACACCGCGAGCGCCGCGACGCCGCCGAGCGTCGCCCGCGCCAGCCCCCGGTGCGCCGCGACGCCGTACACCGCGATCAGCAGCAGCACCGCGTCGCTGATCGTCGGCACGTAGTCGCCGACGGTGAGGCCGATCTCGGCGGCGAGCACCACCGCCAGCGTCGTCATGGGCCACACCCGCCGCAGCGTCAGCGCCATCGCCCCCACGACGATCAGCAGCGCCTGCCACACGTCGGGGTCGCGCCAGTGCACGTCGTCGTCGACGCCGATCCGCTGCCAGAACACCTGGAACAACCCGAGCGCGAGCAGCAGCACCGCGAGGAACGCGTCACCGCCCTGCGGGCGCGCCTTCAGCCAGGCACGGCAGGCACGCAGACCTCGGATGCGGGGTGACACGATTCTCACCCTAGGAGGTCGCGCCAGGTGGTGAGCCCTCCTGAACGCCGATCCCCGGTCCTCCTTGCGGAGGAGACCCCGGCCCCGGCGCCCCGCCGCACGGGCGGCTCACCCGGGCGGCTCAGAGGTCGTCGCGCTCGCGCGCGGCCGACTCCAGGTCGGCGGGGGAGGGACGCACCACCGGCCGCTCGGGCAGCGGCGGGGGAGTGCCGCCCCACACCGGGCACCGCGCCTTGTGGTCGCACCAGTCGCACAGCCGGTTCCGGCGGGGCCGCCAGTCGCCGGTGTCCATCGCCCGCCGGATCGCCTCCCACAAGGCCAGCACCTTGCGCTCGGTGGCCCGCAGGTCGGCCTCGTCGGGCGCGTAGCGCAGCACCTCGCCGTCGCCCAGGTACATCAGCTGCAGCAGCCGCGGCACCGCACCGCGCACCCGCCACATCACCAGGGCGTAGAACTTCATCTGGAACAGCGCCCGCGCCTCGAACCCGGCGCCGGGCGCCGACCCGGTCTTGTAGTCGACGATGCGGACCTCGCCGGTCGGGGCGACGTCCAGGCGGTCGATGAACCCGCGCAGCTTCAGCCCCGACTCCAGCACCGTCTCCACGAACACCTCGCGCTCGGCCGGCTCCAAGTGCCGCGGATCCTCCATTTTGAAGTAGCGCTCCAGCTGCCGGGCGGCCTGCTTCAGCCACGCCGCCTGCTCGGCCTCGCCCGCCGCGTCCCCGGGGAACAGCCCCGCCAGCTCGGGCTCCTCCTTCAGGAGCCTCTCCCACTCGGGGCCGAGCATCCCCTGCGCGGCGCCGACGGTGCGCTCCCCGGCGGGCAGGTCGTACAGGTGCTCCAGCACCGAATGCACGAGCGTGCCCCGCACCATCGCCGGGCTCGGCTTCTCGGGGAGCTTGTCGATGACCCGGAACCGGTACAGCAGGGGGCAGGTCATGAAGTCGCCCGCCCGCGAAGGCGACAGCGATCCGATGACCTCGCCCGCCGCCGGGGCGGGCTCTCCGGTGGTCGGCTCGGTGGTCGTCATGTCATGGCAGCGTAGGCGACACCTCCGACGAAAGGGCGCGGTCCCGGCCGGACGCGCCGGGCGCCCGCCGCGGCCCCGGACCGATCACGGCGGGGACCTGCGCGGGGACCGGTGCGGGGGCCCCGGGGGAGCATGACGGGGATCACGGCGGGTCGGGGGAGCCGCGCCCCGCGCCGGGGGCCGTAGCATCGGTGCCGTGACAGACAGCGCACCCCCGACCGAGGACACCACCCCCGCGGGCCCCGGGCCCGGACCCGCGGGCCCGGGGCCCGACCGGCCGGGGCGCGGCGCCCCCGACCCCGGATCCGACCCCGGCCCCGAGGACGGGACGCGCCGCCCCGGCCTGGCGTTCGGGCGCCCCTTCGGCATCCCCGTCTACGTCTCCCCGAGCTGGTTCGTCGTCGCGCTCGTCGTCACCCTCATGTTCGAGGGCCAGGTCGACGACGTGGTGGGGCGGCCGGGCAGCTACGCCGTCGCGTTCGCCTACGCGCTCCTGCTGTACGGGTCGGTGTTCGTCCACGAGCTCAGCCACGCCGTCACCGCCCGCGTCCTCGGCCTGCCCGTGCGGTCGGTGACGCTGCACATCCTCGGCGGGGAGACCTCGATCGGCCGGGAGGCGCCGACGCCGGGCCGCGAGTTCCTCATCGCCTTCGCCGGCCCCCTCACCAACCTGGTCCTGGCGGGCGCCGGCCTGGCCCTGCACGCGTTCGCGCCGCTGCCGGACGTCGCGCTGCTCCTCGTCGGCGCCCTCACCTACGCCAACCTGCTGGTCGGGGTGTTCAACCTGCTGCCGGGCCTGCCCCTGGACGGCGGCCGCATGGTCCGCGCCGCCGTGTGGAAGGCCACCGGCCGCGCCCGCAACGGCGCCCTGGCGGCCGCCTGGATCGGCCGCGCCGTCGCCGTCGCCTGCCTCGCGTTCGGCGCGTTCGTCAGCGCCGGCGGCGGGGGCGGCTTCGGGTTCCTCGGGCTGCTGTGGTCGGCGATGGTCGCGGCGTTCATCTGGGTCGGCGCGACCCAGGCCATCACCGCCGAGCGCATCCGCGACCGGGTGCCGCTGCTCGCCGCGCGCCGCCTGGCCCGCCGCGCCGCCGAGGTCACCGCCGACGTGCCGCTCGCCGAGGCCGTCCGCCGCGCCCAGGAGGCGCAGGCCGGCGCCATCGTCGTCGTCGACCACGACGGCCGCCCCCGCGGCCTGGTCAGCGAGAGGGCCGTCCTCGCCACGCCCCCGCAGCGCCGCCCCTGGATCTCCGTCGGCGACCTGTCGCGCGGCCTGGAGGCCGACCTCACCCTGCCCGCCGACCTCGCCGGGGAGGACCTGCTCGTCGCGCTGCGCCGCGCCCCCGCCTCGGAGTACCTGCTCGTCGAGCCCGACGGGCGGCTCTACGGGGTGCTGGCGGTCGCCGACGTCGACCGCGCCTTCGCCGGGACCTGACCCCGGGCGGCGCCCGGGCGGGGAAGGCCGCGATGGCCGGTCCGGTGCCCGCGCACCGCTAGCCTTGACCCCCATGAGCGAACCTTCCTCCACCGCCGTCCCCGCCGGTCAGGCCGCCTCCGGCGGCACGTGGACCGGCCGGATCCCGCACGGCCCCTTCCGGCCCGGCGACCAGGTTCAGCTCACCGACCCCAAGGGCCGCATCAACACCGTCACGCTGCAGGCCGGCAAGGTCTACCACTCCCACAAGGGCTCGGTCCCGCACGACGAGATCATCGGCAGCCCCGAGGGATCGGTGTTCCGCTCCACCGGCGGCGTGGAGTACCTGGCGTTCCGGCCGCTGCTCACCGACTTCGCCGTCCGCATGCCGCGCGGCGCCGCCGTCGTCTACCCCAAGGACGCCGCGCAGATCATCGCCCAGGCCGACATCTTCCCCGGCGCCCGCGTCGTCGAGGCCGGCGCCGGCTCGGGCGCCCTGTCGTGCTTCCTGCTGCGCGCCGTCGGCGAGCACGGCCTGGTCTCCTCCTACGAGCGCCGCGCGGACTTCGCCGAGATCGCCCGCGGCAACGTGGAGAGGTTCTTCGGCGGCCCGCACCCCTCCTGGCGGCTCACCGTCGGGTCGCTGGAGGACGCCCTCGCCGAGACCGAGGTCGACCGCGTCGTCCTGGACATGCTCGCGCCCTGGGAGTGCGTCGACGCCGTCGCCAAGGCCCTGGTGCCCGGCGGCATGGTCTGCGTGTACGTCGCCACCACCACCCAGATGTCGCGGGTGGTGGAGGACCTGCGCGGCCACGGCGCGTTCGCCGAGCCCTACGCCTTCGAGACGCTGCTGCGGTCCTGGCACGTGGAGGGCCTCGCCGTCCGCCCCGACCACCGCATGATCGGCCACACCGGCTTCCTGGTGACCGCGCGGCGCCTCGCCGACGGCGTCGCCCCGCCGCTGCGGCGCCGCCGCCCCGCCAAGGGCGCCCACCCCGCCGAGGACGCCCCGGCCGTCCCCGCGGCCGCCGCCGGGACCGTCCCGGAGGCGCCCGCGGTGGCGGAGGGTGACGAGGCGTAAGTCACATCGGGCCGCCCGCGCGCCGCGACGCGCCCGGGCGGCGGCTACCCCCGGTCATCGCGTCACAGGGATTTAACCCGCGGTGCCCGCTCCGGAACGGGGCGGACATAGGGCATGAAAAGGGCAAATCTTGCGGCGGCGTTCGGGACGAACCCTCCGATTTCCCGCCCCGCGGCCGCCCCGCCGCAATCCTTCCCGCCACCCCGCCCGCCCCCCGCACCCCCCAAGATCACCCCGGTACGGCAGGAGAACCGAAGCGGCAGGTTACGGAAGCCCTCCAGATAGGTAGGGTCTCAGTAGGTCGTCGGCTCTCTTCGTGAGGAGGTGACGGGGCGTGGCCGCTCGTGACGATGCAGGGGCGCGCAGGCAGCACGACAAGGAAGCCAGAGACTTCCAGACGCAGGTGTCCTTCTTGGAGGAGGAGATCTCCGTGCTGCGGCGCAAGCTCGCCGAATCCCCGCGTCAAGTAAGGGTTCTAGAGGAACGCCTCCATGAGGCGCAGGCCAACCTGGCCGCAGTGACCGGACAGAACGAACGTCTCGTGTCGACGCTCAAGGAGGCGCGCGAGCAGATCATCGCGCTCAAGGAGGAGGTCGACCGGCTGGCCCAACCGCCATCCGGCTACGGCGTCTTCCTCGAGGCACGCGACGACGGGACCGTCGACATCTTCACCGGCGGACGCAAGCTGAGGGTCAACGTCAGCTCCGCCGTCGACGTCGACGAACTCCAGCGCGGCCAGGAGGTCATGCTCAACGAGGCGCTCAACGTCGTCGAAGCCCTCTCCTTCGAAGAGCAGGGCGAGGTCGTCATGCTCAAGGAGCTCATCGGCGACGACCGGGCCCTGGTGATCGCGCACGCCGACGAGGAGCGCGTCATCAAGCTCGCCGAGCCGCTGCGCGGCCTCCCCCTCCGGGCGGGCGACTCGCTCATGCTCGAATCCCGCTCCGGATACGCCTACGAGAAGATCCACAAGGCCGAGGTCGAGGAACTCGTCCTCGAAGAGGTCCCCGACATCTCCTACGAGGAGATCGGCGGCCTCGGCTCCCAGATCGAGATGATCCGCGACGCCGTCGAACTGCCCTACCTGCACGCGGACCTGTTCCGCGAGCACCAGCTGCGCCCCCCCAAGGGCGTCCTGCTGTACGGGCCCCCCGGCTGCGGCAAGACCCTCATCGCCAAGGCCGTCGCCAACTCCCTGGCCAAGAAGGTCGCCGAGCAGACCGGCCAGGAGGGCAAGAGCTTCTTCCTCAACATCAAGGGCCCCGAACTCCTCAACAAGTACGTCGGCGAGACCGAGCGCCACATCCGCCTGGTCTTCCAGCGCGCCCGCGAGAAGGCCAGCGCCGGCACCCCGGTCATCGTCTTCTTCGACGAGATGGACTCCATCTTCCGCACCCGCGGATCCGGCGTCTCCTCCGACGTCGAGAACACCATCGTCCCCCAGCTCCTCAGCGAGATCGACGGCGTCGAGGGCCTGGAGAACGTCATCGTCATCGGCGCCTCCAACCGCGAGGACATGATCGACCCCGCGATCCTGCGCCCCGGCCGCCTCGACGTCAAAATCAAGATCGAACGCCCCGACGCCGAAGCCGCCAAGGACATCTTCTCCAAGTACATCCTGCCGGGCCTGCCCCTGCACCCCGACGACGTCAAGGAGAACGGCGGCGACGCCGACAGCGCCGTCGACGCCATGATCCAGCGCGTCGTCGAACGCATGTACACCGAGAACGAGGAGAACCGCTTCCTCGAGGTCACCTACGCCAACGGCGACAAGGAAGTCCTCTACTTCAAGGACTTCAACTCCGGCGCCATGATCCAGAACATCGTCGACCGCGCCAAGAAGATGGCCATCAAGCAGTTCCTCGACACCGGCCAGAAGGGCATGCGCATCGCGCACCTCCTCGAGGCCTGCGTCGACGAGTTCTCCGAGAACGAGGACCTGCCCAACACCACCAACCCCGACGACTGGGCCCGCATCTCCGGCAAGAAGGGCGAGCGGATCGTCTACATCCGCACCCTCGTCTCCGGAACCAAGGGCAACGACGCCGGCCGCTCCATCGACACCGTCGCCAACACCGGCCAGTACCTGTAACACCCGCACCACCGCACCACCACGGCGCGGCGGCCCCCACCGGGCCGCCGCGCCGAACCACGTCCAGCCCCGGACCACCCCCGACCAGCACAAAACCCCCACCCCGCCGCCGACACCCCCGCGCCACCCCGCCCCGCCCCATGGCTCCACCCCGCCCGCCCCGATAGGCTCGACGATATGAGTGTTCGGCGCGTCATGGGCATCGAGACCGAGTACGGCATCTCCGTCCCCGGCCAACCAGGAGCCAACGCGATGGTGACCTCCTCCCAGGTCGTCAACGCCTACCTCGCCGCCACCGCGGCCCGCGCCAGACGCGCCCGCTGGGACTTCGAAGAAGAGAACCCCCTCCGCGACGCCCGCGGCTTCGACCTCGCCCGCGAAGTCGCCGACCCCACCCAGCTCACCGACGAAGACCTCGGCCTCGCCAACGTCATCCTCACCAACGGCGCCCGCCTCTACGTCGACCACGCCCACCCCGAATACTCCGCCCCCGAATGCACCAACCCCCGCGACGCCACCCTCTGGGACAAAGCCGGCGAACGCGTCATGGCCGACGCCGCCGCCCGCGCCGCCCTCATCCCCGGCACCCACCCCATCCAGCTCTACAAGAACAACACCGACAACAAAGGCGCCTCCTACGGCTGCCATGAGAACTACCTCATGAAACGCCGAACCCCCTTCGCCGACATCGTCCGCCACCTCACCCCCTTCTTCATCACCCGCCAGATCATCACCGGCGCCGGCCGCGTCGGCATCGGCGTCGACGGCCGCGGCGACGGCTTCCAAATCAGCCAGCGCGCCGACTTCTTCGAAGTCGAAGTCGGCCTCGAAACCACCCTCAAACGCCCCATCATCAACACCCGCGACGAACCCCACGCCGACCCCGAAAAATACCGCCGCCTCCACGTCATCATCGGCGACGCCAACATGAGCGAGACCTCCACCTACCTCAAACTCGGCACCACCGCCCTCGTCCTCGCCATGATCGAAGACGGCTTCCTCACCACCGACCTCACCGTCGACATGCCCGTCGCCACCCTCCGCGCCATCTCCCACGACCCCACCTGCAAACACCTCCTCACCCTCCGCGACGGCCGCAAAATGACCGCCGTCCAACTCCAGATGGAATACCTCGAACAATCCCGCAAATACGTCGAAGACCACTACGGCGCCGACGTCGACGACATGACCACCGACGTCCTCGACCGCTGGGAATCGGTCCTCCACCGCCTCGGCGACGACCCCATGCAGCTCTCCCGCGAACTCGACTGGGTCGCCAAACTCGAACTCCTCGAGGGCTACCGCACCCGCGACGGCCTCGACTGGTCCCACCCCCGCCTCCAACTCGTCGACCTGCAATACACCGACATCCGCCCCGACAAAGGCCTCTACAACCGCCTCGTCGCCCGCGGACGCATCAACCGCCTCCTCACCGACGACCAGGTCGACCACGCCATCGAGGAACCCCCCGAGGACACCCGCGCCTACTTCCGCGGCCGCTGCCTCCGCCAGTACGCCGAATCCGTCGCCGCCGCCTCCTGGGACTCCGTCATCTTCGACGTCCCCGGCCGCGAATCCCTCCAGCGCGTCCCCACCCTCGAACCCCTCCGCGGCACCAAACAACACGTCGGCGCCCTCCTCGACCGCTCCCGCACCGCCGCCGACCTCGTCGCCACCCTCACCGGCCAATAACCGGCCACCGCACCACCCGAACGCCCGTGAGAGCCCCCCTCGCGGGCGTTCCCCCATTCCGGCCCAATGGGCCGCCCCACCCCGCGCCACCCCAATACAGACCCCCTCAGCCCCTCGCCGATTTGTAGCGACATCACCCGTTTCAGGGAAACGCCCACAGGCGATAACCCCACCAGGCCCCCAACGCCGGAGCCCCCGCGAAACCGGCGTCGCCACCCGCTCTCCAGCGAAGATCGGAGATAGGGTTGGGGGCACCGGCAGAGTGGAGGTACGGATGGCCACGAAGGACACCGGCGGTCAGAAGCAGACGACCCGCCGCACCGAGGAGGTCGAGGAGGCCCAGGCCACGACCACCGAGGACGCCCAGGAGCGCCAGGAAAAGCTCACGGACGACGTCGACGCCATTCTCGACGAAATCGATGAAGTGCTGGAAGAAAATGCAGAGGAATTCGTCCGTTCCTATGTGCAAAAAGGCGGACAGTAACGGCATATCGGACATGTCCGTTTCGCAAAATCCTCTGATGTGAAACGGAGACCATCGAACGAGTGTTCCGCTATTCTGCCAATAGCGGATCTACTCTTCGATGCCGGGCCGGTCCCGGGGGTGGGTGGGTGGCATGTCCGAGTCCAAGCAGTGCCGCGATTGCGGTCAGGTCAAGCCTGCGGCGGAGTTCTGGAAGCGCAAGGCGTCCAAGGACGGTTTGTCGCTGTACTGCCGTGAGTGCTTCGGTCTCCGTAACGCGGCGTCCTATCGGGGGAAAAGGGCTGTCGAGGGTAAGCGGACTCGGGCTTACCGTCGCTATTCGGCCGTGCCGGAGGGGATGAAGTACTGCGCCGGCGGTGAGACGACGAAGCCTGTGGACGCCTTCGGTCGGAACAAAGCGACGAGCAGCGGCCTGACCGCCTACTGCAGGCCGTGCCACAGTCGCGTGATGGCGGAGAACAAGGCGCGAAAGTACGGCGGTCAGCGGTTCTACTTGATGGGCCTGCGTTACGGTCTTTCCAAGGATCGGTACCACGACGCCCTGTCGGCGCAGGCGGGTAGGTGCGTCATCTGCCTGCAGGCGGTAGCCGAGCACATCGATCACGATCATGTCACCGGTTCGTATCGGGGCCTTCTGTGCTTCCGCTGCAATGGTGCTCTGGGACAGTTCGGGGACGATCTTCAGCGGATGGGCGAGGCGGCCGATTATCTGGAAGGGCGGGGTTCGTTCGCTCGCCGGATGCTTCTGGACCATGGTGCGGTCTTCTTCGACGGTCATGCGCGGCGGTGTGAGGAGCGTCGTGCGGGACGGCGCGCGTCCCGTCAGGGTTCCTCTCGTCATTACCGCCTCCGCGCGCGGTACGGCATCACTGAGCAGGAGGCCGACGCGCTGGCGGCGATGCAGCACGGTTACTGCGCGATCTGCTGTGACCGTGAAGCGAAGCATGTGGACCACTGCCACGACACGCAGCTCGTCCGCGGTGTCCTCTGTGCGGGCTGCAACACCGGTATGGGGCAGCTTCGCGATGATCCGGGCGTGTTGCGGCGCGCGGTCGCCTACCTGGAGCGCACGCTGATCTCCGAGGTTCCGGCCGCGGGCGGGGGATCGCGCCTGTCCTTCACGATCCCCGACGCGGACCCCGCCTCTGTCCCAACCGACGGCTGGCGGGCGGTGTTCGAGGCGGACGCGGCCGCTCGCAAGGTGGCCAGGGACGTCGCCGAGGTCGCGGAGAGAGCCGAGCACGACTGGTCGTCGTTGATCGGTTCGCTGGCGGGTGAAACCTGATCTCAGTTCGCCGTCAGCGGAGCGGGCGGGGTCGGGCGCGGTATGCGGTGGGGCGTGGATGAACAGTAGGGTCGTAAGCGTCTGCGCCGGTGCGTTCCGCGGGTGGTCCTGCGGCGGGGTGCCGGTGCCCTGGTGGAGGGAAGGAGTCGCGTGGCGTCCCACGATGCGCACACCGGACGTTTGCCCGGGTTGTTCACGAGCCCGGACACGTCCTCGTTCACGGAGTTCCTGGGGGCGTATTCGCCGGAGCTGCTGCCGGGCCGGCGGTCGTTGCCGGCGGGTGTGTCGGCCGGTGAGGACATTCCGCACGGTACGACGATCGTGGCGGTGACGTTCCCGGGCGGTGTGGTGATGGCGGGTGACCGGCGGGCGACCGCGGGGAACGTCATCGCGCAGCGCGATATCGAGAAGGTGTTCCGGGCGGACGAGTTCTCGGCGATCGCGATCGCGGGGACGGCGGGGCTCGGGATCGAGATGGTGCGGTTGTTCCAGGTGGAGCTGGAGCATTACGAGAAGCGTGAGGGCCGCACGCTGTCGATCGAGGGGAAGGCGAACCGGCTGGCGACGATGGTGCGGCAGAACCTGGGTCTGGCGATGCAGGGTCTGGCCGTGGTGCCGTTGTTCGCGGGGTTCGACGAGGAGCGTTCGGGTGGGCGCATCTTCTCCTATGATCCGGCGGGCGGTCGTTATGAGGAGCGCGAGTTCCATGCGATCGGGTCGGGGTCGGTGTTCGCGCGGGGGGCTTTGAAGAAGCTGTTCCGCGGGGATCTGCCGGCGGAGGACGCGGCGCTGGTGTGCGTGCAGGCGTTGTACGACGCGGCGGACGACGATTCGGCGACGGGTGGTCCGGATCTGACGCGGGGGATCTTCCCGGTGGTGGCGTCGGTGACGGCGGAGGGTTTCCGCCGGCTCGGTGAGGACGAGGTGGGCGCGGTGGCGCGTGCGGTCGTCGAGGAGCGTTACAACTCGCCGGGCGGGCCGTCCGCCCCGCTGCGATAGAAGGGATGCAGTCCGGTGTCCATGCCGTTCTACGTGTCGCCCGAACAGCAGATGAAGGACAAGGCGGACTACGCGCGCAAGGGGATCGCGCGGGGCCGCAGTGTGGTGGTGCTGCAGTTCGCGGACGGGATTCTGTTCGTGGCGGACAATCCGTCGCGGGCGCTGCACAAGATCAGTGAGATCTATGACCGGATCGCCTTCGCGGCGGTGGGGAAGTACAACGAGTTCGAGAACCTGCGGTTGGGCGGGGTGCGGTACGCGGATGTGAACGGGTACCAGTACGACCGGCGGGACGTGACGGCGCGGGGGCTGGCGAACGTGTACGCGCAGTCGCTGGGGACGATCTTCACGGAGACCAACAAGCCGTACGAGGTGGAGCTGGTGGTGGCGGAGGTCGGGGAGGACGCCGACACCGATCAGATCTACCGGTTGACGTTCGATGGTTCGGTGGCCGACGAGCACGGTTACGTGGCGATGGGCGGTCAGGCCGAGGCGGTGGCGCAGGCGTTGAAGGACCGGTTCGTGGAGGGTGCGCCGCTGGCGGAGGCGTTGCGGACGGCGGTCGGTGCGCTGGAGGCGCAGGACAGTGACCGGCGGCTGGAGGCGAAGTCGTTGGAGGTGGCGGTGCTGGATCGGCATCGTGAGCACCGGTTGTTCAAGCGGTTGCCGGCGGCGCGGATCCAGGAGTTGCTGGACGCGGGGCAGGGCGCGCAGGGCGTGTAGTCGGGTGGTGCCGGGCGCCGGTGGCGTCGTGCGGGGGGCCCGTCGTGCCGGTGGGGTGCGGCGGGCTCTCCTGCTCCCCGGAAAGAATCTACAATGTAAGGGCCGGGTGCGGGGGCGCCCGGGAAACAAGCGGCCGCGGACACTGCCATGTGGACGCCGGTCCGCATAGGCTCCAGGTGTGGACAGGCGCATCTTCGGTCTTGAGAACGAGTACGGCGTCACCTGCACCTTCCGCGGGCAGCGGCGGTTGTCACCCGATGAGGTGGCCCGCTATCTGTTCCGCCGGGTGGTGTCGTGGGGCCGCAGCTCCAACGTGTTCCTTCGCAACGGTGCCCGCCTGTATCTGGACGTGGGCAGCCATCCCGAGTACGCCACGCCCGAGTGCGACAGCGTCGTCGATCTGGTGACGCACGACAAGGCGGGGGAGCGGATCCTGGAGGGTCTGCTGGTCGACGCCGAGCGCCGGCTGCGCGAGGAGGGCATCGCCGGCGACATCTACCTGTTCAAGAACAACACCGATTCGGCGGGCAACTCCTACGGGTGCCACGAGAACTACCTGGTGGGGCGGCACGGGGAGTTCGGCCGGCTGGCCGACGTGCTGATCCCGTACCTGGTGACGCGGCAGATCATCTGCGGTGCGGGCAAGGTGCTGCAGACGCCGCGCGGCGCGGTGTACTGCGTGTCGCAGCGGGCCGAGCACATCTGGGAGGGGGTGTCGTCGGCGACGACCCGGTCGCGGCCGATCATCAACACCCGGGACGAGCCGCACGCCGACGCCGAGCGGTTCCGCCGGCTGCACGTGATCGTCGGTGACTCGAACATGAGCGAGACGACGATGCTGCTGAAGGTCGGGGCGACCGACCTGGTGCTGCGGATGATCGAGGCGGGCGTGGTGATGCGGGACCTGACGCTGGAGAACCCGATCCGGGCGATCCGGGAGGTCAGCCACGACATGACGGGGCGCCGCAAGGTGCGGCTCGCCAACGGCCGGGAGGCCAGCTCGCTGGAGATCCAGAAGGAGTACTTCGGCAAGGCCAAGGACTTCGTGGACCGGCGGGGCGGGGATCCGACGTCCAAGCGGGTGCTGGACCTGTGGGAGCGGACGCTGCGGGCGGTGGAGACCGGCGATCTGGACATGGTGGGCCGGGAGATCGACTGGGTGACCAAGTACAAGCTGATCGAGCGGTACCGGCGCAAGTACGACCTGCCGCTCAGCTCGCCGCGGGTGGCGCAGCTGGACCTGGCGTACCACGACGTGCACCGGGACCGGGGGCTGTACTACCTGCTGGAGAAGAAGGGGTCGGTGGAGCGGGTCACCCGCGACCTGGACATCTTCGAGGCCAAGTCGGTGCCGCCGCAGACGACGCGGGCGCGGCTGCGCGGGGAGTTCATCCGGCGGGCGCAGGAGAAGCGGCGCGATTTCACGGTGGACTGGGTGCATCTGAAGCTGAACGACCAGGCGCAGCGGACGGTGCTGTGCAAGGACCCGTTCCGTTCGGTGGACGAGCGCGTCGACAAGCTGATCGCGGGCATGTAGCCGCGCCGGTGTTGCCGGCATCGCTCCTGGTCGGGGTACCGGGGGCGCACGTGGCCCGTCGTGTCCCCGGTTGCGGGGGTATGGCGGGTCATGTGTCGCTTACCCGGGCGGTAGGGTGAGCGCTCAGTCGTCGCCGCCACCCCCGCGAAGGACCCGCATGCGCCGTCGCCCGTCCCCGCTCGTCCTCCCGTCGCCGCGCCCGCCGGCGGCGGCCGGGGACCGGTCCGCGTTGTCCGTTTCCGCCGTGTCCGGGCCGTGCCGGGCGCCGTCGCGGCGCCGGGGCAGGGCCGGGGCGGCGGCCGCGGTGCTGCTCGTCCCGGTGCTGCTGGCGGGCTGCTCGGGGTCGAAGGACGTGCAGGTGTCGGTGAAGGGCGCGCTGGGCGCCCGCCCGCAGGTGACGTTCCCGAAGAAGACCTCGCCGGAGAAGGACCTGGCGGTGAAGACGCTGGCGGGCGGCAAGGGCCCGGCGGCGCGCAAGGGCGACCTGGTGGTCGCCGACTACGTCGGCTACCGGTGGAACAAGTCGGGCAGCAAGATGCTGGCGAGCACCTACCTGGCGGGCAAGCCGCAGGCGTTCTCGACCGGGACGCTGGTGCCGGGACTGGACAAGGCGCTGGACGGGGCGAAGGCGGGGGCGCGGATCGTGGCGCGGATCCCGCCGAAGGAGGCCTACGGCGACGAGGGCGACTCCTCGCACCAGGTCGAGGCGGGCGACTCGCTGGTGTACGTGCTGGACGTGCGGGCGGTGTACGCCAAGACGGCGGCGGCGCGCGGCGCGCGGTCCGCGCCGACCGCGCCGGGGCTGCCGCAGGTGGGGTCGCCGGACGCGGGGACGGCGCCGCCGGTGACGATCCCGAAGGCGGCGCCGCCGAAGACGCTGCGCACCAGTGTCCTGATCAAGGGGACGGGGGCGGCGGTCAGGACGGACCAGCTCGTCGCGCTCCAGTACACCGGGGTGTTCTGGCGGAACGGGCGGACGTTCGACTCCTCGTGGCGGACCGGGCGCCCGGCGGCGGTGACGATCGGGGACGGCCAGGTCATCCAGGGCTGGGTGAAGGGCCTGGTGGGGCAGGCGGTCGGCAGCCGGGTGCTGCTGGTCGTGCCGCCGTCGATGGGGTACGGGGCCAAGGGCCTGGCCCAGGCGGGCATCAAGGGCACCGACACGCTGGTGTTCGTCGTCGACATCCTGGGCGCCCACTAGACCGCGGGAGTCCACCGGGGGCCGGGGGAGCGCCCGGCCCTTCTATCGTCAATCCGCGTTGTTCCTAGAATGGCGGCGTGGAGGACATCGACGCGATCGCGGCGCTGCAGGACCCGGTGCGGCGCCGCCTGTACGAGTACGTGGCGGCGCAGGGCCGCGAGGTCGGCCGCAACGAGGCCGCCGAGGCCGCCGGGGTGGCGCGCACGCTCGCGGCGTTCCACCTGGACCGGCTGGCCGACGCCGGGCTGCTGGAGAGCGGCAGCCGGCGCCTGACGGGCCGCTCGGGGCCGGGCGCCGGCCGGCCCGCCAAGGTGTACGTGCGGGCACGGGCCGAGCGGGCGGTGTCGCTGCCCGCCCGCGACTACCGCACCGCCGCCGAGCTGCTCGCCGAGGCCGCCGAGGAGGCCGGCCTGGACGCCGGGCTCCGCGCGGCCGCGCGGAGCCGCGGGGAGCGGCTGCGGGACGCCCGGGAGCCGTGCGCCGACCTGGAGCAGGCCATGGAGATCCTGGCGGCCCGCGGCTACGAACCGCACCTGGAGGACGCGGCGGGGGAGAGCGCGGAGGAGACCGCGGACGCGGCCGCCGGGGAGGACCCCGCCCGGGTGGTCCGCATGCGCAACTGCCCGTTCCACGCCGTCGCCGAACGCTTCCCTCCGCTGGTCTGCGGCATGAACCTCGCCCTGCTGGAAGGGCTGCTCGGCGCGGACGCGGGCGGCGCCGTCCGCGCCCGCCTGGACGCCCGGCCCGGCGCGTGCTGCGTCGTGGTCGAGCCCGCCGCGCCCTCTAAAAACAACATCCATTGACATAGAAGCATGCGGACTGCTGGGATGGCGCCATGACCGCACCCACGCCCGCACCCACGCCCGCACCCGCGCCCGGCCCAGGCCCCCTCCACCTCGCCGAGTTCAACGTCGCGACCCTCCGCCACCCCCTGGACGACCCGCGGATGGCGCCCTTCGTCGAGCTGCTCGACCCGATCAACGCCATGGCCGACGGGACGCCCGGCTTCGTCTGGCGGCTGGTGGAGGACGGCGCGCCCGACGCCACCGGCATGCGCCCGGCCGGCGACGACGTCATCGTCAACTTCTCGGTGTGGGAGACCCAGGAGGCGCTGTGGGACTTCACCTACCGCAGCGGCCACCTGGAGGTCCTGCGGCGGCGCCGCGAATGGTTCGAGCGGCACGTGCGGGCGCACCTGGTGCTCTGGTGGATCCCCGCCGGGCACGTCCCGACCGTCGCCGAGGCCCTGGAGCGGCTGGCGCACCTGCACGCGCACGGACCGTCCCCGCGCGCGTTCACCTTCGCCTCCTCCTACACCGCCGCCGAAGCCGCGCAGGCGGAATCGGCGGCGGTGCAGGGAAAGGGGAGGGGAGGGGCGCCGGCTCAGTCCAGCAGGGCGGCGGCGTGGCGCCCGGCGGCCGCCGCGGCGAGGAAGTAGACGAGGTCGCCGTCCAGGCGGCGCCCCATCGTGGACATCCGCACGCCCCAGTCCCGCTCGGCCGCCGCCAGCGCCTCGGCCAGCCCCTCGACGCCGACCGGCACCAGCTCGTGCCGCTCGCCGAGGGCGGCGGCCTGCGCGGCGACCTCGGTGCCGAAGGCGCCGCCGAGCTCGGGCACCACCACCTGGGCGCGGGCGAGCGCGACCCGCCCGTAGGCGGTGAGGCTGTGGTGGGAGACCCCGACGTGCCGGGGCCGGGCGTCGCCGTCGCTGACGCGCAGCGAGGCGACCGGCCGGCCGCCCAGCACCGCCACGGCGTTGATCGCCTCACCGGCCGACACGCCCGAGAAACCCCACTTGGTGCCGGTTCCCAGGTTGCCGGGGCCCTGCGCGAGGACGATGACGTCGGCGTCCAGCACCAGCCGCGCCGCGAGCAGCGCGGTGTGCACCGTCACCGCCTCCAGGTCGCCGCCGAACGCCTGCCCCGCCGTGACCGTCGCGTACAGCGCCCCGGCGGCCTTGAGCTGCGCGATCGACATCGAGAACCAGGCCGGGAGCGCCCCGCCGTCGGGCATCACGTACACGGCGCGGGCGCCCGGCCGCGCCGCCAGCAGCCCCGCCAGGATCGGCGGCAGCGCCGAGTGCAGGTCGGCGACGACCACCGGCGTGCCGTCCAGGGAGTCGGCGTCGCGCAGCACCTCGTGGTGGGGGGAGTCCTGCTCGTCGGCGCCGAGCAGGGTGGCCTGCAGCGGCGTGTACCGGGCCTTGACCAGGTGCCCCGGCCCCTGCGGGTCGGGCGGCAGCCGGTCGGGGACCGCGACGACCATCGCGTACCCGCCCGTCCCCAGCCCCATCGCCAAGGCCGTAGTGTTGAGCAGGACGGTGTCGCCCGGCTCCGGCCTGCCCACCAGGGCGGGGTACGCCAGGGCCCGGTGCGTCCCGTCGCTGTCGATCGAGACGTCCAGTTCGACCGCTCCGGGCCATTCCCGCCGGACGCCCTCTACCGTGCCTTTACGCCATCGGATCACATCCGGAGACGGTAGCGTTCCCGGGAGGAAAAGGCAGCCGGACCGGCCGGGCCTGCCGACCGGAGAGGTGGTGGGGAAGGTGTCGCGGCGCAAGACCGAGCGCCTGCTCAACCTGGTGGTCTGCCTGCTCGCCACGCGGCGCTACCTGACCGCCGAGCAGATCCGCCAGGCGGTGCCCGGCTACCCCGGGCCGGGCGAGGCGTTCAAGCGGATGTTCGAGCGCGACAAGGAGGAGCTGCGCGAGCTCGGCGTCCCCCTGGAGGTCGGCAGCGACACCGACGGGGGCGGCGGCGAGGAGATCGGCTACCGCATCCCCCCGCAGGACTACGAGCTGCCCGACGTCCACCTCACCCCCGACGAGGCCGCCGTGCTCGGCCTGGCCGCCCGCGTCTGGCAGCGCGCCAGCATGGCCGAGGCCGCCTCCGGCGCCCTGCTGAAGCTGCGCGCCGCCGGCGTCGACACCGGCCCCGGCGCCGGCGCGCCGAACGACCCCGCCGTCGGCATCGAGCCGCGCGTCGACACCACCGACCCCGCCTTCCCCGCCCTGTGGGAGGCCGTCCGCGACGGCCGCCCCGTCACCTTCGAGTACCAGGGCGTCGGCCGCACCGCCGCCGCCCGCCGCCACCTGGAACCCTGGGGCGTGGTCAGCCGCCGCGGCCGCTGGTACGTCGTCGGCCACGACCGCGACCGCGCCGACACCCGCGTGTTCCGCCTGTCGCGCATCATCGGCGACGTCGCCCCCGACGGCCCCGCCGGCAGCGTCGCCGTCCCGCCCGGCACCGACGTGCGGCGCCTGGCCTTCGACTGGGGCGACCCGGTCGCCGAGCCCCGCCCCGCCACCGTCCGCCTGCGCCGCGGCGCCGCGCAGGGCCCGCGCCGCTGGGCCACCGGCGTCCGCGACGCCGGCGACGGCTGGGACGAGGCCGTCCTCACCTTCCGCGACGCCGACCGCTTCGCCCCCTACCTGGCCCGCTTCGCCGACGACGTCGTCGTCCTGGACCCGCCCGACCTGCGCGAGGCGGTCATCTGGCAGCTCAAGGCGGTCCTGGCGGGCGGCGACCAGTGAGCGGGCGACCAGTGAGCGGAGGAACCATGGACACCGGCAAGAACACCGGCACCGCGCAGGGCACCGGCAGGGGCGCCGGGCGCGCGGCGCGGCCCGCCCGCGCCGCCACCTCCACCGACCGCCTCGGCCGGCTCCTCGCCCTGGTGCCCTACGTCGTCAGCCGCGACACCGTCGCCGTCGACGAGGCCGCCGCCGCGTTCGGCGTCACCGAGAAGCAGCTCATCGACGACCTCAACCTGCTGTGGTGCGTCGAGCTGCGCGCCCCCGACCCCTACTGCCCGATCGACCTGTCCTACGAGGGCGGCGAGATCACCGTCACCGAGGCCGAGTCGATCGCCCGCCCGCTGCGGCTGAAGGTCGACGAGGCCAGCGCGCTGCTCGTCGCGCTGCGCATGCTCGCCGGCGTCCAGGGACTCCAGGACCGCGACGCCCTCAGCCGCGTCATCGCCAAGCTGGAGACCGCCGCGGGCGCCGCCGGCGACGCCGCCGGCAAGGTCGCCGTCGAGGTCGACGCCAGCGGCGACGCCCTCGCGCTGCTCCGCCGCGCCCTCGCGGGCCGCCGCCGCGTCCACTTCGCCTACTACGTCCCCGCCCGCGACGAGAACACCGAGCGCGACGTCGACCCCATGCGGCTGCTGGTCGTGGAGGGCAACACCTACCTGGAGGGCTGGTGCCGCCGCGCCGAGGCCGTCCGGCTGTTCCGCCTCGACCGCGTCACCGACCTGTCGGTGCTGGACGTGCCCGCCGAGGTCCCCGGCGACGCCGAGCCCCGCGACGTCGACGCCGGCCTGTTCCGCCCCTCCGACCGCGACCGCCACGTCACCCTGGAGCTCACCCCCGCCGGCCGCTGGGTCGCCGACTCCTACCCCTGCGACAGCGTCGAGGAACTCGGCGAGGGCCGCCTGCGGATCGTGCTGCGCACCCCCGACACCCGCTGGATCCGCGGCCTGGCGCTGCGCCTCGGCGACCAGGGCCGCGTCGTCGACCCCCCCGACGTCGCCGCGGGCGTCCGCGCCGACGCCGCCCGCGCCCTCGCCCACTACGAGACCGCCCACCCCGCCTGACCCCGCCCCGCCCGACCTGCGCGGGCGGGCGCCGCGGGCGGGCCGGATGGCCGAGACGCGCGGGGTCGGCTACCGTGTCATGCGTGACATGGAGCGGAGCGGCGGTCGCCCTCGGGTTCGCGGGCCTGGCGGTCCTGTCCTACTGCGCGTTCAAGCTCGGCCTCGCGGTGCGGCGCCTCGGACGTGAACTGGACCGGACGCGCCGGCGGCTCGTACCCGAACAGCGGGCGCTCGCCGATGAACTCCGCACGCTCCAGGACTCACGTGCACGGTACGCGACCGGCGACAGCGTACGATCGAGCTAGAAACACCTGCTGACGAAGGACGTGGCCCACATGCTGTCGAGCATCGGTACCCCCGAACTGCTGATCCTCCTCGTGGTCATCCTGCTGATCTTCGGGTCGGCGAAGCTGCCGCAGCTCGCCCGCTCGCTCGGCAAGTCCGCGCGGATCCTCAAGGCCGAGACCAAGGGCCTGCGCGACGACGATGACGACGCCCCCGAGCAGCACGCCGACCGCAAGGCCGCCGCCGCCGGGCCCGAGGCCGCCCGCGACCGCGCCGCCGCGCTGCGCGAGGAGGCCGCCCGCCTGGAGCACGAGGCCAACGTCCAGCAGGGCTACGCCCCCGCCCCGCGCACCCTGCCGTCCGGCGAGCCGATCCAGGGCGTCCCCGTCGACCCCGCCAACCTGCGCAAGTCCTGACCCCGCCCCAGCGGCCTGACCCCAGACGGGCACGGACCATCCGACGATGACAAAGCGCACCCAGGCCGACCCCGACGGCCGCATGCCGCTCATGGACCACCTGCGCGAGCTGCGCAGCCGCCTGTTCAAGGCCGTCCTCGGCCTGGTCGCCGGCGGCATCGTCGGGTGGGTCTTCTTCCCGCCCATCTGGGACTTCCTGAAGAAGCCCTACACCCGCATCCCCGCCGAGCACTGCATCGACGCCAAGTGCGACCTCGTCGTCCACGGGATCTTCGACGGCTTCTTCATCCACCTCAAGGTCGCCCTCATCGTCGGCGCCGTCATCTCCTCCCCGGTCTGGCTCTACCAGATCTGGGCGTTCGTCGCCCCCGGCCTGTACAAGCGCGAGCGCCGCTGGACCTACGTCTTCATGATCGCCGCGGTGCCGCTGTTCGGGCTCGGCGCCGCCCTGGCCTACCTCACCATGGACAAGGGCCTGTCGATCTTCATCGGGCTGGCGCCCGGCGACTCGATCGTGCTGGTCGGCGTGCAGGACTACCTCGGCTACGCCCAGGCCATGCTGCTGATCTTCGGGCTGACGTTCGAGCTGCCGCTGTTCATCGTCGTGCTGAACGTCGCCGGCGTCCTCACCCACGACCGCATCCGCCGCTCCCGCCGCATGCTGCTGTTCGGGATCTTCGTGTTCGCCGCGGTCGCCACCCCCAGCCAGGACCCCTTCACCATGCTGGCCCTGGCCCTGCCGACGGTGTTCCTGTTCGAGGTCGCCGAGATCCTCGCCTACTTCCACGACCGCCGCAAGGCCGCCCGCCCCGACCCCTACGAGGGCCTGTCCGACGACGAGGCGTCCCCCCTCGACCTGGCGGCCCTGGACGCCGAGCTGGAACCCGGCGAACCCCGCCGCTGACCCGCCCCGGACCGCCCCCGGGCCGGCCCCGACACGGGCGAAAGCCCGCCGATCGTGCGTCCCTGAGCGAAACGGGCGGCGAAACGCGGCCCGAATTGGGAATCGGGCCGGTCGAAACCGTAGTCTCGATGTCATGACGACCCCCGACACGCAGTCGGCCGAGGAGCTGTCCCCGGCGGAGCGCTACGCCGCCAACCGGCGCCGCGACGCCGGCAGCGGCCCCGCCCTGCTGGACTTCCAGACCCTCTACGACTTCGGCCTGGACGCCTTCCAGATCGAGGCGTGCCGGGCCCTGGAGAAGGGCAGCGGCGTCCTCGTCGCCGCCCCCACCGGCTCCGGCAAGACCGTCGTCGGCGAGTTCGCCGTCCACCTCGCCCTCACCGGCGGCGCCAAGTGCTTCTACACCACGCCCATCAAGGCGCTGTCCAACCAGAAGTACGCCGACCTCGTCCGCCGCTACGGCGCCGACAACGTCGGCCTGCTCACCGGCGACAACACCGTCAACGGCGAGGCGCCCGTCGTGGTCATGACCACCGAGGTGCTGCGCAACATGCTCTACGCCGGCTCCCCGACCCTCACCGGCCTCGCCTACGTCGTCATGGACGAGGTCCACTACCTCGCCGACCGGTTCCGCGGCGCGGTCTGGGAGGAGGTCATCATCCACGTGCCCGACTCGGTGCGGCTGGTCGCCCTGTCGGCCACCGTCTCCAACGCCGAGGAGTTCGGCGAGTGGCTCCAGGCCGTCCGCGGCGACACCGCCGTCATCGTCGACGAGCACCGCCCCGTCCCGCTGTTCCAGCACATGCTCGTCGGCGACCGCCTCTACGACCTGTTCGTCGAGACCGGCAAGGGGAGCGGCCGGCAGGCACGCGTGAACCCCCAGCTGCAGCGGATGGCCGTCGAGGAGGTCCGCCGCAACAAGGTCAACCAGGGCCGCCGCACCGGGCGCCGCCGCGAGGCCCGCCCCCAGCGGTTCCGGCCCCCGCACCGCCCCGACGTCATCGCCCGCCTCGACCGCGCCGGGCTGCTGCCCGCCATCACCTTCATCTTCTCCCGCGCCGGCTGCGACGCCGCCGTCCAGCAGTGCCTGCACGCCCAGCTGCGCCTCACCTCCAAGGAGGAGGCCGAGGAGATCCGCGCCCACGTCGAGCTGCGCACCCGCGACCTGGCGCCCGAGGACCTGCACGTCCTCGGCTACCACGACTTCCTGGCCGCCCTGGAACGCGGCGTCGCCGCCCACCACGCCGGCATGCTCCCCACCTTCAAGGAGATCGTCGAGGAGCTGTTCACCCGCGGCCTCACCAAGGCCGTGTTCGCCACCGAGACCCTCGCCCTCGGCATCAACATGCCCGCCCGCACCGTCGTCATCGAAAAGCTCGACAAGTGGAACGGCGAGGCCCACGTCAACCTCACCCCCGGCGAGTACACCCAGCTCACCGGCCGCGCCGGGCGCCGCGGCATCGACATCGAGGGCCACGCCGTGGTGACGTGGAACCCCAGCGTCGACCCCGCCTCGGTCGCCGGCCTCGCCGGCACCCGCACCTACCCCCTCAACTCCAGCTTCCGGCCCTCCTACAACATGGCCGTGAACCTCGTCGGCGCCGTCGGCGTCGAACGCGCCCGCACCCTGCTGGAGGAGTCCTTCGCCCAGTTCCAGGCCGACCGCGCCGTCGTCGGCCTGGCCCGCCAGGTCCGCAAGAACGAGGACGCCCTCGCCGGCTACGCCAAGGCCGCCGAATGCGACCAGGGCGACTTCATGGAGTACGCCGCCCTCCGCCGCCGCCTGTCGGACGCCGAGGCCGCCCAGCACCGCGAACGCTCCCAGCACCGCCGCGCCGAGGCCGCCCGCTCCCTGGAGCACCTGCGGCCCGGCGACGTCATCCTCGTCCCCCAGGGCCGCCGCAGCGGCCTCGCCGTCGTCCTGGACCCCGGCCTCGGCCGCCGCTCCGACGGCCCCGCACCCCTGGTCCTCACCGCCGCCCGCTCGGTGCAGCGGCTGTCGATCCTGGACTTCCCGCGCGCCGTCGAGCCCCTCGACCGCATCCGCATCCCCAAGTCCTTCAGCCCCCGCAACCCCCAGGACCGCCGCGACCTCGCCTCCACCCTGCGCGCCAAGGTCCCCGACGAGGGCCGCGAGGCCCGCCGCCGCACCCGCGACGTCCCCGCCGGCGACGAGGCCGCCATCGACGACCTGCGCCGCCGCCTCCGCCGGCACCCCGCGCACGGCTGCGCCGACCGCGAGGACCACGCCCGCTGGGCCGAACGCTACTTCCGCCTCGACCGCGAGACCGAGCAGCTCCGCCGCCGCGTCGAGGGCCGCTCCCAGGTCATCGCCCGCACCTTCGACCGCGTCTGCGCCGTCCTCACCCAGCTCGGCTACCTCGACGGCGACACCATCACCGACGAGGGCCGCCGCCTCGGCCGCATCTACAACGAGCTCGACCTCCTCACCGCCGAGTCCCTGCGCGACGGCCTCTGGGAGCGCCTGGACGCCGCCGAGCTCGCCGCCTGCGTCTCCGCCCTGGTCTACGAGTCCCGCCAGCCCGACGACGCCGCCCCGCCCCGCACCCCCACCGAGCACGTCCGCGAGGCCCTCGCCGCCATGGTCCGCCTCTGGGGCCGCCTGGAAGGCGTCGAACGCGACAACCACGTCTCCTTCCTCCGCGAACCCGACCTCGGCTTCGCCTGGACCGCCTACCGGTGGGCCAAGGGCGACGACCTCGACGAGGTCCTCATGGACGCCGGCATGACCGCCGGCGACTTCGTCCGCGCCATCAAGCAGCTCCTGGACCTGCTCGGCCAGATCGTCGACGCCGCCCCGCCCAACAGCCACCTGCGCAAGACCGCCCGCCGCTCCATGGACGCCCTGCGCCGCGGCGTCGTCGCCTACACCTCCGTCACCTGACCCCGCCCGCCCGGTTTCCCGCCCCGCCGGCAAGGAACAGTAAAGTTCCCCTTTCGGATCCCAGATCGACGGTGTGCGGGGAGTGCCCAGAGTGAGCGAGACGGTCCCGTCCGGCAAGGACGCCGCGGCGGACGACACGACGGACGGCCCCGGCGCGCCCGCACCGGCCGCGCCGGACACGGGCGCGCCGAGCGCGAGCACGGCCGACACGCGCGGGGCGGAAGCGGGCGCGGCGGCAGGTACGGAACAGCCGGGCGGGGCCGCGCCCGGCGGGGACGGGTCCCACGGGCTGCGCGGCTGGCTCCTGCACGGCCTGCAGAGCCACCGCGCCAAAGGCCCCCACCACGAGGACACCGACCAGCCCAAGCACGCCTGGTGGCAGGTCATGTGCCTCACCGGCGTCGACTACTTCTCCACCCTCGGCTACCAGCCCGGCATCGCCGCCCTCGCCGCCGGCGCCCTCAGCCCCATCGCCACGCTCCTGCTGGTCGCCCTCACCGTCTTCGGCGCCCTCCCGGTCTACCGCGAGGTCGCCAAGGACAGCCCCCACGGCCTCGGCTCCCTGCAGATGCTGGAGAGCCTGCTGCCCGGCTGGCGCGGCAAGCTCCTGGTGCTGTTCCTCCTCGGGTTCGTCGCGACCGCCTTCATCGTCACCATCACCCTGTCGGCCGCCGACGCCTCCGCGCACCTGCTCCACAACCCGCTCGTCCCGCACGCCCTCGCGAGCTGGCAGATCCCCGTCACCCTCGCCCTCATCGCCGCGCTCGGCGCCATCTTCCTCATCGGGTTCGCCGAGGCCATCTCCATCGCCGTCGTCCTCGTCGCGGTCTACCTCGCCCTCAACGTCGTGGTCATCGCCCGCGCCCTCTACGAGGTCGCCACCACCCCGCACGCCGTCACCGACTGGCAGCACGCCCTCACCACCGAGCACTCCGGCCCCCTCGCCATGATCGCCGTGGCGCTGCTGGTGATGCCCAAGCTCGCCCTCGGCATGTCGGGCTTCGAGACCGGCGTCGCCGTCATGCCCCTGGTCAAGGGCGACCTGCCCGGCCGCGTCCGCGGCACCCGCCGGCTCCTCACCACCGCCGCGCTCATCATGAGCGTCTTCCTGGTCACCTCCAGCTTCGCCACCACCGTCCTCATCCCCGAGAAGGAGTTCGAGGCCGGCGGAGAGGCCAACGGGCGCGCCCTGGCCTACCTGGCCCACCAGCAGCTCGGCGACTGGTTCGGCACCGCCTACGACCTGTCCACCGTCGCGATCCTGTGGTTCGCCGGCGCCTCGGCCATGGCCGGGCTCATCAACATCGTCCCCCGCTACCTGCCCCGCTACGGCATGGCGCCCGACTGGACCCGCGCCACCCGCCCCCTCGTGCTGATCTTCACCGCGATCGCGTTCGGGATCACCCTGCTGTTCCGCGCCGAGGTCGAGGCCCAGGGCGGCGCCTACGCCACCGGCGTCCTCGCCCTCATCCTGTCGGCCGCCGTCGCCGTCACCCTGGCCGCGCTGCGCGCCGGCCGCCGCCGCGCCGGCCTCGCCTTCGGCACCGTCACCGCGATCCTCGCCTACGCCGCCGCCGCCAACATCTGGGAACGCCCCGACGGCCTGCTCATCGCCCTGGCCTTCGTCGTCGCCATCGTCGTCGTCTCCCTCATCTCCCGCGCCACCCGCTCCACCGAGCTGCGCGCCACCTCCGTCGAGCTCGACGCCACCGCCCGCGCCTTCCTGGACGGCGACGCCGAGATCCGCCTCATCGCCAACGAGCCCGACGCCCGCGACGACGCCGAGTACGCCGACAAGTCCGAAGAGGCCTGGCGCCTGCACCGCCTCCAGGACGGCGGCCGCGTCATCTTCCTGGAGGTCACCGTCCCCGACGCCTCGGAGTTCGAATCCGACCTGCACGTCACCGGCGAGACCGTCGACGACCACCGCGTCCTGCGCGTGCAGAGCCCCTCCATCCCCAACGCCATCGCCGCGATCCTCCTGCACGTCCGCGACGAGACCGGCCGCCTGCCCCACGTCTACTTCCACTGGAGCGAGGGCAACCCCGTCGGCGCCCTCCTGCGCTACCTGGTCTTCGGCGGCGGCGACATCCCGCCCCTCACCCGCGAGATCCTCCGCCAGGCCGAACCCGACGTCGAACGCCGCCCCCTCGTCCACGTCGGCTGACCCCCGCCCCGCGGAATCGGCCGGAAGAAATTTCGGCGGAAAGCACAAAAGGACGGCCCCGGAGGAATTCCCTCCGGGACCGTCCCGCGGACCCGCCGCAAGGGCGGGCCCGGCGGCCTAGTTGGCCGCCTCGAACTGCTCGATCACCGTCTGCGGAATGCGCCCGCGCTCGTTCACCGCGATGCCGTTGGCCTTGGCCCACTCGCGGATCTCGGCCGACCGCTCCCGGTTGCCCGCCGTGCGCGGCGCCTTCACCGGACGCGTCGCGGCCTTGCGCGCCTTGCGCGCACCCGCCACGAACGGCTCCAGTTCCTCGCGCAGCCGCGTGGCGTTCTTGGAGCTCAGATCGATCTCATAACCGACACCGTCCAGGGAGAAGCTGACCGTCTCGTCCGCTTCTCCGCCGTCGATGTCGTCGACCAGAAGGACTTCTACCTTCTGCGCCATGCGGGGACTCCCTTGCTATACACCCGGCTTCGCGTCCGGATGGGCCTCGATGAATGCAGCATAGACCTCATCGGCGATTTTGCCACGCTCGGAGACTTCCACGCCGTTGCCGTTTGCCCACTCGCGGACATCGTTGTTGGTGTAGCCCTTGACCTTGGCCGGGGCGGCGCTCTTGCGCCCCCGCCCCGCCGCCTTGACCTCGACGGCCTTGGCCACGAACCCGCCGACCAGCTCCAGCGCCTCGGTGAGCCGCCGGTGATTGTCATCGCTCAGGTCGATCGTGAAGGTCCGGTCCAGGACTTCGAAGTCCCGTTTGGTGACATCGCCCCCCTCCGAACCGTCGATGTCGTCCACTCGAATGACCTTCTCGGCCATGTGCGCCCCGTCTTCCTTCCCCTTGCCGACACGGTAATGGTGATGTTCTTCACCATGTGGCCAACGCGGACATGTGCCCCGCTCCCGCCAACGCCGACCCGCCGCCAATGGCGCGCCTTCCGCGGAAAGCGCGCCCGCGAAATCCGGCCGCGGGATCGAACGCCGACCATTCTCGCGCAGATCGCCGGGTACCCGCGCCCGAAGGCGCCGGGCCGGCCGCGGCCGCCGGGAGTTTAGAGTGGCCGAGGCGAACCCGGTCCGCACCGCGACCAGCACCGGGACCGGCATCGGGACCGGCACGGGACGCCGCCGGGACCACCGCCAGAACCAGCGCCAGAACAGCAGGAAAGGCCGCGCGATGACCAGCGACCAGAACCGCGACGCCCCCTTCACCGCCGAGGTCGTGGAGGCGATCGCCCGGCACATGAACGACGACCACCCCGCCGACTGCCTGGAGATCGTCCAGGCCCTCGGCGGCCGCCCCGACGCCACCGCCGCCCGCATGAGCGGCCTCGACGCGACCGGCATCGCGTTCACCGTCACCGTCCCCGGCGGCGAGCGGGCCGTCCGCGTCCCCTGGGCCGAACCCCTCACCGAGCGCGCCCAGGTCCGACGCGAGGTCGTGCGCATGTCCGCCGAGGCCCGCCGCGCCCTCGGCCGCGCACCCCACCCGCGGCACTGACCCGCCCGCCGCTGGCCCGGGCCGGTGACGGTGACCTGCGCCCTTGAAGGTTCCGACGTGGCGTCGGTAAAGTAACCTACGTCACGTCGGGAACAGGGCTCCGGCCCCTTCCGCAGATCATTTAGGTAAGGCTAACCTCAGTTCAGCGGTCCGGGGCGGGCGTCCCGGCCGCGGGAACGGAGAGGCACCACATGGCGGCAGAGCACACGGCGGCGCACACCGGCGGCACGGGCGGCACGGGCGGCGGCGACGCCGCCGAGGCCGGTTTCGCGGCCGAGCTGCGCGCCGCCACCTGGAGCGACCACGGCGACAACGAGACCTCGCCCTACATGGCCGCGCTCGTCGAGGGCCGCCTCGGCCGCGAGGAGTACGGCGCGCTCGTCGTCCAGCTCCACCACGTCTACGACGCCCTGGAGACCGCCGCCGACGCCATGGCCGGCGACCCCGTCGCCGCCCGCTTCGACGTCCCGGACCTGCGCCGCCGCGCCGCCCTGGAGGCCGACCTGGCCTACCTGTACGGGCCCGCCTGGCGCGACCGCCTCGCCCCGACGCCCGAGACCGCCGCCTACACCGCGCGCGTCCGCGAGGTCGCCACCGCCTCGGCCGGCGGCTTCGTCGCCCACCACTACACCCGCTACCTCGGCGACCTGTCCGGCGGCCAGTTCATCGGCCGCCAGGTCCAGCGCGCCCTCGGCGTCGGCCGCGACGACGACGGCGTCGCCTTCTACCGCTTCCCCGGCAAGCCCAAGGCCTACAAGGACGCCTACCGCGCCCTGCTCGACACCGCCCCCTGGGACGCCGCCGAGCGCGCCGCCGTCATCGCCGAGGTCAAGGTCGCCTACCGGCTGAACGCCGCCCTCACCGACGGCCTCGGCCGCGCCCTGCGCGTCGAGCCCGCCGCCTGAACCCCGCGCCCGCGCGACCCCGCGAGGCCCGTCCGGCGACGTCCGGACGGGCCTTTCGCCACGCCAGGTGAAATTTCTGGTTTGACCTGCGGCGAAAGGGAGATCGTCTGGGTGCGCTTCGGGGGGAGTCGCGCACCAACGACCGGAGGAACTCTCATGCTCGCCATCGTCGCCGCGATCGTCTTCGCCATCGCGCTGCTGTTCGACCTCGCCGACGTCTCCAGCGACGCGTTCAACTACGAGACGCTGGTGACCCTCGGACTGCTCCTCATCGCCCTGCACCTCGCCGGCGTCGGGGTCGGCACGAGCTGGCGCGGCCGGCGCCGCCGCTGACGCCGCCGCGCAGCACGCGCGCGGGGCGGGGGAGTCGCCTTCCCCGCCCCGCGCGTCAGCCCGTCAGGGCGAAGCGCACCAGGCGCCGCGACGGGTCGGCCTCGCGCAGCCGCACCTTCACCGGCCGGCCGAGCGGCAGCCCCTCGCCCTCGCACTTGGCGAGCACCGCCGGCTCGGCCAGCTGCACCAGCCCGCCCGGCTTGCCTTCATTGGCCTCGACGACGACCGCGTCGAACACCTCGCCGACGTGCCCGCTCAGCAGCAGCGATTCCACCAGGTCCACGCACGCGCGCTCCACGTCCCCGGCCCGCCGCAGCGACCGCCGCATCACCTCCGGCAGGCCCGGCAGCGCCTCGCGCGCCCAGCCCGGGACCGGCCGCCCCGCCGCCAGCGCCAGGCACACCTCGGTGGCGAACCGGTCCGCCAGCCGCCGGATCGGCGCCGTCACGTGCGCGTAGGGCGCCGCGACGGCCGCGTGCTCGGGAGAGGCCGGCCGCTCGCCGTCGAAAGCGGTGTAGCCGGCGCCGCGCATCAGCGCCGGCGCCTCGTACAGCAGCGCCGCGTCCTTGGCCCGCGCCGGGTTCAGGCCCCGCATCACCTCGCCGTAGGGGCGGTCGTCGGGCCAGTCGACCCCGAGCGCCCGCGCGGCGCGCCGCAGCTTGGCGACCGCCTCGGCGGGCGCCGGCGGCATCGTGCGCAGCAGCCCCACCCCGCCGTCCAGCATCAGCGCCGCCGCCGCGCGGCCCGCCAGCAGCGAGATCTGCGCGTTCCACTCCTCGGCCGCCAGGTCCCCGCGCTGCTCCAGCGTCCACCCGTCCCAGCCGTGCACGACCTCCTGCTCGGGCAGCGGCAGGCTCACCCCGCCGCGCGCCGCCTCCGCCGCCAGCAGCGCCCGCCCGACCTCGCAGAGCAGCGCGATCCGCGGATCGGCGGTCGAGGCGCCGGTGTAGGCGAGCCGGTCGCGGCTGCGCACCAGCGCCCGCCGCACGTCCACATCGGTGATGAGGCCCGCCTCGTCCAGGTCGATCGTCCACACCGCCGCGGGCCGGTCGGCGCCCGGCAGCAGGCTGCCCGCGCCCTCCGACAGCGCCGGCGGATGCAGCGGCGCCTTCACGTCCGGCAGGTAGAGGGTGACGCCGCGCTCGTGGGCCTCGGCGTCCAGCGCGCCGCCCGGCCGCACGAAGTGCGCCACGTCGGCGATCGCGTAGCGGACGCGGTGCCCGCCCGGCCGCCGCTCCAGCCACATCGCCTGGTCCAGGTCCATCGACCCGGCCGGATCCAGGGTGAAGAACGGCACCTCGCGCAGGTCCTCCAGCGCGGGCGGCGGCGCGGCGGCCGCCGCCTCGGCCTCGGCGAGCGCCGCGGCCGGGAAGGCGCCGGGCACCGCGAACTCGGTCCGGATCCGGTCCAACCCGGCGAGCACGTCATCGTCGGCGGTTCGCAGACGCAGCATGGAACGCGGCAGCACGCCCCCGAGCCTACGGGAGGAACGGGGCGGAACGCCCCGAAGAAAACGGATCTACAATGTAAAGGCGCGGGGCGCGGACGCTCACTCCCGCGGCGGACGGCCGGCGGCGAAGGACCGGAGGCCCTCCAGATCGACGACGGTGGTGCGGCGCCAGCCGGTGCTCACCAGGCCGCGGCGGCGCAGGTGGTTCAGCGCGCGGGCGACGGTCTCGCGGGAGGAGTCCATGCACGACCCGAGCTCCTCCTGCGACAGCGGGGGAGCGATGTCGATGCTGCCGTCGGGCGCGGGCGGGGTGTGGCGGACCGACAGCTCGGCGAGGGTGATGAGCAGCAGCGCGAGGCGCTGGGCGCCCTTGACCGACACGTGGGCCTGGGCGCGGCGGCCGCCCTCGTCCAGGCGCTGGACGAAGGTGGTGGAGACCATGCGCCAGGCTTCGGGGTGGGCGTCGAGGAAGGCGGTGAAGCGGGCGGCCGGCACGACCAGGGCGCGCAGGGGCGACAGGGCGCTGATGGTGGCCGAGCGCTGGCGCGACCCGAGGGCGGCGCTCTCGCAGATCAGCTCGCCGGGGCCGCGGACGGCCAGGACGACCTCCTGGCCGGTCTCGGCGAGGGCGACGACCTTGGCCCAGCCCGATTCGATCACGATGATGTGGTCGGACTGCTCGCCCTGGTAGCAGAGCGGCGCTTTGGCGTTGTAGGTGCGGGTCCGCGCGACGGTCCGCAGCGCCCGGCGCTGCGGGGCGTCCAGGGCGTCCCAGAAGCTCCCGGCGCTCCGCGCCGGGGAGCCGGCGCCCGAGGGGGCCGGGGGGGATGCCGTCCTGCGCTGGGAAGAGGTCCTCTCGCTCACCGGGGCTTCCGCTTTCTGGCGGCCGTGCGGCCGCCCGCGTCGGGGCCGAGACGTCGCCGGCTGATGGTCTCCAGTGGACATCGGGCGGGCGTCCCTGGCAAGGACGCCCGCGCGGAGGGCCGGCACCCGCCGCGGAAGGGGAGAGTGGGGCGTGAAGGCCCGACCGCACCGGGCGCCGGCCCGGTCCTGCGCACTCTCCAGGAGAACCCCTCACCGCCGCCGGCGCTGCCCCGCGCGACGCCCGCCGTCTGCGTCGCCTGACACATTGCCCGACACCTTGCCTGACACCTGCCTGACACCTGCCTGACACCTTGGAGGCGGCGCGGCCCCGGACGGTTCCCCGCCGCGGCCGTTCTCAGGCGCGGGCGAGGGCCTTGGCCAGCCGCTGGAGGGGGCTGGAGAGGCCCCAGCGCTCCGACAGCTCGGCGAGCGCGGCCGGATCGCGCGGCGCGTCCGGCAGCCGGTCGTCCAGGCCGGCGAGCTCGGGCGCGTCGATGTCGGTGACGACCCGCACGACCGTCCCGGCCGCGGCGAGGTAGTCGCGGGCCGCCTCGACGCGGCGCCGCGCCGCGGCCGGGAAGCCGTCCTGCTCCCCGGCGTCCAGCGCCGCGAGGATGCCCGCGACGGACCCGAACCGGGTCACCAGCGCCGCCGCGGTCTTGTCGCCGACGCCCGGCACGCCGGGCAGCCCGTCGCTCGGGTCGCCGCGCAGCGTCGCGTAGTCGCCGTAGCCGCGGCCCGGGATGCCGTACTTGGCCGCGATCTCCTTCTCGCCCAGCACGTCCAGGTTGCGGATGCCGCGCGCGGTGTACAGGACCTGCACGGGGCCGCCGTCGTCGACGAGCTGGAACAGGTCGCGGTCGCCGGTGACGATGTCGACGGGCCCGGCCGGGGCGCCCCGCACGGCCAGGGTGCCGATGACGTCGTCGGCCTCGTAGCCGGGGACGCCGACGCGGGCGAGGCCGGCGGCGTCCAGGACGGCGTCGATCACCGGGAGCTGCGCCTCCAGCGCGTCCGGGGTCTGGTCGCCGCCGCCCTCGGCGACCCGGTGCGCCTTGTACGACGGCAGGGCCGCGACGCGGAACGCCGGCCGCCAGTCGGCGTCCATGCAGCACACCAGCCGGTCGGGGGAGCGGTCGGCGACCAGCCGGGCGATCATGTCGAGGAGGCCGCGGACGGCGTTCACCGGCGTCCCGTCCGGAGCGGTCACCTTCTCGGGCACCCCGAAGAACGCCCGGTAGTACAGCGACGGGGTGTCCAGCAGCATCAACCGGCTCATGCGGCCATGCTCCCACGCGGGTCAGACGGTCCGCAGGGCCAGCACGCAGGTGTCGTCGTCGGGGTTGGCGGCGCCGAGCGCGCGCAGCACGTGCTCGATGAGCGCGTCGGGCGCGGCGCCCGCGGCCTGCTCGGCGGCGCGGCAGAGCAGGTCGAAGCCGTCGTCGAGGTCGCGGTCGCGGCGCTCCACCAGCCCGTCGGTGTAGAGCAGCAGCGTGTCGCCGGGCTCCAGGACGGTCTCGGCGCGCGCGAGCGGCGGCTCGTCGAGGGCGCCGAGGACGACGCCGTCGGGCGCCGCCAGCACGGCCGCGGTGTCCCCGCGCAGCAGCACCGGCGGCGGGTGCCCGGCCTGCGCCCAGCGCAGCGTGCGCGACGCCGGATCGTAGCGGGCGACGACGGCGCTGGCGGTGAGCGACGGGTGGCGGCTCGTCAGCAGCGTGTTCAGCCAGCCGAGCAGCCGGTCGGGGGCGGCGCCGGTGCAGGCCAGGCCCGACAGGGCGTTGCGCATCGTGGCCATCGCCGCGGCCGCCGCCAGCCCGTGCCCCGACACGTCGCCGATCGCGATGAACACCCCGTCGCCGGTCGGATCGGGCGAGGCCTCGTACCAGTCGCCGCCGACGCGCGCCTGCCGCGAGGCCGGCAGGTACCGCACGGCGGCGCGCAGCCCCGGCAGGTCGCGCGGGCCGCGCGGCAGCGGCAGGATGGCCCGCTGCAACTGCACCGCGACGTGCCGCTCCTCGGCGATGCGGCGCCGCTCCTCGCGCAGCTGCTCGCGCGTCGCGGCGAGCATCCGGTCGGCGCGGCGGCGCTGGGTGACGTCCTGGAACACCGTGTACAGCGCGACCGGGTCGCCGTGCGGGCCGAGCACCGGCTCGGCCATCACCCGCAGGTGCCGGACCCCGTCCCCGCCGCGGATCCGCAGCTCCACGTCGGCGGGCTCGCGGCGGCCGAGCAGCGTCCGCATCAGGTGCTCGGCGCGCGGCAGGTCCTCGGGGACGACGAGGCCGGCGAGGCCGGCCAGCGGCAGCGGGCCGTCGCCGGGGCCGCGGCCGAACAGCCGGTACAGGTGGTCGGACCAGCGCACCTCGCCGGTCACCAGGTCCCACCGGGACCAGCCGAGGTTGCCGAGCCGCTGCGCCTGCGCGAGCTGCCCGGCCAGGTCGTCCTGGTCGTCGTGGAAGCGCCAGCTCACCAGGACGCCGCCGCCGACCCGGCAGGCCCGCACCGACAGCCGCGTCGGGACGAGCCGCCCGCCGGCGAAGCTGGTGTAGTCGTGCGGGTCGCGCCGCAGCGGCGCGCCCGTCTCCAGCACCCGCACGTAGGCGTGGAACAGGCCCGAGACCGCCAGGCCGGGCAGGTGCTCCAGCAGCCGCGCGCCCGCGAGCTCGGCGGGCCGGTGCCCCGGCAGGTCGTCGCCGTCGCCGGCGACGGCGTCGACCTGGAAGTCCACGACGCGGCCCGCGTCGTCGCGGACCGGCGACATCAGCGCCGCGGGCGCGTGCACGACCTCCAGCAGCGCGCGCAGCCACGGCGCCTCGGCGGCGTCGCCGGCCGCCGGGACCAGCTCGCGCAGCCGCCGCGCGCACGCCGCCAGCACCGGCCGGAGGCGGGCGACGGCGGCGTCGCCGGGGCCGGCGTCGGCGGCCCAGGTGATCTCGGCGGCGCCGACGATGCGCCCGCCCGCGCGCAGCGGCACGCACGAGTGCGGGGCGTCCAGCCGGGCGGCGGCGCCGAGCAGGGCGAGCCGCGCCGGGTCGGCGCGCCAGAGCGGCGCGCCCTCGCGGACCGCGCGCACCAGGCCGACGTTGCGGTGCGGCGGGATGCGCGCCCACTCGCTCACCACGTGCGCGGGCAGCCCGTGCGCGCCGGCCAGCCGCAGCGCGCCGTCGGGCTCCAGGACCGTCAGCACCACGGCCTGCGCGCCGAGCCCGTCGAGGGCGCCCTCGGCGAGGCGGCGCGCCAGCTCGTCGGGGGAGCGCGCCGCGTCGAACGCCGCCGCCGCCAGGTGCGGAGCGGTGAAGGGCGCGGGCCCGAGGACGGGCGCGGGCGCGGGTTCGGGGTCGGTGAGGTAGGTGGCGGGGTCGAAGACCGCCGCCGTCGGGCGCGTCACCCGGCCGCCGTCGCCGGGCTCCTCGCCCGCGCCGAGCAGCAGCGCCGCCGCGACGGCGGGCTCCACTCCGGCGTCGGCGGCGACCTGCAGCAGGTGCTCGTGGGCGGCCTCCACCCCGCAGCCGAACCGCTCGGCGAGCAGGCCCTTGGCCTGTTCGACCACGGCGCGGGCGCGCTGCTCGCCGCGCAGCTCGGCGAGCTCGGCGCGCAGCCGCTCGACGGTGCCGGCCAGCGCCAGTGCGCGGTCGGTGTCCCTGACGACGCTCATCGCGGGCCCCCCGGCAGACCGCTCCGCCCGTCCCGTGGTGCGCCCGGCTGGCGCAGGCGACGCGGCGCTTGCGATCCTGGGAGGGCGTCCGGAGCGGTCGATCCGGTGTCGGCGCACCTACAGAATGTAACAGTCCCAGGTGACGGGGGAGGGGGGAAGCGGCGATCCGGTGGACCGCCGCGCCCGAGATGATGGAGACGGATGTGACAGCGCAGTTGTATCCGCGCGAGCGGGTGGCCCTGGTACGGGACGCGGCGGCGGAGGCGGGGGTGGGGGCGGTGCTGCTGACGCCCGGCCCCGACCTGCGGTACGTGACCGGCTACCACGCCCAGGAGCTGGAGCGGCTCACCTGCCTGGTGGTGCCCGCCGCCGGCGACCCGTTCCTGGTGGTGCCGCGCCTGGAGTTGCCCGCCGCGCAGGCGTCGCCCGCCGGCGGGCTGGACCTGGAGCTGGTGCCCTGGGACGAGACCGACGACCCCTACGCGCTCGTCGCGGGCCGCCTGCCGGCGGGCCTGGCCAGTGTCGCGGTCGCCGACCGCATGTGGGCGATGATGGTGCTGCGGTTCCGCGCGGCGCTGCCGGGCGCCGCGCAGGTCGCCGCGGGGCGGGTGATGCGCGGGCTGCGCATCCGCAAGAGCCCCGCCGAGATCGCCGCGCTGCGCGCCGCGGGCGCGGCCATCGACCGCGTGCACGCGCGGGTGCCGGAGTTCCTGCGGCCCGGCCGCACCGAGCGCGAGGTCGGCCGCGACATCGCCGACGCCATCATCGCCGAGGGCCACGAGGCCGTCGATTTCGTCATCGTCGGGTCGGGCCCGAACGGCGCCAACCCGCACGCCGAGCTGAGCGACCGCGTCATCGCCGAGGGCGAGCCCGTCGTGGTCGACATCGGCGGCACCATGCCGACGGGCTACTGCTCGGACTCCACCCGCAACTACTGCGTGGGCGAGCCGCCCGCCGAGTACCGCGCCTACTTCGAGGTGCTGCGCGCCGCGCAGGAGGCGTCCAGCCGTGCGGTGCGGCCCGGCGTCACGCCCGAGGCGGTCGACGGGGCCGGCCGCGAGCTGATCGCCGAAGCCGGGTACGGGCCGCTGTTCCTGCACCGCACCGGGCACGGCATCGGCCTGGAGAGCCACGAGGACCCCTACATCGTCAGCGGCAACACCGAGCCGCTGGAGGCGGGCATGGCCTTCTCCATCGAGCCGGGCATCTACCCCGGCCCGCACGGCGCGCGCATCGAGGACATCGTGGTGTGCACCGGCGACGGCTACGAGAGCCTCAACACCACCCCGCGCGACCTGGTCGTCCTCTGACCGCGTCCCGGTACGGGAAACGCCGGCGGCCCGCGCCCTCCCGTCCGGGGAGGGTGCGGGCCGCCGGCGCCCTGGCGGTCATCGGCGCGGATCGGCGCGGAGGTCAGCCCTTGAGGACCTCGACCTCGTCGCCGGCGGGGACGGCGTCGGCGTCGGCGGGCGGGGCGCTCTGCTGGTAGCCGATGGCGAGGCCGGTCTCGGGGTCGAAGAAGTGCAGCCGGGAGGTGTCGACGGCCAGCTCGACGCGGCGGCCCGGGCGCACCTGCGAGCGGGCGTTGACGCGCGCGGTCCACAGCGCCTTGTCGTCGACCAGCGGGATCGCGGTGTCGGCCTCGCCCTCGGCGGCGTCCTCGGCGAGGTCGGCGGTGTCCTTGTGCTCGACCGGCGGCGCGTCGATGGCGAAGATGACGTTGATCTCGCTGCCGAGCTCCTCGGTGACGCTGCAGGTGGCCTCCAGCGGCGCCCAGTCGGGCTTGGCGTGCGCGGCGTCCTCGAAGTCCGAGGGCCGCACGCCGAGGATCACCGGCCGGCCGACGTAGCCCTCCAGGCCCTCCTTGGCGGCCAGCAGCGCGTCCGGCACGGGCAGGGTGTAGCCGGCGAAGGAGACCTGCGCGCCCCCGTCGGCGCGGGTCAGCTCGGCGGTCACGAAGTTCATCGACGGCGAGCCGATGAACCCGGCGACGAACAGGTTCACGGGGTTGTCGAACAGCCGCTGCGGCGTGTCGACCTGCTGGAGCTTGCCCTCGCGCAGCACGCAGACGCGCGAGCCGAGCGTCATCGCCTCGACCTGGTCGTGGGTGACGTAGACGGTGGTGACGCCGAGGCGCTCGTGCAGCTGGCTGAGCGAGGCGCGCATCGACACGCGCAGCTTGGCGTCCAGGTTCGACAGCGGCTCGTCCATCAGGAACGCCTGCGGCTCGCGCACGATCGCGCGGCCCATCGCGACGCGCTGGCGCTGGCCGCCCGACAGCGCGGCGGGCTTGCGCGACAGGAACTGCTCCAGCCCCAGCATCTTGGCGGCCTCGGCGACCTTCTTCTTGCGCTCCTCCTTGGAGGCGCCGCGCAGCTTCAGGCCGAACTCCAGGTTCTTCTCCACCGTCATGTGCGGGTAGAGCGCGTAGTTCTGGAACACCATCGCGATGTCGCGGTCCTTGGGCGCCAGGTCGTTGACGACCTGCCCGCCGATGGACACGGTGCCGCCGCTGATCTCCTCCAGGCCCGCGATCATGCGCAGGGCGGTGGACTTGCCGCAGCCCGAGGGGCCGACCAGCACCATGAACTCGCCGTCGCGGATGTCCAGGTCCAGGCCGTCCACGGCCTTGACGCCCCCGGTGTAGACCTTGTCGACCTGGTCCAGCCTGATCCCGGCCATCGACCCTCCCTGAGTGGAAACGTTTCCAGTAGGCTTCTGTATCCAGGGCTTTTGCCCTGATTCGAGAGTCAATAGTATGGAAACGTTTCCAGAGAAGAGGGGCGGCGGAACCGGTGGCGGCAACGGTGAAGGACGTGGCGGCGGCCGCGGGCGTCGGCATCGCGACGGTCTCGCGGGTCTTCTCGGGCAACGGCGCGGTCGGCGCCGCCACCCGCGAGCGGGTCCTCGCCGCGGCCCGCGAGCTGGACTACCGGCCGAGCGCGGTCGGCCGCAGCCTGAAGACCCGCCGCACCGGCGGCATCGGCCTGGTCGTCCCCGACGTCACCGACCCCTTCCAGGCCGAGCTGGCCGCCGGGGTGCTGGCCTGCGCCCGCGACCTCGGCGAGCACGTGGTGCTGGACGTCTCGGGCGGCGACCCCGGGCGCGAGGCCGCGATCGTCGAGCGGATGGTCGGGCAGCGGCTGGACGGCGTCGTCGCGGTGCCGGCCGGCGACCGCGCGCCGTGGGCGGCGGCCGCGGCGGCCGGCGGGGGAGTGGTGTTCGCCGACCGCGCGCTGCCCGGCCTGCCGGACGTGCCGGCCGTCCTCGCCGACGACGCCGCGGGCGTGGCGTCGCTCGCCGAGTACCTGCTCGGCCTCGGCCACCGCCGGATCGCGCTGCTGGGCGCGGCGCCCCGCGGCCGCGCCCGCGGCGAGCGCGAGCGCGCCTTCCGGGAGGCGCTGGCCGCCGCCGGCGTCGCCGTGGACGAGGAGCTGATGGTCGCCGCCCGCCCCGCCCGCGACAGCGCCTACGCCGCGGCGGCCGGCCTGCTGCAGAGCCGCCCCGACGCCACCGCCGTCCTCGCCGCCACCCACCTGCTCGGCGAGGCCGCCGTCCTCGTCGCGCGCGAGCTGGACCTGCGCGTGCCCGCCGACGTGTCGATCGCGATGGTCGGCGACGTCGCCTGGGCCGAGCTGTGCGACCCGCCGCTCACCGCCGTCGCCCGGCCCGGCCGCGACATCGGCTACCGCGCCTGCGAGACGCTGCTGCGCGACCGCAACCGGCGCGGCCCCGCCGGGCCCGTCCGGCTGCCCGCCGAGCTGGTCGTGCGGGGCAGCTGCGGGCCCTGCCGGGGCGGGCGCCGCTGACCCCGGCCCCCACGGGACGGACCGGACTTACGCCGGGAACCGGCATTGACCGGCGCTTTCTGGGCGGCAGGGCGGGCGCGCGGCGCGCCGGTCCGCTAGATTTCCGGGGTGGAGGAGATCGATCGCCAGATCCTGGGACTGCTCGCGGGCGACGGGCGGATGAGCTTCACCGACCTGGCCCGGGAGACCGGGCTGTCGGTGTCGGCGGTGCACCAGCGGGTCCGCCGGCTGCAGAAACGCGGGGTCGTCAAGGGCTTCACCGCGCTGCTGGACAACGAGGCGATCGGGCTCGCCCTCACCGCCTTCGTGTCCATCAAGCCGATCGACCCGGCCGCGCCCGACGACGCCCCCCAGCGCCTCGCCGGCATCGAGGCGATCGAGGCGTGCCACTCGGTGGCCGGCGAGGAGAGCTACATCCTGAAGGTGCGGGTCGCCTCGCCCAACGACCTGGAGAACCTGCTCCAGCAGATCCGCGCGCAGGCCAACGTCGCCACCCGCACCACCGTCGTGCTCAGCACCCCGTGGGAGGGGCGGCGCCCGCCGCTGTAGAGGGGGCGCGCCCGCCTCCCGGGTCCCCGCGCGTCTCAGCGGGCCGGGGCGAACGCCTCCAGCGCGTCGCGGGCGAGCGCCAGCGACGCCGCCGGGTCGGCGTCCGGGCCGGTCACGCGGCCGTCGAAGTTCAGGTCGACGAACAGCTCGGTGACGCCCTGCTCCTCCAGCGCCGCGAAGTCGCCGCGGATCTCCTCCAGGGAGCCGTGCAGCGGCCGCCGGCCGGCGGCGCCCGCGTCGCGCACGTGCACCGCGCCCCGGCACACGAACCGCAGCGCCCCCGGGTCGCGGCCCGCCCGCACGGCGGCGTCGCGGACGACCCCGATGGACCGGCCGATCGCGGCGAGGTCGGCGCGGCTGGAGGACACCCAGCCCGCCGCCAGGCGCCCGGCGCGCCGCAGGGCGGGCTCGGAGGTGCCGCCGAGCAGCACCGGCGGCTCGGGCGACTGCACCGGCGCCGGCTCCATCACCACCGGCGGGACGTCGTAGAACTCCCCGTGGAACTCCCCGCCGCCGCCCCACATGGTGCGCAGCACCGCCAGGAACTCCTCGGCGCGCGCGCCGCGCCGCTCGAACGGGACGCCGACGGCGGCGAACTCCTCGGGCATCCAGCCGAGGCCGAGGCCGAGGTCCAGGCGGCCGCCCGACACCCGGTCCAGGGTGGCGGCCTGCTTGGCCAGCACCGGGGGAGCCAGGAACGGCATGTTGACGATCGCCACCCCGAGCCGGACGCGCTCGGTCACCCCCGCCAGGTAGGCGAGCGTGATGAGCGGGTCGGGCACGTTGCGGTAGGTGAGGTCGGCCGAGCCGGCCGGGTTCAGCAGCCGCTGCAGCGTCCACACCGAGTGGTAGCCGAGCTCCTCGGCGCGGCGGGCGACCTCCGCCTGGGCGGCGGGCGTGGCCCAGGCCCCCGACACGGGAACGGCGAAACCGATGAGCACGGGACTCCTCCAGGAGAGAGCGTCGTCGTCGACGGGATCCAGGCCGAACCTTACAACGTCAAGGCCCGCGGTCCGTGCCGTCGGCCTGCCCGCCGGACGTGGGACGAATCACCGAATGGCGCCGCCGCCTCCGGATACGCTTCTTGCGCCGGCATCCCCCGCCGGCGTCGAGGGAACGAGGAGGTCGGATGCGGCGCCCGGTGGAACAGCTCGCCCAGGCGGTCAAGCCCCGATTGCGCGGCTGGCTGCATGCGGGCACCTTCCCGCTGGCCCTGGTCGCGGGCGTCCTCATGGTCGCGCTCGGCCCGACGCTCGCCGCGCGGCTCTGCGCCGCGGTGTACGCGCTGACGTCGGCGCTGCTGTTCGGCGTCTCGGCGTTCTACCACCGGGGGCGCTGGTCGCCGCGGGTCGCCGAGGTGCTGCGCCGCTTCGACCACGCCAACATCTACCTCATCATCGCCGGGACCTACACGCCGTTCGCCTACCTGATCCTGCACGGCGCGGCCCGCGCGATCGTGCTGGCGGTGGTGTGGGGCGGCGCGCTCGCCGGGGTGCTGTTCCGGGTGCTGTGGGTCGGCGCGCCGCGCTGGCTGTACACGATCCTCTACATCGGCCTCGGCTGGGTCGCGGCGTTCTTCGTCCCGCAGTTCCTGGACGGCACCGGGATCGCGGTGGCGGTGCTGGTCGTGGTCGGCGGCGTCCTGTACAGCCTGGGCGGGCTGGTCTACGGGCTGCGGCGGCCCGACCCCTCGCCGCGCTGGTTCGGGTTCCACGAGGTCTTCCACGCCTTCACCGTGGCGGCGTACGTGCTGCAGTACATCGCGGTGTCGTTCGTGGTCTACCGCGCCGTCTGACGGCGGCCGTGCGGGGCGGGCGCGGTCAGAGGGCGGCCGCCCGGTGGTGGCGGCAGAAGCCGTGGCCGGTCAGGTCGCGGCCGTGGATGCGGATGTAGCGGTCGGCGCGGGCGGGCGTCCAGGCGCGCAGCGGGAGGCCGGCCAGCTCCTCGATCTCGGCGGGGGCGGTCACCGGCCGCGCCTCGCCGACCAGGGTGACCGACCAGCCGGTGCCGGTGCGCACGTCGATGTCGTCGGCCTGGAACGCCACGACGCTGCCGCGGGTCGCGCGGTCCAGGGCCGATCCGGCCGAGGTGCGGACGACGATGCGGCCGCCGCCGTCGAGCGCGAAGTTCACCGGCTGGATCGCCGGCAGGGCGCGGTCGGTGAAGACCACCCGCCCGACCGGCACCGTGCGCAGCAGCGCCAGGCACCGCTCCCGGTCGAGGGCCCGCGGTCCGTTCCCGTCGTAGTCCATGATCCCAGCGTCGCCGCCGGGGCGCCCCGTCAGCAGGGGCGAACGTCCCGGTATGGGGCGGTAGCTGGTGCTTGCGGGATGCGGCGGCCGGACACCAGCTCGCAGCCGATGACCAGGTAGCGGTCGGGCACGGCGGCCGGGGCGGGCCAGGACGGCACCGGCAGCGCGCCGGCGACCTCGTCGGGGCGGGCGGGCCGCGCCGGCCCGACGACGACCACCGACCAGCCCGTCCGGCCGGCGGCGTCGTAGGCGTCGGCCTCGAAGGCGACGACGGTGCCGCGGGCGAGGCCGGCGAGCGGCGAGCCGGGCGCGACGCCGACGACCAGCTCGCGGCCGCGCAGCGCGAACCCGACGGGCTGGACGGCGGGCAGCGCGCGCTCGGTGAACACCACGCGGCCGAGGGGCGCGGCGGCCAGCAGGGCGCGGCACTCGGCCTCGTCGAGCACCCGCAGCCCGCTGCGATCGAAGGTCATGCCGTGGAGTCTGCGCGCCGGGGCGCGGGCTGCGGCAGGGGCCTTGGTCCCTGCCGGCGGAGCCTCCGGCGGGCGGGGACCTACGTCCCGCCCGGCGGGAGACCAACGCTCCTACAGGCGCGGGCGCCGGGGGCGTTGGCTCGGGGGTGACCGCAGAGAGCGAGCCGGACGAAGGCGAGACGATGATGGCGATCTCCGAACACGACCGCACCGGGCACCGGACCTTCCCGCGCCTGTACGCCGCCGAGCCCCTGACCGAGTCGGCGCCGGCCCGCTACACCTGGGCGGCGGCCCGGCTGGCCCTGGCCTGGGTGTTCCTCTGGGCGTTCCTGGACAAGACCTTCGGCCTCGGCCACGCCACCCCCAAGGCGCAGGCGTGGATCGACGGCGGCAGCCCGACCAAGGGGTTCCTCGCCCATTCGGCCACCGGCCCCTTCAAGGGCTTCTACACCGGCATCGCCGGCGCCGCCTGGGCGGACGCGCTGTTCATGGTCGGCCTCGCCGCGATCGGGCTGGCCCTGCTGCTCGGCGTCGGCCTGCGCGTCGCGGCCGGCGCCGGCGCCCTGCTGCTGGTCATGATGTGGTCGGTGGTGCTGCCGCCCGAGAGCAACCCCTTCATGGACGACCACCTGATCTACGCGATCGTGCTGGTCGGCCTGGCCCTGGTCCGGGCCGGCGACACCCTCGGCCTCGGCCGCTGGTGGGCCGGCACGGCCCTGGGCCGCCGGTTCCCCTTCACCCAGTGACGCGCGGGCTCGCGCGCCCCCGGGCCGGGACCTCGGTCCAGGCCCGGGGGTGACCTCTGATCGTTGTCGGCCGCGTCCGGCGGCCCGCCCCTGCGCATCGTGCACGCCGTCGAGCGCCTGCCCCGTCGCCGTCACCCACGCCCCCTGAACCCCCGCGGCGGTGTGCCGGCCCCGGCGGCCGGGCAGGACAGCGGGATGGGGGAGGACGCGGGGCCGGAGCGCACGCCCGACGGGCGCTACATCATCGTGTCCGGCCGGCGCTGGCGGGCGACCGACCCCGCCGTCCCCGGCGAGGCCGCCGCCCGGCTGCGCGTCCACCTGATGGCGGCGCGGCGCGCGATCGCGGCCGCCCACCGCGCCGACGACCCGCACGCCGAACGGGAGGCGCGCGCCCGCGTCCACCTCGCCAAGACCGCCCTCGGCGAGCGCGGCACCCCCTGGTGGGAGCAGGACGAGGCCGCCCGCCGCGACCGCTGGGAGCGCGGGCTGGCCGCGCTCGACGGCCGCTGAGCGCCCCGCCCGGCCGGGGCGGGCGGGGCCGTGCATGACCTGGGGACTGCTGGGCAGGCGGGGCCCATGCCATCGACCGCACTCATCGTCATCGACATGCTGAACCCCTACGACCACGACGACTCCGAGCCGCTCCAGGAGAGCGTGGAGCGGATGGTCGAGCCGCTCGCGGGACTGCTGCGCCGCGCCGACGGGCTCGGCCCCGACGGCGCGCTGGTGGTGTACGTCAACGACAACCACGGCGACTTCTCGGCGACGCGCCAGGACCTGGTGGCGGCGGCCCGCAAAGGGCGGCGCCCCGACCTGGTCGAGCCGGTCGTGCCCGGCCCCGAGCGCGCGTTCCTGGCCAAGGTGCGCCACAGCGCCTTCTACGGCACGCCCCTGGAGTACCTGCTCGGCAGCGCCGAGGTGGACCGGGTCGTCCTAGCCGGGCAGGTCACCGAGCAGTGCGTCCTGTACACCGCGCTGGACGCCTACATCCGCCACTTCACCGTCCAGGTCCCGCGCGACGCCGTCGCCGCCATCGACGACCGGCTCGGGGAGGCGGCGCTGGAGATGATGGAGCGCAACATGCACGCCGAGATCGTCACCGCCGCGACCTGCCTGCGCTGACGCGCGGGGGAGGGGACCGGCGTCAGGGGGCGGCGACGATGAAGCTGGCGTTGCCGAACCCGACCTCGTCGCCGGGGCGGACGCGGGCCGGGCCGGTGAGCCGCCACCCGTTGACGCGGGTGCCGTTCATCGACCCCAGGTCGGAGATCATCCAGCCCTCGTCGGCGTGGTAGATCTCGGCGTGGAACCGCGACACGGTGAGGTCGGTCAGCACGAACTGGCAGCCGGGGGCGCGGCCGACGACGATGCGGGCGCGCCCGGCGGGCGGCAGCGTGAACCGCGGCAGCCGCGGCGTCCGCCAGGCCGCCTCGATGCGCGCGGTGACCTGGGAGACCGACGACACCAGGCCGGTCAGCCGCGACACCACCCGGTTGGTCGGCGGCAGGTCGTGCACGATGTCGGCGAGCTCGGCGCGGCTCTGGGCGCGCAGCACCTGGTCGACGCGCCGCTCGAAGGTGTCGTTGGACATGCGGCCTTCGGCGACCCGGTCGCTGAGGACGCGCAGCGCCTGGTCGCGCTCCACGTCGGAGGCCCGCACCGGGTAGGAAGCCCGCCCATCCATGCTTGAAGTATCCAGACCCGTCGGTTCGCTGTCCAGAAAAGCCCACGGCGGGCCTTTCGGTAGGTACGACGCCGCGGGCCGCGGAAGAGTTCGCGGCCCGCGGAACGGAATCGGGGCGGCCCGGCCGCCCCGCCGGGGTCAGCGTCCCAGCAGGTCGCGGGCGATGTGGGTGACCTGGATCTCGTCGGTGCCGGCGTAGATCTGGAACGACTTGGCGTCGCGGGCGAGCTGCTCGACGCGGTACTCGCTCATGTAGCCGTTGCCGCCGAACAGCTGGACGGCCTCCATCGCCACCTCCGAGGCGGCCTGCGCGGCGTACAGCTTCATCGCCGACGCCTCGGCCAGCGTCGGGGTGCGGCCCGCGCGGCTCATCTCCACGTGCCGGAACACCAGGTTCCGCACGTTGATGCGGGCGACCTCCATGCGGGCCAGCTTCAGCTGGATGAGCTGGAAGTCGCCGATGCGCTGCCCCCACAGCTCGCGCCGGCGCGCGTAGTCGACCGACAGGCGCAGGCACTCCTCGATGACGCCGAGCGACATCGCCGCGACGCCCGCGCGCTCGGTGACGAAGTTCTGGCGCGCCGACTCGCGGCCGCCGCCCGCCCCGGCCGGCAGGAGCCGGTCGGCGCCCGCCCGCACGTCGCTGAGGAACAGCTCGCCGGTGGGGGAGGAGTGCAGGCCCATCTTGCGCAGCGGCCGGCTCTGCTCCAGGCCCGGCATGCCCGCGTCCAGCACGAACGTCAGGATCTCGCGGTCGCGCGGGGGGCGGCCGTCGTCGAGCTTGCAGTAGAAGACGATCGTGTCGGCGTAGGGGCCGTTGGTGATGAAGGTCTTGCCGCCGTTGATGACGTAGTCGTCGCCGTCCTTGCGGGCGGTGGCCTGCATGCCGCCGAAGGCGTCGGAGCCGGAGTTGGGCTCGGTGATGGCCCAGGCGCCGACCTTGTCCATGGTCAGCAGGTCCAAGCCCCAGCGCTCCTTTTGCTCGGGCGTGCCGCGCTTCATGATGGTGCCGGCGGCCAGGCCGAAGCTCACGCCCATGGCCGACACGATGCCCGGCGCCACCTTGCACAGCTCGATGATCGGCAGCATCGAGAACGCCGCGTCGCCGCCGCCCCCGCCGGCGCCCTCGCTCTCGGCGGCCGCGCCGGACCGCTCGCGCTCCAGGCGCTTGGCGAAGGAGGAGCGGGCCAGCTCGTCCATCCCGAACGTCCTGTACAGGTCGCGGATCAGGTCGTAGGGCGGCAGCTCGCCCGCGTCCAGCGCGTCCAGGTTCGGCCTGACCTTCGCGTCGATCCAGTCGCGCACCGCGTCGCGGATCATCAGGTCTTCGTCGGACCACTCGATCATGCTCGCCCTCGCCTCTCCTCACCCGCGGCGCCCGCAGCGGGTGCGCCCATCCAAGCAGAACCCGCAAGCGCCCACTTATCCGGGTGCCGGTGCGCCGGGGGAGCGGTCAGAGGGGCAGGGCGACCACGTCGGCGAGCACGCCGCCCTGCTCGGTGAGCCGGTCGGGGGAGGGGCTGTCGTAGACCACCAGCAGGCGGGTGCCGGGCCGGCCGTCGTCGCCGGCCAGCAGCGCGACGCCCTCGGCGTGGTCCTCGCCGTCGCCGTGCGGCAGCTCGCCGAGGACCTGCAGCTCGGCGGCGGAGACGATGTCGGGGTAGTCGACGGCGGCCGCGCCGGGCCAGCGCACCACCCGCACCGGTCCCGACAGGCTCATGCTGGGGCCGGTGAGGACGAGCAGGTCGTCGCCGTCGGGGCACAGGTCGCGGATGCCGAGGCCGCCCAGGTCCAGGAAGTGCGTGCGGTACAGGTCGCCGCCCGCGCCGACGGGCAGCAGCCGCAGCCGTCCGCGCGCGTCCGGCTCGGGGTCGGGGCGGATCTCCACCAGCACCGCCCAGCCGCGCAGGACCGGGCCGCGCAGCCCGATGTACAGGCGGTCGCCGTGCGCGGCGATGCCCTCGACGTCCAGGCCGTTGTCCTTGCTGGGGATCGCCAGGAACGGCGCGAGGTGGGGGTCGCGGGCGAGCAGGTCGGCGATCGAGTCGCCCTTCAGGCCGAGGACGGCGGCGGTGCGGTCGCCGTCGGCGCGCACCACCTGCGGCAGCCCGTCGGCGTCCTGCACCAGCGGCAGGCGGGCGAGGATGAAGCGGTTGTCCTCGCGCACGACGGTGGCCAGCCGCTTGCGGGACTTGGCGTCGGACCGCCCCGGCTTGATCTTCTTGCGCTTGAGGCTGTGCGAGCCGATCGCCCAGAGCCAGCCGCCCGCGCGCGCCAGCCCCTCGATGTCGGCCTCCTCCTCGGGGCCGGCCGGCAGCTCGACCAGGTCGGCCAGGCGGACGGTGCGGTGCCCGTCGTAGCAGGTGACCAGGCCGCCGGGGCCGGTGACGGCGGTGAGGCGCTCGATGGTGGCGGTCTCGTCCCCGGCGACCCAGAGGCAGCGGCCGTCCTGGCGGACGGCGGACAGGTTGGTGTGCGTCCCGGCGGCGCGGCTCTCGGCCCCGAAGCGCAGCTCGACCCGGCGTTCCACGATCATGCGCAGATGTTCCCATAAGACCGGCGCGTTCCACGGCACGATCTGCCGTCGGCCGTCCGGCCGGCCCCGGTCAGGCGCTGCGCATCGCGCGGTGGACCGCGCCCCAGTAGCCGGCCGTCAGGTCCAGCACGCCCTCGAACCCGCGCCGCACCTGCGCGAAGTCGACCTCGTCGCGGCAGCGGGCGGCCGCGCCGGCGACGGCGCCGCCCCGGTCGCCGCGGGCGGTCTCGCCGAGGTGGACGTAGAAGTACTCGGCCGCGGTGTGGAAGTCGTCCTCGCCGTACAGGGGCTTGTAGTTGCGCAGCCCCTCGTACAGGCGCGCCGAGGTGGCGTGGGCGAGGCCGTCCTGCGCCAGCAGCGCGCCGGCGACGACGCGGGGGTCGGCGTCGGTGAACAGGGCGTGGCGGGCGTCGCCGAAGGCCCGCGTCTGCGGGCAGGCGCCGCCCGCCCGCAGCTCGGCGGCCGGGTAGGCGGCCTCGCGCAGCCGGGCGAGCAGCCCCGTCAGCATCCGCTCCAGCAGCACCAGGTGGGCGCGGGAGGGGTCGCCGCTGCCGTACTCGGTGTACAGGTGGCGGGCGCGTTCCAGGCGGGCGGCCGGGTCGTCGGTCTGCAGCACCGACAGGGCGATGACGACGGTGCTGTCGACGGTGCGGGCGTGGAACTCGCGGGCGAACACCTCGACCTGCCGGTAGGGGAGGGCGGCGGCCATCCAGTGCCGGAAGAAGTCGTTGTCCAGCGCGGCGTGGCGGGTCGCCGAGGCGGCGAGGGCGGCGACGGGCCCGGTGAAGTCGGCCTGCTGGACGGGCATGCGCACCCTCTCGGGCCGCCGCGCCGGGGCGTGCGGCGCGGCGATGTCAGGGATGTACGGCGGCGGGGCGGTGCAGGTGACCATGTTGCGACGCCCGCCGCGGCGGCTGCCACACATGGCCGTGACCGAACGTGGTCAACCGTGCGGGATCGGCGCCCGGGAGGGGCGGGACCGGCCCGCCCAGCCCCACCCCTCCACCCTTAATGATCTACAATGTAAAGGCGTCGGCTTCCCGCTCCCGCCACCACATCTGACCCGCCTCGGGCAGCGTGTAGATCGGGTCGTAGTACGGATAGCGCCGCTGGAGGGCGTCGGGATCGACGGCTTCCAGGCCCGTCCGGTAGTTCTTCGTCCAGGAGGACACGCCGCGCTCGCGGTCGTAGTCGGCCGGCTGGTGGACCCAGCGCTTGCCGACGTAGGGGACGTCGCAGACGATGCGCGGGGTGGCGAAGCCGGGCAGGTAGCCCATGATGGCGTGCTGGAGGTCCTGTGCCTCGTGCAGTGCGAGCCGCCAGTGCTCGGCGGCGGGGATCATGTCGCACATGTACAGGTAGTAGGGCATGATGCCGGCTTCGTCGAGCAGGGCGAACGACAGGTCGAGCAGGGCTTCGGGGGTGTCGTTGACGCCGCGCAGCAGGACGCCCTGGTTGCGGACGTCGCGGATGCCGGTGTCCAGCAGGGCGCGGGCGGCGCGGGCGACCAGCGGGGTGACCGAGCGGGCGGCGTTGACGTGGGTGTGCACGGCGATCTGGACGCCGCGGGCGGCGGCCTTGGCGGCGAGGCGCTCCATGCCGGCGCGGACCTCGTCCTGCAGCCAGTGCTGGGGGAGGCCCATGAGGGCCTTGGAGGCCAGGCGGACGTCGCGGATGTTGTCGATGTCGAGCAGGGCGTCCAGGAAGGACTCCAGGCGCGGCCAGGGCAGGTTGGCGACGTCGCCGCCGGAGACGACGACGTCGCGGACGCCGGGGGTGGCGCGCAGGTAGTCGAGCATGGCGGCGTGGCGGTCGGGGGGTTTGAGGGTGAAGCGGTGCTTGTCGACGGCGGGGGTGGAGTTGCCGACCAGGTCCATGCGGGTGCAGTGGCCGCAGTACTGGGGGCAGGTGGACAGCAGTTCGGCCAGGACCTTGGTGGGGTAGCGGTGGGTGAGGCCCTGGACGGTCCACATCTCGGCCTCGTGCAGGGAGTCGCGGGCGGCGCGGGGGTGGGAGGGCCAGTCGGTGCGGCGGTCGGAGGCGACGGGGAGCATGTAGCGGCGGACGGGGTCGGCGTAGAACGCCTCGGTGGAGGAGGTGTCCATGGTGTTGAGCATCTGCGGGGGCAGCAGCATGGACATGGTGGCGTGCTCGGCCTGGTCGCGCTGCAGGTCGGTGTAGAAGCGGTCGTCGACGAGGTCGCCGAGGACGGCGCGCAGCTGGCGGGTGTTCTTCAGGCAGTGGGCGCGCTGCCATTGGGCCGATTCCCATTCGGCGGTGGTGACGTCGCGCCAGCCGGGGAGGCGGCGGTGGTCGGGTTCGTGCAGGGGGCGGCGGCGGTAGGCGTAGGGCTGCCGGGCGGGGTCGTCGGCAGGGGTGGGGGAGGACCCGGCGGGGCCGGTGTCCGGGTGCAGGGCGGTGGTCATCGTCGACCCCTTCCTCGCGGTGCGGCACGTGCGGCGGTGGTTGCTGCTGGTTGCTGGTGGTGGTGGACGGCTGGTGGCCGCAAAAGTCTTGTGTCAGGCTGACGTTACGGGAAGACTTCCGGTTCAACCAGAGTTGACCGGGACGATTTACGTCCCCGAGGGGGGACGAAGGGCGCGGGACGGGACGCAGATGATCGATCGACACGTGGGACCGGCCGGCCGCGCCGTGGGGCTGCACCGGGTGCTGGAGCCGACGGGCGTGCTGCCGCAGGCGGCGCTGCGGCTGGACGCCTCGCCGGAGATCGGGCCCGACGAGGTGCGGGTGGGGGTGGAGCGGCTGAACCTGGACGCGGCGTCCTTCCGGCAGCTGCGCACCGCGCACGGCGGCGACGGCGACGCGGTCCGCGCCGCCGTCCTGGAGATCGTCGGGACGCGCGGCAAGATGCAGAACCCCGTCACCGGGTCGGGCGGGATGCTGGTGGGGACGGTGCAGGAGGTCGGGGCGGAGTCCCCGCTCGGCCTGGCGCCCGGCGACCGGGTCGCGACGCTGGTGTCGCTGACCCTGACCCCGCTGGCGGTGACCGACGGGCTGGCGTCGTGGGACGGGCGCTCGGAGCAGGTCCCCGCGCGGGGTCATGCGATCCTGTTCGCCCGCTCGATCGTGGCGGTGCTGCCCGACGACCTGCCGGTGCCGCTGGCGCTGGCGGTCATGGACGTGTGCGGCGCGCCCGCCCTCACCCACCGGGTGGTGGCGGCGCGGCCGGGGGCGTCGGTGGCGGTGCTGGGCGCGGCGGGCAAGAGCGGGTCGCTGGCGCTGGCGGCGGCACGCCGCGCGGGCGCCTCGCGCCTGGTCGGGCTCGTGCCGACCGCCGCGGAGGAGGAGCGGCTGCGGGCGGCGGGCCTGGCCGGGGAGGTGGTGCGCGCCGACGCGCGCGATCCGGTCGCGGTCGCGGCGGCCGTCGGCGACCCGGTGGACGTCACGGTGGTCTGCGTGGACGTGCCGGGCTGCGAGCACGGCGCGATCTTGTCGACGGCGCCGGGCGGCACGGTGGTGTTCTTCTCGATGGCGACGTCGTTCCCGGCGGCCGCGCTCGGCGCCGAGGGGCTGGCCGCCGACGTGACGATGCTCATCGGCAACGGTTATGTGCCCGGTCACGCGAGCATGGCGCTTGACCTGTTGCGGAACGAACCGGGTGTACGCGCGTCGTTCACCGCACGGACGGGCGGCGATTCGGCACAATAGCGCGCACAGCCCCCCTTCCTGCGAGGAGAACGCCGATGGCCGGCATCACCGAGACCCTGCGCGCCCGCGACCCCGAGGAGCGCAAGAGCCAGATCGTGGGGGTGCTGGTGGAGACGTTCGCGGGCCTGATGGAGCGCAGCCCGGCCGAGTTCCGGCGCCGGTTCCGCAAGATGGCCTCCGACCCGTTCGCCTTCTACCGGGGCAGCGCGTGCCTGTTCTACGCCGACGTCGTCGACGACGAGGACCGCTGGGCCGACGAGCGGACCGGCCGGGTGTGGATCCAGGGCGACCTGCACGCGCAGAACTTCGGCACCTACCTCAACGCCGACGGGGTGTTCGTCTTCGACGTCAACGACTTCGACGAGGCCTACGTCGGGCACTTCACCTGGGACGTCAAGCGGCTGGTGGCGAGCCTGGCGCTGCTGGCGTGGGGCAAGGCGGTGTCGGACGCCGACATCCGCCGCCTGATCGAGACCTACGTGCGCGCCTACGTCGACCAGGTCCGCCACTACGCCACCCACGCCGACGACTACTCCTTCGCGCTCACCCTGGACAACACCGACGGCTACGTCCGCGACGTGCTGGTGCGGGCGCTGTCGTCGGCGCGCGTCCAGCTGCTGGACGGGATGACGCTGGTGGAGGAGAGCGAGCGGCGGTTCAAGCACGGGGCGGGGGTGCGGCGGCTGGACGAGGCCGAGCGCGCCAAGGTCGAGAAGGCCTACCAGGCGTACCTGGCGACGATCCCGAGCGAGAAGCGGTTCGGCAGCCTCACCTACGACATCAAGGACATCGTGGGCTCGTCGGGGTTCGGGATCGGGTCGGCGGGCCTGTCGGCGTACAACATCCTGGTGGAGGGCCGCACGCAGGCGCTGGAGAACGACGTCATCCTGTCGATGAAGCAGGGCAACGTCGCCGCGCCGAGCCGGGTCGTCGACGACGAGCGCATCCGCGCCTACTTCCAGCACGAGGGGCACCGCACGGCGGTGTCGCGGCGCGCCCTGCAGGCCAACACCGACCCGTGGCTGGGGTACACCGAGATCGACGGCGTCGGCTACGTGGTGCAGGAGCTGTCGCCCTACGAGGCCGACCTGGACTGGGGCGGGCTGATCGAGCCGGCGGACATGCTGTCGGTGCTGGACGACCTGGGCCGCGCCACCGCCAAGATCCACTGCGTGTCGGACTTCGACTCCGACCACACCCTGGTCGGCTTCCAGGTCGAGGACGCCATCAACGGCGTCATCGGCGACCGCGAGGACGCCTTCGTCGCCGACATGGTCGCCTTCGGCACCGAGTACGCCGTCATCGTCCGCGACGACCACCGCCTGTTCGTCGACGCCTTCCGCAACGGCGAGATCCCGGGCCTGTAGCGGCGGCGGGGGCAGCCACCTTCATCGCGGTGGAGGGGGCGAGGGCCGCCGCGGCGGTCCTCGCCGCGCCGGCGGTCGTGCGGATCACCGGCATGCGGGCGGCGGGCCACCACCCACTGGCTGTTGGCCGCCGAGCCGGCCGCGCGCTACCCGGCGCCGACCTCGGCGTCGCCGCCCTGGCCGGTCACGTCGGGGTCAGCGCGCGCCGGCTCACCCGGCCGTTCCGCGCGCATCTGGCCGAGCCGCCCGGCGCGGCGGTGCGGCGCACGCGCGTGGAGGTCGCCCCCGGGCGGCCGGGGACGCGGCGGGGTCAGCGGGCGAAGGCCAGGGCGGTGCCGGCGCTGATGACGGCGGCCAGCACGACGATCACCAGCGGGGTGGCGAGCGGCGACGGCCGCCGGTGCCGGGGCTTCAGCAGCGACGTGGGCCGGCGGTGCGCGGCCGCCAGGGTCGGCTTGGGGGGACGCGGCGCGGGCGCGGCGATGTCGGGTGCCGGGAGGTCGGGCGCGGGGATGCGCGGCACCGGCACCGGCGCAGCGGCGGGCGCGGGCGGTGCCGCGGGCGGTGCGGGGGCCGGTGCGGCCGCGGGGGGCGCCGGCGTGGGCGTCCTCCTGACCTCGGGCTTGGGTGTGGGTGTGGGCGCGGGGGCCGGGGTGGTCGGTTGCGGCCGAGGGGGCGCTGGCGTGGGCGTGGCGGGGGGCGGTGCGACCGGTGCCACCGGCGTCGGGGTCGGCGGGGGAAGCGGCGGGGGCGTCGGCGTCGGGGGCACGGGGACCGGGGCGGGCGGCGGCGCGGGGGCGTGCGAGCAGCCCGCGCCCGATCCGACGTTGACGTGGACGTCGTCGTGGACGTGGACCGTGACCGAGCCGCCCACGCACACCAGCACCTCGCCCGATCCCGACCCGGGCCCGGGGGGCGGCGCCGCCGACGCCGTCAGCGGCAGCAGCGACGCCGCGGCGAGCGCGGCCGGGATCATGGCCAGCAGGCGGCGCACGCTCAGCCCCCCGCGGCGACGCGCTGCAGCTCGGCCAGGGCGGCGGCGTAGGCGTCGGGGCCGACGGCGAGCGCGCCGGAGAACACGTGCTGGATGTCGAAGCACAGCCATACCCCCAGGCCGAGCAGGGCCGCCATGAGGAACAGCGGCACGAGCGCCATGCCGCGGGGGCGCGCGCCGGCCAGGTAGGGCAGCACCATGACCAGCAGGCCGGTGAGGACGGTGATGGCCAGCAGTCCCGGCGGCGGCGCGGAGGTGGCGTCCATGGCGCGCTGCTGGCGGGCGGTGGCGATCTCGGTGAGGTGGTCCAGCAGCGCGGTGCGGGCGTCCTGCGGCTCGTCGTCGGTGGTCTTCAGGGCGGTGACGTCGCGGCGCAGCCGGTCCAGGCGCGCCCAGCCGTCGGCCGACAGGCGGCCCTTGCGCATGTCGGCCCACTCGCTGTCGTGGACGAAGCGCGCGTAGTCGGTGAGCGCGGCCTGCACGGGGCGGCCCTGGCCGGCCGGCAGCCGGGCGGCCGACCAGTACGCCTCCACGATCGCCTGGCCCTCGACGTTGGTGTTCATGCGGGCCGCGTCCGCCGACGTCCACGGCACCACGATGGCGATGGCGAACGCCAGCAGGAACAGGGCCGACAGCATCGCGCCGGCGTGGCTGTTGGTGGGGCCGTCGGGCTCGGCGTCCTCGGCGGCGTGCCTGGCGCGCTTGACGAGCCGGCTCGCGATGAAGACGATCGCCACCGCGCAGGCCGCGGCGAGCAGGTAGGCGGGCATGACCCTCATTTCGCAGATCGTGGCGCCGGTCAGGGCGCGGGGCGGGCGGCACGTGGCCCGCTACTTGCAGTGAGTATAAGTTCACGATCAGTAGGGGGTCATGATTTTGCCCAGGCCGGGGCCGGGGATTGCCCGCCCTCGACCCCGCGAAGATGTTCTTGCGTCGAGGCCGGTCGATACCGCAGGATCTCCCGTATGGATCGCGTCAATACGGACGATTGTTCGTCACGGGCGCGCGGGAGGGAGACGGCAATGGCGCCGGAAGGAAAACTCGACCTCGATCCCGAGGTGGTGCGCACGGCCCGCCGGCTGGCCGCGCGCGCCGCCGAGCCCGTCATCGCGATGGCGCGCACCCACACCACGGTGTCGGTCGAGCGCGCGCTGCTGCGGCTGGCCGGGCTGGCCGGCGCCGACGCCGGGGGCCGCCCGTGGGTCAACCACCTGGCCGACGCGGTGCGCGACCAGGTGGGCCTGGAGCACGGCGTCGCGCTGCCGGTCTGGGACGCGCTGCGCACCGGCCCGCACCGCGACCTGGCCGACCTGGCCCGCGCCGCCGCCCGCGGCACCGCCCGCTTCCGCCTGCCGGCCGGCGACGACGCGGCCGCCGCCCGCGAGGCGTCGGGCCTGGCCGCCCGCGCCGGCATCGCCCGCATCGACCACCGCCGCGCCGAGCGCGCGCGGATGCTGCGCGAGGTCGGCGACCCGCCCCGCCCGCTCATCTACCTGATCGTGGCGACCGGCGACATCTTCGAGGACATCCCGCAGGCCCAGGCCGCCGCCCGCGAGGGCGCCGACGTCGTCGCGGTGATCCGCTCCACCGGGCAGTCGCTGCTGGACTTCGTCCCCGAGGGCGCCACCCGCGAGGGCTACGCCGGCACCTACGCCACCCAGGAGAACTTCCGCCTCATGCGCGCCGCCCTGGACGAGGTGTCGCGCGAGCTCGGCCGGTACGTGCGGCTCACCAACTACGCCTCGGGCCTCTGCATGCCCGAGATCGCGGCGCTGGCCGGGCTGGAGCGCCTGGACATGATGCTCAACGACTGCATGTACGGCATCATCTTCCGCGACATCAACCCCCGCCGCACCTTCATCGACCAGCGCTTCTCCCGGCAGGTCCACGCCCGCGCCGGCATCGTCGTCAACACCGGCGAGGACAACTACCTCACCACCGCCGACGCCGTGGACGCCGCGCACACCGTCGTGGTCAGCCAGCTGCTCAACGAGCGGTTCGGGCACGAGGCGGGCCTGCGCGACGACCAGCTCGGCCTCGGCCACGCCTTCGAGATCGACCCGGCGGTGCCCTCCTCCTTCCGGCTGGAGCTCGCCCACGCCCAGCTCGTGCGCGAGCTGTTCCCCGGCGCGCCGCTGAAGTACATGCCGCCGACCAAGCACATGAGCGGCAACATCTTCGCCGGCTACCTGCTGGACGCCTTCTTCAACCTGGCGGGCGTGCTCACCGACCAGTCGATCATCCTGATCGGGATGATGACCGAGGGCATCCACACCCCGTGGCTGTCGGACCGCGACCTGGCGCTGGAGAACGTGCGCTACGTCCGCGACGCCTGCGGCGACCTGGCCGAGGACTTCGTCCCGCGCCCCGGCGGGTTCGTCCAGCAGCGCGCCCGCCGCGTGCTGTCGGAGGCGGTGCAGCTGCTGGAGCGCGTCGAGCGCGACGGGCTGCTCACCGCGATCGCCGAGGGCACCTTCGGCGTCACCCGCCGCCCCGCCGACGGCGGCAAGGGCCTGGAGGGCGTCGTGGAGCGCGCCCCCGGCTACCACAACCCCGCGATCGCGATCCTGGACGCCGAGGACCCGCACGCCGCGTCCACCGAACCGGCCGGGCAGGCCGGACAGGAGGTGCCCGCATGAGCGCCCACGACCCCGCCGGCCCCGCCGCCGCTTCCGCCGCCGTGGGGACGGAGGCCCGCGCGCCGGCCGAGCCCGCCGACACCCGCCAGGTCATCCGCCCCTACGGCGACACCACCGGCGACGGGCTGGTGCAGATGTCGTTCACCCTGCCGGTGCCCTTCGGGCGCCGCGCCGAGGCCGCCGCGCTGCAGCTGGCGGGCAAGATGGGCCTGGACCCCGCCAGCGTCGTGCACGCCAAGGCGATGGGCCCCGACTTCACCTTCTTCATCGTCTACGGCCGCACCGGGCACCTCATCGACTACGCCTCCATCCCCGCCCCGCCCGGACGCGAGTACCCGCTGCTGGGCGCCGCCGAGGTGAACCGGGCGGTGCGCGCCGGGCTGAACCGGCGGCTGGTCGTCGTCGGCGCCTGCATCGGCACCGACGCCCACACCGTCGGCATCGACGCGATCCTCAACGTCAAGGGCTTCGCCGGGGAGAAGGGCCTGGAGTACTACCGGGAGATCCAGGTGGTGAACATGGGCGCCCAGGTCACCGTCGAGGAGCTGGTGGCGCGCGCCAAGCAGGCGGGCGCCGACGCGGTGCTGGTCTCCCAGGTCGTCACCCAGCGCAACGCCCACCTGCACAACACCAAGCAGATGGCGGCGGCCTTCCACGCCGAGTACCCCACCGCCGTCGCCGCCGGCATGGGCCGCCCGCTGCTGGTGGTGGGGGGCCCGCGCTTCGACACCGTCACCCCCGCCGACCTCGGCGTGGACCGCGTCTTCGGCAAGGGCACCACGCCCGCCGAGGTCGCCTCCTACCTGGTGCACGCCCTGGTCCCGGGCCGGGCGGCCGCCGGCACCGCCGCCGAGGACGGCACCGACGGCACCGACGGCACCGACGGCACCGACGGCACCGACGGCACCGATCTCGAAGGCGAGGACCTGTGAGCACCGACCCGCGCGAGGGCCTGACCGTCACCCACCGCCGCTACGTCCCCTACGCCCACGCCCACTACGCCGGCGACCTGGTCGACGGCGCCTACACCCTGGGGCTGTTCGGGGACGTGGCGACCGAGGTGTGCATCCGCGCCGACGGCGACGAGGGGCTGTTCGCCGGCTACCAGGACGTGATCTTCCATGCGCCGGTGCGGGCCGGGGACGTGCTGGAGGCCAGCGCGACCGTCACCCGCGTCGGCCGCCGCAGCCGCACCCTGGCGCTGGAGGCGCGGGTGGTGTGCCGGGGCCGCCCCGACCGGGGGCCGTCGGCGGCCGAGGCGCTGGCCGAGCCGATCGTGGTCGTCACCGCGACCGGAACCGTCGTGGTGCCCTGACCCGGGTGCGCCGACCAGCGCGAACACGGTGTCGTCGCAGTCCAGACGGCGGTTGACAAGGGCCCGGAAGTGGGTAGTTTTGCTGCAGTCCAGCACGGGACTCACCGATCGGCCGCTCACGGCGCCGCCGGATACCGCGCCAGGACGGGGCCGCGCGCGGAGCGCACGCGCGGAACGTCCATGCCAGGTGCGGGCACCGCGGCCGCGTCAGGGTGGAGCCGCCCGATCGGGCGGGGGGTTGGACCAGGGGAGGCCCCGGCATCCAGGAGAAAACGGAGCACCGTTCCCACCGCCTGTGGGACGACTCCGGCCCGATGGTTGCCGCGGGCCTTTTCCCGTGCCCGCACCCTTGCGCGCCCCCGGCGCGTCCCGGCGGCCCGCGGCGCGAGCCCGCGGGGCGATCGTGATCGGCCCCCGGTCGTGATCGTGGCCGCGGACCGGTAGCGTTCCAGGTGACGACTCTTCCGCGCGGGCCGAGCGGCCGGCGCGTCCGGGCGCGGCAGCGGGCCCGGCACATCCCGACAGGAGCCATGGTGGCGCAGGAGACCCTCTCCGGGCGGCAGCCCGAGTCGCCGCCCGCCCCGGGGCCCGGGGTGGGCCGGGCGGCGGTCCTGCGGCGCGGCGGCCGCGCGGGCTGGCCGCGCACGCTGCTGGCGGTGGCCGCCGGGCCGCTCATGTGGGCGGCGTTCCCGCCCCAGGACCTCACGCCGCTCGCCCCGGTCGGGGTGGCGATGCTGGCGGCCGCCCTGTACGGGCAGCGCGCCCGCACCGGCGCCTGGCTCGGGCTGCTGGCGGGGCTGGCGTTCTTCCTGCCGGTCCTGACCGGCATCGCCAGGATCGGCCCGGACGCCTGGGCCGGGCTGTCGCTGGTGGAGGCGCTGTACTGGCTGCCGCTCGGCGCGCTCGGCGCGCTGGTGACGCGGCTGCGGGGCTGGCCGGTGTGGTCGGCGGCGCTGTGGGTGGCCGACGAGGCGCTGCGCGGCCGCGCGCCCTTCGGCGGCTTCCCGTGGGCGCGGCTGGCCTTCAGCCAGACCGCGACCCCCCTGACCCCCTACGCCGCGCTCGGCGGCGCGCCCCTGGTGACGTTCGTGACCGCCCTGATCGGCGGCCTGCTCGCCTACGCGGCGCTGGCGGTCGCGGCCGCACTGCGCACCCACCGCGCGAGCGCCACCGCCGCCCCTGAGGAAGGCTCCGCCGGTCCTGAGGAGAGCCCCGCCGGCGGCGGGGCGCGCGTCCTGGTGCGGGCGGTGTGGCGGGCGGTGTGGCGGCCGGTGGCCGTCGCGGCCGCCGGGGGCGCCCTGCTGGTGGGCGGCGGCCTGGCGATCCCGGTCCCCACCGGCGGCCGGCCGGTGACCGTGGCGGTCGTGCAGGGCAACGTGCCGCGCCTCGGCCTGGACTTCCTCGGCCAGCGCCGCGCCGTCCTGGACAACCACGTGAGCGCCACCCGCCGCCTGGCCGCGCAGGTGCGGGCGGGCACCGTCGCGCGGCCCGAGCTGGTGGTGTGGCCGGAGAACGCCAGCGACCTGGACCCCTACCGCGAGGCCGACGCCTACGCCGCCATCGACGGCGCGGTCAAGGACATCGGCGTTCCGGTGCTGGTCGGCGCGCTGGTCGACACCCCCGACGGGACGAAGGTGGAGAACCGCGGGATCGTGTGGGATCCGCGCACCGGACCGGGGAACTACTACGTCAAGCGCCATCCCGTCCCGTTCGGCGAGTACGTCCCGTTCCGCGAGGTCCTCACCAAGATGATCAAGAGGTTCGAGCTGGTGCCGCGCGACTTCGCCAAGGGCACCCGCTCGGGCGTCATGCGCCTGGGGCCGGTGGACATCGGCGACGTGATCTGCTTCGAGGTCGCCTACGACCAGGAGGTCCGCGACGTGGCGCGCGGGAACGTCCTGGTCGTGCAGACCAACAACGCCACCTACGGCAGGACCACCCTGCCGCCGCAGCAGATCGCGATGTCGCGGCTGCGGGCGGTCGAGCACGGCCGTACGATCTTGGTGGCCGCCACGAGCGGGATCAGCGCGATCGTGGCGCCCGACGGCCGTATGATCCACCGCTCCCGCGAGTTCGTGCCGGACGTCGCGGTGGCGGGCGTCGCCGCGCGCACCGGGCGCACGGTCGCCGACCGGGCCGGGGCGGGGCCGGAGTGGGCGCTGACCGCGCTCGGCCTCGGGGCGGCGGCGGCCGCCGGGGTACTTGGACGCAGGAAGAACGAGGGGAACTGAGCAGCGATGGAGATTCCGGCCGGCCTCGGGCGGGTGCTCGTGATCGTCCCGACCTACAACGAGCGGGAGAACATCGAGCGGATCACCGGGCGGGTGCGGGCCGCGGTGCCGGCCGCCGACATGCTGATCGTCGATGACGGCAGCCCGGACGGCACCGGCGAGCTGGCCGACGCGATGGCCGCCGCCGACCCCGGGATCAAGGTGCTGCACCGCACCGCCAAGGACGGCCTGGGCGCCGCCTACATCGCCGGTTTCACCTGGGCGGCCGAGCAGGGCTACGACGTCATGGTGGAGATGGACGCCGACGGCTCCCACCAGCCCGAGGAGCTGCCGACGCTGCTGGCCGCGCTGGTGGACGCCGACCTGGTGATCGGCGCCCGGTACGTGCCCGGCGGCAAGGTCGTCAACTGGCCCAAGCGGCGCGAGGCCCTGTCGCGCGGCGCCAACACCTACGCGCGCGTGATGCTGGGCGTGGACCTGCACGACCTGACCGCGGGCTACCGGGCGTTCCGCGCCGCGACGCTGGAGAAGATCGGCCTGGACGAGGTGGTGTCGCGCGGCTACATCTTCCAGATCGACATGGCGCTGCGGGCGCTGCGCCAGGGCCTGAAGGTGGTGGAGGTGCCGATCACCTTCATCGAGCGCGAGCACGGCACGAGCAAGATGAGCGGCGACATCATGGGCGAGGCGATGCTGCGGCTGACGCAGTGGGGCGTCACCGAGCGCACCCGCAAGCTCCGCAACCCCTGACCGCCGCGCCGTCCCGGGGTCCCGTCCCGGCCGGCGGGCGGTGGTGATCGCGGTGGGCTGAACGCGGGCGGAAACGATCGCGGGGCCCGCGGCGTTGGCAGGGGTGTAGGCATCCGATCGACCCGAAACTGGAGTCATGCGCCGCGTACTGGTCCCCGCCCTGCTGCTGGTCCCCGTCCTGGAGATTGCGACGATCATCTGGGTGGGGTCGCTGATCGGGGCCGGGTGGACGTTCCTGCTGCTGCTGGCGGGGGCCGCGCTCGGCGGCTGGCTGGTGCAGCGGGAGGGCCGCCGCGCGTGGGGCGAGCTGACCGCCGCGCTCGGCGGGACGGCCGCGGCGGGGGCGCCGCCGGCCGCGCCGGGCATCGAGGGGCGCCGGGGCCGCGGGGGCCGCTCGGGCCGGAACGGCCGCGAGGGGCTGGACACGGCGCTGGTGATGGCAGGGGCGCTGCTGCTGATGATGCCGGGCTTCCTCACCGACGTCGCGGCCCTGGTGCTGCTGCTGCCGTTCACGCGCCCGCCGATGCGGCGCGCGCTCGGCCGCTACGCCGCGCGGCGCGTGCGCGAGGCCGAGGAGCAGCTGTTCACCCCGCTCGGCTCGGCGCCCGGGGGCATGCCGGGCGGGATGCCGGGTGGTGTGCCGGGGGCGGGGTTCCCGTTCGGGGGAGCGGCGCGCCGGCCCGAGCAGGGGCAGCGTCCCAGCGGCCCGGTGGTGCAGGGCGAGGTCCTTCACGACGACGACCGCCCCTGACACCCGCGCAGGACCCGGCGATCGACGCCAAGAGCCCGCCACCACCGGACGGTGGTGGCGGGCTCTTGGCTTCCCGCGTTCGCGCGTTGCGGATCCGTGCCGTGCGGCCGGTGGCCGGTCAGGGGCGGGAAAAGGACCGGACCCGCGCCGTCCGGTGATGGCGGTGCGGGTCCGGTCCGATCGCGTCGTGCGGTTTGTTCGCTTCCCTGGGCTGCTCGGGGTCCTGCGGGGCTCAGGCGCTCTTGCGGCGCCCGGCGCGCAGGATGGCCAGCCGTTCGGCGAGGACCTCCTCCAGGTCCTCCATGGTCCGGCGCTCCATGAGCATGTCCCAGTGGGTGCGGGCGGGCTTGCTCTTCTTGGTCTGCGGCAGTTCCCCGTCGACCCGCAGGGCGGTGGCGCCGCAGCTGCGGCATTCCCAGGTCACGGGCACCTCGGCCTCGGCGGCGAGCGTCACGGTGAACCGGTGGCCCTTGCCGCAGGTGTAGTCCACCTCTTGGCGCGGGGCCAGATCGGTGTTGCGATCGTTCTCGTAGCTCGTCGCTCCGAGCCGGGTGCCGCGAAGTGCGCGCTCGGCCATCGTCACGTGCCTCCCTGACGACTTGCGGTGATGTCCATCCCAACGCTGGACAC
>NZ_JAIBOA010000008.1 GCF_019458805.1 Actinomadura parmotrematis
CGGGCCAACACGCCGCAACTCAACGGCAAGCGACCGGGGGGTCACTCCTGTGACCCGCCGGTCGCCGGGGTGACCGAGGGTCAGTCGCGGGGGCGGTCGGTGAGGGCGGCGAGGCGGGCGGCGATGCGGTCGAGGGCGGCGAGGTCCTCGGGGGGCAGCTCGTCCAGGACGGCGGGCGGGCTCTCCAGGATGGCGTCGGCGCGGGCGGCGAGCGCCGCGCCCGCCGGGGTCAGCGCGACGATCTTGGAGCGCCGGTCGGCCGGGTTCGGGGTGCGCTCGACCAGGCCGCGCCCGGCGAGGTCGTCCACCATCAGGGTCGTGTAGGGGCGGTCGCTCATCAGCTCGGCGGCGAGGTCGCGCAGCGCGAGCGGACCGGCGCGCAGGCGGCGGAGCGCCTTCACCCGGAAGAAGCTCATCCCGCACTCCTCGACGACCTGGCGGCGCCGGTCCCCGCGCTCCTGCAGCACCAGGTTGAGGTTGCGCCAGGCGCGCGCCGCGGCGTCGCTGGTCATCGCTGGACCGCCGGGGTCTTCGGCTCGGCGGGGGCGAGGAGCGCGGCGGTCCGCTCGGCGCTGGCGCGCGCCCTCCGGCCCGTGGTGATCGTAGCGACCAGCAGCACCGCGAGCGCGCACCCGGCGATGATCCAGTACGCGGGCCGGGCGGCCGCGACGAACCCGCCGCCCCCGGCCGTCCCCGCCGTGAGCACGGCGCCGACGACCGCGACGCCGAGCGCCTGCCCGAGCTGGCGGCTGGTGGAGGCGACCGCCGACGCGACGCCCGCCTGAGCGCGCGGCATCCCCGACACCGCCGTGTTGGTGATCGGCGCGTTCAGCGCGCCGAACCCGAGGCCGAACAGCACGTAGGAGACGAACAGCAGGGGGTCGCGGGTCTCGGCGTCGAAGCCCGCGAGGAGCACCGTGCCGGCGAGCATGGCCGCGCCCGCGACGATCAGCGGCAGGCGGGGCCCGCGCGCGCCGACGATCCGCCCCGACAGCGGCGCGGCGACGAGCGTGAGCGCGGCCATCGGCAGCAGGTAGAGGCCGGCGTGCAGCGCCGACAGCCCGCGCACGTCCTGCAGGTAGAGGTTGTTGAGGAACAGGAACGCACCGAGCGCGGCGAATCCGCTGACGGCGGCGAGCACCGCGCCGCTGAACGGCAGGCTGCGGAAGAACCGCGGATCGATGACCGGTTCGCGGGTACGCGGGGCGTGCCGGGCGAAGACGGCGAGGGCGAGCACGGCCGCGGCGGCGGTGCCGAGCACCCGCGGCGACGCCCAGCCGTGGCCGGGCGCCTCGATGATCGCGTAGGTGAGCCCGCCGAACATCACGATCATGCAGAGCTGGCCGAGCGGGTCGGGGCGGCGCGGCGACGGCGCCCGCGACTCGGGCACGAACAGCGCGGTGAGGACGAGCGCGGCGGCGGCGATCGGCACGTTCAGCCAGAAGATCGCCCGCCAGCCGACCGAGTCGACCAGCAGCCCGCCGACGACCGGCCCGGCCGCCATGCTGACGCCGACGACCGCGCCCCAGGCGCCGATCGCGCGGGCCCGCTCGCGCGGCTCGGTGAACACGTTGGTGATGATCGACATGGCCACCGGGTTCAGCATCGACCCGCCGACCGCCTGCACGATCCGCGCGGCGACCAGCCAGCCGAGCGACGGGGCGAGGCTGCAGAGCAGCGAGCCGGCGCCGAACAGCGCCAGGCCCGCCCGGAAGACGCGGCGGCGGCCGATCCGGTCGGCGGTCGAGCCGGACAGCAGGAGCAGCGAGGCGAGCACGACGAGGTAGGCGTCGATCGTCCACTGCAGCCCGGCGACCGAGGCGCCGAGGTCGCGCCGGATCGAGGGCAGCGCGACGTTGAGGATGGTGTTGTCCAGGCTGACCAGCAGCAGGCTCATGCAGCAGATCGCCAGCACCAGCAGGCGCCGCCGGTAGGAGAGGTCGGGCACGGAGCCCCCAAGTGGTTGTACCGCTATAACGGTTTTAAGAGTACAACTAACTTTCGGGTTCCGCGACCGCGTTCCGCCGCGCCGCCGGGACGACCAGCGGCGTCCCGGTCTCCGGGTCGTCGATGACGCGGCAGGGCAGCCCGAACACCTCCTCGACGAGGGCGGCGGTGACCACCTCGCCGGGCGCGCCCTCGGCGACGATCCGCCCGCCGCGCATGGCGATCAGGTGGGTGGCGTAGCGCGCCGCGTGGTTCAGGTCGTGCAGCACCGCGACGACCGTCCGGCCCTGCTCGTGCAGCGCGGCGCAGAGGTCGAGGACCTCGATCTGGTGGGCGATGTCGAGGAAGGTCGTCGGCTCGTCCAGCAGCAGGATCGGGGTCTGCTGGGCGAGCGCCATCGCGATCCACACTCGCTGGCGCTGGCCGCCCGACAGCTCGTCGACGCCGCGCTCGGCGAGCTCGCCGACGCCGGTCGCGGCCATCGACTCGGCGACGATCCGCTCGTCCTCGCGCGACCACTGCCGCAGCAGCCCCTGGTGGGGGTAGCGGCCGCGCGCCACCAGGTCGGCGACGCTGATCCCGTCGGGCGCGATGGAGGTCTGCGGGAGCAGGCCGAGGGTGCGGGCGAGCTTCTTGGCGGGCCAGGACGCGAGCGCCCGCCCGTCGAGGACGAGCTCGCCCGCCGCCGGCTTCAGGATGCGCGCGAGGGCGCGCAGCAGCGTGGACTTGCCGCACGCGTTCGGTCCGACGATCACCGTGAAGGAGCCGTCGGGGACGGCCACGTCCAGGTCGCGGGCGATGGTGCGCTTGTCGTAGCCGAGGGTGAGGCCGGTCCCGGCGAGCCGGGCGGCGATGGCTGGCGTGTCGTTCAAATCCGTCCCGTTCTGCGTTCGGTGACCAGCAGCCACACCAGGTACCCGCCGCCGAGCAGGCCGGTGACGACGCCGGCCGGGAGCTGGTGGCCGGGGAAGGCCCGCTGGCCCGCCAGGTCGGCGGCGGCGAGCAGCACCGCGCCCGTGCAGAGCGACGGCAGCAGGTTCGGCCCCGGCGTGCGGGTGAGCTTGCGCGCCAGCTGGGGCGCGATGAGGGCGACGAAGGCGACCGGCCCGGCGGCGGCGGAGGCGAGCGCGGCGAGCACGATCGCGGCGGCGAGGAGCCCGGCGCGCACCGCGCCGACCGGGACGCCGAGGCCGTGCGCGGCGTCGTCGCCCATCTCCAGCATCCGCATCGGGCGGGCGCAGCAGAGCAGCACGGCCGGGACGAGCACGGCGAGGCCGATCAGCAGCGGCCCGGTGTCGGCCCAGTCGCGGCCGTCCAGGCTGCCGGTGAGCCAGAGCACCGCGCGCGCCGCGTCCTCGATCCTGGCCCGGGTGAGCAGGTAGCTGTTGACGCCGGTGAGCATCGCGGCGACGCCGACGCCGACGAGCACGAGCCGCTGGCCGTGCGTGCCGCGCCGCCCGGTGATCGCGAGGATGGCCGCGCCGGCGAGCAGGCCGCCCGCGACGGCGCCGGTCGCGGCGGTGGCGGTGCCCGCGCCGAACAGCACGATCGAGGTGAGGACGCCCGCCGACGCGCCCTGCCCGATGCCGATGAAGTCGGGGCTGCCGAGCGGGTTGCGCGACACCGACTGGAAGATCGCGCCGGACAGGCCGAGGCCCGCGCCGACGGCGAGGGCGGCCGCCGCGCGCGGCAGCCGCAGCTCGCGGACGATGAAGGCGTCCGCCGGGTCGCCGCCGCCGAGCAGGACGCGCACCACGTCGGCGGGCCCGATCGAGAACTCGCCGCCGCCGATGGCGACGACGGCGAGCGCCGCGGCGGCGGCGGCGAGCAGCGCCGTCACCACCATCGCGCGCGGCCGGAACCGCAGCGACACTCCCCCGGCACGGACGTGGTTCACGAGTCGGCCGCCTTCCGGCTGCGCACGAAGTAGAGGAAGAACGGGCCGCCGAGCACGACCGTCACGACGCCGACCTGGAGCTCCGACGGCCGCACGAGGACGCGCCCGAGGACGTCGGACACGAGCAGCAGGACGGGCGCGAGCACGGCGCTGTAGGGCAGCAGCCAGCGCAGGTCGGGGCCGGTGAACGGGCGGACGAGGTGCGGCACCATCAGCCCGACGAACACGATGGGGCCGCACGCGGCGGTCGCGGCGCCGCAGAGCAGCGTCACGACCGCGATCGACGCGGCGCGCGTCCACGCGGGGTTCGCACCGAGCCCGCGGGCGGCGTCGTCGCCCATCGACAGCGCGTTCAGCGGCCGCGCGACCAGCAGCGCGCCCGCCACGCCGCAGGCGACGAACGGGGCGAGCCGGGCGACGGTCCCCGCGTCGGCGGAGGCGAGCGAGCCGACCGTCCAGAACCGCATCCGGTCCAGGGAGGCGGTGTCCAGGAGCTGGGCGGCGCTCACGTAGGAGTACAGCGCCGCGTTCAGCGCCGACCCCGCGAGCGCGAGCCGCGCGGGCGTCGCGCTGCGGCCGCCGCCGACCGCGTACAGCAGCACGGCGACGGCGCCGGCGCCCGCGAACGCGAACCAGACGAGGCCGAGGAAGGAGGTGACGCCGAGGAACGACAGCGCCGTCACGACGGCGGCGGCGGCGCCCGCGTTGATGCCGAGGACGCCGGGGTCGGCGAGCGGGTTGCGGGTGAGCGCCTGCATCACCGCGCCCGCGAGGCCGAGCGCGGCGCCGGCGAGCAGGCCGAGCAGCGTGCGCGGCAGGCGCAGCTCGTACACGACGGTGCGGGCGGGCGAGCCCTCGTGGAACAGGCCGTCCCACACCTGGCCGAGCGGCAGCGGCCGGGCGCCGACCGCGATGCTGAGGGCGAGGACGGCGCCGAGCACGAGCAGGGCGCCGAGCAGGCCGGCCGCGCGGCGGCCCCGGCTGCCGGACGCGCGCACGGGGGCCGCCGTCCGGTCCGGGGACATGGCGGTGGTCACAGGGGGCCTCTCCGGGACGTTGGCTTAGGTTAGGTTAACCTAAGCCCGAAACGCCCGGTATCGGGCATCCTATTCTGTTCATCCCGAAGGACCGTGATGTCGCTCCACCGCCCCACCCCCCTCACCCGCCGCCGCCTGCTGGCGGCCGCCGGCGCCGTCGCGATCGGCCTCGCCGCCACCGCCTGCGGCTCCGACGACAAGGGCGCCGCGGAGGCCAAGGCGTCCAGCGGCCCCTGGACCTACACCGACGACCGCGGCACGAAGATCGAGCTGAAGTCCGCGCCGACCCGCGTCGTCACCTACGTCGGCGCCGCCGCGGCCCTGCACGACTTCGGCATCGACAAGCAGATCGTCGGCGTCTACGGCCCCGCCAAGAAGAAGGACGGCACGCCCGACGCGCAGATCGGCGGCTTCGACCCGGACAAGGCGACCATCATCGGCAACGCCTACGGCGAGTTCGACATCGAGAAGTACGCCGCGCTCCGGCCCGAGCTGCTCGTCGACCACATGTTCGTGAAGCCGAACCTGTTCTACGTCCCGGCCGAGAGCAAGGACAAGATCTTCAAGCTGGCGCCGTCGGTCGGCGTCGCCACCGGTGAGGCGCCGCTGCCGACCCCGATCGAGCACTACGCCAAGCTCGCGCAGGCCCTCGGCGCCGACCTGGACTCGGACAAGGTCAAGGCCGACAAGGCCCGCTTCGACAAGGCCGCCGCCGGCCTCAAGGCCGCCGCGGCCGCCAAGCCCGGCCTGAAGGTGCTCGCCGCCTCCGGCAGCGCCGACCTGTTCTACGCCTCCAACCCCGGCAAGAACAGCGACCTCATGTACTTCAAGCAGCTCGGCGTCGACATCATCGTGCCGGACAAGCTCGACAAGGACGACTACTTCGAGGGCCTGTCCTGGGAGAACGCCGACAAGTACAAGGCCGACCTGATCCTGCTGGACGCCCGCACCCAGGCCCTCCAGCCGAAGGACCTGGAGTCCAAGCCCACCTGGAAGGACCTGCCCGCCGTCAAGGCGGACCAGGTCATCAGCTGGCAGGCCGAGCCGGTCTTCTCCTACGCGGGCGCCGCCCCGATCCTGGAGAACCTGACCAAGGCGATCCAGAACGCCAAGAAGGTCTCCTAGCCCCGCGCCTAGTCAGGGGTGTTCCACTCGCGCGAGGCGGGCTGGAGAAGCGACTCGGGGAACTCCGCCGGAGTCCGGGTCGCGTCCCAGCCCGCCTTCCGCGCCTTCTCCGCGAACTGCACGGCGTTGCGGACCGCAGCGCCGCCGGGATCGTTGTTGAAGTAGACGTACCAGTCGTCCCCGCGCGGCTCGCCGAGGCGCTCCAGCCAGGCGTCGAGGACGTCCTCGCCGTACATGGGCCAGGGCTCGGCCGTCCCCTCGTGGAACCGCAGGTACCCCCAGTCCGCCGTCCGCCAGAGCGGCGCGACGGGCGCGTCCTCGCGGTCGGCCCAGCAGAGCGCGGCGTTGTGCCGCTCCAGCACGCCCCGCACCTCGTCCGTCCACCAGGTCTGGTGGCGCGGCTCGACGGCGACCCGCACGTCCTTCGGGAACGCGCGGAGCGTCGCGTCCAGCCGCTCGGGTTCGGCCCGCATCGTCGGCGGGAGCTGCACCAGGAACGGCCCGAGCCGGTCTCCGAGCCCGCGCGCGGCCTCGACCATCGCCTCCACCGCCTCGCGCGGCTCCTTGAGCCGCGTCCGGTGCGTGAGGGTCCGCCCGGCCTTCACCGCCATGACGAACCCCTCGGGCGTCCGCTGCCGCCACCCCTCGAACGTCTTGCGCCCGACCGGGTAGTAGAAGGAGGCGTTCAGCTCGGTCGTCGCGAAGCACTCGGCGTACCGCTCCAGCCACCGCTTCTTGGCCACCCCCGCCGGATACAGCCCACCGCGCCAGTCGTCGTACTGCCACCCCGACGTCCCCACGAACAACCTCATGGCCCCCACATGCCCGCAGAAGAGCCGTCCTCACGCCCCTCGCCACGCGCAGTCCGCGAGCCGAGCCGTCAGCCGAGGTCGAGCGAGCCCTCGGAGATCCTCGCGACGAGCTCCCGCCACGCCTTGGACGGCAGGATCAGCTTGGCCCCGTCAGGGTCCTTGGAGTCACGCAACGCGATGGCCGGCGTAAGGCGCGCCACCTCAACACACTGACCACCGTTGTCGTAGCTGTGACTGCTCTTGTGCCACTCGGAACCCGAGTGAGGCAGGCCGGCCACCTCCACACAGTCACCGCCGTTATTAAAGCTCCGACTGCCCTTGCGCCACGTAGACGCAAGTTGGGGCAGGCCAGCCACTTCGACGCAGTTGCCGCCGATGTCGGTGCTGCGGTTGCTCTTGCGCCACTCCACTAGCCCCAGGTCAGCCACCTCTACGCAGTCTCCGCCGTTGTTGTAACTGCGGCCACTCTTTCGCCAGTGCAAATCAGAAGTCAGCATAGTTCCTCCAAGATTGTTTGGAGCAGCACAAGGGACTCATCCGTCGGTAGGGCGGCGCCCCTGATGAGGTCGAAACACAGTGCGTAACCGCGGACAACATCACCCCGCTCGATCAACTGCCCACCCATGTACCCTTCAACATAGGCGGATCGACTGCCGTCCTCAAACTCCAATGTTGTAAAGCTTCCGGGCAGCCCCGGATGGACGCCTTTGCTGCTGGGAATGATGTGAAGCGTCACGTTCCTGCGTTGCGCAAGACAGATCAGGTGCTGAACCTGCGCCCGCATGACCCCTCGGTTCCCGACCGCACGACGCACGGCGCCCTCGTCGAAGACAACGACCACATGGCATGGATCTTCACCTTCAAGAATGCGTGCGCGCCGCAGTCGCGTGCTTACCAGTTCATCGGTCTCTTCTGCCGAGCGTCCTTCCTTGAGCATCTCGTAGGCGTACTCGCGTGTCTGCAGAAGCCCCGGCATGGCCATGGCCTCGTACTTGTGAATGACCACGGCTTGTTCTTCCTGGCGCAGATACTCGGCGAAGCCAGGCAGCAGCACCTCCAATTGCCCCACCTGCTGGTTCCACTTCCAGATGCGGTGGAAGGTGCCGTTCGTTCCGAAGCAGGTGTCGCAGTCGTTGGCGAACTCCTCGCCGGGGGCGCAGCCGGCCTTGCCGCCCTCGACCTGCCCGATCCACTGGGCGGAGTAGCCGAGCTTGGCGGCGAGCTGGGGGCGGCCGAGGCCGGCGGCCTCGCGGTAGGCGCGGAGCTCGGTGCCGAAGTACTCGGCGGGGGACTGCGGGACACCGGGGTCGCGGGGGCGGCGCGGCATGGCGATCTCCAGGGAGCGAGGAGGGAAACCAGGGGGACTTTCCGAAGGGGATCCGGGACTTTGCCGCTCTGCGCTTCCGGCCCTTCTCGACGATAACCCGATCACAGCAGGCTGAGTAGCCGTAACTCAGAGAAACCATCCTGCGAGGTGATCGACTTGTCGAACCTGCCCGCCCGCCTCGATGACCTGGCGCTCGCCGCCCTGCGGCTCGACTTCCCCGGCCACCGGATCTGGCGGTCCGTGCGCTACGACGGGCGGTTGGGCGACTGGGTGGCCACACTCCACGACCCGGCCGCCGGAGTGGATCCGACCGTCATCCGCACCAGCGCCGAAGCCCTCCGCGCGGAACTTCGCATCGAGCGCGACCGTGCCGCGCGCCGTCCGCTCCCCCGCCGGGCGTTCCTGTGAGCGGCCCGGTGAACGGTCCGGTGAGCGGCCCGGCCGCTGTCGCGCGCACGGTGCGGCGCATCGTCTCGCGCGCACGGTGGCGGCAGCGGCCCGATGCCCGCGTCGCGCTGGACCGGCTCGCCCAGGCCCTCGCCCGCGAGGGATGGCGGACGGCCGTCCACGATCATCACGGCTCCCCGTCGCTGCGGGTCACCGCGTCCGCCGTTCCCGACTTCGGCGAGACGATCACCGTCGTCGCCGACCCCGCCACCGGTGGGCCCTGCTACCTGTCCAGCACCGATTCGATCGTCGGTTCCTGTTCCGACCCGGCCCGCGCGGCCCGGCAGGTCACGGCGCGGCTCGGTCCCTGGATCGCCGCCGCGCTCGCCGGGCAGGCCCGCCGCCGGAACACCGCGTCCGACCTCCCGCCGATGACCCCCGGCCAGTTCCGCAGGCGCTTTCCCGATCTCCCCTGCTGGTGGGGCGACGCCACCCGCTCGTGGTGGGCCGCCACGCCGCGCGGGCTCGTCAGTGCGGCCACGCTTGAGGAGCTCTGTCGGGAGATCGGGCGGCGGGGTCTCGAATGACCGGTGCCGCGTGTGCGGCCGGAGCGGTGCTCCGGCCGCACACGCGGCACCGGTCAATGGGGCGGAGCAGGGTGCCGGAGTCAGGCGACCTGTGCTTCCTGGGGGTCGGGGACGGCGGCGGGTGCGGGAGCGGGAGCAGGGGCGGTGCGGCTCGGGAGGCGGGTGACGGCGGCGGCGGCGAGGAGGGCGAGGAGGGACGCCGCCAGGAAGACGGCGTGGGTGCCGGAGACGATCGAGGCCGCCGGGGAGGAGCCCGCCGCGGCCGCGTGGTGGGTGGCGGCGGTGTGCAGGGAGCCGAGGGCGCCCGCGCCGACGGCGCCGCCGAGGGACTGGAAGAAGCGGATGCCGGTGGTGGCGACGCCGAGTTGGGGGGCGGGGGCGGCGCCCTGGACGACCGTGATCAGGCGGCCGAGCAGGAACCCGAGGCCGAGGCCGAACAGCGTCATGTCGGCGCGGATCAGCCAGAGCGAGGTGGTCGTCCCGATCAGGGCGATGCCGCCGAGGGCGGCCGCCGCCAGGACCGTGCCGAGCAGGAGGAACGTCCGGTCCGACAGGTCCAGGCGGGACGCGAGGACGCCGGAGACCACCAGGCCGGCGGCGGTGAAGGCCAGGTAGAGGCCCGCCGCGGAGGCGTCGACGCCGCGGACGGTCTGCAGGTAGACGCTGAGGTAGACGAGCGCGCCGAGCATCGCCGCGCCGACGAGGCCCTGCACGAGGAAGCCGAGCCGGATCTCGGGGACGCGGAACAGCGTCAGCGGCAGGATCGGGTGCTCGGCCGTCGCCTGCCGCCACAGGAACAGGGCGAGCGTGGCCAGGGCCGCCGCGCCGAGCCCGAGGATCTGCGGCGAGGACCAGGCGTAGGTGGTGCCCGCCCATTCGGCGACGAGCAGGAGGGCGGAGGCGAACAGGGCGGCCAGCGCGGCGCCGGCGAAGTCGATGGAGGTCGCGGGGCGGGCGGCGCGGGGCAGGCGGACCACCAGCAGCAGCCCGGCGATGATCAGCAGGCCCAGCGGCAGGTTCACGTAGAAGATCAGGCGCCAGTCGGCGTGGTCGGCGAGCAGGCCGCCGACCAGCGGGCCGATCGCCATGCCGAGGCCGCCGACCAGGCCGGCCGCGCCGCCGGGGCCCTTCTTCTCCTCCGGTCCCTTGAGCATCGCCATCATCACCATCGTCACGCTCATCAGGCCGCCCGCGCCGAGGCCCTGCACCGCCCGGAAGGCGATCAGCTCGGTCATGCTCTGGGCGGCCCCGCAGAGGGCCGAGCCGGCGAGGAACGTGCCGATGGCCCCGAGCATCACCGGCCGGGCGCCGAACAGGTCGCAGAGGCGGCCGTAGAGGGGCAGCACCGCGGTGGCCGCGAGGGTGAACGACGCCACCAGCCAGGAGACGTGCTCGACGCCGTGGGCCGGGTCGAGATCGCGGGCGATCGGCACGATCGCCGAGGTCACGATGTTCTGGTCGAGGATCGCCAGGATGATCGTCAAGAGGCAGAGCAGCATGCCGACCTTGCGCTGGGCGTCGGTCATCGGGTTCGTCATGGGAGAACCGTACGACCGAATCTTGTACTCGGTCAATAGTTTTATCGAGATTAATTTTCGACCTGGTACAGTGTTGTCCATGGCTGAGATGGGACTGCGGGAGCGCAAGAAGGCGGAGACGCGGCGGGCGATCTGGCACACGGCGATGGAGGCGTTCCTGGAACGCGGCTTCGAGGAGACGTCGGTGGCGGAGATCGCCCTCGCCGCCAACATCTCGAAGATGACCTTCTTCAACTACTTCGGCTCCAAGGAGGATCTCGTCCTCGGGCCCGCCGAGGACCACGTCGGCGACGACGCGGCGGTCGCGGCACAGAGCCCGGAGCCGCTGCGCGCCCTGCGCGACCTGCACCTCTCCCGGGTCGACGGGCGCGACCCGGCGGTCGGGATGTGCGACATCCCGAGCGTCCTCGGCGTCTTCCGCCTCGTCTCCGAGAGCCCCGCCCTGATGGCCCGCTTCCAGCTCGGCCAGCACCGGCGCGAGCAGCTCCTCGCCGAGGCCCTCGGCGGCGACGAGGCCGCCCGCCTCATGGCCGCGCTGGTTTCCGCGACGCTCCGCCACCTCACCGGCGAGAACGTCGGCGAGCTCCTCACCGGCGCCTCCGCCGACGACGTGGCCGCCCGCGCCCGCGAACGCGCCACCACCGCCTTCGACCGCCTCGACATCGCCTTCGCCCGGTCCTGAGGCGACGATGTCCGGCGATTTCGAGCTGACCATGGACGAGCTGCGGGCCGTGGCGCGCTACGCGGCGACCAGCGCCGAGGACGTCCTCGCGGTGTTCGAGAAGTCCGTCCCCGGCGACCCCCGCCCGCGCGCGGCTCTGGACGCGGCGCGCACGTTCGCCGACGGCGCGCGACGGACCGGGCTCCAGCGCACCGCCTCGACGGACGCGCACCGGGCCGCCGCCGAGGCCGGCACGGAGGCGGCGCGGCTCGCCGCGCGCTGCGCCGGCGACGCCGCGGCCGCCGCCTACCTGCATCCGATAGCGCGCGCCACCCAGGTGGGGCACATCCTGCGCGCCGCCGCGAGCGCCGCCCGCATTGCCGAGCTGGAAGCGGGCGGCGACCCCGCCGCCGCGGAACGGTCGATCGAGCAGGCCCGGCAGCGCGCCACGCCCACCCTGGTCGACGTGCTGTGCCGGTACCCGCCCGCCCCGGCGGCGGGCAACCGCGTCGCCCGGCTCATGAGCGCCCTGGACACCGCCCTGCGCGCGTCCCGACCGGACCGGACCTCAGCCGTCGAGTAGACGGCGGGCCAGTTCCAGAGGATCGGGGGATCGGCGGCCCGCGCGGCGGGGTGCGGCCGCCGGCGCTGCGGGACGTTCGACGGCGAGGGCGCCGGTCCCGTCCTCCTGGGCGGGGGCGTAGCCGGCGGCGCGCAAGGCGTGCAGCGTCGCGGCGGGCGGTTCGGCGGAGGCCAGCACGGTCGGGGCGAGGGCGCGCAGGCGCAGGGACGCCAGCGCGCGGTGCGCGACCAGCTCCGCCAGGAGCGCCTCGTCGTCGGAGCGGAGGCAGCAGGCGACGGGCACCACCTTGACCCGGCCGTGCCGGGCGGCGACGTCCTTGATCCGGTACTCCAGCGTCTGCGGCAGCGGGACGGCGGAGGCCGTCGCGAGCGACGCCAGCAGCGCCTCGCCGGACGTTCCCGCGTCCAGTGCGGCGCGGATCGTCGCGTCGGTGAAGCGCCAGACGGCCGCGCCTCCCCTGCCCTCGCGCTCGGCCGCGGCGTCGAGCAGGGCGGCGAGGCGCGGCGCCGGCGGACCGGGGACGACGGCGATCCCGTCCGCCTGGAAGTAGGCGCGCTCCTGGAGCGGCGGCAGCATCGCGTCCACGGCCGCCGCGATCCGCTCCTCGTCGGGTCCGCGCTCGGCCAGCACCCGGCCGGGGCCGGTCAGCGCGTTCGCGGCGACCAGGCCGAGCGCCCTGGCCTCGCCGTAAGTGGCGTCGAGGCGGGGCGGCACGTCGTGGGCGGACGCGAACGCCATGGGGCGGAACCAGATGACGGCCAGCAGCAGGGTGTCCAGCCCGGTGGACGCGCCCTGCCCCTCGGGCAGGGTCGCGAGGGCTTCCAGCAGGGCGGTGCGGACCGCAGGAGCGGACGGGTCGTCGGGGGCGGCCAGGGCCACGGACCGAGCGTCGTCCTCCCGCGGCCAGTCCGTGATGACCAGCTCGTGGCGGTACCAGGCGGCGACGAGGACGGCGATCCGCTCGCCCGGCGACGCCGCGCGCCAGCGGTCCGCGGCGGCGGTGGGCGCGAGCCCCGCGCCGGAGACGGCCAGCAGACCGGCCGCGGCGGCGAGGTCGATCCACAGGCGTGCCTCGTCCTCGGCGGCGCCGAGCGCCTTGGCCAGCCGCGCCGTCTCCCGCACGGCGAGACCGCCGGACTTGCGCGGCGCGGCGGGCCGTCCGGCCAGTTCGGCGAGCAGCGCGCCGACCCGGTCGAGCGTTTCCAGCACGGCCGCCTGCGCCTGCCCGGCGGGCTCCCCCGGAGGCAGCGCGCCGGACGGCAGCGCTCCCGGGTACAGGCTGAGCTCGGGGAGCGGGGCGGCGCCGCGCAGCGCGTCGGCGACCTCCTTCGGCACCACCGCGATGTCGTCGTCCAGCGGGACGATGAGGGCGCGCGCGGCGAGCCAGTCGGTGTCGGGGTCGCCCGATCCGCCGTCCCGGAACACGAAGCGGGCGCCGTCCCGCTGGAAGCAGTGGGTGCCGAGCCCCGAGCTCTCGTCCACGAGCCGCTGGAGCATCCGCCGGGCCTCGGCGGGCGCGCCGGCGACGATCTCGCGGACGAGGCCGGGCTCGCCGAGCAGGAGCGCGATCTCGTTGTCGCTCACCGTCCGCGTGCCGTTGGGCAGGCCGAGGGTGCCGGCGATGCGCCGGACGGCGGGGGCGGCGAACTCCCGCGTCAGGGCCTCGAAGACCGACGGCTCCTCGTAGGCGCCCCGCGCGTCCAGCAGTGTCATCATCACGGCGGGCATGGCGAGGCGGTCCCCGGCCACCGGGACGAGCAGGGCGCGCCGCTCCAGCTCCCGCAGCACATCGGCGAAGCCCGTTCCGTCCGGGGCCGTCTCGGCGTGCGCGAACCGGGCGGCGAGGGCGGCCCGCTCCAGCGTCACCGGAGGGAGGGCGGGCAGGCCCGGCAGGCCGGACGCGAAGAACGCGAAGTCGTGGTCGAAGTCGTTCGACGCGTCGACGAGGGCGACGGCCTCGGCGAGGACTTGGACGAGCGGGAGCGGAGCGTCCAGCAGGAGCCGCGTCGAGGTGTCCGACAGCAGCGCGCGGGCCGCGTCGGCGAGGCTCCGCGGCGCTCTCCCGGCTGAGAGCCACGGCCGGCGCGCGAGCAGTCCGCCCAGGTCTTCGACGGTCCAGCCGCGCAGCGTCTCGGTGAAATCGCGCCACGCGTCCATGGGGCGAGCCTAGAGCCCGCCGCGCAGGCCGGAGGCGGTTACGGGGACAGGTATTTTGGCATAGGTATCTCTTCATAGGTATTATCGCCCGGTGACCGCCTCCCGCCCGTCCGCGCAGGACATCGACGCCACGGCCGCGGCCCTGGTGCCGCTGCTGCCCGCGCTGAACCGGGCGATGGAGCGGCACGTGCGGGAGACGCTCCCTTACCCGCCGCTGCCCGAGGGGCAGCTCGCGCTGCTCCGGCTCGTCGCCGAGCAGCCGGGCGTCACCGTGCGGGAGGCGGCGTCCGCGCTGCTGGTCAAGCCGAACAACGCCAGCGCCCTGGTGTCCCAGCTCGTCGGGCACGGCCTGCTGGAGCGCCGCGCCGACGGCGGGGACCGGCGGGTCGCGCACCTGCTGCCGACCCCCCTCATGCTGGAGCGCCTCGCCGAGGTCGAGGGGCTGAAGCGCGCCTTCCTCGCCCAGGCCCTCCGCGCCCTCAGCGACGGCGAGCAGGCCGCGCTGGGGTCGGCCACCGGCGCGCTCGCGGCGCTCGCGGCGTCGCTGCCCGCCCTCCGCGGCTGATCCCTCCTTTCCCGAAGAACGTTCCGCGCCCGCGTGCGCGCTCCCGAAGACAAGGCTCCTCCATGTCCACTGCCCCCACGGGCTCATCGACCCTGCCCGCGAGCGGCGCCGCCCCGGCGCCGTCCGGGCGCCGGGCCAACCCCTGGCTCACGCTCGTCGCCGTCGCGTTCGGCCTGTTCATGGTCGGGCTGGACGGCTCGGTCGTGTCCATCGCCAACCCCGAGATCGGCCGGGCGCTGCACGCCTCGACCGCCGATCTCCAGTGGGTGACCAACGCCTACCTGCTCGCCCTCGCCGCCTCGCTCATCCTCGGCGGCAAGCTCGGCGACCGGTTCGGGCGCCGTACCTTCTACCTCGTCGGCGTCGCCGGGTTCACGCTCGCCTCGGTCGCGATCGGGCTGTCCGGCTCGATCGCCGGTGTGATCGTCTTCCGCGCCTTCCAGGGCCTGTTCGGCGGCCTGCTCATGCCGAACACCCTCGGCCTGCTGCGCGCGGTGTTCCCGCCGAAGAAGTTCGGCATGGCCGTCGGCATCTGGGCGATGGTGTCGTCGGTGTCGACCGCGCTCGGCCCGATCGTCGGCGGGCTGCTCGTGCAGCACGTCGGCTGGGAGTCGGTCTTCTACATCAACGCGCCCGTCGGCGTCCTCGCGCTCGCCGTCAGCGCGTTCGTGCTGCCGCAGAGCCGCGACTCCACCGGCCACCACCGCTTCGACGTCGGCGGCGTCGTGCTGCTCGCGCTCGGCCTCGTCGTGCTGGTGTTCGGCGTGGTGAAGGGCGAGACGTGGGGCTGGACGGCCGCCGGGACGCTCGGCTCGCTCGCCGCCGGCCTGGCGGTCCTCGCGCTGTTCTGCCGGCACGAGACGCGGCGGGAGCACCCGCTGCTGCCCATGCGGCTGTTCCGCAGCCCCGCGCTGACGATCGGCACCGTCATCACCGCGGTGAACTTCTTCACCCTGCTCGGCTCGATCTTCTTCATCATGCTGTACCTGCAGAACGTGCGCGGGTTCTCGCCGGTCGAAGCGGGCGTCCGGACGCTGCCCCTCAGCCTCGCCTCGGTCGTCGCCGCGCCGCTCGGCGCCGCCGTGACCGACCGGTTCGGCGCCCGCGTGTCGATGCCGATCGGCATGCTGCTGCAGGCCGGCGCGTCCCTGTGGATGCTGACCTGGCAGAGCGACTCGGCCTACGGCGCGTTCTGGCCGCCGTTCGTCGCGCTCGGCCTCGGCGTCGGCATGGTGATGTCGGCGTCCTCCGAGGCGATCGTCGGGAACGCGCCGGTGCGGGACGGCGGCGTCGCGGGCGGCCTCCAGGCCACGGCCTTGCAGGTCGGCGGCGCGCTCGGCACCTCGGTGCTGGTGTCGCTGATCAGCGGCCGGGTCGGCGGCACGCTCGTGGACGAGCTGACCGGCGCCGGCGTCCCCGCGCAGGCCGCCGCCCGGCTCGGCGAGGCCGAGGACGCCGTGTCGATGGGCGTCGCGCCCGTCTCGGCGTCCATGCCCGAGCAGCTGCGCGCCGCCGTCGTCGAGGGCAGCGGGCACGCGTTCATGAACGGCGTGCACACCGCCGCGGCCGTGACGGCCGTGCTCTGCCTGGCGGGCGCCGTCCTCGCCGCCGTCGGCGTGCGGCGCGGCTCCGTCCCCGCCGCCGGGTAGACCGCCGCGCGCCCCGGCCGGACGAGGGGGCGGCCGGGGCGCGCGGCCCTTACGATCACCGGATGGCTCTGCAACTCGTCCAGGTGAACGCCAAGGCCCGCGACGACGCGGCGCTCGGCCGGTTCTGGGCGGACGCGCTCGGCTGGGCGGCGGCCGGCCGCGAACCCGGCGTGACCCACGTCGAACCCGCCGGTTTCGCCTGGCCGAACCCCACCGCCGTCTGCCTGGACGTCGTCGCCGTCCCCGACCCTGGAACCGTCCGGTACCGCGTCCATCTCGACCTCGCCACCACCTCCCCCGCCCACCACGCCGGACTGATCGCCCGCCTCCGGGACCTCGGCGCGACCCCCGCCGACATCGGCCAGGGCGACGTCCCCTGGACGGTCCTGGCCGACCCCGAGGGCAACGTGTTCTGCGTCCTGGAACCCCGCGACCTCTACCGGGACACCGGTCCGATCGCCGCCGTCGTCGTCGACTGCGCCGACCCGCGCGCCCTCGCCCGCTTCTGGGGCGAGGCGATGGGCTGGACGGCGCACGAGACGACCGGCGACCACGTCCGCCTGCGCTCGCCCGCGAACGTCGGCCCCTACCTGGAGTTCCTCCGCACCCCCGCCGCGCGCACCTGGTGGAACCGCCTCCACCTCGACCTGGCCCCCGACCGGGGCGACGACAAGGCGGCGCACGTGGCCCGCCTGCAAGCCCTGGGCGCGGCGCCCGCCGACATCGGGCAGGGCGACGTCCCCTGGACCGTCATGGCCGACCCCGAGGGCAACGAGTTCTGCGTCCTGGCCCGCGCCACGGCCTGAGAAACGCGCCAGGGCCGCCCCCGGATGGAGGGCGGCCCTGGCGTCGAGTGGCTCCCGCGAGTGGACTCGAACCACTAACCTGCCGGTTAACAGCCGGCTGCTCTGCCGATTGAGCTACGCGGGATCGTCGCTGCTCCCGGGGCTCTTCCGTCCCCGGCAGCACGTTTAGATTAGCGCATCCGAGCAGTGGTTCGCGCATCCATATCGACGCCGATGGGTGAGTCGGATTTTCCGGGGTAGAGGGCCGTCACCAACGACCAAGGGGGTCCCCACATGAAGATCCGTCTCTCGTTCTTCGCCGGCGCGGCCGCCGGTTACGTGCTCGGCACCAAGGCCGGGCGCGAGCGGTACGCGCAGATCCAGGAGTACGCGCGCCGCTTCACCGAGAACCCGAACGTGCAGCAGGCCGCCGGCACCGCCAAGGACAAGGCCACCGAGCTCGCCGCCACGGCGCGCGACAAGGTCCCGGCCAAGGTCAGCGACAAGGTGCCGGGCCTCGGCTCGTCCGACGACTCCACCGCCAAGCCCGCTCCGGCGCCGAAGCCCGCCCCGGCCCCGCCGGTCACGGCCGAGCCCGCCGGCACGCCGCTCGCCTCGGGCCCCAAGGGGACCGGGCAGCCGCGCTAAAGGCCCGTCTGGCGGCGCAGGTCCTCCAGGACCTGCTCCGCACGGGCGCGCAGACCCGGGTCGGTGGGGTCGGCGCCCGCCTCGAACACCATCGACCAGCGCACCTCGCCCCCGGCGGGCGAGCGCCGTCCGGCGATCCGGACGGCGCCGCCGCCGGGGAGGGGTGCGTTCTGCGTGACGAGGACGGTCGAGGTGACGCGCTCCCGGACCGTCTCGGGCACCGAGCCCGGTTCGGTGAGCCGGACGTGGTGCCCGGCGCCGCCCGAGGTCTCCTGGACGTGCAGCCACCCGTCCTTCCAGGACGCCTGGTCCACCCGCTCCCACGGGACGCGGGCGAAGCCGCCCTCGGCGGTGGGCAGGTGCAGGGCCAGCGAGGTCGCCACGACGTGCGAGCCGCCCCGGGTCGGCGCGGACGCGAGGGCCCGCTCGCCCCGGGCGAGGTCGAGGCGGTCGCGGACGGCGGCGGGGAGCCGGGAGGACCCGAGAAGGCGCATGGCCCCACCGTAGGCGATCAGGCCGCGCGGGAGCCGCGCCGGGCGCCCAGCAGGTCCAGGACGAGCGCCGCCGACCAGCTGTAGTCGTGGCTGCCGCGGCCCGTCCCGTCGAACGGGTCGAAGTACTCGCGGAACCCCGACTGGCGGACGAGCCGCAGCGTCGAGCCGTAGAGCAGGTCCGCGACGACGGTGAGGTCGTGCGCGACCGACCCGAACCAGATCAGCCAGTTGGTGTTCACCCACGTCGGGCCGCGCCAGTAGCCGCCCCGGTCGAACGCGGGCGCCTGGATGTCGCAGGTCGGCACCGGGTAGCCGGCGGCGCCCGCGAAGCGCGCCGACAAGAGCAGGTCGACCAGGTTGCGGACGATCGGCGCGGGCAGCTCGGGGTCGAGCAGCGGCCCGAACGAGGCGAGCGTCACCACCGGCAGCAGCCGGTCGTCGCGCAGGTCGCGGGCGCGGAAGCAGCCCGTCTCCCCGTCCCAGAGGCGCTCCAGGAGCGCGTAGTGGACGCGGTGCGCGCGCTCGCGGTGCGGCACCGGATCGGCGCCGACGATCTCGGCGATCTCGGCGAGGGCGTGCGCGGACGCCAGGTAGGTCGCGTTGACCAGCGGGTCCTGCACCGCGAACGGATGCTCGTCGCGCAGGTAGGACGGGGCGTAGCCCGCATCACGGAGCAGCGTGACGAGCCACACGTAGCGGTCGTAGTCCTCGCCGGTCGGCAGCGCGCGCGGGACGCGGCGCGGCGCGTACGCGGTCGGCGGCAGCCGGAGCGCGCCGAGCGGCCGGTCCCACGCCGGGCTGTTGTCCAGGCCCGACTCCCACGGATGGCAGATCGCGACGAGGCCGCTGCCGTCCAGGTCGCGGCACGTGGCCAGGTAGCCGAGCTGCGCGGCGAGCGCCGGATACAGGCGGCGCAGGAACGCGCGGCTCCGCTCGATGTCGGCGGCGGTCTCGTGCAGCCGCAGCGCGGCGAGGGCGTGCAGCGGCGGGTGCACGATCCCCGACGTGCGGACGCCGTTCGGCGCGGCGCCCTGGCGCTCGCTGTGCCAGAGGTCGGGGCCGGGGAAGTAGGCGTCGCGGGCGAGGGTGCCGTTGAAGACGATGTGCGGCAGCAGCCCGTCGGCCCACTGGCCGCCGAACAGCGACAGCAGCTCGCGCTCGGCGCGGTCGCGGCGGTGCCGGGCGAGGCCCATGCTGACGAAGGCCGCGTCCCAGCTCCACTGGTGGGGGTACAGGCCCGGGGACGGAACCGTCGCCGCCCCGGTCCAGTTGGCGTCCAGCACCCTGGCAGCGGCCTGCCAGAGCGCGGTCTCGTCGCCGGTGAGACGGGCACTCATGATCTCTGCGCGAACCCCCGATCGCCTCGTCGCCACCCTTGGGTCCACCGTGATTGTCGCCGGGGACGGCCGCGTCCGCGACCCCTGCGGGGCCGTCGATTCCCTACCGGGGGGCGGGAACCGCGGAAAGGTCTTCCGCGAGGGCGAGCAGCCGGGCCACGATCTCCTCCCCCGCCGCGATGCCCGACGCCGCGGTCACGGCCGTGCGCGGCGAGGTCCAGCCGGCGTCGTGCAGCTCGCCGTGCGCGGGCCGCAGCGCGCACGTGGCGGCCTCCAGCAGCTCGATGTCCAGCAGGGAGTCACCCGCGGCGAGCGTCGCGGCGGCGCCGGTACGGGCGGCGACCTCGGCGGCCGCGGCGGCCTTGGTGAGCCCGCCGGGCAGGCAGTAGACCTTGCGGCCCTGCAGCGAGGTCCGCCAGCCGCGCTCGGCGCACCAGCCCGACAGGTCGGCGAGCCAGCCGTCCGGGAGGGAGGCCCGGTCGACGACGTTGTAGGCGAACAGGCCGGCGGCGGTGCGGCGCTTCAGGACGAACCCGTCGCCGGTTCCGGCCAGGTACGCGGTGATCTCGGCGAGCGGCGCGGCCTGCTCGGCGAGGCGGCCCCGGACGGCCGCCGCCCAGTCGCCGTCGTCCACGCCGCCGACCAGCAGGTGCCCGCCGTTCGCGCAGATCGCGTAGGCGGGCGGCTCGGGCAGCAGGTGGACGCGCGCGTACTGCTCGGGCGTGCGGGTGGTGGTGGGGACGAGCACCGCGGCGCGCGCCAGCTCCTCCAGCGTCCGGGCGGCCGTCTCGGTCATGTACGACAGCGGCGCACCGCCGTAGAACTCGACGCAGAGCACGCGCGGCAACGCCGCGTCCGGCCCCGACAGCCCCATCGCCGCCGCCGAGTAGATGATCGTCCGGTCGAGATCCGAGCAGACCAGGACCGTGCTCATTGCCTCGCCTCCGCTCGGCGGTGGGCGGCCGCTTCACGCGCCGCCTTCCCTCCTCGCTCCGGTCGCAGGCTCCCTGCGCTCGTCAGTCCAGACGACGCGCGGCCGCCCACGCTCACTGGACGGCCCCCTGGCCGAAGCGGGGGTGGATGAGGCCGACGCAGGCGTACGGGAGGTCGTCCGGGGCGACCTCCACGACCGGGACGCCGCGCTCCTCGGCGAGGAGGCGGATGTGGGCGAGGTCGGCGCCGGCGTCGGCGCGGGCGAGGATCTTCCACGGGACGCGCCGCAGCAGCACCCGCGTGGTCTCCCCGACGCCCGGCTTCACCAGGTTGAGGTCGTCGACGCCGTGCGCGGCGCCGACGCGGCGGACCGCCTCCCAGCCCGACCAGTCGGGCGCCCGGTCGGCGGCCAGCAGCGCCGGGGCGTCCTTGGCGACGCGCTCAGCGACGTCGCCGAACCGGGCGCAGACGGTGTCCAGGAACAGGTTCGACACGTCGGCGCCGGCGAGCTCGGCGTAGAACTTGGCGCCGTGGAAGTCGCCGGGCCCGATCAGGTCGGCGTTCAGGACGGTGCGGCTGACCAGGCCCGACACCGTGGAGTTCAGGCACGCCGACGGGATGAGGAAGTCGTCGCGGGTGCCGTGCAGCGGCGTGCAGTGGCCGGGGTCGGCCAGCACCGCGAGGTCGGCCGGGAAGCCGGTGCCGGCGACGGCGGCCGCCAGCTCGCGGGTGATCGCGCCCTTGCCGGTCCAGCCGTCCACGAACATCGCCCGGGACGGGTCGTGGCGGGCCGCCAGGTGGTCCAGGGCGACGGTGTCGATGCCGCGGCCCCGCACGATGCTGACGGCGTAGTGCGGCAGGTCGAGGCCGTGCGCGAACCGCGCCCAGCGGCGCACGAGGACGCCGACGGGCGTGCCCGCGCGGGCCAGCGAGACGAGGACGGCGTCCGGGCCGCGCTCGGCGAGGACCAGCTCGGTGATGAGGCCGGTCGCGTGGGCGAGGCGCTCGGCGGACGCGGCGAGGGCGTCGTGGAACAGCCGCTGGTAGGCCGGGCCCGGCTGGTACTCCACGGGCAGCGACTCGGCGTAGTGGGCGCGGCCCGCCTGGATGGCGGCCTCGCGCTCCTCGGTCGGCGCCTCCAGGCGGGCGCCCGACAGGTCCGTCAGCAGCCACGTCACGTCGTCGGCGGCGTAGCTGCCGAACTCCGGGCCGTGCAGCGGCACCGCGCTCACGCGCCCTCCTCGGGGATCACCGCGAGCAGGACGGGCGCGCGGCCCGCCAGCAGCGGCAGCAGCCCGGCGGCCAGCTCGGGGGTGTCGCCCGCCGCGTCGGTGACGAGGACGATCGCGTCGAAGGAGTCGTCGACGTTGTAGGCGTAGCGCTCCCCCGGCCCGTCGGCGGGGTCGTCGTGGGCGGGGAACACCAGCCGCGTGCGGAGGGCGTAGCCGGGGTCGTCGACGGCGAGCGCCGGGGAGCGCGTCGTGGTGGAGAAGCGGACATCGGCGGCGGGCAGCAGGTCGGCGAGCGCGGCGGCGAGCCGCAGCGGCGCGTACATCAGCTCCTCGGTGCCGAGGACGAGGACGCGCCCGGCGCCCGGCGGGAGCTGCGCGGCGACGCGGCGCGCCATCTCCGGCAGCTCCTTCTCCAGCCGCAGCCGGTCGTCGCGGACGAAGCCGTGCCGGCCGCCCGCCGGGACGCCGGCGGGCCAGCCGAGGTCGACGCGCTCGGTCGCGAACACCCCGGCGGGCACGACCTCCGGCGGCCCGGACGCCAGCTCGTCCACGAGCCGCCGCGCGGACTCGGCGAGGCCGACGGGCAGCTCGACGCGGCCCGCGGCCAGGCTGACGGCGTCGATGCGGGCGCCGAGCTCGGCGGCCAGGTCGCGCAGCCGCATCCGGTCGGCCTCGCTTCGCATGTCGACCAGGGCGGCGAGGACGTAGCGGGACCGGGGGCGGGCGGCGTGCAGGGCGCGGACGGTGTTGAGGACGGTGCGGCCGGTGGACAGCTCGTCGTCCACCAGCACCACCGGGACGTCCCGGTCGAACGCGGCGCGGTCGGCGGGCGCCAGCAGGTGGCCGGTGGCGTGGCTGTGCTCCTCCTCGAACCCGCCGTAGACGTCGCGGCCGGCGCCGGGGCGGCGGCGGGTGGAGTGCAGGTAGTAGGCGTCGCCGAGCGCGTCGGCGACGGCGTGGCCGAGGGCCGTCGCGGTCTCGGCGTAGCCGAGGACGACCGCGTCCACGCCGCCCTTCGGCTCGCGCAGCCGGTCGCGGAGCGCGCCCGCCGCGCCGCGGGTGCCGCGCAGCGCGTTGGCGAGGAACGGCAGGTACTGCTCGGCGCCGGTGTCGCGGCCGCGCAGCCGCAGCCGGACCGCCTCGCCGAGCAGCAGCCCCGCCCCGTACACGAGGCGCGGCTCGGTCGGGACGTGCTTGCCGAGGACGCCGGACACCAGCAGGTGGGCGCGGCGCGGGTTGCGGCGCACCGCGAGGCCGACGAGGTCGTCGACGCCGTCGCCGGTCACCCGGACGCCGAGCCGGGCGGAGACCCACTCCCCCGGCCAGGTGCCGCCGCGCCTCACCGGGCGCCCGCCGCTTCGAGCAGCTCGACGAACGTGACGTCCTCGGCGGCGACGCCGAACACGTGGGCGCGCAGCATGAGCCGCTCGGCCCAGGCGCGGTGCGGCTTCGCCTCGTTCATCTTGTTGGCGTAGGAGCTGGCCATCGCGCCGCCCCCGGCGACGCCGAGGATGTCGGCGGCGTCGCAGTACTCCTCGTGGGTGACGACCGACAGGGCGTGCACCGCCGCCACGTGGCTCGGATGGATGACGGTCTTGCCGGTCAGCCCGTTGGCCTTGTCGAGGTGCACCTCGCGGATCAGCCCGTCCAGGTCGGTGCCGATGAGGCGGCTGCGGAGCGGCACGGCCTGCTGCGCCTCGAACGGCGTCTGGCGGAGCTGCGGCTTGAACATCCGCTCGCCCGCCGAGAAGTACTCCCAGACCGGGCCGGTCACGACGTGGCCGGTGCCGTCGGCGCGGCCGAGGACGTTCACCACGTCGGCGATCACCCCGGCGACCGGGCCGATGTCGTAGATCGTGAGGTCGGGCGGCCGGCGCAGCCCGTACGCCGACGACATGTCGGTCGCGCCGATCCGGACGGCGAGGATCCGCTCGCGGTGCTTGGCGAGCAGCAGCGCCACCTCGCGCAGCAGGTCGGCGCGGGTCTCGGTGTGGACGGCCTCGCGGCTCTCGATGACCGGCATGGCGAGGAGCCGGAGCCCGGTGCGGTCCGCGGCGGCGGCGACGGCGTCCAGGAACGGGCCGCCGGACGCGCCGGTGAACTTGGGCAGGACGAACCCGGTGAGCAGCGCGGCGGCGTCGCCGAGGCGCTCCACGAGGTCGCCGACCTGCTCGGGGGCGCGGACCCGGACGAACAGCAGCGGCGCGGGGCCGCCCCGCTCGTGCAGCAGCCGGAGCTGGGCGACGGCGTTGGCCTCGGCGGCGGGCAGGTCGGCGTCGGCGACCGCGTCCTCCAGGCACACCACCAGGCTCGTCACGCCCCGCGCGGCGGCCTTGGCGACGTCGTCCGCGAGACGCGGGCGGATCGCCGGGGTGTAGAGGGTGGCGCCGAGCGCGACGGCGAGCACCGCCGGGTCGTCGTGCCGGTCGAAGCCGCGGGGGTGGCGGAAGAACAGGTGCTTGCGCAGAGCGGTATCTATGTGATCAAAGTGCCGCATCCACGCAATTCCCCCCATTGAGCCCGTCGATCCCATGATAGGTCCCTTCCGGGACCTCACGACGGCGCGCCGGGACGCCGGTTCCGCGACGGGCCCGCAGGTCGGCGCCCTGGCCCGGCCCCGGCGCGGCCCCGGGGCCGCGCCGGGGCCGGCGTCACAGGTGCTGCGTCACCGCGGGCAGCAGGTCCTGGAAGGTGCGGCCGGTCGCGGTGGCGCCGACCGCGGTCATCGACCAGCCCGCGCCGTCCCGGGCCACCTTCGCCATGATCTGCGCGTTGTGGCCGCCCGAGCCGCTCAGCTCGTAGCGGGCGATCTCCTGGCCGGTGGACTCGTCGACCAGCCGGCAGAACGCGTTGGCGATCTGCGAGAAGTCCTGGCCGGTGAAGGAGTTCACGGTGAACACGAGCTGGGCGACGCTGGCGGGCAGCGCGGCCAGGTCCACGTTGATCACCTCGTCGTCGCCCTCGCCGGCGCCGGTGAGGTTGTCGCCGGTGTGCAGCACCGCGCCGTCCTTGCTGCGCAGCTGCCGGAACCAGACGGCGTCGGCGAGGTTGCCGCTCGCGTCGAACAGCAGGCAGGAGGCGTCCAGGTCGATGTCGGGCGCCCTGCCGCGGCCGAACAGGCCCTTCTTCGGGACGGCGTCCCAGCCGAGGCCCATCCGGACCCTGGTCAGGGTGCCGCCGCCGGGCTTGGCGAGCGAGACCTTCTGGCCCTTGGTGAGTGAGACGGACATGAGGTGGGGAACTCCTTGGCTCTGCTAGACCCGGCTGGAGTGCAGCCGCGCGTCCTGGTCGCCGGCGTCGCCGCCGCCGATGGTGCCGCCGCCGCCCGCGGCGCGGTTGCGCACCACCGAGGTGGCGAACGCGGCGATGATCAGTCCGGCGCCGAGGCCGCCGGTCACCCACTCGGGCACGTGGTGGCCGATGCTGATCAGCATGCAGGCGGCGAGCGCGCCGATGGCCCAGTGCGCGCCGTGCTCCAGGTAGACGTACTCGCTGAGGGTGCCCTTGCGGACGAGGAAGACCGTCAGGGACCGGATGTACATGGCGCCGATGCCGAGGCCGAGCGCGATGATGATCGGGTCGGTGCTGATGGCGAACGCGCCGATGACGCCGTCGAAGGAGAACGAGGCGTCCAGCACCTCCAGGTAGAGGAACAGGAAGAACCCGGCCTTGCCGGTGGCGAGCGCCAGCGCGCTCGGACCGGAGTGGCCCGGGGACGTGTCGGCCCCGTCCTCGTCCTCCTCGTTGGCCTCGGCGAACAGCTCGCCGAGCCCGTTCACCAGGATGTAGGTGATCATGCCGAGCACGCCGGCGATCATCACGTTGCCCGGGTTCTCCGCCCAGAACGAGGCGACGAGCGCGAGCGCGCCGCCCGCGACCACGACGGGGAGCTGGTCCAGCTTGCCGATGCGGGCGAGCGGGCGCTCCAGCCAGGCGAGCCAGCGCTCCTCGCGGTCCTCGAAGACGAACTCCAGGAACAGCATCATGAGGAACATGCCGCCGAACGCCGCGATCATCGGGTAGGCGTTGTGCATCAGCTCCTCGTACCGGTGCTGGTCGTTCAGCGCCAGGTCGAACGCCTCGACGGGGCCGAGCTTGGCGGTGATGCCGACGATCAGCAGCGGGAAGACCAGCCGCATGCCGAACACCGCGATGGCGATGCCGACGGTCAGGAAGATCTTCTGCCAGAACGGGCTCATCCGGTCCAGCACCTTGGCGTTCACCACGGCGTTGTCGAACGACAGCGAGATCTCCAGGATGGCCAGCACCGCCACCAGCGCGAGGCCGGTGCCGCCCTGGTAGAGGAGGGCGGCGGCCAGGCCGACGGCGGTGATGGCGAAGGACCACCCGAAGGTGCGAAGAATCATGTGGGTTTTCTGTTCGTTGCGGGGATCGGCGCTCAGCCGACGTTGACGCCGAAGTCCATGGCGATGCCGGCGAGGCCCGAGGCGTAGCCCTGGCCGACGGCGCGGAACTTCCACTCGCCGTTGTGCCGGTAGAGCTCGCCGAAGACCATCGCCGTCTCGGTGGAGGCGTCCTCGGACAGGTCGAACCGGGCCAGCTCGTTGCCGTCGGACCGGTCGACGATGCGGATGAAGGCGTTCCGGACCTGCCCGAAGTTCTGGGCGCGCCGGTCGGCCTCGTAGATGGAGACGGGGAACACGATCCGCTGGCACTCGCCGGGCACGCCGGTGAGGTCGACGTTGATCGACTCGTCGTCGCCCTCGCCCTCGCCGGTGAGGTTGTCGCCGGTGTGCTCGACGGCGCCCTCGGGGCTGCGCAGGTTGTTGAAGAACACGAAGTGCCGGTCGGACATGACCTTGCCGTCCGCGCCCAGCAGGAGCGCCGAGGCGTCCAGGTCGAAATCGGCGCCCGTCGTCGCCCGCACGTCCCAGCCGAGCCCGACCGACACCGCGGTCAGGTTCGGCGCGGCCTTGCTGAGCGAGACGTTTCCGCCCTTGGCGAGCGATACTCCCATGATCGACAACTCCTCTGGTCTGCCTGCTGTGCGCGCGAGCCCCGGACGGGGATCAGATGGTGACGCCGAAGTCCATGGCGATGCCGGCCAGACCAGAGGCATACCCCTGACCGACGGCCCGGAACTTCCAATCGGCGCCCGCACGGTAAAGCTCGCCGAACACCATGGCCGTCTCGGTGGAGGCGTCCTCGGACAGGTCGTAGCGGGCGAGCTCGGCGCCGCCGGCCTGGTTCACCACGCGGATGTAGGCGTTGCGGACCTGGCCGAAGTTCTGGCCGCGCGCGTCGGCCTCGTAGACCGACACCGCGAACGCGACCCGGTCGGCGGTGTCCGGCAGCGCGCCGAAGTTGACGTTGATCCGCTCGTCGTCGCCCTCGCCCGCGCCGGTGGTGTTGTCGCCGGTGTGCTCGACCGCGCCGTCGGGGCTGCGCAGGTTGTTGAAGAACACGAAGTGCCGATCGGTGATGATCTTGCCGGCGGCGTCCAGGACCAGCGCCGCGGCGTCCAGGTCGAAGTCGGCCCCGGTGGTGGTGCGCAGGTCCCAGCCGAGCCCCACGGTCACCGCGGTGAGGCCGGGGGCCTCCTTGGTGAGCGAGACGTTTCCGCCCTTGGTCAGGCTGACGCCCACTGTGCCTCCTCGATCGCATGCGGTCGGGCGCCGGACGGGCGCCCCCGCCATAACCGACGTAGCAGCGATGCTATCCGTTCCCGAACGCCTGCCCGTTGTGATCGTTCCTCCGCCCGGGCGGTGATTCCGCGCCCCGCGCGCCCCGACTAGGCTCGGAGGACCGAGAGGAGGCTGCGGTGGTGCGGGGATCGGGCGACCAGCGGCGGCGCGGGCGGGCGGCCGCGGGCGAGGACGCGGCGCTGGCGGCCAAGGAGGCGGCGGCGACCGCCTTCTACGACATGGACCAGGCGCAGAAGTACCTGCGCGGCCGCGTGCAGGTCTACGCCGATCTCGACGCCGCCGCGGCGGCGCCCGCCCAGCGCGAGTTCGCGGCGCTGACCGAGGCCGCTGACGCCGCCGCCGTCGCCTACATCGCCGTCGTGGACGCCCATCGGCTCGACGAGCGCGACCGCACCGCCGCCGAGTACGACGCCGCCCGCCGCGGCTTCGGCGCCGTCACCGAGCGGCTCGGCAAGGTCAACGCCGACCTCGGCGGGTTCGCCGAGCGCCTCGCCGGGCGGATGTCCCGGCTGGAGGCCGCCCTCGACCGGCTGCCGCCGAAGCTGACCGCCGCCCGCGCGGCCGCCGCGGCCGCCGAGGCCGCCGTCGGCGCGGCCCGCGCGGCCGGGCTGGACGCCTCCGACGCCGAGGCCGACCTCGCTACGGCCCGCGACGGGCTCGCCCGGCTCGGCTCGCAGGGGCTCGGCGGGCTCGGGCTGAACGGCGCGATGGACAAGGCCGAGGAGGTCCGGCAGGCCGCCGAGCGCGCCCGCGAGGCCGCCGAGGATCTGCCGAAGCAGGCCGAGCGGACGCGCCACGCCCTCGCCTCCGTCCGGACCCGCTCCGACATGGTGGAGACGCGGGTCGGAGCCGTCCAGGACGCCATGAAGACGCTGCTGCGCGGCTACTCGCAGGCGTGCTGGCAGGACCTGCGGGGCGCGCCCGAGGCGGTCGCGGGGGCCGTCGAGCGGGCCCGGGAGCGGCTGAACGAGGCGTCGGCGCACGTGGCGCGGGCCGAGTGGAAGCAGGCGCAGCGGGCCGTCACCGCGGCGCGCACCGAGCTGAACGGCGCCGAGCGGCGGGCCGCGCAGGTCACCGGGCGCGTCGCCGAGCTCGCCGAGGTCGCCGCCGACCCCGAGGGGGCGGCGCGGACCGCCCGGTTCGCCGTCCGCGACGCGCAGCGCCTCGCGATGGCGCAGCCCGGCGGCGCGGCCCCGCAGCACGTCCGGGTGCTGGACGGGCTGGTGGCGCGGCTGGAGCGGGCGCCGCGGACGCTGACCGGCGCGCACCCCGACTACTGGTCCTACCTGCGCGAACTCGACGCGGTGAAGACCGAGGCCGGGGACGTCGTCACGCGCATCCGCGCCGAGCGCGCCGCCCACGGCTGACCGGCCGGTGCCGGGCCTCCGCCGGGGGTCTCAGCGCTGGTCGTGGAGGCCGATGGTGAGGTTGCGCGCGTACATCGGCGGCGTGCCCGAGTGCTGCGGGTCGTTGTAGGACGGGCCCGGCTGGTGCTGCTGGTGCTGCTGCTGCTGCGGGTAGCCGGTGTTCTGCACCGGCTCGGCCCACACGGCGGTGCCGTAGGCGCAGACCTCGTGGGCGCCGCCGAGGGCGGCGGTGTCGAAGCTCATGCCGATCACGGCGTTGGCGCCCTTGCGGCGGGCGTCCTCGGCGAGCCGCTCGACGGCCTCGCGGCGCGCGGCGCCGAGCCCGGCCGGCTGGTCGCCGCCGACGCGGAAGGTCGCGCTGCTCGGCGCGCCGCCCGGCTGGCCGCCGCGGGCCGGCCCGTCGGGCTGCACGGCCGTCCCGAGCGCCTCCCCGAGCACGCTGCGGATCTCGAAACCGGGCAGGGCGTCGGTGGTCACGATCAGCATGGACATGGCCTCACGGTAGACCACCCGGCGGACGTTCTGCCACGAATGTCCGGCCGGGCGCGCGAAGGCGCCCCCCCCGCCCCGCTCCCCGTGGGCGGGGGGCGCCTTCGCGGACGCGCCTAGTCCAGGTACTCCCGAAGCATCTGCGCGCGCGAGGGGTGGCGCAGCTTCGCGAGCGTCTTGGACTCGATCTGCCGGATCCGTTCCCGGGTCACGCCGAACTCGCGGCCGACCTCCTCCAGCGTGCGCGGGTGGCCGTCGGTCAGCCCGAAGCGCAGCTGGATGATGCGCTGCTCGCGGTCCGACAGCGTGCCGAGGATGTCCTCCAGCTGGTCCTGGAGCAGGATGAACGCGGCCGCCTCGATCGGCACGACCGCGTCGGAGTCCTCGATGAAGTCGCCGAGGTCGGAGTCCTCCTCGCCGATGGGCGACTGCAGCGACACCGGCTCCTGGGCGATCCGCTGGATCTCCACCACGCGCGGCGCGGTGAGGCCCATCTCCAGGCCGATCTCGTCGGGCAGCGGCTCGCGGCCGAGGTCCTGGTGGAGCTGGCGCTGCACGCGCACCAGCTTGTTGATGGTCTCCACCATGTGCACCGGGATGCGGATGGTGCGGGCCTGGTCGGCGATGGCCCGGGTGATGGCCTGCCGGATCCACCAGGTGGCGTACGTCGAGAACTTGAATCCCTTGGTGTAGTCGAATTTCTCGACCGCGCGGATCAGTCCGAGATTTCCCTCCTGGATGAGGTCGAGGAAGAGCATTCCCCGGCCCACGTAGCGTTTGGCGATCGAGACGACCAGGCGCAGGTTCGCCTCGATCAGGCGTTGCTTCGCCCGCGCACCGTCGCGGGAGAGCAGTTCGAGGTCGAGGGCCTCGCCGCGGGAGAGGCCGCCGGCGTGCGCCAGCTTCTCCTCCGCGAACAGCCCCGCCTCGATCGATTTCGCTAGTTCGACTTCATCTTCTGCCGTGAGCAGCGGAACGCGACCGATCTCCCTCAGGTAGATGCGCACCAGGTCGCTCGTTGGCGCCCGCTTGCCGAGGTCTCCCTCGTCCGCTCGCTGGACGTCCTCGGTCTCGTGAGGAGACTCGAGGACCTCCACCCCCTGCTCGGCGAGCAGTCGGACGATCCTCTCCAGGGAGTCGTCCGGCAAGTCGGAGCGATCGAGTGCGGCGGCGACGTCGTCCACCGTCACTCCGCCACGCTCTCTACCACGCGCGACAAGGTCCGCCACCTGGTCAACCGATGGCGCCTCGCTTGGCAGCACCGAAGGGCCCACGTGGACAGTGTGCGTCAGCCCGGCCCTAGATCACAGGACCCATTTTGCTGTCCCTTGACTTACTGCGACCCGAGGCCGCGCTCGCGCAACACCCGTCGCTGCTGCTCAAGCGCGACAAGATCGCCGAAGAGCCGGTTGTACTCCTCGGCCTGCTCGACCGGATTGAGCCGTCCGAGTTTGGACTTGACGTCCGCGATCTGCCGGGTGAGCTGGCGCTCCTGGATCCGGGCCAGCAGCTCACCGGCGTATCGGTCCTCCGATTCATGCGCGGAGTGCACCGGTTCCACTGCGAGCTGCGTTATCAGCCCCCTGACCTGGTCGTTCGGGGCGGTCTCGCGGAGCAGCGCCACCCACTCGGCGTCGCGGCCCGCCGCGGCGGTGCCGCCGGCGGCGCCGATGACGCGGCGGACCTCGGCGTGCGGCGGGGCGATGTAGACCTCGGCGGGCACCCCGTCGAAGACCGGGCCGAGCACGCCGGGCCGCTGCATGGCGATCTTCAGCAGCTCGCGCTCGCGCTGCACCTCGGGGTCGTTCGGGTCGTAGGCGGGACGCTCGGGCGCGGGCTCCGGCGGCGGGGCGCCGTTGCCGCCGCGCCCCGTGCCGCGCGCGCCCCCGCGGGGCTGCGCCGCGCGGCGGGCGGCGAGCTCGCGGACGCGGCCGAGCACGAACTGCTCGTCCATGATGCCGAGCCAGCGGTCGAGGCTGACGGCGTACATCTGGCGGAGCGCGCGGTCCTTGATGCCGGCGACGACGGGCGCGGCGGCGTCGAGGGCGGCGAGCCGGCCCTCGGGGGTGTTCAGGTCCTTCTCCTGGATGGCGTTGCGGACGGCGAACTCGAACAGCGGCAGCCGGGAGGCGACCAGGTCGCGCACCGCCGCGTCGCCGTTCCGGATGCGCAGGTCGCAGGGGTCCAGGCCGTCGGGCTGGACGGCGACGAAGGTCTGCGTGACGAACTTCTGCTCGTCGGCGAACGCCCGCAGCGCCGCCTTCTGCCCGGCCGAGTCGCCGTCGAAGGTGAAGACGACCTCGCCGCGGAACTCGTCCTGGTCCATCAGGAGCCGCCGCAGCACCTTGATGTGCTCGTCGCCGAACGCGGTGCCGCAGGTGGCGACGGCGGTCGGGACGCCCGCCAGGTGGCAGGCCATCACGTCGGTGTAGCCCTCGACGACGACGGCCTGGCGGCGGCGGGCGATCTCCTTCTTGGCGAGGTCGGCGCCGTAGAGCACGTTGCCCTTGTGGAACAGCGGCGACTCGGGGGTGTTGAGGTACTTGGGGCCGTCATCGTCGTCGTGCAGGCGGCGCGCGCCGAACCCGATGACGTCGCCGGACAGGTCGCGGATCGGCCACATGAGGCGGCCGCGGAAGCGGTCCATCGGGCCGCGCCGGCCCTCCTTGGCGAGCCCGCCGGTGATCATGTCCTGGTCGGTGACGCCGCGGCCGCGCAGGTGGCGGACGAGGCCCTCCCACTCGCGCGGCGCGAACCCGACGCCGAACCCGGCCGCGTCGGCGGCCTCGAACCCGCGCTCGGACAGGAACCTCCGCCCGATCGCGCCGTCGGCGCCCGCGAGCTGCTCGGCGTACCACTCGGCGGCGGCGCGGTGCGCCTCCAGCAGCCGGGCGCGCTGCCCGCCGTCCTGGCGCGGGGTGTAGCCGCCCTCCTCGTAGCGGAGCTGGACGCCGGCCTTGCCCGCGAGGCGCTCGATCGCCTCGCCGAACGACAGGTGGTCGAGCTCCTGGACGAACTTGATGACGTCGCCGCCGGCGCCGCAGCCGAAGCAGTGGTACAGCCCGCGCGACGGCGTGACGTTGAACGAGGGCGACTTCTCGTCGTGGAAGGGGCAGAGGCCCTTGAGGTTGCCACCGCCCGCGTTGCGCAGCTGGAGGTACTCCCCTACGACCTCGTGGATGGGTGACCGCTCACGTACGAGCGCGATGTCCTCATTGCGAATCCGGCCTGCCACGTCCCGGAGTCTAATGTCGCCCCCTGACAGCCGGGGACGTCCCGCGCTGAAGGGTTGGCCGGCGGGGCCGCGAGCACACTGGGGGCATGACGCGATCGCTGGTGTGGGTGAAGGAGCGCGGCGCCGAACTCGCCGAGGTGACCCTGTCGGAGGGACGGCTCGCGGCGGCGGGCAGCGCGATCGGCGGCGGCGACGTGCCCTACCTGCTGGAGTACGAGCTCACCACCGGCGACCGCTACATCACCGCGCGGCTGCTCGTCCGGACCCACGGCGAGGACGAGGCGGCGGGGCCGTGGCGCCGGTCCCTGGAGCTCGTCGGCCGCCCCGAGGGGCGGTGGACGGTGAACGCCCGCGCCGAGGGCCGCCTCGCGCTGCCGCCGCCCGGCGGCGACGCGGCCGCGCTGGACGGCGCGCTGGACTGCGACCTGGCCCTGTCGCCGCTGGCGAGCACGCTGCCGGTGCTGCGCGAGGGCCTGCTCGGCGGCGGCGGCCCGGTGGACGTCGCGGTGGCCCGGGTCTCGGTGCCGGACCTGCGGGTGGCGCCCGAGACCCACACCTACGCCTTCGCCCGCCGCGACGGCGCCCGCGCGGTGCTGCGCCACGACGATCCGCGCGGCGGCCGGGAGATCGTCTTCGACGCGGACGGGCTGGTGGCGGACCACCCGGCGGCCGGGCGCAGGGTCTGAACCACTGGGCTCGACCCCTGGGCCCGGCCGCCGGGTGCCCGCCGCGCGCTACCCGTTGGCGAGGGCCTGGACGCGCGAGAAGTCGCCGTTGAACAGGTCCTGGTCGCCGGGGAAGGTGCCCGAGTCGCTGTACTGCCAGATCGTCTGGTAGGCCCAGTTGTAGGGCATCGGGCCCGGCGTCGACCCGTAGTAGGCGAGCATCAGCGGGTTGGTGGAGGAGAAGTCGCCGGTGTTGCCGGTGCACTGGCTCCACCAGCTCGTGGCGGTGTAGATGACGGGCCAGCGGCCGGTGCGGGCGTGGTAGCGGTCGCTGAACGACAGGATCCAGTTGACCATCCCCGCGGCCGACAGGCCGTAGCAGGTGGCGCCATAGGGGTTCCACTCCAGGTCCAGCAGGCCGGGCAGCGTCCGGCCGTCCTTGGACCAGCCGCCGCCGTGGGCGATGAAGTAGTCGGCCTGCGCCGCGCCCGAGGAGGTGTTCGGCGTCGCGAAGTGGTAGGCGCCGCGGATCAGGCCGGCGTTGTAGGAGCCGGTGTACTGCTGGCTGAAGTAGGGGCTCGTGTAGGTGGTGGACTCGGTCGCCTTGACGTAGGCGAAGCGGGCGCCGTTGGCGGCGACCGTCGACCAGGCGACGTTGCCCTGCCAGCCGCTGACGTCGAGGCCGCGCGTCTGCGCGGCGAGGCTCGGCGGCGGCGAGCTGGGCCCGTCCGGCATGTGCTCGGCGACCTGGGAGCCCATCCAGTCGCGCTCGGGGTGGGAGACGGGCGGCGGGGCGGCCGAGGCGGCGGGGGCGCTCACCGCCGCGACGCTGGCGGCGGTGGCGGCGGCGAGGGCGAGGGCGGGAGCCAGGAAGGAACGCATTCGGGTCGTCACACGACCCTCCTCTGCAGCGGGGGATCTTCCGGTGCAGTTATAACCTGACGCGCCCGGTCGGACGGAGTCTTGTACGTCGTAATTCTGGGGGAACATTCGTCGCCGCTTCGGCGCTCCTGGGGCTGGGCCGCGCGCCCGGTCCGTGCTAGTGGCGGCCCCCGGCGGGCGCCCGCTCGTGTCGGCCGTGTTTCGCGTGTGAAGACCCTGTAAAAAGGACGCCGGGGACGTTCCGCCGCGTCGGGGACCGCCGCTAGCGTCCCGGACTGTGCAGATCTCCCCACACGAGCAGGAGCGCCTGCTGATCCACGTGGCCGCCCAGGTGGCCCGGGACCGGCGGGCGCGCGGCCTGCGGCTGAACCATCCCGAGGCGACCGCCCTCATCGCGGTGCACATCCTGGAGGGCGCCCGCGACGGGCGCACCGTGGCCGAGCTGATGGAGTCGGGCCGCACCGTGCTGGCGCGGGACGACGTCATGGAGGGCGTCCCCGAGATGCTGGACTCCGTCCAGATGGAGGCGACCTTCCCCGACGGCACCAAGCTCGTCACCGTCCACCGGCCGATCCCGTGATCCCCGGGGAGATCGTGCCGGGCGGCGAGCCGGTGGAGCTGAACCCCGGCCGCCCGCGCACCACGCTGACCGTCGTCAACACCGGCGACCGGCCCGTGCAGGTCGGCTCGCACTACCACTTCGCCGCGGCCAACCCGGCCCTGGAGTTCGACCGGGACGCCGCCTGGGGCACCCGCCTGGACGTCCCGGCCGGCACCGCCGTGCGCTTCGAGCCCGGCATCACCCGCGACGTGGACCTCGTCCCGCTGGCCGGGAACCGCGTCGTCCCCGGCCTCCGCGCCGAGCAGGCAGGAGAGCTGGATGGCTGAGCACGCGCGTGGCGGCTGGACTGAGGAGCGCAGGGAGCCTGCGACCGGAGCGACGAGGGAAGCCGTCACGCTGAAGGCGTGCGAAGCGGCGAGCGGAGGCGAGCCCAATGAGCACTGAGCTGTCGCGCGCGCGGTACGCCGCGCTCTACGGGCCGACGGCCGGGGACCGGATCCGGCTCGCCGACACCGACCTGTTCGTCGAGGTGACCGAGGACCGCAGCCGCGGTCCGGCGGGCGCCGGCGACGAGGCGGTGTTCGGCGGCGGCAAGGTGATCCGCGAGTCGATGGGGCAGGCCCGCACCACCCGCGCCGAGGGCGCGCTCGACCTGGTGGTCACCGGCGCCGTCGTGCTGGACCACTGGGGCGTCGTCAAGGCCGACATCGGGATCCGCGACGGCCGCATCGTCGCGCTCGGCAAGGCCGGCAACCCCGACACGATGGACGGCGTCCACCCCGACCTGGTGATCGGCCCGAGCACCGAGGTGCTGGCCGGCAACGGGAAGATCGTCACGGCGGGGGCGGTGGACTCCCACGTCCATCTCATCTGCCCGCAGCTGCTGGACGAGGCGCTCGGCGCGGGCGTCACCACGCTCATCGGCGGCGGCACCGGCCCCGCCGAGGGCACCAAGGCGACGACGGTGACCGGCGCCTGGTACCTGCCGCGGATGCTCCAGGCCCTCGACGGATACCCGGTCAACGTGGCGCTGCTCGGCAAGGGCAACACGGTGTCCGAGGAGGGTCTCTGGGAGCAGCTCCGGGCGGGGGCGTCCGGGTTCAAGCTGCACGAGGACTGGGGCTCCACGCCCGCCGCGATCGACGCGTGCCTGCGCGTCGCCGACGCCTCGGGCGTGCAGGTCGCGCTGCACTCCGACACCCTCAACGAGGCCGGGTACGTCGAGTCGACGCTCGGCGCGATCGCGGGCCGGTCCATCCACGCCTACCACACCGAGGGCGCGGGCGGCGGGCACGCGCCCGACATCATCACCGTCGCCGCGCACCCGAACGTGCTGCCGTCCTCGACCAACCCGACGCGGCCGCACACCGTCAACACCCTCGACGAGCACCTGGACATGCTGATGGTGTGCCACCACCTCAGCCCGTCCATCCCCGAGGACCTGGCGTTCGCCGAGTCGCGGATCCGGCCGACGACGATGGCGGCCGAGGACGTGCTGCACGACCTCGGTGCCATCTCCATCATCGGCTCTGACTCACAGGCGATGGGCCGGATCGGCGAGACCGTCATCCGCACCTGGCAGACCGCGCACGCCATGAAGGCGCGGCGCGGCGCGCTGGGCGGCCCGGCCGACAACCTGCGGGCGCGCCGCTACGTCGCCAAGTACACGATCAACCCGGCGATCGCGCACGGCCTGGACGGCGAGATCGGCTCGGTGGAGCCGGGCAAGCTCGCCGACCTCGTGCTGTGGGATCCGGCGTTCTTCGGGGTGCGGCCGCAGGTCGTGCTGAAGGGCGGGATCATCGCCTGGGCGCAGATGGGCGACGCCAACGCCTCGATCCCGACGCCGCAGCCGGTCATGCCGCGGCCGATGTTCGGGGCGGCGCCGCAGGTCGCCGCGTCCGCCTCGCTGCACTTCGTGTCGCCGGCGGCGCTGGAGGACGGCCTCGCCGACACCCTGGACGTGCGGCGGGCGCTCGTCCCGGTCCGCGACACCCGCCGGCTCGGCAAGGCCGACCTGCCGCTGAACGACGCGCTGCCGCGCATCGAGGTGGACCCCGACACCTTCACCGTCACGATCGACGGCGACGCGGTCGAGCCCGCCCCGGCGCGCGAGCTGCCGATGGCCCAGCGCTACTTCCTGTTCTGATGCGCGCCTCGCTGCTGCTGCTCGCCGACTCCCGGCTGCCCGCCGGCGGCCACGCCCACTCGGGCGGCCTGGAGCCGGCCGTCGCGGCGGGCGCCGTCCGGGACGTCCCGGCGCTGGCGGACTTCCTGCGCGGCCGCCTCGCCACGTCGGGGCTGGTCGCGGCCGCCCTCGCCGCCGCCGCCTGCGCGCACGCCGCGCGGGGCGGCGGCGCGTGGGCGGCGCTGGACGCCGAGACCGACGCCCGCACGCCCTCCCCCGCGCAGCGGGCCGCGTCCCGGGCGCAGGGCCGGTCGCTGCTGCGCGTCGCCCGCACCGCGTGGGCGTCCCCGGCGCTCGACGCGCTGGCGGGCACGCCGGGCGGCCCGCACCATCCGGCCGTGCTCGGCGCGGCGGCCGCCGCGATGGGCGCGGCGCCGCGCGAGGCCGCCGAGATCACCGCCTACATGGCGGTGACGGGCCCGGCGTCGGCCGGGATCCGGCTGCTCGGCCTGGACCCGCTCGCCGTCAACCGGGCCCTCGCGGTCCTCGCCGCCGACGTGGACGCCGTCGCCGCCGAGGCCGCCGGCTTCGCGGACGGGCCGTGGGCGGAGCTGCCCGCCGCGTCCGCGCCGCTGCTCGACCTGTACGCCGAGCGGCACCTGCGCACCGACCTGCGCCTGTTCGAGTCCTGACCCGCACCCGTACAAGAGGAGGCCCCATGGGCGCCAACCACGACCACGACCCCTACGCGGCCACCCGCCCGCACGGCCGCGCGCTGCGGCTCGGCATCGGCGGGCCCGTCGGCAGCGGCAAGACCGCGCTCACCGCCGCGCTCTGCCGGGCGCTCCGCGACGAGCTGGACCTCGCCGTCGTCACCAACGACATCTACACGACCGAGGACGCCGACTTCCTGCGCCGCGAGGCGGTGCTGTCCGACGACCGGATCACCGCCGTGCGCACCGGCGCCTGCCCGCACACCGCGATCCGCGACGACATCTCCGCCAACCTCGACGCCTGCGAGGCGCTCCAGGAGCGCCATCCCGGCCTCGACCTCATCATCGTCGAGAGCGGCGGCGACAACCTGACCGCGCTGTTCAGCCAGGGCCTCGCCGACCGGCAGATCTTCGTGCTGGACGTCGCGGGCGGCGACGACGTGCCGCGCAAGGGCGGCCTCGGCGTCGCCGCCGCCGACCTGCTCGTCATCAACAAGACCGACCTCGCGCCGCTCGTCGGGAGCGACCTGGCGATGATGGGCCGCGACGCCGGCAAGGTCCGCGGCGGCAAGCCCGTCGTGTTCAGCAGCCTGCGCGAGCGGCCCGGCGCCGACGAGGTCGCCGCCTGGATCCGCGGCGTCCTGCACGACCTCGCCCACGAGCACGGCGAGCACGAGCACGAGCATGGGCGCGAGCGCGAGCGCGCGGCCGCGTCGTGACCCGCGGCTACACCGCCCGCGCCGCCGTCACCGCGGCGCCCGGCGCGGGCGGCGCGCCGCGCCTCACCCGGCTCCGCTCGGACGGGCCGCTCGCCCTCCGCCAGACCCCCGACGCCGTCTACCTGGTGGGCGCGGCGGCCGGACCGCTCGGCGGCGACGACCTGGAGCTGGACCTCGTCGTCGAGCCGGGCGCGCGGCTCGCCGTCCGGTCGGCGGCCACGTCGCTGGCGCTGCCCGGCGACGGGGAATCGCGGATGACGGTCCGCGCGTCCGTCGGCGCGGGCGCCCACCTGGACTTCGCGCCCGAGCCGACGGTCGCGGCGCGCGGCTGCCGCCACCGCGCCGCCGCCGAGATCGACCTCGCCGCCGATGCGACCCTGCGCTGGTTCGAGGAGCTCGTCCTCGGCCGGCACCGCGAGGAGCCGGGCCGCCACACCAGCCGCTTCGACGTGACCGTCGCGGGCGTCCCGCTGCTCCGCCACGAGCTGCGGCTGACCGACCGCCTCGCCTGCACGAGCCGCGCCGTGCTCGGCGACGCGGGCGCCGCCGGCAGCGTCCTGCTCGCCGGGCCCGGCGTCGCCGCCGAGCCGCACGCCGCGGACGGCCTGGCGGTGCTGCCGCTCGCCGGTCCGGGCGTCCTCGTCACCGCCGTCGCGGCGGACTCCGCCGCGCTGCGGCGCCTGCTCGCCGAGGGCGAGCGGCGCTGCCGTCAGGCGGCCGGGCCCGCGCCGACCCGGCAGGCCGCCGTCGCCCCCGCATAGAAGCCGATCTTGGTCTGGATGTGCCGCTGCTGCTCGCGCAGCTTGGCGATCTCGGTCTCCACCCGGCGGTCGTGCGCGCGCAGCAGCGCGAGGCGCTCGGTCTCGGTGCCGCGCTCGCGCGCGAGCTCGGCGTAGCGCAGCATCTCGGCGATCGGCATGCCGGTGTCGCGCAGGCAGCGCAGCATGTGCAGCCACGACAGGTCCCCGTCGCTGAACACGCGCCGCCCGGCGGTGTCGCGGGCGATGCCCGGCAGCAGGCCGATCTTCTCGTAGTAGCGGAGCGTGTCGATGCTGAAACCGCTCTTCGCCGAGGTCTCGGCCGGGGAGTAGGAGCTCACCCGCCCCACCCTCCGCCCGGAGCCGGCTCCGGGTCAAGGCGGGCCGCGCCGGCGGCGACCGCGTCCCCTTCCTCGTGACGGTGCGGAACTTCGCCGAGGAGAACCCGCCGGTCCGGTCCGTCGTCGGCCACATCGAGCACACCCTGGACGTCTCCTACAACTGCCGGCCGCCCGCCGGCCTGGACGAGCTGATCGACGCAGCGCACCGCGCGGACGCCGCCGGCGTCATCGAGCGGTTCTGCACCGAGTACCCCCTCGCCACGGTCCTCGTCACCTCCCGCAGCGTCGGACAGGGGTGCTGCTCTGCATGGCTTACGAGATGGACCGGTTCTATCTCCGGACCGTTCGGCCCTTGATCCTGTCCGTCATGGAACCACTCATCCCCTACCTCGACCACGAGCCCGACCGCCCCCCGCTGCCCGTGGACGAGCGCTGGGCGCGGCTCTTCCACGACTGGGCTGACGGCCGTATCCGCTTCACCCCCGAAGGGGAGAGACGGCACTGACTCCTCCGGGTGCGCAATCTGTGGCCCGTTCCGTACCCGTGACGCATCGATTCCGGGGGATCACCCATGGTGACGGCTTGATGGCGACCGGACCGGAGTGTGCCTTATGACGACCTGGACCGTCCTCGGCTCGGTGACCCTGCCCGCGGTGCCGCGGAGCGTGCCGGCGGCGCGGCGGTTCGCCGCCGGGCTGCTGCCGCCCGGCGATCTGGCCGACATCCTGGTGCTGCTGGTCAGCGAGGCCGCGACCAACAGCGTGCGGCACTCGGACTCGCGGCACGGCGGGGAGCTCACCCTCACCCTCTACGACGTCGGCGGCGCGGTGCGGGTGGACGTCGCCGACGCGGGCGGGGCGACCGCGCCGGAGCGGGTCAGCCGGGGCGCGCTCGCGACCGGCGGCCGCGGCATGGCGATGATCGAGGATCTGGCCGACCGGGCCGGCCACCACGGCGACGACGCGGGGCGCCGGCACACCTGGTTCGAGATCGCCTTCGCGGCCTGACCCGCATCACGGGCGGACAGGGACGCTTGAACCGGCCTTAAGCGTGCGTTAAGGAACGGAACCGCCCCCGCTGATCTATGGTGCGGGGGCGGCGCGTCGCGGCAGGGGTGGCAGGGGCGGCAGCGCGTCCGCTCAGGAGGGTGACAGCCACGCCATGCGCCTGAAGCAGACCCCGCAGGGACCGTCCGCCCGGCACCGCCGGCCCCGCCGCCGCCGCTTCTCCCGGCCCCTGGCGGTGGCGACGCTGCTCGCCCTGCTGATGGGGTTCGGCGTGTACCGGGTCGGCGGGGCGTTCGGCCTCGCGTGCGCGGCGGGCGCGTCCCCGCTGGCGCTGGACGTGGCGGCCGAGCCGGCGATCGCGCCGGTGGTCGCGCGGGCGGCGGCGCGGGCGACGGCGGGGCACGCGAAGGCGGCGGGCCGCTGCCTGGAGATCCGGGTGCGGGCGGTGCCGCCCGCCGACGTCGCCGACCTGCTCGCCGGGCGCGCCGCCGCCGGGCCCGGGACGGCGCGGCCGGACGTGTGGATCCCCGACACCGGCCTGTGGACGGGCCTGCTGCCCGCGGACCGCCGCGGCGCGCTCGTCCCGACCGGCGCGCACGTGGCGGCGAGCCCGCTGGTGGCGGCGCTGCCGCGGCGCCTCGCGGACCGGGCGGCGGAGGCGCCCTCGTGGACGGCGATGATGCGGGCGGCGGCCGGCGGTTCGCTGCGGATGCGGGTGCCCGACCCGGCGCGCACCGGGCCCGGCCTCGCCGCCCTGGTGATCGCCGCGACGCTGACCGGCGACGGTACCGGCGAGCGCGCCCTGTTCAGCGCGGTCGCGCGCGCCTGGCGGGAGCGGCAGGCGCCCTCGGTGCGCGCCGCGCTCGTCGGCGACCGCCGCGACCCGACCTTCGCGCTCGTCCCCGAGCAGGCCGTCTTAGCCCACAACCGGGACGCGCCCGGCGACCCCGCCGTCACCGTCCGGCCCGCCGAGGGCACCCTCGCGATGGACTACCCGGTGCTGCGCGTCGCGCCCGCCGCCGGTCGCCCCGACACGGCGCCCGCCGTGCGGCGGCTGGTCCGGGCGCTCGCCTCGGCGGCGACTCGGCGGGACGTGCGGAACGCCGGTTTCCGCGCGCCGTCCGCCGGCGGCCTCCGGCTGCTCGCCGCGCCCGGCCCCGACCGCGTCGCCGCCGCCGCGCAGTCGTGGGCGCGGCTGACGCTCGGCATCCGGCTGCTCAGCGTCGTCGACGTGTCCGGCTCGATGGCCGAGGAGATCGCGCCCGGCCGGACGCGGCTGCAGGGCACCCTCACCGCGATGCAGAACGTGCTCGCGCTGTTCCCCGACGACTCCGAGGTGGGCCTGTGGAGCTTCTCGGCCGCGCCCGCCGGCCGGCCGGACTTCACCGAGCTCGTCGGCGTCGGGCCGCTCGGCGAGCGGTTCGGGTCGGCGACCCGCCGCCAGCTCGGCCTGAACGCCTTCGGCCGGCTGAAGGTGCGGCCGCACGGCCGCACCGCCCTGTACGCGACGCTGCTGGCCGCCTACGCCCGGATGCAGCGCACCTACAAGCCCGAGTTCGTCAACACGATCGCGTTCTGGACCGACGGCCGCGACGAGGATCCCGGCGGCCCGACCCTCGCCGCCACCCTGGACGCGCTGCGCGGCCTCGCCGACCCGGCCCGCCCCGTCCAGGTCATGATGTTCGCGATCGGGCCCGGCGCCGACGTCACCGCCCTCGGCCGCATCGCGCGGGTCGTCCAGGGGCGGACGTTCCAGGCCGGCTCGCCCGCCCGGATGCAGGAGGTGTTCGGGCAGGCCGTCGCCCGCCGCCTCTGCGCGCCGCGCTGCCGCTGACGCCGGTCACGGCAGCGTCACCGCCGGGCCGACGTTGCCGGCGTCGTCGGCCGCCTGCACGCGGACGGTCCCGGCCGGCACGGTGAGCGCCTGGGCGGCGCCCGCGTCCCGCGTCGCGGGCAGCGTGGACGTCCGGCCGCCCGCGGTGACCAGGTAGGACGCCGGCCGGCCGGTGTACCAGTCGTCGCCGGGCGCGGTGAACGTCACCGTCGTGCCGTCGCGGCGCGCGCCGCGGAGCGCGCCGGGCGGGCGGGAGTCCACGCCGTAGCGGCCGGTGCGCCACTCGTCGTGGTGGTAGGTCCACCATTCGGCGTTCGCGGCGGCCCTCCCCGCGGTCCGCCAGGCGAACAGGTAGCCCTCGCGGGTGGTGGCGACGAGGTCGGTGCGGCCGTCGCCGTCGAGGTCCCCGGCGGTCGGCGACCAGAGCATCCAGCCGCCGGTGAAGCGCGGGAACCCGGCGGCCTGCCCGAGGTCGCCGAAGGCGTGCAGGGTCGAGGTGTCGCCGCCGTCCACGACCTCGGCGCGGCCGTCGCCGGTGACGTCGGCGACGATGGGGGCGCCGAGGAACCCGATGCCGGTGCGGCCCTGCGGGTAGCCGAGGACGGGCAGGCCGGTCGCGGCGTCGTAGCCGCGCTGGTAGTTGCCGATCGGCTGCCCGCTTCCGGGGAACAGCAGCGCGGTGATGAGCGACACCGCGCCCGAGCCGCTCTCGGTGTAGCCGAGCCGGTTGAACGGCCCGAACCGGCCGAACGCGCCGGTGGTGGTGAACGACAGGGGGACGTCGGCGGGCAGGTTGCCCTTCAGCACCGCGGCGGGGTTCAGGCCGGCGGCGGGGTTCTCCAGCGGCCCCAGGTTCCGGACGATCTTGCCGGTGCCGGCGATGAGGTAGGTGGGCGCGAAGGAGGGGCCGGTCGCGACCTCGTCCCTGCCGTCGCCGTCCACGTCGGCGACGGCGGGCTGGTTGACGCCCTCGGTGACGAACTCCTGGGCGCTGCCGTAGAAGGTCATCGTGGACGGGGTGCGCACCGGCCAGTTCGCGACCGGGCGGCCGTCGGCGTGGTAGGCGAACACGTAGCCGGCGCCGTAGAACTGCTCGCCGCCGCCCTTGGTGTCGAACCGCTGCGAGCGGACGACGATCTCCGGCTTTCCGTCGCCGTCGAGGTCGGCGACGGCGGGCGTACCGGGCAGCTTGTGGTCGTCGATGCGGACGTAGCCCTCGGGCGGCCCCTGGCCGGTCCTCACCTCGACGGGCCAGCCGGGCACGGTCGTCCCGTCGGCGTGCCAGGCGTGCAGGCGGCCGTCCCAGCCCGCCTGGACGATCTCCAGGCGCTTGTCGCCGTCCAGGTCGGCCAGGACGGGCGAGGCGGTGGCGCCCTGCGCGGGCAGCCGGGTGTACTTGAGGGCCGGACGCGGGATCGCGGGCTGCGCCACGCCGGCGTCCAGGGTCTTCGGCCAGCCGGGCAGCGCCTTGCCGGCCGCGTCGAAGGCGTAGGTCCGGCCGGTGGAGCTGGTCGCGACGACCTCGGGGCGCCCGTCGTGGTCGAGGTCGCCGATCGCGACGGGCGCGATGACCGGTTCGTGGCCGGGGTCGACGCCCGGCGTCGGCGCCTGCGGGACGGTCGGGCGGGTGGTGGCGGGCCAGCCGGGCAGCTCGGCGCCGGTGACGCCGTCGCGGGCGTGGATCCGGCCGTCGCCGTCGCCGTAGACGATCGCCTGGTGGCCGTCGCCGCGCAGGTCGGCGAGGGCGGGCTGGCTCTCGTTGCCGATCCCCAGCTTGATCGGGAAGCCGGTGCGGAGGGCCGGGTCGTGGTGGACGGCGACGGCGCGGCGGTCCTCGCTCATCCGGCCCGCCGCGTCCCAGACGCGCAGGCGGAGCGTCACGGTGTAGCGCTCGGTCTCCGACAGGGCCTTGTCGGTCGGCATCTTGTAGGCGGAGTTCCACACCGACTCGGGGACCTTCGACAGGTCGAGGGTGCCGAGGGCGCCGTCGCGCGGCGCGGTGCCGGTGCCCGAGCCGCCGGTGCGGAAGTCCTTGTCGGCGGGCTCGATGCCGGGCGCCCATTGCAGCTCGTAGCGGTAACCGGACGACCGGGGCGCGGCGATGTGGCCGGTGACCCGCACCGATTTCGTCTTCTGCGGGTCGTAGAGGGCGTACCAGTCGGGCGCGGTGAGGGATCCGGTCGGCGGCACCGCCCCGTCCTTGATCATCTTGAGCGCCTTCGCGACGTTCGGGCGACCGTACCCGTACTGGCGGTCCCAGCCGGGCCTCCCGGGCCAGGGCAGGGACGGGTCGGCGATGTCGGAGGCGGTGGCGCGGAGCACCTGCACGGCCTCGTCGCCGGTGAGCGGCTTCCCGATCTGCAGGCCGTAGGAGAGCAGCAGCCCGAACACGCCGCCGGTCGTCGGGGTGGACTCCGACGTCGACCCGCCGCCGGTGGACACCGAGAACATCGCCTTGGCGCCGAAGGAGGTGAGCCCCGACCGCGCGCGGTAGGTCGTCGTCAGCGTGTTGGCGAGGGTGCCGGGGACGCCCGCGCTGTTGGCGACGAGGCCGTTGCCGGGGACGACGTGCGGCCAGAACATGCCGCCCTGGTGGTCGGTCGAGTCGAAGTCGTTGCTGGACTCGACCATGACGACGCCCTGGCGCCACAGCTTCTCGACGGTCTGCCGCATGTAGGCGGAGTAGCCGAGGTCGGCGGTGGTGCTGACGATCACCTTGGCGCCCATGCGGGCCGCGTACAGCCACGCCTGCGCGAGGTCGTCGGTGCGGTCCAGGGCCTCCTGCCCGGCGCGGACCGGCAGGACGCGGCAGCGCGGGCACACCCCGGCGCCGGCGACGCCGTTGTTCGTCTGCGCGGCGAGGGTGCGCATCTGGTTGTTGGCGTGGTCGTAGGTGGAGTCGTAGGTGGCCGGGTCGTTCTGGCGGTCGTAGAAGTCCCAGCCGGAGATGTCGTCGGTGAAGCCGTTGCCGTCGTCGTCCCTGCCGTCGGAGAACGCGGCGATGAGGTCCTCGGGGTCGGTGCGGCCGTTGCCGTTGGCGTCCTCGACGCGCGGGTCGCCGGCGTAGTCGGCGGCGGTGACGGCGCCGTCGCCGTCCTTGTCGTGGGACGCCGCGCCCTGCGGCTTCGGCAGCTCGCCGGTGTTGAGGAACACCTTGTCGGCGAGCTCGGCGGCGTCGCCGTTGTGCCAGTTGATGCCGCCCTCGACGTAGGCGATCGTGACGTCCGGCGACCCGGTCGTGTAGTCGCGCCAGGCGGCGTCGACCGACATGCCGGACGCGCCCTCGGGGTCCTTGGCGTTCGGGGTGCAGCGCGGGAGGAAGGAGTAGAGCCCGTGCTGCTCCGCGCCGGGCACCCGGGGGCACTCCCCCGCCCGCTCCGCGGGCGCGTAGCCCGGGTCGTCGGGATAGGCGGCCGCCGCCGACGCGGCCGACCCCCACAGCACCACCAGGGCGGTGAGCACCGCACCCGCCGACCGCACCCTCATGCACGCCTCCAGGACCGCCGAACCAGCGGACCTGAATATCTCTCGGTTTTTACCCGGCGCCTACCCCTATTCCTGCCAAAACCGCGCATCCGCCCACTCAACCGGGCACATGTTCCGTCAGGGGCGCGCCCGCTTGACCTGGAGCGCGCTCCAGGTCCCAGAGTGGGAACCCGTACCCGAACCGGAGGAGCGTCCGCCATGCGCATCGGACTGCAGGTGCCGAGTTTCACCTTCGACGGCGGGCCCGAGCGCATCGGGCCGTCCTTCGCCCGCATCGCGCGCGAGGCCGACCAGGCCGGCCTGCACTCGCTGTGGGTGATGGACCACTTCTTCCAGATCGAGATGGTCGGCCCCGCCGACGACCCGATGCTGGAGGGCTACAGCGCGCTCGCCTACGCCGCCGCGCTCACCGAGCGGATCACGCTCGGCACGCTGGTCACCGGCGTCACCTACCGGCACCCGGGGATCCTGGTGAAGACCGTCACCACCCTGGACGTCCTGTCGGGGGGCCGCGCCTGGCTCGGCATCGGCGCCGCCTGGAACGAGGAGGAGTCGCGCGGCCTCGGCGTCGCGTTCCCGCCGGTCGCCGAGCGCTTCGAGCTGCTGGAGGAGACGCTGCGCATCGCCCACCGCATGTGGGAGGGCGACGAGACGCCGTTCGAGGGCGCCCACCACCACCTGGAGCGGCCGCTGAACTCCCCGCCCGCCCTCACCCGGCCGCACCCGCCGATCCTCATCGGCGGGTCGGGCGAGAAGAAGACGCTCCGCCTCGTCGCCGAGCACGCCGACGCCTGCAACCTCTTCGACTCGCCCGAGCTGCCCCGCAAGCTCGACGTCCTGCGCGAGCACTGCGAGAACGCCGGCCGCGACTACGCCGCGATCGAGAAGACCGCGCTGACCAACCTGCCCGGCGAGGCCACCGCGGACCGCGCCGTCGACGCGATCGGCGCCCTCGCCGGGAAGGGCGTCGACCACGTGATCTTCTCCCAGCTCGCCGGCCAGGACCTCGCCCCCGTCCTCGGCGAGGCCCTCGCCCAGACGGAGGACCTCGTCCCCGCCGGCCGCTGACGGACCCGCCCGAAGCACTGCCGGGGGCTGGCGGGACGGCCTAGCATGTCGGGCATGTCAGGTGATCGAGTGCCCGCGGGGATCGATCCGACGGTGCCGTCGGCGGCGCGGATGTACGACTTCTACCTCGGCGGCAAGGACAACTTCGAGATCGACCGGATCCGCGGCGAGCAGGTCGCGCAGGGGTTCCCGGAGGTCCGGGAGGTCGCCCGCGCCAACCGCGCGTTCCTCGGCGCCGCCGTGCGCGACGCGGCGCGGGCCGGCATCGACCAGTACGTCGACCTCGGCGCGGGCCTGCCGACGCAGGGCCACGTGCACGAGGCGGCGCGGCCGATCCGGCCCGCCACCAAGGTCGTCTACGTGGACGTCGACCCGATCGCCTGCGCGCACGCCCGCGCGCTGCTGCCCGACGACGCCACCGCCGTCGTCCACGCCGACATCCGGACGCCGGCGACGGTGCTGGAGGACGCGCAGGTCGCCCGGCTCATCGACTGGGACCGGCCGGTCGCGCTGCTGCTCGTGTCGGTGCTGCACTTCATCGGCGAGGACGAGGACCCCGACGGGATCATCGGCGCGTTCACCGCCCGCATGGCGCCCGGCAGCCGCCTCATCCTCACCGTCGCCTCCGGCCCGGACCTCGACGCGGACGTCTCCGCGCTGACCGACGCCTACCGGGGCGCGGGCACCGGCACGGGCGGGCTGCGCTCGCGGGCGCGCATCGAGCGGTTCTACGAGGGGTTCCCGCTGCTGCCGCCGGGGCTGGTCGACGTCCGCGAGTGGCCCGGCATCGAGGCCCCGCCGGCGACGCCGGGCGCCGTGCGCCTGCTGGCGGGCGTCGGGGAGAAGCCGGCCGGCTGACCGGCCGCTAGGCGGTCGCCGGGGAGAAGACCCACTTCTTGTAGGACCAGTAGCGGAAGGCCGAGCCGAGCGCCAGGCCGCCGAGCAGGCCCATGTTGTAGGAGATCCCGCCGTGCAGGCCGAGGGTGTAGTAGGTGAACCCGGTGCAGAGCACCTGGATCAGCATCCCGATGCCGTTCAGCCCGAAGAAGATCAGGAACTCCCGGCCGGAGGCCGCCGACTCCTCGTCCCGGAAGGTCCAGTACCGGTTGAGCAGGTAGGACGTCAGGGTGGAGGCGACCGTCGGGATGACGACGCTCATCAGCGGGCTGCCGCCGAGCAGGTGCCGCAGCACGTTGGCGCCGCCGATGGTGATGACGGTGCCGAGGCAGCCCACGACGCCGAAGCTGAGGAGCTCGCGGACGAAAGGGCGGTAATCCCGCGCAGCCCTGACCGTTTCGACCGGTCTTGACCGCTGCAAGGTGCTCACTTGTCGAGACCTTACCCGAGTCGGACATATGTCCGGGAGGCGATCGGCAAGAAAACGATCAGCGGCCGGCGCGGCCGGCCGCGCCGCCGAGCACGACGATCATGGCCGCGAGCACCGCCGGGACGGCGAGCGCCCACGGCAGCCCGGCGCCCTCGGCGAGGAGCCCGATGACCGGAGGGCCGCCCAGCAGGCCGAGGTAGCCGAGCGAGGTGACGCGCGCGATGCCGGTCGCCGCCGGGACGCCCGGCAGGTTGCCCGCCGCGCTGAAGGTGACCGGCGCCACCACCGCCACCCCCAGCCCGAAGAGGGTGAAACCGGTCACGGCGGCCGCCGGGTGGGCGAGCAGCAGGCCCGCGCCGAGGCCCGTCGCCGCGACCAGCGAGCCCGCCCGCAGCACCGGGACGGGCCCGAAGCGGGCGACGACCGCGTCGCCCGCGAGGCGGCCCGCCGCCATCGCGACGGCGCAGCCCGCGTAGCCGAGCCCGGCGAGACCCGGACCGGTGCCGAGGTCCTCCTTCAGGTAGACCGCGCTCCAGTCGGCCATCGCCCCCTCCCCCACGAACGAGCAGAGCCCGATGACGCCGAGCATCGCGAGCGCCCACCGGCCGGCCCTCCCTGCGGCGGGGGCGGCGTCCGCGTCCGGCTCCTCGTGGACGTCGGCGGAGGCGTCCAGCAGGCCCCGGCAGCCGATGGCGAGGACGGCGAGGACCGCGGCGGCCAGCACCGCCAGGTGCGCCGCCACCGGGACGTGCGCGTGCGCGGCGCCCGCGCCGGCCAGGGCCACCGCGAGCGTGCCGACGCTGTAGGCGCCGTGCAGGCCCGACATCAGCGGCCGCCCGTAGCGGCGCTCGACCGCGACGCCCTGGGCGTTCATGCCGACGTCCATCATGCCGAGGGAGGCGCCCAGCGCCAGCAGCGCCGCGACCAGCGACGGCAGGTTCCAGGACAGGCCGATGGCGACGACCGCGGCGGCCCCGGCGGCGCCCGCCGCCAGCGTCACCGTCCGGCTGCTCCAGCGGGCGATCGCCGGGCCGGCCGCGCGGGTCGCGGCGACGACCCCGGCGGGGGCGCCGAGCAGGGCGAGGCCGAGGACGCCGTCCGACAGGCCGAGGTGGCCCTTGATCTGCGGGATGCGCGCCACCCAGGCGGCGGCGATCAGGCCGTGCGCCAGGAACGCCACCGTCGCCGCGCGCCGCGCCCGGCGCAGCGCGGGCGCCGTCCCGGGCGCCGCCGTCGTCTCGCTCACCAGGAGACTCTAGGGCGGAACGCCCGGAATGATCTACTTCGCGGCCAGCACGCGGTGCCGGGCGATCGCCGAGGTGTCGGTCAGCGAGGCGAGCTGGTCGACGACCGCGCGGAGCCGGGCGGCGTCGTCGCCGGCGGCCTCGAACGCGGCGCGGAACGCCGGGTCGAGCGTCGCGGGCGCCCCGGCGAGCAGCAGCGCCGCCAGCTCGGTGATCAGCTCGCGCTGGCGGGCCCGGATCTCCTCGTGGCTGATCCACACGTAGTGCGCGGTGATGCCCTTCAGCAGCGCGCACTCCAGGCGCTGCGCGCGCGGGACGACCAGCTCGGCGGCGTAGCGGGTGAGGGGCGCGGTGCCGTGGACGGCGCGGGTGGCGTCCTCGGCGGCCAGGCAGAACCGGCCGATGAGCGAGCTCGTCAGGTTCTTCAGCGCGGCGAGCGCCCGCTGCGTGCCGTCGTAGCGGTCGGGCCAGTACGGCTCGGCGAGCAGCGCGGTGAACCGCTCGTCCAGCTCGGCGGTACCCGCGTCGGGGCAGTACAGCTTGACGGCGGTCTCGGCGACGAGGCGGCGCTCGGCGGGGTCGGCGAGGCGGGCGAAGTCGACGTGCCCGGCGACGAGCGCGTCCTCCAGGTCGTGCACCGAGTAGGCGACGTCGTCGCTCCAGTCCATGACCTGCGCCTCGAAGCAGGTGGCGCCCGCGGGGACGCCCTCGCGGATCCAGGCGGCGTAGGCGGCGTCGTCTGTGTAGACGCCGAACTTGCCGTTGACCGCCTCCTCCTGCGACCAGGGGTACTTCATCGCCGCGTCCAGGGCGGCGCGGGTGAGGTTGAGGCCGACGCTGCGGCCGTGCATCGGCGGGCCGTCCGGCGCGAACGACTTCGGCTCCAGCCGGGTCAGCACCCGCAGGCTCTGGGCGTTGCCCTCGAAGCCGCCGCAGCCGCGGGCGACCTCGTCGAGGGCGGCCTCGCCGTTGTGCCCGAACGGCGGGTGGCCGATGTCGTGCGACAGGCAGGCCGTCTCGACGAGGTCGGGGTCGCAGCCGAAGGACCGGCCGAGCTCGCGGCCGACCTGCGCGCACTCCAGCGAGTGGGTGAGGCGGGTGCGCAGGCTCTGCACGTTGTCGGCGGGCTCGCTGCCGGGCGAGGCCACCTGGGTCTTGGCGGCGAGGCGGCGGAGCGCGGCCGAGTGCAGCACCCGGGCGCGGTCGCGCTCGAAGGCGGTCCGGTCGCGGCGCTTCGGCGCCTCGGGGGCGATGCGGGCGCGGTCGCGGTCGGTGTAGGGGCTCATCAGGCGTCCAGCGTATGCGGCGTCAGGGCCGCGGCGTCGCGGCCGGGGAGGCCGCCGAGGGCGACGCCGTGGACGCGGGGTCGGGGATCGTCCTGCTCGTCTCGCCCGGCACCTTCACGCTCTTGCCGAGCAGGACGTAGGACAGGTAGCCGCCGGTCTCGCGGACGATGTAGTGGAACTGGGTGTCGCGCGTCATCACGCTCGGCCCGCTGCGGGTCGGCGACGACGCCGCCTCGATGCCGTTGTCCTCGGCCATCCGCTTGGACCGCAGCCCGTGCCAGGGGTCGGTGACGATGACGCCCGAGCGCCAGCCGCGCTGCTTGTAGACCTTGCCGACGGCCTCGAAGCTCTGCAGGGTGTCGCGGCCGGACGGGACCGCCACCACCCGGTCGGCGGGCAGCCCGCCCTTGGTGATCAGCCACCGGCGGCCCGAGTCGGCCTCGGTGAAGTTGTCGCCGGGCGCCTTGCCGCCGACGGTGACGATGCGCGGCGCCACCCCGTCGCGGTACAGGTCCAGGGCGTGCTGCAGGCGCCACTTCAGGATGGGCGAGGGGACGCCGTTGTACTGCGCGGCGCCGAGCACGATGATCGCGTCCGAGCGGGGCCGCTCGTCCTGGCGGGCCTGCCACCAGACTCGGAACCCGACGGCGAGCGGCACCAGCACCAGCACGCCGACGACCGTGGCGATCACCCCCATGGTGATCACGAACGCCCGGCTGCGCGGCTTGCGCCCCTTGCGGCCCCGGCGCCCGCGCCGGGCGCCCTCGCCGCCGTCGCCGCCGTGCGGCCCGTCCGGCTCGCCGCCGGACTCCTCGATCTCCAACGTCATCGCTCTGACCACGTTAGTTGGATGCCCGCGGGGGCGCCCGGAGTTCGCTCCGTTCGTGACCGTTTCGATGTGATGTATCCGGTCCTGTCCAGCGGGAACCCCCGCCGGACAGGACCGGACGGCCGCGTTCTAGCCGCGGGCCGCGGCAGCGGCCGCGTCGATGGCCGCGCGGCCCGCCTCCAGCCGGGCGACCGGCACGCGGAACGGCGAGCAGGACACGTAGTCCAGGCCGACCTCGTGGCAGAAGTGCACCGAGTCGGGGTCGCCGCCGTGCTCGCCGCAGATGCCGAGCTTGATCCCCGGGCGGGTGCGGCGGCCCTCCTCGGCGGCGATCCGCACGAGGCGGCCGACGCCGTCGCGGTCGAGCGTCTCGAACGGCGAGACGCCGAACACGCCGAGCTCCAGGTAGCGGGAGAAGAACGCCGCCTCGACGTCGTCGCGGGAGAAGCCCCACGTCGTCTGGGTGAGGTCGTTGGTGCCGAAGGAGAAGAACTCCGCGGCCTCGGCGATCTGCCCGGCGGTGAGCGCCGCCCGCGGCAGCTCGATCATGGTGCCGATCAGCGCCGGGACGTCCACGCCGGTCTCGGCCGCGACCTCCGCCAGCACGCCCTCGGCCTCCTCGCGGACGGCCTCCAGCTCCTGCACCGCGCCGACGAGCGGGATCATGATCTCGGGGCGCGGGTCACCGCCCGCCCGGCGCCGGTCCGCGGCCGCCTCGGCGATCGCCCGCACCTGCATCGAGAACAGGCCAGGAATCACCAAACCGAGCCGCACGCCGCGCAGTCCGAGCATAGGGTTCTGCTCGTGCAGACGGCGGACGGCCTCCAGGAGCCGGCGGTCCTGGTCGCTCGCGTCGGCGCCGGCGAGGGCGACCTTGACCGACAGGTCGGTGAGGTCGGGGAGGAACTCGTGCAGCGGGGGGTCGATCAGCCGGATGGTGACCGGCAGCCCGTCCATGGCCGCGAAGATGCCGGTGAAGTCCTCGCGCTGCAAGGGCTCCAGGGCGTCCAGGGCGTCCTGCCGCTCCTCGGCGGTCTCGGCGAGGATGAGCTTCTCCACCAGCTGCCGGCGGTCGCCGAGGAACATGTGCTCGGTCCGGCAGAGCCCGATGCCCTGCGCGCCGAACCGGCGGGCGCGCGCGGCGTCGTCGGGGTTGTCGGCGTTGGCGCGGACCTTCAGCGCGGCCGCCCCGTCGGCGTGCGCCATGACGCGGTGCACCGCCTGCACCAGCTCGTCGCCGCCCGCGGGGTCGAGCTCGCCCTCGAAGTACTGCACGACGGGCGAGTCCATGACGGGCACCTCGCCGAGGTAGACCTCGCCGCTGGAGCCGTCGATGGAGATGACGTCGCCCTCGCCCACCACCACGCCGCCGGGCGCGGTGAACCGGCCGGCCTTGACGTCGACCTCCAGCTCCTCGGCGCCGCACACGCAGGTCTTGCCCATGCCGCGGGCGACGACGGCGGCGTGCGAGGTCTTGCCGCCGCGCGAGGTGAGGACGCCCTGCGCGGCGACCATGCCGGCGAGGTCGTCGGGGTTGGTCTCGCGGCGGACCAGGATGACGTCCTCGCCCTGCTCGGCGAGCTCCTTGGCGCGCTCGGAGGTGAACACGACCTTGCCGACGGCGGCGCCGGGCGAGGCGTTCATGCCCTTGGTGAGCAGCGTCACGTCCTCGATCTCGGCGGTGTCGAAGCGCGGGAACATCAGCTGGGCGAGCTGGTCGCCGGTGACGCGGCGCGCGGCCTCGTCGGCGTCGATCAGGTCCTGGTCGAGGAGCTGGCAGGCGATGCGGAACGCCGCGGCGGCGGTCCGCTTGCCCACGCGCGTCTGCAGCATCCAGAGCTTGCCGCGCTCGATCGTGAACTCGATGTCGCACATGTCGCGGTAGTGGTTCTCCAGCCGCGCCATGAACTCCATCAGCTGGTCGTAGCTGGTCTTGTCGATGCGTTCCAGGTCGGGCAGCGGCACGGTGTTGCGGATGCCGGCGACGACGTCCTCGCCCTGGGCGTTCTGCAGGTAGTCGCCGTAGACGCCCTGGTGCCCCGAGGCGGGGTCGCGGGTGAACGCGACGCCGGTGCCCGAGTCCTCGCCGAGGTTGCCGAACACCATCGAGCAGACGTTGACCGCCGTGCCGAGGTCCACCGGGATGCGCTCCTGGCGCCGGTAGAGGATGGCGCGGTCGGCGTTCCAGGAGTCGAACACCGCCTTGATCGCCAGGTCCATCTGCTCGCGCGGGTCGGCCGGGAACTCCCGGCCGGCGTGCTCGCGGACGATGCCCTTGAAGGTGGCGACGAGGCCGCGCAGGTCGGCGGCGTCGAGCCCGGCGTCGTCCTTGGTGCCCCTGGCGTCCTTGGCGGCCTCGATGGCGTCCTCGAACAGGTCGCCCTCGATGTCCAGCACGGTCTTGCCGAACATCTGGATGAGCCGCCGGTAGGAGTCCCAGGCGAACCGCTCGTCGCCCGCCTGCGCGGCGAGGCCCTCGACGGACTCGTCGTTCAGCCCGATGTTGAGGACCGTCTCCATCATGCCCGGCATGCTGAACTTGGCGCCCGAGCGGACGCTGACCAGCAGCGGGTCGTCGGCCTGCCCGAGCCGCTTGCCCATCTCCTCCTGCAGGGCGGCCAGGTGCGCGTCCACCTCGTCCTGGAGCCCGTCGGGCAGGCTTCCGTGGGCGAGGTAGTGGCGGCAAGCCTCCGTGGTGATCGTGAACCCGGGAGGCACGGGCAGACCGAGGTTGGTCATCTCGGCGAGGTTGGCGCCCTTGCCACCCAGCAGATCCTTGAGGTCTTTGTTTCCCTCAGTGAAGTCGTACACGAACTTCGGCACGGGGAGCTCCTTCTCGCTCCGGTTCCACCCAACGACAGGACCGGGGTCCGGCCCGCCCGGGGCGCGCGTCGTCGCGTTCCCGCAGGCGGTGACGGTCCTTTGCCCTGTTTGCGGGGACTGTACCCGTGTTGTCCCCCGCCGCTCGCCGCCCGTTCACCTCTGCCGCGTTCGCGCAGGTCAGCGGCCGCGTAGTGGTCTATTCCAATAGCCACATTCCAGACAGCCCCCGTAGGGAAAACAGCCAGGGCACATGGCCTGCGCATTGCGATCGAGAGGGAATGATGGAGCACGGAGGTGAGGCTGTGAGGCCCAAGGTCGCCGGTGGCCGGGCGGGGGATCCGTTCGCACCGATCGCCGATTTCGGGTTCCTGTCGGACTGCGAGACGACCGCCCTGGTCGCGCCGAGCGGGAACATCGAGTGGATGTGCCTGCCCAAGATGGACTCGCCCAGCGTGTTCGGTTCGATCCTGGACCGGGACGCGGGGTACTTCCGGCTGGGCCCGGCGGGCGTGGAGGTGCCCGCCGCGCAGCGGTACATCCCCGGCACGATGGTGATGGAGACCACCTGGTGGGTGCACGGCGGCTGGGTGGTGGTGACCGACGCGCTGCTGATGGGCCCCTGGCACCACGAGAACGAGCGGTCGCAGACCGACCGGCGGGCGCCGACCGACTACGACGCCGACCACGTCCTGCTGCGGATGGTGCGCTGCGTCAACGGGCAGGCGCAGGTCCGCCTGGACTGCATGCCGGTGTTCGACTACGGGCAGACGCCGGCGCGCTGGGAGTACTGCGGCGCCGGGTACCACGAGGCCGTCGCCCGCGGCAACGGCATCAACCTGCGGCTCACCACCGACATGAACGTGGGCTTCGAGGGGTCGCTCGCCACGTCCCGGACGCTGCTGAAGCAGGGCGACGTCCGCTACGTCGCGCTGTCGTGGAGCGAGCACCGGCCGCCCGGCGACTACGAGGAGGCGCACGAGCGCCTGGTGTGGACGGTGCACCACTGGCAGCACTGGCTGGACCGCGGCCGCTTCCCCGACCACCCGTGGCGCAGCCACCTGCAGCGCAGCGCGCTCACCCTGAAGGGCCTCACCTACGGCCCTACCGGGGCGGTCGCCGCGGCCGCGACGACGTCCCTCCCCGAGGCGCCGGGCGGTGACCGCAACTGGGACTACCGCTACACCTGGATCCGCGACTCCACGATGGCGCTCTGGGCCTTCTACACCCTCGGGTACGACTGGGAGGCCAACGACTTCTTCTACTTCATCACCGACGTGGCCGAGGCCGCCGAGGGCAAGCTGCAGATCATGTACGGGCTGGACGGCCGCGAGGAGCTGCCCGAGGCGACGCTGGACCACCTCAGCGGCTACGACAACGCCCGCCCGGTGCGCATCGGCAACGAGGCGTACATGCAGGCCCAGCACGACGTGTGGGGCGCGATCATCGGGTCGATCTACATGTTCGTGCGCAAGCGCGACCGGCTCGACGACCGGCTCTGGAAGATCGTGGTGAAGCAGGTCGAGGACGCCGTGGAGAACTGGCGCGCCCCCGACTGCGGCATGTGGGAGGTGCGCGGCGAGCCGCAGCACTTCACCTCCTCCAAGGTGTTCTGCTGGGTCGCCGCCGAGCGCGGCGCGCGCCTCGCCCGCATCCGCGGCGACGACGAGCGGGCCCGCCGCTGGCAGCTCGCCGCCGACGAGATGCACGCCGACGTGCTGGAGAACGCCCTGGACGACCGGGGGGTGTTCACCGCGCACTACGGCGCGACCGCGCTCGACGCGTCGGCGCTGCTCATCCCGCTGCTGGGGTTCCTGCCCGCCGACGACAAGCGGGTCCGCGAGACCGTCCTCGCCATCGCCGACGAGCTGTCGGAGGACGACCTGGTGCTGCGCTACCGGGCGACCGAGACCGACGACGGCTTCGAGTCGGAGGAGGGCACCTTCACCATCTGCTCGTTCTGGCTGGTCAGCGCGCTGGTGATGATCGGCGAGCTGGAGCGGGCGCGCACCCTCTGCGAGAAGCTGCTGTCGTACGCCAGCCCGCTGCAGCTGTACGCCGAGGAGATCGACCCGCACACCGGGCGGCACCTCGGCAACTTCCCGCAGGCGTTCACCCACCTGGCGCTGATCAACGCGGTGATGCAGGTCATCCGCGCCGAGCAGGAGACGATGGACTCCCCGCTCGCCTGAACCGCCGCGCCGCCCGTCGTGTCCCCTCCCGCCCGCGCGGGAGGGGACACGACGGGCGTTCCTGACAGAAATCCGCGCGGCCGTCAGCGTCCCCGGTTACTGTTCCCGATCATGGAAACCCCTCCCCCCGGCCCCGCCGCCGGCACACCCCGCACCCGGTCGTTCCTCCCGTGAGCCGTGCGACGCCGGACCCCCGGTCGTGACGGCTCCTCGCGAAGGGCGGCGCGGCAAGCGGCTCGCGGTCGGCGGCGTGGCCGCCGGCTTCGCCTGCGTGGCCGCGCTGGCCCTGCTCGCCGGGCTCTGCACCGGGACGGTGCGCGCTCCCGGGCGGGCCGCCGACGGGCGGCTCACCGGCCGGGGACGCGTCACCGTCGACCGGCTCCGCGTCGGGGACTGCGTGACGGGTTTCCGGGGCGAGCGGAGCGGCCGGACGGTGACCGCGCTGCCCTGCGACCGGCCGCACAACGCCGAGCTCGTCGCCGCGCCCGCCGTCCCCGCCGCCGACCATCCGACGGCCGCGCGGGCGTCGGCGGCCGCGGGGCGGCTCTGCGACGCCGCCACCCGGAGGCTGCGGGTGAAGAGCCGCTACGCCGGCGTCCTGCGGAACGTCTTCCTCGCCCCCGACCCGGAGAAGGGCGGGGGCGGGGACGGCGCCGCCCGCTGCATCCTGTGGATCCCGGGCGGCGACCGCCTGGACGCCCCGCTCGCCGCGAGCGTCGACCCGGCCGTCCGGCTGTGGACCGAGCTGGCGACGGGCGACTGCCTGGCCGGCGACCGCGCGGACGCCGCCGGGCTGTACCGGACGGTGCCCTGCTCCCGCCCGCACCGCGCGCAGGTCGTGGCGGCCGAGACGCTCGGCGGGGGCGCCTGGCCCGGCACGAAGACGGTGAAGAAGGAGAGCGCGAACCGCTGCGAGCGGCCGTGGGCGGAGGCATCGCACGCCGCCGGCGCGCCGCGCGGGCTGAAGCCGTACTACCTGTACCCGCTGAAGGAGAACTGGGCGGGCGGTGAGCGCTCCGTCGTCTGCCTGATGGTGTCGCCCGAAAAGTCCTTGGAGCGTTCCCTCGTCCGCTGAGGATCGCCCCGTTCCCGCCGGGCGGGCGCGGGCACGCACAATGATCCGCAAGCCCCGTCCCGCGCGCGCGTGCCGCATCGCGCGACGGGCCGCGGCGCCTCCCCCACGCCTGTCACGTCAACCCCGCGGGCGGGGGCGCGAACCGGCCACCGTGTGATCCACGTCACTCCATTGCCGCCGGGGTCAGCGCCGACTTACGGTCACGCTGCCCACCCCGAACCGGACAAAGGAGCATCCGGTGGCACACATCAGGCAGTCCATCGCCGTAGGAACCGCCCTCCTCGCCCCGCTCGCCGTGCTCGCCCCCGCCGCGGACGCGGCGACCACCACCATCCGCAGGGGCACGGCCACCGCCGCCGCCTACAGCGGCAGCGTGCGCGCCTCGCTGCTCGGCACCGCGTCGGTGTCGACGTCGATCGGCACCGGCTCGTGCAACCAGTCCACGCTGACCGGCTCCATCCAGTCCAACGGCACCGCGCTCTCCATCACCGCGGCGTCCATCACCAACAACCCCGGCCCCGCCTGCCCGGGGACCGGCGGCACCATCGCCGTCACCACCCAGAACCTGCCGTGGACGGGCGGCTCGGTCGTCTACGACAGCGCCCACACCGGCGGGCGCGACGCCGCCGTCACCATCGCCGGGTTCAAGGTGAAGGCCGTCGCGAGCATCCTCGGCGGCATCACCTGCTACTACGGCGGCAGCCTGACCGCCAACGGCTACAACCCCGACAACGCCGCCCGCCCGAACACCTCCGTCGCGCAGGCCGAGGTCGGGGTGAACGGCGCCACGGTGTCCAAGCAGAGCGGCAGCAGCTTCCTCTGCCCGTCCACCGCCACCGTCACCGCGACCTACCAGCTCCAGGGCGAGACGACGGCCGGATCCGGCGTCTTCGACCAGAAGCTGTACGTCACGAGCTGAGCCCCCCGTGACGGCGGCGGGCCGCCTCCCGCGTGCGGGAGGCGGCCCGTCCCCGTGCTCCGGGCGGGGCGGCGGTCAGCAGCCGACGAGCTGCGCCGCGAGGAACGCCTCGACCTGGTCGATCGCGATGCGCTCCTGGCTCATCGTGTCGCGCTCGCGGACGGTCACCGCGCCGTCCTCCAGGGTGTCGAAGTCGACCGTCACGCAGAACGGCGTGCCGATCTCGTCCTGGCGGCGGTAGCGGCGGCCGATCGCGCCGGCGTCGTCGAAGTCGACGTTCCAGTTGCGGCGGAGCCGGGCGGCGAGGTCGCGGGCCTTCGGCGACAGGTCGGCGTTGCGCGACAGCGGCAGCACCGCGACCTTGACCGGGGCGAGCCGCCGGTCGAGGCGCATGACGACGCGCTTCTCCAGCTTGCCCTTGGCGTTCGGCGCCTCGTCCTCGGTGTAGGCGTCCATCATGAAGGTGAGCGTGCAGCGGTCCACGCCCGCCGCCGGCTCGATGACGTAGGGCGTGAACCGCTCGCCGGACTCCTGGTCGAAGAACGACAGGTCGGTGCCGGACGCCTTGGAGTGCGTGGAGAGGTCGTAGTCGGTGCGGTTGGCGACGCCCTCCAGCTCGCCCCACTCGCTGCCGACGAAGCCGAAGCGGTACTCCACGTCCACGGTCCGCTTGGAGTAGTGCGACAGCTTCTCGGCCGGGTGCTCGTACAGCCGCAGGTTGTCCTTGGCGATGCCGAGGTCGACGTACCACCGGAAGCGCTCGTCGATCCAGTACTGGTGCCAGTCCTCGTCGGTGCCGGGCTTGACGAAGAACTCCATCTCCATCTGCTCGAACTCGCGGGTCCGGAAGATGAAGTTGCCCGGGGTGATCTCGTTGCGGAACGACTTGCCGACCTGGCCGATGCCGAACGGGACCTTGCGGCGCGCGGACTGCTGCACGTTCAGGTAGTTGATGAAGATGCCCTGCGCGGTCTCGGGCCGCAGGTAGGCCAGGCCCGAGGCGTCCTCGACGGGGCCGAGGTAGGTCTTCAGCAGGCCGTTGAACATCTTCGGCTCGGTGAAGGCGCCCTTCACCCCGCAGTTGGGGCAGGTGATGTCGGCGAGGCCGTTCGCCGGCGGGCGGCCGTGCTTCTCCGCGTAGCCCTCCTCGAGGTGGTCGGCGCGGAAGCGCTTGTGGCAGGACTGGCACTCGGTCAGCGGGTCGACGAACGCGTTGACGTGGCCGCTCGCCTCCCACACCTCGCGGGCCAGGATGACGCACGAGTCGAGGCCGACGACGTCGTCGCGGCCCTGCACCATGGACTTCCACCACTGGCGCTTGACGTTGTTCTTCAGCTCGACGCCGAGGGGGCCGTAGTCCCACGAGGCCCGCAGCCCACCGTAGATCTCGCTCGACGGGTAGACCAGGCCCCGCCGCTTGGCGAGGTTGACGATCGTGTCCAACACGTCGGAACGGCGTGCCATGAAGACTTCTCCATCCGGCTGGCGGTCGGCGGGATTGTGTGTACACCCTCGCACCGCCCGTGCCGCGGGCGGAGGCGAGACATCGCGTGTGATCCCCTGGATTCCGGTCGCGGGGGCCGCGGCGCCGTCGGCGTCACGCGGCCTCGCCCCGGGACCACGACCAGCTTACACATCCGGGGCGGGGCCGCTCGCGCCGTTTCCCGCGGGCCGCGCCGGTCGGCGAGCGCGGTCAGTAGACGCGGCCGTCCACGTAGTTGGAGTCCACATTCAGGGTGACGCCGCCGTGGGTCTCCCGGTGGCCGCCCCGGTACTGCTTGATGCGGCGGTGCGGCTGCCACCAGTCGTCGCGGACCATCCGGTGGGTGGAGGTGGCCGCGCCGTCCCAGCTCGCGAACCAGATGGCGTCCGGCTTGACGACGCCGCGCGCCCGGCCGAGGTCGCGGACGCCCGAGGCCACGCTGCTGTAGACGCCCGGGACGTAGCGGCGCCGCACCAGCTCGGTGGACCACGCCTGGAGGAAGGCGAGCACCGGCTTGCGGCAGGACGCCCGCCCGCTGTCGTACGCCTCCATGTCGAAGTAGATCGGCTTGCCGCGCGGGATGCCGAGGGCGCGGGCGCGGGCCACCGCGTCCCGGGCCGCCTTCGCGCCCTCCGCCGGCGCGTTCGCCGCGTCGAAGTGCGCCCGGTAGGGCGTGCAGGGCGACTGCAGGCCGACATAGGTCGGGATGAGCCGGTAGCCCATCGCGCGGACGCTCCTGACCCAGGACGCGGTCAGGTTCGGCTGCGCGCAACCGCGGGCCGCGCCGCCGATGTAGATGTTGCCCACACCGTAGGTGCCGCGCCAGGCCCGCATGGCGCGCAGCGACGGGGCGGTGCAGGTGTCGAAGCCCTTGCCGGTCGCCCAGACGCGCTGCGCCGCCGGGAGCGCGGGGAGCTCGGGCGGCGCGACCGGCGCGACCCGGGCCCGCCGGCGCCGGCCCGGTTCGGGCGCCCAGTCCGCGCTCAGCCGGGTGCCCTGGACGACGGAGCGCAGCGCGCCGGGGTCGGCGCCGTAGGTGCCGGTCATCGTCACGCCCGCCTCGGGCACCGCGACGGCGACCTCGCGTCCGTCCGCCGCCGCGACCTCCTGGTGGGCGAGCCGGTCGGCGCGGACGGGCCCGCGCCGCCGCGCGGCGTCGTCGTCGCGCGGCTCGACGAGCAGCGCCTCGGTGCGCCCGACGGCGCGGGCGGGGCAGTCCGGCTGCGCGCTCGGGCGGCCGAGGTAGACGGCGTGGACGTCGAAGCGCACGCACCGGGCGGGGTCCTCGTCGAGCCGGTACACCGGCCAGCCGGCCGGGACGGGGACGCGGACGCCCCGGTAGGCGACGGTCCGTGCGGCGGAGGGGTCCGCCGCGGCGTCGGGTCCGGGCGCCGACCGCGCCGCGGGCACCCCGGGCCCGACGGGCGAGGCGACCGATGCGGCCCCCGCGAGTAGTGCTGCCAGAGCCGTGCCACGCCGCATCGGAAACCCCCCGAGTCGATCACGATGCGGCTGTGATCACCTACGCTCCGGCGTGTCAAACGGGCCTTTTTCGCTTCTTGGCCCGGGGTCGGGGCTTCCGTTGCCCGCGGTTGACGGAGCGCGTTCAGCGGGCGACGACGACCTCGTAGGCGCCGGGCTCGTCCACGGCGAAGGCGGCGAGCGGGATGAACAGCAGCCGCACGTCGTAGGCGCCGAGGGCGCGCCGGTAGAACCCGGCGCCGTCCCACTCGGTGACGAGCGCCCAGAGGCCGGGGTCGTCGACGGTGCGCGCGAGCCGCCCGGCGCGGTAGCCGGCGCTGCCCGCGAGGGCGTCGAGGACGGTGGTCATGTCGGCGGCGAAGCCGTCCGACCGCTCCGGGGGCACCCGGTACCGGGTGATGGCGATCATCGCCCCATCCTGGCAGGACCGCGGGGCTAGGTTGGGCGGGTGGACAGAGAGCGCGATTCGCCCGCGTTGCGGGCACGGGTGGAGCGCTGGAGCGCGGTGCCCCTGGTCCTGCTGCACCGGCGGAGCGGCCTGCTCATCGCGGCCGTCGTGGTGCTGCTCGTCGCGGGGCTGCTCGTCCCCGGCCCGGCGGGGGCCGTCTCCCTGGCCGTGCTGCTCGCCCTGCTCGGCTGGCTCACCTACCTGAACTGGCCGGGCCTGGACGCCCGCGCCCGGACGCTGCGGGCGGCCGCCCTCCTCGTGCTCGCCGGCCTCGCGGCGGTGCACGCCTTGGGGTGGTTTTGACAATCATTTTCATATTCATCCATACTTGAGGGGTGCCTCCCCTTCGCAAGCCCGCCGCCCGCAGGACCCTCGCGCTCCTGTCCGCCGCCGCTCTCGGCGCGGCCGCCCTCACCGCCTGCGGCGACGCCGGCGCGAGCGGGGACGGCCGCACCCGGGTGGTCGCGTCGTTCTACCCGATGGCCTGGCTGAGCGAGCGTGTCGGCGGCGGCGCCGTGCAGGTGACCACCCTCACCGCGCCGGGCGCCGAGCCCCACGACCTGGAGCTCACCGCCAAGCAGGTGGGCCGGGTCGGCAAGGCCCGCCTCGTCGTCTACGTCAAGGGCGTGCAGCCCGCCGTGGACGACGCCGTCGCCAAGGAGGCGAAGGGCCGCGCCCTCGACGCCGCCGCGACCGTCCCGACCCTCCCCGCCACGCACCTCGGCGAGGAGGAGGACGAGGAGCACGGCCACGGGCACGCCGAGGCCGGCTACGACCCGCACCTCTGGCTCGACCCCGCCCGCATGGCGACCGTAGCGAAGGCCCTCGGCGACCGCCTCGCGCAGGCCGACGCCGCGCACGCCGCCGACTACCGCGCCCGCGCCGCCGCCGTCGTCAAGGACCTCACCGCCCTCGACGGCGCCTACGCCGGCGGGCTGCGCGCCTGCAAGCAGAAGACGATCGTCACCGCGCACGCCGCGTTCGGCTACCTCGCCCAGCGCTACGGGCTGCGCCAGGTGCCGGTCGCCGGCGTCGACCCGGCCGCCGAACCGTCCCCCAGGCGGCTCGCCGAGCTGACCGGGCAGGTCCGCGCGTCCGGCGCCACCACCGTGTTCACCGAGACGCTCGCCAGCCCCAAGGTCGCGGACGCCCTGGCCCGCGAGGCCGGGGTCCGCACCGCCGTCCTCGACCCCGTCGAGGGCATCGCCAAGGGCTCGGGCGGCGACTACCTGTCGGTGATGCGCGCGAACCTGTCCACCCTGCGGACCGCACTGGAGTGCCCGTGACCGACGCCCCTCCCCCGGAGCACACCCCGGAGCCCGCCCCGCCGTTCGCGATGACCGGCGGCCGGGCCGCCCTCGACGGCCGCGAGGTGCTGCGCGGCGTCGACCTCACCGTCCGCGCCGGCGACGTCGTCGCCCTGCTCGGCCCGAACGGCGCGGGCAAGTCCACGCTCGTCCGCGCGCTGCTCGGGCTGGTGCCGCTGACCGCCGGCCGCACCGAGATCTACGGGGTGCCGCCCGCCCGCTTCCGCGACTGGCACCGCCTCGCCTACGTCCCGCAGCGGCTCCCGGCGGGCGGCGGCGTGCCCGCCACCGTCCGCGAGGTCGTCGCGTCCGGCCGGATCGCCCGCCGGTCGCGCTGGCGGCCGGCGTCGGCCGCCGACCGCGCCGCGGTGGACCGCGCGCTGGAGGCCGTCGGGCTCGCCGGCCGCGCCCGCGACTCCGCGCACCTGCTGTCGGGCGGCCAGCAGCAGCGGGTGATGATCGCCCGCGCGCTCGCCGGGGAGCCCGAGGCGCTCGTCATGGACGAGCCGAACGCCGGCGTCGACGCCGAGCGGCAGCACGCCCTCGCCGCCACCGTCGGCGCGCTCGCCGCCGGCGGGCGGACGGTGCTGCTCGTCCTGCACGAGACCGGCCCGCTGGCCCCCCTGATCACCCGCACCGTGCACCTCGACGACGGCCGCGTGCGGCGCGAGGAGACCCCGGAGATGAGCGCATGAGCGAGATGCTGTCCTACGACTTCATGCGCATCGCCCTCGCGATGGCGGTGCTGGTCGGCCTCAGCGCGCCCGCCATCGGCACCTTCGTCGTGCAGCGGCGGCTGTCGCTGCTCGGCGACGGCATCGGCCACATCGCGCTCACCGGCATCGGCCTCGGCCTGCTCACCGGCACCTCCCCGACGCTCGCCGCGCTCGCGGTGGCCGTCCTCGGCGCCGTCGCCATCGAGGTGCTGCGCGCGCGCAGCCGGAGCGGCGCCGACGTCGCGCTCGCCCTGCTGTTCTACGGCGGCCTCGCGGGCGGCGTCATCCTCACCAACGCGCGGGGCGGCGGCGCGAGCCTGCAGTCCTACCTGTTCGGGTCGATCACCAGCGTGCGGGCGGCCGACCTCTACGTCGTCGCCGGGCTCGCCGTCGTCGTGCTCGGCGTCGTGGCGGTGTTCGGCCGCGAGCTGTTCCTGCTCGGGCAGGACGAGGAGGTGGCGCGGGCGAGCGGCCTGCCGGTCCGCTTCCTCGGCGCGCTGGTCGCCGCGACCGCCGCCGTCACGGTGGTGATCGCCATGCGCGCCGTCGGGCTGCTGCTGGTCAGCGCCCTCATGATCCTGCCGGTGGCGGCGGCGCAGCAGCTCGCCCGCGGCTTCCGCGCGACGATGCTGCTCGCGATGTTCGCCGGTGTACTGTCGGCGGTGACCGGGCTCGCCGGCTCGTTCCAGTACGATCTGCCGCCGGGGCCCTCGATCGTGCTGCTCGCGCTCGGGGTGTTCGGGGCCGCGGTGCTCGGCGGCGCGGTGCGGCGGCGCCGCCGGACGGCGCCGGCGCCGGTCCTGGCGAGCAGGGAGGCCGAGGCGGAGGTGGCAGGGAGATGACGACGGCCCGCCGTAACGCGGTGCGCCAGGCGCTGGCCGGCTGCCAGGGCTTCCGCAGCGCGCAGGACATCTACGCCGACCTGCGCGCCGACGGCTCCAAGATCGGCCTCACCACCGTCTACCGGGCGCTGGACGCCCTCAGCGACGCCGGCGAGGTGGACGTCCTGCGCACCGACTCCGGCGAGGCGGTCTACCGCGCCTGCCGGACCGAGGAGCACCACCACCACCTGGTCTGCCGCGACTGCGGCCGGACCGTCGAGGTCGCCGGGCCCGCCGTCGAGGACTGGGCCGCGCAGGTCGGCGCCGACCACGGTTTCAGCGACATCACCCACACCGTCGAGGTCTTCGGCACCTGCGCGGGCTGCGCCGCCCGCTGAACCCGGCGTCACCGGCCCCCGCCGGACGCGAGACAATCGGTCCATGGCTACGACACGTACCGCTAACGCGCACTGGGAAGGGCCGCTCATGGGCGGCCAGGGCACCGTCTCGCTGGACTCCTCCAAGCTCGGCACCTACGACGTCACGTGGGCGTCGCGCGCCGAGGAGCCGGACGGGCGCACCAGCCCCGAGGAGCTCATCGCCGCGGCGCACTCCACCTGCTTCTCCATGGCGCTCTCGCACGGCCTCGCCGGCGCCGGCACGCCGCCGGAGACCGTCGACACCAGGGCCGACGTCACCTTCCAGCCGGGCGAGGGCATCACCGGCATCCACCTGACCGTCCGGGCGAGCGTGCCCGGCCTGTCGGCGGCCGACTTCGAGAAGGCGGCGCAGGGCGCCAAGGAGAACTGCCCGGTCAGCAAGGCCCTGGCCGGCACGAAGATCACGCTGGACGCCGCGCTCGTCTGAGCCCGGCCCCGCACGCGCGAGGGGGCGGTCCCGGCCGGGACCGCCCCCTCCCGCGTGTTCCCGGGCCGCTAGGGCAGCGGGACGCCGCGGCGCCCGTCCACCGCCAGCGGGGCCTCGCCCTCGACGGCGGTGAGGTGCAGGCGCCGGGCGCCCGCCGGGAAGTCGTGCACCACCCGGTGCTGGGTGGCCCGGTTGTCCCAGACCGCGACGTCGCCGGGCGCCCAGCGCCAGCGGACGGTGTTCTCCAGCCGGGTGACGCGCTCCTGGAACAGCCGGATCAGCGCCTCGGAGTCGGCCTCGGTGCTGAGGCCGACGACCGAGCGCGCGAACCCGCCGAGCAGCAGCGCCCGCTCGCCCGTCTCGGGGTGCACCCGCACGAGCGGGTGCTCGGCGCGGGCCGCGTCGCCGCCGCCCGCCGTCAGCTCGTCGGAGTGCAGCACCCACAGCCGGTCGGCGAGCTCGCGCAGCTCGACGGGCAGGTCGTCGTAGGCGGCCACGGTGTTGGCCCACACGGTGTCGCCGCCGTAGGCGGGCACCTCCACCGCGCGCAGCACGGCGAAGCCGGGGGGCCGCTCGGCGTAGGAGGCGTCGGCGTGCCAGGCGCCGTCGGGCGCGGGCAGCGCGGCGGCGGGCGTGCCGAGCAGCCGCGCGAACGCCGCCTGCCCGGCGGCGTCCAGGTGGTACTGGCCGCGGAAGAACAGCACCTTGTGGCGCAGCAGGGCGCGCCGCAGCTCGGCGACGGTGCGCCCGTCCAGCTCGCCCGACAGGCGCACGGAACAGACCTCGGCCCCGATGCGGCCGGCGACGGGGCTGACTTCGACGGCCCCCGCGCGCGTGACGGGCGTGACGGGGTCCAGCACCTGGTGCGTCATGGGACGACGGTATGCAACCCCGGCCGTCAAAGCAACTAATCAAGTAGGAATAGTCATGTAGAGTCGCGGCCCCCTCGACCTGCACCGCGGACGCCGCTATCCGAGGGGGGCGGGCTCCACGGGGTTGGGGACGGCGCCGCCGTAGCGGCGGTCGCGGCCGGCGTAGATCTCGCAGGCGTGCCAGAGGTGGCGGCGGTCGAAGTCGGGCCAGAGCGTGTCGAGGAAGACCATCTCGGCGTAGGCCGACTGCCAGAGCAGGAAGTTGGAGGTGCGCTGCTCGCCGGACGAGCGGAGGAACAGGTCGACGTCGGGCAGGCCGGGCTCGTCCAGGTAGCGCGCGAACACCTTCTCGGTGATCTTGTCGGGGTTCAGCCGGCCGTCGCGCACGTCGCGGGCGATCGCGGCCGCGGCGTCGGCGATCTCGGCCCGGCCCCCGTAGTTGACGCAGAACTGCAGGGTGAGGACGTCGTTGCCGCGCGTCATCTCCTCGGCGTCCTCCAGCTCCTTGATGACCGAGCGCCAGAGCTTCGGCCGCCGGCCCGCCCAGCGGACCCGCACGCCCATGGAGTGGAGCTGGTCGCGGCGGCGGCGGATGACGTCGCGGTTGAAGCCCATGAGGAAGCGCACCTCGTCGGGCGAGCGCTTCCAGTTCTCGGTCGAGAAGGCGTAGGCCGACAGCGTCGGGATGCCGAGCTCGATCGCCCCCATGATCACGTCGAAGAGCGAGTCCTCGCCCCTCTTGTGCCCCTCGGTGCGGGGCAGGCCCCGCTCCTTGGCCCAGCGCCCGTTGCCGTCCATCACGATCGCGACGTGCCGGGGCACGAGGTCGGCGGGGATGGCGGGGGGCGCCGCGCCCTGGGGGTGGGGGTACGGCGGCGATACGGCCCTTCTCAAACGCGCTCCCTGTCCGTGGTGTCGCCGGTCCCCCGCTCGACGTGGCGCAGGGACCGGATGCCGTGCTCCAGGTGCCACTGCAGGTAGGCGGCGACCAGGCCGCTGCACTCTATCCGGTGGCGGCCCTCGCTCTCGTCGGCGTACTCCCAGTCGCCGCGCAGCAGCGCCAGCATGAGCGCGAAGGTGGGCGGGGCGGGCGTCGCCGCGCCGGGCTGGCGGCAGCGCGCGCAGACCGCGCCGCCCGCCGAGATCAGGAAGCCGCGCAGCCGGCCGCGCTCCCCGCACCGGCAGCACTCGTCGAGCGCGGGCGCCCAGCCCGCCACCGACAGCGAGCGGAGCAGGTAGGCGTCCAGCACGAGGCGCGGGTCGTGCTCCCGCTCGACCAGCGTGCGCAGGCCGCCGACGAGCAGCAGGAACTGGCGGAGCGCGGGCTCGCCCTCCTCGCTGGTCAGCCTCTCGGCCGTCTCCAGCATCGCCGTGCCGGCGGTGTAGCGCGGGTAGTCGGCGGCGAGCGTCTGCCCGTAGGGGCGCAGCGTCTCGGCCTGGGTGATCAGGTCCAGCGAGCGCCGCTCGTAGAGCTGCAGGTCGACGTGGGTGAAGGGCTCCAGCCGCGCCCCGAACCGCGACTTGGTCTTGCGCACGCCCTTGGCCGCGGCGCGGATGCGCCCCGAGCGGCGGGTCAGGATCGTCACGATGCGGTCGGCCTCGCCCAGCTTCTGGGTGCGCAGGACGACGCCTTCATCGCGGTAGAGGCTCACCCGTCCATTGTCGCGCACCGGCGGCGGTGCCGCGGCGGCCCCGGCCCGCGACATGATCCTTACGATCCGCGACCGTTTTCGGACGCTGCGGGATCGCGGAAACAGTGGCCCGGGTCACCGGGACCTGGCAACGTGATGCCATGAGATGCACCATCGTGCCGCCGCACATCCTGGAGCACATCGCGCGGGCCGACGACCCCGCCCTGCGGGACATCGCCCGCCGCACCCTGATCCTCAGCAGCGTCCACGCCACCGAGCGCCGGGTGGCGCCGCCCGCGACGCCCGGGCCGGTCGAGGACTTCGCGCCGAACCGCACGATCAAGGACGCGAAGAACCACGAGGAGCTGCCGGGCGACACCGTCCGCGCCGAGGGCGGCGCCGCCACCGGGGACGCCGTCGCCGACCGGGCCTACGACTGGCTCGGCGTCACCTTCGACTTCTACGAGGCGGCCTACCGCCGCAACTCCATCGACGGCGCCGGGCTGCCGATGATCTCGACCGTGCACTACGGGCGCGACTACGACAACGCGTTCTGGAACGGCGAGCAGATGGTCTACGGCGACGGGGACGGCACCCTGTTCACCGAGTTCACCGGCCCGCTCGACGTCACCGGCCACGAGCTCACCCACGGCGTCACCCAGTTCACCGCCGGCCTGGAGTACTACGGCCAGGCGGGCGCGCTGAACGAGTCGGTGTCGGACGTCTTCGGGTCGCTGATCAAGCAGTGGCACCTCGGGCAGACCGCCGAGCAGGCCGACTGGCTGATCGGCGAGGGCCTGCTCGCCGCCGGGGTGAACGGCGTCGCGCTGCGGTCGATGAAGGCCCCCGGCACCGCCTACGACGACCCGCAGCTCGGCAAGGACCCGCAGCCCGGCCACATGGACGACTACGTGGACACCTACCGCGACAACGGCGGCGTCCACATCAACTCCGGCATCCCGAACCGGGCCTTCTACCTGACCGCCGCCGGTATCGGCGGGAATGCATGGGAGAAGGCCGGGAAGGTGTGGTACGACACACTGACCGGCGGGCGGCTGCCGGCCACGGCCGACTTCGCGGCGTTCGCCGCGGCGACGGTCGCGGTCGCGGCCGGGCTGTTCGGCGACGGCTCGGCCGAGGCGGACGCCGTGCGGTCCGGCTGGACGGGGGTGGGCGTCCAGGTGTGACCGCGCCCGGCGACGCCGGACCGGTGAGGTGGGGAGGAGGCAGTCTGGTGAAGGTGAAGGTGGTCCGCTCGGGCGGCTTCGCGGGCATCGAGCGGCGCGGCGAGTCCGACAGCTCCAGCGACCCCGTGCTCGGCCGCCTGGTCGACCGGGTCGACCTCGCGGCGGTGCCGCCGCCCGGCCGCATCCCCGACCAGTTCCTCTACGACATCGACATCGACGGCCGGCGCACCACCGTCGGCGAGGCCCAGCTCAGCGGGCCGCTCCGCGAGCTCGTCCACCACGTGCTCGGGCGGTCCCGCTGAGCGCGCGGCGGACGGGAGCGTTCCCTCCCCGCCCGCCGCGCCCCGCGCTCAGCCGAGCCAGGCGGTCGTGTCGGGCGGCAGCGTGCCGTCGGCCAGCGGGCCGCTCGCCAGCAGCACCCGCTCGTGCGGCGGCAGCGGCACCGGCGCGGCGCCGAGATTGACGACGCAGGTGAGGCCCGAGTCGCGGGTGAAGGCGAGGACGTCCGGCCCGCTCTCCCGCCAGGTCAGCGTGCCGTCGCCGAGCCGGTTCCGGCGCTCGCGCAGGCCCGCCCGGTAGAGCGCGAGCATCGATCCGGGGTCGGCGTCCTCGCGCTCGACGGTATAGCGGGCCCAGCCCGCCGGCTGCGGCAGCCACGGCTCGCCGCCGAACCCGTACGGCGGCGCGTCGCCCGACCACGGGATCGGCACCCGGCAGCCGTCGCGGCCCGGGTCGGTGTAGCCCGAGCGCCGCCAGATCGGGTCCTGGCGCACGTCGCCCGGCAGGTCCTCGACCTCGGGCAGGCCGAGCTCCTCCCCCTGGTAGACGTAGACGGCGCCGGGCAGCGCCATCGCCAGCAGCGCCGCCGCGCGCGCCCGGCGGGTGCCGAGGGCGAGGTCGGACGGCTCGCCGAGCCGCCGGTCCTGCATGTCGAAGCGGGTGTCGGCGCGCCCGTAGCGGGTCACCGGCCGCACCACGTCGTGGTTGGACAGCACCCAGGTCGGCGGCGCGCCGAGGGGGGCGTGGGTGGCGAGGGTGCCGTCGATGCAGGCGCGCAGCGCGGCGGGCTCCCACGGGCAGACGAGGAAGTCGAAGTTGAACGCGGTGTGCATCTCGTCGGGCCGCAGGTAGCGGGCGAACCGCTCGGGGTCGGGCAGCCAGACCTCGCCGACGAGGACGCGGCCGGGGTAGGCGTCGGTGACCTTGCGCCAGCCGCGGTAGATCTCGTGGACGCCCTCGCGGTCGGTGTAGGGGTCGGCGCCGTCGGGCGCGGCGTCCGGGTCCTTGACCAGCAGCGCGGCCGAGTCGATCCGGATGCCGTCCACGCCGCGCTCGTACCAGAACCGCAGCACGTCGTGGAACTCCTGCACCACCTGCGGGCTGTTCCAGTTGAAGTCGGGCTGCTCGGGCGCGAACAGGTGCAGGTACCACTCGCCGTCGGGGACGCGCGTCCAGGCCGGCCCGCCGAAGATCGACCGCCAGTCGTTGGGCGGCTCGGCGCCGCCCGCGCCGCGGCCGGGCCGGAACCAGAACCGCTCGCGGGCCGCCGAGCCGGGGCCGGCCGCGAGCGCCTCGCGGAACCAGGCGCTCGCGCTGCTGGTGTGGTTCGGCACCACGTCCACGATGATCCGCAGGCCCGCGGCGCGGGCCTCGGCGATGAACGCCTCCGCCTCGGCGAGGGTGCCGAACACCGGCGCGATGTCGCGGTAGTCGGCGACGTCGTAGCCGCCGTCGGCCATCGGCGAGGGGTACCAGGGGTTCAGCCAGAGCGCGTCCACGCCGAGCCCGGCGAGGTAGGGCAGCCGGTCGCGCAGGCCGGCGACGTCGCCGGTGCCGTCGCCGTCGCCGTCGGCGAAGCTGCGCGGGTAGACCTGGTAGATCACTGCTCCGCGCCACCAGTTGTCGGGCATGACTGTGAGACTCCTTCTGCAGGGACGGCGGGCCGGGGGCGGGCGGCGGGGGCGGTCAGCCCTTCAGGCCGCCCGCGGTGAGGCCCGCCATGATGTGGCGCTGGAAGACGAAGAACACCACGATGGTCGGCAGGCTGGCGATCACCAGGGACGCGATCAGCACGTTCTCCGGCACCTGCACGGCCAGCGAGGAGATCGCGGTGCTGACGGTGCGCTTCTGCGGGTCTGACTGCACGAGCAGCGGCCAGACGAAGTCGCGCCACACGTTCACCACCGTGAAGATCGACACGACGCCGAGGATGGGCCGCGACACCGGCAGCACGACCGACCAGAGGACGCGGAGCGGCGAGGCGCCGTCCATCTCGGCCGCCTCCAGCAGCTCGGTCGGGATCGAGTCGAAGAACCGCTTCAGCAGGAAGATGTTGAAGGCGTTCGCGGCGGCCGGCAGCCAGATCGCCCACGGGGTGTTGAGCAGGCTGACGTGCAGCAGCGGCAGGTCCTTCACCGTCAGGTAGGCCGGCAGGATGATCACCATCGGGGGGATCATCAGGGTGGCCAGCATCAGGCCGAGGATCGCCCGGCCGAGCACCGGCCGCAGCTTGGACAGCGCGTAGGCGGCGGTGACGTCCACGCCGAGGGTGAACAGCCAGGCGCCGCCCGCGTAGATCGCGGTGTTGCGGAGGTAGAGGCCGAGGTCGAGCTGGCGCCACGCCTCCTTGTAGCCCGACAGGTCGAAGTGGCGCGGCAGCAGGTCCGGCGGCACCTGGGCGAGCTCGTTCGGCGACCGCATCGCCCCGGTGACCATCCAGTACAGCGGGAAGACGAACACGAACGTGGAGGTGACCAGGACGAACGCGAGCACCAGCCAGTAGACGATCTTCCCTCGGGTGGTGCCGAGGGCGTGCCGCGACACCAGCGTGCGCGTCTCGGGGGCGGCCGCGCGGCGCCGCGCGGCGCGGCGGTGTCGCCGCGACGGGACGGGGACGACGGGCGGGGCGGCGGGGGTGACGTTGGTGGTCATGGCGGGCTACCTCGCGTCCTCGCGGGACACGCGCAGGTAGATGGCCGAGAACACCATCAGCACGAGCATCAGCATGAGCCCGAGCGCGCCGCCGCCGCCGAAGTTGTTGAAGTTGAAGGCGTACTGGTACATCAGGTACGCCACGGTGACGGTCGAGTCCTCGGGGCCGCCGCCGGTCAGCAGGTAGGGCTCGATGAACACCTGCATGGTCGCGATGATCTGGAGCAGCAGCATGACCAGCAGGATCAGCCGGGTCTGCGGGATCGTGATGTGCCGGATGCGGCGCAGCAGCCCGGCGCCGTCCAGCTCGGCGGCCTCGTACAGCTCGCCGGGGATGGTCTGCAGCGCGGCCAGGTAGATCAGCGTGCCGCTGCCGAGGTTCATCCACGTCGACACGATCACCAGCGACAGCAGCGAGGTGTCGGTGGAGTCCAGCCACGCCAGGGTCGGCAGGCGCACCGCTTTCAGCACCTGGTTGAACAGTCCCGGCCCGGGGTCGTAGAACCACTTGAACAGCAGCACCGCGGCGGCGGGCGGCAGCATCACCGGCAGGTAGACGACGAACCGCAGGTAGCCGCGGGCGTGCCGCAGCTCGTTCAGCACGATCGCGGCGCAGAACGGCACGACGTACCCGATGAGCAGCGCGAGCAGGGTGAACATCGCGGTGTTCGCCCAGGCGTCGGTGAACACCGGGTCGGCGAGCACCGTGCGGAAGTTGTCGAAGCCGACCCAGCGGGCGGCGCCGACGAAGTTGGTCTTCTGGAAGCTGAGCAGCACCTCCCGCACCATCGGGTACCAGGAGAAGAAGGCGAAGCAGATCAGCGCGCCGCACAGGAACCCGTAGGCGGTGAGGTTGCGCTGGGCGGCCCGCCGGAACCGGGTGCGGCCGGTGCGGCGGCCCGCCGGGCGGCCGGTGCGGCGGCCCGCCGGGCGGGCGGCGGGGCGGAGCGTGGTCATGGCGATCGTCCTCGGCAGGCCCGGGACGCCGGCGGGTCGCGCCGGCGTCCCGGGGCGCGGTCAGCTTCCCGAGCGGGCCAGGGCGGCGTCGGCCTTCTTCTGCGCGTCGGCGAGAAGCCGGTCGATGTCCGCGTCCTGCCTGGTCAGCACCGCCGACATGACGGAGTCCAGGACGGCGTAGAGCTGCTGGGCCTGCGGCGGCTCCAGCTTGCCGGGGACGGTGTTGTAGGCGTCCTCGTAGGGCTTGAAGTTGCCGACCGGCAGGTTCGCCGACGCGGCGCGCAGCTCGCGGTCCTTGGCGCCGACGGCGTTCGGCCCGAACAGCTTCGGCTGCGGGAGGCCGACGGGGCGGCCGTTGGCCTTGGCGCGGGCGTAGTTCAACTGGCCCTGCCCGGGGGTGATGCCGTAGAAGTCCAGCCACATCAGCCCGGCCTTGATCTTCTCGGGGCTCGCCTTGGGGCTGAACAGCCAGCCGTCGCCGCCCATCAGGGTGCCGGTCGAGCCGGGGATCGGCGCCATGCCGAAGTCGTCGTACTTCGCCTTGAACTGGTCGACGAGCGCGGTCGCGTTGTCGGGCGCGCCGAGGTACATGCCGAGCTTGCCGGCGGCCATCATCCGCTGGATGTCGGCGTCCACGAGGAGCTGCTTGGAGCCCATCGAGTTGTCGGTCCAGCGCATGTCCTTCAGCGTCTGGAGCACGGCCTTGCCCTGCGGGCTGTTGAACGCCGACTTCTTCCCGTCGGCGGACACCATCTCGCCGCCCTGGCTGAAGATCTCGGTGGTGAAGTGCCAGCCGCCCTGGTTCTTGGCGCTCATGTCGGCGTAGCCGACGGTGCCGCCGCCGAGCGCGCTGATCTTCTTGGCGGCGTCGCGGACCTCGGCCCAGGTCTTCGGCGGGGCGTCGGGGTTCAGGCCCGCCTTCTTGAACAGCGCGCGGTTGTAGAACAGGCCCATCGCGTAGTTCTGCCGGGGCAGGCCGTAGACCTTGTCGCCGTCCTTGAAGACCTTCTCCACGTTCGGGTCCAGGTTCGGGTACTGCTTGGCGGCCCCGAGGTAGGGCGTGATGTCGGCGGCCTGGCCGTTGGCGATGATGCCGCGCACGTCGGTGAAGTAGACGTAGTAGACGTCTTCCACCTGCCCGCCGGCGAGCTTGGCCTGGAAGGTGTTGGGGTCCATGCAGGGGAAGGCGTCCTTGCCGACCACCGTGATGTTCGGGTGCAGCTTCTGGAAGGCGGCGACGTCCTCCTCCCACTCCTTGCGCTGCGCGGGCTGGCTCTTGGCGGGCATGCAGCCCACGGTGATCGACACCTTGGTGCCGGCGCCGAGCGGCTTGTCGTCCTTGGCGCCGGAGTCGTCGCCGCCGCAGCCCGCGGCGGTGACGCCGACGGCCGCGGCGAGGAGGGTGGCGAGGAGCCGGGATCTCATGGGGTGGTTTCCCTTCTGGAACGGCGCGCGCACGCCCCGACGAGCGCGCCGGTCCATGGCCGGTCGGCTGGGCGTCAGCCGATGGCAAGGAACATACAGAGACCTACATCACGTAGCAATAGCTGAATGTACTTACGCAAAAACACGACAGCGATCCGAAGATGATCAACGGGGGGCGGGGGCGGTGGACGCCCGCACCACCAGTTCCGGCTCGTAGAGCAGCTCCTCGGCGGCGACCGGCGTGCCCTCGATCTGGCCGACGAGCAGGGCGACCGCGGCCCGCCCGACCGCCTCGATGGGCTGGCGGACGGTGGTGAGCGGCGGGCTCACGCAGTTCATGAAGGCCGAGTCGTCGTAGCCGACGACCGAGACCTGCTCGGGCACCGACAGCCCGAGGCGCCGCACCGCGCGGATCACCCCGAGGGCGAGCGGGTCGCTGGCGCAGATGACGCCGGTGGCGCCGTCGCGGACCAGCCCGGCGGCGACGGCCTGGCCGCCCTCCAGCGAGAACATGCTGCGCTTCACCCGGGCGTCGGGGATCTCCATCCCGGCGCGGGCCGCCGCGGCGCGCACGGCGGCGAGCTTGCGGGCGCTCGGGACGTGGTCGGCCGGGCCGAGCACGAGGCCGATCCGCTCGTGGCCGAGCGAGCGCAGGTGGCCGAACGCCTGCTCGGCGGCGACGGCGTCGTCGGTGGACACCCGCGGGAAGTCCAGCCGGCGGGCGGCGGCGTTGACCAGCACGACCGGCAGCCGCACCTCCAGCAGCCGGTGGTAGTGCTCGTGCGAGGCGCCCGCCTCGGCGTACAGGCCGCCCGCGAACACCACCCCGGACGCCTGCTGCTGGAGGAGCATCTCCACGTAGTCGGCCTCGGACATGCCGCCCGGGGTGAGGGTGCAGAGCACCGGCGTGAAGCCGCGCTGGGCGAGCGCGCCGCCGACGACCTCGGCGAGCGCGGGGAAGATCGGGTTGCCGAGCTCGGGCAGGACCAGGCCGACGAGCCGGGCGCGCTCGCCGCGGAGCTGGGTGGGCCGCTCGTAGCCGAGCACGTCGAGGGCGGTCAGCACCGCCGCGCGGGTGGCCTCCGACACGCCGGGCTTGTTGTTCAGCACCCGGCTGACGGTGGCCTCGCTGACCCCGACCTTCTTGGCGACCTCGGCGAGGCGTCGTGTCATGCCCGAAACTATAGGACCAAACGCTGCAAGCCGCTTGCGCGATTCTTGCGAAAAAGTACGACGGGCCGCCGCCGCGAGATCGTCGCGGCGGCGGCCCGGCAGCGGCCACGGGGCGGGATCGCTCCCCGGTGGCCGGGTCCTCGGAGGGCGCGGCGTCAGGCGCCCGCGCGCGCCACGCGGTTGACGGCCGACAGGATGGCCTTCAGCGAGGCGGTGACGATGTTGCCGTCGATGCCGACGCCCCAGACGGTGGTGCCGGCCACGTCGCACTCGACGTAGGCGGCCGCGCGGGCGTCGCCGCCGGCGCTCAGCGCGTGCTCGGCATAGTCCAGCACGTGCACGTCGATGCCGACGGTGGCGAGGGCGTCCTCGAACGCCGACACCGGGCCGTTGCCGACGCCCTGGATCTCGCGGATCTCGCCGCCGACGCGCACGTCGCACGACAGCGCGTCCTTCTCGTCGACGCGGGAGGCGGTGCGGTGCGCCAGCAGGCCGGCGCGCGGCCCGTTGCCGAGGAACTCGGCCTCGAAGATCTCCCACATCCGCTCGGCGGTGACCTCGCCGCCCTCGCCGTCGGTGTGCTCCTGCACGACGCGGGAGAACTCGATCTGCAGCCGGCGGGGCAGCTCCAGCGCGTGCTCGGTCTTCATGATGTAGGCGACGCCGCCCTTGCCGGACTGGCTGTTGACGCGGATGACCGCCTCGTAGGAGCGGCCCACGTCGTGCGGGTCGATCGGCAGGTAGGGGACCTCCCAGGTGAAGTCCTCCACCGGCGTCCCGGCGGCGGCCGCGTCGCGCCGCAGGTGGTCGAAGCCCTTGTTGATGGCGTCCTGGTGCGAGCCGGAGAAGGCGGTGTAGACCAGGTCGCCGCCGTAGGGGTGGCGCTCGTGCACCGGCAGCTGGTTGCAGTACTCGACGGTGCGGCGGATCTCGTCGATGCCGGAGAAGTCGATCTGCGGGTCGACGCCCTGGGTGAACAGGTTCAGGCCCAGGGTGACCAGGCAGACGTTGCCGGTGCGCTCGCCGTTGCCGAACAGGCAGCCCTCGATGCGGTCGGCGCCCGCCATGTAGCCGAGCTCGGCGGCGGCGACGGCGGTGCCGCGGTCGTTGTGGGGGTGCACCGACAGGACGACCGAGTCGCGGTGCGCCAGGTGGCGGCTCATCCACTCGATCTGGTCGGCGTACACGTTCGGGGTGGCCATCTCGACGGTGGCCGGCAGGTTCACGATCGTCTTGCGCTCGGGCGTCGGCCGCCACACCTCGTTGACGGCGTTGCAGACCTCGACGGCGTACTCCAGCTCGGTGCCGGTGAACGACTCGGGCGAGTACTCGAAGAACACCTCGGTGCCGGTCAGGTCGTCGGCCAGCTTCTTGACCAGCTTGGCGCCCTCGACGGCGATGGCGGTGATGCCGTCGCGGTCCTGCCCGAACACCACGCGCCGCTGCAGGGTGCTGGTGGAGTTGTACAGGTGGACGATCGCCTGCCTGGCCCCGCGGATCGCCTCGTAGGTGCGCTCGATCAGCTCGGGGCGGGCCTGCGTCAGCACCTGGATGACGACGTCGTCGGGGACGCGGTCCTCGTCGATGATCTGCCGGACGAAGTCGAAGTCGGTCTGGCTCGCCGCCGGGAAGCCGACCTCGATCTCCTTGTAGCCCATGCGGACCAGCAGGTCGAACATCTTCAGCTTGCGCTGGGCGTCCATCGGGTCGATGAGGGCCTGGTTGCCGTCGCGCAGGTCCACCGCGCACCAGCGCGGCGCCTCGGTGATGACCTTGTCGGGCCAGGTGCGGTCGGTCAGGCGTACCGGGGCGAAGGGGCGGTAGCGGTGGAAGGGCATACCGGAGGTGTTCTGCTGCGGATTCATCTGCTGTTCCCTCTGTTGGCGAGCCTGCGGCCGACGAACACGTCAAAGTCCCGCAGCGAGGGAGCCGACCTGGTTACAGGCCCCCGCTGCGGCCGCTAAGGAGGAGCAGCGTGCCGAACACGCCAGCCAAGCTAACAGATCCCATCCGGGGACCGGAAACACCGTCCCGGATGCTGAGACGCGCCGCGTCCGTGCCCGGGCACTCCCCCGGGACCCGGAACGCGCGCCGCGCCCCGCCCCATTCCCGGGGCGGGGCGCGTGCGATCGCTCTCACACCGCGAGCAGCCGCTTGACCTCCTCGTCCTGGAGGTCGCCGGCGGACCCGGCGCGGGCGACCCGGCCGCCCTCGATGATGACGAACCCGTCGGCGAGGCGGAGCGCCAGCTCCAGGTACTGCTCCACGAGCAGGACCGCGAGCCCCTTCTCCTTGTGCAGCCGCTCGATCGCGGCCTCGATCTCGGCGACGATGGACGGCTGGACGCCCTCGGTCGGCTCGTCCAGGATCAGCAGCCGGGGCCGGGTCACGAGCGCGCGGGCGATGGCGAGCTGCTGCTGCTGGCCGCCCGACAGGAACCCGGCGCGGCGGCCGAGGAACTCCCGCAGCCGGGGGAAGACCTCCAGCGCCTCCTCGATCGCCCCCTTGTCGCGGTGCGCCGTCGCCTCCAGCGTCACCTGGAGGTTCTCGGCGACGGTGAGCTGCGGGAAGGTCTCGTGGCCCTGCGGCACGTAGCCCATGCCGCGCCGGACCCGCTGGTGCGTGGGCGTCCGCGTGACGTCCTCGCCGCCGAAGACGACCGTCCCGGCGGTCGGCGGCAGCACGCCCGTCACCGCGTTCAGCAGGGTCGTCTTGCCGACGCCGTTGCGGCCCATGACGCAGAGCAGGCCGCCCTCGGGGACGGTGAGGTCCACCCCGAACAGCACCCGGGCCCGCCCGTAGGCGGCCTCCAGGCCCGTCACCTCCAGGACGGGCGCGCCCGCGGTCATGCCGCCTCCTTCTTGGTCCGGCCGAGGTAGACCTCCTGGACGCGGGGGTCGGCCTGGACGGCGGCGACGTCGCCCTCGACCAGCACCCGGCCCTCGTGCAGGACGGTGACCTGCGAGGCGTACCGGCGCAGGAACTCCATGTCGTGCTCGACCACCACGACGGTGTGGTCGGCGGCGATCTCGGTGAGCAGCTCGCCGGTGCGCTCGCGCTCGTCCCGGCTCATGCCGGCGACCGGCTCGTCCAGCAGCAGCAGCTTCGGGCGCTGCGCGATGAGCATCCCGATCTCCAGCCACTGGCGCTGGCCGTGCGACAGGACGCCTGCGGGCCGCTCGGCGAGGGCGCCGAGGCCGATGGTGTCGAGCGCCGACGCGACGGCGTCCGACACCCCGCGCCGCTGCCGCAGCAGGGACCGCAGCGGGCGGCGGAACCCGGCGGCGAGGTCGAGGTTCTCCAGCACGGTGAGCTCCTCGAACACCACCGACGTCTGGAAGGTGCGGCCGATGCCGAGCCGCACGATCCGGTGCTCGCGGAGGCCGGTGAGCTCGGTCCCGGCGAACGCGACGCTGCCGGCGGCGGGCCTGGTGAGGCCGGTGACGACGTCGATGAGCGTCGTCTTGCCCGCGCCGTTCGGCCCGATGAGGAAGCGCAGCTCGCCGCGGCCGACGGTGAGGTCCACGCCGCCGATGGCGGTGAACCCGTCGAACACCACCCTCAGCCCGCGGATCTCCAGCAGCGCGCCGTCCTTCTCCTCGCTCACGCGGGCACCTCCTGTGTCTCCTGCTGGGGGGCGGGGGCGGCGGGCTCCGGGGTGCGGCGGCGCCGGGCGAGGGCGTCGCGGGCCTGCTCGTACAGGCCGACGGCGCCCTTCGGGGCGAGCGTCATGACGAGGATGAACAGGGCGCCCTCCAGGTAGAGCCAGCCGCCCGCCCACTGCTCGCTGAACGAGGTCTTGGCGTAGTTCATGACGACCGCGCCGAGCACGGCGCCCGCCAGCGCGTACCGGCCGCCGACCGCGACCGCCACGACCAGCTCCAGCGAGGGGACGACGCCGAGCAGTGACGGCGAGATGATCCCGACGACCGGCACGAACAGCGCCCCGGCGATGCCGGCCATGCCCGCCGACACCGCGAAGGCGACCGTCTTGACGGTGGCGGGGTTGTAGCCGAGGAACCGGACCCGGTCCTCGCCGTCGCGGACCGCGACGAGCAGCCGCCCGAAGCGGCTCTTCACCAGCTGCCGGGCGGCGAGGTAGAGCACCCCGAGGACGCCCGCGGTGACGAAGTAGGTGAGCCGCTGGGTGCCGTCGGCCTCGGGATCGCGGCCGAAGAAGTCGTAGAAGTTGGTGAGGCCGTTCGTCCCGCCGGTGAGGCCCTGGCGGCCGACCAGCAGGATGGTGAACGCGGCGGCGAGCGCCTGGGTGAGGATGGCGAAGTAGGCGCCGCGCACCCGCTGGCGGAACACCAGCAGCCCGAGCAGCGTCGCGATCGCCACCGGCAGCACCACGACCATCGCGATCGCGAACGCCGGGTCCGCGAACGGCTTCCACAGGGCGGGCAGCTTCTCGACGCCGCTCCAGGTCATGAAGTCCGGCAGGTCGCCGCCCGCGTCGTGCAGCTTCAGGTACATCGCCATCGCGTAGCCGCCGAGGCCGAAGAACACGCCCTGGCCGAGCGTCAGCATGCCGCCCTGGCCCCAGGCGAGGCCGATGCCGAGCGCGGCGATGGCGAAGCACAGGTACTTGGCGAGCTCGTCCAGCCGGAACGGGGGCAGCACCGCCGGCGCGACCACCAGGACCAGCAGGGCGACCGCCGCGAAGATCGCGTATCCGCGCAGCCGGGCGCTCACGTGAGCCGCCTCGACCGCAGCACGAACAGGCCCTGCGGGCGGACCTGGAGGAACGCCACGATCACCACGAAGACGATGACCTTGGCGAGGCTCGCGTCGGTCCAGAACTCGGCGAAGGAGTTGAGCATGCCGAGCGCGACCGCCGCGATGACCGCGCCGCGCAGCTGGCCGAGGCCGCCCGCGACGACGACGAGGAACGCGTCCACGATGTAGTAGGTGCCGATGGACGGCCCGACCGGCCCGATCAGGGTGAGCGCGACCCCGGCGACGCCGGCGAGGCCCGACCCGATGAAGAAGGTGAGCTGGTCGACCCGCCCGGTCGCGACGCCGCTGACGGCGGCGAGCTCGCGGTTCTGCATGACCGCGCGCATCCGGCGGCCCTGCCGGGAGCGGTTCAGGTACGCCCAGACGCCGACGACGCAGGCGGCGGCGAGCCCCATGATGAACAGCCGCGCGTAGGGCAGGCTGCCGCCGAGCAGGGTGACCCGCCCGGTCAGCCAGGACGGCGCGACGACCTGCACGTTCGGGGCGCCGAAGATGTCGCGCGCGGCCTGCTGGAGGACCAGGCTGACGCCCCAGGTGAGCAGCAGCGTGTCCAGCGGGCGGCCGTAGAAGTGCCGCACCGCGAGGCGCTCCAGCAGCCAGCCGAGCGCCCCGGCGACGGCGAACGCCACCGGCAGCGCGACGATCACGGCCTCGCCGCCCGCCCGGCTCTGCAGCATGTAGGCGGTGTAGGAGCCGGCCATGATGAACTCGCCGTGCGCCATGTTGATGACGCCCATCTGGCCGAAGGTGAAGGTGAGCCCGAGGGCGATCAGCAGCAGCACCGCGCCGATGCTGAGGCCGATCGGTAGTTGGTTGAGCAGTGGTTCCATGCGATGCCGCCTCCTCGTGCGCACCGGTCGGCCGTCCTGTCCGGGGACGCGGCGCGCCCCGCGCGGGGTGCGCGGGGCGCGCCGCGTCCGGGTCAGGACGACAGGCCGGCGGCCCAGGGGTAGGACTTCAGGTAGGGGTCGGGCTTGATCGGCTCCTTCGACGACCAGACCTCCTTGATCAGCCCGTCCGGCTGGATGACGCCGATCCGCGCCGTCTTGTAGACGTGCTGGTTGGCGCCGTCGATGGTGACCTTGCCCTCGGGGGTCTCCAGGGACAGCCCGGCGGCGGCCTTCTTCACCGCCTCGACGTCGGTGCTGCCGGCCTTCTCCACGGCGGCGGCCCACAGGTGCACGGCGTTGTAGCCGGCCTCCATCGGGTCGGAGGTCACCGCGCCCTTGTGCTTGGCCTGGAACGCCTTGACGAACGCGGCGTTCGTCGCGCCGGGCGTCGTCTCGTAGTAGTTCCAGGCGACGGGCTGGCCGGCCACGTTGTCGACGCCGATGCCCTTGACCTCCTCCTCGGCGATGCTGACCGACATCACCGGCAGCTTGGCCGCGTCGAACCCGGCGCCCTTGAACTGCTTGAAGAACGCGACGTTGCTGTCGCCGTTCAGGGTGTTGAAGACCGCGTCCGGCTTCGCCTGCGAGATCTTGTTCACCAGGGTGCTGTACTCGGTGTTGCCGAGCGGCGTGTACTCCTCGCCCAGGATCTGCATTCCGTTGGCCTTGGCGTACGCCTTGATGATTTTGTTCGCGGTGCGCGGGAAGACGTAGTCGCTGCCGACCAGGAACAGCTTCTTCTTCCCCTTCTCCTTGAAATAGTCGAGGGCCGGAATGATCTGCTGGTTGGTGGTGGCGCCGGTGTAGAAGATATAAGGGGAGGACTCCAGCCCCTCGTACTGCACCGGGTACCACAGCAGGGCCTTGTTGCGCTCGAAGACCGGGAGCATGGCCTTGCGGCTGGCCGAGGTCCAGCCGCCGAACACCGTGGCGACCTTGTCCTTCTTGATGAGCTTCTGCGCCTTCTGGGCGAAGGTCGGCCAGTCGGACGCGCCGTCCTCCACCACCGGCTCGATCTTCTTGCCGAGCACGCCGCCCTTGGCGTTGATCTCGTCGATCGCCAGCTGCTCGGAATTGCGGACCGTCACCTCGCTGATCGACATGGTGCCGCTCAGCGAGTGCAGGATACCGACCTTGACGGTGTTCCCGCCGGAACCGGCCTCGGCCTTGTCCTTCGATTCGCCGCCGCACGCGGTGAGCAGCGCGGCGGGCAGGAGAAGGACCGCCGCCAAGGGCCGCAGGAATGGCTTCCGCAACTATGGACTCCTCACAGAAGATGCCCCGAGGCTTCGTTTTACGTGCCCAATTCTGCGAGCCCAGATTTCCCGGTGGCCAACGGCGAGTTACAAACGCTTTACGAGGGGCCCACCGTGACGCCGCGCGGCGGTGGCGCGACGGGGCGTCAGCCCCGCGGGCCCACCAGCACCGACAGGCAGGTGACGCAGCCCTCCAGCGCCTCGAACTCGCCGATGTCGACGCTGGTGACGCGCAGCCCGTCGGCGGCGAGCAGCGCCGCCGTGCGGGGCGCGGCGGCGGAGACGAGGACGTGCTCGGGGCCGAGCACGACGACGTGCGCGCCCGCCGGCTCGGGCGCGACACGCAGCAGCGGCAGGACGGAGGTGTCCACGTGCTCGGGCAGCCCGATGAGGGTGCCGTCCGGCAGCGCCGTCATCGCCGACTTCAGGTGCAGCACCCCGGCGGTGTCGACCGGCACGACGCGGCGGCCGCCGAGCAGGTGCGCGAGCCCGCAGATGCCCTCCTCGTTGGTGCGGGCGCCGCGGCCGACGTAGACGGTGTCGCCGACCTGGAGGACGTCCCCGCCGTCCAGCAGGCCCGGCCCCTCGATCCGCTCGACCCGCAGGCCGAGCCCGCGGGCGGCCGCCTCGGCCCCGGCGAGCTCGCCGCGCCGCGACGGCGCGGCGGACCGGCCGAGGACGGCGGTGCCGCCGCAGACGACCATGGTGTCCTCGACGAACACCGCGTCGGGGCAGCCGTCGGCGGCGGGCACGGCCCGCACCTCCCAGCCGGCGGCGCGGAGCGCCTGCTCGTAGGCGGCGTGCTGGCGGGCGGCGCGGGCGGTGTCGACGGCGGTCCGGCCGATGTGGGTGACCAGGCCCTCGGCGAGGCGCGGGCCGGGGCGGCGCACCAGCGCGACGCTCACCGCGCCGCGCCCTCGGTCGCCACGATGACGCCGAGCGCGTGCGCCGGCGACAGCCCGAGGCGGTCCGCGACGCCGTGCAGCGCGCGGCGCTCGGCGTCGCTCAGCGGGCCGCCGGCGAGGCCGATCCGGACGGCCTTGGCGAAGAGCCACTCGCGGCCCTCGACGGTGAGGACGGCGCCCGCGCGCGCGACCTCCTCCTCCAGGAAGCCCTGGCGCAGCGTGAGGTCGTCGCGGACGGCGGCCTCGTCGTGGCCGGTGTCGCCGTAGCCGCGCACCGCCTCCAGCGTCCGCTCCAGCGCGGCCGGGTGGGCCGGGTCGCCCGCCCGCAGCACGAGGGCGGCGGCGGCGCGCATGCCGGCGGGCAGCACGGCGGCGAGCCGCCGGGCCGTCGGCACCCGCAGCACCGAGTCGCCGAAGCGGGTGCGGCAGGCGCGGCACTCCACCGCCTCGCCGCGCCGGTCCAGCGGGACGACCGGCACGAAGAACAGGGTGATCCAGCGGCGGGCCCGGCGGCGGCGGAAACCGCGGTCCCCGCCGCACCGCGGGCAGTGGAAGGTGCCCTCGGTGTCCGTGCGGAAGAACACCGAAACGCCGAAAACGAGCAACAAGGGCCCCTCCTCTCAAAACGGGCCGCGCCCCAACCTACCGACCGGGACGCACCGGCGTGGCCCGCCCGGGGGAATGCCGGGCCGCCCGGCGGCCGCCCTCTACGCTGGGTCCATGAGTGGTGACCAGGGTTCCGAGGGCCCCGCGCGGGCCGCCCGGCCGCGCTTCCTGCCGCCCGAGCAGGACCCGGCCGAGCCGGCGGCGGACGTCCCGGCCGCGGACGTCCCGGCGGCCGGCGCGACCGCGGACGTCCCGGCGGCCGGCGCGACCACCGGCGCCGTCCCGCCGCCCGGCGGCGCGTCCGCCTGGGCCCTCGCCACCGTCGCGGCCGCCGCGGCGCTGCTCGTGTCGGCGTTCCTGCCCTGGGCGCACGCCACCTTCGGCGTCTCGATCTTCGGGCAGGTGCTGCCCGAGCGGACCGTCACCGCCGCCGGCATCGAGGCCGACGGGACGGTCCTGGTGGTGCCGGTCCTCGCCGTCACCGCGATCGTGCTGGCCGTCTGGGGGCTGCTCGGCCGGGACCGCTGGATCGCGCTGCTCACCGCCGTGCCGGGCGCCCTCGCGCTCGTCGCCTGCCTGGTGTTCCTGGTCCGGCTGGAGCGCGGCGCCGAGGAGATGGCCGGCCGCGACGAGGTGTTCGGCGCGCAGACCGAGGTCGCCCTCGACTACGGCTGGTACCTGGCCGTCGCCGCGTCCCTGCTCGTCCTCGGGCTCGGCCTCGCCCGGCCGGTCGTCGCGCGGGTGGCGCGCCGGTCCCCGGACGTCCCCGGCGCGCCCGCCGCCGATCAGTCGTAGAAGCCGAGCCGGCGCAGCTGCTTCGGGTCGCGCTGCCAGTCCTTCAGCACCTTGATCCGCAGGTCGAGGTAGACGCGGGTGCCGAGCAGCGCCTCGATCTGCTTGCGGGCGGCGGCGCCGACGGCGCGGAGCCGCTCCCCCTTGTGCCCGATGATGATGCCCTTCTGCGACGGCCGCTCGACGAACAGGTGCGCGTACACGTCCACCAGGTCGCCGCGGCCCTCGCGGGGCGCCACGTCGTCGACCACGACGGCGATCGAGTGCGGCAGCTCGTCGCGGACGCCCTCCAGCGCCGCCTCCCGGATCAGCTCGGCCATCAGGACCTGCTCGGGCTCGTCGGTGAGGTCGCCCTCGGGGTAGAGCGGCGCGCCCGCCGGCAGATGCCCGATCAGCAGGTCGCCGACCAGGTCCACCTGGAACCCGTCGGCGGCCGAGCACGGCACGATGTCGGCGAACTCGCCGAGCCGCCCGACCGCGAGGAGCTGCTCGGCGACCTGCTGCGGCGTCGCCAGGTCGGTCTTGGTGACGATCGCCACGATCGGCGTCCGCTTCACCCCGGCCAGCTCGCGGGCGATGAACCTGTCGCCCGGCCCGACCGGCTGGTCGGCGGGCACGCAGAAGCCGATCGCGTCCACCTCGGTCAGGGTGGAGCGGACCAGGCTGTCCAGCCGCTCGCCGAGCAGCGTCTTCGGCTTGTGCAGGCCGGGGGTGTCGACGACGATGAGCTGGGCGTCCGGGCGGTGCACGATGCCGCGGATGGCGCGCCGGGTCGTCTGCGGGCGGCTGCTGGTGATGGCAACCTTCGTGCCGACCAGGGCGTTCATCAGGGTCGACTTGCCCACATTGGGGCGCCCGATGAAGCAGGCGAAGCCCGATCGGAAGCCGTCGGTCGTGGTGTCTGCGGGCGCTCTCACACCTCCAATTGTCGCCCACCCGGAGGTGGGCGCCGTCCACCGGCCCGCCGCCCGCGTCCTAGGCTGGCCTCCGTGACTGAACCGAACGCCGAGGACCTGAAGATCATCACGCTGGCGCGGGCCTCGCGCGCCCGCAACGGCGCCGCCGAGGGCGCCGCCGTGCGCGACGAGACCGGCCGCACCTACGCCGCCACGACCGTCGACCTGCCGTCGCTGCGGCTCACCGCCCTCCAGGTCGCGGTGGCCATGGCCGTGTCCAGCGGCGCCGAGGGCCTGGAGGCCGCCGCGCTGGTCACCGCCGGGAACGGCGCCCGCGACACCGACGTCGCCGCCGTCCGCGACCTCGGCGCCGCGGCGCCGGTGCTCGTCGCCGGGCCCGACGGCGCGCTGCGCGCCACCGTCTGAGCCGGCCGCCTCAGGGGCGGGCGTCCGCCAGCTTGCGGAACGCCCGCGCCTCGGCCCGCACCATCGCGGCCGCGGCCGGCATGTCGAGCGCCCCGGCCGCGGCGACGACCATCATCCGGTCGTCCCGGCGGCCCATGACGATGTCCAGCCCGGACCTGGTCGGCCCCTTCCCCTGCGCGTAGCGGACCGCGACCGGGTCCTTGGCCCCCTTCGGGTCGGCCAGCCGCTGCCGGTGCAACTTCACCTTGCCGTCCCCGGTGTCCATCTCCAGCGCCGGGCACTTCGCGACGGCGTCGCGGACCGCCTTCAGCTGCGCGGCGGCCCCGCCGGCCGGCAGCCGGTACACGTGCTCGGCGACGCTGACCGCCACGTCCGGCTGGTAGAACGCGGTGTGCGCCTGCGGGACGTCGCCCGTCCCGCGCAGATCGTCCGCGTCGTCGGCGTCGGCGACGCGGATCAGGCGCGCGCACTCGGGGTCGGCGGGCTTCAGCCCGGTGAGGACCCGGCGGGTCGCCGCCGGGTAGAACCCCGCCGGCAGATCGCGCTGGGACACCAGCGCGGCGGTCACGCCCCGCTGCTCCACCGGCACCGCGACCTGCCGTGCCGCCACCGTCTCCGTCCCGCAGCCGGCCGCCGCCGCCAGGACGGCGGCGAGCGGGACTGTCCAGCAGGCGATCGTCCTGCGCGCCATGCGGCCCCCCGAATTCCTCGACGCGCGGGAACCTGCCCTGGACGATCTTGAAATTAACCCTGGGGAAGTCGCGGAAAGCCTTGCCCGGCGGCGGTTTCGGCGTCCTGCTCGGCGGGCAGCGGGCGGACCAGCACGGTCCCGATCCGGTTCCGCCGGCCGGCGATGCTCTCCGCCCGCAGGCTGAGGCCCTCGACCGTCGCGGTGGACCCCTCGATCGGCACCCGGCCGAGGGCGTGCGCGAGCAGCCCGCCGACCGTCTCCACCTCCGGCACCTCGATCTCCACGCCGAACAGCTCGGCGAGCTCCTCGACCGGCAGCCGCGCCGTCACCCGCGCCGCGCCCTGCGCCAGCCACTCCACCCGCGGCGCCTCGACGTCGTACTCGTCGGCGATCTCCCCGACGATCTCCTCCAGGATGTCCTCGATGGTGACCAGCCCGGCGGTGCCGCCGTACTCGTCGATCACCACGGCGAGGTGGATCTGGCGGGCCTGCATCTCGCGCAGCAGCTCGTCGATCGGCTTGCTGTCGGGCACGTAGGTCGCCGGCCGCATCACCGTCTCCACCCGCTCCACCGCGTCCCCGCCGGGATGCTCGTGGTTGCGGCGCACCACGTCCTTCAGGTAGGCGATGCCGACGACGTCGTCCTCGTTCTCGCCGACCACCGGGATCCGCGAGAACCCGCTGCGCAGCGCGAGGCTCATCGCCTGCCGCAGCGTCTTGCCGCGCTCGATGAACACGATGTCGGTGCGCGGCACCATCACCTCGCGCACCAGCGTGTCGCCGAGCTCGAACACCGAGTGGATCATCTGCCGCTCGTCCGGCTCGATCAGGCTGCGCTGCTCGGCGAGGTCCACCAGGTCGCGCAGCTCCGCCTCGGACGCGAACGGCCCCTCGCGGAAGCCCTTGCCGGGCGTCAGCGCGTTGCCGAGCAGGATCAGCAGCCGCGGCAGCGGCCCGAACACCCGCGTCACCGGATGGATCACCGCGGCGCCGGCGAGCGCGATCCGGTCGGCGTGCTGGAGGCCGAGCGTGCGCGGCCCGACGCCGACCGCCACGTAGCTCACCACGATCATCAGCGCGGCCGCCGTCGCGTAGGCCGCCCACCCCTCGTCCAGCCAGGTGATGCAGAGGTCCGCCACGATCACCGTCGCGACCAGCTCGCAGCCGATCCGCAGCAGCAGCACCATGTTGACGTACCGGGCCGGGTCGGCGACGACCTCGGCGAGCCGGTCCGCGCCGCGCCGCCCCTCGCGGACGAGGTCCTCGACGCGCACCCGCGACACCCGGGCGAGCGCCGCCTCCGTCCCCGCCAGCAGCCCCGCCAGCACCACCAGCCCGATGGCCACCGCGATCAGCCACCCTTGGAGGGTGCTCATGAATCCGCCCCCGCCCGGGGCCGTCCATCGCCGTTCACGGCTGCTTGCGCTTCTCCCGCCAGGACTCCAGCAGCTCGGCCTGCAGGCCGAACATCTCCTTGTGCTCCTCGGGCTCGGCGTGGTCGTAGCCGAGCAGGTGCAGCACGCCGTGCACCGTCAGCAGCTCCAGCTCGGCCTCCGTCGAGTGGCCGGCCTCGTGCGCCTGCCGCTCGGCGACCGCCGGGCAGAGCACGATGTCGCCGAGCAGCCCCGGGTCGAGCTCGCCGTCCTCGTCGGCGCCGCCGTCGAGGGCGCCGGGCCGCAGCTCGTCCATCGGGAACGACAGCACGTCCGTCGGGCCCGGCTCGTCCATCCACTTGACGTGCAGCTCGGTCATGGCCTCCTCGTCGACCAGCAGGACCGACAGCTCGGCCAGCGGGTGCACCCGCAGCGCGTCCAGGGCGTGCCGGGCGAGGGCGGCGAGCGCCTCCTCGTCGGCGGGCACGCCCGACTCGTTCAGCACCTCGACGCTCATGACCGCCCCCGCTTGCGCGGCGCGCCGTTGGAGCGCCCCGCCCCGTGCTTCAGCTCCGCCGTCCCCCGCGTCGCCTCGGCCGCCTCGTAGTGGCTGTAGGCGTCCACGATGTCGCCGACGAGCTTGTGCCGCACCACGTCGTGGCTGGTCAGCCGGCAGAAGTCGATGTCGTCGACGCCCGCCAGGATGTCCTGCACCACCCGCAGGCCGCTCTGCTGCCCGCCGGGCAGGTCGACCTGCGTGACGTCGCCGGTGACGACGACCTTGGACCCGAACCCGAGCCGGGTGAGGAACATCTTCATCTGCTCGGGCGAGGTGTTCTGCGCCTCGTCCAGGATGATGAACGAGTCGTTGAGCGACCTTCCCCGCATGTAGGCCAGGGGGGCGACCTCGATGGTGCCGGCGGTCATGAGGCGGGGGATCGAGTCGGGGTCGACCATGTCGTGCAGCGCGTCGTAGAGGGGCCGCAGGTAGGGGTCGATCTTCTCGTAGAGGGTGCCGGGCAGGAAGCCGAGCCGCTCGCCCGCCTCGACCGCCGGGCGGGTCAGGATGATGCGGTTGACCTTCTTGTCCTGCAGCGCCTTGACCGCCTTGGCCATGGCCAGGTAGGTCTTGCCGGTGCCGGCGGGGCCGATGCCGAACACGATGGTGTGCCGGTCGATGGAGTCGACGTACTTCTTCTGGTTCAGCGTCTTCGGGCGGATGGTGCGGCCCCGGCTGGACAGGATGTCCAGGGTGAGCACCTCGGCGGGGCGCTCCTCGGACGGGCCGCGCAGCATCGCCAGGCTGCGCTCGACGGCGTCGGGGGTGAGCTGGGCGCCGCCCCGCAGCAGCTCGATCAGCTCGGCGAACAGGCGGGCGACCAGCTCGGTCTCGGCGGGCGGCCCGGTCACGGTGATCTCGTTGCCGCGGACGTGGATGTCGCTGTGGAAGGCGCGCTCGACGACGTGCAGCAGCTCGTCCCGGGAGCCGAGCAGGCTCACCATGGAGTGGTCGTCCGGCACCACGATCTTGATCTGCGAACGCGCGCCGTCGCGGTCGTCGCGTCCCCGTTGCGTTGATTGGACCATCAGCCGGGCCTTGCGGCCTCGCGACCTGCCTTCTGTCTCCTGGATGCCACCTCGTCTGACGTCGTCCATGGTACTGGGCGGTCCCGGGGCGCCGCCGCCGGATTAACGGCGGGCGGCGGCGGGGCCGGTCGCGGCGGCGGGGGTCAGCCGGGCGGCCAGTTGAGGCCACGGCCGCCGAGGACGTGCGCGTGCACGTGGAAGACGGTCTGGCCGGCCTCCGCGCCGGTGTTGAAGACGATCCGGTAGCCGCTATCGGCGACGCCCTCGGCCGCGGCGACCTCGTGGGCCTCGCGGAGCAGGTCGGCGGTCAGGCCGGGGTCGGCGGCGGCGAGCGCGGCGGCGTTCGGGTGGTGGTCGCGCGGGATGACCAGCACGTGGGTGGGCGCCTGCGGGTTGATGTCGCGGAAGGCCAGGGTGCGCTCCGACGCGCGGACGACCTCGGCGGGCACGTCCCCCGAAACGATCTTGCAGAAGAGGCAGTCCGTCATGGGCGAACACTATCGCCGCAGCGGCGGGGCGGGCGGCATCGGCCCGTGCGGTGACGGGGCCGCGCGCCGCCGGGTCGATCGTCCTGTCATGGATCGACCCAAGACGCCCCTTACTCGGTTTAAGGTTGGCAATTCAGGCGTTCCCCCGGCGCTGCGCACTCCCGCCTGAACCGGCCGGGACCGCCATGTCCACGCCGTTCTCGGAGGCGGTCCGGAAGGGGCGGCCGGGGCACGGTGAAGGCGGCGAAAAGGTGACCGGGGCAAGACAGAAGATGGCCTTTCGTAAACCGGGTGACGAGGCTGGGCGTCCCACTGACGTGACCGAGACCCTCGTGGCCAGGGGCGCGGCGGGGGCGGTGGCCGTCGCCTGGGATGCCGACCAGGCGGTGACCGCGCTGTACAGCGCGAACTACCGCTCCCTCGTGCGGCTGGCCGCCATGCTGGTGCGCGACGCGGGGACGGCCGAGGAGGTCGTGCAGGACGCGTTCGTCGCCATGCACGGCGGCTGGCGGCGCCTCCGCGACCCCGACAAGGCGCTGTCGTACCTGCGGCAGTCGGTGGTGAACCGGTCGCGGTCGGTGCTGCGGCACCGCGCCGTCGTGGAGAAGTACGCCCCGAAGGGGCTGCCGGACGCGCCGAGCGCGGAGGCGGGCGCGATCGGGGAGCTGGAGCGCTCCGCGGTCGTGGCGGCCCTGCACCGGCTCCCCGCGCGGCAGCGCGAGGCGCTGGTGCTGCGCTACTACGCCGACCTGTCCGAAGCCGAGATCGCCCACAGCATGGGCATCTCGCGTGGCGCCGTGAAGAGCCACACCGCGCGCGGCATGACCGCACTACGCAACGTTCTGGAGCAGTTCTCATGACCACGGGCCCCCACGACGAGCTCGGCGAGGTCCTGCGCCGCGCCCTGAACGCGGAGGCGGACCAGGTCAGCCCTTCCCCCGGCGGCCTGGAGCGCATCCGCGGCCGCATCGACGACCGGCGGCGCGCCCGCTGGCCGGGCTGGGAGTGGTTCACCGCGACCTGGGGCAGGCCGGTGCTCGCGGTCGGCGCGGCCGTGGTGATCGCCGGCATCGGCGTCTCGGCGCCGCAGACCCTCGACATCATCCAGGCCGGCGGGAGCGGCTCCCCCGACCACGGCCGCCAGTCGGGCCCCGTTCAGGGCGGCCCGCCGTCGCAGGGCGTCCCGGCCGGGACGCAGTCGGCTCCCGGGCACGGTCCGGACGCGGGCGCGTCGCGGCCCACCGCGGCCCCGTCCCCGACCTCCTCCTCGGGCGGCACGGCCTGCCCGTCGCCGACGGCGAAGGGTCCCTCGTCGCCGTCCAGCGCCACGGCGGCCAACGCGCACGGCAAGTCCGGGTCCTGCCCGACGCCGACCGCGGCGCCGACGAGCGCGCCGCCGGCCACCACGCCGCCGCCGCAGTCCAGCACGTCGCCGACCCCGGCTCCGACGACGGACCAGCCGACGGCCACCGAAACGCCGAGCGACTCGGCCGCGGCCAACAACCCGGCCGACGCCGGCGTCTCCCCCTAGCCGTACGCGCGAACGCCCCGCTCCCCCTGGGTCAGGGAGGCGGGGCGTTCGCGCGTCCGGCTACCAGCGTCCTGTGGCGGCCAGCAGGACCGACGCGGCGGCGACTCCGGCGGTGGAGGTGCGCAGCACCGTCGGCCCGAGCCTGACGGCCCTGCCGCCGGCATCGGCGAACGCCTCCAGTTCCTCGGGGGCGATGCCGCCCTCGGGGCCGACCACCACGACGAGGTCGCCGGCGGTGGGCGGCGCGACGGCGCTGAGCGGCTCCGCCGCCTCCTCGTGCAGGACGACGGCGCCGGCGGCGCCCGCGATGCGGGCGGCGACGGCCTTGGTGGAGGCGAGGTCGGCGACCTCGGGGAGGCGGGCCCGGCGGGCCTGCTTGCCGGCCTCGCGGGCGGTGCTCCGCCAGCGGGCGAGGGCCTTGGCGCCGCGCTCGGCCTTCCACTGGGTGACGCAGCGCGCCGCCGACCAGGGAACGATCTCGTCGACGCCGACCTCGGTCATCGTCTCGACGGCGAGCTCGCCGCGGTCGCCCTTCGGCAGCGCCTGCACCACGACGAGGCGCGGCGCGGGCGGCGGCTCGCGGTGGCGGGCGAGCACCTCCAGCGTCAGCGACACCTTGCCCGCGCCGGTGACGACGCACTCGGCGAGCAGCCCGGCGCCGTCGGTGAGGTCGACGCGCTCGCCGGCCCGCAGGCGGCGCACCGCCGCGGCGTGCCGCCCCTCCGGGCCGTCGAGGACGACGGCGGCGCGCTCCAGCGCGGCGCCGTCGGCCAGGAACACCGGCGGACTCATGACCGGCCGCCCTAGTGCTGGTTGAACACGTCGCGCAGGCGCGAGAACACCCCGCGCTGCCCGGGGGCGAACTTGCCGGGCGGGCGCTCCTCGCCGCGCAGCTTGGCGAGGCGGCGGAGCAGCTCCTCCTGCTCCTCGTCCAGGTGGCCCGGCGTCTCGACGTTGACGTGGATGTTGAGGTCGCCGCGGCCGCTCTCGTTGAGGTGGCGGACGCCGCGCCCGTACATGGTGATCACCTGTCCGGCCTGGGTGCCGGGCTTGATGTCGACGTCCTCGGCGCCGTCCAGCGTCTCCACCGTCACGGTGGTGCCGAGGGCGCCCGCGGTCATCGGGATCTCCACGGTGCAGTGCAGGTCGTCGCCGTCCCGCTCGAAGATCGGGTGCGGGCGCTCGACGATCTCCAGGAAGAGGTCGCCGGGCGGGCCGCCGCCGGGGCCGACCTCGCCCTCGCCGGCGAGCTGGATGTGGATGCCGTTCTCCACCCCGGCCGGGATCTTGACCTTGACGTTGCGCCGCGACCGGACCCGGCCGTCGCCCGCGCACTCGGGGCAGGGGTTGCGGATGACGCTGCCGAAGCCGCCGCACTGCGGGCAGGGCCGGGCCGTCATGACCTGGCCGAGGAAGGACCGCTGCACCTGCTGCACCTCGCCGCGGCCGTTGCAGGTGTCGCAGGTGTCGGGATGGGTGCCGGGCGCGGTGCCCTCGCCCTGGCAGGAGGTGCAGGTCACCGCGGTGTCGATGGACAGCTCGCGGGTGGTGCCGAAGGCGCTCTCGGCGAGGTCGAGCTCGACGCGCAGCGTGGCGTTGCGGCCGCGCCGGGCGCGGCTGCGCGGGCCCCGCGCGGACGCGGTGCCGAAGAAGGCGTCCACGATGTCGCTGAACTGGAACCCCGCGCCGGGGCCGAAGCCGCCGGGACCGCCGCCGCGCGCGAACGGGTCGGCGCCGAGGTCGTACATCTCGCGCTTCTTGGGGTCGGAGAGCACCTCGTACGCCTGGGTGATCTCCTTGAAGCGCTCCTGCGTCCCGGGGTCGGGGTTGACGTCAGGATGCAGCTCGCGGGCCAGCCGCCGGTATGCCTTCTTGACCTCGTCCGGACCGGCGTCGCGTGCGATGCCGAGGGTCGCGTAGTAGTCGTTGGCCACTTACGACCCCGCCAGGATCTGTCCGACGTAGCGTGCCACTGCCCGTACCGCTCCCATCGTGCTGGGGTAATCCATGCGTGTCGGCCCGAGTACACCGAGGCGGGCCAGGGTCATGTCGCCCGTGCCGTAACCGGCGGCGACGACGGAGGTGGACCGGAGCCCCTCGTCGGGGTTCTCGGTGCCGATCCGCACCGTAACAGTAGAGGAGTCGCCGGTCTCGCCGAGCAATCGCATGAGCACCACCTGTTCCTCCAGCGCCTCCAGGACGTCGCGCAGGCTCTGCGAGAAGTCCACGTGGGCGAGGTTGGCGGCGCCGGCGAAGACGATCTTCTCCTCGTGCCGGTCGACCAGGCTCTCCAGCAGCACCGACAGCACCGCGCCCGCCAGCGGCCGGTCGTCCGCGCCGATCTTCTCGGGAAGGTCGGCGACGGCCAGCGGCACCTCGCCGAGGCCGCACCCGTCCAGGCACGTGTTGAGCAACGCCCGCAGGTGGCCGATCGATTCCTCGCTGACCGGGCCGAGCGTCTCGATGAGCCGCTGCTCGACCCGCCCGGTGTTGAGGATCACCACCAGCAGCAGCCGGTGCGCGGCCACCGGGACGATCTCCACGTGCCGCACCGTCGAGCGGGTGAGCGAGGGGTACTGCACGACCGCGACCTGCCGGGTGAGCTGCGCGAGCAGCCGCACCGTGCGGCCGACGACGTCGTCCAGGTCGTAGGCGCCGCCGAGGAAGGTCTCGATGGCGCGCCGCTCGGCCGACGACAGGGGCTTGATCTGCGACAGCCGGTCCACGAACAGCCGGTAGCCCTTGTCGGTCGGCACCCGGCCCGCGCTGGTGTGCGGCTGGGTGATGTAGCCCTGCTCCTCCAGCACCGCCATGTCGTTGCGGATCGTCGCCGAGGAGACGCCGAGGTTGTGGCGGTCCACCAGGGCCTTGGACCCGACCGGCTCGTTGGTGGACACGTAGTCCTCCACGATGGCGCGCAGGACGGCGAGTTTCCTGTCGTCGAGCACCCGGCCACCTCCCATGCCCCTTGTACTGGCACTCCGTACTTCCGAGTGCCAAGTGTACGGCCCGCCGGGCCCGGTCCGGAGGTGCCGGGCGGCCCGCGGTCTCGTTAAAGTCCCCTTCCATGGCGACGCGCGACTACGGCGAGGACGTACTGGCGGGCGACTGGCGGCTGCCGCGCAAGGGCACGATCCCCGAGATCCCGGCGGAACCGGGCCTGGTGGCGGAGGATCCGGCCAGCGGGTTCTGCGGCGCCGTGGTCGGCTGCGACAAGTTCGGCGTCACGCTGGAGGACCGGTTCGGCAAGCGCCGCCTGTTCCCCCTCGCGCCCGCCGGGTTCCTCATCGACGGCGCGCCGGTGACGCTCGTGCGGCCCGCCGCCGCCCCCGCCGGGCCGGCGCGGTCGGCGTCCGGGTCGATCGCGGTGCGGGGGCTGCGGGCGAAGGTGGCCCGGGAGAGCCGGATCTACGTCGAGGGCCGGCACGACGCCGAGCTGGTGGAGAAGATCTGGGGCCACGACCTGCGGGTCGAGGGCGTCGTCGTGGAGTACCTGGAGGGCGTCGACGACCTGCCCGCGATCGTCGCCGAGTTCGGCCCCGGGGAGGGGCGCCGCCTCGGCGTCCTGGTCGACCACCTGGTCGAGGGCTCCAAGGAGAGCCGGATCGCCGCGCGGGTCTCCTCGCCGCACGTGCTGGTCACCGGGCACCCGTTCATCGACGTCTGGGCGGCGGTCAAGCCGGCGGCGGTCGGCATTCGGGCCTGGCCCGACGTCCCGCGCGGCGTACCTTGGAAGGAAGGGGTGCTGGACGCGCTCGGCTGGCGGGAGGAGACCGGCGCGGCCTGGCAGCGGATCCTCGGCTCGGTGTCGGCGTACGGCGACCTGGAGCCGGCGCTGCTCGGCCGGGTCGAGGAACTGATCGACTTCGTCACGGCGCCCTGAACCCGACCTCCTCGATCCGGAACCCGGGGGACAGATGACCGACGGACCGCAGGACCACTCCGAGCAGGGCGACCCCTACGGCGGGCGGCAGTACGGGCAGCAGTACGGGCAGCAGCCCTACGGGCAGGCGCCGTACGGCCAGGACCCGTACCAGCAGTACGGCCAACAGCAGCAGTACGGGCAGCAGCAGTACGGGCAGCAGCAGCCGTACGGGCAGCCCGGGTACGGGCAGCAGCCCTACGGCTACGGCCAGCCCGCCTACGGCTACGACGCCTACGGGCAGGTGCAGCCGTACCAGGCGGCGGGGCAGCCGACGCAGGACGAGCGGACGTGGGCGATGCTCGGCCACCTCGGCCAGCTCATCGCCGGATTCATCGCGCCGCTGGTGGTCTACCTGGCCCGCAAGGACCAGTCGCCGTTCCTGCGGCACCACGGCGCCCAGGGCCTGAACTTCGCGATCACCCAGCTGGTCTACCTGATGATCAACTTCATCCTGATCTTCCTGATCATCGGCATCTTCACCATGATCGCCTTCAGCATCGCCCAGGTGGTGTTCCTCATCCTGGCGTCGGTCGCCGCCAACCGGGGCGAGTGGTACCGCTTCCCGGCCTTCATGGCCTGGCCGATGATCAAGTGAGGTCGCGGACCACGGCGTCGGCGAGCAGGCGGCCGCGCAGCGTCAGCACGGCCCGGCCGCGCTCGTAGGGCTCCTCCTCGACCAGCCCTTCGGCGACGGCGCGGCGCACCGCGCCGTCGTCGAGCAGGTCCAGCGGGCAGCCCCCGGCGAGCCGGATCTCCAGCATGATCCGCTCGAACCGGCGGTCCTCGTCCGCCAGCACCTCGCGGGCGTGCGCGGGCGTCACGCCCTCGGCGAGGCGGGCCGCGTACGCCGCGGGGTGCTTGACGTTCCACCAGCGGGTGCCGCCGACGTGGCTGTGCGCGCCGGGGCCGACGCCCCACCAGTCGGCGCCCGTCCAGTACAGCAGGTTGTGCCGGCAGGCGGCCTCGGGCGACGCCGCCCAGTTGGAGATCTCGTACCAGTGCAGGCCGTGCGCCGACAGCAGCTCCTCGGCCATCAGGTAGCGGTCGGCCATCGCGTCGTCGTCGGGCGGGGTCAGCTCGCCGCGGCGGACCCGCGCGGCCAGCCGGGTGCCCTCCTCCACGATCAGCGCGTACGCCGACACGTGGTCGGGGCCGCAGGCGAGGGCGGCCTCCAGGGAGGCCCGCCAGTCGGCGTCGCTCTCGCCGGGCGTCCCGTAGATCAGGTCGAGGTTGACGTGCGCGAACCCGGCCGCCCGCGTCCACTCCACGACCCGCGGGACGCGGCCGGGGGTGTGGGTGCGGTCCAGCACCTTCAGGACGTGCTCGCGGGCGCTCTGCATGCCGTAGGACACGCGGGTGAAGCCGTTCGCGCGCAGCTCGCCGAGGTAGCGGGCGTCCACGGTCTCCGGGTTGGCCTCGGTGGTGACCTCCGCGTCCGGGGCGAGCCCGAACTCGGCGTCGATCGCGGCGAGGATCCGGCCGAGGTCGCCGGGCGGCAGCAGCGTCGGGGTGCCGCCGCCCACGAACACCGTCCGGACGGGCAGGTCGGCGTCGCCGAGCACCCGCCGCGCCTGCCGCACCTCGGCGATCGCGGTCGCCGCGTAGTCGTCGCGGCTCGCGCCGGGGCCGAGCTCGGTCGCGGTGTAGGTGTTGAAGTCGCAGTAGCCGCAGCGCGTCACGCAGAACGGGACGTGCACGTAGAAGGCGAAGGGACGGGAGCCGAGGCCGGCGAGCGCGCCGCCGGGCAGCGCGCCGTCGGCGGGGACCGGATCGCCGTCGGGCAGGGTCGAGGGCACCCGCCAAGTCTGCCCTGCCCCCGGGGCTGCTCCGGACGCCCGGCGCCCGCTCAGGCGCCGGCGAGGCGCTCGCGCAGCCAGGCCGGGACGTGCTCGGCGGCGCGCGGGAACCGCTCCAGGTCGCGCCGGTAGGCGTCCGCCGTCAGCGGCGGCGTGAAGGCGGGCTCGGCGTCGAAGTCGAACTCGGCGCTGAACCGGCCGGAGCGCTCCACGTCCAGCCGGGCGGTGAACCAGGCGCCCTTGTCGCCCCGGTACATGACGCGGCGCAGCTCGTCCATCTTCCCGAGGGCCTGCCCCGGCGGCATGGACGTGCGGACCGCGCCGGTGGAGTCCTCGATCTCGAACAGCACGCTGTCGATGCCGACGGTCGCGTGGAACTCGAACCCCAGGCGTTCCCAGCCGAACGGCGCGGCGGCGCGCAGGGCCCGGACGGCGCCCTGCACCACCTCCCGCTCCTTGGCGGAGCGCAGAACCTGCTCTGCGTGGGTCACGCGGGGAACCTCCGGACGGGCGCGGGCGGGGCGGCGGGCGAGGGGACGTCACCCGACCGTACCGGGATATCCGCGCAGGTCATGGGAGGACGCCCGTGTCGCGGGCGCCGCGTGGCGGGACGGCGGGGACGTTACCGGACGATGCCCGCGTGACCGGTACGAAGATACCGGCGGCGCGCGGCCCGCCGATGCGGATAGGGTCGCCTCGATGGGCAACGGGGACGACGGCGCCGCCGGCCACTACGGGCGGGTGCCGGCACGGGTGCTGCTGCGCGGCGAGCCCGGCGGCTGGCACTACGAGGTCATCGACGAGAAGGACGGCCGCGAGCGGGTCCGGGTACCCGGCGCCGGCGTCCGCTGGGACGCGGCGGGCCGCGCCGATCCCGAGCCGTCCTGGTGGCCGCGGCGGCTCGCCGAGACGGCCGCGGCGGCCCGCGAGCTCGCCGAGCGGGCCGTCACCGACCGCACCTTCGACGAGCTCGGCGTCGAGGCCGCCATCTCCTGGTTCGCCGTGGCCGAGCCGGTCGAGTGGGAGGGCCTGGTCACCCTCCGCGACCCCGACCCGGCGCGGTTCCCCGGCCGGGTCGCGCCGTTCGTGGTGGTGCTGGAGCCCGGCCGCGGCGCGGTGCTGCCCGACGCGCACCTGCTGTTCTCCACGCCCGCCGCCGACGTCCGGTCGGTGCTCGACTCGGTCGCGCGGCGCTGCGGCGTCGAGGGCCCGGCCGCGTCGTTCCTCTGCGGCTACACCGACCACCAGAGCGTGCGGGTCGGCCGCGGCTCGCTGTCGGCGGCGTCCGCCCGCGGCCCGGACGGGGTGCCGCGGGTCGCCTGGATCTACGGGCAGCGCGCGGACGGCTGGAGCGGCAACCCCGAGCTGCGGCTCCGCCTGGACGGCGTGGACCTGCTGGACGAGCCCGCCGCGGACGTCGTCACGCTGTTCCGCGACCTCGGCCACGAGGTCCTGCAGAACGGCTACCGGGCCCTGCTGCCCGCCCTCGGGCTGCGGCTGTACGCCCCCGGCGGCGGCCGCTCCCCCGGCCGTTTCACCGGCGCCGCCCTGCAGTTCCCGGCGCCGCCCGGCGTCGACGGACCGTAGTCTCGATCTTCACCTGGCGGCCACCTCGCCCGCCTAGCCTCCGGGGCCATGAGAAGCCGCGTACGCACCACCGCCCTCGGCCTGTCCGGCGCCCTCCTCGCCGCTCCCCTTCTCACCGTCCCCGCCGCCTCCGCCCGCCCCTCCCCCGCACCGTCCGTGCGGCGCGGCGGCCCCGCCCGCACGCTGGCGTTCACCGCCGCCCGCGCCGGCGAGGCCGTCCTCTCGGTGTCCCCCGCCGCCCCCGGCGTCTCCTGGGACCGCAAGGGCGCCGAGTCCGCCGTCGTGTCCATCGCCGTGGACGGCCGGCACGTCACCGACCTCGTCGTCCCGTCCGCCACCGCGATCCCCCGCACGCTCGGTCTCGGCGCCGTGCGGCGCGGCCGCCACAGGGTGACGCTGCGCTTCGCCAAGGGCAGCGCCGCGGCGGCCCGCGTCGTCACGCTCGGGCGCCCGTCGGTGCGGGTGTCGCAGGACCCGGTGCTGCGCTTCGCGCCCGTCGTCGTCGGCCGCACCGGCCTGCCGAACAACGACCCGTACCAGAACGCCTACAGCGACACCCCGCTCGTCGCCTGGCACGAGACCAGGCCGGCCGCCACGGCCGGGCACCGGATCCTGGAGTACTCGGTGATCTGGAGCAACGAGGACGGCGGCACCGACACCCCCGCCCTGATGGCCCGCTGGGGCCGCACCACCGACATCGAGTGGGTCTACCGCGTCGAGGTGGACGAGCGGTGGCGGCGGGTGCCCGGCAGCGACGTCTACCAGGCGCCCGAGCACCAGACCTTCCACTTCACCGGCGCCTACGAGGGCGACCACCCCGTCCTGCAGACCTGCACGGTCAACAACAACATGTGCGACGCCGTCACGCCGGGCGCGCCGCTCCGCTTCCTGCTGGACGCGACCGCCACCCGGCCCGCCGACCGCGCCCGCGAAGTGATCATGGACCGGAACCCGTGGACGTACCGGATCACCTCCCAGGAGCTGGTCCGCGAGGGCAAGATCGAGAGCCCGTCCTCGCCGGCCACCAAGGCCGTCGGCGACCCGCGCTCCTACCTGTTCGCCGAGTTCGCCAAGACGACCGGCGCCGCCACCGGCACCGGGTCGGTGCCGGGCGTCGCGCTCGGCGTCCGGCTGCGCAGCGACCCGGCGCGGCTCTACCGGTCCGACCACGACGACCACGCCGTCGCCATCGACCGGGACGGCGCCGTCGCGACCACCGTCGAGCTGCCGCTCGGGACGACGCTGGACGACGTCGCGTCGCTGGAGGCGCTGCGCAGCCCCATCGGCGCCGGCGACAACGGCGCGCCCGCCACCGTCACCGCCGTCGACCGGGGGTTCTTCCTGGACGCGGGCTACCTGCCGGGCACGCCGTCGATCACCTGGCGCGGGTCGGTGACGCTCACGCCGGAGAAGCCCTCGGCGGTGCTCTGGGAACATGGGAACCTGTGAGGAGCCGATGCGTCGGAGTGGTCGTACACTCCGCCGTGACCTTCGACCCCTCGGAGAGGACGCCCTCATGTCCTACGGGCCTCCCCCGCCGCCGCCCGGTCCCCGCCCCGGCGGCTGGCAGCAGCCGCAGCAGCCGCCGGCCTGGCAGCAGCAGCACGACCAGTACCGGCGGCAGGGCGCGCCCCAGCAGGGCGGCTGGCAGCAGCAACCGCCGCAGCCGCAGCGCCCGCCCGCTCCGCAGCACTACGGGCCGGCCACCGAGGACGACCGGTCCTGGGCGCTGATGTCCTACATCGGGCAGTTCGTCGCCGGCGCGATCGCCCCGGCCGTCGTCTACCTCGGCAGGGCCCGGACGCCGTTCGTGCGGCGGCACGCCGCGCAGGCGCTGAACATGGGCATCGCCTCGGTCGCCGTCTGGGTGGTCGGGCTGCTGCTGATGCTGCTGATGGAGCAGCTCATCCTCGTCGCGGTGCTGTACACCGCGGTGATGTTCGCCGCCCTGGTGTGGGCGGCGCGGGCCGCGAACCGGGGCGAGTTCCGGCAGGTCCCGGCCGTCCTGGCCTGGCCGCTGGTCAAGTAGCCGGACGCGCGGCCCCCGGCGCGACCGCCGGGGGCCGCGCCGTCTAGCCGGCCGCCGCGTCCTCGGCCGCGGCGGCGGGGGCCGGCAGGATCGTCATGGTGCCGGGATCGCCGGGCGGCTGGTCGAGGCGGACGACGCGCCCCGGGTAGGCACGCTCGGCGATCTCGACGTCGCGCGCGTCCCACACCCCGTAGAACACCGGGCAGCCGTCCCAGAGCTCGACCTTCTCCGCGCCGGTCGGCCAGCGGTGCCCGAAGGCGTCGATGAGGAACGGGTCCTCGCGGTGCGGCAGGTCGGGCCCCGCCTGGGGGGCGGCCTCGGTGGTCACGGTGCTGGGCCTCCTGGGCGCGCTGCGGCTGGGCAGCCGGTCGAAGATGTCGTCGAGGTCGAGCCGGATCGGGAACGGGCGGGACAGCTCGGCCGGGCCGCCCCGCACCGCCCGCGCGACGTGCGCGTAGCGGCCGTCGCCGCCGAGCTCGTACACCTGCACCTCGGGCTCGTCGTCCCGCAGGTCCACCACCCAGTACGACGGCACGGCGAACCGCTCGTACAGGTCCTTCTTGGCCCGGAGGTCGGCGCCGCGCGAGGCGTCGGACGCCACCTCGACGGCGAGCAGCGGGGCGCCCCGGATGTACCAGAGGTCGCCGCGCGCCTGCTCCTTGCGGTAGACCATGAGGTCGCACCGGAGCCAGGTGTCGTCCGACACGCGGGCGCCGAACCCGGTGAGCGACTCCTGGCCCGGCAGCTCGGCCAGCCCGACGGGGACCACGAGGTCCGAGACGAGCACCTGATGCAGCAGCGTGTGCGTCACAACGCCCAGTGTCCTCGCCCGGACAGTCCGTCACCACCGCTTTGCGAGATCCCCCTGACCTTCCGTCGCCCTGCCGGGACGGACGGCTACTTCTTCGCCTTGTCCGCCGACGCCTCGGTGGTGGACAGCGCGGCGACGAAGGCCTCTTGGGGGACGTCGACGCGGCCGAAGGGGGCACAGCATCCGCTTCTTGCCCCCCGGCCGCTCACTTCTTCGCCTTGTCCGCCGACGCCTCGGTGGTGGACAGCGCGGCGACGAAGGCCTCTTGCGGGACGTCGACGCGGCCGAAGGGGGCGCAGCATCCGCTTCTTGCCCCCCGGCCGCTCACTTCTTCGCCTTGTCCGCCGACGCCTCGGTGGTGGACAGCGCGGCGACGAAGGCCTCTTGGGGGACGTCGACGCGGCCGATCGTCTTCATCCGCTTCTTGCCCTCCTTCTGCTTCTCCAGCAGCTTGCGCTTGCGGGAGATGTCGCCGCCGTAGCACTTGGCGAGGACGTCCTTGCGGATGGCGCGGATGTTCTCGCGGGCGATGATGCGGGCGCCGATGGCGGCCTGGATGGGCACCTCGTACTGCTGGCGCGGGATGAGCTCTTTGAGCTTGGCCGTCATCATGAGGCCGTACTCGCGGGCCTTGTCCTTGTGCACGATCTGGCTGAAGGCGTCGACCGACTCGCCCTGCAGCAGGATGTCGACCTTGACGAGGTCGGCCTCCTGCTCGCCGCTCGGCTCGTAGTCGAGGGAGGCGTAGCCGCGGGTGCGCGACTTCAGCTGGTCGAAGAAGTCGAAGATGATCTCGGCGAGCGGCAGCGTGTAGCGGATCTCCACCCGGTCCTCGGACAGGTAGTCCATGCCCTGGAGCACGCCGCGGCGGCCCTGGCAGAGCTCCATGATCGCGCCGATGTGGTCGGCCGGCGAGAGCAGCGTGGCCTTCACCACCGGCTCGTACACGTGGGAGATCTTGCCCTCGGGGAACTCGCTCGGGTTGGTGACGGTGTGCTCGGTGCCGTCCTCCATCACCACCCGGTAGATGACGTTCGGCGCGGTGGAGATCAGCGTGAGGTTGAACTCGCGCTCCAGCCGCTCGCGCACGATCTCCATGTGCAGCAGGCCGAGGAAGCCGCAGCGGAACCCGAAGCCGAGCGCCGCCGACGTCTCCGGCTCGTAGATCAGCGCGGCGTCGTTCAGCCGCAGCTTGTCGAGGGCGTCGCGCAGGTCGGGGTACTGGTCGCCGTCCATCGGGTACAGGCCCGAGAACACCATCGGCTTCGGGTCCTGGTAGCCGCCGAGCGCGTCCGGGGCCGGCTTGTTCGCGGTCGTGACGGTGTCGCCGACGCGCGCCTGCCGGACGTCCTTCACGCCGGTGATGAGGTAGCCGACCTCGCCGACGCCGAGGCCGCCGACCGGCTTCGGCTCGGGCGAGATCACACCGACCTCGAGGGTCTCGTGCGCGGCGCCGGTGGACATCATCAGCGACTTCTCGCGGCGCGACAGGTGCCCGTCGATGATCCGCACGTAGGTGACGACGCCGCGGTAGGTGTCGTACACCGAGTCGAAGATCAGCGCGCGGGCCGGGCCGTCCGGGTCGCCGACCGGGGCGGGCACCGTCTGCACGATGCGGTCGAGCAGCTCGCGCACGCCCTCGCCGGTCTTGCCGGAGACCCGCAGCACGTCGGCGGGGTCGCAGCCGATGATGCCGGCGATCTCCTCGGCGTACTTGTCGGGCTGCGCCGCGGGCAGGTCGATCTTGTTGAGCACCGGGATGAGGTGCAGGTCGGCTTCCAGCGCCAGGTACAGGTTGGCGAGCGTCTGCGCCTCGATGCCCTGGGCGGCGTCCACCAGCAGCACCGCGCCCTCGCAGGCGGCGAGCGACCGCGACACCTCGTAGGAGAAGTCGACGTGGCCGGGGGTGTCGATGAGGTTCAGCACGTAGTCGGTGCCGTCCGACGACCAGGGCAGGCGGACCGCCTGGCTCTTGATCGTGATGCCGCGCTCGCGCTCGATGTCCATCCGGTCGAGGTACTGGGCGCGCATCTGGCGGTCCTCGACCACCCCGGTCAGCTGCAGCATCCGGTCGGCCAGGGTCGACTTGCCGTGGTCGATGTGCGCGATGATGCAGAAGTTGCGGATGATCGCGGGGTCGGTCTTGTTGGGCTCGGGCGCTGGCACCGGGATCCGTTCGCAGACTCACAGGCGGACAGTGGGGACGGCAGGGTATGCCGTCTCCCATGGTCGCACGCCCCGCGGGATGCTCGTGCACCCGCGGGCACCTGCGGGTTCGCCCACCGGTTTGGGGGAGACCTGCGGCATTGGTAAGCTGAGCCACTGCGTGTGGCGTAGCGTCGTGCCTGGGGGCACCGTCGCCCCGTTGACTTTCGTTGGAGCCTGTCCGGCATCTCCGGCAGGCGAGGATCGCAACCAAGCTGAGGCACTACGACGTGGCTAACATCAAGTCCCAGATCAAGCGGAACAAGCAGAACGAGAAGGCCCGCCTTCGCAACAAGGCCGTCAAGTCCGAGCTGAAGACGGCGATCCGCAAGTTCCGCGAGGCCGCCGACGCCGGGAACGCGGCCGAGGCCGCCGCCGCCCAGCAGGCCGCCGCCCGCAAGCTGGACAAGGCCGCCAGCAAGGGCGTCATCCACAAGAACCAGGCCGCCAACCGCAAGTCGGCGATCGCCAAGCGCGCCGCCGAGCTGCAGGCCAAGTAAGACCCCCTGCGCTCTTCGACGAGGCCGCGGTCCCCGTGCGGGTGACCGCGGCCTCGTCGTGCCGCCCATGGACGAACGGCGTTTGGTCAAGGTCTCGAAGTACCTGGCGAAGCATCTGCGGCACCGGCCGGAGCGGATCGGCCTCACGCTGTCCCCGGACGGCTGGGCCGACGTGGACGAGCTGCTCGCGGCCGCCGCCCGGCACCACTTCCCGATCACGCCGGCGGAGCTGCGCGAGGTCGTCGCCGCGAACGACAAGCGGCGCTTCACCCTGGAGGGCGGGCGGATCCGCGCCAACCAGGGGCATTCGGTCCCGGTGGACCTCGCGCTGCCGTCCGTCCCGCCGCCCGAGCTGCTCTACCACGGCACTCCCGAGGGTTCGGTGGAGGCGATCCTGCGCGCCGGCCTGCTCCCGATGGGCCGTCATGCGGTGCACCTCTCCCCCGACACCGAGACCGCCCGGCGCGTCGGCGCCCGGCGGGGCCGCCCGGTCGTCCTGACCGTCGAGGCGGGGCGCATGGCGGCCGACGGCCGCACGTTCCAGGTCAGCGCGAACGGCGTCTGGCTGACGGCGGCGGTCCCGCCCGATTACCTGCGCCGGGACCCCTGACCCCCGCCGCCCTCCGGCTCCGCACCGCACCGCACCGCTCCAAGGGGTCCAGGCGCAGTGGCCGCCCTCTCCCGCAGCCGTCCAACGCCACGCCACCAAGGCCGCCACCCGCGCTGGCACCGACGAGCGCCCGCCCTTCCCGCCGCCCTGCCGTCGTTATCGGGGGCGCTCAGGCGGGGGGTTGCAGCGAGAGGCGGATCGCGGCAGCCGCTTCCGGCCAGCCGGCGACGTGCTCGGCCCAGTCCGGCGCGGGGGCCTTCTGGGGGCCGAACAGGTAACGGTGCGGGACGATGCCGAGCAGCGCGCGGTGCACGTCCGCCCGGTCGTCGATCATGTGGGTGATGCCGAGCTCACGGCAGTGCCCGGCCTTGTCGGCCCGCTTGCGGCAGAACCGGACGTTGCCGCGCGGCAGGCCGGTCCGTCCGTAGAAGTCGTGGTGGTCCAGCCAGGCGAGCGTCTTGCGCCGTACGGAATCGCCGCACTTGGAGATGATCCAGGCGCGGCCGCCGAACAGCTCCACCAGTCCTGGCAGCTCGGCGAAGGCGCCCGCGGTCGCCGGGGAGGCGAGCGCGGCCGCGAGGTCGCCGCCGAGGAAGGCGGTGTCGGCGGCGCCCGAGGGCAGCGCGCCGCCCTGGATGACGCGCCCGAAGTCGATGCCCAGCCGGGGCGCGGCGTTCGTGTTCATGGCTCTACCGTGGCGCCCGCGACTCTTGAACAGAACTATCGATCAAGCTCCGGGTTATAGTTCAGACCTATGGACAAGGGGCGGCTCTCCACTGACGCGCTGGCCGCGTTCGCGGTGTTCGCCGAGCACCTCAACTTCACCCGGGCCGCCGCCGAGCTGCACATCTCCCAGCCGGCGCTGCACGTCAAGGTCGCCAAGCTCGCCGGAACCGTCGGCCACCCCCTGTACCAGCGGCACGGCCGCAGGCTCGTCCTCACTCCCGAGGGTGAGGCGGTGGCCCGATTCGCCCGCGAGGTCGACCAGCGGATGGGCGCGTTCCTCGCGGGACTGCGCGGCGGCCCGGCGACGCGGGCTCCGGTGCTGTCGGCCGGCGAGGGCGCCTACCTGTACCTGCTGGACGCCGCCATCCGTGAGGCCCGGCCCCGCCCGCGGCTGCTGAACGGCGACCGCGCACGCACCCTGGCCGCCGTCCGCACGGGCCGCGCCGACCTGGGCGTCGCGGTCCTGGACGTCGTCCCGGACGACCTCGCGGCGACGCTCCTCGCCACCTACCCGCAGGCGCTCGCGCTGCCGTCGGACCACCCGCTCGCCGCGGCGCCCGCCCTCACGCTGGCGGACCTGTCGGGCGCGGCGCTCGCCGTCCCGCCGCCGCAGGGCCCGCTCCGCATCACCCTGGAGCGCGCGCTCCGCGCGGCGAACGTGCCGTGGACGGTGGCGGTGGAGGCGTCGGGCTGGCCGCTGCTGCTGCACTTCGTGACGCTCGGCGTCGGCTTCACCGTCGTCAACGGCTGCGTCCGGCCGCCCGCCGGGCTCGTCCTCCGGGAGATCACCGACCTGCCCGCCGTCCCGTACTACGCGCTGCACCAGCCCGACCGCGCGGACGACCCCGTGGTCGCGGACCTCCTCGCCACCATCCGGACCACCCTCCCTCCGGCCGCTCTGCCGCACCGCTGAGCACGGCTCCGGGCCGCCTGTCGTACTGCTGAGCACGGCGTCAAAACAGGCGGGGCACTGCGCGAACGAGGAGCTCAGCTGCCCAGCGCAGGCGGCGACGGCGCGGGCGGGCGTCTCACACCGGTGGAGATATGGAGGGGCGGATCAGCGGCCGGCGGAGCGGGCGGCGACGATCGTCGAGACGGTCTTCTCCAGCGCGTAAGCGGGGTCGGCGGCGCCGCCCTTGACGGCGAGGTCGGCCTCGGTGACGGCCGTCATCGCGCGGGCGACGCCGTCGCCGCTCCAGCCGCGGAGCTGGCGCTGCACGCGCTCGATCTTCCAGGGCGGCATGCCCAGGTCCTTGGCGAGCCCCGCGGCGCGGGCACCGCGGGGCGCCCCGCCGACCTTGGCCAGCCCGCGCACCCCCTGCGCGAGCGCGCTCACGATCAGGACGGGCGGAACGCCGGTCGCGAGCGCCCAGCGGAGCTGCTCGAGGGCCTCGGCGAGCTGGCCCTCGATGGCCTTGTCGGCGACGGTGAAGCCGCTGACCTCGGCGCGCCCGCGGTAGTAGCGGGCGACCGCCGCGTCGTCGATCCGGCCGCCGTTGTCGGCGACGAGCTGGCTGCACGCGGCGGCGAGCTCGCGCAGGTCGTTCCCGACGGCCTCGACCAGGTTGCGGGCGCCGTCCGGGGAGATCTTCCCGCCGTGCCGGCGGATCTCGCCGCGGACGAAGTCGACCCGCTCCCCCGCCTTGGTGATCTTCGGGCAGGCGACCCGGCGGGCGCCGAGCTTGGCGAGGCCGTCCACCAGTGCCTTGCCCTTGGCGCCGCCGTGGTGGACGGCGACGAGCGCGACGTCGTCGGCGGGAGTCCTGGCGTACTTGAGCACCTCGGCGGACAGGTCCTTGCCGAGGTCCTGCGAGGCGCGCAGCACGAGCACCTTGCCGCCGCCGAACAGCGACGGCGAGGTCAGCTCGGCCAGCCGTCCCGGCTCCAGGCCGCCGGGCCCGAGGTCGATGACCTCGGTCTCGGGATCGTCCGCCCGGGCGGTGGCGACCACGTCGGCGACGGCCCGGTCGATGAGCAGCTCTTCGTCTCCGACGATCAGGGTGATGGCGTCCGCTGGCACCCCAGCAGCATGTCACGGCCGCCCCTCTGATCGGACCACCACCGCAGCACCACCGCCGAACAGCCTTCCGGCGGGAACACCGGGAGAACTCCCCGCCGAGCACTCACCTGCCCGACGGCCGCCGCCCCATCACCCGCCCCCGCCGCGCTGCACACCTCTTCTCCCCCGACTCCCCGGATCAGGCGAGCTCCCCGCTCCCATCCCCCATCAGCGGCGGGCCACCACGGCCATGCCACCGGCTGTCCGCACGATCGCGATGTCCCCTTCCCGGTCGGTGCGGTGGATTCTGCTGCCGAGCTGCTGGAGCAGTCCGAGGGTCTTGCCGGACGGATGGCCGTAATCGTTGTCGCGGCCGACCGACACCAGCGCGACGGGCGCGTGCGCGGCGGCCAGGAAGGCCGGGGCCTGGCTCGCCGAGCCGTGGTGCGGGACCTTGAGGACGGAGACGTGCGGCACGAGGGAGGCCAGCGCCTCCTGGGCGTCGCGCTCCACGTCGCCCGCGAGCAGGGCGCTGAACCCTGGGCTCCGGGCGACGAGGACCACGCTGGAGTCGTTGATCGTCGTTCCGTCGTCGTCGGGCCGCAGGCGGGGTCCGGCGGAGGGCGGGCCGAGCACGTCCAGGCTGAGGGAGCCCAGGGTCCAGTGCTCGCCGGCCTTCGCCGGGCGGGTGCGCAGATCGCCGGTGAAACGGCGCTCCCGGCCCGGCCCGCGCGGGGTGGTGAGGACGAGGCGCACGGAGCGGCCGTCGCGGACGCCCGGGACGCCGTCCACGTGGTCGGCGTGCGGGTGGGTGAGGACGAGCAGCGGGACGTCGCGGACGCCCAGCCGGTCCAGGCAGCCGTCGACCGCACGGGGGTCGGGGCCGGCGTCCACCACGACCGCCCGGCGGGGGCCGGCCGCCAGGACGAGCGCGTCCCCCTGCCCCACGTCGCAGGCGACGAGAAGCCATCCGGGCGGCGGCCAGCCGGGCGCGATCGCCCGCAGGGCGACCACGGCGGCCAGCACGCCGCCCAAAGCCGCGGCGACGGCCAGGCGCAGGCGGCGCGAGCGCAGCACCAGCACGGCCGCGCCGCCTGCGGCGAGCAGTCCGACGGCGCCCAGCCCGCCGGGGCGCCACGGGATGGTCGCGTACGGCAGGGACGCGGCGGCGCGGGCTACCCACACGATCCAGCCGACCGCCAGCCCGGCCGGCCAGGCCACCACTCGCGCGACCGGTACGGAGACGGTCGCGATCGCGGCGGCCAGGGCGCCGAGGAGCGTCGCGGGCGGCACCGCCGGCGCCGCGAGCAGGTTGGCGGCCACCGACACGACCCCGATCTCGCCCGACAGCATGACCAGGACCGGAGCGACCGCGATCTCGGCCGCGACCGCGACCGCCAGCGCGTCGGCGACGGGGCCCGGCAGGCGGCGGGCCAGGCGGGTGCGCCAGCGGGGCGCGAGCAGCAGCAGACCGGCGGTGGCCAAGGTCGACAGCGCGAAGCCGTACGAGCGGCTCAGCGCGGGGTCGGCGAGCACGAGCACCAGGACCGCCGCGCTCAGCATCGGCACGCCCTGGCGCGGACGCCCGCTGAAGTACGCCAGCAGACCGATCATCCCCATGACGGTGGCTCGCAGCACGCTCGGCTCCGGCCGCACGATGAGCACGAACACCAGGACCGCGCAGGCCGCGACGGGAGGCGCCCGCCGGCGTCCGAGGCCGGCCAGCCGGCAGAGGCCGAGGACGGCGCCGGTGACGATGGCGAGGTTCGCCCCTGACACGACCAGCAGGTGGGTCAGCCCGGCCGTGCGGAACTCCTCGGCGATCTCCGGATCGAGCCGCGAGGTGTCGCCCACGACCATGCCCGGCAGCACGCCGCGCTGCGCCGCGGGCAGGTGCTCCACGGCCGCCCGCAGACGCGCCCGCACCCCCTCCGCGGCCCGCTGGAGCCTGGACGGCCCGCTGAGGACGGCGGGCGGCCCCCGCACCAGCACGACCGCGGCCAGCAGCTCGCCGCGATGCGGTTTCTCCACGCGCCCGAACAGCCGCACCCGCTCGCTCGGCACCATCCGCGCCCACTCCGGTCCGGAGGCGATCAGCAGCACCGGCACCCGCACGCGGACCCGCACGCCGTGCAGCGTCAGCAGAACGGCCCGCGCCCTGATGACGATCACCTGCCGCCCCGGCCCGCCGCCGGACCCACCGCCACCCGACTCCTGCTTCGTGTGCGGGTCACCCGTGATGACCGCCTCCATCCCCAGCCGCGCCCCGCGCTGGGCGGCGTCCCGCAACGGCCCACCGCTCACCGCCGAGACCCGCAGCCCCGTCCCCAACGCCGCAGCCGCGACGCAAAGAAGCACCACCCCCGCCCACCTGCACCCCCCACCGTCCTCGAACACCCCTCCCACCCACCCACGCCCGCGGCCCTTCTTGAGGGCACCCCCCACCCAGCCGCGCCCGTCACCCTTGAGCACCGCACCCGTCCGCCTGCGGCCGCCGCCCTTGAACGCCCCTCCCACCAGCCCGCGCCCGCCGCCTTTGAGCACCGCCTCCACCGGCCCGCGCTCGCCGTCCTTAGGCACCGCTCCCGTCCATCCGCGCCCGCCTCCTTTGAGCGCTGCAGCCATCCACTCGCGCCCGCCGCCCTCGAAAACCGCTCCCGCCGGCCCGTGCTCGCCGCCCTCGAACGGTCCTCCCGGCCGCCCGCGTCCGCCGCCGTCCCTGAGCGGCGCTCCCGACTGTCCGTGCTCGCCGTCCTTGAACGACTCTCCCGGCCACGCACACTCGCCGTCCTTGGGCGGTGCTTCCAGTTGCCCGTGCTTGCTGTGGTTGGGCGGTTTCCGTCTGTTCCGGACTGCGGCGAGCGCTTGGCGTTCCGAGGATGTGGATGTGGGTGGGTGAGCGGTCTCGGGGAGATCGGCGGGGTTGGAGGGTGGGAAGGGGCTGCGGGTGAGGAGGAGGGTTAGGGCTGTCGTGGCGGTCAGGGTGGCTAGGGCGTAGGTGAAGCCGGGCGGGAGGGCTAGGGCGACGGCGGAGGTGGTCCAGGCGCAGAGGGCCGGGACGGCCAGGCGGAGGTCGGGGCGTTCGTCGGGTGGGGCGTCGTCGGGCGTGGGTAGCGTGGTCATGGGGCGATGAGGGGGCGTAGGTCGGCGAAGCGGCGGGCGCCGATGCCGGTGACCTCCTGGAGCTGGTCCACCGAGCGGAACGGGCCGTGCTGGGTGCGGTACTCGACGATGCGTTGGGCGAGGACGGGGCCCACGCCCGGGAGCTGGTCGAGCTGGTCCGCCGTGGCGGTGCTGAGCGACAGCGGTGTTCCCGGGGCGGAAGCGCCGGAAGCGGGAGAGCCCGGCGGTGAGGTGGCGGGCGGGGCCGCCTGCTGCGGGGGAGGTGGGATGCCGACCGGGATCTGCTCGCCGTCGGCGAGCTTGCGCGCGAGGTTGAGGGTGCCGGTGGACGCGTTCGGCCGCACTCCCCCGGCGGCCTGGATGGCGTCACTGACCCGGGATCCGGTCGGCAGGGTGACGACGCCCGGATGCCGGACCTTGCCCAGGACGTGCACCAGGACCGTGCCCGGTGGGGTCGTTCCCGCCCCGAGGGAGGGCACGCCGGCGGGCGTGTCCGTTGAGGACGTGCCCGCCGGGGCCGCCTCGGACGGTGGCGCCGCCGAGGCGGCGGCGGGTTCGATGACGGAGGCGCTCTGGCTGGGGCGCGCCTGCCAGACGTAGAAGCCCGCCGCCAGGACGGCGATCGCGGCGATCAGCACCAGCGGGCGGATCGGGAGGGGGCGGCTCGTGGTGTCCAGCGGACCGGGTGGATCGGGCGGTTCCGGGCCCGAGCGCAGGCGGACGAGGGGCGGTTCGGTGCCGAAGGTGCCGGGGCGGCGGAGGCGGTCGGTGAGGGTCATGTGTTCGACGGTAGGAACCGGGTGCGGGTGATCGGTAGAGGTCCGGCGACCTGTGGATAACCTCCCGGGAGGCTTCGGGCGTCTCGGTGGTGATGGGTCCGGTGCGTGCTGTTCCGCCGCTGGCCGGGGGCTGATCGGCCGCCTGCCGAGCGGTCGGCAGGGTCGCGGTGGCGGGATCCGGGCGGCCGGTGGGACGTGCCCAGCGTTGGCCTAACGGGACGGGACCGTGGCGGCAGGCCGTCCGGGTGGGCGGCGGGCCGCGACGGCAGAGCGGGCGGGCGGCCCGTGGGACGCGGCCAGCGTTGGCCTACGGGCGGGGACCGTGGTGGCAGGCCAGTGGGGGGAGGGCGCGGGGGCGGGACGGTCAGGGGAGTTGGGGGGCCACGACGACGCCGAGCATGCCCGGGCCCACGTGGGCGCCGATGACGGGGCCCACCTCGCCCACGTAGATGTCCTGCACGTTGGGGATGCGCTCGCGCAGGCGGGCGGCCAGGGCCTCCGCGCGGGCGCCCGCGGCGAGGTGCTGGACGCCGAGGTCGACGCGCCGCGCGCCGGCCTCGGCGACCGCGAGCTCCTCCAGGCGGGCGAGGGCGCGCGAGCTGGTGCGGACCTTCTCGATCGGCACGATCCGGCCGTCGTCGATGCCGAGCAGCGGCTTCACCATGAGGGCCGAGCCGACGAGGGTGGCGGCGGCGCCGATGCGGCCGCCGCGGCGCAGGTGCTCCAGGGTGTCGACGTAGAACAGCGACCGCGACTCGTCGGCGCGCCGGTTGGCGGCGGCGACGGCGTCCTCGGCGGTGCCGCCGTCCAGGGCGGTCGCCGCGGCCGACAGCGCCGCGAAGCCGAGGCCGAGGCCGATGGTGCCGGTGTCGACGACGTGGACGGGCACCGGCGCCGACCGGGCGGCGAGGCGGGCGGCCTCGACGGTGCCCGACATCGCCGCCGACAGGTGCACCGACACGATCGCGGACGCCCCGGCGCCGGCGGCGGCCTTGAAGGTCTCGGCGAAGCGCTCGGGCGCCGGGCGGGAGGTGCTGACGGGCCGCCACTCCTTCAGCGCCGCCGCGGTCTCGGCGGCGGTGATGCCCTCCTCGTCGCGGACGGTGCCGCCGATCGCCAGCTGCAGGGGGACGACGGTGAGGCCGTGCCGCTCCGCCAGGCCCGGCGGCAGGTAGGCGGTGGAATCGGTGACGACGGCGACCGCGTTGGGCATGGGGGGACGCTACTCCTCGCCGTGGCGCCGCAGCGGCGCCCGGTGTGTCGGTGCTGTTACGGCTGGACGGGCACGCCGCCGCGCCAGACGCGCAGGGCGCGCAGCCCGAACGCCCAGGCGAACGCGCCCTCGTGGTCGGCGTCCCACAGCACGATGTCGGCGGTCATGCCGGGCGCGAGCGAGCCGCGGTCGCCGACGCGGAGCGCGGACGCGCCGCCGAGGGTGGCGGCGCGCAGCGCCTCGGTGACCGACATGCCGTACATCGCGACGGCGAGGCCGATGACGAGGGGCATCGAGGTGATGCCGCACTGGCCCGGGTTGTGGTCGGTGCCGAGGGCGACGGTGACGCCGCGCTCCAGCATGGCGCGGACGGGCGCCGGCGGGCGCGAGGAGTTGAGGGCGCTGCCGGGGCAGACGGTGGCGGTGACGCCGGCGTGCGCGAGGGCCTTGATGTCGTCGTCGTTGGCCTGCGCGAGCAGGTCGGCGGACGCGCAGCCGACCTCGGCGGCGACCTGGGCGGCGCCGATGCGCTCGTTGGCGCAGGCGTGCATGCGCGCCTTCAGGCCGGCGCGCTTGCCGGTGAGCAGCAGGGCGCGGGCCTCCTCGGCGGTGAAGTGCCCCTCGTCGCAGTAGACGTCGATGGAGTCGGCGCCCGCGGCGGCGGCGTCGCCCGCCCACAGCCGGACGGCCTCGATGTAGTCGCGGCGGCGGCCGAAGAACTCGGGCGGCAGGATGTGCGCGGCGAGGAAGGTGGCGTGGATGCGCGGCATCGACGGCTCGCCCTCCAGCGAGCGGAGCAGCCGGATGTCGGCGAGCTCGCCGTCGCGGGTGAGGTGGTAGCCGGTCTTGGCCTCGACGGTGGTGGTGCCCGCGAGGATCCACTGCCGCAGCCGCTCGCGGACGCCGTTGCAGAGCGTCCAGGGGTCGGTCCCGCGGGTCACCGTGACGGTGGAGTTGACGCCGCCGCCCGCCGCGGTGATCGCCGAGTGGGAGGAGCCGCTGGTGCGCATCGCCAGCTCGGCCCACCGGTTGCCGGCGTAGACGGGGTGCGAGTGGGCGTCGATGAGGCCGGGGGTGACCAGGCCACCGCCGAGGTTCTCCACATGGTCGACGTCGACGATGTCGTCGATGACGCCGGGGACGCTCTGCGGCAGGTCCGACGCCGGGCCCGCCCAGATGATCCGGTCATCGTGGATGAGGACGGCGGCGTTGCTGCAGACGTCGGTGCCCGTCCAGAGCCTGCCGATGTTCGTCAACAGCCGTACCGTCATAGGGTCACCGACCGGTGGGGGGCAATGCGCCGTACGGCGCTGTCACGGACGCCATGGAGGGGGCCACCTGCTCTCGATCCGAGCCGTCGACTGGATGCCGGCGGCTCGCCGCTGGAAGGACGGGTGATCGGGTGATCACCATGAGCAACGAGACCGTAGATATCGGTTTCGTCACGGTAGTGCACTGAAGGCCCGCCCGACAACCTCTGGCCGACAAACGCGCGCGCTCGGGGAGAAGTTCCCGGCCGGGGGTCCGGGCGGGACGGTGCGGCCGCGCCGTCGCCGCAGCTCACCACGGCCGGACGGCCGCGCGCGCCGCGCGGCGCCGGCCGCGGCCGGCGCCCCTTCGCTCACTGGACATCGACGTTCCTCATCCGCCCCTTGGTGATACGACCGTACGGATTCCCGCAGGCGCGTCAAGCGGAATGGCGAAGCTGTCACCGTCCGGCGACCGATCCGGGCCGGACCCGAGCGGCCCGGCCGGAGAGAGCGCAGGTCAGAGCCTTGCGAGGTCCTCGTAGGGCTCCAGCTCGGCGACGAGGTCGTTCGGGACGCGCGCGCGCAGGACGGTGCCGGCGGCGACGTGCTCCTGCTCCAGGACCTCGCCCCGCTCGTGGACGCGCGCGACGAGGTCGCCGCGGCCGTAGGGCACGAGCACCCGCATCTCGCGCTCCAGGCCGGGCAGGTTGGCCTCGATGGCCCGCCGCAGCTCGTCCATGCCGGCGCCGGTCCGCGCCGACACGACGACGCTGTTGGGCTCGCGCCGCCGCAGCCGGGCGATGGTGAGGTCGTCGGCCGCGTCGGCCTTGTTGATGACGACGAGCTCGGGCACGCGGTCGGCGCCGATCTCGCGGAACACCTCGCGGACGGCGGCGAGCTGCGCCTCGGGGTCGGGGTCGGAGCCGTCGACCACGTGCAGGACGAGGCCGGAGTCGGTGACCTCCTCCAGGGTGGAGCGGAACGCCTCGACGAGCTGGTGCGGCAGGTGCCGGACGAACCCGACGGTGTCGGCGAGGGTGTAGAGCCGCCCGGACGGGGTCTCGGCGCGCCGGACGGTCGGGTCCAGGGTGGCGAACAGGGCGTTCTCCACCAGGACGCCGGCGCCGGTCAGCCGGTTCAGCAGCGAGGACTTGCCGGCGTTGGTGTAGCCGGCGATGGCGACGGCCGGGACGTCGTTGCGGCGGCGCTCGCCGCGCGAGGTGTCGCGGGCCTTGGACATGTCGGCGATCTGGCGGCGCAGCTTGGCCATCCGGGTGCGGATGCGGCGCCGGTCCAGCTCGATCTTGGTCTCGCCGGGGCCGCGGCCGCCGATACCGACGCCGCCGGCGGCGCGGCCGCCGACCTGGCGGGACAGGTTGCCGCCCCAGCCGCGCAGGCGCGGCAGCAGGTAGTCGAGCTGGGCGAGCTCGACCTGGGCCTTGCCCTCGCGGCTCTTGGCGTGCTGGGCGAAGATGTCGAGGATCAGCGCGGTCCGGTCGATGACCTTGACCTTGACGATGTCCTCCAGGTGGCGGAGCTGCCCGGGGGCGAGCTCGCCGTCGCAGATGACGGTGTCGGCGCCGGTGGACTCGACGATGTCGCGCAGCTCGGCCGCCTTGCCCGAGCCGATGTAGGTGGCCGGGTCGGGGCGGGTGCGGCGCTGGGTGAGGCCCTCCAGGACCTCCGAGCCGGCGGTCTCGGCGAGCAGCGCGAGCTCGCGGAGGGAGTTGTCGGCCATCTCCGCGGTGCCCTCGGTCCACACGCCGACCAGCACGACGCGCTCCAGCCGGAGCGCCCGGTACTCGACCTCGGTGACGTCGGTGAGCTCGGTGGAGAGGCCGGCGACGCGGCGCAGCGCGCGGCGGTCCTCCAGGTCGAGCTCGCCGGTCAGCGGCTCGGCCTCCTCGTAGGGGCGGGCGGCGGGATCGGTGGTGTGGTCGTCAGAGAAAGAGTGAGTCATATGTCCTCTGTTGAACGCCGCGGGGCGGCCGTCTCTTCCCTCGGGACCGCACCGCCGTGACGCCGCGATCGTCTCATGGCGCCCTGGCCGGGGCCACTCGATTACCCCTGTCCCCACCAGGGCATGTCCGGAACCCCGGGCCGCTTTGACCGGCCTCGCTACCCCCGAGTAGCATTTCACGTAACAGAAGTGGAATTTCGCGATACGAAAGGGCAGGGCGATGGCTGCACCTGAAGGCGTCCAGATCACCGGTCCGCTGCACGACCGGTACGACGAGATCCTCACCCCCGAGGCGCTCGGCCTGCTGGCGACGCTGCAGCGCGAGCTCGGCGGCCGCCGCACGGAGCTGCTGAAGGCGCGCGAGGAGCGGCAGGCGCGGCTGTCGGCGGGCGGCACCCTGGACTTCCTGCCCGAGACCGCGGGCGTGCGGTCCGACGACACCTGGCGCGTCGCCGCCCCGGGCAAGGGCCTGGAGGACCGGCGCGTCGAGATCACCGGGCCGACCGACCGCAAGATGACCATCAACGCCCTGAACTCGGGCGCCAAGGTCTGGCTGGCCGACTTCGAGGACGCCAACACCCCGCTCTGGAACAACATGATCGAGGGGCAGCTCAGCCTGCGCGACGCCCTCGACCGCACCATCGACTTCACCGACGAGCGGACCGGCAAGTCCTACGCGCTGAAGGACGACGCCGAGCTCGCCACCATCGTGGTCCGCCCGCGCGGCTGGCACATGGAGGAGAAGCACCTGCTGGTCGACGGCGAGCCCATGTCGGGGTCGCTGTTCGACTTCGGCCTCTACCTGTTCCACTCGGGCCGCCGCCAGCTCGACAAGGGCAAGGGTCCCTACTTCTACCTGCCGAAGATGGAGTCGCACCTGGAGGCGCGCCTCTGGAACGACGCCTTCAACCTGGCGCAGGACGAGCTGGAGATCCCGCGCGGCACGATCCGCGCGACCGTGCTCATCGAGACGATCCCGGCCGCGTTCGAGATGGAGGAGATCCTCTACGAGCTGCGCGACCACTCCGCGGGCCTGAACGCCGGCCGCTGGGACTACCTCTTCTCGGTGATCAAGAAGTTCCGGGACCGCGGCCCCGACTTCATCCTGCCCGAGCGCAACGCGATCACCATGACGGCGCCGTTCATGCGCGCCTACACCGAGCTGCTCGTGCGCACCTGCCACAAGCGCGGCGCGCACGCGATCGGCGGCATGGCCGCCTTCATCCCCTCGCGCAAGGACGAGGCGGTCAACAAGGCGGCGCTGGAGAAGGTCCGCGCCGACAAGACCCGCGAGTCCGGCGACGGCTTCGACGGGTCCTGGGTCGCCCACCCCGACCTCGTCCCGGTCTGCCGCGAGGTGTTCGACGGCGTCCTCGGCGACAAGCCGAACCAGCGCGACCGGCTCCGCGAGGAGGTCCGCGTCTCGGCCGCCGACCTGCTGAACATCAAGGCCACCCCCGGCGACATCACCGAGGCGGGCCTGCGCGGCAACATCGACGTCGCGCTCCGCTACCTCGCGACCTGGCTGAACGGCTCGGGCGCGGTCGCCATCCACAACCTGATGGAGGACGCGGCCACCGCGGAGATCTCCCGCTCCCAGGTCTGGCAGTGGATCTACAACGGCGTCGCCACCAAGGAGGGCCAGAAGATCACCAAGGAGTGGGTGGAGCAGCTCCTGGACGAGGAGCTGGCCAAGATCCGCACCGAGCTGGGCGACGCCTACAACGCGCCCCGCTACGACCAGGCCGTGACGCTGTTCAAGCAGGTCACGCTGGCCGACGAGTACTCCGAGTTCCTCACCACCCCGGCCTACGAGACGATGCCGTAGCGCCGCACGGCCGTGCCGGCCGCCCGGGAGCAGCCACCCGGGCGGCCGGCGCACCCCGTGTCCCGCCCCGCCCCCGCGTGGAAGGGTCAAGGAATGACCGAGGCAGTGTCCGGCCTGGCCGAGCGCTTCACCGCGCTGCTCGGCCCCGGCGGCGTCGTCACCGACCCGGTGCGGCTCGCCACCTACGAGTGCGACGGGCTGACCAACCACCGCGCCCGGCCCGCCCTGGTGGTGCTGCCGGACGACGGCGCCCAGATCGCCGAGATCGTGCGGGCCTGCGTCGCGGCCGGCGTCCCCTACGTCGCGCGCGGCTCGGGCACCGGCCTGTCGGGCGGGGCGCTGCCGCGCACCGACGGCGTCCTCATCGTCACCTCCCGGCTGCGCCGCGTCCTGGAGGTCGACGTCCCGAACCAGCGGGCCGTCGTCGAGCCCGGCGTCATCAACCTGGACGTCTCGCGCGCCGTCCGCGCGGACGGCTACTACTTCGCGCCCGACCCCTCCAGCCAGCAGATCTGCTCGGTCGGCGGCAACGTCGCCGAGAACTCCGGCGGCGCGCACTGCTTGAAGTACGGCTTCACCGCCCACCACGTCCTGTCCTGCGAGGTCGTGACCCCCGAAGGCGAGGTCGTGGAGCTGCGCGCGGACGACCCCGGCTACGACCTGCTCGGGGTGTTCGTCGGCGCCGAGGGCACCCTCGGCATCGCCACCAAGGTCACCGTGAAACTGACCCGGCTGCCCGAGACGGTGCAGACGCTGCTCGCCGCCTTCGACTCCATCGAGCGCGGCGGCACCGCCGTCTCGGCGATCATCGGGGCGGGGGTGGTGCCCGCCGCGATCGAGATGATGGACGCGCTGTCCATCGAGGCCGCCGAGGCGTCGGTCGCCTGCGGCTACCCGCCCGGCGCGGGCGCCGTCCTCATCGTCGAGCTGGACGGCCCGGCCGCCGAGGTCGAGCACCAGTTCGCGCAAATCCGGGCGCTGTGCGAGGAGGCCGGCGCGTTCGAGATCAGGGTCGCCGCCGACGACGCCGCCCGCGCGCTCATCTGGCGCGGCCGCAAGTCGGCGTTCGCCGCCGTCGGCCGGATCAGCCCCGCCTACCTGGTGCAGGACGGCGTCATCCCGCGCACCGCGCTCCCCCGCGTCCTGGCCCGCATCGACGCCCTGTCGGCCGAGTCGGGCGTGCGGGTCGCGAACGTCTTCCACGCCGGCGACGGCAACCTGCACCCGCTGGTGCTGTTCGACGACGCCGAGCCCGGCGCCGCCGAGCGCGCCGAGCAGGTGTCGGGCGCGATCCTCGACCTCTGCATCGAGCACGGCGGCTCGATCACCGGCGAGCACGGCGTCGGCGTCGACAAGGCCCGCTACATGCCGCGCATGTTCACCGCGACCGACCTCGACACCATGCAGATGGTGCGCTGCGGCTTCGACCCGGCGGGCCTCTGCAACCCCGGCAAGATCTATCCGACGCCGCGGCTCTGCGGCGAGGCGCCCGGCGTACGCAAGGGCGTGCACCCGCTGGTCGAGCAGGGGAAGGCGGACCTGTTCTGATGGCGACCGCACGCACCGCCCTGGAGAAGGTCTGCGGCGACGTCCGCGCGGACGCCGAGCACGGCCTCACCGCCGCGCCGGCGTCCGTGGAGGAGGCCGCCGCCGTCATGCGCGCGGCCGCCGAGCACGGTCTCGCCGTCCTCCCGCAGGGCGCGGGCACGCGCGCTCATTGGGGGCCGCCGGCCCGGCGCCGCGATCTCGTCCTCGACACCCGGCGCCTGGACCGGCTGGTCGAGCACGCCGCCGGCGACCTGGTCGTCAAGGCCGAGGCGGGCCTGCCCATGGGCCGCCTCGCCGCCGCGCTCGCCGAGCGCGGGCAGCGCCTCGCCCTGGACGCCGACCCCGCCTCCACCGTCGGCGGGACGGTCGCGACCGGCGCCGCCGGGCCGCTCCGGCTGCTCTACGGGACGCCGCGCGACCTCGTCATCGGCCTCACCCTCGTCCGCGCGGACGGGGAGATCGCCCGGAGCGGCGGCAAGGTCGTCAAGAACGTCGCCGGGTACGACCTCGGGCGGCTGTTCGCCGGGTCCTACGGCACGCTCGGCCTGATCGTGGAGGCCACCTTCCGGCTCCACCCCCGGCCCGCAGTCAGCGCCTACGTCACCGCCTCCTACACCGATCCGGACGCCGCCCACGCGGCCGTCCAGGCGGTGCTGCACTCCCCCGTCCACCCGAGCGCCGTCGAGGTCGCGGCGGGCGGCGGCGGCATCGCGGTCGGCGTCCTCGCCGAGGGCGCCACCGACCGCTCCGGCGCGGTCGCCGCGCTGCTCGGCCCCGGCGCCTCGGCGGACGCGTCCCCGCCCGCGTGGTGGGGGCGCCGCCCCGGCGGCGGGATCCTCATCGAGGTCACCGGCAGGCCCACCGACCTGCCCCGCCTGCTGCGCGCCGCCCCCGCCCTGGCCTGGTCGGCGTCCGGCCACGGCTGGACCGCCCTTCCCGAGGACGCCGATCCCGCGCCGCTGCTCGCCGCGCTCCGCGCGATCGGCGGCGCCGTCGTCCGCACCGGTCCCGCCCGCGTCATGCAGGGCCCGGACGTGTGGGGGCCGCTGCCGGCGCTGCCGCTCATGCGGCGCGTCAAGGACCAGTTCGACCCCGGGCACCGCCTGTCCCCCGGCCGCTTCGCAGGAGGCATCTGATGACCGCGCCCGACGAGCCCGCCGCCCCCGCCCCCGCCGTCCCGGAACTGCCGAAGCTGCTGGACGACTGCGTGCACTGCGGTTTCTGCCTGCCGACCTGCCCCACCTACGTGCTGTGGGGCGAGGAGATGGACTCCCCGCGCGGCCGCATCCACCTGATGCGGCAGCACGCCGAGGGGGCGCCGCTCGGCGAGGCCATGGTCGGGCACTTCGACGCCTGCCTCGGCTGCATGGCGTGCGTGACGGCCTGCCCCTCGGGCGTCCGGTACGACCGCCTCATCGAGATCACCCGCGCCGAGGTCGAGCGCGAGCACGACCGGCCGCTGCGCGAGCGCGCGATCCGCGCGGCCGTCTTCGCACTGTTCCCCTACCCGCGCCGCCTGCGCGCGCTGCGCGGCCCGCTCCGCCTCTACCAGCGCGCCGGCCTCGACCGGCTCGTCCGCCGCAGCGGCCTGCTGGAGCGGCTGTCGCCGTCGCTCGCCGCCATGGAGCGCCTCGCGCCGGCGCTCGGCCCCGCGCCCCGGCTGCCCGCCCGGGTCGCCGCGCGCGGGGGGCGGCGGGCGACCGTCGGCATGCTGACCGGCTGCGTCCAGCGCGAGTTCTTCCCCGGCGTGAACGCCGCGACCGCCCGCGTGCTCGCGCTGGAGGGCTGCGACGTGGTGATCCCCCCGTCGCAGGGCTGCTGCGGCGCGCTGTCGCTGCACTCGGGCCGCGAGGACGAGGCGCGCCGCTTCGCCCGCCGCACGATCGCCGCCTTCGAGGGCGTGGACGCGATCGTGGTGAACGCCGCGGGCTGCGGGTCGTCGATGAAGGAGTACGGCGCACTGCTCGCCGACGAGCCCGCATGGGCCGAGCGGGCCGCCGCCCTCGCCGGCCGCACCAGGGACTTCGCCGAGTACCTCGCCGAACTCGGGCCCCGCGCGGAGCGTCGGCCACTTCCGGTCAGCATCGCCTACCACGACGCCTGCCACCTCGCGCACGCCCAGGGCGTCCGCGCCCAGCCCCGGGCCCTGCTAACCGCCGTCCCCGGCCTGGAGCTCCGGGAGATCGCCGATCCCGACGTGTGCTGCGGCTCGGCCGGGACCTATAACCTGCTGCGACCTGAGGCCGCCGGGGAACTCGGCGACCGCAAGGCCGCCAACGTGCGCGCGACCGCAGCGGAACTGCTGGTCGCGGCCAACCCCGGCTGCTCCATGCAGATCGCCACCGCGCTGCGCCGCCGGGGGGCCGACATCGCCGTCGCGCACACCGCCGAAGTGCTCGACGCGTCCCTCCGCGGGCTCGATCCCCGGACGCTGCTGGCACGTACAACGTAGGCGGAACCGGCACAGAGCGCCGATCACCCTTTATGTACGGCACATCACGATGAATACGTTCGTCCTGTATCGTGGCCACCCCCAACCGCCGGTGAGCGCTCGCTGACAGGACGCGTCCGCCGCGCCAGCGGAAGGCCCGAGGGAACACGGGGAACGAACATGTCCAACCACCACCGATCCGCCGGACGCCGCCGCCGCAAGCAGGGCGGCGCGGGCCGGCTCGGCCTCGCCGGCGCGCTCGCCGGCGCCGTCGGGATCGCGGCGGTCGCCGGCGCCATCGTCGTGCTGCGCCCCGACTCCCAGGACGGCGGCGACCGGTCCGCGCTCGCCGGGCAGGGCGACGCGTCCACGTCCGCGAACGCGCCCGGCGCGACGCAGGCGCCGAAGAGCGGCACGCCGCTGTCGTTCAACACGCCCGAGGGCTACGGGTACACGCTGGCGGCGGTGAAGGCCGGCACCGACCCGCACCCGCTGAAGACCAGCAAGGCGTCCCCCGCGGGCGACACCTTCGCCTACGTCGACTACGTCCTCACCAACACCTTGAAGCGGCCCGTCCCGCTGGAGTACCCCGGCGACCTGTTCGTCCCCGCCTCCGAGGTCCCCGCGGCCGCGCGGTCGCGGTGCATGCCGCAGCCCGGCACCCCCGCGCAGATGTGCACGCTGCCGAACCACAGCAAGGTCACCGCGCGGATCGGCGGCGCCAAGGCGCCGTTCGACCAGGACGGCGACACGATGATGCCCGCGGGCGCGTCCTACATCGTCCGCGTGGCCACCGACCTGCCCGTCAAGGACTCGCTGCAGGACGGGGACGTCCGCCTGTACGTGTGGGACGCCCGCTACGTCAGCGACCGCAAGGCCGTGCGGCTCGACCTTCCCTAGGGGGCGCCGGGCGCCGGTCCGGTGAAGCCGATGTCCTCGTAGGCGGGCTCGGAGAAACCGCCGGCGCCGAGGTTGGCGAGGCCCGCGCGCGTCGCCACGATCTGCGGCCGCTGGTAGAGCGGCAGCACCGTGGCCTCCTGCCAGATGAGCCGGTCGGCGGCGTTGACGAGCGTGCGGGCGCGGACGGGGTCCACCTCCCCGATCGCGCGGTCCATCGCCTTGTCGATGGCGTCGCTCCCGGCCCGCGCGTAGTTCTGCTGGATGCGGTCGCCGCGCGGCTTCACGAAGACCGACCGCAGCGGCGACAGCGGGAACGAGGTGCCGAGCCAGGAGAACGGCACGATGTCGAAGTCGCCCGGCGTGACGTACCGGTCGAACAGGTCGTCGGTCGGGACGGGCTTGATGTCCACCCGGATCCCGATCCGCTCCAGCAGCGCGCGGGTGAGCTCGCCCTCCTGCCGGCTGCCCGGGACGCCCGAGGGGACGACGAACCGCAGCGCGAGGACCCTGCCGCCGCGCGCCCGGTACCGGCCGTGCCGGGCCCAGCCCGCCGCGTCCAGCAGCCGCGACGCCGCCGCCGGGTCGTAGCGGCCGAGCCCGCCGGAGTTGTCGGCGTAGCCCTCCTGGGTGTTGACGAAGAAGTGGTTGCCGAGGGTCTGCGCGGGCCAGCCGAGGTCGGCGAGGTCGGAGCGGGCGATGACGCGCCGGTCGATGCCGAGCATGACGGCGCGGCGGACGCGCGGGTCCGCCAGGACGGGCCCGGCGGCGTTCAGCGTGAAGTGCCGCCAGTCCGGGCCGCCCGCGCGGTGGATCACCGCGCCGCGCACGCCCTCGGCGCGGCGCAGCGCGCCCGCGTCGGTGCCGATGTCCATGAGGTCGACCTCGCCGTTGGCGAAGGCGCCCGGCATCGCGCTCGTGTCCATGGCGCGGAACACGATCCGGTCGAGCTTGGCGGGCCGCCCCCACCACGCCGGGTCGCGCACCAGCGTGACGGTCTTGGCGACCTGGTCGACCGGGCCCGCCCGGAACGGGCCGGCGGTGACCGGCAGCCGGTTCAGCCAGCCGGCGTTGAAGACCCGCGGGTCGGCGTTGGTGGACGCCGGGTACAGGGGGCTGAACAGGCTGCGCCAGTCGGCGTAGGGGCGGGCGAAGGTCACCTTCACCTCGTCGCGGCGGCCCGGCGCGACCCGCAGGACCTGCCGGTAGCCGGTGACGGTGGCGACCTGGAAGCGCGGGTCGCGGCCGGACAGGGCGCGGGCCTGCGCGGCGAAGTCGCGGTAGCCGATCGGGCGGCCGTCCGACCAGCGCGCCCGCGGGTTGAGGCGGTAGGTGACGACCTGGCGGGGCCGCGCCGCGGTGACCCGCGCGGACGTCACGTACTCGGGCACCGGGTGCGGGACGCCCGTGGCGTCGGCGCGCATGAGGAACGGCAGGGCGCCCTGCACGACCAGGTCGACGACGCCCTTGCTGCCGTTGACGTGGTCGAAGTTCCACTGGGCGGGGAACTCCGGCAGCGGCCAGCGCAGCGTGCCGCCGGCGCGGACGCGGTCGCGGGGCGCGGCGTCCACGTCGCTGGCGGGCACGCGGCCGGTGGCGGGCGCGGCGGCCGGGTCGCCGGCGCGGCAGCCCGCCGGGCCCGCGGCGAGCGCCGCGCACGCCAGCGGCGCGACCAGGCGGCGCCTCACCGTGCCCCCAGATGGTGGCAGGCCGCCGCGTGGTCGTCGTCGCCGGCCTCGGCGAGCACCGGGTCGAGCTCGGCGCAGAGCCGCGCGCGGCCCGCGTCCAGGCCCGGGTGGCGGGGGCAGCGCGGCCGGAACCGGCAGCCGCCGGGCGGCGCCGACGGGTCGGGCGGGCCGCCGGGCAGCGTGACGCGGCCCTGCCGGGCGCCCGGGTCGGGCACCGGGACGGCGCCGAGCAGCGCGCGGGTGTAGGGGTGCGCGGGCGTGCCGTACACGGCGCCGGCCGGGCCGATCTCGACGATGCGGCCGTGGTACATGACCGCGACGCGGTCGGCGACCGAGCGGACGACCGCGAGGTCGTGGGAGACGAACAGGTAGGCCACGCCGAGCCGGTTCTGCAGGTCGCGGAGCAGCGCCAGCACGCCCGCCCGCACCGACGCGTCCAGCGCGGCGACCGGCTCGTCGAGCAGCAGCAGCCGCGGCTCCAGCGCGAGGGCGCGGGCGATGCCGACGCGCTGGCGCTGGCCGCCCGACAGCTGCTGGGGGTAGCGGCCGGCGAGCGCGGCGTCCAGGCCGACCAGCTCCAGCAGCTCGCGGACGCGGGCGGCGGTGCGGTCCTTCGGGACGCGGTGGATGGCGAGCGGCTCGGCCAGGATCGCCGCGACGCGCATCCGCGGGTCGAGGGAGGCGAACGGGTCCTGGAACACCACCTGCACGTCGCGGCGGAGCGCCTTGCGGCCGGCGCGGCCGAGGGCGGCGGTGTCGCGGCCGAGCACCGACACGCGGCCGCCCGGCGGCGCGGCGAGGCGCAGGATCTCCATGAGCGCGGTGGTCTTGCCGCAGCCCGACTCGCCGACGAGGCCGAGCGTCTCGCCCTCGCGCACGTCCAGGGTGATGCCGTCGACGGCGTGCACGGCCCCGACCCGCCGCTTGTAGAGGGCGCCGCGGTACTGCGGGTGGTGGCGGACGAGGCCGCTCACGTGCAGGACGGGGGGCCGCGCCCGCCGGGGCGGGCGGTCCGGCGCCGGGACGGGCTCGGGCACCGGGTAGACGGCGCCGGGCCGCTCGGTCGCGGCGAGGTTCAGGCAGGCCGCGACCTGCCCGGACGGCGCGACCGGCAGCGCGGCGGGCTCGGTGACCGCGCACGCCGCGACCGCGACCGGGCAGCGGGTGCGGAACGGGCAGCCCTCGGCGGCGGGCGCGGCGTCGGCGGGCAGCGCGCGGACGGGCGCGCCGTCGAGGCGCGGCAGCGACCCGAGGAGCCCGATCGTGTAGGGCATCCGGGGGCGCCGGTAGACGTCGCCGACCGGGCCGGTCTCCACCGCCCGCCCCGCGTACATGACCATGACGCGGTCGGCGAACCCGGCGACCGCCCCGAGGTCGTGGGTGATCAGCACGATGGCGGCGCCGGTGGCCTGCTGGGCGGTGCGCAGCACGTCCAGCACCTGCGCCTGGACGGTGGCGTCCAGGGAGGTGGTCGGCTCGTCGGCGACGATGGCGAGCGGGTCGTTGGCGATCGCCATCGCGATCATGACGCGCTGCCGCATGCCGCCGGAGAACTCGTGCGGGTAGGCGCGGGCGAGGCGGGCCGCGTCGGGGACGCCGACGAGCTCCAGCAGCTCGACCGCGCGGGTGCGGGCGGCGCGGCGGGTGGCGCCGGCGTGCACCCGGATGGTCTCGGCGATCTGGTCGCCGACCTGGTGGACGGGGGTGAGCGCCGACAGCGGGTCCTGGAACACCATCGCCAGGTCCTTGCCGCGCACCCGCGACAGCGCGGCGTCGGGCAGCCCGAGCAGCTCGCGGCCGCGCAGCCGCACCGAGCCGCGGACCCGGGCGCCGGCCGGCAGCAGGCCGAGGACGGCGAGGGCGAGCGCGGACTTGCCCGACCCCGACTCCCCGACGACGCCGAGGACCTCGCCGCGCTCGACGGCGAACGACGCGCCGCGGACCGCGCGCACGTCCGGCGCGTAGTCGACGTGCAGGCCGCTCACCTGCAGCACCGGCGTCACCGGCGGCCCGCCGGGTCGAGGGCGTCGCGCAGGCCGTCGCCGATCAGGTTGACGGCGAGGACGACGAGGACGAGCAGCCCGGCGGCGAACGCGAACAGCCACGGGTAGGCGGTGGCCGACCCGGCGGCGCCCGCGATGACGGTGCCGAGCGACACGTCGGGCGGCCGCACCCCGTACCCGAAGTACGACAGGCCGCTCTCGGCGAGGATCGCGACGCTGACGTTCAGCGAGGCGTCCACGGCCAGCAGCGACGCGAGCTGCGGCACGATGTGCCGGACGATGACGCGGGGCGTGCCGGCGCCGAGGAGGCGGGCGGCGAGCACGTACTCGCGCTCGCGCAGCGACACCGTCGCCGCCCGCACCATCCGCGCCGTCACCATCCACATGAACGCGGCGAGCAGCACCACCAGGACGGGCCAGCCGCCGGGCAGCACCGGCGCGAGGACCGCGACGACCAGGAACGAGGGCAGCACGAGCAGCAGGTCGACGCCCCACATGAGGGCGCGGTCGGCCCAGCCGCCGAGGAGCCCCGCGACGGTGCCGACGGCGGCGGCGAGGCCGGTGGACAGGACCGCGACGAGCAGCCCGATGACCAGGGACTTGCGCATGCCGTGCAGGGTGAGGGCGAACACGTCGCGGCCGCTCTGGGTGGTGCCGAACCAGTGCGCGGCCGACGGCGGCCGGCGGAAGGCGGTGAAGTCGGTGGCGTCCCAGCTCCAGGGGGAGGCGAGCGGCCCGGCGAAGGCGAGCAGGAACAGCGCGGCGAGCAGCGCGAGGCCGGCGCGGGTGCGGCGGTTCACCGGGCGCCCGCCCGCGCCCGCGGGTCCAGCGCGCCCTGCAGGACGTCGGAGGCGAGCCCGGCGAGCAGGACCGCCGCGGCGGCCAGGCAGTCGACGGCGGCGACGACGTTGACGTCGCCGCGGGTGATGGAGTCGATCAGCCACTCGCCGAGGCCGTGCCAGCCGAAGATCTTCTCGGTGAACATGGCGCCGAGCAGCAGCAGGCCGCTCGTGTAGGCGAAGTAGGTGGCCACCGGGACGAGGGCGGTGCGCAGGCCGTGGCGGAGCAGCGCGTCGCGGCGGCGGAGCCCCTTGGCGCGGGCGGTGCGGACGAAGTCGGCGTGCAGCACGTCCAGCATCGTGCCGCGCTGGTAACGGCAGAACAGGGCGAGCTGGGCGAGGGCGATGGTGGCCGAGGGCAGCAGCAGGTGGCGGACGCGGTCGCCGAGGCCGCCGAGCGGGCCGAACGCGCCGCCGGACGCGCCGGGGCCGGTCTCCCCGACCCAGGCGAAGAGCCGCACGCCGGTGGCGTCGTTGACGCGGCTCGCGCCGATCTGCAGCAGCACCGCGAGGACGAACACCGGGACGGCGAGCAGCAGGTAGGAGCCGAAGGTGATGGCGCGGTCGGTCGCCCGGTGCCGGGAGACCGCCGCCCAGGCGCCGAGCAGGACGCCGAGGACGCCGCCGGCGACGGCGCCGCAGGTGAGCAGCCGCAGGCTGACCAGCAGGCGGCGGCCGAGCTCGCCGTTCACCGGGTCGCCCTGCCAGGTGCGGCCGAAGTCGCCGTGCAGGACGCCGGTGGCCCAGACGCGGTAGCGGTCGGCGAGGGGGGTGCGGTCGTTGAGGTTGAGCCGGTCGAGCTCGGCGTCGACGACGGCGGCGGGCGGCCGGGGGCTGCGGTCCTCGAACTCCGCGCGCGGCCGGAGCGCCGCCGCGGCCAGCAGGTAGGCGAGGCTGGCGGCGAGCACGGCCAGCACGGCGTGGCCCGCCAGCCGCCGCAGCAGGAAAACGAGCATGCTCTCCCTCCCCACGCGCATGACCGTCGGTGACGAAATGCTAGTGAACCATTACGGTGCGTGCACAGTCCATGGGAGTGGGGCGACCGAACGTGACCGAACGGTGACGTCGGGGCCGAGGCGGGCCGGGAGGGGCCCGGACGGCGCCCCGAACCGGCCCCCGGGTCGGCTCGGGGCGCCGGCGTCCGCAGGCACCCCTAGCAGCGCCTTCCCCGTCCGGCGCGCCCGTTCCCCGCCCGCGCGCCCCGGCGGTCCGGCCCGTCCAGGATCGGTCCCGCGCCGTCCCGGTGTCCTGAGACGGACGCCCCGCGCGCGCAAGGACGGCCGCCAGGACGCTTTACCATTCATTTACTCAGATCCGGGAGCGCTCATGAGCACGGTGCAACGGCCGCGGCGGGCCGCGGTCGGCCTCGCGGCCCTCGCCGTCGCCGCAGTGGTCACGACGCTGATCGTCGGCCGGTGGGTGCCGGCGGACCGGCGGCTGGTCTGGTGGCACCCCGAGATCGTCATCGCGCTGTTCTGGACGCCGGTCGCGGCGCTGCTGCTGCGGCACCGCCCGGGGCTGCGGGTCGGCTGGCTGATGCTCGTCGCGGGCGTGAGCGCCTCCTGCTACCTGCTCGCGCTGAACCTCGGCCCGCTGCTGGAGATCCACGGCCTGGCCGGGGCCGCCTTCCTGCTCTGGCTCGGCCGCTGGCTCTGGGCGATCGACACCTTCGCGCTCACCCTGGTGCTGCCGCTGATCTTCCCCGACGGCCGGCTGGTGTCCCGCTGGTTCGCCCCGGTGCTGCTCGCGGCGTTCGCGGTCCCGCTGATCGTCTGCGTGCACCTCACCGTGGACCCGGGCGCGCGCCGCTTCCACAACGGGGTGTCGGTCTACCCCTTCCAGGACATCCCGTGGCCGATCTCCGCGACGATCCTCGGCACCCTCGCGCTCAGCGTCGTGTCGATCCTGGTGCGGTTCGCGCGCTCGGCCCCGGACGTGCGGCGGCAGATCGCCTGGGTCGTCTACCCGGGCGTGATCGCCCAGACGATCATCTACGTGGGCGAGTCCACCCCGATCGGCGACCCGATCCGCAACATCACCATCGCGGCCGTGCCGATCTGCGTCGCGATCGCCATCACCCGCTACCGGCTCTACGACATCGACCTGGTCGTCAGCCGCACCCTGGTCTACGCGGGCCTCGTCGTCGTCATCACCGGCGTGTACTTCGCGCTGGTCGGCGCGGTCAGCATCGTCGTCGCCGACCACGGGCCGCTGACCGGCCTCGCCGGCGCGATCGCGGCGGGCGCGGTGTTCGAGCCCGCGCGGCGGCGCCTGCAGCGCGCGGTGGACCGGCTGCTGCACGGCGAGCGCGACCCCTACCGCATCGCCGACCGGCTGAACCGCACCCTGCAGACCATCTCCGACCCGGCCGCCGCCCTCGCCGCCGCCGCGTCCACCGCCCGCCGCGCGCTGCACGCCACGGGCGTCGTCATGGAGGTCCTCGACCGCGACGGCCAGCTCCTCGCCGTCGAGGAAGGCGACCTCGGCGACCGCCCCCAGCTCATCCCGCTCGTCTGGCACGGCGAGCCGGTCGGCCGGCTGATGTTCGGGGTGACCCGCGCCCCCGACGCCCGCCTCGCCGGCATCCTCGCCCGCAACCTCGCCGAGCTCGCCAACGCCACCCGCCTCGCGCTCGACGTGCAGCGCTCGCGCGAGCGGCTGCTGCGCGCCCGCGAGGAGGAGCGCCGCCGGCTCCGCCGCGACCTGCACGACGGCCTCGGCCCGACGCTCGCGAGCCTCGCCATGACGGTGGACGCCGCGCGCATCACGCTGAAGACCGACCCGGCGGCCGTCGACCCGCTGCTGGAGCACCTGCGCACCACCATGGGCCGCACCATCGGCGACATCCGCGAGCTCGTCTACGGGCTGCGCCCGCCCGCGCTGGACGACCTCGGCCTCACCGGCGCGATCCGCGCCCTCGGCGGCGTCGTCGCCAACGGCGACGGGCCCCTCGTGGACGTCCAGGTCGAGGGCGACCTCGACGACCTGCCCGCCGCCACCGAGGTCGCCGCCTACCGCATCGTCCAGGAGGCGCTCACCAACGTGCACCGGCACGCCCGCGCGGACCGCGCCACCGTCCGGCTGCTGGTGAACGGCGACCTGCACCTGTCGGTCGGCGACGACGGGATCGGCCTGCCCGAGCGGGCCCGGTCGGGCGTCGGGATGTCGTCGATGCGCGAGCGGGCCGCCGAGCTCGGCGGCACCTGCACGGTCGAGCCGGGCCCCGGCGGCGGGACGCTCGTCCGCGCCCGGCTGCCCCTCAACGGCGCGCTGAACTAGCCGGCCCCCGGGAACGGGCCCGGAAAGCGGAAAGCACACCCGGTGGGAGGGCCGGCCGCCGCCCCCCGCCAAGAAGGTCGCGACCGGCCCTCAGGCACCGCGCGGATCCGGGGCTCCCATCCCGGACCCAGCGGGCCTCTCCACCAGAGGGTGTGCACGTCAAAAATTAAACCTCCGGCGGTCCCGGGGGTGAGGGACCGCTGTCCCGACCCCGCCGGGACCGGCGGGTCCTGTCACTCGGCGAGGATGATCTCACCCTCCGCGACCAGGACCGCCGGACCCGTCAGGTGGCTTGTCAGGTCCTCCAGATCGACGGTGACGCGGCCGCCCGGCACGTCCACCGTCCAGGTCCCGCGCGGCGCGGCGGCACCGCCCCCGGCCTGCGCGATCGCGGCGGCGAGCGCCGTCGCGACGGTGCCGGTGCCGCACGAGCGGGTCTCCCCGGAGCCGCGCTCGAACACCCGCATCTCCACGTGGCGGTCGCCGAGGAACCGGTAGAACTCCACGTTCACGCCCTCGGGGAACTGCGCGGCGTCGAAACCGGGCGCCCGGCACAGGTCCAGGCCCGCGACCGGCTCGTCCACCCGGCAGGCCAGATGCGGGTTGCCGACCGAGACGGCCGCGCCCCGGTACGTCCGGCCCGCCAGCGTCGCCTCGCCGGTGCCGAGGTAGGCGGGCGGGCCCATGTCCACGCGGACGTCGCCGGCCGGGCCGAGCGCGACACGGCGGAGCCCCGCGCGGGTCGCGATGTCCCACTCGCCGGGCGCGGCGAGGCCGGCGCTCACCAGGTAGCGGGCGAAGACACGGGTGCCGTTGCCGCACATCTCGGCGATGCTGCCGTCGGCGTTGCGGTAGTCCATGAACCACTCGGCGTCCTGGCCCTCGACGGCGGGATCGGCGGCCGCCTTGGTGCGGACGGCGCGCAGCACGCCGTCGGCGCCGATGCCCGCGCGCCGGTCGCAGAGCGCCGCGACCCGCCCGGCGGTCAGCTCCAGCTCGCCGTCCGGATCGGGCAGGATGACGAAGTCGTTCTCGGTGCCGTGTCCCTTAACAAACCGCATGCGCCGATCGTAGGGCCTGATCCAGCAGGTCCGGCGCGTCGTAAGGCAGCCACACCACGCGCGGGTCGCGGCGGAACCAGGACTCCTGGCGGCGGGCGAACCGGCGGGTGGTGCGGACGGTGTCCTCCTTCGCCTGCGCCTCGGTCCACTCCCCCGCCAGGACCCGCAGCACCTGCGCGTACCCGAGGGCGCGCCCGGCCGTCAGCCCGTCGCGCAGCCCGGCCGCCTCCAGCCGCCGCACCTCCTCCACCAGGCCCGCCTCCCACATCCGCTCGACCCGCAGCGCGATCCGCTCGTCCAGCTCGGGGCGCGGGACGCTGAGGCCGATCTGGACGGCGGGCCGCCGGTAGCGGTGGTCCGGCATCGTCGCGGTGAACGGGCGTCCGGAGATCTCGATGACCTCCAGGGCCCGCACGAGGCGCCGCCCGTTGCTCGGCAGGATCGCGGCGGCGGCGTCCGGGTCGAGGCCGCGCAGCCGCTCGTGCAGGGCGCCGGGGCCGGACGCGGCGAGCTCGTCCTCCAGGCGGGCCCGGACCGCGGCGTCGGTGCCGGGGAACTCCAGATGGTCCAGGGCCGCCCGCACGTACAGCCCCGAACCGCCCACCAGCACCGGGACGCGGCCGCGGCCCCGGATGCCGGAGATCGCCTCGTCGGCGAGGCGCTGGTACTCGGCGACGCTCGCGGCGACCGTCACGTCCCACACGTCCAGCAGGTGGTGCGGGACGCCGCGCCGCTCCTCCGCGGTCAGCTTGGCGGTGCCGATGTCCATGCCCCGGTACAGCTGCATGGAGTCGGCGTTGACCGCCTCGCCGCCGAGGCGGAGCGCGAGGTCCACCGCCAGGTCGGACTTGCCGGCCGCGGTGGGGCCGACGACGGCAATCACATCTTGAGAGGTCACGGGACCGATCCTGGCAATCGTCGGGGTAGGAATGGGGGAGGGTACGGGCGCCCGTCCACGCCGGGCGGCGCCACCGGACGAGCATCGGGGGGATGCGGATGTCCATCGTCGACAAGGTCAAGGAGATGCTCGGCCAGAACGCCGGCGCCGCCAAGAAGGCCGTCGACAAGGCGGGCGACATGGTGGACCAGCGCACCGGCGGCAAGTACGCCGACAAGGTCGACCAGGTCCAGGAGAAGGCCCGCGGCTACATCGACGGCGGCGGCTCCGGGACGGCCCGGCCCCAGGAGGCGCCGCAGGAGCCCCGGCCGCAGGCGGGCGGCGAGCAGCGGCCCTCCTAGCGACGCCAGCGGGCGGCGAAGTAGCCGACGCCGTAGGGAGCCTCGTCGGCCAGCAGGTCGGCGTCGAACGCAGCCTCGCCCGCCGCGCCCGCCAGTACCTGCCACGCGGCCCGTCCCGCCGCCCGCACGCCGTCCGACAGGACGGGGTCCAGGGCGGCGAGGGCGGGCCCGTCCGCGTCGGCGAGCGCGCGCGCGACGGCCGCGTCGTAGGGGGCGGCGCGCTCGTCCAGATAGCCGGGTGCCTTTTCGGTGCGGCAGGCCGAACCGTCGCCCATGACCAGGAACGCGACGCGATCGGCCACTTCCGCGAGTTTGGCGCCGAGTTCGGCGCACTCCACCGGCGAGGCGTCGAAGGCGACCTCCTGATAGCGGACGGGCACGTCTTTTGCGCTCCGGGCCAGCAGACGGTGTCCGATGGTGAGGGATAGCGGCAGCGCCTCCCCCTGCGGATCGCCGTGGACGGCGTCCAGGCCGTAGGGGCGCAGGGACGCCGCCACGGGTCCGTCGTAGGCGCAGGTGCGCTCGCCGCCGCCCACGACCACGACCACGTCGCCGTCCAGGGCGCGGATCGCCGCGTCGCAGGCGGCGCGCAGGCCGTCGAGTTCGGCGGCCGCCTCCCCCGCCACCTCGGGCAGCAGGATCGGCGGATGCGGGCAGACCGCGGCCGAGATGAGCACGCCGTGCCTCCTACGGGCAGGTGGAGCAGCCGGTCGCGGCGGCGGCGGGCTGCGCCGGGCGCCCGATGCTGGGCATGCCGAGCCCGACGCCCGCGGGCTTCGCCCGGCCCTGGCGGGCCTCCCAGGCGTCGCCCGCGCGGGTGCGGCGGACCGGCCCGGCCACGATGTCGGCGACCAGGTGGTGCGGCGCGGCGTAGGTGACCTCGACGGGCACCATGTCGCCGGGGCGGACGGCCTCGTCCGGCGCGGCGAAGTGCACCAGCCGGTTGTCGGCGGCGCGGCCCGACAGGCGGCGCGTCGCCTGGTCCTTGCGGCCCTCCCCCTCGGCGACCAGCACGTCCAGGGTCCGGCCGAGCTGGGCCCGGTTCTCCGCCCAGGAGATCTCCTCCTGGAGCGCGACCAGCCGCTCGTAGCGCTCCTGCACGACGTGCTTGGGGAGCTGCCCGTCCATCGTCGCGGCCGGGGTGCCGGGCCGCTTGGAGTACTGGAAGGTGAACGCCGAGGAGAACCGCGCCTCGCGGACCACGTGCAGCGTCTGCTCGAAGTCCTCGTCGGTCTCGCCGGGAAACCCGACGATGATGTCGGTGGTGATCGCGGCGTCGGGGATCGCGGCCCGCACCTTGCCGATGATGCCGAGGTAGCGCTCCTGCCGGTAGGAGCGGCGCATCGCCTTCAGCACCGCGTCCGAGCCCGACTGGAGCGGCATGTGCAGCGACGGCATGACGTTCGGCGTCTCGGCCATCGCCGCGATGACGTCGTCGGTGAAGTCCTTGGGGTGCGGCGAGGTGAACCGGACCCGTTCCAGGCCCGCGATGCCGCCGCACGCCCGCAGCAGGCCCGCGAAAGCGGACTGCCCGCCGCGCGTCATCTCCCGCACCTCGGCGGGCGCCGACGCGAGCGACCCGAAGCCGCTGCCGTAGGCGTTGACGTTCTGGCCGAGCAGGGTGATCTCCACGACGCCGTCGGCGACGAGCGCCTCCACCTCGGCGAGGATCTCGCCCGGCCGGCGATCGCGCTCCTTGCCCCGCAGCGACGGCACGATGCAGAACGTGCAGGTGTTGTTGCAGCCGACCGAGACCGACACCCAGGCCGCGTACGGCGACTCGCGGCGCGTCGGCAGCGTGGAGGGGAAGGTCACGAGGGACTCCTCGATCTCCACCTGCGCCTCGTCCATCACCCGGGCGCGCTCCAGCAGCGCGGGCAGCGACCCGATGTTGTGGGTGCCGAACACCACGTCCACCCAGGGGGCGCGCCGCACGATGGTGTCGCGGTCCTTCTGCGCCAGGCAGCCGCCGACGGCGATCTGCATCCCGGGCCGGCCGTCCTTGACCGGCCGCAGGTGCCCGAGGTTGCCGTACAGGCGGTTGTCGGCGTTCTCCCGGACGGCGCAGGTGTTGAACACGACCACGTCGGGCTCGGCGCCCGCGGCGCGGACGTACCCGGCGTCCTCCAGCAGGCCCGACAGGCGCTCGGAGTCGTGGACGTTCATCTGGCAGCCATAGGTACGGATCTCGTACGTACGGTGGCCGCCCTCGTTCAGCGCAGCACTCATGACAATCGCCAAGGGTACGCGCCGCGCGCCACTCCCCGCGCGCGCGTTGCGGGCGACTCCGGCCGGTCGCGCGGACAGGCCGCGACGCGCCCGGCATACTCGCCTTGATGATCTCGGTCGGCGCACGTCCACAACCGCGCCGACGTGCGCATTCGTGATCGGATAGCAACCGTTGGATGACTTGCCCGGTAATAAGCATGTCGTAAAGTCCGGCTGCATGACGGACAGCGCAGGCGGCCCCGAACTCACCAAGGGCGGTGACGTGGCCCCGGAAGACACGCCGGTCGGCGAGCCCCTGGTGGTGCTCGAGCACGTCAACAAGTACTTCGGCGAACTGCACGTGCTGAAGGACATCGACCTCACCATCAACCGGGGCGAGGTCGTCGTCGTGATCGGCCCGTCCGGCGGCGGCAAGTCGACCCTCTGCCGGTCGATCAACCGGCTGGAGCCGATCGACGGGGGCACCATCCTGGTCGACGGCGCCAAGCTGCCCGAGGAGGGCAAGCAGCTCGCCCGGCTGCGCGCCGACGTCGGCATGGTGTTCCAGTCCTTCAACCTCTTCGCCCACAAGACGATCCTGCAGAACGTCACGCTCGGGCCGATCAAGGTCCGCAAGGTGGCGAAGGCCGAGGCCGAGAAGCAGGCGATGGAGCTCCTGGAGCGGGTCGGCATCGCCGCCCAGGCGGAGAAGTTCCCCGCGCAGCTCTCCGGCGGCCAGCAGCAGCGCGCGGCGATCGCGCGGGCCCTCGCGATGAAGCCGAAGGTGATGCTCTTCGACGAGCCCACCTCCGCGCTCGACCCCGAGATGGTCAAGGAGGTGCTGGACGTGATGACCGGCCTCGCCGCCGACGGCATGACCATGATCGTGGTGACCCACGAGATGGGGTTCGCCCGGCGCGCCGCGCAGAAGGTCGTCTTCATGGCCGACGGGCAGATCGTCGAGGAGAGCACCCCCGACGAGTTCTTCACCAACGCGCGCACCGAACGCGCCCGCGACTTCCTCTCGAAGATCCTCTCGCACTGACCTCGCACCGCCGGGCCAGAGCGGGTCCGGCGTACCTCCGCCAACCATTGGAGTACTGAACATGCGCGTTCGCACTTTCGGGGTGGCGCTCGCCGGACTGGCCGCCGCCTCCCTGGCCGCGTCCGGCTGCAGCGCCAAGAAGGACGACACCGTCGACGGCAAGAAGGAGCTCGTCGTCGGTGTCAAGGCCGACCAGCCCGGCATGGGCCTGAACACCCCCCAGGGCTTCCAGGGCATCGACATCGACGTGGCGAACTACATCGCCAAGAAGCTCGGCGCGACCAAGGTCACCTTCAAGGAGGCCAAGTCCGCCAACCGCGAGTCCTTCCTCGCCAACGGCACCGTCGACATGGTCGTCGCGACCTACTCGATCACCGCCGAGCGGCTGCCCAAGGTCACCTTCGGCGGCCCGTGGGTCGTCACCCACCAGGACATCCTGGTCCGCGCCAACGATAACTCGATCACCAAGGTGCAGGACCTGAAGGGCAAGAAGGTCTGCCAGGTCCAGGGCTCCAACTCCTGGAAGCGCATCACCGAGGACAACAAGGTCGACGCCAAGCTCGTCCCCGCGCAGGGCTACGAGGACTGCATCGTCAAGCTGAAGGCCGGCACCCTGGACGCGGTCTCCACCGACGCGACCATCCTCGCCGGCTACGCCCAGCGCGAGGGCTCCTCGGTCAAGCTCGCCAACGCCCCCTTCACCGACGAGAAGTACGGCGTCGGCCTGAAGAAGGGCGACACCAAGGGCTGCGAGGCCGTCAACAAGGCGATCACCGACATGTACAAGGACGGCACGGCCAAGACGCTGTGGGACAAGTGGTTCGGCAAGACGAACCTGAAGTTCGACGCCACGCAGCCGCCCGCCCAGGGCTGCAGCTGATCGCCGCCCGTCACCGACGGTGCGCCGGCGGGCCCGCGTGCGGGCCCGCCGGCGTCCCGCCAGAGGATGAGACTCCATGAACTGGGACGTTCTCTTCGACTTCAGCCCGTTCGGCAAGGAATCCAGCGAGGTCCTGCAGGCGTTCTGGGCGACCGTCCGGCTCTCGGTCATGACCGGCGTGCTGTCGCTGGTCTTCGGCACGGTGCTGGTCGCGATGCGGGTGTCCCCGACGCCGGTGCTGCGCCGGGCCGGAACGGTCTACGTCAACATCTTCCGCAACACCCCGCTGACGCTGATCCTGGTGTTCACCAGCCTCGGGCTCCATGACACCCTCGGCATCAGCGTCTCCAGCGGCATCTCCGCGAACGCCTACTGGCTCGCGGTGTTCGGGTTCACCGCCTACACCTCGGCGTTCGTCTGCGAGGCGCTGCGGGCCGGCATCAACACCGTGCCGATCGGCCAGGCCGAGGCGGCCCGCGCGATCGGGCTGCCGTTCGCGCAGTCGCTGCGGCTGGTCATCCTGCCGCAGGCGTTCCGCGCTTCGATCGCGCCGCTCGGCAGCACCCTCATCGCCATGATCAAGAACTCCACGGTGGTGTCGGTGGCCGGCTACATCGAGTCCGCGGGGCAGATGAAGCAGATGTTCGACGACTACGGAGCCACCTTGCCGATCTTCCTCGGCTTCGCCGCCGCGTTCATGGTCCTCACCCTGCCCGCCGGGCTGCTCACCAGCTACCTGGCCAAGCGGCTGGCGGTGGTCCGGTGAGCACCGCCGCCCCCGTCCCCGCCGCGCGCAGGCCCGCGCCGAAGCGCCGCGCCGCCGAGCCGTCGGTGCTGTTCGACGCGCCGGGCCCGCGGGCGCGCCGCCGCAACGCCCTGCTGACCGTCGTCGGCTCGCTGGTGATCCTCGGGATCCTCGCCGCGATCGTCTGGCGGCTGGCCGACAAGGACCAGTTCGCCGGCAAGCTGTGGAGCCCCTTCCTCAAGGGCTCCACCTGGACCAAGTACATCCTGCCGGGCCTCGGGCACACGCTGTCGGCGGCTCTCGTCGCGGCCGTGCTCGCGCTCGCCTTCGGCATCCTGTTCGGCATCGGCCGCATGTCGGACCACGCGTGGCTGCGCGTCCCGTCCGCCGTGGTGATCGAGTTCTTCCGGGCGATCCCGCTGCTGCTGCTCATGTACTTCGTGTTCTCCGGCCCGGCGACCATCTCCGACGGGCTGAACCGCGAGCCGCCGCACGTCACCGAGTTCATGGCCGTCGTCGTCGGCCTGATGCTCTACAACGGCTCGGTGCTCGCGGAGATCTTCCGGGCCGGCATCCAGTCGCTGCCGCGCGGGCAGTCCGAGGCGGCCTACGCCCTCGGCCTCCGCAAGAACGCGGTGATGCGGCTGATCCTGGTGCCGCAGGCGGTCACCGTCATGCTGCCGGCGATCATCAGCCAGCTGGTGGTGCTGCTGAAGGACACCGCGCTCGGCTACATCATCGGCTACACCGAGCTGCTGAACTACGGCTTCAAGCAGATCCCCGCCAACTACGGCAACCTGCTGCCCGCCGCGATCGTCATCGCGGTGATCTACATCGGGCTGAACATGACGATCAGCGCCGTGGCGACGTGGCTGGAGCGGCGGCTGCGGCACAGCCGCAAGCGCGCCGCGGGCACCGTCGACACCACCGCCACGCAGCTGCCCGGCGGCGCCGCCACCGGCGCCGACTAGGGCCGTCCGCACGCCTTCGCGGGGGCGCCGCCGGGAATCCGGCGGCGCCCCCGCCGGTTCTGGCGGGCATGAGCGGTGACGTGGACGTCGTGGTGGTCGGGGCCGGGCAGGCGGGGCTGTCGGCCGGGTACTCCCTGGCGCGCTCCCCGCTGTCGTACGTGATCCTCGACCACGCGCCGCGTCCGGGCGGCGCCTGGCAGCACCGCTGGCCGACGCTGACGCTCGGCCGGGCGCACCGCGTCCACGACCTGCCCGGGATGCCGCTCGGCGCGCCCGACCCGTCGCGGCCCGCGTCCGAGGTCGTCGCGGAGTACTTCGGCCGCTACGAGCGGGAGTTCGGCCTCGACGTCCGCCGCCCGGTGGACGTCACGTCGGTCGAGGACCTGCCGGACGGGCGGCTGCTGGCGCGCACCTCGGCGGGCGACTGGACGGCCCGCGCGCTCGTCAACGCGACCGGGACCTGGGAGCGCCCGTTCTGGCCCTACTACCCCGGCCGGGAGACCTTCCGCGGCCGCCAGCTCCACACCGCCGGCTACACGGGCCCGGCCGAGTTCGCCGGGAAACGCGTCGTGGTCGTCGGCGGGGGCGCCTCGGCCGTGCAGGCGCTCATGGAGATCGCCGACGTGGCCGCGGCGACCACCTGGGTCACGCGGCGGCCCCCGGTGTGGGCCGAGGGCGAGTTCACGCCCGAGCGGGGCCGCGCGGCGGTCGCCAAGGTCGCCGAGCGCGTCCGGCTCGGCCTGCCGCCCGGCAGCGTCGTCGGGTCGACGGGCCTGCTCCTCACGCCCGAGGTGCGGGCGGCGCGCGAGAGCGGCGTCCTGGCGCGGCGGCCGATGTTCCGGCGGGTCGTCCCGGACGGCGTCACCTGGGCGGACGGCTCGCACGTCCGTGCGGACGCCATCCTGTGGGCGACCGGCTTCCGGGCGAGCCTCGACCACCTCGCCCCGCTGGGCCTCCGCGGTCCCGGCGGCGGGATTGTGATGGATGACACAGCGGTCGCCGCCGATCCGCGCGTCCACCTCCTCGGCTACGGCCCGTCGGCGAGCACGATCGGGGCGAACCGGGCGGGACGCGCGGCGGTGAAGCGGATCGAGCGCCTCCTGCTTTCCGGCGTTTCCGACGGAAAAGTCCCCGGCGCGGCGCCGGCCGCCCGCGGCTGACCGTTCCGCGGTGAGCGGCTTGTATCTTTCCGAGCTCAACTGCCCCGTCATGGCCCCAACCGATCCCCGTATGCGGGACGATTCGGTTATGACCGCTCGCGCGACCCTTCCCTTCGGCTCCTGGCCCTCGCCCATCTCCGCCGCCGACGTCGCCCGCGCCGGGCTGCGCCTCGGTTTCCCCACCGTGTCGGGCACCGGGATCTGGTGGCAGGAGACCCGCCCCGAGGAGGGCGGCCGCACCACGGTCATGCATCTGGACGGCGGGCATCTCAGCGAGCTCCTGCAGGCCCCCTGGGACGCCCGGACGCGGGTCCACGAGTACGGCGGCCGGTCCTACCTGCCCGTCGCCGCCGACGGCGGGCACGTGATCGTCTTCTCCAACTACGAGGACCAGCGGCTGCACCGCCTGGACCCCGGCGACCCGAAGCCGCGGCCGCTCACCCCCGAGCCGGCCCAGCCGGGCGGGCTGCGCTACGCCGACTACGTCCTGTCGCCCGACGGCGCCGAGATCTGGTGCGTCTGCGAGGGGCACACCCCCGACGACGGCATCCGCCGCGCGATCGTGGCCGTCCCGCTGGACGGCAGCGCCGCCGAGGACCCGGCGGCCATCCGCGAGCTGGTCTCCGGATCGCACTTCTACGCCTCCCCCGCGCCGTCCCCGGGCGGCGGCCACCTCGCCTGGGTGCAGTGGAACCACCCGCGGATGCCGTGGGACGGCACCGAGCTGCGCGTGGCGGCGCTGGAGGACGCGCGGGCCGTCGTGCCGAACTCGGGCCGCACCGTCAAGGGCGGCCTCACCGAGTCGGCGCTCGCGCCGCTCTGGGCCGACGAGAGCACCCTCTACGTGATCTCCGACTGGCCCGGCTGGTGGAACATCTACGAGATCGGCCTGCACGGCGAGTCCGCGCAGGCGCTGTACCCGGCCGAGGAGGAGTTCGCGGGCCCGCTCTGGCAGCTCGGCGGCATGCCGTACGCGGCGCTCGCCGACGGCCGCCTCGCCGTCCTGCACGGCGAGGGCGACCAGCGGCTCGGCGTCTACGACCCCGACACGCTGGAACTCACCGACCTCGACGTGCCCTTCACCAACTGGCAGGGCGCCCTGTCGGCGGACGGCACCACCATCGTCGGCATCGGCGGCGCCCACGACACCCCGCCCTCGCTCGTGCGGATCGACGCGGCCACCGGCCGGGCCGAGGTGCTGCGCCGCGAGCTCGACGAGCTCCCGGACGCCGCCTACCTGCCGACGCCGCGCACCGAGCGCCTGGAGGGCCGGTTCGGCCGTCCCGTCCACGCGTTCGTCTACCCGCCGTCCAGCCCCGAGGCCGAGGGCCCCGCGGGCGAGCTGCCGCCGTACGTGGTGTTCGTCCACGGCGGGCCGACCGGCCGCGCGTCGCAGACCCTCAGCCTGGAGCGGGCCTACTTCACCAGCCGCGGCATCGGCGTGATCGACGTCAACTACGGCGGGTCCGCCGGGTACGGCCGCGCCTACCGCGAGCGGCTGCGCCGCCAGTGGGGCGTCGTCGACGTCGAGGACGCCGTCGCCGCCGCCGAGGCGCTCGTCGCGGCGGGCGTCGCCGACGCGGGCCGGCTCGCGATCCGCGGCGGCAGCGCGGGCGGCTGGACGACGCTCGCGGCGATCACCCAGAACGACGTGTTCAAGGCCGCCACGTCCTACTTCGGCATCAGCGACCTGCAGTCGTTCGCGGCGACCACCCACGACTTCGAGTCGCAGTACCTGTTCGGCCTCATCGGCCCGCTGCCGGGCTTCGAGCGGGCCTACGAGGAGCGCTCGCCGCTGACCCGCGCCGACCGCACGTCCTGCCCCGTGCTGCTGCTGCAGGGCCTCGACGACCCGATCGTGCCGCCGGACCAGTCCGAGCGGTTCGCGGTGGCGCTCGCCGAGAAGAAGACGCCGTACGCCTACCTGACGTTCGAGGGCGAGTCGCACGGGTTCCGGCGGGCGTCCACGACGATCCGCTGCCTGGAGTCCGAGCTCGCCTTCTACGGGCAGACCCTCGGTTTCGAGCCGCGCGGCGTGCAGCCGATCGACCTCACGGTCGGCTGACCGCGCGGCCGGGCGGGCGGGCCCGCGCTACCGGGCGTACTCGGTGGCGCGGGACTCGCGGACGACGGTCACCCGGATCTGGCCGGGGTAGGTCAGCTCGTCCTCGACCTGCTTGGCGATGTCGCGGGCGATGACCTGCGCCTGGATGTCGTCCACCGCGTCGGGCTTCACCATGACGCGGATCTCCCGGCCGGCCTGCATCGCGAACACCTTCTCCACGCCCTCGTGCTTCTCGCGGGCGATCTGCTCCAGGCGCTCCAGCCGCTTGACGTACGCCTCCAGCGACTCGCGGCGGGCGCCGGGACGGCTGCCGCTGATGGCGTCGGCGGCCTGCGTCAGCACCGCCTCGACGGTGCGGACCTCGACCTCGTTGTGGTGCGCCTCGATGGCGTGCACGACGTCCTCGTGCTCGCCGTAGCGGCGGGCGATCTCGGCGCCGATCAGGGCGTGGCTGCCCTCCACCTCGTGGGTGAGGGCCTTGCCGATGTCGTGCAGCAGCGTGCAGCGCTTGGCCGACTCGACCGGCAGCCGCAGCTCCCCCGCCATGATCCCGGCGAGGTGCGCGGACTCGATCAGGTGCTTCAGCACGTTCTGCCCGTAGGAGGTGCGGTAGCGCAGCCGGCCGAGCAGCGCGATCAGCTCGGGGTGCATGTCGCCGATGCCGACCTCCACCAGGGCGTCCTCGCCGGCCCGCACGCAGAGCGCCTCGATCTCCTGCTTGCTGCGCTCGTGCACCTCCTCGATGCGCTGCGGGTGGATGCGGCCGTCCTGGACGAGCTTCTCCAGGGTGAGCCGGCCGACCTCGCGGCGCACCGGGTCGAAGCAGCTGAGCAGCACCGCCTCCGGCGTGTCGTCGATGATCAGGTTGACGCCGGTGGTGGTCTCGAAGGCGCGGATGTTGCGGCCCTCGCGGCCGATGATCCGGCCCTTCATCTCGTCGCCGGGCAGGTGCAGCACCGACACCACCGACTCGGCGGTCTGCTCGGCGGCGACGCGCTGGATCGCCAGCGTCACGATCTTGCGGGCGCGCTTCTCGCCCTCGGCCCGCGCCGCGTTCTCGATCTCCCGGGTGAGGGGGATCGCCTCGCGCTTCGCCTGGTTCTCGATGGCGGCGACGAGCTCGCCCTTGGCGGCGGCCGCGGTGAGCCCGGCGGCCTGCTCCAGGACGGCGCGGCGCTCGTCCTCGACGCGGGACAGCTCCTCCTTGCGGGCCTCCAGCGCGCGCTTGGTCTCGGCGAGCCGCCCGGACCACTCCTCCAGGCGGCGCATCTCGGCGTCCAGCCGCGCCTCCCGCTCGGCGAGCCGGCCCTCGCGGCGCTCCAGGTCCTCGCGCTGGGTCCGCAGCCGCCCGCGCTGCGTCTCGGCCTCGGCCGCGGCCGCGGCGCGGGCCGACCCGGTGATCTCCTCGGCCTCGGCGCCGGCCGCGCGGACCAGCTCGGCGGCCTCCTCGCGCGCCCGCGCGTTGATCTCCTCGACGGCGCGCCGCCGCCGGACGAGCACCGCCCCGACCACCGCCGCGCCCACCAGCAGGGCCGCCAGCAGCGCCGCACCCGTCAGGACGCTCGTCATGGGGCAGACCCTCCCTCGCCATCGGGCTCCGCGGGGTCGGAGTCCCGTCACGCGAGGATTCACCCGCACCCCGCGGGTACGCGACGACGCCCGGGCGCCGTGGCGCCGGGCCGCGGTCCTCGTCCCGGGATGCTGTCCCCTGCACCTCTCAGCTGATCGGACGTGCGCAGATGTATGACAATCCGCAGAGCGCGGAGTAACTCCTCACTGCCGTTACGGTAAGCGGCGGGGAGGTATTGAGCAAGCAAACGCCTGGCATTCCGGACTAACCGAACGCGCGCGTGAGGACTTCCTTACCGCCCCTGGCACGCCGCCACCTGCACGGACGCCGCCCTGTCCGAAACCCGTCCGGCTGTCAGGACCGCGTCAAGCCCGGCGTGTCTCCGGCGGCCGCGCTAGAAGCCGCCGTCCTCGTCGGCGTCGCCGTTGAGGACCTCCTTGACGACGCGGTAGGCCAGTCCCGGCGGGTAGCCCTTGCGGGCGAGCATCCCGACCAGCCGCCGGATCTGCTTCTCGCGGTCGACGCCGCCCACCGAGCGCAGCTTGCGCCGGACGAGCTCGCGGGCGGTCCGCTCCTCCTGCTCCTCGTCGAGGGTGTGGACGGCCTCCTTGACGGTCTCGTTGTCGACGCCGCGCTGCCGCAGCTCGGCGGCGAGGGCGCGCCGCGCCAGCCCCTTGCCGCTGTGCCGGGCGCGCACCCACGCCTCGGCGAACGCCTCGTCGTCGATGAGCCCGACGTCGGTGAAGCGGCCGAGGACCTTCTCGGCGACCTCGCCCGGGACCTCCCGCCGGCGCAGCGCCTCGGCGAGCTGCGCCCGCGTCTTGGGCGCACCGGTCAGCAGGCGCAGGCAGGTCTCCCGAGCCTTGGCCTCCCAGTCGACGGGCTTCTCGGGCCGCCTCTCCCCGACGCCCTCCCCCGCCTCCTGCTCTCCCTGCGCCTCATCCTCTCTCCGCCCAGCACGCGTACCCCGCCCGCCGAACCCCGACTCGCCGCCCTCGGCCCCCTTCCAACCCTGCCGCCCCCGCCGGCCGCCCTTCTTCCGTCCCTCCGGCCGCGAACCAGTACCACGCTCGCCCTCGGACGAGGTGTCCGTGCCGCCGCGCACCGAACCCCCGCTCGCCGCACCGCTCTTCCCGGACGGCCCGCCGAACAGACTCCCGCTGTCAGCGGGCACGGTGGCGCCGAGCGCCTCCAGCGCGGCCCGCACCTCAGCGACCTTGCCCCCCGCATCGACCTCCACCCCCTGACCGGCCGCCGCAGCCTTCCGCCCCCTCCGCACGCCCCCGCCCCGCGTCACGGACTCGACCGACGCAGCCGCAGCCGGCGCAGGCTCGGACGGCGCAGGCTCGGACGGCGCAGGCTCGGACGGCGCAGGCTCGGACGGCGCAGGCTCGGACGGCGCAGGCTCGGACGGCGCAGGCTCGGACGGCGTGAGGGCAGTTGGTGCGGGGGCAGCAGCCGGGCGCTTGGCCGGCTCTGGTTCGGCCGCCTCTTGTTCGACCGGCTCTGGTTCGGACGACGCGGACTCGGACGACGCGGACTCGGACGGCCCGGACTCGGACGGCCCGGACTCGGTCGGCGCAGGCTCGGTCGGCGCGGGGGCGGTTGATGCGGGCTCAGCAGTAGGGCGCTTGGCCGGCTCTGGTTCGATCGGCGTGGCGGTGGTCGGGGTGGGCTTGGCAGGCGAGCGCTTGGCCGGTGCGGGCTTGGTGGGCGCGGAAATGCGCGGTGCGGGCTTGGGGGGTTCGGGGTTGGGTGTGTGAAGGGGGTTGGTTGCAAGTTCGGGTTGCGTGGAGGTGTTGGGCGGGGTGGGGGTGTTCTCGGGTGTGGATGGTCGAGGGGTGGGGCGGGAGCGGGGGTTGCGGGTGGGGGGCTTGCGGGGCTGGTGGACCGGTTCGGTGGGGATTTCCGCTGCGGGGGTGGAGAGCCAGGGGTTGGCGGGGGTGGTCCCGTCGGGCCAGCGGGGCGTGGTGGTGGGCTTGCCGAGGTCGGCGAAGGGGCCGGTGGTGGCGGGGCGCCAATCGTCGGTGGCGGGCTCGGCCGGTTCGGCGGGGGTGGACGCGGGCGGTGCCTCGTCGGTCCACGGGTTGGCGGACGGCGCGGCCCAGGCCGGGCTCTGGTCAGGGGCGTCGTCGGGCATGCGGGGCCGTCCTCGGTGTCGGGCCGGGCGGCCGGACGGCGGGCGAGCGGCGGCGCCAACAGGGAAGTGCCGTGCACCGGAGTGCCGGGCAGAGGCGCCGCCGCCCCACATAAGGGATCATCGCCTACTCGCCGTCAGGATTCACCCGAATCGGCGGATCGTTCGTCAGGAATCGCCGGGCGCGGGCGTGGACGCGGCCGCGGGGGTGGCCGCGGACGCGGCCGCGGCCGCCTTGGTGGTCCTGGCCGACTTGCGGCCGGTGGAGGCCGCGGGCGCCGGCGCGGCGGCGGCCACCGGGGCGGCGTCGCCCTCGGCCGGCTTGTCGACCTTGGGGCCGATGCCCAGCTTCTCCTTGATCCTCTTCTCGATGCCGTCGGCCATGTCCGGGTTGGCCTTCAGGAAGTTGCGGGCGTTCTCCTTGCCCTGGCCGAGCTGGTCGCCGTCGCAGGTGTACCAGGCGCCCGACTTGCGGACGAAGCCGTGCTCGACGCCGAGGTCGATCAGGCCGCCCTCGCGCGAGATGCCCTGCCCGTAGAGCAGGTCGAAGTCGGCGACCCGGAAGGGCGGGGCCATCTTGTTCTTGACGACCTTGACGCGGACCCGGTTGCCGACCGCCTCGGTGCCGTCCTTCAGCGTCTCGATGCGGCGCACGTCCAGCCGGACCGAGGCGTAGAACTTCAGCGCCTTGCCGCCGGTGGTGGTCTCCGGCGAGCCGAACATGACGCCGACCTTCTCGCGGAGCTGGTTGATGAAGATGACCGTGGTCTTGGTCTGGTTGATCGCGCCGGTGAGCTTGCGCAGCGCCTGGGACATCAGCCGGGCCTGGAGGCCGACGTGGCTGTCGCCCATCTCGCCTTCGATCTCGGCGCGCGGCACGAGGGCCGCGACCGAGTCGATGATCACGATGTCGATCGAGCCGGACCGGATCAGCATGTCGGTGATCTCGAGCGCCTGCTCGCCGGTGTCGGGCTGGGAGACCAGCAGGGCGTCGATGTCGACGCCGAGCTTGCTGGCGTACTCGGGGTCGAGCGCGTGCTCGGCGTCCACGAAGGCGGCGATGCCGCCCTTGCGCTGGACGCTGGCGACCGCGTGCAGCGCGATCGAGGTCTTGCCGGACCCTTCGGGGCCGTAGACCTCGACGACGCGGCCGCGCGGCAGGCCGCCGATGCCGAGCGCGATGTCCAGCGAGATCGCGCCGGTCGGGATGACCTCGACGGGGGCGCGCGTCTCCTCGCCCATCCGCATGACCGAGCCCTTGCCGAACTGCCGCTCGATCTGGGCGAGGGCGGTCTCGAGAGCCTTCTCCCGGTCGTTCGCTGCCATGGGGTTCCCCTCCGTCTGGGTGCCTGTCGCGGGCCTGGTGGCTCTCGCCCGGCCGTGGTGGTGCGGTGTCGGGAACGACGTTACGGGGAGCCACTGACAGTTTCGAGGTCCCTGGATTCCTGTGGATAACGTCGCGTACGGCTCACAGCTTATCGAATATCCGTTCGATCAGTGCCGCGCGTGCCGATTCGCCCCGGATTCTCCGTGCGCCGGGCGCTCCGGCACCGTACGCTGGCGCCGTCCACGGAGGTCTCCATCATGACGCTGACCGTCCTCTTCTGCGTCGATCCGCTGCACCCCCGGCGCGTTGACCCCCATTTCTCCCGCGAGGCCGGCGCCGTGCGCGACCACTACGGGGAGCTGGCCCTCATCGACCACGAGGCGCTGCGCGCCGGCGACGCCGAGGCGGCCGTCCGGGCGGTCCCCCGCGACCTCGGCCCCGCCTGGTACCGCGGCTGGATGCTGAGCGGCGCCGAGTACACCGCCCTCGCCGGCGCCCTCAAGCGGCGCGGTGTGCAACTGCTCACCCATCCCGACGACTACCGGCGCGCGCACGAGCTGCCCGGCTGGCACGACACCTTCGCCGGCCTCACCCCCAACAGCGTGTGGCGCCCCCTGCCGCCCGGCGGCGACCCCGGCGCCCCGGGCGACCTCGCCGAGCTGGTGCGCCCGCTGCGCGCCGGGCCCGGCATCGTCAAGGACTACGTGAAGTCGCGCAAGCACGAGTGGGACGCGGCCTGCTACGTCCCCGACGTCAAGGACGCGGCGGGGCTGCGGGCGGTGCTCACCGCGATGATCGCCCTCCAGGAGGAGCACCTGGCGGGCGGCGTCGTCGTGCGCGAGTTCGAGCCGTTCGACGACGGCGGCGAGGCGCGGGTGTGGTGGGTGGACGGCGAGCCGGCGCTCGTCGGCCCGCACCCCGACGAGCCCGGCGGGGAGCCGCTGCCCGAGCTGGCCGCGGTGGCCCCGGCGGTGCGCGCCCTCGGCTGCCGGTTCATCACCACCGACCTCGCCCGGCGCCCCGACGGCGCGTGGCGGGTGGTGGAGGTCGGCGACGGCCAGGTGAGCGAGCTGCCCGCGTCCGCCGATCCGATGGACCTGTACGCCCACCTTCCCGTCCCCGACTGATCCGCGCCCGGCGGCGTCCGGTTCGTGCCGGAACGTCGTTGACCTTGCGGAACCGTAATACCGGTCCCTTCCGTCTCAGGATCGCCCACCCCTAAGCTGGGGCCCCGCGGTTGCGGATCGCCGCGCGGAAGGACCCCCTCCCGCGCCGTCCGGCCCTCCAAGGACGCCCGGTCATCCGAAGGACGTGTTCTCGTTGCCCCCTAACTCCCCCCGCCGGCTCAGCTCGCGAACGGTGTCGATCGGCATGGTGAGCGCCCTGTCCCTCACCATGGTCTCGGCCTGCTCACGGTCGACGACCGCGTACTGCGTCGACCGGCAGGCGCCCGGCCTCGGCCGGACGGCGGGCGGCTACAAGATCGTCCCGGACTACCTGTGCAACCGCGGCCAGATCGACACCGGCAGCCCGTACTACAGCCGCTACTTCTGGTACTACGGCGGCAGCCGCTCCGGCGGCTACATCTCGCACGGGCGCACCTACCGGCCCAGCAAGGGCAAGATCAAGTCCAGTTCGGGCAAGACCCTCAGCCGCGGCGGCTTCGGCGGGCACGGCCACGGGGGGAGCTGAGGCGTGCGCCGCGAGTTCAGCGACCCCCGCCCGGACTGGGCGGCGCGGGTCGAGGAGCAGGGCCTGTCCTTCCACCGGACGGCGCATCCCGAGCATCTCAGCCGCCCCTACTGGGACGAGTCGGTGCACTACGTCTTCGAGATGGACGAGGTGCTCGCCCTGGAGGAGACGGTCGAGGAGCTGCACCGCATGTGCCTGCAGGCGGTGGAGCACGTCGTCACCACCGGCCGCTACCAGGTGCTCGGCATCCCCGACTGGGTGGCGCCGCTCATCGAGGAGTCCTGGCGCCGCCGCGACCCGCACCTGTACGGGCGCTTCGACCTGCGCTACGACGGGAACGGCCCGGCCAAGCTGCTGGAGTACAACGCCGACACCCCGACCGCGCTGGTCGAGAGCTCGGTCGTGCAGTGGTACTGGCTGAAGGACGTCTACCCGGGCGACGACCAGTGGAACTCCATCCACGAGCGCCTCGTGGACCGCTGGAAGCGGATCGCGCCCGCCCTCGGCCCGTCCCCCGTCCACTTCGCGTGGACCAAGGAGGACGAGACGGGCGAGGAGGTCATGACGATCGCCTACATGCAGGAGACCGCCGAGGAGGCGGGCGTCCGCGGCATGGCGATCGCGATGGAGGACATCGGCTGGGATCCCGCGCGTGGCCGGTTCGTCGACCTGGCCGAGGAGGAGATCCGCACGCTCTGCAAGCTGTACCCGTGGGAGTGGATCGTCTCCGAGCCGTTCGCGCGCAGCATCCCGCAGGCGCCGACCGGCTGGATCGAGCCGATCTGGAAGATGGTCCTGTCGAACAAGGCGCTGCTGGTGCTGCTGTGGGAGCTGTTCCCCGGCCACCCGAACCTGCTGCCGACCTACCTCAACACCCCGTCGAACCTGACCTCCTACGTGCAGAAGCCGCTGCTCGGCCGGGAGGGCGCGAGCATGCGCATCGTCCTGCCGGACGGCGAGGAGCACCGCACCGACGGCGAGTACGGCCGGGAGGGCTTCGTCTTCCAGGAGTTCTGCCCGCTGCCCGACTTCGACGGCGAGCACCCCGTGCTCGGCGCCTGGGTGGTCGAGGACGAGTCGGCGGGCCTCGGCATCCGCGAGACCGCCGGCCTGATCACCGACGACACCTCGTCCTTCGTCCCGCACCGCATCGCCCTCTGACGGCGCCCGCGCACCATCCCCCTGAAGGAGAACCATGACGATCCTCGCGGCCACGGACAACGAGAGCCTCGGCCACATCCTGCTGGAGGGCTCCGGGGCCCTGCTCGCCTACGCCGGCGTCGGCCTGGTGCTGTTCGTGGTGGGCTTCTACATGACCGACCTGGCCGTGCCGGGCCGGCTGATCACGGTGATCCGCGAGCACCGCAACCCGAACGCGACGCTGCTGGCGTGCGCGTCCACGGTCGGCGTCGGCCTGATCGTGGCGGTGTCGATCTTCGCGTCGGGCGGCGACCTGGCCGAGGGCCTCACCCGCACCGCGGTGTTCGGCGCGGTCGGCATCGTGGCCCAGACGCTGGCCACGATGATCTTCGACCGGGCGATCGGGATCAAGGTGCGCTCGCTCGCCGACGACGCCGAGGACGCGCTGGAGCCCGCCGCGATCCTGCTCGCGGTGGCCAACCTGATGATCGGTTTCGTCGTCGCCGTCGCGACCTACTAGGAGCGCCCTACCGCAGGGAGGCGGGCACGTCGAAGGTCGCGACGACGGCCCGCCACACCTCCTTGGCGGCGACGCCGTCGGCCAGCGCCTGGTCGACGGTGCGCCCGCCGAGGGCGGCGATGACGTGGTCCTTCGCGACGCTCGCCGAGTAGGCGGGGCCGAACTGCTGGTCCATCCGCTGCCAGAACTGTGTGAGCCGCACGCGGCCACGCTATCCGACGCCGCGGGCGGCGCGGTTCAGGCGATGTCGCGGGCGACGTCCTCGGGCGCGCGCGGCGCGCGGTCCTGCTCGTACGCGCGGTGCAGGCCCGTCAGGTACCGCTCGACCCCCTCCACCACGCGGGCGGTCCGGTAGGACGGGAACACGTCGAAGGCGTGCTGGCCGCCCTTCATCTCGGCGTAGATGACGGGGGCGTCGGAGGCGTCGCGGAGCTTGGCGACGAAGCGGCGCGCCTCGGCGACGGGGATGAGCGAGTCCTTGCTGCCGTGGATGACGAAGAACGGCGGCGCGTCCGCGCGCAGGTAGGAGACCGGGGACGCCCGGGCGAACGCCTCGCGGTCGGTGGCGAAGGGCCGCTTGACGACGTAGCGCTCCATCAGCCGCGTGGAGCCCATCGGGACGGGCCACGGGCCCGGTTCCACGAGGTCGTACACGCCGTAGAAGGGGACGGCGCCGCGCACCGAGGTGTCCACGTCCTCGAAGCCGGGCTGGAACTCGGGGCGGTTCGCGGTGAGCGCGACCAGCGCCGTGAGGTGGCCGCCCGCCGAACCGCCGGTGACGCAGAGGAAATCGGGGTCGGCGCCGTATTCGGCGGCGTGCTCGCGGTACCAGGCGATGAAGTGCTTCAGGTCGATCAGGGGGTCGGGCCAGGTCGCGCGGGGGCTCAGCCGGTAGTTGACGTTGAACCCGGCCCAGCCCTGCAGCGCCATGTGGTTGAGCAGCGGCAGGCCCTGCTCGCGCTTGTCGCCGATGACCCAGGCGCCGCCGTGGATCTGCATCAGCCCGGGGCGCAGCGCGCCGCCCGCCTCGGGCCGGACGTCCTCGCGCGGACGGTAGACGTCCAGTTTCAGGCGGAGGCGGCCCTCCTGCCGGTAGACGACGTTGCGGTCCACGCGGACGCCGCGGCGCGGGATCAGGCAGAGCGGCGGGACGACCAGGTGCGAGCGCGGGTAGCGGGGCGCGCCTTCGGGGTCCAGGTCGAGGGGGGCGCCGCTCTCGCGCAGGGTGACGACGGTCCGGCTCGCCGCGACGATCGTCGCGGCGGTGCCGGCGGCGCCGAGGACGCCGAGCGCGAGGCCCGCCCAGCCGGGCCGGCCGTCCAGGCCGCCGAGCGCCGCGGCGGCGGCGAGGCCGGCGATCTCGGCGGCCAGCAGGTGGGGCGCCAGCTCGATGGCCAGCCAGCCGGCGAAGAAGCTCGGCACGAGCAGCGCCGGCTGCGGGCGCGGCAGGTAGGCGTTGACCGCGAGCAGCAGGGCCAGGGCGCCGAGGGCGAGCAGCAGGTACGGCATGGACCCGAGGATGCCCTGACAAGCGCTTGCTCACAAGGTGACGGGGGCCACCCCCCGCCGTTCTGTCGGACCCCCCAGGCAAGATGGGGGCATGAGCGATGACGTGCTGGAACGCTTCTCTCCGGCGACGCGCGCCTGGTTCACGGGGGCGTTCGCCGCGCCGACCGCCGCCCAGGCGGGGGCGTGGCGGTCGATCGCGGCGGGCGACAACACGCTGGTGGTCGCGCCGACCGGCTCGGGCAAGACGCTGTCGGCGTTCCTGTGGTCCCTGGACCGCCTGGCGACCGGCGCGCCGCCGGAGGACCCGCGGCACCGCTGCCGCGTCCTGTACGTCTCGCCGCTGAAGGCGCTCGCGGTCGACGTCGAGCGCAACCTGCGCGCCCCGCTCACCGGCATCCGGCAGGCGGCGCGCCGCCTGGAGCTGCCCGAGCCGGACGTGCAGGTCGGCATCCGCTCCGGCGACACCCCCGCCGACGAGCGGCGCCGCCTCGCCGCCAAGCCGCCCGACATCCTCATCACCACGCCCGAGTCGCTGTTCCTGCTGCTCACCTCGCAGGCGCGCGAGGCGCTGCGCGGCGTGGAGACCGTCATCGTCGACGAGGTGCACGCCGTGGCGGGCACCAAGCGCGGCGCGCACCTGGCGCTCAGCCTGGAGCGCCTGGACGCGCTGCTGGAGCGGCCCGCGCAGCGCGTCGGGCTGTCGGCGACGGTCCGGCCGCCGGAGGAGATCGGCGCGTTCCTCGGCGGCGCGCGCCCGGCGGTCGTCGTGCAGCCGCCCTCGGACAAGGTCTTCGACCTCGACATCGTCGTGCCCGTCGAGGACATGGGCGAGATCGGCTCGTTCACCGACGACGCCGGCGACGCCGACCCGCGCCAGCGCAGCATCTGGCCGCACGTGGAGGACCGCCTCCTCGACCTCATCGAGGCGCACCGCTCCACCCTGGTCTTCGCCAACTCGCGGCGGCTCGCCGAGCGGCTCTGCGGCCGCCTGAACGAGCTGGCCTTCGAGCGCGCGGGCGGCGGCGCCGGCGAGCGCGGCGAGGGCGAGGGCCTCGCCCGCATCGGCGAGCGGGACGTGCGCCGCGCCGTCACACCGCCCTCCCCCGCGCAGGTCATGGCGCAGGCCGGGGCGCTGCGCGGCGTCCCCGCCGAGATCGCCCGCGCGCACCACGGGTCGGTGTCCAAGGAGGAGCGCGCCGTCATCGAGGACGCGCTGAAGCAGGGCCGCCTGCCCGCCGTCGTCGCGACCTCCAGCCTGGAGCTCGGCATCGACATGGGCGCGGTCGACCTCGTCGTGCAGGTCGAGTCGCCGCCGTCGGTGGCGAGCGGGCTGCAGCGCGTCGGCCGGGCCGGCCACCAGGTCGGCGCGGTGTCCAAGGGCGTGCTGTTCCCCAAGTACCGGGGCGACCTCGTGCAGACCGCCGTCGTCGCCGAGCGGATGCGCGACGGCCGCATCGAGGAGCTGCGCTACCCGCGCAACCCCCTGGACGTCCTTGCCCAGCAGATCGTCGCGATGGTCGCGATGGACGAGTGGGCGGTCGACGAGCTGGAGACGCTCGTCAAGCGCGCCGCCCCCTACGCGACGCTGCCGCGGTCGGCGCTGGAGGCCACCCTCGACATGCTCGCGGGCCGCTACCCGAGCGACGAGTTCGGCGAGCTGCGGCCCCGCCTCGTCTGGGACCGCGTCGCGGGCGTGCTCCGCGAGCGGCCGGGCGCGCAGCGCCTCGCCGTCACCAGCGGCGGCACGATCCCCGACCGCGGCCTGTTCGGGGTGTTCCTCGCCGGCGAGAAGTCCTCGCGGGTCGGGGAGCTGGACGAGGAGATGGTCTACGAGTCGCGGGTCGGCGACGTGTTCGTGCTCGGCGCCTCGTCCTGGCGGATCGAGGACATCACCCCCGACCGCGTCCTGGTCTCCCCCGCCCCCGGCCAGCCCGGCAAGCTGCCGTTCTGGCACGGCGACGCGCTCGGCCGCCCCGTCGAGCTCGGCCGCGCCCTCGGCGCGTTCACCCGCGAGCTCGCCGAGCTGCCCGCCGAGGCCGGCCGCGCCCGCGCGGGCGCGGCGGGCCTGGACGGCTGGGCCGCCGCGAACCTGGTGTCCTACCTCGGCGAGCAGCGCGAGGCGACCGGCCACGTCCCCGACGACCGCACCCTCGTCGTCGAGCGGTTCCGCGACGAGCTCGGCGACTGGCGGATGGTCGTGCACTCCCCGCTCGGCGCCCGCGTGCACGCGCCCTGGGCCCTCGCGATCGCCGGGCGGCTGCGCGAGCGCTACGGCGTGGACGCCCAGTCCATGCACGCCGACGACGGCATCGTCCTCCGCATCCCCGACATGGACGAGCCGCCGAGCGTCGACCTCGCGGTGTTCGACGCCGAGGACGTCGAGCGGATCGTGGTGGACGAGCTCGGCGGGTCGGCGCTGTTCGCCGCCCGGTTCCGCGAGTGCGCCGCCCGGTCCCTGCTGCTGCCGCGCCGCCGCCCCGACCGGCGGACGCCGCTCTGGCAGCAGCGCCAGCGCGCCGCGCAGCTCCTCGGCGTCGCGAGCCGCTACCCCTCGTTCCCGATCGTGCTGGAGACGATGCGCGAGTGCCTCCAGGACGTGTTCGACGTCCCGGGCCTCGTGCAGGTCATGCGCGACCTGTCCGGCCGTAAGCTGCGGCTGGTCGAGGTCGAGACGCCGCAGCCGTCGCCGTACGCGCGGTCGCTGCTGTTCCACTACGTCGGCGCGTTCATGTACGAGGGCGACTCGCCGCTCGCCGAGCGCCGGGCGCAGGCCCTCGCGCTCGACTCGGCGCTGCTCGCCGAGCTGCTCGGGCAGGCCGACCTGCGCGAGCTGCTCGACCCCGAGGTGATCACCGAGACGGAGCGGGAGCTGCAGCGCCTCGCCCCCGACCGCCGCGCCCGCGACCTGGAGGGCGCCGCCGACCTGCTGCGCGGCCTCGGCCCGCTCACCACCGGCGAGGTCGCCGAGCGCTCGGCCGAGCCGCCCGCGGCCTGGCTCGCCGAGCTGGAGGCGGCCCGCCGCGCCATCCGCGTCCGCATCGGCGGCGAGGAGCGCTGGTGCGCCATCGAGGACGCGGGGCGGCTCCGCGACGCGCTCGGCGCGCCGCTGCCGGTCGGCGTCCCGGAGGCGTTCCTGGAGATCGTCGACGATCCGCTGGGCGACCTGGTGTCCCGCCACGCCCGCACGCACGGCCCGTTCCGCGCCGCCGACGCCGCGCTGCGGTTCGGGCTCGGCGCGGCGGTGGTGACCGAGACGCTGCGGCGCCTCGCCGCCGCGGGCCGCGTCGTCGAGGGCGAGTTCCTGCCCGCCTCGGCCGTCGCCGGGCCGCTCACGGGCGAGTGGTGCGACGCGGGCGTGCTGCGGACGCTGCGGCGCCGGTCCCTCGCCCGCCTCCGCGCCGAGGTCGAGCCGTCGCCGCCCGAGTCCCTCGGCCGGTTCCTGCCCGCCTGGCACGGCGTCGCGGGCGGCTCCCGGCTGCGCGGCATCGACGCGCTCGTGCAGGCGGTCGAGCAGCTCCAGGGCGCCGCGGTGCCGGCGTCGGCGCTGGAGTCGCTGATCCTGCCGTCCCGGATCGCCGGGTACACGCCCGCGCTGCTGGACGAGCTGACCTCGGCGGGCGAGGTCGTGTGGGCCGGGCAGGGCTCGCTGCCGGGCGGCGACGGCTGGGTGTCGCTCTACCTCGCCGACTCCGCGCCGCTGCTGATGCCCGCCCCCGCGGAGATCACCGTGACGCCCGTCCACCAGGCGATCCTGGACGCGCTGGACGGCGGCGGGGCGCTGTTCTTCCGCATGCTGTCCGACCGCGTCAACGCCGCGGGCGTCACCGCCGGCGACGCCGACCTCCTCACCGCCCTGTGGGACCTGGTGTGGGCGGGCCTGCTCACCAACGACACCCTCGCGCCGCTCCGCTCGGCCCTCGGGTCGGGCCGCCCGGCGCACCGGTCGCGCTCGACGGCGCGGCGCGGCCGTCCCGTGCTGCCCTCGCGCACCGGCCCGCCGGCGGCGGCCGGGCGCTGGTGGCCGCTGCCCGAACGCGAGGGCACCGCGACGCTGCGCTCGCACGCGCTCGCCGAGGCGCTGCTGGAGCGCTACGGCATCGTCATCCGCGGCGCGGTCGCCGCCGAGCGGACGCCCGGCGGGTTCGCCGGCGTCTACCCGGTGCTGCGGGCGTTCGAGGAGAGCGGCCGGTGCCGCCGCGGCTACTTCGTGGAGGGCCTCGGCGCCGCCCAGTTCGCGCTGCCGGGCGCCGTCGACCGGCTGCGCGCGCTGCGCCCGGCCGAGCCCGCCGTCCCCGACGACCTGGCGGGCCTGTGGGAGGCGCCGGCGCAGCGCGCCGACGCGGGGCGCCGCGCGCTGGTCCTCGCCGCCGCCGACCCGGCCAACCCCTACGGCGCCGCGCTGCCCTGGCCGGAGCGTCCCGGCGAGTCCGCGAGCGGCCACAAGGCCGGGCGCAAGGCGGGCGCCCTCGTCGTCCTCGTCGACGGCCGCCTCGCCCTCTACGTCGAGCGCGGCGGGAAGACCCTGCTGACCTGGGGCGACGACATGGACACGCTGCGCCCGGCGGTGGACGCCCTGGCGCTCGCCGTCCGCGAGGGCGCCCTCGGCCGCCTCACCGTCGAGAAGGCCGACGGCGAGTCGATCAACGACTCGCCGCTCGCCGCCGCCCTGGAGTCCGCGGGCTTCCACCCCACCCCCCGGGGCCTCCGACTCCGCGCCTGACCGCCCCGTCCCCGGCGGGGCGGGTCAGCGCCTGCCGCGGCGGAACAGGGCGACGAGGCCCTTGAAGGCGCGCTCGTCGAGGCTGCCGAACGGGTTGTCGTGGACGAGGTAGGTCCAGGTCGCCGACGGGCGGGTGAGGCCGGCGGCGTCCAGGTCGATGGCGCCGCCGGCGGCGGTGAGCTGCTCGAACGCCTTCACGCTGCGCTCGCGGGCCTGCACCGGCAGGCGCTTGCCCGCCGGGACGGCCTCGCGGTTGAACTCCACCAGCGGGTCGAGGCCCCGGCCGAGGGAGCGCAGGTGGATGCCCTCGCGCAGCTCGGCGAGGTAGGCCAGGTGGTCGGCCCACACGCGGTCGAGCTGGTAGAGGCAGACCTGCCGGGCGGCGTCCGCGACGGCGTCCGCCCCGGCCTCCTCGACCAGCTCGGCGTGCTTGGCGGCGGCGTGCTCGGCCATGGTGCGGTCGCCGAGGTCGCCGTCCAGGACGCCGTCGCGCTCGGCGAGCAGCGCCGCCCGCTGCAGCCCGATCAGCCGGTTGTACCGCCAGGTGTTGCGGTGGATCTCCAGGTCGACGCCCTCGGCGACGCGCTGCGCGTGCCCGACGATCCAGTCGGCGCCCTTGTCCTCGACGAGGCCGTCGTCGCCGGCCGGCCCCTCGTACCGCTCGTCGGGCGCGTAGCGGGTCACCAGGTCGTCCTGGAGGCTGGCGAGGAACACTGACGCGCCCGGGTCGCCCTGGCGGCCGGCGCGGCCGCGCAGCTGGTCGTCCAGGCGGCTGGAGTGGTAGCGGCCGGTGCCGATGACCAGGAGGCCGCCGAGGTCCGCGACGCCGTCGCCCAGGCGGATGTCGGTGCCGCGCCCGGCGATCTGGGTGGACACGGTGATCGCGGCGCGCTCCCCCGCCCGCGCGATGATCGCGGCCTCCTCGGCGTCGTTCTTGGCGTTCAGCACGACCGGTTCCAGGCCCGCCCTGCGCAGCCGCCGGGCGAGGCGCTCGGACGCGGCGACGTCCTCGGTGCCGACGAGCACGGGGCGGCCGGTGGCGTGCGCCGCGGCGATCTGCTCGACGACCGCGACGTCCTTGTCGGTGGCGGTCGCGTACAGCCGGTCGGGCCGGTCGTCGCGGACGCACGGCCGGTTCGGCGGGACGACGGCGATCTCCAGCGCGTAGAACTCGCGGAGCTGGTCCGCGACCGCCAGCGCGGTGCCGGTCATCCCGGCGCGGCGCGGGTAGCGGCCGATCAGCTCCTGCACGGTGAGGGAGTCGAGGATCTCGCCGCTCGGCGAGGACGCCAGCGCCTCCTTGGCCTCCACCGCCGCCTGCAGCCCGTCCGGCCAGCGCTGCAGCAGCGCGACCCGGCCCCGCGACTCGCTGATCAGCTTCACCGCGCCGTCGCGGACGATGTAGTCGACGTCGCGGTGCAGCAGCGCCTCGGCGTGCAGGGCGACGTTGACGGCGGTGAGGGCGTCCAGGTTCTCCGGCGCGTACAGGTCGATGCCGCCGAGGGCGCGCTCGACCTCGCGGGCGCCCGCCGCGGTGAGCTGGACGTTGCGGTTCTCGCCGTCGGTCGTGTAGTCGCGGCCGGCCCGCAGCCGCCGGGCGAGGTCGGCGTGGGCGGGGTCGGCGGCGTCGAGGTCGGTCGCGCCGGCGAGGACGAGCGGCACCATCGCCTCGTCCACCAGCACCGAGTCGGCCTCGTCGATCAGCGCGACCGACGGGGCGGGCTGCACCCGGTCGGCGGCGCCGGTGACGAGGCGGTCGCGCAGCAGGTCGAAGCCGACCTCGCTGACCGGCGCGTAGGCGACGTCGGCGGCGTAGGCGGCGCGGCGCTCCTCCGGGGTGGAGGACTGGCCGATCCAGCCGACGGTGACGCCGAGCAGGTCGTACAGGGGCCGCATCCACTCGGCGTCGCGGCGGGCGAGGTAGTCGTTGACCGACATCAGGTGGACGCGCTCGCCGCGCAGCGCGTACCCGGCGGCGGCGAGCGCGCCCGCGAGCGTCTTGCCCTCGCCGGTCGCCATCTCCGCGACGTGGCCCGACAGCAGCGCGAGCGTCCCGACGAGCTGGACGTCGAAGGGCCGCTCGCCGAGGGCGCGCTCGGCGGCCTCGCGGCCGAGCGCGCAGAACTCGGCGAGGTCCTCCTTCCCGCGCAGGGCGGCGGCCGCGGCCGTCAGCTCGGCGTCCGTCAGCTCCCGGACGCGGCCGGCGCGCTCGCCGGCCCGCGCGACGACGGCCTGGAAGGGCGCCAGGTCGGCGCTGCCCGGCCGCTGCACCAGGCGGCGGAACCGGTCACGCAACGCCATCTCGGCACCTCCGATACTCGATCACGCATTCCCAACGGACCCGCGCGGCGGGCCGTTCCCCGCCGCGCCGGCCGTCTGCCGATCATGTATACCCGTGCCGGGGCGCCCCGGACCGCACCGGAGGCCTACCTCGCCTGCTGCTGAGCCCGGCGCCGCGGGCGGAGCAGGGCCGCCGCGGTGAGCAGCAGGCCGACGCCGCTCGCGGCGAGCGGCAGGACGGTGCGCAGCAGCGTGATCGTGAGGGCGCTGTCGCGGGACTTGTCGGCCAGGTCCGCGCGGACCTTCGGCGTCATCCGCAGGTCCATGTCGGCGGCGACGAGGGTGCCCCGGCCGCCGGGGCCGTGCAGGACGGTGGAGACCTTCTGGTGGCGGTCGACGGTGACGCCGGTGCGCGGGTCCACCCAGATGGTGACGTCGGCGGCGTAGTACCGGTCGGCGGGCACCGCGGCGTCCTCGCCGTGGCCGGCGGGCAGGCCGAGCAGCGAGCGCGGCATCGCCGGGACGGTGCCGACCTTGGTCGGCGGGACGTGCTGGACGAACCGGTAGGTCCGGATGCCCTCGACGGTGTCCTGCCCGGCGTAGCGGGCGGGCCAGGCGCGGCGGGTGCCGGAGTCGTACAGCGGGTAGTCGGCGCGGTCGACGCCGATCGGCCAGAACAGCCCGAGGCCCTCCTGCCGGACGCGGGTGTCGCCGTCGAGGGCGGCGCCGCAGCAAGTGGACAGCCGCCCGGTGCGGCGGTCGAAGGCGAACCGCTGGGTGGACAGGGTGACGCGGGTGCCGCGGTCGAGGTCCTCCAGCGCGGAGAAGGAGTCCCAGACGGCGGTGTCGCCGGTGCTGCTGCCGGGGGCGCCGCGGACGGTGCCGGTGTAGGTGAGGGTGGCGCCCCGGACGGTCTTCAGGGCGCCCTGGTCGAAGTAGGTAGCGCCGGCCGCGACGAGCGTCGTCGTCTGGTAGATGTCGGTCGGGGCGACGATGAGCTGCGGGGCGATGTAGAAGCGCGTGAGCGGGCCGAGGGCGGTGAGGCAGACGCCGGCGGCGAGGAGGGCGCCGCGGCCGGGGCCGACGCGCAGCCGCCGGTCGGGGGCGGGCGCGGGGGGCGGGGGCAGGACGCCCGTCTGCTCGGATGCTGACATGGACCCTCCGGGGGTGGGACGGCAGGGACGATTCCTGGCCTCCCCCGAAAGCGGCCCGGGCCGCCGCGCACCGGACCGCCGCCGTGGCGGCCCGGCGGTCCCGCGACCCGTGCGTGCAGTATGTCCCGGGCGGGCCCGGCGCGCCATCGGTCTGATCGCCGGTTCCGGCCGCGCCGCCCGCCCCGCGCGTCCCGGCCGGCCCGTCCCGGGCGGGCCGGGACCGGGGGCCCGCAGGTCGGAGGCCGATCTCCTCCCTGGGGTGGATTCGCGCCGCCACCGATTCCTGGGATGATCCTGTGACACGGGGATGCGGCGGTCCGGGGAAAGGCCGCCGCGGAACGGGGTTCGCCATGATTGCCAAGACGCGCTACGAGGCCGCGCAGCGGCGCCGGCGCCGGATCATCAGCCGGACGGTCCTCGACCGCGCCCTCCAGGACGCGCGCCGCGACGCGCCCGCCGAGGCGGCCGAGCCGGCCAAGTAGGCCGCCGGGCGGGTCAAGCCCCGGCGGAGAACACCTCGTCGCGGGCCTGCTCCAGCGCGGCGTGCAGCGCGCCGCGCAGCACCGGCGCGCCGTCCACCTCGGTCACCTCGACGGTCGGCCGGGTCGGGGTGATGCGCCCGACGACGCGCTCGATGCGGGCGGCGAGGGGCCGGCCGCCGGCCCGCCCGAGCTGCCCGGACAGCACCACCAGGCCGGGGTCCAGGACGATGTTGACCGACGCGACGCCGTAGGCGATGCGGCTGGCGAGCTCGTCCAGGAAGGCGCCGCCGCCGTCCTCGTCGGCGGCCGCCGCCCGCACGCACTCGACGGCGGTCGGCTCGGCGACGCCGTGCCGGTGCGCGAGCTCGCGGACGGCGTCGGCGCCGACGAGCGAGCCGTAGCCGCCGGCGAGCGCCGGGATGCCCCAGCTGGTCGACTCGGTGACGCCCTCCGAGCGCGGCGCCGGGCGGGCGGTGCCGACGGCGAGCGGGACGCCGGGGACGGGCAGGTAGCCGATCTCGCCGGCGCCGCCCGAGCGGCCGCGGTGCAGCCGGCCGCCGATCGTGACCGACAGGCCGATGCCGCGGTCGAGCCAGACGAGCGCGAAGTCCTCCGCGCCCCGCGCGGCGCCGTAGGCGCGTTCGGCGAGCGCGGCGAGGTTGACGTCGTTCTCGATGGTGACGGGGCGGCGCAGGTCGGTGCGGAGCGCGGCGAGGACGCCCTCGTGCCAGGCGGGCAGGTCGAACGCGAACTGCACGTCGCCCGAGCGGGGGTCGACGACGCCGGGGGTGCCGATGACGAAGGCGCTGAGCCGGTCGACGCCGACCTTGGCCGACCGGCACGCCTTGACCACGGCGCTGTGCACCAGTCTGACGGGGTTGTCGGATCCGTTCGGGTCGACGGTAACCTGGGCCGCGATACGCCCCGTGATGTCGGCGACGCCCGCGGTCACGCCCTTCGGGCCGACCTCCAGCCCGGCGACGTAGGCGCTGGACGGCACCACGGCGTACAGCGCGGCGTTCGGCCCGCGGCCGCCCGCCTGCGCGCCGACGACCTGGACCAGGCCGCGCTCCTCCAGCCGGGACAGCAACTGGGAGGCGGTGACCTTCGACAGCCCCGTGCGCTCCCCGATCTGGGCGCGGGTGAGCGGTCCCTGCCCCACGAGCAGGTCCAGCGCCGCGCGGTCGTTGAGCTCGCGCAGCAACCTCGGCGTCCCCGGCCGGTTGGCCATGCCGCACCCCTCGAAGTCTCAATCCGCTAACGAGCGGTTTTGTTTAGGAAAGTTTCTTGTTAGTTTACCCGCAAGCGCCCCGGCGCCCCTCCCCGAGGGGCCGGGAACGCGGCGCAGCAGCAGTACGCCAAGTGGCGAGCAGGGCGCCCGCGAGCGGTGCCGAGGACGAGATCGGGCATGGACCCCGACCCTAGAGGGTCGGGGCCGGGTCCGAAGGCACCGCGGGCCGGACGGCACGCGAGGCGATGCCGGAAAGGAACCCCCCATGAAGTACATCAAGATTGCGGCCGCGACGGCCGCGATCGCCCTGGCCGCCACGGCCTGCGGCGGCTCGGACGACAAGAAGGACGACTCGTCGGCCGCCAAGGACCCGGCCCAGCTCAAGGTCTGGATGATGGGCGAGGGCACGCCCGAGCAGACCAAGTTCCTCGACGGCGTCGAGACGGACTTCAAGCAGAAGCACCCGAACACCGACGTCGTCGTCAAGTACGTGCCGTGGCCGCAGGTCGCCGCGACCTTCCAGAAGGCGACGGCGGGCGGCGAGGGCCCCGACGTCACCGAGGTCGGCAACACCGACGTGCAGTCGCACGTGGCGTCCGGCGACTTCGCCGACATCTCCGACGAGTACGGCAAGTGGAGCGACGGCTCGACGCTGAACAAGTCGGCGCTGGAGAACGACAAGTCCGACGGCAAGGTGTACGGCGTGCCGTGGTACGGCGGCGTCCGGGGCATCTGGTACCGCAAGGACTGGTTCACCGAGCTGAACATCGCCCAGCCGAAGACCTGGGACGAGCTGCGCGCGGCCGCCAAGAAGATCCAGGACGCCAAGAAGGTCCCGGGCATCGGCGCGCCGAGCGACCAGACCAACGCCCTGGTCTCCTTCATCTGGGGCAACGGCGGCGAGGTGGCCACCAAGGACGGCGGCAAGTGGGTCGGCAAGCTCGACCAGCCGCAGGCCAAGGAGGCCGTCGAGTACTACGCCGGCCTCGTCTCCAAGGACAAGGTCGCCCCGACCAAGTACATCGGCAAGAACGAGCTGCAGGGCCCGCAGCAGGACTTCGCGCTCGGCAAGCTCGGCATGTACATCGACGGCAGCTGGGCGCTCGCCCAGATGAAGAAGATCAGCCCGAAGAACGCCGCGAACTGGGCGGTCTTCCCGATCCCGTCGAAGACCGGCGGCAACGCGCCGACGATGGCGGGCGGCTCGGACCTCGCGGTGTGGAAGGACTCCAAGGCCAAGTCCGCGGCGTTCGACTACATCACCGTGCTGAACGACGCCAAGAACGCCAAGGCGTGGGCCGACCTGTCCGGCTTCTCCTCGATGCGCTCGGACGTGAAGTTCTCCGACCCGGTGCTGGAGCCCTTCACCGCGATCGCGGGCAACACCAAGTTCACCCCGATCAGCGCCGGCTGGGCCGAGTTCGAGCAGTCCAAGAAGGTGCTGCCGAACGCGCTGAAGGCCATCATGCAGGGCAAGTCCGCCGACGGCGAGCTGAAGAAGGCCAACGAGCAGGCCAACAGCCTGCTCAACGCCTCCTGACGCCCGCCGCCCCTCCCGGGGGCGCGCTCCCCCGAGGCCCCCGCCCCCTGCCCTCCCGCCTGATCGGACCGAATGCATGATCGACACCGCCCCCGCGGTGGGCCGGGCGCCGGACCGGAGCTCCTCCGGGCCGCCCCGGCGCCGCCGCCGGCCCCGCCTCGGGCCGTACCTGCTGATCGCGCCGACGCTGGCGGTCATCGCCGTCCTCACCCTGTGGCCGATGGTGCAGATCGGCCTCATGTCGTTCCAGAAGGTCGGCAACCGCCAGCTCCGCGGCGAGCCCGCCGAGTCGGTGGGCGCCGAGAACTACCGGCAGATCTTCGACGACCCGTTCTTCTGGCAGACGCTCCGGCAGACGGTGCTGTTCGCCGTGGTGGCGGTGTCGCTCACCCTGCTCGTCGGCACCCTGATCGGGCTGCTGCTGCACAAGCTGGGCGGCCGCATGTCGAACCTCGTCGCGAGCGGCGTCATGATCGCCTGGGCGACGCCGCCGGTGACCGCCGCCATCGTCTTCTACTGGCTGTTCGGCACGACCGGCGGCGCCGTCAACTGGACCCTCGACGCCCTGCCCGACTGGCTGGTCGGCGGCGGCTGGGCCGACTACAACTGGTTCGGCAGCCCGCTGCCCACCTACACCGTGCTCACCGTCTGCGTCGTCTGGCAGGCGTGCCCGTTCGTCGCGGTGTCGGTGCTGGCCGGCCTGAAGAGCGTGCCGAGCGAGCTGTACGAGGCCGCCCGGGTGGACGGCTCGGGGCCGTGGCGCTCGTTCTGGAGCATCACCTTCCCGCTGCTGAAGCCCATCTTCATGGTCCTGCTGGTGATGTCGATCATCTGGGACTTCAAGGTGTTCACCCAGCTGTTCATCATGGCCGGGATGGCCAACCGGGACGCCTTCAACCTGTCGCTGTACGCCTACTCCGAGGCGTTCGGGTCGCTGAACCCCAAGCTCGGGCTCGGCTCGGCCATCGCGATGGTGCTGACGGTGCTCCTGCTCGTCGTCACGGCCCTGTACGTGCGGGTCATGGTCCGTCAGGGGGAGACCAAGTGAGGCCGCGGCTCCTGCGCAGGTTCGCGCTGAACGCCACCGGGATCGCGGTGTTCGCGCTGTCGGTGTTCCCCGTCTTCTGGATGGTGTCCACCGCCTTCAAGCCCAACGACGAGATCTTCTCCAGCACCCCGCACCCGCTGCCCGAGCACCCGACGGTGCGGCACTTCCACGACGTGCTGACGGGCCGGATCGCCGAGGTGGCGTTCTGGGAGTACTTCCGCAACAGCCTCATCCTGGCGGTCGTCACCGTCGTCGTGTCGGGCCTGCTCGCGCTGCTCGCGGCGACCGCGATCGCCCGGTACCGCTTCCGGTTCCGCACCACGTTCATGGTGCTGCTGCTGGTCGTGCAGATGGTGCCGCTGGAGGCGCTGGTCATCCCGCTGTTCCTCGACGCGCGGCGGCTGCAGCTGCTGAACAGCCTGGCCGGGCTGGCGGCCGTCTACATCGCCTTCGCGGTGCCGTTCGCCATCCTCATGCTGCGCGGCTTCGTCGCCGCGGTGCCGAAGGAGCTGGAGGAGGCCGCCGCGATCGACGGCGCCGGGCCGGTGCGCACGTTCTTCACCGTGCTGCTGCCGCTGGTCGCCCCGGGCCTCGTGGCGACGAGCATCTTCTCGTTCATCACCGCCTGGAACGAGTTCATCTTCGCCTACACCTTCCTCGACGACCAGGACAAGTTCACCTTGCCGATCATGCTGCAGTACTACTTCGGCCACAACAGCACCGCGTGGGGGCCGATCATGGCGGCGTCCACCCTGCTGACGGTCCCGGTCATCGTGTTCTTCCTGCTGGTCCAGCGCCGCATGGTCTCGGGCCTCACCGCCGGGGCGGTGAAGGGATGACCGGCGAGATCTCCCGGCTCGCCCGCGGCACGCTGCTGCCCGGCTTCGCCGGCGCCACCGCCCCGCGCTGGCTGCTGGCGGAGGTGGAGCGCGGCCTCGGCGGCGTCACCCTGTTCGCCATCAACGGCAACGTGCCGGACGCGGCGGGCCTCGCCGCGCTGACCGCCGGGCTCGCCGCCGCCGGCGACCCGCTGATCACCATCGACGAGGAGGGCGGCGACGTCACCCGCCTCGGCGGGCACCGGACCGCGAGCCCCTACCCCGGCAACGCCGCGCTCGGCGCCGCCGACGACCCCGAGCTCACCCGCCGCGTCTACCGCTCGCTCGGCGCCGAGCTGGCCGCGGTCGGCGTGAACCTCAACTTCGCGCCGTCGGTGGACGTCAACACCGCCGCCGACAACCCGGTGATCGGCACCCGCTCGTTCGGGTCCGACCCGGAGCTGGTGGCCCGGCACGCCGCCGCGGCCGTCGTCGGCACGCAGGAGGCGGGCGTCGCTGCCTGCGCCAAGCACTTCCCCGGCCACGGCGCGACCGTCGAGGACTCCCACCTCGGCGTCCCGGTCGTGGACGCCGACCTGGACCTGCTGGACCGCCGCGAGCTCGTCCCGTTCCGCGCCGCGATCGCGGCCGGGGCGCGGGCGGTCATGACCGCCCACCTGGACCTGCCGAAGATCACCGGCGGGGTGCCGGCCACGCTGTCCCCCGCCGTGATCACCGGCCTGCTCCGCGAGCACCTCGGCTACGGCGGCGTCATCGTCACCGACGCCCTGGACATGGACGGCGCGTCCGGCGCGATCGGCATCCCCGAGGCGGCGGTGCGGGCGCTCATCGCGGGCGCCGACCTGCTCTGCCTCGGCCCGCGCGAGCACGAGGACAGCGTCCGCGCGGTCCTCGCCGCCGTCGAGGAGGCCGTGCGCAGCGGCCGGCTGCCGCTGGAGCGGCTGGCCGACGCGGGGGCGCGCACGGCCGCCCTGCGGGCGTGGGCGTCGGGCCGCGGGCCCGTCGCGCTGGACCGGGAGGCCGGGCTGGAGGCCGCCCGCCGGGCGGTGCGCGTCACCGGCGACCTGCCCACCCTCGCCGGCCGGCCGCTCGTCGTGCAGGCCGAGGCCGGCGGCAACATCGCGGTCGGCCCGACGCCGTGGGGGCTCGGGCCGCTCGGGGACGGCGCCGAGACGGTCCGGGCCGTAGGGGACGCGGCCGAAGCCGGACCCCTGCTGGAACGTGCCACCGGGCGCGGGCTGGTGATCGTTCTGCGGGACGCGCACCGGCACGCCGGGCAGCGCGGGCTCGCGTCCGCGCTGCTCGCGGCCCGTCCCGACGCCGTCCTCGTGGAGATGGGCCTGCCGGTGTGGCGGCCCGAGGGGGCCGTCCACGTGGCGACCTACGGGGCGGCCGCGGCGAACGCCCGCGCCGCCGTCGAGACGCTCGGGCTGACCCCGGCGGGGTGAACCGGCGCGGACCGGCATACCCTCATAGGGTGTGCCGGGCCGCGTCCCGGCGGCAGGGTGCGCCGGGGACCGCCCGGCGGTAAGCCCAACCAGTCCGATCGGCAAGGGATAATACGTACATGCGATTGTCCGCTCGGGTCGACTACGCGCTGCGGGCCTCCGCTGAGCTGTCGGTGGCGGGGAGCCATCCGGTGACCGCCGTCCAGCTCGCCGAGGCGCAGCGCATCCCGCCCAAGTTCCTGGAGAACATCCTCGGGCAGCTGCGCCGCTCCGGCCTGGTGCGCAGCCAGCGAGGCCCCGAGGGCGGGTACTGGCTGGCCCGCCCGGCCGACCAGATCTCCCTCGCCGACATCATCCGCGCCATCGACGGGCCGCTGCTCGGCGTCCGCGGCGAGCGCCCCGAGCACGTGGGCTACGAGGGCCCCGCGCGCTCCCTGCAGGAGGTGTGGATCGCGCTGCGCGCCAGCGAGCGCGGCATCCTGGAGAGCGTCACCCTCCAGCACATCGCGTCCGGGGAGCTGCCGGAGCCGGTCCGCAAGCTCACCGAGGATCCCGCCGCCTGGGAGAGCCCCTCCTTCCTCTGACATGCCCGAAGGCGACGTCGTCTGGAAGGCCGCCCGGCGCCTGCACGAGGCGCTCGCCGGGCGGACGCTGACGCGCACCGACTTCCGGGTGCCCCGCTACGCCACCGCCGACCTCGCCGGGCGCGGCGTCGTGGACACCGTCTCGTACGGCAAGCACCTGCTCACCCGCGTCGAGGGCGGCGTCACGGTGCACACGCACCTGAGGATGGACGGCCGGTGGAGCGTCCAGCGGCCCGGTCCGGCGCCCCGCGACCACCGCGTCCGGCTCGTCCTCGCCAACGCCGGGGCGCAGGCCGTCGGCTACTCGCTCGGCGTCGTGGAGCTGCTGCCCACCGACCGCGAGGACGGCGTCGTCGGGCACCTCGGTCCCGACCTGCTCGGCGACGGCTGGGGCGCGGACACGGCCGCCGAGGCCGTCCGGCGCCTCGCCGAGCAGCCCGACCGCGCCATCGGCGAGGCGCTGCTCGACCAGACGCGCCTCGCCGGCATCGGCAACATCTACAAGGCCGAGATCCTGTTCCTGCGCGGCACGGACCCCTGGACGGCCGTCCGCGACGTCCCCGACCTGCCCGGCATGGTCGACCTGGCGCACCGGCTGATGTTCGCCAACCGGGCCCGCACCGGGCACGTCACCACCGGCGACGTCCGGCCGGGCCGCCGCTGGTGGGCCTACGGGCGCGGCGGGAAGCCCTGCCGCCGCTGCGGGACGCGGATCCGCCAGGGCGAGCAGGCGTCCGGCGTCGGCGAGCGGGTCGTCTACTGGTGCCCGCGCTGCCAGCCGCGCCGCTGAGGCAGCGCGTCGCGGCGGGCGCGCAGGAAGTCCCGCTCGGCGCGGTTGCCGGTGCGCTCCTCGGCCGCCCGGTACGCCTCGGCGGCCTCGGCGCGGCGGCCGAGCCGGGCGAGCAGGTCGGCGCGGACGGCGTGGAAGGTGTAGAGGCGGTCGAGGTCCAGGGCGTCCACGGCGGCGAGGGCGGCCGCGGGGCCGTCCACCTCGGCGAGCGCGACGGCCCGGTTGAGCGCGGCGACCGGCGTCGGCGCGCAGGCCAGGAGCAGGTCGTAGAGGGCGAGGACCTGGCGCCAGTCGGTGGGCGGCGGGTCGGTGTGCACCGCGTTGATCGCCGCCTGGAGCTGGTACGGGCCGGGGGCGCCGCGCCGCAGGCAGCGGCGGACGAGGGCGCGGCCCTCCTCGATCAGCGCGGCGTCCTAGCGGGCGCGGTCCTGCGCGGGCAGCGGCACGAGCTCGCCCGCCGGGCCGGTGCGGGCGGGGCGGCGGCCCTCCAGCAGCAGCATGAGGGCGAGCAGGCCGAGCGCCTCGGGCTCGTCGGGCATGAGACCGGCGAGCAGCCGGGCGAGCCGGATCGCCTCCGCGCACGTCCCGGCGTCCGCCAGGTCGGGGCCGGCGGCGGCGGTGTACCCGGCGTTGAAGATCAGGTAGAGCACCGCGAGGACGGCCCGCAGCCGGTCCGGCAGGTCGGCCTCGGCCGGGACGCGGTAGGGGACGCCGGCCGCGCGGATCTTGGCCTTGGCGCGCACCAGCCGCTGCGCCATCGTCGCCTCGGGCACCACGAAGGCGCGGGCGATCTCGGCGGTGGACAGGCCGCCGAGCAGCCGCAGGGTGAGCGCGACCCGCGCCTCCGCGGCGAGCGCCGGATGGCAGCAGGTGAAGATCAGCCGGAGCCGGTCGTCGCGCACGGGGCCCTCCTCGGTGTCCGGCGGGGCGTGCAGGAGCGCCGCCTCGGCCTGCCGGGCGCCCCGGGTCGCCTCGCGGCGCAGCCGGTCGACGGCCCGGCGGCGCGCGGTGGTGAGGATCCAGCCGGCCGGGCTCGGCGGGACGCCGTCGCGCGGCCAGCGGTCCAGCGCGACGGCGAAGGCGTCCTGGACGGCCTCCTCGGCGAGGTCGAGGTCGCCGAGGAGGCCGGCCAGGACGGCGACGGCGCGGCCGTACTCGCGCCGGAACACCTCCTCGACGCTCGTCACGCGCCCTCGGCGAAGTGGAACGGCCGGACCTCGATCGGCAGCGTGGTCGCCCCGGCGAGCCGCTCGCCCCACTTCAGCGCGGCGTCGAGGTCGGGCGCCCGCACGATGGTGAACCCGCCGAGGTACTCCTTGGCCTCGGCGTAGGGCCCGTCGGTCAGGACCGTCCCGCCGCCCTCCGCGCGCAGCACGGTCGCCGTCGCGGGGGCCTCCAGGCCGCCGGAGAACACCCACGCCCCCGCGTCCCGCATCTCGGCGTTCAGGACCTTCAGGTCGGCGTCGATCCGCGCCAGCACCGCGTCGTCCGGCCGCGGCCCCTCCGGCTGCATGACGCTGAGCAGGTAGTGCTTCATGATCTGTCCTCTCGTCGTCCCTGTTCTCACCCTCTACACGAACGGCCGACCCCCTATCTCGACACCCGCCCCGGAATTTCTTCATTTGTCAGGGGTAGCCTGACGTTCTAGGGTCGGTGTCAGGATCAGCCTGACGTGGAGGTGGGCATGGAGTTCCTGGAAACGCCGCGGTGCTCGTTCTGCGGGCGGTCGCACACCGAGGTCGCCAAGCTCGTGGCCGGGCCGGGGGTGCACATCTGCGACGAGTGCGTGGACCTCGCGGATTCGATCATCGCCGAGTACCGGAACGCGAAGATCGAGGTGCGGCTGCCGCTCTGGGAGGACCTCGGCGACGAGGAGATGCTCGAGCACCTCCCGCGCGTCGTCGCGGTCGCCGACCAGGTCGAGGCGAACCTGCGGCTCTGGGTGCGGGAGCTGCGGCGGCGCGGCGTCACCTGGACGCGGATCGGCGCCGCCCTCGGCATCACGCGGCAGTCGGCCTGGGAGCGGTTCTCCGGCGAGGAGTGAGGTCCCGCCCCTCCGGCGTCCCGGGAGGTCGGAACGTGTCAAGGGCGTTCCTGCGGGTAAGCGGCGCCCGCCACTGCGATTCCACCCCGCCACCCGCACACCAGCGGCACCGACACGAGGGGGACCGACATGGGAACGCCGGAACCGAAGGACGGAGGCGGCCGATGCTGATGCTGACCGTGCCGGGGGTCTACCGGCCGCAGACCGACACCCGGCTGCTCTGCGAGGCGCTCCGCACCGCGTCCGTCGCGCCGGGCGCGGCGCTGCTCGACGTGTGCACCGGCAGCGGCGCCGTCGCGATCGCCGGGGCGCTCCTCGGCGCGCGCAGCGCCACCGCCGTGGACCTGTCGCGGCGCGCCGCGCTGACCGCCCGCGCCAACGCCCGCCTGCGCCGCGTGAACGTGCGGGTGCTGCGCGGCGACCTGTTCGGGCCCGTCGCGGGCGAGCGGTTCGACGTCATCACCGCCAACCCGCCCTACGTGCCGTGCGACCGGCCGCCGGGCGCGCACAGCCGGGCGCGGGCCTGGGACGCCGGCCGGGACGGGCGTGACGGCATCGACCGCATCTGCGCCGGCGCGGCGGAGCTGCTCGCGCCCGGCGGCACCCTGCTGATGGTGCACTCGGCCGTCTGCGGTGTGGCCGAGACGCTCGGGACGCTGCGCGAGCGGAATCTCAAGGCCGCCGTGGTGGCGCGCCGCACGATCCCGTTCGGCCCGGTGATGCGCTCCCGGGCCGCCGACCTGAAGGCGTGGGGGCTTCTCGCCCCCGGCCAGGAGCACGAGGAAGTGGTGGTGATCCGTGCCGACCGAGCCGAGAAGCGCGGCTGACGGCGCGCCGCGGCGCGTCCTGCTGGACCCGGCCGGCCCGGTGCTGGTGGAGGGCCCGGTCGAGGCCGTCCTGCCGGACGGCTCGACGGTGGTGTCCGACCGGTTCATGGTGGCGCTCTGCACGTGCCGCCGCAGCCGGCGGTTCCCGTTCTGCGACACCAGCCACCGGCGCAAGGTGCGGTCGGGGGCCGCCCGGGAGGACTCCCCGGACGGCCCGCCGGACGCCTGATCTCAGCCCGCCGCGGGCCCGTCCGGAAGGGGGGCCCGCAGCGAGCTGCGGCCCGCGCGCCAGGACGCCAGCAGGTGGCCGCCGAGGCGCTCCTCCAGCAGCTCGGTGGCCTGCACGCCGAAGACGACGTCGGCGGCGAGCCCGGGCTCGCGGTCCAGCAGGTCGCCGATCACGTCGCGGCGGAGGACCTGCTCGTGGACGGCGTCGGCCTCGATGTGCTCGGTGAAGAACAGCACGCACTCGGGGGCGGCGCCGAAGCGCTCCAGCGCGACGGCCATGCGGTGCGCGCTCGGCGCCGTGGTGATCTCCGCGGCGGCGAAGTGCCCGACCATGGCGGCGCGCAGCGACCGGTGCAGGCCGAACAGCGACATCATGTTGACGGTGGCGAGCGCGGCGGCCGGGACGGCGTCGAAGTAGGCCAGGTAGCCGTCGTCCAGGCCGGCGCCGCGCAGCAGGTCGGCGAACAGCCGCGCGTGGACGCGCTCGGCGCGCCCGCCCCCGTACTCGTCGAACTCCACCGCCACCAGGGACGCCTTGGCGCGGCCCTCCAGGCGCGGGATCAGCCAGGCGTGCGGGTCGGCCTCCTTCAGGTGGTACAGCGACCGGTGGACGAAGTACTCGCGCATCTGCCACCAGGCGCCCTCGTCCTTGAGGTGGTGGGAGACGCCGCGCGCGTCGAGGTCCTCCACCAGCAGGGCGTCCAGCGTGCCGGCGACATCGTCGCCGCCCGGCACGCCGGCGCGCAGCGCGCCCAGGAACACCCGTTCCAGGGCGGCGCGGAACGCCAGCAGGCCGAGGTCCCACTCCCAGTCGGCGTCCACGCCGTCGAAGCCCCGGTAGTGCAGCTCGTAGCAGATGTAGAGGGCCGCCTGGAGGTCGTCGCCGAAAGGGTCCGCACCGTCGGCGCCGGCGGGCGGGACGGGGTGGCCGGGCGGGTGGCGCAGGGCCGTCACGACGGCCTCCGACAGCGGGCCGCGCGGCGGCGGCAGCGGCGCCGCCGTGCGAGATGGGGTGAGCGTGCTCTCGGTCATGGATCTCCTCCTTGCAGGGGGTGGGCGGCGATCGTGTCGAGCAGGGCGGGCAGGCCGCGCGCGGCGGCGCGGCGCTGGCGGTCGGCGCCGGTGCCCTCACGGTCGAGGCGTCCGACGAGGGTGCGGACGGCGGCATCGTCGCCGGCGTCCTCCAGGGCGTCGCGGACGTGGTCCAGCAGCTCGTCCAGCAGATCGCGGGCCGGGACGCGCTGCTCGCGCACGGGGTGCACGGCGGGACCGGCGAGGCCGTACCGGGCGGCCGACCAGACGGCGGCCGCGCAGACCTGGTCGTCGGCTGCGGGCGCCTCGCGGCCCGCGGCGAGGTCGTCCAGCGCGGTGCGGACGAGCGCCCGGGTCAGGGCCGCTTGCAGGACGGCGTCGGCGGGCGCGGCGGCGGTGTCGGCCGCCCGCACCTCCACCGTCGGGAACCGCGACGAGGGCCGGGCCAGCCAGAACGTCATGGCCTCGTCCACCAGCACGCCGCACTCGACGAGGCGTTCCAGGCGGGCGCGGTAGGCGGCGGCGGACCCGAAGCGCGGCGGGACGCCCGAGCCGGGGAAGCGGGCCTGCTCCAGCATCCGCCAGCTCTGGTAGCCGGTGTCGCGGCCCCGGTCGGACGGCGAGTTGGCCGACACCGCGAGCAGCGTCGGCAGCCACGGCCGCAGGTGGTCGGTGACCGCGACGGCGTGGTCCAGGTCGGGGACGCCGACGTGGACGTGGCAGCCGCAGCTCTCGTAGCCGCGCACGACCTGCTCGTACAGGTCCGCGATGGCGGTGAAGCGCTCCCCTTCGGTGAAGGGCGCGTCGGGGGCGGGCGCGACGGGCGTCCCGGTCGCGATCGGCAGCGCGCCCTCGGCCGCGGCGGCCGCCGCGAGGCGCGCGCGGCCGTCGGCGAGCTCGGCGCAGAGCGCGTCCAGGCTCGTGTGGACGCCGGTGACCGACTCGACCTGCGCCGCCGTCAGCTCGGCGCTGAACCGCGCCGCCGCGACGCCGCGCGACGCCCGCGCGCGCCGCAGCACCGGCCCGGCCCGCGCCACCGTCGCCCCGGTGGCCGGATCCACCAGCAGGAACTCCTCCTCGACGCCCATCGTGAGCGCGGCGGACGGCGCGCCGCGCTCGGCGGCGGCGCGGTCCTCGGCGCGGACGGTCGGTCCCATGGGATCTCCTGTGGCAGGTGGTACCCGCCGCCCCTGCCCACCAGCGGCGATGTGAATCCCCGGGACGAAGCAGGCGGGAAGCGTCTTTGTCGACTTTTCTCCTCTACGGGACGCATGAACGCGTCCCACCGGGTAGGAGGCGCGGCCCGGACGGACCTGGAGGGCGGGAGCATGCAACGTGCGAAGACCGCGGCGGCCGCGGCGACGGCCGCCGCCGGAGCGGGAGCGGCCGCCTGGTGGCTGAAGTCCCGGTCCGGTGCGCCGGAGAACGCCGAGCGCTGGCTCGTCGTCACCGTGAACCGGCCGCCGGGCGAACTGGCGGCGGGCCTCGCGCCCGCACCGCTCGCGCGGCTGCCGGAACCGCTCGCCGAACTCGGCGACGACATCGTCGTCGAGGTGCGGCCCGCGCCCGGCGGCAAGGGCACCGAGCTGGCCGCGCGGCTGCGCGACCCCCGGCGCGCGGGCGTCGTCGACCGCGTCCGCGGCAACGACCCGCGCCAGCAGGTGCGCTCGGCGCTCCGCGACGCCAAGTCGCTGCTGGAGACCGGCGAGGTGCTGCTGCCGGACCTGCCGACGACGCGGCCGACGCCGGTCGGCGAGGTGCTGGAGCTCGCGACCCGGCGCGCGGGCGGGGAGGGACGGCTGTGAAGGCGCTCTGCTGGCAAGGCGTCAACGACCTGTCGGTCGAGGAGGTCCCCGACCCGGGGATCCGCAACCGGCAGGACGCCGTCGTCAAGGTGCTGGCCAGCACCACCTGCGGCTCGGACCTGCACCTGCTCGGCGGCTACATCCCGGCGATGCGCGCCGGCGACGTCATCGGGCACGAGTTCCTCGGCGAGATCGTCGAGGTCGGCCCGGACGTGTCCCGGCACAAGGTCGGCGACCGGGTCGTCGTCTGCTCGTTCATCGGCTGCGGCCGCTGCTGGTACTGCGAGAACGACCTCTGGTCGCTCTGCGACAACAGCAACACCAACCCCGGCATCGCCCAGGCGATGTGGGGCTACGAGACCGGCGGCGTGTTCGGCTACTCCCACGCCATGGGCGGGTTCCGGGGCGCGCACGCCGAGTACGTCCGCGTCCCCTACGCCGACCAGGGCGCCTTCCCGGTGCCCGAGGGCGTCGACGACGCGAGCGCGGTGTTCGCCTCGGACGCGGCGCCGACCGGCTGGATGGGCGCCGACCTCGGCGGGGTGAAGCCCGGCGACACCGTCGCGGTCTGGGGCTGCGGCGCCGTCGGGCAGATGGCCGCGCGGGCGGCGATGCTGCTCGGCGCCGAGCGCGTCGTCGCGATCGACCGGCTGCCCGAGCGGCTGGACATGACGCGCCGCCGCATCGGCTGCGAGACGCTCGACTACACCGCCACCGACGTCGGCGCCGAGCTGCGCGAGCTGACCGGCGGGCGCGGCCCGGACGTGTGCATCGAGGCCGTCGGCATGGAGGCCCACGACACCGGCCCGCAGCACTGGTACGACAAGGCCAAGCAGATGACGCGGCTGCAGACCGAGCGCCCGGCCGCCGTGCGGGAGGCCATCCACGCCTGCCGCAAGGGCGGCTCGGTGTTCGTCCTCGGCGTCTACGCCGGGCTCGCCGACAAGTTCCCGCTCGGCGCGATGATGAACAAGGGCCTCACCCTGCGCGGCGCGCAGATGCACGGCCACCGCTACATCCCGATGCTGCTCGACCGCATCGCCAAGGGCGAGCTGAGCACCGGGCACCTCGCGACGCACACCATGCCGCTGGACGAGGCGCCGAAGGGCTACGACCTGTTCAAGAACAAGAAGGACGGCTGCGTGCGCGCCGTCTTCCGCCCCGCCGGCTGACGGGGCCCGGAAACGGCCCCGCCGGGCCACCCTCGAGGCCCGGCGGGGCTCAGCCGCGTCCGGGGGCGAGATCCTTGCCGAAGCAGAGGCTCATGGCGCCGCCGATGTACTCGCCGAACTGCGGGATCGCGGTGTACCCGGCCCGCTCGTACAGGCGGAGGGCGGCGTGCTGGCGCGGGCCGGTCTCCAGCACCAGGCGGGTGAGGCCGAGCGCGGCGGCGCGCTCCTCCAGGGCCGCCAGGAGGCGCGCGGCGAGGCGCAGTCCGCGCGCCTCGGGCGCCACGTACATGCGCTTGATCTCGCCGGCGCCCGCGCCGACGCGGCGGACGGCGCCGCAGCCGACGGGCGTCCCGTCCACGCGCGCGACGAGGAACGCGCCGCTGCCGGGGGCGACCTGCTCGCCGGTGAGGGTGAAGTGGTTGTCCTCCGGGTCGTAGAGGCCGCGCAGCTCGGCGTTCAGCGCGGCGATGAGGGCTTGGGCGTCCGCGCCGTCCATGGGCTCGTCCGCGATGGCGACGTCACCGGTCACGTTCATGGGTGCAGCGTAGGGGCCGCCCGCCGGTCCGGCGCCGACCGCCCCGGCGGCACCGGACCGGCGGCCTCGCACCGGCCCGGGGACGTGGGGACCGGCGCGGCCCGGGGGCCGCCACCGCGCCCATGCCCGCCCCGTGACCTGCGCAAAGGCGCCGGGTCGCGACCTTTGCCCGGTCCGGAGCGGGGATCTCCGGCGGATCGGCCGCGGATCTCCCCTGGATCTGCGTTCGGCGCTGTCGGTGCCGGGGACTACGGTGCCGCCATGACGACGCTCGCCGGACGGCCGAACACCGCACTGCTCGTGATCGATGTGCAGAAGGGGGTGCTGGAGGGCGCCCCGGCCCGCGACACGGTCATCGCCAACATCGGCGCGCTCCTCGCGCGGGCGCGCGCCGAGGGCGTGCCGGTCGTGTGGGTGCAGCACTCCGACGAGGACCTCGTCAAGGGCAGCGAGGCGTGGGAGTACGTGCCCGAGCTGGCGCCCGCCGGCGCCGAGCCGCTCGTCCACAAGGTCCACGGCGACGCGTTCGAGGGCACCGGCCTGGAGGGCCTGCTCGCCGAGCGCGGCGCCGGCCGCCTCGTCCTCACCGGCGCGCAGACCGACATGTGCATCCGCGCGACCGCCCACGGCGCCTTCACCCGCGGCTACGACGTCACCCTGGTCGCCGACGCCCACACCACCGAGGACCTCACCGCCCACGGCGCTCCCCCGCCCGAGCAGGTCATCGCCCACACGAACCTGTACTGGAGCTGGCAGTCCGCCCCCGGCCGCCACGCCGAGGTAGCGCCCACGGCCGAAATCGTCTTCTGACGGGTCAGGCGTCGGCGCTCTTGAGGTCCTGCTCGGCCATCCAGAGCAGGACGGCGGTGTCGGCGCCGCCGCGCCGCACCACGCGGGTGCCGTGCATGAGGACGCCGGTGCCGTGCTCCTCGTCCCAGCCGCAGGCGAACTGCAGGCCGACGTAAGGCATGCCGCCCTTGGAGAGCGGGTGGATGTTGACGCCGGTGAGGGTCGAGCCTTCCCGCGCTTCGTCGCCGAGGTCGTCGCGGGCGTCCCGGAACTCGGCGAGCACGGCGGGGCGCGCGGCGTTCCAGAGGGCGGGCAGGTGCGCGACCGTCCAGGCGATGGCGGCGTGCTCGGCGTCCGTCAGCGGTCCGTCCTCGCGACCCTCGGGCGCGTAGATCAGCTCGGCGGAGATGCGCGTGGCGGGGCCGCCGCCTTCGGAGACGAGGTGCGCCTTCCAGAAGAACTCGTCCCAGAAGAAGGCGCCGGCGCTGATCTCAGGGGCGCGGGGCGCCGCCTCCAGCACGGCCGCCAGCCCGCGGACGACGGCGAACCACTCGGCGCCCTGCTCCTCGCCGCCCCAAAGCTCGGGCAGCTCGCTGTCGTCGCTGGTCACGCGCGCGAGCGCGCGGAGCGCGATGCCGTAGATTTCCGGATGCAGGACCGGCACCGGCTCGTCCGGCCCGTAGACCGTGGTGACCGGCGCACCGCCGGGACACTGCGCGGCGACCAGGGCCGCCGCCGCGATCGCCACGTCCCCCGCAGAGGCGTCAAGGCCGCCCTCGGCGTCGGCCGCAGCCTCCAGCGCCCACCGGATCAACGCCGAACGCTCCGCCTCGGCCACCTCGTCCAGATCTCCGCTGAAGTCGGCCGCACGATCGTTGTCGAAAGGCCCAGTCCCCCAGGTACCCATGCGCGCCCCTCTCCGCTGTTGCGGAAAGGCTAGGCACCCCCACCGACATTCCGATCATCCCTCGTCACCCGCACCGCAGGCCCACCAGCATCCGACGCCTCGGCAACAGCAACCTAACGACCACGCGGTCACCCCTCGTTGACTTGCGGCGTGTTGGCCCATGAGAGCGCTCCCACAGGCCAACACGCCGCAAGTCAACTTTCAGCGACCGGGTGGTCACCGCCTCTTTCGCCTTGCCGGCGGGTTGCGGTCAGGTGCGCTTGAGCGTTTTGATCAGGGCTGCCCACTCCGCCGGCCGGAAAGCGAGCGTTCCGCCGTCCGGGTCCCTGGAGTCGCGTGTCAGGATCACATGGCCGCCCGATGCCGCCTCTACGCAGTTGTTCGTCGTGCCGCTGTGGCTGCTCTTCTGCCATGTCGGCGCCACCTCGACGCATTCGCCGGTCGTGCCGCTGCGGCCGCTCTTTCGCCAGGCCAATGCCACCTCGACGCATTCGCCGCCCTGCTCAGCGCTGCGGGAAGATGTGCGCCATGCCGGAGCAACTTCGATGCAATCACCGCCTTGCGTGCCGCTGTGGCTGCTCTTCCGCCATACCAGCCCGGCCTCATGTCCTCTCATAGGCCGACAGTAACCCTTCGATCATCGTCTTGGACTCGTCGCAGTTCAAAGCCATTCCGCGCAGCACGTCGAACACCGCCTTGTAGGGCGCTATCTCCTTCTCGGTCTCCAGATAGGAGATCATCGTCAGCGTGTCGAGCGCCACGACCTCGAGCTCACCCTCCTGACCCACATGAAGGATCTTGAAGGAACCGTTCATTCCAGGATGGCCAGGCAAGCTGTTCGGCAAGATCTGCAAGGAGATGTTGGGGCGTTCCGCAAGGTTAAGAAGATGCCTCAACTGCGTCTGCATGACGCTGGCCCCGCCCACGACATGATGCAAGACGGCCTCGTCCACGAGCGCGCGGAGAAGCGGAGCCCCCCGACGCTCGATGATCTCTTGCCTGAGCAAGCGTGTTGCGATCAAACGGCGCTTCCGTTCGGCATCATCTTTGAACGGCCCGAGCGCAATGATCGCTTCGATGTAGGCAGGCGTCTGAAGCAGGCCCGGAACGATGGTCAGGTCCAAGGAGTCGATCAGAACTGCGTCCGCCTCCAGACTGATGAGATCCATGCTCTCCGGGGAGAGCGTGCCGTCGTACGCCTGCCACCAGCCTTTGGAGGTGGCGTCGCGGGCGGTTTCGGCGAGGCGGAAGAGGGTGGCGCGGCGGCGGGGGTCGGTGATGCCGTAGCGGTCGAGGACGTTCTCCAGGGCGGGGCGGCGGATGCCGCGCATGCCCGTCTCCAGCTTGGACATGGCCGAGTGGCTGCGGTTGAGCAGCCGCGCGGCCTGCTGGAGGCTGAGGTCGCGCTCCTCGCGGATGCGGCGCAGCTCGTTGCCGAGGCGCCGGCGGCGGACGTTCGGGAGCCCGGTATCCGGCATGGAGTAATCATGCGGCCACGGAACGGCGCGGGCCACCCGAACTGCGGGTTTGTCACATGTGACAAAGTGCGGCCCGCACTTTGGCAGTGGGGCCGTTCGTCTCGTCCCCGCCGACGATTACAGTCCGTTCGGTTCATTCTTGCGGCGTTGCCGGCAGGAAGGGGATCGGGGATGGCCATCAGTGACACCGCGACGCGGATCGAGGTGCTGCGGGTGCCGGGCGTGGAGCGGGCGGTCGGGCATGTGCGGCGCTGGCTGCGGGACGTGGCCGGGCCGGGGCATCCGGCCCTGGACGACTGCACGCTCTGCGCGTCCGAGCTGGTCACCAACGCGCTGCGCTACAGCGCCTCGGGGCTGGACGGCGGGCAGGTGCTGGTGGAGCTCGGGCTGACGGGGCCGCGCCTCCGGCTTGAGGTGCTGGACGACGGCGGGGGCGTCACCGTCCCCCGCGCCGCCGACCGGGGCGAGGAGGCCGTGCGGGGGCGGGGGCTGCGGATCGTGGCCGGGTGCGCGGACGCGTGGGGCGTGCGGCGCGACGGCGACCGGTACGCGGTCTGGGCGGTGCTGGGAGGTTGATCGCGGCCGCCGGCGGCCCGCAGAGTGGGGGCATGGATCCCCAGGACCGGATCGGCCGGCTCGCCGACGGGCTCGCGGCCGCCGGGCGGCTCACCGACCCGCGCTGGCGGGACGGCCTGCGGGCCGTCCCCCGCCACCTGTTCGCGCCCGAGCGGGCCTGGGCGGTCCCCGACCGGCCGCGCGCGGCGGGCGTCGCCATCGACCGGGTCGAGGCGCCCGTCGCCTGGTGGGACATGGTGTACGCGGACGCCGCGATCGCCGTGCAGGTCGACGACGGGCGCGGCGACCCGGCCGAGCGGGCCGGGACGTGGACGAGCTCGCTGTCGGCGCCCGGGATCGTGCTGCCGTTCCTGGAGGCGCTCGGCGCCCTCGACCACCACCGCGTCCTGGAGGTCGGGACGGGGACGGGCTGGACGGCGGGCCTGCTCGCCTGGCGGGTCGGGGCGCCGAACGTGACGTCGGTGGAGGTCGACGCGGCGCTGTCGGAGCGGGCCGCGGCGAACCTGGAGGCGGCGGGCCTCGCCCCGCGCCTCGTCGTCGGGGACGGCGCCGAGGGCCACCCGGACGGCGCCCCCTACGACCGCGTCCACGTGACGTGCGGCGTGGAGCGGGTGCCCGCCGCCTGGGTGCGGCAGTGCCGCCCCGGCGCGGTGATCGTGCTGCCCTGGTCGCCGGGGTGGGGCGTCGGGCACCTGGCACGGCTGGTGGTGGGCGACGGCGCGGCGGTCGGCCGGCTGACCGGTCCGGCCGGGTTCATGATGATGCGGGCGCAGCGGCGCCCGTTCGGGCCGCCCGGCGGCGCCGGGCCCGTCGCGGAGTCGGCGACCCGGATCGATCCGCGGACGCTGGTCGGCGCCTCCCCCGGCGCCGACCTCATGGTCAACGCGCGGGTGCCGGGCGTGCGGACGCACCTGGAGTCGGCGCAGGACGGCACCGTCCGCGTGTGGGCGGTCCTGGACGGGTCGCCGGACGGGACGGCATGGGCGACGGCCGACTTCGTCCCCGGCAGCCGCGAGTTCACCGTCCGGCAGGCCGGGCCGCGCCGCCTCTGGGACGAGATCGAGGCCGCCTACCTGGACTGGGTCGCGCTCGGCCAGCCCGGCCGCGACCGGTTCGGCCTCGCCGTGGACGGCGGCGGGCAGCGCGTCTGGCTGGACCGCCCGGACGCGGCCCCGTGAACGCGCGAGGACCCCGGCCCGCCGGGGGCCGGGGTCCTCGCGCTACAGCCCGCGCGTCAGGACTGCGCCTGGAACATCCAGTGCTGCTTCTCCAGCTCGGCCGTGATGGCGATCAGCAGGTCCTGGGAGACCGGGTCGGCCTCCTCGGTGGCCTCGATCCGCTCGCGGAACCGGCCGACGATCTGGCCGAGGGTGTCGGTCACGGCGGCGAGCGCCTTGTCGTCGGCGATGTAGCCGGCGTCCAGCTGGGTCAGCTCGGTGCGGTCGGCGACCGTCTGCACGCGCCCGTCGGGGTTGACCCCGATGGCGACGGCGCGCTCGGCGACGTTGTCCATGCCGTCGCGGGCGAGGGCCACGACCTCGTCGAGGTGCTCGTGGACGGACTTGAAGCTGCGGCCGGTGAGGTTCCAGTGCGCCTGCTTGGCCAGCAGGGAGAGGTCGATCAGGTCGATCAGGGCGCCCTGCAGGGCCTCCCCGGCGGTCTTGCGGTCACTGGCCTTCAGCGGGCTCTTGACGGTGGCCACGGCGGGCTCCTTCCGCGTCGTTGCGAAGTTGTCGGCTACAACCCTGGAAGGTCCCCGTTTATCCCCGTCGTACTCGTGAGGCGCCCCACATCCCGCCGGGGCGGGGGCCCGGCCGGGACGCCGTGTCAGGACGCGGATGCCAGACCGCTCCGGCGGACGGCGGCGGTCAGGCGGCCACCATGTCCGCGCGCAGCTCGCCGGTGATCTCCTCGGGGGTCTCCGGGATGCTCTCGGCGGTGATGCGCTCGTGCGCGGGCGCGCCCGCCATGACGGGCTCGTGCTGCAGCTCGGCGAGGGCGAGGGCGTCGGAGACCTCGCGCAGCACGTGCGAGAGGGGGACGCCGAGCGCCTTGCAGATCGAGGCGAGCAGTTCCGAGGACGCCTCCTTCTGACCCCGTTCGACCTCGGAGAGGTAGCCGAGGGAAACCCGCGCGGCGGCGGACACCTCGCGGAGGGTGCGTCCCTGGCGCAGCCGCAGCTGCCGCAGTACGTCACCGAGCAGCTGGCGAAGCAGGACCATGCGTCTCGCTCCCTCCCTCAGTACGGACCATCTGCCGCTTCCACCGTACCCGCCCGGGCGGTGAGCGCGTCAGACCGTCGATTTCGTGTTCGCTCGGAACGTAACGCTGTAATCAGCCCTACTCTTCCCGAGTGCCTCGAGCGTGGTCGGTCACCGGCTCCCCGTCAAGTCCGAGCAGGAGCCGTCGTAGCTGTTCAAGGGCGTGCACGACGGTCATCCGGCGCACCACGCCGCGCGTCTCGGGGCCGGTTCCGGACACGGGAAGTCGCGGATCGACCACGCGGGGCGACCCGTCCGGCCCGGCGACGCCGATGTAGACGGTGCCGACGGCCCGCCCGTCCTGCGGTTCGGGGCCGGCGACGCCGGTGACCGCGACGCCGTAGGCGGCGCCGAACCGGTCGCGGACGCCGGTGGCCATGGCGGCGGCGACGTCCGGGTGGACGGCGCCGTGCTCGGCCAGCAGGTCGGCGGGGACGCCGAGCTGGCGGTGCTTCTGCTCGGTGGCGTAGGTGACCATGCCGCCCGCGTAGGTGGCCGACGACCCGGGCATCCGGGTGAGCTCGGCGCCGATCAGGCCGCCGGTCAGGGACTCGGCGGTCGCGACGGTCGCGCCGCGCTCGGCGAGCAGCCGGTGCACGACGGCGTCGAGGGTGTCGGCGCCCGCGCCGTAGACGGCGTCGCCGAGCAGCGCCCGGACGCGCTCCTCCACGCCGTCGATCAGCGCGTCGGGCGCGGTGATGCGGACGTTGACGGCGGCCGGGTCGGGCAGGTAGGCGAGCTTGACGTCCGCCAGGGCCTCGACCTCAGCGAGCGCACTGGCGATCACCGATTCCCAGACGCCCGCGGTGCGCAGGGTGCGGCGGACGAGGCGGGCCGGCCCGGCGAGCTCGGGCAGCACCACCTCCTCCATGATCGTCCGCATCTCGAAGGGGACGCCGGGCAGCGCGTAGACCGGCCCGCCGGGCAGCTCGACGCGGAGGCCGGGGGCGCTGCCCGCGGTGTTGGCGAGGATGCGGGCGCCCTCGGGCAGCTCGGCCATGCGGAGCGCCATCGGCTTCAGCTCGCGGCCGGCGGCGGCGACGCGCTCGCGCAGCCGCCGCTCCAGCCCGGCGTCGCGGACGAGCGGGGCGCCCGCTGCCTTGGCGAGCGCCTCGCGGGTGAGGTCGTCGTAGGTGGGGCCGAGGCCACCGGTGGTGATCACCGCGTCGGCGCGGCCGAGCGCGCTCCGCAGTGCCGCGACGATCACGTCCAGCTCGTCGCCGACCACCACGCTGCGGGTGACGTCCACCCCGTGGTCGGTGAGGCGGCGGCCGAGCCAGGCCGCGTTCCCGTTGACCGTGTCGCCGAGCAGCAGCTCGTCCCCGATCGTCAGCAGTTCGACCCGCACCCGGCGCCTCCTCGGTCCCGTCCGCCCCCCGAATCTAGCGCCGCCGGGCGAGCTTGCGCAGCACCGCTCCGCAGCGGCGCGCGTAGGCGCGCTGCAGGACCGGCACGATCGGGCCGCCGAGGCGGGCGGCGCGCGAGCAGGGGCGGCTGAACGCGGTGACGGTCAGCCAGACGTCGTCCTCGGCGTCGCGGTGCACGACGAACGCCTCCTCGCCGCAGGCCGGATGGCCCGGCAGCGTCCCGTAGGCCCAGCCGACGCGGTCCTCCCGCTCCACCGTCCAGACGACCCGGCACGGCGCCTTCATCCGGAGGGGGCCGACGCCGAGGCCGATGACGACGCCGACGCCCGGCGCGGCGCGGCGGGCCGTCGCGTCCACCCGGGCGGGCAGCGCCCGGTGCATCCAGAACTCCATCAGCGCGTCGCCCGCCTCGCGCAGGGCGCCCGGCCCGTGGCCGACCAGCGTGCGGACCCGCAGGTGCTTGTAGCCGTCCGGCAGGTCCAGCGTCTCGGTGGCGCCGACCTCCGGGTAGGTGAACTCCTGATCGCTCATGCCCGCCTCCTGCCCTCCGTGTCCCGCTTGACCCGGCTCCACGCCAGCATCCCGCACAGCCCGAAGCCGAGCGCGTTGCCCACCCCGTGGGTCGCCGCCATCCAGCCGAGGGTCGGGTGGACGAGCCCGGACGCCTCGCCGAGCGCCCACCAGAGCGCCAGCACCATCGTCGCGGCGAGGACCGCCGAGGACGCCAGCAGCAGCGCGCGGGCGGCCCGGTCGCCGGCCGGCCGGACGTCCCGCCAGGTCAGCCAGCCGACCAGCCACATGCCGGCGGTGAGCACGACGGCGCCGGCGAACTCGACCCACTCGCCGGTGAAGTAGCCGGCGAGGACGACCAGCGTCCCGAGCGGGACGCTGGCGGCGGCCGCGCGCCGGCCGGGCCCGGCGGTCCGCCCGACGAGCCCGGCGATGAGGGCGGCGGCGAACCCGGCGAAGTGGAAGTGGGCGACGGTCAGCGACAGGATCCGCAGGGAGAAGCCGAACAGGTGCAGCCCGCCCCGCTCGGCGACGAGCGCCGTGGCGGCGACCAGCGGCATGACGAGGGCGAGCGCGACGGCCGCCTCGGCCGCGTCGGCCCGCCAGCGGCGGCGGGGCGCCCGCGCGGCGACGGCGAGGGCCGCGGCGGCGTAGCAGGCGGCGAGGGCGACGGCCGCGGGGCCGCGCGGCAGCCAGAGGGCGGCGGCGCCCGCGACGGCGCCGGCCGCCCAGATCCGCCGGGTGCCGCCGGGCACGCCGGCGAGCCGCAGCCCGAGGGGGACGACCAGCAGCATGCCGGTCATGACGACGAGGTTCACCAGCGCGCTCACGGCGCCTCCTTTGAACGTGTTCAAGTCGCATCCTAGAGGATTCTGAACACGTTCAAAAGTGTGCCGTCCGCCACCCCGCTCCCCCGCGCACTATTGTCGTCCTGCAAGCATCTTCCCCGGGGAGCCCCATGACGCCGCTGCAGATCGACACCCGCACCGCCGGCGGGGTCACGGTCGTCGCGCTGGCCGGGGAGCTCGACCTCGGCGCGAGCGCGCGGGCCGACGACGCGGTCCGCGCGGCCCAGGCCGACGCCGCGCACCCGCACCTCGTGCTCGACCTGCACGCGCTCGACTTCATGGACTCGGCGGGCCTCAACGTGCTGATCACCGCCTACCGGCGCGCCGCCGCCGCGGGCCGCTACCTGGCGCTCTGCGGGCTGCGCCCCGACACCGCGCGGGTGCTCGACATCGCCGGGCTGCGCGCGCACTTCACCGTCCACGACACCCTGGACGCCGCCCTCGCAGGCGCGCCCGCGCACTGATCCGGAGCTTGCCGCGCGGCAAGCGTCCCGGCCGGGCGGGGCCGCGTCAGGCGACCGTCCGGGTGCCGCGCCCCGCCGCCCGGAGCCGCCACGCCCGCACGACGTAGTCCACGCCGGTGACGACCGTGACGACGACCGCCGCGCCCATGAGCGCCCAGCGGACCGGGTCCAGCGGGCCCGGCAGGATGTAGAAGCCGATCGCGAAGACCTGCAGCATCGTCTTCAGCTTGCCGCCCTTGCTGGCCGGGATCACCCCGTACCGGATGACGGCGAAGCGCAGCAGGGTGATGCCGATCTCGCGGACCAGGATCACCGCCGGCACCCACCACCACAGCTCGCCGAGCGCGGCGAGGATGATGAGCGCGGCGCCGGTCAGCGCCTTGTCGGCGATCGGGTCGGCGATCTTGCCGAAGTCGGTGACCCAGCCGTACTTGCGGGCCAGATCGCCGTCGATCTTGTCGGTGACCGAGGCCGCGGCGAACACCGCGAACGCCGCGAGCCGCCAGCCCGTGCCGTCCTGCCACATCAGCCAGGCGAACAGCGGGACGAGCGCGATGCGCAGGAGCGTCAGCAGGTTGGCGGCGTTGTAGACGCTCGGCGGGGGCGGCGCCACCGGCCCCCGGGCCTCGGAGATCATGCGGGGTCCGCCACCAGGTCGACGCCGTCGCTGCCGGCGACCCGCACCCGCACCAGGGAGCCGGTCGCCAGGCCCTCCCCCCGCACCAGGACGGTGCCGTCCACCTCGGGGGCCTGGTGCTCCGCGCGGCCCTCGTACCCGCCGTCCTCGGCCGCGCCCTCGATCAGCACGGTGAGCTCGGTCCCGATCCGGTCCTCGGCGCGCTGGGCGGTCAGCTCGTCGGCGAGCGCCGACAGGTCCTCGACGCGGCGGGCGATCTCGCCGGCGTCGACCTTGCCGGGCAGGTTCACCGCCTCGGTGCCGTCCTCGTCGGAGTAGCCGAACACCCCGATCGCGTCCATCCGGGCGCCCTCCAGGAACGCGGCGAGCTCCTCGAAGTCGTCCTCGGACTCGCCGGGGAACCCGACGATGAAGTTGGACCGCACGCCCGCCTCGGGGACCTGCTCGCGGATGGTCTCCAGCAGCTCCAGGAACCGCTCCCGGTCGCCGAAGCGCCGCATGGACCGCAGCACCGGCCCGCTCGCGTGCTGGAACGACAGGTCGAAGTACGGGGCGACGCCGGGCGTCCCGCACAGCACGTCGATCAGGCCGGGGCGGAGCTCGGCGGGCTGCAGGTAGCTGACCCGCACCCGCTCGATGCCGTCCACGGCCGCCAGCCGCGGCAGCAGCTTCTCCAGCGCCCGCAGGTCGCCGAGGTCCTTGCCGTAGGAGGTGGAGTTCTCGCTGACCAGGAACAGCTCGCGCACGTCGTGCCCGGCGAGCCAGCGCGCCTCTTCCAGCACCTCCGCCGGCGGCCGCGACACGTACGCGCCGCGGAAGGCGGGGATGGCGCAGAAGGTGCAGCGCCGGTCGCAGCCCGAGGCCAGCTTCAGCGGCGCGACGGGCCCGCCGCCGAGGCGGCGCCGCAGCACCCGCGGGCCGGACGCGGGCGCGAGGCCCTCGGGCAGGTCGGGCTCGGCGCCGTGGCCGGGGATCGCGACGGCGGGCGCCGAGGCGTGCCGGTCGACCGGGCTGATCGGCAGCAGGGTGCGGCGGTCGCGCGGCGCGTGCGCGGTGATCGTGCGGCCCGCCATGACGTCGTCCAGCCGCGCGCCGATGTCGCGGTAGTCGTCGAAGCCGAGGACGGCGTCGGCCTCCTCCAGCTCGCCCGCGAGCTCGGCGCCGTAGCGCTCGGCCATGCAGCCCGCGGCGACGACCTTGGCGCCCGACTCGTGCGCGGCGAGCAGCGTGTCGATCGAGTCCTTCTTCGCCGCGTCGATGAAGCCGCAGGTGTTCACGACCACCACGTCGGCGCCCTCGGCGGAGTCGGTCAGGTCCCATCCGGCGCCCTCCATGCGGGCGGCGAGCTCTTCGGAGTCGACCTCGTTGCGGGCGCATCCGAGCGTGACGAGATTGACCGTGCGGCGTGTGGACATGCCCACTACGGTAGTGGGCGCGGGTCGCTGAGCCGACCAGAGCCGGCGGATCCCCCGCCGCCGCAGGTCAGGCGGGGCGCGGGTCGTCCAGGCCGAAGGAGTAGCGCACCAGGCCGTCGCGGCGGGTGGCCTTGAAGGCCTCGCCGTTGACGGTCAGCCGCAGCGCGCGCATGTCGTCGGTCAGGATCGTGATCTTCTTGCGGCCCTTCCAGGACCTGTCCCGCCCCTTGCCGATCACACCGTCGAAGATCGTCTTCTTGTCGGCGCGCACCCGCACCCAGACGCCCCGGCGCGCCGTCACCTTCAGCTCGACCTTGGTGCGGGCCGGCTGCGCGGCCTGCGCGGCGTCCTGGCCGGCGGTGGGCGACGGCGACGGCTGCGGCGCGGCGGCGACCTGGCGGGCGGTGTGCCGCTCGCCGCCGTCGCGGTCGCCGGCGACCTGGAAGAGGCCGACGACGAGCAGCGCCGCGACGGCGAACGCCATCGCGGCCGTCCAGTTCGGGGTGCGGCGCTCGCGGAACGCGACGGGCTTCTCCGGCTCGAACGCCGCGACCGCCGACACCGGCTGCGGCGCGCCGCCGTGGGCCTCGTCGAAGTCGCGGACGAGCGGGTCGGGGTCGACGCCGACGGCCCGCGCGATGCTGCGGATGTGGCCGCGCGCGTAGAAGTTGCCGCCGCAGGAGGCGTAGTCGTCGTTCTCGATGCCGCGGATGACCGTCTCGCGGATCCGGGTCCGCTGGCTCACCTGGGTGACCGTGAGACCGGCCCGTCGACGTCCGTCCGCCAGGGTCTCACCGATGCTCACGCGGTCTCCCTCCACTGCTGCGGCGCTCCCAGTCTAGGAACGGGCGTGCCCGCTCGGCGACCGGCAACACGTTCGAAACAGGGCAAGATTTCGCATCATTCCGGCATGGCGGCGGTGCCGCCGCGCCGCCGCGAACGATCTTGTCGGAAGTGTAACGATCTTGCCGTGGGCGCGGGGCCGGAACCCCGCGTCAGGCGCTGCCGCGGAGCTCGGCGAGGACGCCCGGCAGGTCGTCGGGCTTGGCGAGCACGTCGCGCGCCTTGGAGCCCTCGCTCGGGCCGACGATGTCGCGGCTCTCCATGAGGTCCATCAGCCGCCCCGCCTTGGCGAACCCCACCCGCAGCTTGCGCTGCAGCATCGACGTCGACCCGAACTGGCTGGTCACCACCAGCTCGATCGCCTGGACCAGCAGGTCCATGTCGTCGCCGACCTCCTCGTCGATCTCCTTCTTGGGGACCGCCGACTCGGTGACGTCCGTACGGTAGGCCGCCTCCATCTGCGTCTTGCAGTGGTCGACGATCTGGTGGATCTCCTTCTCGGCCACGTAGGCGTTCTGCAGCCGCATCGGCTTGCTCGCGCCCATCGGCAGGAACAGCGCGTCGCCCTGCCCGACGAGCTTCTCCGCGCCGGGCTGGTCGAGGATGACCCGCGAGTCGGCCAGCGAGGACGTCGCGAACGCCAGCCGGGACGGCACGTTCGCCTTGATCAGGCCGGTGACGACGTCCACCGACGGGCGCTGCGTGGCGAGCACCAGGTGGATGCCGGCGGCGCGGGCGAGCTGGGTGATGCGCACGACCGAGTCCTCGACGTCGCGCGGGGCGACCATCATCAGGTCGGCGAGCTCGTCGACGATCACCAGCATGTACGGGTAGGGCTGGTAGACGCGCTCGCTGCCGGGCGGCGCCTTCAGCTTGCCCGCCGCGACCGCCTTGTTGAAGTCGTCGATGTGGCGGAAGCCGGAGGCGGCGAGGTCGTCGTAGCGGCGGTCCATCTCGCCGACGACCCACTCCAGCGCCTCGGCGGCCTTCTTCGGGTTGGTGATGATCGGCGTGATGAGGTGCGGGATGCCCTGGTACATCGTCAGCTCGACCCGCTTGGGGTCGACCAGGATCATCCGCACCTCGTCGGGGGTGGCCCGCATGAGGACCGAGGTGATGAGGCCGTTGATGCAGGTCGACTTGCCCGCGCCGGTGGCGCCCGCGATGAGGATGTGCGGCATCTTCGCCAGGTTCGCGACGACGGTGCGGCCCTCGACGTCCTTGCCGAGGCCGACGATCATCGGGTGGTGCTCGTTCGTCGCGGCGGGCGAGCGGAGCACGTCGCCGAGGCTCACGATGTCCTTGTCGACGTTGGGGATCTCCACGCCGATCGCGGACTTGCCGGGGATCGGGGAGATGATCCGCACCTCGGGGCTCTTCACCGCGTAGGCGATGTTCCTGGCCAGCGCGGTGATCTTCTCGACCTTCACGGCGGGGCCGAGCTCGATCTCGTAGCGGGTGATCGTCGGGCCGCGGGTGAACCCGGTGACCTGCGCGTCGATGTTGAACTGCTCCAGCACGCCGGTGAGGGCGCTGACCACGACGTCGTTGGCCTTGGTGCGCGGCTTGGCGACGCTGCCGGGGCGCAGCATCGCCGGGTCGGGCAGCTGGTAGATCTCGCCGGACGACGACAGGGGGAGCTGCTCGGTGCGGCGCGGCGCGGGCGTCGGGTCGGGGACCTCGGGCGCGGCGGGGGCGGGCGGCGCGGGCTCCGGCTCGGGTCCGGGTTCGAGGTCGGCGGGGGGCGGCGGGAGCTCGGCGCCCGCCGGCTCGCCCTCGACGCGGTCGAGGTCGAAGATGTCGTCGGCGAGGTCGCGCTGGGGGGCGGCCGGCCGCTTCCCGGCGCCCTCGCCCTCCAGCAGCGGGGTGTCGTAGGGGCGGGAGTGCTCGCCGACCTCGATGCCGTCCTCGTCCTCGTCCTTCTTCTTGCGGCGCCGCCGCGGCTCGGCCTCGTCCTCCTGCTCGGCGGGGGCGGGGCGGCCCTGGAGCGTGGCGAGCGCCCAGAGCTCCATGGCGCGGTCGGGGACGCGGGCGATCGGCGTCGCGGTGATGACGAGCAGCCCGAAGAACGACAGCAGGAGCAGCAGCGGCACCGCGACCCAGCCGCTCAGCGCGGCGTGCAGCGGCGCGCCGACGAGCCAGCCGACGACGCCGCCCGCCGCGCGCACCCCGGCCATGTCGGTGGCCGGCGCGGGCCCGCCCGACCCGATGTGGATCATGCCGAGCACGCCGGTGCCGAGCGCGGAGGCGCCGATGACGACGCGGCCGGTCTCCTCGCTCTGCTCGGGGTGGCGCAGCGTCCGCCAGGCGAGCGCGGCGAGCATCACCGGCAGCGCCATGGCGAGCACCCCGACGGAGCCGCGCACCACCTCGCCGAGCGCCTTGGTGACGACGCCCTCGGGCGTCCACCAGGTCACCGACGCGAGCACGATCGACGCGCCGAGCAGCGCGAGGCCGAGGCCGTCGCGCTGGTGCTCGACGTCGAGGCCGCGCGCCCCGTTGCCGTAGGCGCGGAACACCGACCCGACCGCGACGGCGGCCAGGTGGTAGAGCTTGAAGACCAGCTTGAACAGGCCGACGACGAGCTGGGAGAACGGGTCGGGCCGCTGCGGCGGCCGCGGGGCGGGCCGCTTGGCGCCGCTCCCCCCGCCGCCGCTCCGCGGCTTGCGCGGCGCCGGCGGCTTGGCCCCGGCGGGCTTGCGGGCCGCTCCGGCCCCGGTACGCGAGGACGGCTTCGCTCCCCCGGACGCACGTGTGGCCATGGTTATGAGAGTAATCAAGCGCGCGCCAAGTTCCCTGCACATCGGGGCGCGTGTCGCCTTCCGTCCGCTATCGGACGGCGCCGGCCACGGGCGGCCCTGGAGGCCGCCGCGTGGCCGGCGGGCGGTGCGGTGCGGCGTCAGACCTCGACGACGGCCGGGATGATCATGGGGCGGCGGCGGTAGTTGTCCGCGACCCACTTGCCGGTCGTGCGGCGGATGATCTGGCTGAGCTGGTGGGTGTCGTTGACCCCGTCGCCGGCCGCCTTCTGCAGCGCCGCCTCCAGCTTGTCGATGATCTCGTTGAAGTCGTCGTTGGTGATGCCGGCGCCGCGGGCGTGGATCTCCGGCCCGGCGACGACCTTGCCGGTGCTGGAGTCGATGCCGACGACCACCGAGATGAACCCCTCCTCGCCGAGGATCCGGCGGTCCTTGAGGGAGTGCTCGGTGATCTCGCCGACCGAGGAGCCGTCCACGTAGACGTACCCGGCCGGGACCGCGCCGACGATCCTGGCGTGGCCGTCGACCAGGTCCACCACCACGCCGTCCTCGGCGATGACGATGTTCTCGTCGGGGACGCCGGTCAGCGCGGCGAGCTTGGCGTGCGCCCGCAGGTGCCGCCACTCGCCGTGGATCGGCATGAAGTTGCCCGGCTTGGTGACGTTGAGGACGTACAGCAGCTCGCCCGCCGCCGCGTGCCCGGACACGTGCACGAGGGCGTTGCCCTTGTGCACGATGCGGGCGCCCCAGCGGGTGAGGCCGTTGATCACGCGGTTGACGGCGTTCTCGTTGCCCGGGATGAGCGAGGACGCGAGCAGCACCGTGTCGTCGGCGGTGATGCGGATCTGCTGGTGGTCGCGGTTGGCCATCCGCGACAGCGCCGACATCGGCTCGCCCTGCGAGCCGGTGCAGACCAGCACCAGCCGGTCGCCCGGGATGCTCTCCAGGTCCTTGACGTCCACCATGATCTCGTCCGGCACCGTCAGGTAGCCGAGCTCGCGGGCGACGCCCATGTTGCGGACCATCGACCGGCCGACGAAGCACACCTTGCGGTCGTTGGCGACCGCGGCGTCCAGCACCTGCTGCACGCGGTGGATGTGCGAGGCGAAGCAGGCGACGATGAGCCGCTCCTTGGCGGTGCGGAACACCTCGTCGATGATCGGCCCGATGTTGCGCTCGCTGGTGACGAACCCCGGCACCTCGGCGTTGGTGGAGTCCGACATCAGCAGGTCGATGCCCTCGGCGCCGAGGCGCGCGAACCCGGGCAGGTCGGTCAGCCGGCCGTCCAGCGGGAGCTGGTCCATCTTGAAGTCGCCGGTCGCCAGGACCAGGCCGGCGGGCGTGCGGATGGCGACCGCGAGCGCGTCGGGGATGGAGTGGTTGACCGACAGGAACTCGATGTCGAACGGGCCGAACGAGCGGTGCTCGCCCTCCACGACGACGTCGGTGGTCGGCTTGATGCGGTGCTCGGTGAGCTTGGCCTCCAGGAGCGCGAGCGTGAGGCGCGACCCGACCAGCGGGATGTCGCGGCGCTCGCGCAGCAGGTAGGGCACGGCGCCGATGTGGTCCTCGTGGCCGTGCGTGAGGATGACCGCCTCGACGTCGTCCAGGCGGTCCCGGACGTACTCGAAGTCGGGCAGGATCAGGTCGACGCCCGGCTGCTCGGTCTCGGGGAAGAGCACGCCGCAGTCGACGATGAGCAGGCGTCCGCCGTACTCGAACACCGTCATGTTGCGGCCGATCTCCCCCAGGCCGCCGAGCGCGACGACGCGGAGGCCGTTCTCGGCGAGGGCGGGCGGGGCGGACAGCTCGGGGTGAGGGTGGCTCACCGGTCGACCTCCGGGATGGTTACCTCCGGCACTTTGACTCCCCCTATCGTGAGGTCTTCGCGCAGGCGCGCCGCGAACTCCGGCGGGGCCTCGACCAGGGGCGCGCGCACGCCGCCGCCCGGCAGGCCCAGCAGGTTCAGCGCGGCCTTGACGGCGATGGCGCCCTGCGTACGGGTCATGATCGCGGTGACGACCGGAAGCAGGCGCCGGTGGATCTCCAGCGCCCGCGCCGTGTCCCCCGCGCGGTATACGTCGATCATCTCATGCAGGTCGGCGCCGACGACATGCCCGACCACGCTGACGAACCCCGCGGCCCCGACCGACAGCCAGGGCAGGTTCAGGTTGTCGTCGCCGGAGTAGAACACCAGGCCGGTCCGCGCCATCACCTGCGAGGACGCGAACAGGTCGCCCTTGGCGTCCTTGACGGCGACGATCCGCGGGTGCTCGGCGAGCCGGACCAGCGTGCCGCTCTCGATCGGCACCCCGGACCGGCCGGGGATGTCGTAGAGCATGTTCGGCAGGCCGGTGGCGTCGGCGACGGCCGTGAAGTGGCGGACCAGCCCCTCCTGCGGGGGCTTGTTGTAGTACGGCGTGACCACGAGCAGCCCGTGCGCGCCGGCCCGCTCGGCCTGGCGCGCGAGCTCCCGGCTGTGCTCGGTGTCGTTGGTCCCGGCACCGGCGACGACGGCGGCGCGGTCGCCGACCGCCTCCACCACCGCCCGCAGCAGGCGCTCTTTCTCGGCGTCGCTCGTCGTCGGCGACTCGCCGGTGGTGCCGTTGACGACGAGGCCGTCGTGGCGCTGCTCGTCGACCAGGTGGGCCGCGAGGCGCGCCGCCCCGTCGTAGTCGACGCCGCCGTCCGGCGAGAACGGGGTGACCATCGCGGTCAGCATCCGTCCGAACGGGGCGTCCGCAGTAGTGCTCGGTGCCATGCATCGAACGGTACCGGTCCGGCCGTCGCAGTAGGACCCGCAGGTGCCCGCCAGAGTGTCAGCGGGGCGCCCGCGGTGCGTCAGCGGGGCCCGGCGCCGGGCACCCGGCGGGCCGGTCGAGGGGGAAGCCGCGTCCGCGCTCGGGGGTACGCGGACGCGGCTTCCACCTCCACATCGTGGCACGCAAATGCCGCGTTACGGGGTCACTCCGGCTACTTACCGGACTCGGTCTGGTAACACGCCGCGCGCGGTCAGCCCGCGCGCTGCATTCCGCTGAGCTCCTCGCCCAGCCCCTTGCCCAGTTCCTCGCTGAGCTCCGCGAGGCGGAGGCGCAGCTCGTCGATGTTCAGGGTGCGCACGAGCTCGTTGCCGCGCACGGCCCACCAGTGCCCCGAGCCGCCGCGGCCGATCCGCCATCCGCTGAACTCGGTGGAGAGCTCGCTGAGACGGTCGGTCTCGCGCCAAGCGGTCTGCTGAACGCCCATCGGCTGCTGAATGCCCATCGGCCTGGTCCCCACTTCTCTCACCATCCGCCAGTGGAGTGCTACGCGCCGTCTCCTACCCGGTGCGGCGCCGCCTATCCGGATGATTTGACCTGCGGTTTCGGGCATTTGGGAACGTGACAAGCAGGCTTGCCTAACCGTTAATCCTTGCTATCTCCGAGGGCAGCCACGTTGACCGGTAACGTGCCCATTCCTGGGGGTCCGTCGTCCAGTCGGCGTAGATCCCGACGCCCCAGGGCCGCGCCGGCGGGCGCTCCAGCGCGTCCGCGCCGCGCCGCACGCCGCGCAGCGCGCCGTCCAGGTCCTCGGCCCAGGCCATGCTCGTGCGGTAGGTCGGAACGCCCATGAACACCGTGACCTGGTCTCCGATCAGCCGGAGCACGTGCGCGGTGTGCCGGGCGTAGTGCAGGCCGGCCAGCGAGCGGGTCGGCAGCGACACGTCGTAGGTCATGATCGCCACCTGGTCGACGCGGGCGGCGACCGAGCGGAGGAAGGCGTCCGTCGGGCGCGGCGGGTACTCGAACCGGCCGCCGCGCGGCAGCAGCGCCTTGTAGAGCGGCTGCAGGCCGTCCGCGAGGGTGGGCTGTTCCAGCGCGACCGAAAGCAGGCGCCCCCGCGCCTTCGTGAGGCTCCGCGTGCCGTCGAGCAGGGCGAGGAAGGCGGTGTCGTCGGGGTAGATGGGCTCGAAGTCGTAGTGGATCCCGTCGAAGCCGAGGTCGAGGAAGGTTCCGGCGGTCCGCACGACGCGGGCGCGCACGGCCGGGTCGTCGAGCTGGATGACGCCCGCGCCGCCCGCCACCCGGATCTGCCCGAGGTAGGCGTGCGCGCGGACGCCGGGCGCGTACCGGCGCATCGCCGCGATCAGCGCCCGGGCGTTGCGGTACTTGGCGGCGGGGACGGTGCCGTCGGCCTCGACCGGGCCGGCGTGGAAGTACACGTCGGTGATCCGGCCGCGCTCCAGGAGGTCGCCGAAGGCGCGGTACTCGGCGCCGGTGTGGGTCTCGCCGACCCACTGGTGGCGCGCCCAGAGCGCGTTCGTCGCCGTCCCCGCCGCCGTCGGCGCGGGCTGCCACCAGACCCACGCGCCGGCCGCGGCGAGCGCGACCAGCCCGAGCACGTACGCCACCGCCCACCCGGCCCACCTGGCCGTTCTCCGCACCATCCGGCCATCATGGACCATTCCGGGCGGCTTCAAGATCAAATCTTGGTCGGCGCCGCGCGCGCCGCGCCGGGGTGCGTTGACGCCGGGACGACACTTCCCGTAAGCGGCCCGCCGGGCCCCCGCCGCTGCGGACGGACCCTCGGGCCGGGGTCCAGACCCGTTGCGGGTTGGGAGGTCGAGCGCCATGCGAGCACGTCACGACCGGGAAGAGCCCGACGCGGCCCCGCGTCCCCTGATCAGCACCCGCGCGCTGGTGATCCTGGTGGCCGCCGGCGGCGCCGCCGGGTTCGCCGCGCTGGTCCCCGACACCGCCGTGCCGATCGGCGTCGGGGTCGGCGTGCTCACGCTGCTCGCGCAGATCGTCCGGGACTGACCGCCGGGACGGGCGCGGGGGCTGCGCCGACGCGGGCGCGCTGGGCCGCGGCGACGCAGCCGAGGACGGCGAGCGCGGCGGCGCCGGTGAGCAGGTCCACGTGCTCGCCGAGCAGGAGCGCCGACCAGGCCAGGGTGAGGGGCGGCTGGGTCAGCTGGACCTGGCTCGCGCGGGCGATCCCGGCCCGGGCGAGGCCCTCGTACCAGGCGAAGAAGCCGAGGAACGCCGACATCAGCGCGACGTAGGCGAAGCCCGCCGTCGCCTGCGGCGTCCAGTGCGGTGAGGTCGTCGCGAGCAGCCACGCCGTCACCGGCAGGGTGATCGGGGCGCTGAGCACGAGCGCCCAGGAGATCACCTGCCAGCCGGGGCGGGCGCGGGCGACGCGGCCGCCCTCGGCGTACCCCGCCGCGGCGGCGAGCAGCGCCCCGAGCAGCAGCAGGTCGGCGGCGCTGAGACGGCCCGCCCCGCGCAGCAGGGCGAAACCGGTGACGCAGACCGCGCCGGCCGCGGCCGCCGCCCAGAACGCCCGCGAGGGCCGCTCGCCGGCGCGCAGCACGGCGAGGACGGCGGTGGCGGCGGGCAGCAGGCCGATGACGACGGCCGAGTGGGAGGCCGAGGCGCCGTGGTCCAGGGCGAGCGTGGACAGCACCGGGAAGCCGAACACCACGCCCGCGCCCGCGACGAGCAGGGCGGGCCACTCGGCGCCGCGCGGCCGCGGGGCGCGGGCGGCGGCGAGCGCGAGGGCGGCGGGGACGGTGACGGCGGCGGCGCGGCCGATGCCGATCAGGTACGGGTCCAGGCCCCGCAACGCGTAGACCGAGGCGATGATGGTGAACGAGAAGGTCAGCACGCCGAGGAAGGCGAGGACCAGCCCGCTACGCGCTACTGCGGGACCGGGGATAGCGCTACTCTTGTCCTTCATGCACAACGATAGCAGTGCGGGAGCGCTCGCGGACGTCCTGCGCCCCGAGGTGCTGGCGCTCCGGCCCGGCGAGCGGCTGCCGTCCAGCCGGACGCTGACCGGGCGGCACAAGGTCAGCCCCGTCACCGTCACCCGCGCGCTCGGCCTGCTGGTGGCCGAGGGCCTGGTCGTGACGCGGCCCGGCGCGGGCGCGTTCGCCGCCGACCGCCCGGACGCGGCGCCCGGCCCGCCCGACCTCGGCTGGCAGGCCGTCGCGCTCGGCGACCGCGCGGTCGACGCCGCCGGGGTGTCCTGGCTGCTCAGCCCTCCGCCGGACGGCACGGTCGCGCTGAGCGGCGGCTACCCGCACCCGTCGCTGCAGCCGCTCCGCGCGCTCGCCGCCGCGACGGCCCGCGCCGCGCGGCGCCCGGCCGCCTGGAGCACCCCGCCGCTCGCGGGCGTGCCCGAGCTGCGGGCCTGGTTCGCGCAGGGCGTCGCGGGCGCCGCCCCCGCCGACGTGCTGATCGCGGCGGGCGGCCAGCAGGCGCTCACGACCGTGCTGCGCGCGGTGCCGCCGCCCGGGTCGCCGCTGCTGGTGGAGTCCCCCACCTACCTCGGCGCGCTCGCCGTCGCGCGGGCCTGCGGGCTCCAGCCGGTGCCGGTGCCCGTCGACGGGGAGGGCGTCCGCCCCGACCTGCTCGCCGAGGCGTTCGCGCTGACCGGCGCCCGCGCCCTGTACTGCCAGCCGACCTTCCACAACCCGACCGGCGCGACGATGGGCGCCGCGCGCCGGGCGCGCGTCCTGGAGGCGGCGCGGGCCGCCGGCGCCTTCGTGATCGAGGACGACTACGCCCGCCACCTGGCCGTCGACGCGCCGCCCCCGCCGCTCGCGGCCGGCGACCGCGACGGGCGGGTCGTGCACATCGCGTCGCTGGCCAAGGCCGTCGCGCCGAGCGTGCGGATCGCCGCGGTGATCGCGCGGGGGCCGGTCGCCGAGCGCATCCGCGCGACGCAGCTCGTCGAGGGCTTCTTCCCCTCCCGGCCGCTCCAGGAGGCGCTGCTGGAACTCGTCGGCTCCCCGGCCTGGGCGCGCCACCTGCGGGAGCTGCGCACCGCGCTGCGGGGGCGCCGCGACGCGCTCGCCGCCGCGCTCGCCCGCGACCTGCCGGGCCTCGCGGTGAACCGGCCGCCCGGCGGCCTGCACCTGTGGGCGCGGCTGCCCGCGGGCGCCGACGACGTCGCGGTGACCGAGGTCGCGCTCCGCGCGGGCGTGCTGGTGAGCCCGGGACGGCCGTTCTTCCCGGCCGAGCCCCCCGCCGCCCACCTGCGGCTCACCTACGGCGCGGCGGGCTCGGCGGCCGAGCTGGAGGAGGGCGTGCGGCGGCTGGCGACCGTGCTGCCGGAGGCGGTAGCGGGGTAGGGCTCGGCGCACCTATCGCCTCCGCCTCGATAGCGGTCACCGACAACCGGCCAAGAGGGAACGCCGGTGTCGCGATTGGTACAGTGCGGGGAGAACGGCGGGAGGCAACATGATCGAATCGACGGCCGCCCTGCTGCTGCGCGACTTCGTCAACACCCTGGACGTCGAGCTCGGCGCCGACGACCTCGCCGCGCCCGCGCGCCTCGCGGAGTGGCTGGCGGGGCGCGGGCTCGTCCCGCCGGGCACCGGCGCGGACGCCGCCGACCTCGACCGCGCGGTCGCGCTGCGCGAGGGCCTGCGGGCGGCGATGCTCGGCCACCACGGACCGGCCGCCGCGCCGCCGGCGGAGCTGGACGGCGCGCTCGCCGCGCTGCCCCTGCGGGTCAGCCTCGCGGGCGGCGCGCCCGCCCTGCTGCCCGCCGGGACCGGCGCGTCCGCCGGGCTGGCCCGGATCGCCGCCGCGATCCCCGCGACCGTCGGCGAGGGCACCTGGCCGCGCCTCAAGGCGTGCCCGGAGCACACCTGCATGTGGGCGTTCCTGGACACCTCCAAGAACCGGTCCCGCACCTGGTGCTCCATGCGGGTCTGCGGCAACCGCACCAAGACCCGCGCCTACCGGGCCCGCCACCGGCCCGCGCCGGACGGCGCCACGCCCTAGAGTGGGCCGGCACAGCAGGGCCGGCCCAGTGGGGCCGGCCGACCGAGAGGACGTGCCGTCATGGCCGATGTGGGCGTGCGGCCCGCCCGCCGCGCGGACGCCGGCGCCGTCGCCGCGATCCAGGTGCGCGCCTGGCGGCAGGGCTACCGCGACCTGCTGCCCGCGCCCGTCCTGGAGCAGGTGACGGGCACCGAGGCCGAGGCGGTCTGGCGCGAGCGCTGGAGCGAGGCGGTCACCGCCCCGCCGAGCCCCCGGCACCGCCTGCTCGTCGCGGTCGCCTCCGACCTCGTCGTCGGCTTCGCCGCGCACGCCCCCGCCGAGGACCCCGACCACGACCCGGCCGCCACCGCCGAGCTGCTCACCCTCCTCGTCGACCCCCTGCACGCCCGCGCCGGCCACGGCAGCCGCCTCCTCGCCGCCACCGTCGACACCCTCCAGGACGACGGCCACGAGACTTTGGTCACCTGGGCGTTCGAGGGCGACGAGGTGCTGCGCGCCTTCCTGGCCTCCGCCGGGTGGGCTCCTGACGGCCTCGCCCGCGACCTCGACATGGGCACCCCCGTCCGCCAGATCCGCCTCCACACCGACATCACCCGGGCGCCCTCCGCTTCATGACCCCGTGGTCACGCCTCGTTGAGATGCGGCGTGTTGACGTCTTGGAGCGCTCCAAGACGTCAACACGCCGCATCTCAACGAGAGGCGACCAGGTGGTCATCCCGGCGTGGAGGGCGTTAGCGACGCCCCGGTGTGGGGCATGGGCACCCCGGCCCTAGTGTGGAAACGTGCCCGAGACCACCTCCTTGACGCCGCCGCGCGCTCACGCGACGGCTCCCGCGCCCGGCCGGCACCGCTGGCTCGGCGTGGTCGTCATCAGCCTCGGCGTCTCGCTGATCATCGTGGACGCCACCATCGTGGGCGTGCTGCTCCCGCAGATCGTCACGGAGCTGCACCTGTCGTCGGCGGACGCCGAGTGGGTCACGTCGGTGTACTCGCTGGTGTTCGCGGCGCTGCTCATCCCGTTCGGCCGGGCCGGCGACCTGTTCGGCCGGCGCCGCCTGTTCGTGCTCGGCGTCACGGTGTTCGCGCTCGCGAGCCTCGGCGTCACCGCCGCGCAGGACGGGTCGGCGCTGATCGCGGCGCGCGGGCTGCAGGGCGTCGGCGCGTCCATGGTGATGCCGGCCGCGCTGTCCACGCTGAACAGCGTGTTCAGCGGCCGGGACCGGGCGGTGGCGTTCGGCATCTGGGGCTCGATGATCAGCGGGATGGCGGCGCTCGGGCCGCTCGCCGGCGGCGCCCTGGCGACCGGCGGTGGCTGGCGCTGGGCGTTCGGGATCAACCTGCCGCTCGGCGCCGCGCTCGTCGCGGGCGCCCTCGCGCTCATGCCCGAGACGCGGTCGGCGGTGCGCGGGTCGCTCGCCGGCATCGACTGGGGCGGCGGGGTGCTGCTCGCGCTCGGCCTCGGCTGCCTGGTCTGCGGTCTCATCGAGGGGCAGACGTTCGGCTGGTGGCGGCCCGTCGGGACCGCCGAGATCGCCGGGCTGTCGCCCGTGCCGGCCGTCCTCGCGCTCGGCGCCGTGCTGGTCGCGGCACTCGTCGCCCACGAGCGGGTCCGGGCCGCCGCGGGCAAGCCCGTCATGCTCGACCTCGCGCTGTTCCGGATCGCCAACTTCCGGCGCGGCAACCTGGCCTCCGCCCTCATCAACGTCGGCGAGCTCGGCCTGGTGTTCGTGCTGCCGCTGTTCCTGCTCGGCGTGCACGGCACCTCGCCGGTGCAGGTCAGCCTGGCGATCCTGCCGCTCGCGATCGGCGCGTTCCTGTCCGGCGGCTACGCCGGGCACCTGGCGGGCGGCCGCGCCTACCGGGCCGTGCAGCTCGGCATGGTGCTGGAGGTCCTCGCCGTCCTCGGCCTCGCCCTCACGATCACGGCGACGACCGGCGGCTGGGGCGTCGCGCCGTGGATGCTCGTCTACGGCTTCGGGCTCGGCCTGACGTCGGCGCAGCTCACCAACGTGTCGCTCGCCGACGTGCCGCCGGAGCGGTCCGGGCAGGCGTCCGGCACCCAGTCCACCGCCCGGCAGATCGGCGCCGCGCTCGGCATCGCGCTGATCGGGACGGTGTTCGCCACCTCGCTCGGCCACACCATGGACGACCGGCTGAAAGGCAGCGGCCTGCCCGCCGCGGAGCGCGCCGCGGTGTCCCACGACCTGCGGCACAGCGCCGGCACCTACGCCCGCGACCTGCACCGCGACCCGGCGCGCGCGGCGGAGGCGCGGGCCGCCGACGAGAGCCTCGCGGTCGCCGCCCGGCGCGGCACGCTGGTGATCGCCGCGATCCTCGCGGGCGGCCTGCTGCTGTCGCTGCGGCTCCGTCCGGGCACGGCGGAGGCGGCCGCCGGGCCGGACGGCGCGGGGGCGCGCGCGAAGCGCCGGCGGCGTCCGCAAGAATCGGGGGGCTAGTCCCCTGTCGTCCCACCAGACCGAACGGTAACCAGTGGCCACGCTCTCCCAATGGGTCGCCGGATCCCGGCCCCGCACCCTGCCCGCCTCCCTCGTGCCCGTCGTCGTCGGCACCGGCATCGCCATCGGCGAGGGGCACGCCGTGTGGTGGCGCGCCCTGCTGGCCGGGTTCGTCGCGCTGATCCTGCAGATCGGGGTCAACTTCTCCAACGACTACAGCGACGGCGTCCGCGGCACCGACGAGGACCGCGTCGGGCCGCTCCGGCTCGTCGGGTCGGGCGCCGCCAAGCCGAAGCAGGTGCTCGGCGCGGCGCTCGCCTGCTTCCTCGCCGCCGCCGTCGCGGGCCTCGTGCTCGCCGCCGTGACGACGTGGTGGCTGCTGCTCGTCGGCGCCGTCGCGATCCTCGCCGCCTGGTTCTACACCGGCGGGAAGAACCCCTACGGGTACCGGGCGTTCGGCGAGGTGTCGGTGTTCGTGTTCTTCGGCCTGGTCGCCGTCGTCGGCACCGTCTACGTCCAGCTGGAGCGCGTCCCGGCGGTCGCGTGGGCGGCGGCGATCCCGGTGGGCCTGCTCGCCTGCGCGCTGCTCGTCGCCAACAACCTGCGCGACATCCCGACCGACCGCGAGTCGGGCAAGCGCACCCTCGCCGTCGTGCTCGGCGACCGCTCCACCCGCGCGCTGTACGCCGGGTGCGCCGCACTGCCCTACCTGTTCGTGATCGCCGTGGCGGTCGTGCACCCGTGGGCGCTGCTCGCGCTGCTGTCGGCGCCGCTGTCGGTGCCGCCGACGCAGAAGGTGCTCGGCGGGGCGGCCGGCCCCGCGCTCATCCCGGTGCTCGGCGAGACGGGCCGCCTGCAGATCGCCTACGGCGTGCTGCTCGCCGCCGGCCTGGCACTTTGAGGGCGGCGCCGCCTCCCCGGGCGGGGGAGGCGGCGCCCCGGCGTCAGCGGGTGATCGCCCAGTCGATCTCGGGCTCGCCGGCGTCGGCGAGGGCCTTGTTGACGGCGCTGAACGGCTTGGTCCCGAAGAACTTCTTGGCGCTCAGCGGGCTCGGGTGCGCCGACTCGATGACGGTGTGCTGGACGCCGGTGATCAGCCGGGCCTTCTTGCGCGCGTAGGCGCCCCACAGCACGAACACCACGCGCTCGGACTTGTCGTTCAGCGCCCGGATCGCGGCGTCGGTGAACTCCTCCCAGCCCTTGCCGGCGTGCGAGCCGGCGTCGCCCGCGCGGACGGTGAGGACCGCGTTCAGCAGCAGCACGCCCTGGTCGGCCCACGGCGTGAGGTCGCCGCCGGTGGCGACGGGCACGTCGAGGTCGGCGGCGAGCTCCTTGTAGATGTTGCGCAGCGACGGGGGCAGCCGGACGCCGTCGCGGACGCTGAAGCTGAGCCCGTGCGCCTGGCCGGGACCGTGGTAGGGGTCCTGGCCGAGGATCAGCACCCGCGCGCTGTCGTAGGAGCAGTGCCGGAAGGCGTTGAAGAGGTCCTCCCGCGGCGGGTACACCGTCTGCCCGGCGTACTCGCTCTCGACGTACTCGCCGAGGGCGGCGACGTCGGAGGGGTCGAGGAGGGGTTCGAGCCGCGCCCGCCAGCCGGCGGGGAGCAGCTCCATGAGGTCGAGGGCCATGGCACCGACCCTAACGAAGGGCACCGACAGAGCCCGCCCGAATCACCGGACCGTACCGACATCACCCCTATGATGCCGTCATATGCCCCCACTCCCCCGCCGTCGGGGCCGCGCGGCCGCCGCCGTCCTGGTCGGCCTCGGCGCCCTGACCGGCTGCGGCGGCCCGGACGGGCCGGTGACGCTCACCGTCCTCGCCGCCTCCTCGCTCACCGAGGTGCTGGCCGAGCTCGGCGCCGTCTACCGCCACGACCGGCCGCAGGCGCGCGTGGAGGCGCGGTTCGGCGGCTCCCAGGAGATGGCCGCCGAGCTGGCGGACCCCGGGCCCGGCGACGTCCTCGTCACCGCGGACGCCGCGTCGATGAACGCCGTCCGCAAGCGCCTCACCGGGCCGCGCCGCACCGTCGCGAGCACCACGCTGACGATCGCCGTGCAGCCGGGCAACCCGCGGCGGCTGAAGGGGCCGTCCGACCTGTCCCGGCCGGGCCTGCGGGTCGCGGTCGGCGCGCCGATGGTGCCGGTCGGCCGCTACGCGCGGCAGGTGTTCGCCAAGGCCGGGGTGACGGTCCGCTGGGACACCGAGGAGATCAGCGCCCGCGCCGTCCTCGACCGGGTGCGGTCGGGCCAGGCCGACGCCGGGCTCGTCTACATCACCGACATGCGGTCGGCGGGCGCGGCCGCGAGCAGCGTCGCGATCCCCGCCGCCGAGAACGTCACCGCCTCCTACCCGGCCGCCGTGGTGAAGGGCGGCCACGAGGAGGAGGCCGGCCTGTTCGTCTCCTGGCTCGCCTCCCCCGCCGCCGCGGCGGTCTTCCGCAAGCACGGGTTCACCGCCCCCGCCGCGTCGCCCCGGTGACCCGCGGGACGGGCGCGGCGGCTGTGACGCACGGGGCGTTTCCGTGCGTTCCATCCCGGGCACTACCAAGATCAATCCGGTCGGGACCGGCCGGGACGCCGTGTCGGGGGGATGCCAGGTGCCGTCGAACTCTCGCGAGCCGGACCCGCGCTCCCGCGAGCCCGAGCGGCGTTCCCGCGAGCCCGAGCGCCGCCGCCCGGCGCCCGCCCAGGGCCGTCCCGACCAGCCGTGGCGCGCCGAGGGCGTGCCGCCGGCCAAGAAGAAGGACGACCGGCCGGACGGGACGCGCGGCCGCGGGTTCAAGCCGTCCCGCAACACCTACTTCTGGCTGCTGCTCATCCTCGTCTTCGCGCTCAGCTTCGTGTCGATGAACCTGACCGGGCGGCAGGAGACGTCCACCATCGCCTACACCGAGTTCACCAAGCAGGTGCAGGCGGGCAACGTCAAGGACGTCTACACCAAGGGCTTCCAGATCCAGGGCGAGCTGAAGACCGCCCAGGTGGTGCCGGGGCAGGGCGACCAGGACAAGAAGTACTCCAGCTTCGAGACGCTGCGCCCCGAGTTCGCCGACGACAAGATCTACAGCGACATGGTCGCCAAGGGCGTCGTCGTCGAGGCCAAGCCCATCAACGAGGACCGCGGCTTCCTCGCCAACCTGCTGCTGTCGCTGCTGCCGACGCTGCTGTTCGTCGGCCTGTTCGTCGCCGCGATGATCTACGTCCAGCGGCGGGTCGCCGGCGGGGGCGGCGCGGGCGGCATGCTGCGCGGCTTCGGCCGGTCCCCGAAGCCGGTGACGCCCGACGAGAAGCGCGCCACCTTCGCCGACGTCGCCGGCATCGACGAGGTCGAGGACGAGCTGAGCGACGTCGTGGACTTCCTCAAGCACCCCGACAAGTACCGGCGGCTCGGCGCCCGCGCCCCGCGCGGCGTGCTGCTCACCGGCGCGCCCGGCACCGGCAAGACGCTCCTCGCGCGGGCCGTCGCGGGCGAGGCCGACGTGCCGTTCTACTCGGCGGCGGCGTCGGAGTTCATCGAGATGGTCGTCGGCGTCGGCGCCGCCCGCGTCCGCGAGCTGTTCACCGAGGCCCGCAAGACCGCGCCGTCCATCATCTTCATCGACGAGATCGACACGATCGGCCGGGCCCGCGGCGGCGGCGCGTCCATGGGCGGGCACGACGAGCGCGAGCAGACGCTCAACCAGATCCTCACCGAGATGGACGGCTTCTCCGGCTCCGAGGGCGTCGTGGTGATCGCCGCGACGAACCGGCCCGACATCCTCGACCCGGCGCTGCTCCGCCCCGGCCGCTTCGACCGGCAGGTCGCCGTCGCCCCGCCCGACCTGGAGGGCCGGGTCGCGATCCTGAAGGTGCACACCCGCGACGTGCCGCTCGCGCCGGAGGTCGACCTCGCCGCGATCGCCAAGATGACGCCGGGCATGACCGGCGCCGACCTCGCCAACCTCGTCAACGAGGCGGCGCTCGGCGCCGTCAAGGCCGACAAGGCCGCCGTCGACATGGCCGACGTCAACGCCGCCCTGGAGAAGATCCAGCTCGGCACCCGGCGGTCGCTGGTGATGGCGCCCGACGAGCGGCGCCGCACCTCCTACCACGAGTCGGGGCACGCGCTGCTCGGCATGCTGTTCCCCGGCGCCGATCCCGTCCGCAAGATCACCATCGTGCCGCACGGGCGGGCGCTCGGCGTCACCGTGTCCACCCCCGACAGCGACCGCTACGCCTACGACCGCAACTACCTGCGCGGCCGCATCATCGGCGCGCTCGGCGGGATGGCCGCCGAGGAGCTGGTGTTCGGCGTCATCACCACCGGCGCCGAGAGCGACCTGGAGCAGGTCACCAAGATCGCCCGCGGGATGGTGGGGCGCTGGGGCATGTCCGAGCGGATCGGCCCGCTGTCGGTGCTGCCGCCCGAGGGCGGCGACCCCTACGGCCAGTACGCCGCGCAGGGCACCCTCGACGCGCTGGACGAGGAGGTCCGGCGCATCGTCGACGACTGCTACGCCGAGGCCCTGCGCACGCTGCGCGAGAACCGCGACAAGCTGGAGTCGCTCGCCGCCGCCCTGCTGGAGCACGAGACCCTCGACGAGACCGGCGTCTACGCCGCCGCCGGCATCCCGCGCCTGGCGAAGGGCGCCGGCGACGCGTGAGCCGCTAGGCGATCCGCGGCAGCCCGATCGGGTTCGGGAACGGCAGCTCGCCGCTGTCGGCGACGGCCCGCGCGAGCGGCGTGAGCAGCCGGCGCAGCTCCTCGGGGTCGGCCACCGCCGCGTAGGGCTGGGCGGCGATCCGGTCGGTGCGCTCCTCGATGTGCTCGCGCAGCGCCCGCCCCTCGGCCGTCGCGGCGCCCCGCTCGTCCAGCAGGCCCCGCTCGGTGAGGGCGCGGCGGGCGGCGTCCCACTCCTCGTCCGACCAGCCGCGGCTGTCCTTCAGCCAGGCGGCCGGGGTACCGCGGACGGCGGCGGCGAGGATGTTGGCCTGGGCGCCGTCCAGGCCCTCGGCGGTCAGCAGCGCCACATGCCCGTCGCCGCGGTGCTCGCGCAGCGACGTGGCGCCCTGCCAGAGCGCCTCGACGGGGTCGTCGGGCAGCGCGAGGCCCTGGTTGGCGGCGAACAGCGGGCGCCCTGTCGGGTCCCCCGCCGCCACGGCGGCGGCGAGCAGCGGCGCCGCCTCGATGGCGAACCTGTCCACCCCGGGAAGGATCCGCCGCAGCGCCGCCGCGCTGCCCGCCGCCCGTGCCCGCAGCACCTTCTCGGGCGCCGCGAACGACCACGCGTCCGGAACGGCCCGCCGCACCCGGTCGGGATGGAACCCGTGGAACGCCGCGACGACGGGTCCGGCCTCCACGGCCCCCATGGGCGCGCTTCGACCGCCGAAGTACCCCATCCAGTACCCCCGCAGCCCCGCCTCCTTGAGGGCCGCGATCGGCTCGGCGGAGAAGTAGGTCACAACATGGACCGGCTCGACCGCCGTCCACAGCTCCCGCGCAAACAAAGCGTCCATACCCGACATCCTGGCACCGGGGGACGGTCAGAGGGAGTCCGGGAGGCCGGTGGCGGCGAGGGCCAGGGCGTCGGTGGCGGCTTTCAGGGGGTTCAGGACGGCGGGCGGGGGGCTCGCGTAGACGGTGGGGTAGGTGAGCTCGCCGGCGGCGGGGTCGGGGGTGAAGGCGAGGCGGTCCTCGGCGGCGGAGAACCGGACGTCGATGCCCGGCTTGTCGCCGCGCGGGTCCAGCAGGACCCAGCGGTCGTCGATGAGGGCGGCGGCGAGGCCGTGCAGGACGAAGCCGTCGCCGTCGGCGAGGCGCTGGTAGGCCAGGCCCGCCTGGACGCCGCCCGCGCGCAGCAGGGCGACGTAGGCGATCGCCTTGGCGTGGCAGAAGCCGGTGCGCTGCTCCAGGACGTCGGAGGCGCGCCAGGTGACGCGCGGGTCCCGCGCGTCGACGCTGTGCGCGATCTCGTCGCGGACGTGCTCGAACGCGGCGCGGGCGTAGGCGACGTCGTCGCCGTCGCGCAGGGACGCGGCGGTCGACTGGACGAGCGGGTGCTCCAGGTCGACCGCCTCGTCCGCGCCGAGGTAGTCCCAGGGGTCGGCGTCGAAGTCCATTCAGAGGCCGAGCAGCGACTCGATGCCGACGGTGAGCCGGTCCGGCAGGCCGGCGACCTCGCGGAGCGACAGCAGGACGCCCGGCATGAACGACTCGCGGTTCATCGAGTCGTGCCGGATCGTGAAGATCTCGCCGTGGCCGCCGAGGACGACCTCCTGGTGCGCGATCGCGCCCGACAGCCGGACGGCGTGCACGCGGACGCCGTCCACGTCGGTGCCGCGGGCGCCCGCCAGCTCCTCGGTGGTGGCGTCCGGGGACGGCGCGACGCCGGCCTCGGCGCGGGCGGCGGCGATGAGCTGCGCGGTGCGGTAGGCGGTGCCGCTCGGCGCGTCGACCTTGTTCGGGTGGTGGGTCTCCACGACCTCGACCGACTCGAAGAACGGCGCGGCCCGCGCGGCGAAGCCCATCATCAGCACCGCGCCGATGCCGAAGTTCGGCGCGATCAGCACGTTGCCGCCGGGACCCGCCGCCTGCCAGGAGCGGACGGCGTCCAGGCGCGCCGGGTCGAAACCGCTGGTGCCGACGACGGCGTGCAGGCCGTGCTCGACGCACCAGCGCAGGTTGTCCATGACGACGCCGGGGCTGGTGAAGTCCACGACCGCCTCGGCCGCGGTCAGCGCGTCCAGGGCGTCGCCCTGGTCGACGGCGGCGACCAGCTCCATGTCGTCCGCGCCCTCGACGGCCCGGCACACCTCGGCGCCCATCCGCCCGCGCGCGCCCAGCACTGCGACCTTCATCGCGGTTCCTCCCCGGTTCGACCTGCGGGGCGAGCCTACCGGCTCACACGTCGTCGGAGACGAACAGGTTGAGCAGCCAGCTCACCACGCCGATGATGATCGCGCCCCAGAACGCCGGCCAGAACCACTCGACGTGGAACGGCAGGTTCAGCTTGCCCGCGAGCCAGCTCGTGAGCCCGAGCAGCGCCGCGTTCACCACGAGCGCGAACAGGCCGAGGGTGAGGACGTAGAAGGCGCAGCCGAACACCTTGATGAGCGGCTTCAGCACGGCGTTGACGATGCCGAAGATGATCGCGACGGCCAGCAGCGTGAGGGCCCGCTTGCCCCAGCTCCCGGCCGTCACGTCGATGCCGTCCACCAGCGCGGTCGCCACCCAGAGCGCCACCGCGGAGATGACCACGCGGATCAGGATCTTCATGATCGTCCCTTACCCGGCCGGTCGCGCCGGGTAACTGATCATGCGCGGAGGGCTAGAGGGCGAACTCGTGGTCGCCGAACGGGCCGATGACGGTGAGGGCCTGCGGGCGCGTGAGGACGTCCTGGGCGACCGCGAGGACGTCGTCCAGGGTGACGGCCTCGATGCGGGCCAGCACCTCGTCCACCGGCAGCAGCGACTCGTAGACGAGCTCGCTCTTGGCGATGCGGCTCATCCGCGACCCGGTGTCCTCCAGGCCGAGGACCATGCCGCCGCGCAGCTGGCCCTTGCCGCGCTCCAGCTCCTCGGCGGTGAGACCCCGCTCGGCGGCCTTCGCGATCTCGTCGCGGCAGATCCGCAGCACCTCGTCGGCCTTGCCCGGCTGGCAGCCCGCGTAGACGCCGAACGTGCCGGTGTCGGCGTACTGCGAGGTGTAGGAGTACACCGAGTAGGCGAGGCCGCGCTTCTCCCGGACCTCCTGGAACAGCCGCGACGACATGCCGCCGCCGAGCGCGGCGTTCAGCACGCCGAGCGCGAAGCGCCGCTCGTCGGTGCGGCGCACGCCGAGGCCGCCGAGGACGATGTGCGCCTGCTCGGTGTCCTTGTCGATGACCTGCGCCGTCGGGGACGCGCCCTGCTCGGGGCCGCCGACGCGCGGGTCCGCGGGGCGGGCGTCGCCCGCCAGGTGCGGCGCGAACGCCGCCGCGGTGAGCCGGACGACCTCGTCGTGGTCGACGTTGCCGGCGGCCGCGACGACCAGGTTCGGCGGCAGGTAGTGGGACCGGTAGTAGCCGTGCACCCGGTCCCGCGACAGCGCGTTGATCGAGTCGACGGTGCCGAGGATCGGCCGGCCGATCGGGACGTCCCCGTACAGCGCGGTGGAGAACTCGTCGTGGATGAGGTCGCCCGGGTCGTCGTCGCGCATGGCGATCTCCTCCAGGATCACCCCGCGCTCGGCCTCGACGTCCTCCTCCCGGTTCACCGACGCCGCGACCATGTCCGACACCACGTCCACCGCGAGCGGCAGGTCGGCGTCCAGCACCCGCGCGTAGTAGCAGGTGTACTCCTTGGCGGTGAAGGCGTTGAGGTCGCCGCCGACCGCGTCCACGGCCGCCGAGATCTCCAGCGCGGTGCGCCGCTCGGTGCCCTTGAACAGCACGTGCTCCAGGTAGTGGCTCGCGCCGGCGTCGGCGGGCGCCTCGTCGCGCGAGCCGGTCCCGGCCCAGATGCCGAAGGCGGCCGAGCGGACCGTCGGCATGGCCTCGGTGATCACGCGCAGGCCGCCCGGCAGCACGGTGCGGCGCACCGCGCCGGAACCGTCGGCGCCCGGGTGAACGGTGTGGGTGGTGCCGGGCTCCTGCGCACGCGCGGGGAGGGTCACGGGGAACTCTCAATCACGTTCGGGGTGCGGGAAACGGGCCGACCGGCCCGCCCTCGCGGCGAGGGCGGGCCGGCCGGTCCGGCTGGTGCGGCGGTCAGGAGTTGCGGCTGCCGCCGTCGTCGGGACGGCGGGTGCGGCGGCGGCGCGGACGGCGGTCGCCGTCGTCGCCCTCGCCGCCGGCGTCCCCGGCCGGCGCGGCGTCCGCGGCGTCGCCGCCGTCGGCCTTGGCCGCGGCCTCGCGCTCGACGACCTCGACCGGGACCAGCGACAGCTTGCCGCGCTGGTCGATCTCGGTGACCTCGACCTGGATCTTGGAGCCGACGCTGATGACGTCCTCGACGTTCTCGATCCGGGCGCCGCCGTGCAGCTTGCGGATCTGCGAGACGTGCAGCAGGCCGTCCTTGCCGGGCAGCAGCGACACGAACGCGCCGAACGTCGTGGTCTTCACCACGGTGCCGAGGAAGCGCTCGCCGACCTCGGGCATGTGCGGGTTGGCGATCGCGTTGATCGCCGCGCGCGCGGCCTCGGCGGACGGGCCGTCGGTGGCGCCGACGTAGATCGTGCCGTCGTCCTCGATGGTGATGTCGGCGCCGGTGTCGTCCTGGATCGAGTTGATCATCTTGCCCTTCGGGCCGATGACCTCGCCGATCTTGTCGACCGGGACCTTGATGGTGATGATCCGCGGCGCGAACGGGCTCATCTCGGCCGGGGCCTCGATCGCCTCGTGCATCACGTCCAGGATCGCCAGCCGGGCGCCCTTGGCCTGCTTCAGCGCGGCGGCCAGCACCGAGGCGGGGATGCCGTCGAGCTTGGTGTCGAGCTGGAGCGCGGTGATGACGTCGCGGGTGCCGGCGACCTTGAAGTCCATGTCGCCGAACGCGTCCTCGGCGCCGAGGATGTCGGTGAGGGTGACGTACTCGCCGCCCTCGTGGATGAGGCCCATGGCGATGCCGGCCACCATCTGCTTCAGCGGGACGCCCGCGTCCAGCAGCGACATGGTGGACGCGCAGACCGAGCCCATCGAGGTGGAGCCGTTGGAGCCGAGCGCCTCCGACACCTGCCGGATCGCGTAGGGGAACTCCTCGCGGGTCGGCAGCACCGGGATGAGAGCGCGCTCGGCGAGCGCGCCGTGGCCGATCTCGCGGCGCTTCGGCGACCCGACGCGGCCGGTCTCGCCGGTCGAGTAGGGCGGGAAGTTGTAGTTGTGCATGTAGCGCTTGGTGCGCTCGGGGTTCAGCGTGTCGATCATCTGCTCCATGCGGAGCATGTTGAGGGTCGTCACGCCGAGGATCTGGGTCTCGCCGCGCTCGAACAGCGCCGAGCCGTGCACCCGCGGCAGCACGTGCGCCTCGGCCGACAGCTGGCGGATGTCCTTCAGGCCGCGGCCGTCGATGCGCACCCCGTCGCGGATGACCCGCTCGCGGATGAGCTTCTTGGTGACGGCGCGGTAGGCGGCGGAGATCTCCTTCTCGCGGCCCTCGAAACCGGCGGCGAGCTTCTCCTGCGCGGCCGCCTTGATCTCGTCGAGGCGGGTCTCGCGGTCCTGCTTGCCGGCGATGGTGAGCGCCTCGGCGAGCTCGGCGCTGACGGCGGCGGTGACCGCCTCCAGCACGTCGTCGGCGTAGTCCAGGAAGATCGGGTACTCGGCGGTCGGCTTGGCCGCGACGTCGGCGAGCGCCTTCTGCGCCTCGCAGAGCGTCTTGATGAACGGCTTGGCGGCCTCCAGGCCCTGCGCGACGGTCTCCTCGGTGGGGGCGGTCGCGCCCTCGCCGACGAGCTTGAGGGTGTCGCGGGTGGACTCGGCCTCGACCATCATGATCGCGACGTCGCCGTCGTCCAGCACCCGGCCGGCCACCACCATGTCGAAGGTGGCGCGCTCCAGCTCGGGGTGCGTCGGGAAGCCGACCCACTGGCCCTCGATCAGCGCGACGCGCACGCCGCCGATCGGGCCGGAGAACGGCAGCCCGGCGAGCTGGGTGGACATCGAGGCGGCGTTGATGGCGACCACGTCGTACAGGTGGTCGGGGTGCAGCGCCATGATCGTCTCGACGACCTGGATCTCGTTGCGCAGGCCCTTGCGGAAGGACGGGCGCAGCGGCCGGTCGATCAGGCGGCAGGTGAGGATGGCGTCCTCGGAGGGGCGGCCCTCGCGGCGGAAGAACGAGCCGGGGATGCGCCCGGCGGCGTACATCCGCTCCTCGACGTCGACGGTGAGCGGGAAGAAGTCCAGGTTGTCCTTGGGCTTCTTGGAGGCGGTGGTGGCCGACAGCACCATCGTCTCGTCGTCGAGGTAGGCGACGGCCGAGCCGGCCGCCTGCCGGGCGAGGCGCCCGGTCTCGAAGCGGATCGTCCGGGTGCCGAACGAGCCGTTGTCGATCACAGCTTCGGTGCTCTGCGCACCTTCGATGCGCGGGGCATCTGTCACGGGGAACCTCCATGGTCCGGTTCGTCCCCGCGGCCGTTACCCGTGGCTTTCTACGCAGTGCCGGTCTTCGATCGAAGCACCCGGATCCTGCCCGGATCCGGAGGCCACTACCGAGGACCGGCCGCACCAACGGTGTCCGCGGGGGTTGGTCTCAGGTATGCGGTTGTGCCGCGCGGCGGCCGGCGGGCGACCGGGCCGGGACGCGGAGCGGGGAGCGGACCGGCGGTCCGCTCCCCGAGCGTGCTAGCGCCGCAGGCCGAGGCGCTCGATGAGCGCGCGGTAGCGGTTGATGTCCTTGTTGGACAGGTACTTCAGGAGCCGGCGACGGCGGCCGACCAGCAGCAGGAGGCCGCGGCGGCTGTGGTGGTCGTGCTTGTGCTCCTTGAGGTGCTCGGTCAGATCGTTGATCCGCCGGGTCAGGAGCGCGACCTGGACCTCCGGCGAGCCGGTGTCACCCTCAGTGGTCGCGTACTCGGAAATGATCTTGTTCTTGGTGGCGGTGTCGAGCGACACGTGGCTCCTTCGATGGGTTCGTCACCCGCAGATCCCGGCTCCCGGCCGGCGGTCCGCCTGGTGCGCAACGTAAAAGCGGCGGGCCGCATGAGGGTGCAGCACGCCCGGGCCGGGCGATTGCCCGGCGACTATTCACCGTACCATGCCCGAAAGCCCCACGGTCACGGAGCGGAGCGCCCCGTGATCGTCGGGTGTCCGGGCAGGTCGCGGCGGGGGCGGGGGTCCTAGGCGGGCCCGGCGGCGCCGGTGAGCCGGCGCGCCTCGGCGACGTCGTGGTGCATCTCGGCGACCAGCGCGTCGACGGACGCGAACTTCAGGGTGTCGCGGATGCGGTCGGTGAAGTCGACGCCCATGTGCTCGCCGTACAGGTCCAGGTCGTCGCGGTCCAGCGCGTACGCCTCGACGGTCCGCTCGGCGGTGCCCTCGAACGTCGGGTTCGTGCCGATGGAGATCGCCGCCGGCCAGGAGAAGCCGGGGTAGCGGTCGGAGTCGCAGACGAGCCGCCCCGCGTACACCCCGTCCGCCGGGATCGCGGTGTGCGGCAGCGTCTCCAGGTTGGCGGTCGGGAACCCGAGCAGGCGGCCGCGCTGGTGGCCGCGCACGACGACGCCCTCGACGCGGTGCGGGCGGCCGAGCGCCCTCGCCGCGGCCGCGACGTCGCCCTCGTCGAGGCGGGCGCGGATGTTGGTGGAGGAGATCGTGTCGCCGTTGGCGACGAGCGGCACGCCCTCGGCGGTGAAGTCGTACTTGGTGCCGAGCTCGGTCAGCAGCGCCGCGTCGCCCTTGGCCTTGTGCCCGAACCGGAAGTCCTCGCCGACGATCACGTGCGCGGCGCGCAGCCGCTCCACCAGCACCGTCCGGACGAACTCGTCCGGCGGCACCCTGGACAGCTCCAGGGTGAAGGGGACGACCGCGACGGCGTCGGTGCCGAGGCTCTCCAGCAGCTCGACGCGGCGGCGGGTGGAGGTCAGCAGCGGCGGGTGGGTGCCGGGGCGCACCACCTCGTCGGGGTGCGGGTCGAAGGTGATCACGACCGAGCGGAGGCCGCGCTCGCGGGCCTGCTCGGCCGCGCTCCGCACGATCCGCTGATGGCCGCGGTGCACGCCGTCGAACACGCCGATGGTGACGACCGACCTGCCCCAGTCGGACGGGACCTCATCGAGGCCGTGCCAGCGCCGCACCATGCTCTCCCTGCGTCGGACCTGCCCGCCGTTCTTCTGTCGACTTAAAGGGTGCCATGCGGCGCCACGTGCGACGACCGGAGGGGCGGGGTTGGCGTCCCGGCCGGCCACGCCGGAGTGTACTCACCGGTAGCGCGGGCGCCCGGTCCAGGGCACTCCGGCGCCGCCGGTAGCGTCGGCGGCGTGACTCAGCAGACCCTGGAACGGGCGCCCGGCACGCGGCCCGGCCGCGGGCGCGCACCGCGCCGCGGCCTGCTCACCGCCGCCGCGGCCCTCGCCGTCGCGGCCCTCCTCGCGGGCCACCGCCTGGTGCCCGGCGACGCGGGCACCCTGCTGGACACCGGGCTCCCCTGGCTCGGCGCCGCCGTGCCCGTCCTCGCCCTCGCGGCCGCGCTGCGCCGCGCCCCGCTCGCCGGGGCGGCGGTCGCCGTCGCCGCGGCGGTGTGGGCCGCGCTGTTCGGGACGGCGTTCCTGCCCGCGTCCCCGTCCGGCGGCCGCTACGACCTGCGCGCGATGAGCCAGAACATGTACGCCGCCAACCCCGTCCCCGCCCGGACCGCCGCGCGGCTCATCGCCGACCGGCCCGACCTGCTGGCGCTCCAGGAGATCCGGGCGGGCGCCTCCACCGCCCGGCTCGACGCCGCCTACCCGCACCGGGTGGTGCGCGGCACCGTCGGGCTGTGGAGCCGGCTGCCGATCACCTCGTCGGGGCCGGTCGACCTCGGGCTCGGCTGGCCGCGCGCGCTCCGCGCCGTCGTCGCCACCGGCGACGGCCCGCTCACCGTCTACGTCGCGCACCTCGGGTCGGCGCGGCCGGGCGACACCGGCGAGCGCGACGCGACCATGGACCGGCTCGCCGCGCGGGTGCGCGCCGACGCCTCCGGGCGGGTCCTGCTGCTCGGCGACCTCAACACCGCGACCACCGACCGCAAGCTCGGCGCGCTCGTGCCGGCGCTCCGCGAGGCCCAGGGCGACGCCGGGTCGGGCCTCGGGTTCACCTGGCCGTCGTCGTTCCCGCTGGCCCGCCCCGACCACATCCTGTACCGGGGCCTCGACCCGGTGGACGCCGCGACGGCGCGGACGCCCGGCAGCGACCACGACGCCGTCCGCGCCGACTTCCGCTTCTAGGACCGCCCGGCCGCCCGGCTAGACGAAGACGGCGAGGGGCCGGGCGACGCCGTCGCGCTCCTCCACCAGCGACAGCAGCGCCCCGTCGGGCCCGAACACCCCGACGGGGCCGGGGCCGAGGCCGGCGGCGCGCAGCCGTCCCCCGTGGCGGACCTTGCGGGCGTCGTCCTCGTCCACCTGGCGGCGCGGGAACGCGGCGGCGACGGCGTCGCCGATCGGCAGCAGCTCCAGCGCGGCGGCGTGCTGCTCCAGCGTCCGCGCCCGCGCGAGGCCGTAGGGGCCGACGCGGGTCCGGCGGAGCGCGGTGAGGTGGCCGCCGGTGCCGAGGGACGCGCCGAGGTCGCGGGCCAGCGCCCGGATGTAGGTGCCCGACGAGCAGGCGATCGACACGTCCAGGTCGAGCAGGTCGCCGTCGCGGCGCACGGCCGTCACCTCGAACCGGGAGACGGTCACCGGCCGCGCCTTCAGCGCGACCTCCTCGCCCTTGCGGGCCGACTTATAGGCCCGCTCTCCGTTCACCTTGATGGCGCTGACCTGCGGCGGGACCTGCTCGATCGGCCCGGTGAGGGCGGCGATCCCGGCCGCGACCGCGGCGTCGGTCACGCCCGCGGCGGACGCCGTCGCGGTGATCTCGCCCTCGGCGTCGTCGGTGTTGGTGGCCTGCCCGAGCCGGATCGTGCCGTCGTAGCCCTTCTCGGTGAGGGCGAGGTGGCCGAGCAACCGGGTCGCCTTCTCCACGCCGACGACGAGGACGCCGGTCGCCATCGGGTCCAGCGTCCCGGCGTGGCCGACCCGCCGCGTGCCCGCGATCCGCCGCATCCGCGCGACCACGTCGTGCGAGGTCCAGCCGGCGGGCTTGTCGACGATGACGAGTCCTGAGTTCACGGGGCGGGCTCCGGTTCCGGGGTGGGCGGTCCGGCGGCGCGCAGCTCCGCGCGCAGCCGGTCCATGATCTCTTCGGGGCGGCCGGCGGCGGTGGCCGCGGCGGCGCCGGCGTGGCCGCCGCCGCCGAGCACCGCGCAGGCGCGGGCCACGTCCACGGCCCCCTTGGACCGCGTCGACACGTACCAGTCGCCCTCGTCGGTCTCCTTCAGCACGACCGCGACGTCGGCCTCGTCGGCGCGGCGGAGCTGGTCGATGACGCCCTCCAGCTGGTCGTAGCGGACGTCGCCGCGGTCGGCGCGGGCGATCGTCGTCCAGACCAGGCCGTGGCCGGCCGCCGCGTCGCGCTCCAGCCGGGCGCGGGCGAGCGCGCCCGCGAGCACCTGGAGGTAGCCGAACGGGGCGCGGTCCCACAGCTCGCGGCTCACCGCCTCGGGGCGGACGCCGACCTCCAGCAGCCGGCCGGCGAGATCGTGCACCTGCGGCGTCGTGCACGGGTACTTGAACGAGCCGGTGTCGCTGGCGAGCCCGGCGTACAGGCCCTGCGCCATCGGGTTGGTGAGCCGCACGCCGAGGCGCCGGATCAGCTCGTCGACGAGGACGGCGGTCGCGGCGGCCGATCCGTCCACCAGCCGCACCGCCGGGCCGAAGTCGCGGCCGGTCGCGTGGTGGTCCAGGACGATCAGGTGGCGGGCCCGGGACGCCGGGCCGGCGAGGCCGCCGAGCCGGTCCGGGCCGGCCGCGTCCAGCGCGATCATCAGCTGCGGCGCGGCCGGGATCCGGGACGGCTCGACGAGCATCTCCTGGCCCGGCAGGAACCGCAGGCTGGCCGGCACCGTGAACGGCTCGCCGAACGAGGCGAGGACGCGCTTGCCGAGGCCGCGCAGCGCCTGCGCGAGCGCCAGCATCGAGCCGAGCGCGTCGCCGTCGGGCACCACGTGGCAGGCGAGGCAGACCTCCTCCGCCGTGCGGATCAGGCGGAGCGCCCGGTCCCACTGGAGGAGGGGCCGGTACGCCCCGCCGGCGGCGTCGCCGGCGGGGGCGCAGGCCGCGGCCGGGCCGGTCACGGCGTCCGCGGCCCGGCGGCGTCCTCGTCGCCGGCGTCCTCGTCCGCCTCGTCGACCTCGCCCGCCGTGCGGTAGGGGTTGGCCTCGCCGGCCGGGGAGGCGCTCTGCGCCGCCCGCGCCACCTCGGCGTCCCGGGCGCGGGCCTTGGCCAGCAGGTCGTCGATGTGCGCGACGTTCTCCATGACCTCGTCGGGGACGAAGGTGAGGGACGGGGTGTGCCGCACCCCGGTCTTCCGCCCCACCTCGGTGCGGATGACGCCCTTGGCGCTCTCCAGCGCCGCGGCGCTCTCCGCCCGCTCGGCGTCGGTCCCGTAGACCGTGTAGTAGACGGTGGCGTCCCGCAGGTCGTTGGTGATGCGGGTGTCGGTCACGGTCACGAAGCCGAGCCGCGGGTCCTTGATCCGGCGCTCCAGCATCTCCGCCACGATCTGCTGGATGCGGTCGGCGAGCTTGCGCGCCCGGGCTGCGTCCACCACGATCGCACTCCTTTTCTGTACAGCGTCCCCCCTGGCGCCTCCTGGGGCGCCGCGGCGGGCCGCTAGTCCTCGTCGTTGAAGAGCCGCTGCCGCGCCGACAGCAGTTCGATCTCGGGCCGGCCGGCCACCAGCCGCTCGCACCGGTCGAGCACGTCGGTGCAGTTGGCGGCGGTGCCCGACACCACCGCCACCCCGATCCGCGCCCTGCGGTGCAGGTCGTTGTCCCCCGTCTCGGCCACCGCCACCGCCGGGAAGTGCCGCTGCACCTCGGCGATGATCGGCCGGATCACCCCCCGTTTCTGCTTGAGCGAGTGGACGTCGCCCAGCAGCAGGTCCAGTGTCAGCGCGCCGACGAACACCTGGTCGATCACCTCGGTCGTTGTGCCTCAGATGGAACGACGGCGGGGCGGCGGCGTGTTCCCGGCCGGCGGCCGGGGCGGTGCGGCCGCCCCGGCCGCCGACATGACGTGACGCCAGGTTAGAAGATCAACCTGGCGTCACGTCACTGGTTATTCATCCGCTCGTTCGCACGGCCGTCGCCTCAGGCGCGGGGCTTCTCCCGCATCTCGAAGCACTCGATCACATCGCCCGTCTTCAGGTCGTTGTAACCGACGCCGATACCGCACTCGAAGCCCTCGCGGACCTCGGTCGCGTCGTCCTTGAAGCGGCGCAGCGACGACACCGTGAGGTTGTCGGCGACCACGACGCCGTCGCGGACCAGGCGGGCCTTGGCGTTGCGCTGGATGATCCCCGAGGTGACCATGCAGCCGCCGATGTTGCCGATGCGCGGGACCTTGAACAGCTCGCGGACCTCGGCGGTGCCCAGCTGGGCCTCCTCGAACTCCGGCTTGAGCATGCCCTTGAGGGCCGCCTCGACCTCCTCGATCGCCTGGTAGATGACCGAGTAGTAGCGGATGTCCACGCCCTCGCGGTCGGCCAGCTCCTGCGCGTTCCGCTCGGGACGCACGTTGAAGCCGATGATGACCGCGCCCTCGGACGCCAGCGACAGGTTGACGTCGTCCTGGGTGATCGCGCCGACGCCGCGGCGGATGACCCGCAGGCTGACCTCGTCGCCGACGTCGATCTTGAGGAGCGAGTCCTCCAGCGCCTCCACCGAACCGGACACGTCGCCCTTGAGGATGAGCAGCAGCTCGTCGCGCTCGCCGCGCTCCAGGTCCTTGAACAGCTCCTCGAGCGAGGAGCTCTTGCGGGACCGCAGCAGCTCGGCGTTGCGCTTGCGCGCCGTCCGCTTGTCGGCGATCTGGCGGGCCACCCGGTCGTCCTCGACGACCAGGAAGTTGTCGCCCGCGCCGGGCACGGCGGTGAGGCCGAGCACCAGCACCGGGCGGGACGGGCCCGCCTCCTCCAGCTGGTTGCCGTTCTCGTCGAGCATCGCGCGGACGCGGCCGTGGGCCACGCCGCACACGATGGAGTCGCCGACGTGCAGCGTGCCGCGCTGGACGAGGACGGTCGCGACGGCGCCGCGGCCCTTGTCCAGGTGGGCCTCGATGGCCGAGCCCTGCGCCGGCATGTCCGGGTTGGCGACGAGCTCCAGCTCGGCGTCGGCGGTCAGCACGATCGACTCCAGCAGGCCGTCGATGTTGATGCCCTCGCGGGCGGACACGTCGATGAACTGCGTGGTGCCACCGAACTCCTCGGCCACCAGGCCGTACTCGGTGAGCTGGGCGCGCACCCGCTGCGGGTCCGCCCCCTCCTTGTCGATCTTGTTGACCGCGACCACGATCGGGACGCCGGCCGCGTGGGCGTGGTCGATCGCCTCGGTGGTCTGCGGCTTCACGCCGTCGTCCGCCGCGACCACCAGCACCACCAGGTCGGTGGTGTCGGCACCGCGGGCGCGCATGGCGGTGAACGCCTCGTGGCCCGGGGTGTCGATGAAGGTGATCTTGCGGGGCTCGCCGTCCACCTCGGTCTCGACCTGGTAGGCGCCGATGTGCTGGGTGATGCCGCCGGCCTCGCCCGCCACCACGTTGGCGTTGCGGATCGCGTCGAGCAGGCGGGTCTTGCCGTGGTCGACGTGACCCATGACGGTGACCACGGGCGGGCGCGACTGGAGCTCCTCCTCGCCGCCCTCGTCCTCGCCGTACTCGATGTCGAACTGCTCCAGCAGCGCGCGGTCCTCGTCCTCGGGGCTGACGACCTGGACGTCGAAGTCCAGATCGGCGCCGAGGAGCTGCAGGTCGTCGGTGTCGACCGACTGCGTCGCGGTGACCATCTTGCCGAGGTGCATCATGATCGCGACGAGCGACGCCGGGTTGGCGCCGATCTTCTCGGCGAAGTCGGTCAGCGTGGCGCCCTGCGGCAGGCGGATGACCTTGCCGTTGCCGCGCGGGGCGGAGATACCGCCCGACGCGGGGGCCTGCATGTTCTCGAACTCCTGGCGACGCGCCCGCTTCGACTTGCGGGCACGGCCCGGCCGGCCGCCGGGACGCCCGAAGGCGCCCTGCGTGCCGCCGCGGCCGCGCGGCCCGCCGCCACCGGGACGGGGGCCGAAGCCGCCGCCACCGCCGGGACGACCGCCGCCGCCGGCGCGCGGGGCGCCGAAGCCACCGCCGCCGCCACCGGGACGACCGCCGCCGCCGGGACGGCCGCCGCCACCGCCGCCGCCCGGACGGCCACCGCCGCCGGGACGGCCGCCGCCGCCGGGACCGCCGCGGCCCGGCGAGCTCGCCGGACGCGAGGAGGGCATGCTCATCGGGCTGGGGCGCGGACCGCCCGCGCCACCGCCGCCGCCGGGACGCGGCGGCATGGAGCCGGCGCCCGGACGCGGGCCGCCGGCACCGGCGGGACCGCCGGGACGGGGACCGCCCGGACGCGGACCCGGACGGGGACCGCCGGCGCGCTCGTCGCGCGAGGCGGGACCGCCCTCGGTGCGCGGACCGGGACGCGGGCCCGGCTTGGGCGACTGGCCCATGCCGGTGTTGGTCGAGCTGAACGGGTTGTTGCCCGGACGCGGGGAACCCGGACGGCCGCCACCGCCACCGCCGCCGGAGCGGGGCGCGGGACGCGGGCCGGGCTTCGGCGCGCGCGGGCCGGGCTTCGGCCCGGCCGGGGCGGCGCCGCCGGACGGGCGGCTCTGCGCGGCCGGGGCGTTCACCGGCGTGCTCGGCGCCGGCGGGACCGGCCCCGGAGCGGGACGCGGGCCGGGACGCGGCGCGCCGGAGGGCGCGGGCGGCACGGCGGGCGCGGCCGGAGCCGACGGGGCCTGCTGGACGGGCGCGGGCGCGGCCGGAGCCGGATGCGCGGGCGCCTCGGGTGCCGACGGCGCGGAGGCCTGCGGCGCGGGCCGCGGGCCCGGACGCGGGCCGGGCTTCGGGGCGGCCGAACGGTCGCCGCGGTCGCCGCCGCCCGAGGGACCCGGGCGCGGGCCGGGGCGGGGACCGGAGGACGGCTTCTTGGCCGACCCCGGCTTGCCACCGGACTTTCCGGAATTGAAGGCTTCCGTGAGCCTGCGAACGACCGGCGCCTCGATCGTGGAGGACGCCGACCGTACGAACTCGCCCATCTCGGTGAGCTTGGCCATGACGACCTTGCTCTCTACCCCGAACTCCTTGGCGAGCTCGTATACACGGACCTTGGCCACTGCACTCCCTACTCGGTCCGGGGGTGCGGCCACCGGACCGTGGTTACCTTGCCGTACTCATCGCGGCGTGCTCATCGAGCGCTCATAGCAATCTCGACCTGCTTCCGACTAGACGTCGCTTACCGATTGGCCATCCTGCTGCTGCGCGGACTGCACCGCAAGCCCGTCCCGTAGCGCACCGGAGTCGAGCGGTCCCGCCAGGCGGAACGCCCGGGGGAACGCCCGACGGCGTTCGGCGAGCTCCAGGCACGCCGGATCGGGGTGCAGGTGGGCGCCCCGTCCCGGCAGCCGCCCGCGGCCATCAGGAACGATGACGTTCCCGACGACCACCAGGCGCAACAGGTCGGACTTGGCCGTGCGAGCCCGACAGCCCACACACGTGCGCATCGGGACCGACCGGCCACGTGGCATGAGTCTACCGCGCCCGGACGCCCCGGGGTCCTGCCGCATGCCGTCCACGTCCCCCCGACCGTCCGGAGCCGGGGCCGATCCCGGCCCCGGCGTGACCTACCTCATACCTTCCCGGGCGCGCCCGGGGTCATCCGCGCCGCTCGGGCGCTACTCCGCGCCCGCCCGCTCGTCGCGCCGCTCGGCCTGGCGGTCGTCCCGCCGCTCGTCGCGGCCGGGCTGCTGCTCGGTGTCGGCGCGGATGTCGATCCGCCAGCCGGTGAGGCGGGCGGCGAGGCGGGCGTTCTGGCCCTCCTTGCCGATCGCCAGCGACAGCTGGTAGTCGGGCACGATCACCCGGGCGACGCGGGCGTCGGCGTCGACGACCTCGACCGAGGTGACCCGCGCCGGCGACAGCGCGTTGCCGACGAACTCGGCCGGGTCCTCGGCGAAGTCCACGATGTCGATCTTCTCGCCGTGCAGCTCGGCCATGACGTTGCGGACCCGGCTGCCGACCGGGCCGATGCAGGCGCCCTTGGCGTTCACCCCGGGCTTGCGCGAGCGCACCGCGATCTTGGTGCGGTGGCCGGCCTCGCGGGCGATCGCGGCGATCTCCACGGTGCCGTCGGCGATCTCGGGGACCTCCAGGGCGAACAGCTTGCGCACCAGGTTCGGGTGGGTGCGCGACAGCTGCACCGACGGGCCGCGGTGGCCCTTGCGGACCTGGACCACGTAGGCGCGCAGCCGCTCGCCGTGCTCGTAGCGCTCGCCCGGCACCTGCTCCTGGGGCTGCAGCACCGCCTCGATCTTGCCGAGGTCGACCAGCACGTTGCGCGGGTCGTTGCCCTGCTGGATGATCCCCGACACGATGTCGCCCTCGCGGCCGGCGTACTCGCCGAAGGTGAGCTCGTCCTCGGCGTCGCGCAGCTTCTGCAGGATGACCTGCTTGGCGGTGGTCGCGGCGATGCGGCTGAAACCCTCGGGGGTGTCGTCGTATTCCCGGACCGCGTCGCCCTCGTCGTCGGTCTCGGTGGCCAGCACCGTGACGTGGCCGGTGGCGCGGTCCACCTCGACCCGGGCGCGCGCGGCGGCGCCCTCGGTCCGGTGGTAGGCGATCAGCAGTGCGTCTTCGATGGCCTTGATCGCGACCTCCAGCGAGATGTCCTTCTCGCTCTCCAGGGCGCGCAGGGCCGTCATGTCGATGTCCATGAGGCTCCCCCCTCTACTCCGGCTCGGCCGGAGAACGCGTTTCGTCGGGCTCGGCGGGCTCGCCGGCGGCCTCGTCGCCGGGCGCGGCGGGCTCGCCGGGACGGCTGAACTCCACCTGCACGCGGCCGCTCGCCAGTTCGGCGTGGCCGTAGCGGCGCCGGTCCGTGCGGGGCTTGGCGCCCTTGGCCTTGGCCCTGGTCACCACGTCCAGCTCGACGCCCTCGCCGTCGGCCGCGACGACGCGGCCCTCGACCTCGTCGCCGTCCGCGAGCCGGACCTGCACCAGCCGGCCGGCGGCGCGCCGCCAGTGACGCTCCTCGGTGAGGGGGCGGTCGACGCCCGGCGAGGTGACCTCCAGGACGTAGGGGGCGCTGCCCATCACGTCGGAGGCGTCCAGGAGGTCGGAGGCGATGCGGCTGACGTCGGCGATGTCGTCGAGGTCGACGCCGTCGTCGGCGTCCACCACGACCTTGACGAGGCGGCGGCGGCCGGCGGACCGGACGTCGACCTCCTCCAGGTCGTACCCGGCGGCGGTGACCGCGGGCTCCAGCAGCCGGGTCAGCTCGGCGTGCGCGCCGGCCCGGCCGGCCGGGGACGCTCCGCCGTCGCGGCCCCGCTGAGCGTGTCCGCCGTCGGACTCGACGCTCATGGGACCTCCTCGTGTTGTGGTGTGGCCGCCTGTGTCGGGTCGGCCCTTCAAGACTATCGACAGCCGGACACCCCAGCGGTCTTTCGGTCGGCTCACCGGCGCGCCGGGTGTGGAATGCTGGAGGCGCCCGCCGCCCGGACGGCGAACGCGGGCCCGGCCCGTCCCGGCCGCTCCGGATCCCGCGACGAGGAGAGCACGCGTGCCCGATGCCAGCGCCCCCGTCCGGCGGCGTCCCGTCCTCGGTGCGGCCCTGCTGGGGGCGGGGGCGCTCGCGGTGCCGCTGCTCGGCGGGTGCCGCCGGGCGGACGCGACGAAGGCGTCGGCGCGCGCCGAGGTGCCCGTCCTGGTCGGCGCGATGGCCGCCGAGCAGGACCTCATCGCCCTCTACGAGGCCGCGCGCGGCGCGCACGCGGCGCTGGCGGGCGTCCTGGACCCCATCCTCGCGCATCACCGCGAGCACCTGGACGTGCTGCGCCGCCACTACCTGCCGGGGTCGGGCGACCGCGCGGGCGAGGGCGGCGCGACGCCGTCCCCGCACACCACGACGGTGCCGTCCTCCAGGTCCAAGGCGCTGGCCGCGCTCCGCGCCGCCGAGTCGCGCGCGGCGGCCGCGCGGGTGGCGGACGTCACCGAGGCGAGCGCGGGGCTGGCGCAGCTGCTGGCGAGCATCGGCGCCTGCGAGGCGGGGCACGCGGCGTTCCTGGCGAGGCCGGCGTGACCCGGGGCGTCGACGCGCTCCAAGCGGCGCTGCGGGCCGAGCACGCGGCGGTGTACGGGTACGGGGTGCTCGGCGCGCGGCTGCGGCCGCCGCTCCGCGACACCGCGACGCAGCTGTGGAACGCGCACCGGTCGGCGCGCGACGCCCTGGCGTCCCGGATCACCGGGCTCGGCGGCCGGCCCGACGCGGCGGCCGCCGCCTACCGGCTGCCGGTGCGGGTCACCTCGGCGCGGACGGCCGCGCAGCTCGCCGCGGCGCTGGAGGACGACCTCGTCACCGCCTACACGGGTCTCGCGGGCGTGCCGGGCGGGGCCCTGCGCACGCTCGGCGCCAAGGCGATGCAGCAGGCGATCGCGCGGTCGGTGATGTGGCGGGCGAACGCCGGTCAGGGACCGCCGCCGGCGGCGTTCCCGGGGCTCCCGGCGAGCGCGCTGCCGCCGCGTCCCGAGCCGGGCGAGCAGACCGGCGAGCCGCGCGGCTAGGCCGTGTCTCGACGTCGCGCAGTAGGGCGGATGGCGTCGAGACACGGCCTAGCGGGGGACGCCCGGGCGGACGTCGTCCAGCAGGGCGAGGAAGGCGTCCTCGGTGAGGAACGGGACGCCCTCGGCGAGGGCGCGGCGGGCCTTGGCGCTGCCGGAGCGGGGGTCGTTGGCGACGAGCGCGCTCGTGGTGCGGCTGACCGAGCTCATCATGTCGAGCCCGGCCGCCGAGCCGCGCCGCGACAGCTCGAACCGGTCCACGGCGGTGTCGCCGGTGATGGCGACCTTCATGCCCTGCACCAGCGGGCCGCCGGGCGCGAGCCGCCCCGGGCAGCGGAACGCGCAGGGCACCTTGGGGATCGGCGGCCGGTACAGGAACTGGGCGGGCGGGCCGTCCATCACCGGGAGCGTGACGCCGCCGGCCGCCGCGCCCGCGAGCAGGCCGCGGAAGACGCCGGCGAGGGCGCGGGTGTCCTCCAGGGCGTCGTGCGCGCGGGCGTGGCCGACGCCGTAGTGGGCGGCGAGGGTGCCGAGCTTGAGGTTCGGGGTGGGCAGCGCGAGGCGGCGGCTCAGCATCAGCGTGCAGAGCCAGGACCCGATCGGCGAGGGGACGCCGGCGCGGCCGAACTCGCCGGTCAGGAAGGCGTGGTCGAAGGGGGCGTTGTGGGCGACCAGGACGCGCCCCTCCAGCAGCCCGGCGAGGTCGCCCGCGACCTGCTCGAAGGTCGGCGCGCCCGCCAGGACCTCCCGGGTCAGGCCGTGGACGTGCACGGGCCCGGGGTCGCAGCCGGGGTCCAGCAGGGTGCTGTACTCGGCGGCCGGGGTCCCGTCCGGCCCGGCGGTGATCACCGCGACCGACAGCACCCGGTGCCGCCCGGCGAGCAGGCCGGAGGTCTCCACGTCCACGATCGCCCAGTCGCGGGCGGTGTCCCGGGGGGCGGCCGGGCCGCCCGCGAGCGCGGCGGCCGGGCTGCTCAGGGGGACGGGCATGACGCCAGGTTAGCGCCGGACGGGCGCACCCCCTGCGACCCGTTGGGAACTTTGTCCGCTTTCACGGCGTTCACTCCTGTTACCGGATCTGGCTTCACTCGGGGGAGGAAACCAGCGATGACCGTCGAACAGCACACCGGCCACTCCGACCTCAGCGAGCTGCGCGCGGCCTACCGCGAGCAGCTCGCCCAGCTCACGGCCGAGCGGGACGAGGCGCGCGGGCAGGCGCACCGGGCGCGCGCGGAGGCGGTGACCGCGCGGGCCGACCTGGCGCGGGTCAACGCCAAGGTGGAGGAGCTCTTCAAGATCGCGGGGGTGCCGCGGGAGGACGGGCGCCCGGCCTCCGACCACCCCGGCTGACCTCCGGCGGGCGGGCGCCGCTCACACCTCGCCGCTCACACCTCGCCGCGCGCCATGGCGCGCAGGCGGGCGAACACGCGCCCGTCCGCGGCGAGCCCGTTGTGCGCGTACTCGCTGGTCACCCACGGTTTCAGGCCGCGGATGGCGGCGGCGGTGCGCAGGGAGTCCTCGCGGTCGACGTACATGTCGTCGTGGTAGACGGCGGCGGCGACCGGGACGGTGTTGGCGGCGAGCCGCCCGGCGTCGTAGAGGGCGGGCCAGTCCGCGCGGTCGGCGAGCAGCCCGGCGGCGTCGCGGAGGGGGCGGAGCGCGGGGTCCTCGTCGAAGAACCACGGGTAGATCATCTCGCCGGTGAACCGGACCTCGTCCGCGTCGGGGGCGAACTCGGGGAACTCGGCGCGCACCCGCTCGGCCGCCCACCGCGACGCCCCGCCCTGGCAGTAGATCGCCTCGTGCAGCAGCGCGTAGAGCGGCTGCCCGGCGTAGGAGACCTCCGCGTCCACGCCGCGCAGGAACGCGTCGGAGAGCTCCTCGCCCGCGAACGCCTCCTCCAGCAGGAAGTGCAGGGCGTCGAAGCGCGCGGACGATCCGAAGGCGATGCCGAGCGTCTGGAAGCGGCGCGGCGTCAGCCGGTCTCCCCCGGGCAGGCGCACGTCGTGCTCGGCGAGGTGGTCCCGGACGCGCCGGGCGGCGTCCCGGTCGCCGGGGTAGCGGGCGAAGTAGCGCTCGTTGTGGGCGAGGACGCGCGGGTAGGCGGCGCGGTACACCTCGTCGGGGCCGGTGGTGAGACCGGGCAGGCCGCCGGTGACGAACGCCTCGGCGAGGCCCTCGGGCGCCTGCGACAGGTAGGTGACGGTGCAGAAGCCGCCGAAGCTCTGCCCGAGGACGCTCCAGGGCCGGTCGCCCGCCAGGCGGCGGCGGAGCAGTTCGGCGTCGCGGACGATCGCGTCGGCGCGGAAGTGGCCGAGGTAGGCGGCGGCGTCCGCCGGGTCCGCGGGAAGGGTCTGCCGGGTGGCGGGGGTGCTGCGGCCCGTGCCGCGCTGGTCCATGAGCAGCACCCGGTAGTGCTTCAACGCCTCGGGCAGCCAGGCGGCGCCGGCGTTCGGCCGGGTGGCCTTGCCCCCGGGACCGCCCTGGAGGAACAGCAGCCAGGGGAGTCCCGCGTCCTCGCGGCCCGCCGCCACGACCTCGCGCGCGTACAGCCCGATCGCCGGCCCGCCGGGGTCGGCGTGGTCGAGCGGGACGTCGAGCAGGTGGTCGGTGCAGACCATGCCGGGCAGGCGGAAGGAGGCGGGCATGCCCTCCACGCTACAAGGCGCGCCGCAAGGCCCTGGCCTGCGGTCAGCGGCCGTCCGACCAGCGGTCGATGTGCGGGAGCAGCTCGTCCAGGCCGCTGATGACGGCGTCGGGGACGACGTCGTGCGGGGGGACGCTGCCGTTCGGGAGCAGGACGGCGCGGAGCCCCGCGGACTGGGCGCCGTGGATGTCGTCGTAGGGGCGGTCGCCGACGAACACGCAGGCGGCCGGGTCGTCCGCGCCGACCGCGTCCATCGCGGCCCGGAAGGCGTCCGCGTGCGGCTTGGTCCAGGGGATCTCGCTGGAGTAGACGGCGCCGTCCAGCAGCTCCAGCACCCCGTCCCGGGCGAAGATCCGCTCGTGCCAGGCGCGCGACCACGTGGTGTTGGACAGCACGCCGACCTTGATGCCGCGCTCGCGCAGGGCGCGCAGCAGCGGGAAGGCGTGCGGGTCGGTGTAGGTGTGCGGCGTCCACGCCTCGTACCAGGCGGCGAGCAGGGTCTCGGACGCCGCGACGCCGGCGAGCGCGAAGATCTCGTCGAGGGTGCCGCTGCGGTGCTCGTCCCGGCACCGCCGCCACAGCTCGTCCTCGGCGTCCAGCAGCGCCACCGCGGCGCGCTCCACCTCCCCGGCCGGCAGGTGCGCGGCGCAGAGCTCGCGCCACATCTCGCCGAGCGAGACGTCGTGCCAGGGGGTCAGCGTGCCGCCCCAGTCGAAGATCACCGCGTCGATGGCCACGCCCGGATCGTAGGCGGGCCGGGGCGTAACCGGAAAGGCCCGGCGCGCGATGTTCCGGACGAACCGCCCCCTTGATCCGCCCTTCCGGGCCGAGGAGACCGCATGGCCGCCCCACGTGCGATCACCGCCACCGTCGCCGCCGTCACCGCCGTCCTGGCCCTCGCCGCCGCGCCGGCGGGCGCGGCGCCCGTCCCCGACGGCCCGGGGAAGGGCCTCCTGCCCGCCTATCTCGGCTCCCCCGCCGTCCCGCACCGGCTGCCCGGCGCGCCCGTGCCCGCCAACCCGTACATGGGCGCGGTCGGCCTGTCGTCCATGCACGCCGACAGCTACGCCTCCGACACCTACCCGTTCGCCGGGCCGCTCGGCCGCGAGCCGCAGGTGCGGTCGGAGGCCAAGGGCGGCGGGCTGCCCGGCCTCTGCTCGACCGTCGCCTTCGCCCGCCGCACCGGCCTCATCGTCGCCCAGTGCACCAGCGGGCCGACGTTCACGCTCCGGCTGATCGACCCGAGGACGCTCCGGGACCTCGCGACCTACGCGCTCCCGCCGCGCGCCTCGACCGTGCAGGCGGTGGTGAGCGGCGACCTGGACAAGGTCCTCACCGACACCTCCGGCGGCGCCTACTACTACCTGGACCCGCAGGACCGCGCCGTCGTCGCCGACGCGGCCTTCCACGTGCGCCGCTTCGCGCACGCCCGGGGCGCCGGCGGGACGTGGCGCTTCCAGGTCACCGACGACTGGGACCTCAGCGGCCTGCTCCCCCACGACTGCGCCACCTGGACGAACCCCTGGCCGAAGGGCGCCTGCGACCCGATCACCGCGGTCGGCCCGGACTGGACCGGCCTCATCTGGTGGGTCACCCGCCAGGGCCGCGTCGGCACCCTCGACCCGCGGACCGGCGCCGCGCGGTCCGTCCGGCTCGCCGGCGAGGAGGTCCAGAACTCGTTCGCGGCCGCCGAGGACGGCGTCTCGGTCGTCTCCGACCACGCCCTCTACCGGATGCAGGCGGGACCGGACGGCACCCCGCTCGTCCGCTGGCGGCGCGCCTACGACCGCGGGACCGCCCGCAAGCCCGGCCAGATCGACCAGGGCTCGGGCACCACCCCGACGTTCTTCGGCGACGGCCTGGTGGCGATCACCGACAACGCCGACGACCGCATGCACGTCGTCGTCCGCGACCGCCGCACCGGGCGGCTCGTCTGCCGGGTCCCGGTGTTCGGCAGCGGGCGGAGCGCGACCGACAACTCCCTCATCGGGTACGGGAACAGCCTGTTCGTGGAGAACAACTACGGCTACCGCAACTTCTTCGAGCTGCCTCCGGGCGGCTCGTCGGCCGGCGGCGTCAGCCGGGTGGACGTGACCGGCTCGGGTTGCCGCACGGTCTGGACGAGCGCCGAGCGCTCGCCGTCCACCGTCGCCAAGGCGTCCGTCGCGAACGGGCTCGTCTACCTCTACACCAAGGAGCCGCGCAAGGACCTGATCGACGCCTGGTACCTGACGGCGGTGGACGCGCGCAGCGGCCGGACCGCGTACAAGGTGCTGACCGGAACCGGCAAGTGGTTCGACAACAACTGGGCGCCGATCACGCTCGGTCCCGACGGCACCGCCTACGTGGGCGTCCTCGGCGGGCTCGTCGCCGTGCGGGACCGCGGCTGACGTGACACAGGTCACGTCGCGAATTTTGGACGCGTAAGGGGGAATGCCTTTACCTGGGCAGAGGTTGCCCCAAGCGGACCAGCTTGCGAGGTGACCGGTACATGGCAGAGGTGATGGCCGCGCCGGCGCACGCCTCCGCCGCTCCCGACACCGGCGAGGACACGGGCGCGCCGATGGAGCGCCCCGGCCGCAGGTCGGGCCGGCGCACCCTGCTGGTGCAGTGGGGCCTCGTCCTGCTCGGGCTCGCCACGCTGCCCTTCCTCAGCGACCAGCTCCCCGACCTCGGGGAGATCTGGAGCGCCGCGCGCGGCGCCGACCCGGGCTGGCTGCTCGTGGTGGTCCTCGCCGAGGCCGGGTCCATGGGCGCCTTCGCCCGCCTCCAGCGGCGCCTGCTGAAGGTCGGCGGGCTGCGCGTCGGGATGCGCCGGATGTTCGCGATCACCTACGCGGGCAACGCGCTGTCCACGACGCTGCCGGCCGGCCCGGCGGTGAGCGTGGTCTTCACCTTCCAGCAGTTCCGGCGGAGCGGCGCGTCCGCGCGCCTCGCCACCGCCGTCATCATCCTCGGCGGCGTCATCACGACCACCGCCTACACCGCGATCGGGCTGCTCGCCCTGCTCGCCGACCCGACCGCCCGCGGCCTCGCCGGGGCGGCCCTCGCCGTCCCCGCCGCGCTCGTCCCGCTCGCTGTCCTCGCGCTGGCCCGCCCCCGCTCGCGGGCGCTGCTCGCGCGGGCCGTCCGCCGCCCCGTCGCCGCGATCGCCCGGCACCGCCGGATCGAGCCGTGGGCGCGGCGCCTCCGCGACGGCCTGAAGGCGCTGCGGCCGACCCGCCGCGACTGGACGGTCCTCGCGCTGCTGGCGGTCGCCAACTGGACGGCCGACATCCTGGCGCTGTTCGCGGCGGCCCGCGCCGTCGGCATCGAGGTCGCCCCGACCGGCGTCACCCTCGCCTACTTCGCCGCGCAGGCGGCCGGCAGCCTGCTGCCGCTGCTGCCCGGCGGCATCGGCGCGATCGAGAGCAGCATGGCCGCGTCGCTGGTCGCCTTCGGCGCCACCCTCGCCCCGGCGGGCGCGGCCGTCGGGCTGTACCGCCTGGTGTCCTACTGGATCGTCGTCGGCGTCGGCTGGCTCGCCTGGCTCGCCCTCCAGGAGGGGCCGCGCCTGTCGGCGCGCACCCGGGCGCGCCTCGCCGGCACCGGCCGCGCGCTCCTCGCCGGGTTCGGCGCCTACGGCCTCTGCGGCGCCTACGGGTCCGCCGGCGCGGGCGTCCCCGTGCCCGCGCCCGCCGAGCCGCCCGCCTCCTGACCGGCGCCCGGCCCGCGCCCGCTCCCCCGCCCCCGCCCTCCCGGCGACTTGTTGCGGTGGTCCCCTGCTGCTAATCTCCCAAGCGAGCGCTTGGTTTAATTCGGCACAGCGGAGCATTACACACCGGAGGCTCGATGACGTCCCTACGGGTCAGCCTTGGCTACGAACTCGAAGTGCGCGGCCGCTCCCGGGAGGTGGAGCGGCGCGCGTTCGAGAACGTCATGGACCAGGTCGTGCTGGCCGACGAGCTGGGATTCGACACCGCCTGGTTCGTCGAGCACCACTTCACCCGCGGGTTCTCCCACTCCTCGGCCCCCGACCTGGTGCTGGCCGGCATCTCGCAGCGCACCGAGCGCATCCACCTCGGGCTCGGCGTCGTGCTGCTGCCGTTCCAGTCGCCGATCCGCACCGCCGAGCGGGTCGCCACCCTGGACGTGATCAGCGGCGGCCGGGTCGAGTTCGGCACCGGGCGCGGCGCGTCCCCCCTGGAGTACCAGGCGTTCCAGCGGCCCTTCGAGCAGTCCCGCAAGCTCTGGGAGGAGTCCCTGGAGGCGGTCCTGGCCATCTGGAACGCCGACGGGCAGCCGGTCAGCCGGTCCGGGGAGTACTTCGAGATCCCCGACGTGGCGGTCTACCCGCGGCCGGTGCAGGAGCCGCACCCGCCGGTGTGGGTCGCCTCGACCTCGCTGGACGGCTACCTCGCCGCCGCCAAGCAGGGCTACAACCTGCTCGGCATGACGATGCTGAAGGGCCTGGACGCGGTCGCCGAGGACATCGCGCAGTACAAGCGGTGCCTCGCCGACAACGGGTTCGATCCCGAGTCGCGGCGGATCGCGCTGATGATCCCCTGGTACGTCGCGCCGACCCAGCAGGAGGCGGTGGACACCGCCGCCGACCCCGTCCTCTGGTACCTGCGCCGGCAGATCAACCTGGTCGCGCCGCCCGACTACACCGACGCCCGGCACGCCACCCACCGCGTCCTCGGCCAGCAGGCCGTCGGGATGCCGCCGGAGGAGGCGATGGCGATCCTGCGCGACCAGACCATGGTCGTCATCGACGACGTGGAGGGCTCGCGCAAGGCCGCCGAGCGCGTCCGGGCCGCCGGCGCCACCGACCTCATCCTCCAGGCGCAGGTCGGCGGCCTCGCCCACGAGCACGTCTGCGCCTCGATGAAGCTGTTCATGCAGGAGGTCGCCCCGTGAGCTGGCCGACCCGCGCCACCCTCCCCGGCGGCCGCTCGGCCCGGGGGCTGCTGGCGGTCTCCCCCGAGGGGCAGCTCGTCGCGCCGGTCGACGCCGCCGCCGCCCGCGAGCTCGCCGCCGCGACGCTGCGCGCGGCGGGCATCGGCGAGCGCGACCGCGTCGTCGTCGCGCTGAACGACGACGGCGAGCCCGCCGGCTCGCTGATCGCGCAGGCCGCCGCGGACGTCGCGCAGGCCGCCGCGTCGGTCGGCCCGCGCGGCCGGATGCGGCTGCACACCGCGCTGGAGGCGGTCGGCGCGACCGCGCTGGTCGCCACCCCGACCGGCGCCATGGACTTCCTCGCCCGGCTGCACCTGGAGTTCCTGCTCGACCCCCTCGACCTGGAGCTGCGGCACATCCTGCTCGTCGGCGAGATCGCCTCGGCCGGCGCCGGGGCGCAGCTCGCCGCCGAGTTCGAGGCGTCGGTCCGCGAGCTGTACGCCGACCCGGTGTTCGGCGTCCCGGTCGCCTGGCGCGACCCCGGCGAGGCGCTGCTCACCCCCGTCCGCGACGGGATCCTCGGGCTCGCGCCGCCGGCCAAGGACGCGCCGCTGGAGGCGCCGCACGACGCCGGCCTCGCCGAGATCACCGTCCGGCACGCCTGGCACGACGGGCCGGTCCGCACCGGGCACGCGGTCCGGCTCGCGGGCGGCGAGACCGGGATCCCCGCCCCGGCGCACACCGTCGGCGAGCACGTGCTGGTCAAGGGCCGCTGGCTGTCCGTCCCCAAGATCGCCGCCGCGCTGTCGAAGATCGACGGCATCGCGCGGTGGGACCTGCGGATCAGCCGCGCCGGCACCCTGGACACCGCCCGCCTGCACGTGGCGTTCAACCGCGACACCCTCGTCAAGAACCCCATGTGGAAGGGCCGCGTCCAGCAGGCCCTGTACGCGCTCACCCCGATCGGCGTCGAGGTCGTGGTGGAGCCCGAGGTCGCCGAGGAGCGGCGGCCGGGCACCGTGACCGACGAGCGCGGCCACCACCTCGGGCGCGACCGCGCCCAGGTGTCGTGAACCCGGCCGGCGCGGGCGCCGAGGACCTGGCGCCCGTCCCCGCCTGGGGCACGATCCCGCGCATGCTGCGCGACCAGGCCGCCGGCCACCCGGGCGTCGTCGCCGTCGTGGCCGGCGACGCCCGGCTCACCCTCGCCGACCTGCGGGAGCGGGCCGCCGAGACGGCGCGGGCGCTCATCGCGCTCGGCGTCGAGCGCGGCGACCGGGTGTCGGTGTGGGGGCCGAACGACCCCGACTGGGTCGTCGCGGCCTACGGCGTCTGGGACGCCGGCGGCGTCATCGCTCCGCTGTCCACCCGGTTCAAGGGCCTGGAGGCGGCCGCGCTGCTCCGCAAGGTCGGCGCGAAGGTGCTGCTCGTCGCCGAGGGCTTCATGGGCACCTCCTACCTGGACATGCTGAAGGACGCCGACCTGCCCGACCTGGAGCACGTCGTCGTCCTCGGCACCGCCCCGGGCCGCCCCGGCGTCCTCACCTGGGCGGAGTTCCTCGCGCGCGGCGCGGAGGTCGCGCCGGAGGCGGGCGAGGAGCGGGCGCTCGCGGTCGGCGGCGGCGACCTCGCCTCGATCATGGCGACGTCCGGGACGACCGGCGCCCCGAAGGGCGTCGAGCTGTTCCACTCCCAGCTCCTGCGCGGCTACTGGGACTGGTCGGAGGTCGTCACCCTCACCGAGGGCGACCGGTACCCGATCATCGCGCCGTTCTCGCACGGCTTCGGCATCAACGCCGGGCTGCTCGCCTGCGTGCTGCGCCGCGCCACGATGATGCCGGTCGCGCTGTTCAAGCCGGACGAGCTGATGGACCTCATCGAGCGCGACCGGGTGAGCGTCCTCGCCGGCGCCCCGCCGATGTTCTTCAAGATCCTCGACGAGCTCGACGGGCGGGACGTGTCGTCGCTGCGGGTCGGGATCTGCGGGGCGGCCGCCGTCCCGCCCGAGCTGATCCGCCGGCTGGTGGACCGGGTCGGCCTGCAGCGGATGATCAACGCCTACGGGCTGATGGAGGGCACCGTCGTCACCATGACGCGGGCCGGCGACCCGGTCGAGGTCATCGCCGCGACCACCGGCCGCACGGTGCCCGGCGTCACGGTGCGGGTGGTGGACGACGCCGGCCGCGACCTGCCGCCCGGCGAGCCGGGCGAGATCCTCATCGGCGGCTACGGCGTCATGCGCGGCTACTGGGACGACCCCGAGCGCACCGCCGAGGCCGTGGACGCGGGCGGCTGGCTGCACAGCGGCGACATCGGGATCCTCGACGACGCCGGCAACCTCGCCATCGTCGACCGCAAGAAGGAGATGTTCATCGTCTCCGGTTTCAACGCCTACCCCGCCGAGATCGAGGGGCTGCTGCTGCGCTGCCCGCGGGTCGGGCAGGTCGCGGTGATCGGCGTGCCGGACGAGGCGCTCGGCGAGGTCGGCTGGGCCTACGTCGTGCCGCCCGCCGGGGCCGGGCCGGGCGCGGGCGTCGACGCGGACGCGATCATCGCGTGGGCGCGCGCCAACATGTCCAACTACAAGGTGCCGCGCCGGGTGATCGCGGTGGACGCGCTGCCGGTGAACGCCAACGGCAAGATCGACAAGCCCGCGCTGCACGCGCGGGCCGCCGCCGAGCGCGGCTGACCGCACCGGCCCCGCGGGGCGTCAGCCGAGGCCGAACGCCGCGCGCGTCCAGTCGTACTGGGCGCGCGCGATCTCGGCCAGCCCCGCCAGGACGGGGTCGCCGGACCCCGCGCCGACGCCGGCGGCGGTGAACGCCTCCTCGGCGCCCCCCGGCGGCCCGTACACGATGACGCCGCGGCCCGTCCGGTCGGCGGCCCACACGACGGTGATCGGCCGGGCGCCCGGCGAGGACTCCAGGTCGCCGGGGTGCAGCAGCCCCTCGCCGAGGTTGGCGGCGAGCGCGTCGGCGGCCGCGCTCGATCCCGGCTCCACCGCGTGCGCGCCGAAGCAGACGGCGGCGGCGTCGTAGCGCAGCATCCGCTGCATGCGCTGCTCCTGCAGCCCGTAGGAGCCGGGCGGGGGCACCGGCGCGGCCCGCAGCGCCCCGGCCAGGCCGTGGACGAAGGCGCCGAGGTCGCCGGCCGCCGCCTCCCAGGAGCCGGGGCCGGGCGCGAGGCGGACGAAGCCCGGCATCGGGAACGGCGGGTCGGGCAGCGTGTTCTGGCAGATGTGCAGCGCCGGTTCGGCCGGGGCGCCGCCGAGGTGCTCGGCGAGCACGGCGTGCGCCACCTGCCCGAGCGGTCCCTGCCCGTGGTCGGGGGCGTTGGCGGCCGACCGCAGCGTCTGTTGGTCGCTCATGCGCCCAGCCTCGCAGCACCGGCCGGGACGGGCGGCCGCTATCCGCGATGTCCGCTACCTGCGCTTTGCCGGGGTCCGCGGGTTCAGGGCGCGGCGGCGCGCGGGCGCCAGTTGACGATCGTGGCGCCCGCCCCGTCCGGGGCGTCCTCGAAGACGGCCTCGACCGGCAGGCCGTCGCGCAGGCCGGCGGCGTCGCCGCCCGCGAGGCCGCCGTACATGAGCAGGTCCTCGCCCTCGTCGAGGCGGACGAGCAGCACCGGGAACGGCACGAGCTCCTTCATCGGGCGCAGGAACACCTGGTGGTTGACGATCCAGCTGTAGACGCGGCCGGTGCCCGCGACCGGCGTCCACTCGTACTCCAGCGAGCGGCACCGGTTGCAGACGGCCCGCGCCGGGAAGCGCAGCGCGCCGCAGCCGCCGCAGCGCTGCACGGTGAGCTCGTGCCGGCGCACCGCCTCCCACCAGGGGGCGGAGTCGCGGTCCGGCTCGGGCGGGATCATCATCGGTCGCTCCGCAGGATCAGGGCCGAGGTGCCGGCGAGGACGTACCCGGGCTGGGCGGTGGACAGGGCGACCTCCGCGCCGGGGACCTGCCGGTCCCCCGCGGTGCCGCGCAGCTGGGCGACGGCCTCGGCGATGTGGTTGATGCCGTGCACGTAGCCCTCCGACAGGAAGCCGCCGTGGGTGTTGACCGGCAGCTCGCCGTCCAGGGCGAGCGCGCCCGACGCCGCGTAGGGGCCGCCCTCCCCCTTGGCGCAGAACCCGTAGTCCTCCAGCTGCACGACCACCGAGTAGGTGAAGCAGTCGTAGAGCTCGGCGACGTCGATGTCGCCCGGACCGACGCCCGCCATCGCGTAGAGGCGCGGCGCGATGCGGGCCGCCTCGGTCACGGTCAGGTCGGTGCCCGACGGGACGCTGCCCGCGCCGGAGAAGAAGCTGTCGCCGCCGCCCCAGGCCGCGCCGGACACGAGCACGGGCGGTTGCCGCAGGTCGCGGGCGCGCTCGCGGGAGGTGACGACGACGGCGCAGGCGCCGTCGGTCTCCAGGCAGCAGTCCAGCAGCCGGAGCGGCTCGGCGATCCAGCGCGAGGCCAGGTAGTCGTCCATCGTGATCGGGTCGCGCTTCAGGGCGCGGGCGTTCTTGACGGCGTTGGCGCGCTGGCCGACCGCGATCGCGCCGAGCTGCTCGTGCGTCGTCCCGTAGGCGTTCATGTGCGCGCGGGCGGACATGGCGAACTGCTGCGGCGGCGCGAAGTAGCCGTAGGGCGCCTGGTACTGGACGTCGAACAGCGGCGCCGGGCCGCGCCCCGTCCCGCCCATGCGGAACTCCGAGCGGGCGTTGATGGCGCGGTAGCAGACGACCGTCTCGGCGACGCCCGCGGCGACCGCCATCGCGGCCTGCGCGACCACCGAGTGCGAGACGCTGCCGCCGCCGAACTGGTCGAGGTACCAGCGCACCTCGGGGACGCCGAGCGCGGGCGCGACCACCCACGGCGGGGTGGAGTCGCCGACGCGGTGGGTGGCGAGGGCGTCCACGTCGTCGACGGTGAGGCCGGCGTCGTCGAGGGCGGCGAGGATCGCGCGCGCCGCGAGGGTGAGCGTGGAGACCCCCGAGTCCTTGCTGAAGGGGGTGTAGCCGACCCCCGCGATGGCCGTCCGGTCCCGCAGGCCGCTCACGCGCCCTCCTCGCTGTCCGGGCCCGCTCATCCAAGCAAGCGCTTGGCCGCAAGCCTAGGCGGGCGCCGCCGGCGCCGTCAACGCCGCGCACAGGCGCCCCCGGGCGGCCGCCCTCCGCCCATGGACGGAGGGCGGGACCGGACTTTGGACCGAGATCGCGGCATTTCCCACCACTCGGGTAAGCAACCGCCCGGCCAGGGTGTTGAGATGACAGACGGGCACGGGCGGCCGGACCGCGGCTTGACACCCCCTCCGGGGCCGCCCTATCGTCCAAGCAAGCGCTTGGCTAAGAGAAGGGACAGGGTCCATGGCCCACGGTGCGACCGCAGCCGCGGCGGCGAGCGTCCCGACCGAGCCGCCCCCCGGCCGGCACGTCAGAAGAGGACGCCGCATGCACGGATCGCCGAACGGTTCGGCAGCAACCCCGGTGACCGACATCGACGGCGCCCGGTTCCGCTCGGTGCTCGGCCGGTTCGCCACCGGCGTCGTCGCCATCACCGGCATCGACGGCGCCACCGGGCGCCCGACCGGGCTGGCCGCCAACTCCTTCACCTCGGTCTCGCTGGAGCCCCCGCTCGTGGCGTTCTGCGTGGCGCACACCAGCAGCACCTGGCCGCTCCTCCGCGAGGCGGGCCGGCTCTGCATCAACATCCTGAGCGAGCCGCAGCTCCAGGTCTGCAAGCAGCTGGCGATCAAGGGCGGCGACAAGTTCGCCGACATCGCCTGGAGCGGCTCGCCGGGCGGCTCCCCCGTGCTGGAGGGCGCGCTCGCCTGGATCGAGGTCTCGGTCGAGCAGGAGCACGTCGCCGGCGACCACGTCATCGTCGTCGCGCGCGTGCACGACCTGGACAAGCACCACGAGGGCGAGCCGCTGCTGTTCTACCAGGGCGGCTACGGCCGCTTCGAGACCTGACGCCCCGCCCCGCCGGGCCTCAGCCGGTGACGATCTCGGCGGGCTCGGCCGGGTCGCGCAGCCGCGCGAGCACCTGGACGGGGTCGGCGAGCACCTCGGCGAACGCGAACTCGGCCGCGCCGACGAGCGTGGCGTCGTCGCCGAGCTCGGCGGTGCGCAGCCGGACCCGCTCGCGGGGCGCGGCGAGCGCGCCGGTCGCGAGCACGCTGCGGACCTGCGCCGCCGACCCGAGGTAGACGTCGCGCAGCGTCCCCCCGAAGATCACCATGCCGGGGTTGAAGACGTTGACGAGGTTGGCGACCCCGAACCCGAGCCAGGTCCCCACCCGGTGCAGCGCGTCGCGGGCGACGATGTCGCCGCGGTCGGCGGCGTCCACCACCGCGCGCACCGCGTCCCGCCCGACCGGCCGGTCCGGCGCGTCCCGGCCGGCGTGCGCGAGCAGCGTCGCCTCCCCGACCTCGGTCTCGAAGCAGCCGTGCGAGCCGCAGCCGCAGGCGCGGCCGCCGGGGTTCACCACCATGTGGCCGATCTCGCCGCCGTAGCCGTCGGCGCCGCCGAGCAGCGTGCCGCCGACGATGATGCCGCCGCCGACGCCGACGTCGCCGTGCAGGTAGATGAGGTCGTCGCAGCCGACGCCGGCGCCGCGCTCGTGCTCGGCGAGGGCGCCGAGGTTGGCGTCGTTGCAGACCGCGACCGGGACGCCGAGGCCGAGCCGGCGGGCGAGGGCGTCGCCGAGCTGCAGGTCGCCGACGTCCAGGTTCGGCCCGAACATGATCATGTCGTCGGAGCGGCGGACGATGCCGGGGAAGGCGAGCGCGGCGCCGACGCACACCGCGTCCCGGCCGGCCTTGCGGACGAGCGCGCGGGCCGCGCCGGCGAGCGCGCCGATGAGGTCGGCGGGGTCGAGCAGGCCGCGCGGCCGGGCGGTCTCGCGCCGGTCCAGGATCGTTCCACCGAGGCCGACCCGCGCGACGGCGAGCCGGTCGACGGCGATGTCGAAGGCGAGCACGTAGACGCGGGTGGACTCCGGGCGCACCACCAGGGAGGGCCGCCCGGCGCGGCGCCCGGGGCGGCGCGGCAGCTCCTCGCGGACGAGGCCCGCGGCGGTGAGGTCGGTGGTCAGCGCCATGATGGTGCTGCGGTTCAGGCCGAGCGACTCGGCGAGCACGGCGCGCGAGGCGGGGCCGCGCAGGTGCACGAACCGCAGCAGCGTGCCGAGGTTGTGCCGCCTGATCTCCTCCTGGGACGGGCCGGCCTTCATACCGCGAGCCCCAGGTCCCCGCTCCGCCCGGAGGTGATCAGCTCGACGACCTGGCGGTGGGTGACGTCGGCGGTGCGCACCTGCGCCGCCATGCGGCCGAGGTAGAGCGCGGCGATCTGGTCGGAGACGGCGAACACGTCGTTCATGTTGTGCGAGATCAGGATGACCGCCAGGCCCTTGTCGGCCAGCCGGCGGACGATCTCCAGCACCTGCTGGGTCTGCGCGACGCCGAGCGCGGCGGCGGGCTCGTCCAGCACCACCACGCGGCTGTCCCAGAGGACCGCGCGGGCGATCGCGACGGTCTGCCGCTGGCCGCCCGACAGGTCGCTGACGCGGCGGCGGACCGACCCGATGGTGCGGACCGACAGCCGCGACAGGACCCGGATGGCCTCGTCCTCCATCGCCGCCTCGTCGAGCGCCACGCCGAGGCGCCGCTCGCGGCCGAGGAACATGTTCTCGACGATGTCGAGGTTCTCGCACAGGGCGAGGTCCTGGTGGACGACCTCGATGCCGAGCGCGGCGGCCTCGCGGGGGCTGCCGAGCCGCACCGGGCGGCCGTCGAACCGGTACTCGCCGGCGTCGGGGGCGTGCACGCCGCCGACGCACTTGACGAGGGTGGTCTTGCCCGCGCCGTTGTCGCCGACGAGGGCGGTGACCTCGCCCGCCCGCGCGGTGAAGTCGACGTCGTGCAGCACCTGCACCGGACCGAAGCGCTTGCTCACGCCGCGCAGGGTCACCAGGGGGGTCACCGCGCCGACGCTAGCAGCCTTTCCCGGCACTTCCGGCCTTCCAGGCGTTCCGGGCGCCGGAACCGGGGGGCCGTGCACGCGGCCCCCCGGTCCGGACGGCCGGATCATCTCCCCGTGGCGGAGCGCCGGCGGCTCGCGATCGCGTCGATGCTGGCCGCGAGGAGGAGCACGCCACCGGTGATGAGATAGTTGGCGTACGCCTTGGTGCCGAGCAGGCCGAGGCCGTTGTCGATGACGGCGATGACCAGGCCGCCCAGGATGGCGTCGCGGGCCCGGCCGCGGCCGCCGAACAGGCTGGTGCCGCCGATGACCGCGGCGCCGACGCCGAGCAGCAGGGTGTTGCCGCCGCCGGAGCCGGGCGCCACCGAGTTCAGCCGGGAGGCCAGCACGATGCCGCTGATCGCGGCGAGCGTGGAGCCGATCACGAACACCGACATGCGGATCCGGTTGACGTTGATGCCCGCGCGGCGGGCCGCCTCGGCGTTGCCGCCGACGGCGTACACGTGCCGGCCGTAGGAGGTGCGGCCGAGCACGAACGTCGCGATGATCAGCAGCACCGCGACGAGCGGGACGCCCCACGGCACGCCGGCCAGGGTGATGAGCGGGCTCGGCGCGCGGTCGCGGCTCAGCAGGAAGGTGCCGAGCAGCAGCACGACGGCGACGACCGCGACGCGCGCGGCGATCAGCTGCACGGGCTTGGCGTGCAGGCCGCGGCTGTGCTGGCGGTACCAGCGCAGGAACTGCGAGACGCCGTACCCGAGGGCGGTGACGACCGCGAGCGTCCAGCCGAGCCAGATCGGCATGTTCTTGTTGGCGATGGCGACGATGACGTCGTCGCGCACCGGGACGGTGCCGCCCTCGCCGATCAGCTTCAGGGTGACGCCCTGCAGGCCGAGGAAGAGCGCGAGGGTCACCACGAAGCTCGGTATGCGCACCCAGGCGACCAGCCAGCCGATCACGCTGCCGATGACGACGCCGGTCACGACGGCGGCGAGGACCGCCACGTACCAGGGCTGCCCGCTGTCGGTGATGAGCTTGGCCATCACCGCGCCGCAGACGCCGCTCGCGACGCCGGCCGACAGGTCGATCTCGCCGAGCAGCAGCACGAAGACCAGGCCGAGGGCGAGGATCGTGTAGGGCAGCGCCTGGATGAACAGGTTGGCGATGTTGCCCTTGCTGAGGAAGGTGTCCGGCCGCAGCGCGGTGAACAGGACGACGAGCCCGACCAGGCCGAGGATCGCGGGGATCGCCCCGAGGTCGCCCGAGCGCACCCGCGTCCAGTAGTCGGCGACGGCCGAGCCCACGTCGTGCTCGCGCTTGTCGGCGGCGAAGTCGGTTTCCGCCAGCTTCACGGCGGTCTGCTTTCCCTTGGGGATGTCGTCGGTGGACATCGAGGAGTCCCCCATCAGATGGTCTCTGCTGCGGTCGCCGGCGCGAGCCCGAGGTCGCCCGAGCGGCCGGCGGTGATGAGCTCCACGACCTGGCCGTGGGTGACGTCCGCGCGCTCGACCTGGGCGGCGACGCGCCCGAGGTACAGCGCGGTGATGCGGTCGGCGACCTCGAACACGTCGTTCATGTTGTGCGAGATCAGGATGACCGCGTGGCCGGTGTCGGCGAGGCGGCGGACGAGGTCGAGCACCTGGCGGGTCTGCGCGACGCCGAGCGCGGCGGTCGGCTCGTCCAGGATGACGACCTTGGAGTCCCACAGCGCGGCCTTGGCGATGGCCACGGTCTGGCGCTGGCCGCCGGACAGGCTGGCGACCTGCTGGCGGACGGACTTGACGGTGCGGACGGACAGCCGCGCGAGGGTCTCCCGCGCCGCCTCCTCCATGGAGTCCTCGTCGAGGACGAGCCCGCGCTTCCGCTCGCGCCCGAGGAACATGTTCTGGACGATGTCCAGGTTGTCGGCGAGGGCGAGGTCCTGGTAGACGACCTCGATGCCGAGGGCCGCGGCGTCGCGCGGGCTGCCGATCTGCACCTGGCGGCCGTCGAACTCGATCGAGCCGGAGTCGATCGGGTGGATGCCCGCGATGCACTTGATGAGGGTGGACTTGCCGGCGCCGTTGTCGCCGACCAGGGCCATCACCTCCCCCTGGCGCAGGGTGAAGTCCACGTCGTGCAGGACGTGGACCGGACCGAAGCTCTTGTTGAGCCCGGCCAGGCGCAGGACGGGTTCACCGTTTTCTGCCACTTGCGTTCCTTCCGGGAGCCGCGGCCCGCGGCGGGCGCCCCCTTGCGAGGGGCGCCCGCCGCGAGGGTCAGCGGGGGTTCGTCACCGAGGACCGGTGTCCGCTACTTGATGCCGGCGGCGGAGCACTTGGCCGCGTAGGCGCCCTTGCAGAGGTCGTCCTTCTTCACGAAGCCGTCGTCGACGACCTTGGAGACGTTGTCCTTGAAGACCGCGATCGGGTCGAGCAGCACCGAGGGGACGTCGCGCTTGCCGGTCGCGTCGTTGGTGGTGCCGTTGGTCTCGCCCTTCTGGCCCTTCAGCACGTCCACCGCGAGCTTGGCGACCGCGTCGGCCTCCAGCTTCACCGGCTTGTAGACGGTCATGCACTGGGTGCCGTCGAGGATGTTCTGCAGGCCCTCGATGGTGGCGTCCTGCCCGGTGACGGGGATCTTGCCGGCCAGGCTGTTCTTCTTCAGCACCGAGATCGCGGCGTTGCCGAGGCCGTCGTTGGCGGCCAGCACACCGTCGATCTTGTTCTTCTGCTGGGTGAGCATCTGCTCGAAGATCGTGGCGCCCTTCTGGTTGTCCCAGTCCGGCACCGCCTGCTCGGCGACCTTCTTGTACTTGGTGACGCCGTCCAGCACGCTGTGCGCGCCCTTGGCGAACAGGGTCGCGTTGTTGTCGGTCGGGGCGCCGTTCAGGTAGACGATGTTGGCGTCCTTGTCGCCCAGGCACTTCTGCAGGCCCTTGCCGAGCTCCTGGCCGACCTTGGTGTTGTCGAACGAGACGTAGTAGTCCGACACGCCGCCGAGGGTGAGGCGGTCGTAGTCGATCGTCTTGACGCCCTGGGACTGCGCCTTGCGCTGCACGGCGGCGGCCGAGTCCGAGTCCAGGCCGTCCACGATCAGCACGGTGGCGCCACCGGTGATCATCTGGTCGGCGATGGTCTGGAACCGCTGGGTGTCGCCCTCGGCGTTCTGGATGTCGTACTGGACGCCGGCGGCCTTGAACGCCTGCTCCAGGTACGGGCGGTCGAAGCTCTCGTAGCGGACCGAGGACTTGGTGTCGGGCAGGATCACGCCGACCTTGCCCTTGGCGGCACCGGCGCCGCCCTTGTCGTCGTCCTTCTTGTCGTCGCCGCAGGCGGTGAGCGTCAGAGCGGCGGCCGCCGCCACGGCGGTGAGGCCGAGGATCCCCTTGCGCATGGCCGGGTCCTTTCAGAGGGGTGGGGGTCGCCGGTGAGCAAGGTCACAAGTTCATCGGCGTGAATGTTGTGTCCCGCAACTTATGTCGGCTTTGCCCCTTACGCCAACCCCTCGGGGCGTCCTATTTGTTGTGAGCGGTAACAATCCAGTAACACGCCCTTCACCTGCGCGAAGGCTGCGGGAGGTAGGGAGTTAGCTTCCGCCCTTAGCGGGTAGGGCGACCCGCGTTCCGCGGCGTTCGCCGCCGGTCCATATGTTCGTGCTCTCAACAATCCCGGCCCGCGCCGGGCGACGGCGGCGGCGCAGCGCCCTTGACGGGGCGGCGCGGCGGCCTGTAGCGGCGCGGGGCGTGCCGGGGGCAAGGCGGCACGATCGCGCGGACGCCCGCCGGGTGTGCCGGGGCGCGTCCGCGCGACCACGCCGTACCTCAGTCCGGACGGCCGCTCAGTTCGCGGCCAGCACCCTCGCGACCCGGTCGGCCGCGACGGTGACCTCGGCGGCGGGCGCGATCCGCTCGGCCCACGACCACCAGTACCACCACCCGTCCGCGCCCTCCTCGACCAGGATGTTCTCCGCGAGGGCGGACGCTTCGGGGTTCATCACATGCAGGCTGGGCGCCTGGCCGCTGGGCAGGGTGACGCGCACCCGCATCCCCAGCGCGACCAGCGCGGCGCCGAGCTCCTCCAGATATTCGAGCCGCGACCTGGCGGGCGCGGCCGTTCCCGTATCGTCAGGCGTCATCCGTTGTGCTCCAAGGGATTCCGCATGGTCCGACGAGGCTCAGCCTCCCCTGTCGGCCCCCGGGGTGCAAGCACTTCGGGCAGGTCAGCGCGGTCGCGGCGGGGCGGGCGCGGGCCGCGCGGCGTCCCGTCCGCGGCGCGGCCGGGCGCGCGGGTGCGCCGAGGGCCGCGCGGGGGGCCGTCTGGAAGGCGCCGAACGGGATATCTTGCCCATGTCCGACGGACGAGGAGATGGGGGCAAGGATGTCTGTGAGCGCCGGTGCCGGGTCCGACTGGACGCGTCCCGACATCTCCCTTCCGGCCCGGCCGCCCGCCTACCCCGAACCGTCCCCCGAGGCCGCGCCCGCCCCGGCGCCTCCGGCCGACCCGGCGGGCGCGCCGGGCGACTGGCACCGGATGCACTTCCCGGTGGGCGCCTTCCTCACCGCCTTCGGCGTCACCGCGCTCGCCGTGACGGCGCTCGACTGGAACGCGCACCGCGCCGACATGGCCGTCTACGTCGGGCAGGGCGCGGCCGCCGCGGGCCTCGCCGCCGTCAAGCTCGTGCAGGTGCTCCTGCTCGCGGCGACGGCGATGTCCCTGCTGCGCCGCCGCGACGTGTGGTTCCTGCCCGCGCTCGCCGCCTGGACGGCGGGCTACGGCGTGTTCGCCGTGCTGGACGCGGTCAAGGGCCGGTGGCTGCCGCTCGCCGAGCACCTCGGCTACACGGCCGGGTTCGGGGTGCTGCTGTTCGTCTCCTACGGGCTGAGCGTCAAGGCGCGCGTCGCCTCCCGCAAGGCCGCCGCGCCCGCCGCGCCCGAGCCCGAGCCGCAGCCGGAGCCCGAGCCGGCTCCGGCTCCGGCGCCGGCCGCCGATGCCACCGTGATGGACGCCGCGCGCAAGGCGCCGGCGCCCGCGCCGACCGTCCGGGACATGCCGCTGCCGTCGAAGCCGCCGTCCTCCGTCCCGGAGCCCGCCGGACCGGAGCCCCTCAAGCTGACGCGCACCCAGGAGTTCGCCCTCAACGCCGTCAACCGGATGCGGCGCGGCGGGCGCTGACTCAGCGCACGATCCAGGCGATCGCCGTCATCGTGCCGGGCGCGACCTCGGTGAACCCGCCGTCGCGCACGGCCACCGTCGCCTTCGGCACGCAGTCGCCCCAGGGAACGTCGCGGGCCAGGTGGACGCGCAGGCCGCCGGCGGCCCAGGCGGCCAGGTCGCCGGCGCCCGCCTGCCTCAGCAGGAGCTGGGCGGCGTGCCCGCACTGCGCGGCGGCCTTGCCGGTCGTCATCGTGACGCCGGGGTTCAGCGCGATCGCCGCGTAGGGCGCGGCGGGCGCGGGCGGCGGCACCTCGGCGTCGGCGAGGTCCAGGCCCGCGACCTGGAGCTTGGCGATCTGCGGCGGGACCTCGGCGACCTCGGACGGCGGGAACGCCCGCACCTCCGCCCCGTCGTGCTGGACGGTGACTCCCGGCAGCTCCTGCACTTCGGGCCAGCGGACGCCGCGCGCCCGCCGCGTCACCTTGCGGATGCGGCGTGACTCCCACTCGGCGACGGCGGCGTGCCACTCCCCCTCGGGTCCGGTGGCGCGCGGATCGGTGAGCAGCCGCACGACGGCCTCGGCCGCGGCCTCGCAGACCGCGCCGTGCGCGGGCGGGGACGCCTTCTCGGCACGGACGACGAGCTGCATGGCCCACGGCGGATCGTCGCGGGGATCGTAGTCGGGTCGCACGGCAGGAGTATTCCACCGCCGATCCGTCGGCCCGCACGCGACTTCCCGGGCGCGGATGTGGGTACGGCACCTCGTGTCGTCCCTCCGGACGCCCGGGAGGGACGGGAGAGGGCCGCGCGCGGACACGGCGGGAGAGGTCGGGTCGGAGGTCGCCTGTGACCAGTGGTGCCTGGAGCGAGACGGTGCCGGGGGTCGGCACGTTCTTCGTCGGGATCGACGTGGCGCCGGGACGGTACCGGTGCGAGGAGGGCAAGGGCGGCTGGTGGGTCCGCTTCACCGGCCCCGGCGGCGGCGAGCCCGTCGGGTCGTGGCCGCTGCCGGCGGGCCCCGCCGAGATCGAGATCCTGCCGTCCGACTTCGCCTTCGAGACGCACGTCGCGACGTCCTGGCTGCGGATCGGCGCCGCCCGGGCGGCCGGCGACGGGCGGGCGTTCGCGCCGCGCCCGGTCGCCGACCCGACGCTGCGGGCCGAGCTGGACGTGCTGGTCGCGCGGCGCCGCCCGCTCGTCTGGCTCGCGCCGCTCACCGTCCTCGGCATCGGGCTGCTCGGCTCGCCGGTGCTCGGCTCGCTCTGGCTGATCGGCCTCGCGATGATGGCGGTGATGGTCGCGCTCGGCACCCCGTCGGTCTCGCTGGACCTGCAGCGCGCCCGCGAGCTGGAGCGGCGCCGCGACCGCTACCTGGTGCCCGAGGACCTCGACGCACCGGCCCGCGGGCTGCTCGCCCGCGCCCAGGAGGCGATCGACGCCGTCCGCGACTCGCAGGTCAACCGGGAGGGGATGCTCGACCGCGTCGACAACGCCGTCACGCTGCCCCGCCAGGAGTGGGAGATCGCGCAGGTCCTCGCCAAGCAGTCGCGCCTCCGCGCCGACCAGGAGGAGATGGCCGCGACCGCCGGCGACATGCCCGAGGTCGCGGCGGCGCTCGCGCCGCTCCGCGCCAAGCTGGACGCCTCGGTCGCCGCGGTGACCCGCCGCGTCGAGGCGCTGGAGCGCTACGCCGGGCGGGCCCGCGCCGCCGACGAGGCGCTCGCCGCGCACCGCCGGCTGGAGGCGATCGCGGCCAGGGCGCACGAGTACGACGAGCTGCTCGCCGACACCGTCCGCGACGACCTCGCGCTGCCGGCGATCGAGCGGCTCACCGAGCAGGGCGACGAGCTCGTCCGGACGCTGCGCCACCGGCTCGCCGAGGCCGCGGAGGCGGGCGGCGAGCTGCCGCCCCCGCCGCCCCCGCCCGCCGCGCCGGAGAGCGCCCCCGGGTAGGCCGGCGCGGCGGTGCCGGTCAGCCCGCCCGGTGGGCGATCTCGCGGCGCAGGTGGACGGCGGTCTTGCGGATCGGACCCGGCGCGGCGCCGCGCAGCAGCACGTCGCCCATGAGGGCGGCGGTGCGGCGCAGGTCGTCGGCGCCGAACCCGCGCCGCACCACCTCCTGGGTGCCGAGGCGGAGGCCCCGGTCGGGCTCGCCGGGCGCCTGCCAGGGCAGCCCGATCGCGCTGAGGTAGATCCCGGCGGCCGCGAGCCGGTCCATCGCGGCCCGGCCGCCGCCGAGGCCCGCGACGTCGAGCGCGACGTGGTGCGAGGCGGTGTACCCGCGGGCGGCGCCGGCGACGGCGAAGCCCTCGCGCTCCAGCGCCTCGGCGAGGGTGCGGGCGGCGGCGGTGCAGCGGTCGGCGTAGGCGCCGTCGTCGGCGAGGATCTCGGCGGCGGTGACGGCGAGCGGCGCGAGCCGGGCCGCGTCGTAGTTGGCGGTGAGGCCGGGGAACACCGCGGCCGACACCCGCTCGGCGATCGCCGGGTCGTCGGTGGCGACGACGCCGCCGGGCGGGCCGCCGAACGACTTGTAGGTGGAGAAGGTGAGCACGTCGGCGCCCTCGGCGAGCGGCCGCTGGAACCGGCCCGCCGCGACCAGCCCCGCCATGTGCGAGGCGTCGTAGAGCAGCAGCGCGCCCGCCGCGTGCGCGCGCTCGGCGATCGCCGCGACGTCGTGCGGGAACAGCAGCAGGCTCGCGCCGATGACGACGAGGCGGGGCCGCTCGCGCTCCAGGAACGGGCCGAGCTCGGCGAGGTCGACGTCCAGGGCGCCGGCGTCGTAGGGCAGGTCCACGACGCGGAGGCCCCGCACCCCCGGCGCGCCGACCGCGTGGTGGCTGGTGTGGCCGCCGGCCCGCTCGGGCAGCACCGCGATCGTGTCGCCGGGCTCGGCCAGCGCGGTGTAGACGGCGAGGTTCGCCATGGTGGCGCTGTGGCTGCGCACCTCGGCGAAGCGCGCGCCGAGCAGGCGGCACATCAGCGACGGGGCCAGCACCTCCAGGACGTCCAGGTGGTCGAGGCCCGACTGGTACTTCTCCCCCGGCCACCCCATGCTCGGGCGCTCGCCGACCTGCGGGTCGGTGACCGCGCGGGCGGCCGAGCTCATCACGTTGGTCCCGGCGTAGAGCACGATGCCCTCGGTGTCGTACTGGCGCGCGTGCGCCCGCAGCGCGCGCTGCACCGTCCCGGCCACGGCCTCGGGAGTGGGCGCGCCGAGCTGCGACGCGACCCGCGCCATGCGGTCCCGGGCGGTCGGAGACGCCCACGGCGCCGTCTCCAGGGTCATGCGGCCTCCTTAGCGGGTGATATGACGAAGAAAGTAGAGAATGTCCCGGTCATTCCGCCAGGGGCGGCCGCCGGCACGGGATCCCGCCGGATCTCACCAAGCGTTTGCTCGTTCGCGTACCCTGGTGTCGACGCGCCTGGTCGAACAAGCGATTGGGCGCACCCGGCATAATGAGGGGGTGACGAGCACGAGCACGAATTCCGGACGCCCCAAAGCCGCCGCCGAGGGCGCGCCGCGCCGCCGCAGCCGGGGCTCCACGGCCCTGGCCTCCGAGCGGCGCGAGCACCTGGTGCGCCTCGCCGCCGACCTGTTCGCGGAGAAGGGCTTCCAGGCCACCACCGTCCGCAACATCGCCGAGGAGGCCGGCATCCTGTCCGGCAGCCTCTACCACCACTTCGACTCCAAGGAGTCGATCGTGGACGAGATCCTCGCGGGCTTCTTCGAAGAGATCATGACCGCCTACCGCGGCGTCCTGGACGAGGGCGGGGATCCGCGCGCGACCATCGCGGGCCTCGTCCGCATCGCCTTCGGCACCCTGGAGCCGCACCGCGCCGCCATCACGGTGATGCAGAACGACTGGAGCTACCTGCAGTCGATGCCGCGCTTCGCCTATCTCGCCAAGTCCGAGGACGAGGTCGAGAAGATGTGGGTGGACGCGATCCGGGCGGGCCAGGACGCGGACCTGTTCCGCGCCGACATCGACCCCAAGCTGACCTACCGGATGATCCGCGACACCATCTGGGTGGCGGTGCGCTGGTTCAAGCCGGGCGGCCGGCTGGACGCCCAGGGCCTCGCCGACCACTACCTCAAGGTGATGTTCGACGGCATCAACACGCACTGAGCACCGCGCCCGAGCGGCGCGCGCCGCCCCGGACCCGGCCGCACCGCGCCGCCGTGTCCTTCGTCACACTTGCCCCGATGACGGTGACGATTCGCCCGTAGGGGACGCTGTTACCGAAGAGGATTTTTCGGGGGGAGGCGACATGACGGCTCAACGGGGCGCCGCAGATCACGAGGAGCCGCCCTCGCCGTCGGTGCAGGCGGCGACGGCGCGAGGACTCCAGGAGCTGTTCCCTGGGGTGCGGGTCTGGTACGGCAGGGCGACCGGTTCGTGGTGGGCGCTCGTGCCCCTCGGCCAGGGGCCGCGCCTGCTGGAGGCGCCGACGCCGCAGCGGCTGCGCGAAGCGATCATGAGCGCCCGCACGCACGGCTGAGCGGGTGCCCGGACGGACGAAGGGACGGACGGGCGGGGCGGGACCGGTCAGGCGGCGGTGAGCACGGCGGCACTGCCGTAGCTGCCGCCGAACCCGGTGCAGAGCGCCACGCCCGCCCCCGGCACCTGGTTGGCGCCCTCGCCGCGCAGCTGGCGGACGGCCTCGGCGACGTTGTTGAGGCCGTGCACGTAGCCCTCCGACAGCAGCCCGCCGTGCGGGTTGACCGGCACCCGCCCGTTCCACGCGATCTCCTGGGCGTGCAGCGCCACCCCGAGGTCGGCGCGGTCCACCAGGCCGAAATCCTCCAGCTGCCGCGGGACGAGCCAGCTGTAGGCGTCGTAGAGCAGCGACACGTCGATGTCGCCGGGCTTCATGCCGGCGGCGTCGTAGAGCGCCCCGGCGATGTGGCCGGAGAAGATCCGGGTGACGTCGGCGGCCTTGTCCATGGTGGAGGCGCCCGGCCCGCCGCCGCGCACGACGGCGTGGACGCGCGGCGCGTCCGGGGCGAGCTCGGCCCGGACGAGGACGAGCGCGCACGCCCCGTCGGTCTCCTGGCAGCAGTCCAGGCGGCGGAGCGGCGAGGCCACCATCGGGCTGCCCAGGTAGGCGGCCAGGTCCACCGTCTCGTGGCGCAGCGCGCGCGGGTTGCGGAAGGCGTGCCGCCGCGACTGCCCGACGACCGCGTGGGTGTGGACGGCGGTCAGCTCCGCGTCGTGCAGGTAGCGCTGCCCGGCCAGCGCGAACTGGTGGACGGGCCCGGCCATGCCGTAGGGGTGGGTGAACTGCTCCTCGGCGCCCTCGCCGAGCTTCAGCCCGAGGGCGTTCATCCGCTGGCCCGACCGGCCGTTCAGCGCCCGGTAGACGAGCACCGACTCGGCGATGCCGGCGTCGATGAGCATGGCGGCGTCGGCGAGGATCGAGGCGCTCTGCGTGCCGCCGCCGTAGATCTCGTTGTGCCAGCCGATCTCGCCGAGCCGCAGCTCGCGGGCCAGGTACAGCACCGGCGCCGAGTCGTTCAGGTGGTAGGACAGGATCGCGTCGGGCCGCTCGATCCCGGCGTCGGCCAGCGCGGCGCGGGCCGCCTCGGCGGCGAGCGACAGCTCGGTCCGGCCCGAGGCGCGCGAGAGCGCGGTCATGCCGACGCCCGCGACCGCGGCCCGTCCCGAGAACCCCTGCCTGCCGAGCATGCGTCCCTCTCCGCCGGTGCCGCCCGCCAGGGACGGGGCGCGATCCGTCCCCGGCGGTCGGCGTCTCGGGGCCGGGAGGCGCCCCGGCCGCGCTGCCGACGCTAACGCGAACCCGCTTCGGAGACAAGCGCTTGCTCGGTTCGATCGCACGGCCGCCCCCACGGCGACCACCCGGTGACCGCGCGGTCAGGGCGAGGGGCGGGACCGGTCAGAGGGCGTACTGGGCGGCCAGCCGGCTCGCGATGATCGGGGCGATGTACTCCTTGATCAGCGCGCGGTGGGCCGGGTGGTCCCGGTAGACGATGAACTCGGCCTCGCCGTCGAAGTCGGCGACCACGGCGAAATCGGCATTGTCCTCGCTGAGGCCCGCGTCCAGGCCGACGCTGTAGGCGCGGATCTCCGGGATCGTCCCGGGCAGCTCGCGGAGCCGCTCGGCGACCTCCTCCTGCTGGGACACCGTCGTCCCCTCGACCCACTTGAACACGACCACGTGCCGGAATCCGCTCATGGGCGCAACGCTACAGCTCAGCGCCCGGGCCGCCGGGCGCCGACACCTCGGCCGGTCCGGGCGCAATCGCCCCGGATGACCGCAAGCGGCCAGAACCTGGGCGGAGACGTTCCGCCGCGCCATCCCATGGACATGGTCTCGAACTGGTGGAAAAACCACCATGGGCCATGCAGCGGCCCGGATTAACGTGCGATACGGGGAATTTGTTCCACATGATCAGGGTTGCCGCCCTTCGGAGGTGCTCTTCGTGGACGCAGCGAAGCCCGCGGCGCCGGTCTGGCCGTTCTCCACGGCCACGGCCGCCGTCGCCACGTTGCTCATCGTGCCGTCGCTGAACGGCGCGCCGTCGTGGCTGCACGGCCTCTCCCTGCTGGCCACCGGGCGCCCGCTCGCACCGCCGCACGCGATCGTGCTCGGTCTCGCGCTGGCGTTCGTCGCGCGCGGCGCGCAGCTGCGGCGCCGGGCGGCCTGGTTCGGCCTGATCCTGCTCGTCGGCATGGGGCTGCTCGCCGTCGCGGCGGGCGACGACGCCCTCTGGCGGCTGCCGCTGCTGGCGGCGGCGCTCGCCGCCCTCTGGCTGCGCCGGAGCGCGTTCGACGTGCGCCCGCACCCCGACCGCGTCAAGTCGGCGGTGCGCACCGGCGCCGGGCTGGTCCTCGGCACGGTCGTGCTGTCGGTGCTGATCGGCGGCGTGTCCCCCGGCTCGGTCGGGCGCGACGTGGCGACGGGCCTCGGCTCGACCGGCGCGCCGATCGACGGCGCGTCCTGGCTGCCGGGCCTGCTCGGCCTGGTCGGCGGCGTCGGCCTGCTCGTCATGGTGGTGACGCTGCTGGCCGCCGACCCGCCGCCCGCGCCGGGCGGCGAGGACGAGCGCCGGCGCGTCGCCGGGCTCGTCGCGCACCCCGGCTCCGACACCCTCGCGCCGTTCGCGCTGCGCCGCGACAAGTCCTACGTGTTCAGCCCGGACGGCGGCGCCGCCATCGGCTACCGGGTGCTGTTCGGCATCGCGGCGGCGGGCGGCGACCCGGTCGGCGACCCGGCCTCGCACGAGGCGGCCGTCCGCGCGTTCCTCGACCTGTGCCGCCGCACCGGCTGGCGCCCGGCGGTGCTCGGCGCGAGCGCGGAGATGCTGCCGGCCTGGGAGGGCCTGCACTCGATCGGCTTCGGCGACGAGGTGGTGCTCCGCCCCGAGGAGTTCTCGCTGAGCGGCCGGTCGATGCGCAACGTCCGGCAGGCCGTCAAGCGCACGCACAACACCGGCGTCACCACCGAGATCGTCCGCGAGTCCGACCTGTCGCCCGAGCTGCGCGAGCGCCTGCTCGGCATCGCCTCGTCCTCGCTCGGCGGCGCCGCCGAGCGCGGCTTCTCGATGAACCTCGACGAGCTGCTCACCGGCTTCCACCCGGGCACGGTCGTCGCGGTCGCCTACGACGGCGACGGCGCGCCGATCGCCTTCCAGCGCTACGCCGTCGCGGGCGGCGCCCTCAGCCTGGACGCGATGCGGCGCTCGCCCGAGGGCCCGAACGGCGTCAACGAGCGGCTCATCGTGGAGGTGGCCGAGTACGCCGCCGAGCACGGGCACCGGCTGGTGTCGCTGAACTTCGCGGCCTTCCGGGAGCTGCTGGAGGCCGAGGACCGCAACGTCGCCGAGCGCGTCGGCTACCGGACGCTGCACCTGCTGGACCCGCTCATCGCGGTCGAGTCGCTGTACCTGTTCAACAAGAAGTTCCGGCCCGGCTACCAGCCGCGCAGCGTGGTGTTCCGCTCCTGGAGCGACATCCTGCTGCTGGCCGCCGCGCTGCTCACCCTGGAGTTCGGCCGCACCCGGCCGGGCCGGGCGCACGCGGCCGCCCCGGCCGGGGCCCGCGAGGACGCGCTGCCCGAGGCCGCGCACCCCGCCGGCCACCTGGAACGCCCTTAGCGCGCGTTCCCCGCACGTCGCACGGGCACCCCGTGCGAGCGCCCCGGTCCCCGCGGACCGGGGCGCTCGTACGTCGGCCGCCTGTTAGGCTTCCCAAGCGAGCGCTTGGTACGTAATGATGGGTCGGGCGTCGCGTCACGGCGCACCCGCCGGGCCCGCTTGTGGAGAAGGAGCCGAACACGTGGCCGTCAGCCCGATGAAGTTCTCGACCTTCCATCTGTTCCACCAGTTCGAGGGGCAGACCACGCGGGAGGTGTACGACTACCAGATCGAGATCGTCGAGCTGCTGGAGGAGCTCGGCTTCGACGGCGTGTGGGTCGCCGAGCACCACTTCCGGGACTACGGCGCCGTGCCCAACATCTTCACGCTGCTCGCCCACCTCGCCGCGCGCACCGAGCGCCTGCGCCTCGGCACCGGCATCGTGGTGCTGCCCCTGCACAACCCGATCCACGTGGCCGAGGAGGCCGCGATGGTGGACGTGCTGTCGAACGGCCGCCTCCAGCTCGGCATCGGCCGCGGCTACCAGAGCGTGGAGTTCGAGAACTTCGGCCTGGACCTCGCCGAGGCCCGCGACCGCTTCAACGAGTGCCTGGACATGCTCGTCGGCCTCTGGACGCAGGACGACTACGAGTACAAGGGCCGCTTCCACGAGACGACGCACCCGCTCACCCTGATGCCGAAGCCCGTGCAGCGCCCGCACCCGCCGCTGCACGTGGCGGCGGTGAGCCCGGAGACCGTCGAGATCTACGCCCGGCGCGGGCTGCCGATCCTGGCCGACCCGGCCGCCACCTTCAACAAGATCGCCAAGGCGGCGCGGACCTGGCATGACACCGCCGCCGGGGCCGGCGTGGACACCGCCGGCGTCGAGCTGGTCGCGAGCCGCTCGGTGTACGTGGCGCCGACCCTGGACCAGGCCCGCGAGGACCAGGCCCGGTTCGAGGCCGGCTTCGACCGCTCCCGCATCTTCAACGTCAAGAGCGCCCCGATCGACCCGGCCACCGGCAAGGCCGCCAAGGGCTTCGAGTTCTACCAGGACCGCTACCTGAAGGGCGGCGAGGTCGACAACGAGTTCCGCTGGGACAAGCTGGACGTCATCGGCGACCCCGAGCGCGTCATCGGGCAGATCCGGTCGATCCGGGAGATGGGCTACACCAACCTGATGTGCGATTTCGGATCCACCCGCCCCCTGCCGATCGAGGACATGAAGAAGGTCCTGCGGTTCTTCGCCGCGGAGGTCATGCCGGCCTTCCGGTGACCCACACCCCCGGTTTCTCCAGGCCGTTTCACTAGGAGGCGCGATGTCCGTACACCGGCTCACACTCGGGGACGTGCTCGACGAGCACCGGCGCGGCCGCCCGCGCGGCACCGCCGTCGTGGACGGCGACGTCCGGCTCACCCATCCCGAGCTCGGCGACCGGGTGGACCGGCTCGCCGTCGCGCTCATGGCGGCCGGCGTCGGCCCCGGCGAGCGGGTGCTCTGGCTCGGCCAGAACTCCTTCCGGGTGCTGGAGCTGCTGCTCGCCGCCGGCCGGCTCGGCGCGGTGTTCTGCCCGGCCAACTGGCGGCAGAGCGCCGACGAGCTCGCCCACGTCCTCACCGACCTCACCCCGAAGGTCGTCGTGTGGGAGGAGTCCGAGGCGGTCGAGAAGGCGCGCGGGCAGGTGCCCCTGAACGCCCGCTGGGTCCGCTCGGGCGAGGAGTACGAGTCCTTCCTGACCGGCGACGGCCGGGCCCTGCCCGGCGTCGTGAGCGCCGAGGTGGACGACGCCGCGCCCGTCCTCGCCCTCTACACCGCCGCCTTCGACGGCCGGCCGAACGCCGCGCTGCTCAGCCACGCCGCGCTCGTCGCGCACAGCATGGCGCTGCTGCACGTCCGGCAGATGGAGGACGGCTTCACCTTCCTCGCCTGCGGGCCGCTGTTCCACGTCGGCACGATGATGTTCACCCTGGCCACCTTCCAGCTCGGCGGGACGCTGGTGTTCACCCCCGCCTACGAGCCGGTCGAGGTGTGCCGCCTCATCGACGCCGAGAAGTGCACGCAGGCGTTCCTGTTCGGCCCGATGATCGACGGCCTGGTGCAGGCCAACGCCGGCGGGGCCTACGACCTGTCGTCCCTCCGCTTCGTCTCGCACTCCCCCGAGTGGGACGCCATGATCACCGTGGACGACAGCCCGTGGTGCGCGTCCAAGATGGGCGGCTACGGGCAGACCGAGGTCGGCGGCATGCTGACCTTCCTCGGCCTCGGCATGGGCGGCGCCGGGTACGCCGGCCGGCCGTCCCCGCTCGTCCACGTGCGGCTGCTGGACGCCGACGGGACCGAGGTCGCGCCCGGCGAGGTCGGCGAGATCTGCGCGCGCGGCCACTCGCTGTTCTCGGGCTACTGGAACCGGCCCGAGCTGAACGAGGCGAAGTCCCGGGGCGGCTGGCACCACACCGGCGACCTCGGCCGCCGCGAGCCCGACGGCACGCTCACCTTCATCGGCCCCAAGCTGCGGATGATCAAGTCGGCGAACGAGAACATCTACCCGGCCGAGGTCGAGCGCGCGCTGAAGTCCCATCCGGCCGTCGCCGACGCCGCCGTGATCGGCGTGCCCGACGAGCGGTTCGGGCAGTCGCCGAAGGCGGTCGTGGTGCTCGCCGAGGGCGCGTCGGCGACCGCCGAGGACGTCATCGAGCACGTGCGCGGCGAGATCGCCTCCTACAAGAAGCCGCGCGAGGTGGAGTTCACCGACGCCATCCCGAAGCGCGGCTACACGCCCGACTACGACGCGCTGGACGAGCGCTTCGGCGGCGGCGCCTACCCCGGCGCCTGACCGCCCGGCGGCGGGCGGGCCCCGCCCGCCGCCGGCGGCCGCCGCTACAGGACGGCGAGCGGGGTGATCGGGCTGGCCGTCCCGCCCTCGATCCGCAGCGGCGCGGCGACGAACAGGAAGTCGGTGCGGCCGCTCTCGGCGAGCTCCTCCAGCCAGAGCATCTCGGCGAGGTGGATGCCGTGCCGCCACAGGAGGATCATGTGCAGGTCGTCGGCGAGGCCCTCGTCGGCGAGCTGCCGCGCGTTCAGCCCGCCGATCGCGGCGTTGTCGCTCGCCACCAGGCAGACGTCGCGCTCGGCGAGCCAGCGCCCGGCGTCGGCCGACAGGCCCGGCTGGCCCGCCCAGTAGGCGTCCGGCCCGTCCCGCCAGGCGAGCGGCCAGCCGGTGCGGACGACCGCGGCGTCGCCGGGCCGCACGTCCAGCGCGCACGCCTCCAGGTCGGCGGGCTCGATCCGGTCGGCCGCCTCCAGCCGCTCGACCCCGCGGATCCTCGGGACGTCGAAGAAGACCCCGCGCGCCACCACCGGCCCGGCCTTGTCGATGCCGCAGCGGCCCGCGCCGTAGGAGCGGACGCGGCCGGCGGGGTGGCCGTTGTAGAGCTCCTCGCCCGACCACATGTGGCAGAGGGCGTCCATGTGGGTCGTCGTGCCGTGCGGGGTGACGACCAGGGCGTCGTCGGCCATCTTCAGGCCCGCGCCGATCGCGCGGGTGCCCGCCGCGTAGTCGCCGCCGTCGACCGACATGAAGTGCTGCGGCAGGGGCCGCCCGCGCAGGTGCGGGACGGTCGTCGGCGCGGGCGAGGACGTCGCGCCGCGGATCGGCAGCGACAGCCCGAGCACGCGTCCCTCGCGGATGCTCCCGGCGGCGGCGAGCACCGTCTCGGGCGTCAGCAGGTTGAGCGCGCCGCGCTCGTCGGCGGCCCCCCAGCGTCCCCAGTTGTTCGACTCATCGAGCATGATTCGGTTCATCCCTTCGGTCAGAGAGGACCCCGCCGTGAGCACAGTCCAGGGCCAGTGCGACCCCGCCTTCGCCGCCGTACAGGAGGTCTTCGAGCAGAACTTCGCGGACGGCCTGGAGGTCGGCGCGGGCGTCGCGGTGCACGCCGGCGGCCGCAAGGTCGTCGATCTGTGGGGCGGCGTCGCGGACCGCCGCACCGGCCGGGAGTGGCGCGCCGACACCCCGGCCTTCGGGTTCTCCTGCACCAAGGCGGTGACCGCGACGGCCGCCCTGCTGCTCGCCGAGCGCGGCGAGGTCGACCTGGAGGCGCCGGTGGCGTCCTGGTGGCCGGAGTACGGGCGGCGCGGCAAGGACCGCACCACCGGCGCGCACCTGCTGTCGCACCAGGCGGGGCAGCCCGCGTTCGAGCGGTCCGTCAGTGCCGAGGAGGCCGCCGACACCGCCGCGCGCGCGGCCGACCTGGCGGGGCAGGCCCCCGAGTGGGAGCCGGGCACCGCGCACGGCTACCACGCCCTCACCTACGGCTGGCTCGCCGGCGAGATCGTCCGCCGGGTGTCGGGGCTGCCGGTCGGGGAGTACATCGCCCGCGAGTTCGCCGGGGGCCGCGACCTGTGGATCGGCGCGCCCGACGACGTCATCGAGCGCGCCGCCAAGCTCACCGCGCGGCGCGGCGCGGCCGACCCCGGCGGCGCCGACGCGCCCCGCGCCGTCGGCGACGACGACGTCCTGGCACGCCTCGCGAGCGCCGCCACCGACCCCGCCAGCGCGATGAACCGGGCGCTGAACAACCCCCACCCCGGCAAGGGCGGCTTCAACAACCCGGTCGTGCTGCGGGCGGGCTGGCCGTCCGCCGGGATGATCGCGACGGCGCCCGCCCTCGCCGGCTTCTACGCCGACCTGATCGCGGGCCGCATCCTGCGCCCCGGCACCCTCGCCGACGCGCTGCGGCCGCGCGTCAGCGGCCCGGACCGCACGATGCTCGTGGACAGCGCCTTCGGCCTCGGCTACATGCGCCCGTCCATGACGTTCTTCACGCCGAGGGCCGGACGCGAGACGGCGTTCGGGCACACCGGCGCGGGCGGCTCGATCGGCCTCGGCGACGCCGCCGCCGGCCTCGCCGTCGCCTACCTGCCGAACGGCATGGGCGACCAGCTCTCCGGCGACCTGCGCGCCTACCGGCTGGTGGAGGCCGCCTACGCGTCGCTGTAGCCGGGTCAATGCATGGTGATGCCGCCGCTGACCGAGACCGTCTGGCCGGTGATGTACTCGGCCCGGTCGGTGCAGAGGTAGGCGACCAGGCCCGCGATGTCGTCGGGGCGGGCGATGCGGCGCAGCGGGATCTGCCGGGCGAGCTTGTCCAGCAGATCGGGATGCCGCTCGGCGACCTCGCGGACCATGGGGGTGTCGGTCGGGCCGGGGCAGACGACGTTGCTGGTGACGCCGCCGCGCGCGGCCTCGCGGGCCAGCGACTTGGCGAGGCCGAACAGCCCCGCCTTGGTCGCGCCGTAGGCGCCCTCGCCGCCCGACCCGGCGCGGGCGCCGTCGGACGAGACGAACACGAGGCGCCCCCAGCCGCGCTCGACCATGCCGGGCAGCAGGGCGCGGGTGAGCTGCATCGGGGCGCGCAGGTTGATCCGCCACATGAGGTCCCAGTTCGCCGGGTCGCTCTCGGTGAACGGCTCGACGATGCTGACGCCCGCGTTGTGCACGAGGGCGTCGACCGGGCCGACGGCGGCGGTGAAGCGGTCGATGTCGGCGGCGTCGCCGAGGTCGACGCGGCGCGCGGTGCCGCCCAGCTCCTCGGCGGCGGCGACGGCGGCGTCCTCGTTGAGGTCGGCGACGACGACGTGCGCGCCGAGCGCGGCGAGGTCGGCGCAGATCGCGCGGCCGATACCGCCCGCGCCGCCGGTGACGACGGCGGTGCGGCCCGCCAGGCCGGTGCCCTCGAAGGTCATCGGCTCCCCCAGGCGGCGGCGAGGTCGGTGCTCGTCGCGCGCGCGGCGAGCAGGCTGACGGTGTTGGCGAGGATCGCGTCCCCGTACTCGGCGGGCGTGCCGGCGACGGCGTCGGTGACGACGACGGCGCGGTAGCCGAGGTTGACCGCCTCCAGGCAGAGGCCGGGGATGCCGAGGTTCAGCGACAGGCCCATGGCGACGACGGTGCGGACGCCGAGCGAGCGCAGCGTCTGGTCCAGGGAGGTGCCGGTGAACGGCGAGAAGCCGTGGTGGCGGCGGGCCTCCAGGTCGGTGGGCGCGGCGACGTCGGGGATCACCTCGATCGCGCCGGTGCCCTCCAGCATGTGCTCGGGGTCCTTCAGCAGGACCTTGATGAAGGGGCAGTTGTCGGTGTGCGACCCGGCGCGGTCGGCGCGGAACGCGGCGGTGCACTGCACGACCGGCACGCCGGCCGCGCGGGCGGCGGCGGCCGTGCGGGCCGCGTTCGCGACGACGCCGCGCTCGTCGCAGGTCTTCACCAGGTCGGGGAACTTGGCGAGGTCGCCGGCCACGCCGCGCTGCATCTCCATGACGAGCAGCGCGGTGTGGGCGGGGGACGCCAGGTCGGCGAGATCGATGGCCACCCGGCCACCTTACCGACCTAGCATTTGCTTGGGTAGCCGTCGCGGTACCGTCCCGGTATGAGGATCGCCCCGCTCCCCGCCTGGCCCGCGGCCGCCGCCGAGGCGGCGGCCGTCCAGGACCGGATGCGCCCGCTCCTCGACCTCGCCTCCCCCGGCCCGCAGGAGCCGCGCACCGTCGCCGGGCTGGACGTCACCTACGCGGGGGACGGCGGCGCGGGCGACCGGCTCGCGGCGGCCGCCGTCGTGCTGGACTTCGCCACCCTGGAGGTCGTCGCGGAGTCGGTGGTGACCGGCGCCTCCCCCTTCCCCTACGTGCCCGGCCTGTTCGCCTTCCGGGAGGTGCCCGCGCTCGTCGAGGCGCTGCGCCGCCTCCCCGCCGCGCCCGACCTGCTGGTCTGCGACGGCCACGGCCTCGCGCACCCGCGCCGCTTCGGCCTCGCCTGCCATCTCGGGGTGCTGACGGGGCTGCCGGCGTTCGGCGTCGCCAAGACGGCGTTCGTCGGCGCGCACGAGCCGCCGGGGCCGCGGCGCGGCGACGCGTCCGCGCTGGTGGACGGCGGCGAGACGGTCGGCCGGGCGCTGCGCACCCGCGACGGCGTGAAGCCGGTCTTCGTCTCGGTCGGCCACCGGATCGACCTGGACACCGCGTGCCGCCACACCCTCGCGCTCGCACGGGAGTACCGGCTGCCGGAGACGACGCGGCGCGCCGACCGGCTGTCCCGCGACGCCCTGGGAGCCGGCTGACGGGCCGTTCCCACCTGGGCGATCCGCCCGCCCTGTCCGCTCTTGTCCGCCTACCAAGCGTGCGCTAGGTTGGTCCGCGATGGACGTCCCGCGCCCCGTGCCCGCGCCGAGCCCGCTGACCGAGCCCTACTGGGCCGCCTGCGGGCGCGGCGAGCTGGTGATCCAGCACTGCGCGGCGTGCGGCCGGTACGTGCACCTCCCCGAGGCGGCCTGCCCCTACTGCGGCGGTACGGACCTGCCCTACGAGGCGGTGTCCGGCACCGGGGCGGTGCACACCTTCACGGTCGTGCACCGTTCGTTCCTGCCCGGCTTCGCGCCGCCCTACACCGTCGCCTGGATCGACCTCGACGAGGGCGCGCGGGTGTTCGGGGACGTGACCGGCTGCCCGCCCGAAGACGTGCGGATCGGGATGCCGGTCCGCGTGCACTTCACCGACCTCGACGGCTTCGGCCCGCTGCCCCACTGGAGGCCCTCACCATGACGCGCATCGGCAACGTCCTCTACCCGGTCAAGGACGTGGCGGCGGCCGCCGCCTTCTACCGCGACGCGCTCGGCCTCGCCGTGAAGTTCCAGGACGGCGACCGGTACGCGGCGCTGGACGGCGGCGGCACCGCCTTCGCGATCGCCGGCCCCGAGGAGGACGTCACCGGGGGCGTCCCGGCCGTCTCGTTCAAGGTCGACGACGTCGCCGCGCTGATCGGCCCGCTCACCGCGGCGGGCGCCGAGGTCGTCCGCGCTCCCGAGGAAGGCCCGCACGAGGTCCGCGCCGCGCTGCGCGACCCGGCGGGCAACGTGTTCGTGCTCTACGCGAGCCGCGAGCAGAGCCGCAAGTAGCAGCCCACCCTGCCCGAAGGAACCGAGCCATGGCGCGAGAGAACTCCCCCTTCAGCAACTACGCCTACGCCATCCTCACCGCGAACGCGCTCCGCACCCCCGACAAGGTGGCGCTGACCTACTGCGGCGACCAGAGCTTCACCTACGACGAGCTGAACCGGCGCGTCAACAAGGTCGCGCACGGCCTGCTCGCCGCCGGGGTGGCCCCCGGGACGCGCGTCGCGTCGCTGATGAACGAGACGCTGCACGTCGCCGAGGTCTACCTCGCCCAGATGAAGATCGGGTCGACGGTCGCGGCGCTCAACCCCTACTGGCCCGCCGACACGCTGCGGCAGGTCGTCGAGCACTCCGAGTGCACCGCGTTCGTCTACGACGCGACGGTCGAGGAGCTCGTCAACGCGATCCGCCCCGAGCTGCCGAACGTCAAGCTGTGGCTGCGGGTCGGCGGCGCCGCCGCCGACACCGTGGACCTGGACGCGCTCGCCGAGGCCGGCGCCGACGCCGAGCCGCCGCTCGGCGGGTTCGGCAACGACCTGCTCGCGCTGTTCTACACCTCCGGCACGACCGGCCTGCCGAAGGCCGTCATGCACACCCACTTCTCCTCGCTGGCGAGCGCGCAGATCTGGCTGGACGTGGACCGCGAGCAGGACTCGGTCATGGGCACCGGCGCCATCATCTGGGGCATCGGCTTCCCCGCCCTCGTCGGCCCGGCGTTCTACGCGGGCATGACGCTGGTGCTGGAGCAGGACTGGGGGCCCGCGAACTTCCTCACGGTCGTGCCGCGCGAGAAGGTCACCCACGTCAGCCTCATCCCGAGCTTCTTCTCGGCGCTGCTCGGCTCCGACGACCACGCGGGCGCCGACCTGTCGTCGCTGAAGGCGATCGTGCTCGGCGGCGAGCCGCTGCTGCCCGGCCTGCGCGAGCGCATCATGAAGCGGCTGCCCGGCGCGGCGATCTACAGCTACTACGGGCAGACCGAGGCGCCCTACACCTGCTTCGGCCGCCAGGACGACGGCAGCCAGGAGATCTCCTCGGTCGGCCGGGCCCGCATGTCGTGCGCGGTGCGCGTCACCGGCCCGAACGGGGACCGGGTCGTCGACGAGGTCGGCGAGATCAACCTGAGCGGCCCGAACGTCATGGCCGGCTACGACAGGCTGCCCGACAAGACCGCCGACGTGCTGCGCGACGGCTGGTACGTCGGCGGCGACGTCGGCCGCATCGACGCCGACGGGTTCCTGTACGTGATCGGCCGCCGCGAGGACGCCATCCTCAAGGGCGGCCAGTGGACCCAGCCGGTCCAGGTCGAGGAGGCCGCGATCGACGTCGAGGGCGTCGCCGAGGCCGGCGCCGTCGGCGTCCCCGCCCACCCCGAGGGCCAGGACGCCGTCGAGCAGCGCATCCTGCTCGCCGTCGTGCCGCGCGCGGGCGCCGCGCTCGACCCCGGCGCCGTGAAGGCCGCGCTCGCCGCGAGGCTGCCCGCGCACCAGGTGCCGGACGCGATCGTCGTGGCCGACGGGCTCCCGCACACCCAGGACGCCTCCGGCGGTCCCGGGAAGCTGCTGCGGCGCGGCATCCGCGACCAGTACGCCGACCGGGTCTGAGGCCCGGTGACCGACCGGGAGGTGAGCGCGCTGTACGAGCACGAGGCCAAGGACTGGATCGGCGGGTTCGGCGTCGCGGTGCCGCGCGGCGCCACCGCCGCCGGTCCCGCCGGCGTGGAGGCCGCCGCCGGGGGCCTGACCCCGCCCCTGGTGGTGAAGGCGTTCGGGCCCGGCCTCGTCCACAAGAGCGACGCCGGGGCCGTCCGCCTCGGGCTCGGCTCGGCGGCCGAGGCCGCGGAAGCCGCCGCCGCGATGGAGGCGGACCTCGCCGCGCACGGCGTCGAGGCCGCCGGGTTCCTGGTGGAGGAGCAGGCCGAGCCGGGCGTCGAAGTGATCGTCGGGGCGGTCCGCGACCCCGCGTTCGGGCCGGTGATCCTCGCCGGGCTCGGCGGGGTGTGGACCGAGGCGCTGCACGACACCGCCCTCCGCCTCTCGCCGATCACCGAGGCCGACGCCCACGCGATGCTCGACGAGCTGCGCGGCCGGGCGCTGCTGGACGGCTTCCGCGGGCAGCCCGCCATCGACAAGGGCGCCCTCGTGAAGGTGCTGCTCGCGGTGGACCAGGCCGTCGCCTCCCTCGGCGGCGCCTTCGGCGAGTTCGAGCTGAACCCCGTCGTCTGCGGGCCGTCCGGCGCCGTCGCGGTGGACGCCCGCCGCCTCGACGCGGACGCGCCCGCCGCGCCCGCGCCGCCCGCGGCGTCCGGCGCCACCGGGGACTTCGACCGGCTGTTCGCGCCGCGCGGCGTCGCGATCGTCGGCGCGTCCACCAAGAAGCCCAATTTCGGCAACATGTTCCTCGGCTTCTACCGGGCCGTGGGGTACTCCGGGCGGCTCGTCGCGGTGCACCCGACCGCGCCCGACATCGACGGCGTCCCGTGCGTCCCGTCGCTCGCGGACGCGGGCGTGGACTACGCGCTCGTCGCCGTCCCCGCCGCGCGCTGCGCCGACGTGGTGCGCGAGGCCCGCGGCATCCCGTTCGTGCAGGTCATGAGCGGCGGTTTCCGCGAGATGGGCCACCCGGAGCTGGAAGAGGAGCTGCTCGCCGCCGCCGGTGAGGCGGGCGTCCGGCTGCTCGGACCCAACTGCATGGGCGTCTACTCCCCCGCCGGAGGCCAGACGTTCATCGGCGGGAAGCCCGGCCTGCCCGGACGGATCGCGGTGGTCTCGCAGAGCGGCGGCCTCGCCGGCGAGGTCGTCAAGGTCGGGGAGCGGCGCGGCCTCTCCTACGCCAAGGTCGCGACCGTCGGCAACAGCGCGGACGTGACCCCCGCCGAGCTCGTCCGGTACCTGTCGGCCGACCCGGACGTCAGCGCGATCGGCCTCTACCTGGAGGACCCGCGCGACGGCCGCGGCCTGTTCGAGGCGCTCCGGGCGACCGGCAAGCCCGTCGTCGCGCTCGTCGGCGGCCGCAGCGGGCAGGGCCGCACCGCCGCCGCGTCCCACACCGGCGGCATGGTGAGCGACGCGCGGATCTGGCCCGCGCTCGCCGCGCAGACCGGCGCGTCCCTGGTCACCAGCCAGGACGACCTGATCGGCGCCCTGGACCTGCTGGACCTGCACGCCGCCCGGGACGTCCCCGGGACGCCCGAGGTGCTCGTCGTCGGCCCGTCCGGCGGGGCGAGCGTCCTCGCCGCCGACGTGTTCGACGGCGCCGGGCTCGCCGTCGCCGGGATCCCGGACGCCGCCCGCGAGGCGCTGCGCGGCCTCGGGCTCGGCGCGGGCAGCTCGCTGGCGAACCCGCTGGAGATCCCGGTCGGGCCGACCGGCGACCCCGCCTTCGTCCGCCGGGCGGTGCACGCCATCCTGGCCGAGCGCCCCTTCCCCGACGTCATCGCGCACGTCAACGTGCAGAGCTTCTTCACCTACGGCGACAGCGCCGAGTCGCTCGTCGCCTACGCGCGCAGCGTCGGCGTCCTGCAGTCGGAGCTGCCCGGCGCCCGCGTCACGCTGGTGATGCGCAACGCCGAGTACGCGCCGCCGGGCGTGGAGGACGAGGCCCGCGCGGCGGCGCGGGCGGCCGGGGTGCCGGTCTACCGGAGCATGGAGGCCGCCGCGGTCGCGGTGGCCGCGGGCAAGCGATACGCGTCGAGGAGCGTTGATGGGACAGCTTGACGGCAAGGTGGCGCTGATCACCGGTGGTGCGCGCGGCATGGGCAAGGCGCACGTGCGGCGGTTCGTCGCCGAGGGCGCCCGCGTGGTGTTCGGCGACGTGCTCGCCGAGGAGGGCGCCAAGCTCGCCGCCGACCTCGGCGACGCGGCGCGGTTCGTCCCCATGGACGTGACCGAGCCCGCCGACTGGGAGCGCGCGGTGGAGACCGCCGCCCGCGAGTTCGGCGCGCTGCACGCGCTCGTCAACAACGCCGGGATCATCCGCCACCAGGAGATCGACGAGATGGACCTGGCGACGTTCAAGCGGGTCCTGGACATCAACCTGGTCGGCCAGTGGATCGGCATCAAGGCGGTCACGGCCGCGCTCCGCGACGCGGGCGGCGGCTCGATCGTCAACGTGTCGTCCACCGAGGGCTTCGTCGGCGCCGCCGGCCTCGCCGCCTACAGCGCCAGCAAGTTCGGCGTCCGCGGGCTCACCAAGTCCGCCGCCCGCGAGCTCGGCAAGTACGGCATCCGCGTCAACTCGATCCACCCCGGCGGCATCCTCACCTCGATGTCGCTGCAGGACGACGTCGTCACCGCGGCCGCCGACAGCGCCGACGCCTTCCTGAAGGCGCTGCCGCTCGGCCGCATGGGCAAGACCGCCGAGGTGACGGGCCTCGTCGCGTTCCTGGCCTCCGACGACTCCTCCTACTGCACCGGCAGCGAGGTCCTCGTCGACGGCGGCATGCTCACCGGCTCGGGCCACTAGCCGGGCGCCGGCCGGTCCAGCCCTCGACCGCCTCCAGCTGCGCGGCCAGCGAGATCAGCGTGGCCTCGTCGGAGTCGTGGCCGAGGAGCTGGGCCCCGATCGGCAGGCCGCTCGCGCTGAGCCCGGCGGGCACGCTCATGCCGGGCCAGCCGAGCACGTTCCACGGCCAGGCGTAGGGGCAGGCCGCGGCCACGCCCGACTGCGTGGCCCGGTACCCCTTCCCGTCGAACGCGCCGACCCTGAGCGGCAGCTTGGCCGTCGTCGGCGTCAGCACGACGTCGGCGACCTCGAAGATCCGCCCGGCGCGGTGGCGCAGCCGGGGGTCCATCCGCCGGGCGAGCGGCAGCAGCCGCCGCCCGGCCGTCCGCCCGATCCTCGCCTCGACCGCCGTCCGGGGCTCGGGCCGCGGGTTCGGCATCGCGTCCAGCCGGTCGGCGACGCCGGCCGTGCCGCGCGGGATGAGGCCGAGCCCGACGAGCCCGTAGTCGGGATCGGCCGGGAACACCTTGTGCCCCAGGCTCGTCAGCCTGCGCGCGAGCCGCTCCACCGCCCGCCGGATCTCCGGGTCGAGGCGCCCGCTCACCCCGAACGCCGTCTTGAACGACACCGCGATCCGCAGCCGCCCCGGGTCGCGCCGCGCGGCCTCGGCGAAGGGCGTGACCGGCGGGTCGAGGCGGTAGGCGTCCTCCTCGCGGCTGCCGGTCAGCACGTCCAGCAGCAGCGCCGCGTCCGCGACGCTGCGCGCGATCGGCCCCCACACCGTGATCCCGTGGAACGGGTCGGTGATCGGATACCCGGAGATCCGCCCCCGCTGCGGCTTGATCCCGACCAGCCCGCTCCAGGCGGCCGGGATCCGGATGGACCCCGCGCCGTCCGACCCGACCGCCGCCGCGACCATACCCGCCGCGACGGCCGCGGCCGACCCGCCGCTGGACCCGCCCGGCGTGAAGTCCGGGTTCCACGGATTGCGGGCCTTCCCGAACCCCTCCGACTCGCTGAACGGCCAGAGCCCGACCTCGCACGTCGTGGTCTTGCCCACCACGATCGCCCCGGCCGCCCGCAACCGCCGCACCTGCTCGGCGTCCTCCTCCGCGGGCCGGTGATCGCCCTGCACGGCGAACGGCGTCGTCTCCCCCGCGACGTCGGTGTCGTCCTTGACGGCGACCGGTACGCCCAGCAGCGGCAGCCGCTCCCCCGCCTTGAGCCGCCGGTCGGCCTCCTCGGCCTCGGCCCGCGCCGCGTCCGCCCGCACCACCCGGAACGCCCCGAGGTCGGCCCGCTCCGCGATCCGCGCCAGCGACCGCTCCACCAGCTCGACCGAGCCGACCTGCCCCGCCCCGAGCGCCCGCACCTGCTCGACCAGCCCGAGCTCGTCCGCCATGCCCGCCTCCGCTCTCGTTCGTTCGAACGAACGATAGCGGCCCGGCCCCCCATGCGGAAGACTGCACCCGTGACCGCCCGCGACCGCATCCTGCACGCCGCCCTGCGCCTCATCGGCGAGCAGGGCGTCGGCGCCGTCACCAACCGCGCCGTGGCGAGGGCGGCCGGCGTCTCGCTCGGCTCGCTGACCTACCACTTCCCGAACCAGTCCGACCTGCTGCGCGAGGCCCTCACCCGGTTCGTGGACGCCGAGATCGGGCGCATCACCGCCCGCGCCGAGCGCCTCCGCGCCGCCGGCCTCACCCCGGCCCAGGCCGCCGACGAGGTCGAGAAGGCCGTCCTGGAGTTCGCCCACGGCCCCGAGCAGATCGCCAACCTCGAACTGCACCTGCACGCCGCCCGCGACCCGGGCATCCGCGACGCCTCGACCCGCTCGGTGGAGGCCTACGACCGCCTCGCCGCCGCCGTCCTGGCCGCCCTGGACATCCCCGACCCCGACCGGCACGCCCCCGCCGTCGTCGCCCTGCTCTACGGCCTCGCCGTCCGCCGCCTCGCCACCGGCGACACCACCGCCGCCGGCACCGCCGAGGCCTTCCGCACCCTGCTCCGCGGCGCCCTCGCCCCCTAGGGGAACGCCGAACGGCCCGCCCGGCTCCAGAGCGGGGTATGCGGAGCCGGACGGGCCGTTCGCCTGTCTCAATCAGGTCCTCGGTCAGAACCCTCAGCCGACGTTCACTCTGCTCTCCAGCCGGTTACCTCCGCCGTCGATGTCGTCGTTGTGACACCCCCGACGCTAGGCCGCCGCCCACACCCCGGGAACCCCTTTAAGCCTCCCTTAGGGATGCCTTCACCCGGCGCCCCCGCCGCCCCGTCCGGCACCGCCCGGTCCGATCGGCCTACGGGTACTTCACCTGCACGGACGCGGGTTTCCAGCCCGCCGGCCGCCGGCGATCAGCGGCGCCCGTCAGCTCAAATGCGCCCTGCGGGCCGGCGGCAACGGCGTGCACACCATGTGCAATCAGATCATCACCGACAGTATCGGGACGGTGTGGGATGGCCTGTGGCATCGCGGGTGCGTGTTGGACACATGGCGGCATGAGTGGATTGTGCACAGGGGGTTGCTGCGGTTCCGACTAGGTGCGGGCCTCTCTGTCGGCGATTCTTTTCTCAACGGCACCGAGGAAACGCCGAAAGGGGGAACGGATGGACGCCTACGAGCCCTACTGCCTCGCGGACTCGCTCTTCTACGACAAGCCCACCCGGCAGCAGACCGATCTCTCCGACTTCCCGATGGTGGACCGCCCGGTGCCCGCCGGCTGGGCGCGGCACGAGTCGGACGTGTGGATGTACTACGGTCCCGCCGACGGGCCGCGCCTGCCCGACCAGGGCTGGAAGGTGCACGTCTCGGCCTGTCTCGACGACGCCGAGCGCGCCCTGGAGGCCTGCTGGGACTACTGCCTGGAGCGCGGGGTCGCCTTCAAGTACCTGCGCGGCCGGTCGGTGCTCATGCTCACCAACTCCAAGTCCGCCTCCCGGGGCGGCAGCGGGAAGCTCGTCACGGTCTACCCGCGGGACGAGGCCGAGCTGGAGACGGTCCTGCGGGACCTGGACGAGCGCCTGGCGGGCGTCCAGGGCCCCTACATCCTGAGCGACCTGCGGTACGGCGAGGGTCCGCTGTTCGTGCGCTACGGCGGTTTCACCGACCGCAAGTGCATCGGCAAGGACGGCGAGCTGGTGCCGGCCATCGAGAACGGCGACGGCGAGCTGGTCCCCGACATCAGGACGACGACGTTCGGCGTCCCCGAGTGGACGACGCTGCCGGCCGTGCTCGAACCGCACCTGGCCGCCCGCAACGCCGTCACCACCAACGGGCTGCCCTACGACGTCGAGAACGTCCTGCACTTCTCCAACGGCGGCGGCGTGTACCTGGGCCGCGACCGGCGCACCGGCGACCGGGTCGTGCTGAAGGAGGGCCGCCCCTACGCGGGCCTCGACGCCGCCGGCCGGCACGCCGTCACGCGGCTGGAGCACGAGCGCGACATCCTGGAGCGGCTGGCGGGCCTGGACGTGGTCCCGGCCGTGCTGGACTACTTCGTGCTCGGCGAGCACCACTTCCTGGTCGAGGAGTTCATCGACGGCAACCCGCTCCAGCGGCTCCTCGTGGAGCGCTACCCGCTGACCCGGGCCACCTGTACCGAGCAGGACGTCGAGGACTACACCGCCTGGGCGCTGGACGCGGTCGCCAGGACCGAGGACGCGGTCCGCCGCCTGCACGAGCGCGGCGTCGTCTTCGGCGACCTGCACCCCAACAACGTCCTCGTCACCGGCGAGGGGCGGTTCGTCCTCATCGACTTCGAGGTGGCGACGCTCGCGGACGACGACGCCCGCGCCATGCTCGCCAACCCCGCCTTCGCGGCACCGCGCGACCGGAGCGGCACGGCGGTGGACGAGTACGCGCTCGCCTGCCTGCGGCTCGGGATGTTCGCGCCGATGACGACGGTCGCGCTGCTCATGCACCGGCCGAAGGTGAAGGGGCTCGCCGATCTCGTCGCCGAGACCTTCCCGGTCCCGCGCGCCTACCTGGACGAGGCTTGCGCGGCGATCCTCGGCGACGGCCCGGCCGAACCACCGCCGCCCGCCCTCGCCGAAGACCCGCCGCCGCCCGGGGCCGCGCCCTGGTGCGTCGTCCGCGACGCCCTGCACCGCGCGATCCTGGCGAGCGCCACGCCCGAACGCGACGACCGGCTGTTCCCCGGCGACGTCGCCCAGTTCTCCGCCGGCGGCGGCGTCAACATCGCGCACGGCGCGGCCGGCGTCCTGTACGCGCTCGCCGAGACCGGATCGGGCACGGTGCCCGACTACGAGGACTGGCTCTGCAAGCGGGTGCTGCACCCCGAGCAGGGCGTCCCCCTCGGCTTCTACGACGGGCTGCACGGCACCGCCTACGTCCTGGAGCGGCTCGGCCGCCGCCAGGAGGCCCTCGACGTCGTCGACATCTGCCTCCGCGAGAACTGGGAGCTGCTCGGCGACAACCTGTACTCCGGGATCGCCGGCATCGGCCTGAACCTGCTGCACCTCGGCGACACCACCGGCGAGGCCGCGTTCGGCGACACCGCGTCGCGGATCGTGCAGATGCTGGGCGACCGGCTCGGCGGACCCGGGGACGTGCCCGAGATCAGCGGCGGCCGGCATCCGCGGGCCGGGCTGATGCACGGATCGTCCGGACCGGCGCTGCTGTTCCTGCACGCCTACGAGCGGACCGGCGACACCGCGCTGCTGGACCGCGCGGCCGACGCCCTCCGGCAGGACCTGCGCCGCTGCAAGCGCGCGAGCGACGGGTCGCTGCAGGTGAACCAGGACTGGCGGCTGCTGCCCTACCTCGACGAGGGGTCGGTCGGCATCGGCCTGGTCGTCGCCCGCTACCTGGCGCACCGCCGGGACGAGGAGTTCGAGCGGGCGCGGCGCGATCTCGCCGCCGTCGCCCGGTCGCGGTTCTTCGTGCAGCCGGGGCTGTTCACCGGCCGCGCCGGCATCATCGCCGCGCTGGCGATGGGGCTGCGGGACGGGCAGGACGACGGCCCCGACCCGCTCCTCGACCACCACGTCCGCGGGCTGCGCTGGCACGCCCTGCCCTACACGGGCGGGCTCGCCTTCACCGGCGACCAGCTCCTGCGGATGTCCATGGACCTCGCGACCGGCACCGCAGGCGTGCTGTTCGCCCTCGGTGCCGCGCTGGCCGCGCGGCGCCCGTTCCTCCCCTTTGTCGGACCGTTCGTCGGTGCTGAGGGAGCCCTGGCCAAGGCGACTCCCCCAGCGGGACACGACCGCGAACGGTTTGCCCACACTAACCCTCTAGAGGGGAAGGAGGTGTAACAACCACATGGTTCTTCTCGACCTTCAGGGTATGCAGGCCCCCGGTGGGGGCGGCGGTCACGGGGGCGGTGGCGGCGGCTCCAGCCTGACCGTCCTGTCCTGCGCGTCGCAGACGCCGAGCAACCTGAGCGTGGCGCTCTGCCACTGAGCGGAAGCGGTTCGGGTGCTCTTCTGAAGTAGGTCTCTGGGCGGCCGTCTCCGGACGGCCGCCCAGGTCCCCTTTCCAGCGACCCGGGGAGGCAGGATGCGGCCGGGCGACCGGCTCGTCGCGCGCACCGTGCGCGGCGCGGGCCCCTGGCAGGCCGTGCTGGCGGTGGCCGTGCTCGGCGGCGCCGCGCTCCAGCTCGCCCTGCCGGCCGTGCTCGGGCACGCCCTCGACGCCCTCACCGGCGGGCGCGGCGACGCCCGCCTCCCGCTCTGCGCCGCCGTCGTCGGCGGCCTCGTCCTCTGCGAGACCGCCGAGGTCTGGGCGGCCGGCGCGTCCGGCGCCCGCGCCTCGTCCCGGCTGCGGGGACGCGCGCTGCGCGCCGTCCTGTGGGGCGGTCCCGCGACGACGCGCCGCTTCACCGAGGGCGACCTGGTGACCCGGGCCGGCGTGAACGCCGAGGAGGTCGGCCGCGCCCCCGACGCGCTCGTGTCGGCGGCGGCCCTCGCCGTCCCGACCCTCGGCGCCCTCGCCGCGCTCGCCCTCCTCGACCCCTGGCTCCCGGCCGTGCTGCTCGCCGGCCTGGTCCTCATCACCCTCGTCCTCCGCGGCTTCCTGCGCGACAGCACCGCCGTCGCGGGCGGCTACCAGCGCCTCCAGGGCGAGATCGCGGCCCGGTTCACCGGCGCGCTCGGCGGCGCCGCCACCATCGCCGCGGCCGGCACCGCGGGCCGCGAGACGGCCCGCGTCCTCGCCCCGCTGCCCGCGCTCCGCGAGCACGCGCTGCGGCTCTGGCGGGCCAACGCCCGCGCGGGCGTGCGGACCGGCGTCACCGTCCCGCTCCTGGAGATCGCGGTGCTGGCCGTCGGCGGCTGGCGGCTGTCCGCCGGCGCGCTCACCGTCGGCGGCCTCTACGCGGCCGCCCGGTACGCCGTCCTCGGCGCGGGCCTGTCGGGCGCGCTCGGCGGGCTCGGCCGGCTCGCGCGGGCGCGCGCGGCCGCCGGGCGCCTCGCCGAGCTGCTCGACCAGCCCCCCGTCGCGCACGGCGACCGGACGCTGCCCGCCGGGCCGGGGACGCTGGAGTTCCGCGACGTGTCCGCGCCCGGCCTGACCGGCGTCGCGTTCACCGTCGCGGGCGGCACCGCGACCGCCGTCGTCGGCCGGTCGGGCTCGGGCAAGTCGCTGCTCGCCGAGCTCGCCGGGCGGCTCGCCGACCCGGCGGCCGGCGCCGTCCTGCTGGACGGCGTCCCGCTGCCCGAGCTGGCCCGCGCCGAGCTGCGCCGCGCCGTCGGCTACGCCTTCGAGCGGCCCGTGCTGGTCGGCGCGACCCTCGCCGACGCGATCGGCCTCGGCACCGGCGACCCGGGGCGCGTGCCGGACGCCGCCCGCGCCGCGTGCGCGGACGGGTTCGTGCGGCGGCTGCCGCGCGGCTACGCCACGCCCGTCGCCGAGGCGCCGATGTCGGGCGGCGAGCGCCAGCGCGTCGGCCTGGCGCGGGCGATCGCGCAGGGCGGGCGGCTGCTCGTCCTCGACGACGCGACGTCCAGCCTGGACACCGTCACCGAGCGGCAGGTGAGCGCCGCGCTCACCGGCGGCGGCGAGCGCCGCACCCGCCTCATCGTCGCGCACCGCCCCGCCACCGCCCGCGCCGCCGACCAGGTCGTCTGGATCGACGCGGGCCGCGTCCGCGCCGCCGGCACCCACGAGGAGCTCTGGCGCGATCCGGGGTACCGGGCGGTCTTCCAGGAGGGCGCGTAGTGGCGCGGCGGCGCGGCGCCCGTCGCGAGGTCGTGCGGGCCCTCACCGCCGACCCGCGGCTGCTGGCGCGTCTCGCCGGATGGTCGGTGCTGGAGGCGGCGCCCGCGCTGCTCCTCGGGCAGGCCGTCGCGCGCGCCATCGGCGACGGGTTCGCCGCCGGGCGGCCGTGGACGGGCGCGGCGTGGCTCGCCGTCCTCGGCGCGGTGTGGGTGGCGGCCGCCTACGGCGCCCGGCAGGTCGTGCTCGCCGTCGCCGCGATGGTCGAGCCGTTCCGCGAGCGGCTGACGGCCCGCGTCGTCGCCGGGACGATACGGAGCGCGGCCGCGGCCGGGCGCCCGCCGGGCAGCGCCGCCGTGGCGCGCTCGACCCTCCAGGTGGAACTGGCCCGCGACGCGCTCGCCGCCGTCGTCATGGTGGTGCGCGGGTTCCTGTTCACCGCGGTCAGCGTGGTGGCGGGGCTGCTGGCGCTGGAGCCCCGGCTGCTGCCGGTGGTGCTGCCGCCGTTCGCCGCCGGGCTCGCGCTGTTCGCGCTGTCGCTGCCCGCCCTCGCCCGCCGCCAGCGCGCCTACCTGCTCGCCGACGAGCGCACCGCCGCCGCGACCGGCGACGTCGCCGCCGGGCTCCGCGACATCACCGCCTGCGGCGCCGAGGACCGTGCGGAGGCCGCCGCCGGGCGGGCCGTCGCCGCGCAGGCCGCGGCGGGGCGGCGCCTCGCCCGCGTCACCGCGCTCCGCACCGCCGTCCTCGCCGTCGGTGCCTGGGCGCCGGTGCTCGCGCTGCTCGCCGCCGTCCCCTGGCTGCGCGACCACGGCGTCGGGCCCGCCGTCGTCGTCGGCGCGCTCGCCTACCTGACCCAGTCGCTGATCCCGGCGTTCACCGGTCTCGTCGAGGGGCTGGGAGTCAGCGCCGTCCGGCTCGGCGTGGCGCTCGGCCGCATCGCCGAGACCGCCGGCCCCGTCCAGCGGCACGCGCTGCCGCCGATCTCGGCGGGCGGGGACGTCCCGCACGTCCTGCTGCACGGCGTCACCTACGCCTACGGCCCGCACGCCGCGCCCGTCGTCGACGGCCTCGACCTCACCGTCCCGGCGGGCGGGCACCTCGCCGTCGTCGGGCCGAGCGGCATCGGCAAGTCGACGCTCGCCGCGCTCATCACCGGGACGCGGCGGCCCGGCGCGGGCCTGGTGCTGGTCGGCGGGGTGCCCGCCGACCGGCTCGACCCGGCCGAGCGGGTGCTGATCCCGCAGGAGGCGTACGTGTTCGCCGGGACGCTCCGCGCCAACCTCTGCTACCACGGCCCCCCGTCGGTGCCGGTGGAGGAGGCGCTCGCGGCGGTCGGCGCGGACGCCCTCGCCGACCGCCTCGGCGGCCCCGACGCCGAGATCGACCCGCGCGCCCTGTCGGCCGGCGAGCGGCAGCTCGTCGCGCTCGCCCGCGCCTACCTGTCGCCCGCCCGGCTGGTGGTGCTGGACGAGGCGACCTGCCACCTGGACCCGGCCGCCGAGGCCCGCGCCGAGGAGGCGTTCGCGCGCCGCCCCGGCACCCTCATCGTCATCGCGCACCGCATCAGCTCGGCCCGCCGCGCCCGCGCCGTCCTGCTGATGGACGGCACCGACGTGCGGTCCGGCACGCACGACGCGCTCGTCGCCACCGCCCCGCTGTACGCCGACCTCGCGGGGCACCGGCCCCCGCCCGGCCGCGACCCCGAACGGGAGCACGCCCGATGAGATACCCGCCCGCCCCGCGCGGCGACGACGCCGACGTCCTGCACGGCCGCCGCGTCCCCGACCCCTACCGGTGGCTGGAGGACCCGGCGTCGCCCGCCACCGGCGCGTGGCTCGCGGCGCAGGACGCGCTGTGGCGGGCGCAGCGGCTCCCCGCGCGCGAGCGGTTCCGCGAGCGGTGCGCGGAGCTGGCGGTCACCGGCACCGTCGGCACGCCCGTCTGGCGCGGCGGCCGCTGCTTCTTCCTGCACCGCGAGGCCGGCCGCCGCCACCCCGAGCTGCGGGTCGTGCGCGAGGACGGCACCGAGCGCGCCGTCCTCGACCCGTCCTGGCTGGACGCCGAGGGCGCCGTCACCCTGGACGCCTGGCAGCCCTGCCCGGACGGGCGGCTCCTCGCCTACCAGCTGTCGAGCGGCGGCACCGAGCTCGCCGACCTGTACGTCCTGGAGGTCGCGACGGGGCGGGTCGTGGACGGCCCGATCGACCGCTGCCGCTACTCCCCCGTCGCCTGGCTGCCCGGCGGCGGCGCCTTCTACTACGTGCGCGGCAACGGCCCCGGCGACCCGGGGCGGCGGGTGCTGCTGCACCGCGTCGGCGACGATCCGGCGGACGACGCCATGGTGTTCGACGGCGGCACCGCCGCCTACGGGCTCGGCCTCGACACGGACGGGCGGTGGCTGCTGGTCGCCGCCGCCGACGGCCTCGCCCCGCGCAACGACCTGTGGATCGCCGACCTGGCGGGCGGCGACCCGGGCGCGCCCGCGTTCCGGGCGGTCCAGGAGGGGCGGGCCGCCCGGAGCGTCGGGGCGGTCGCGCGGGACGGCCGCCTCTACCTGGTCACCGACGACGGCGCGCCGCACGGCCGGATCTGCGTCGCCGACCCCGCCGAGCCCGGCGCGTGGCGCGAGCTGGTGCCCGAGGACCCGGGCGCGGTCCTCGCCAACTTCGCGCTGCTGGACCGGCCCGGCGGCGGCCACGTCCTGCTCGTCGCGCGGCTGCGCGACGCGGCCGGCGAGCTCGCCCTGCACGACCCGGAGACCGGTGAACGCGCCGGCGAGGTGCCGCTACCGGGTGCGGGCACCGTCGGCGCGCTGTCGGGGCGTCCCGAGGGCGGCACCGAGGTCTGGTTCTCCTACACCGACACGGTGACGCCCGAGTCGGTGTGGCGCCACGACCTCGCCACCGGCGCCACCGTCCCGTGGCGCGCCGCGCCGGGCACCGTCCCGGACGTGCGCACCCACCGGCTGGTGGGGACGTCCGCCGACGGGACGCCGGTGCCGATGACGCTGATCGGCCGCCCGTCCGACGGCGGGCCGCGTCCGACCCTGCTGTACGGCTACGGCGGGTTCGGCGCGGCGCTCGGCCCCCGCTACGCCGCCGACGCGCTCGCCTGGGTCGAGGCGGGCGGCGTCGTCGCCGTCGCCCGGCTGCGCGGCGACGGCGAGCGCGGCGCGGGCGCGCACCGGGCGGGGACGCGCGGCGGCCGCGAGCGCGTCGTGGAGGACCTGGCGGCCGCCGCCGAGCACCTCGTCGCCGAGGGCTGGACGACCGCGGACCGGCTCGCGGTGTGGGGCGAGTCCAACGGCGGGCTGCTCGCCTGCGCGGCCGTGACGCGGCGGCCCGAGCTGTTCGCCGCCGCGGTGTGCCTGTCGCCGCTGGCGGACATGGTCCGCTACGAGCGGTCGGGGCTCGGCCCGGCCTGGCGCGAGGAGTTCGGCACCGTCGAGGACGCCGGCGACTTCGCGGCGCTGCTCGCCTACTCCCCCTACCACCGGGTGCGGGCCGGGGTGGACTACCCGGCGGTGCTGCTGGCGGCGGGCGGCGGCGACGGGCGCGTCGACCCGCTGCACGCCCGCAAGATGTGCGCGGCGCTGCAGGGGGCGACGGCCGGCGACCGGCCCGTGCTGCTGCGCCACGAGGAGGGCGTCGGGCACGGCGCCCGCGCCGCCGACCGCGCCCTGGACCTCGCCGCCGACCTGCTGGCCTTCGCCGCCGCCCGCACCGGCCTGGCCTGATGCCTGATGCCTGATGCGGCGCGGCCCGCCCGGCGGGCCGTCCGCGGGGGTCACAGCCAGCCGTGCTCGCGCGCCTTGCTCACCGCCTCGACCCGGGTGCGGGCGCCCATCTTGGTGAGCGCGCGGGCCAGGTAGTTGCGGACCGTCCCGCTCGACAGGTACAGCTCGCCGGCGATCTCGGTGACGGTGCCGCCCTGCGCGGCGGCCCGCAGCACCTCCAGCTCGCGCGGGGTGAGCGGGCTGCGGGCCGCGCCGATCTCGGCGAACGCGAGCGCGGCGTCGATGACCTGCTCGTCGCGCGCGACGCGGCGCACCGCGTCGGCGAGCTCGGCCGGCGAGATGTCCTTCATGACGAACCCGGCGGCGCCCGCCGCGACGGCGCGGCGGAGGTCGCCGGGGCGGCGCCGCTCGGCCATGATGACGACCCGGCAGGCCGGCGCCTGCGCGAGGACGGCGCCGGCGGCGGCGATGCCGTCGCGGGCGGACGGGTCGCCGGCGGACTCCTCGCCCGCCAGGTCGATGTCGATCAGCGCGACCCGGGGCTGCGAATGCCGCACGGCCGCGGCGAGTTTACTGCGGGACTCCACCGTTTCGACCACGGATATATCGGGCTCGTTCGCGAGCAGCGCCACCAGTCCGCTGCGGAAAAGCTGAAGATTCTCGGCAATCACGATACTGATCACGTTCACCTTCTCCTGAACGCGGGCCGACCGGGGTCCGCGACCGTCGGGGGACGTCTTACCGGGACGGGGGAGACTGTGATCACGGGGGTGGGAGGGATGTTCCTGAGCAGGGCATATCGCCGCCTTAACCGGGCTGAGTCGAGGGGCCATGACACAGGGTGAACGACTTTCACCGGCGCGTCAAATAAGACAATAGGCGCATACCGTTTGGTAGCCCCGGCAACCTCTCCGAGAAACGCCCGACCCTGTCCGCACCGGGGTGCCGATCCTCCGAATCGACGGCCTTGACCGCAACTCTTCAAGCAAAGAGAGAGTAAAGGACGTCGGACCGATACCGGCCATCATCTCCCTCTTCCCTTTTAGGTAGGTTATTCACCGACGCCCCGGAAACGGACCCGCACCCCTGGCCCGCCCGTAGGGTGGAGGGGTGGACCGAACCGAGCACGGCGGCGTGCGCGTCCGGCGCGGCGGCGCGGCCGACGCGCCCGCGATCCTGGCGATGCTGGACGGCGCCGTCGCCTGGATGGCGGCGCGCGGCAACACCGGCCAGTGGGGCGCGAGCCCCTGGACCGCCGACCCGGCGCGCGTCCGGCGGATCGTCGACCAGACGCGCCGCGACGAGGTGTGGATCGCCGAGCTGGACGGCCGGACGGCCGGCGCCATGACGACCGGCACGGGCCCCGCGCACGCCGAGATCCCCGCCGCCGGCGAGCCCGAGGTGTACGTGACGCTGCTCGTCACCGACCGCGCCGCCGCCGGGCGCGGCGTCGGGTCCGCCCTGCTGGAGCTGTCGGTCGACCTCGCCCGCCGGCGGGGCCTCGGCCTCGTCCGCGTCGACTGCTACGCGGGCAACGGCGGCCGCCTCGTCGACTACTACCGCCGCAACGGCTTCGCGCCCGTCGCGCCGTTCACCGTCGACGGCTGGCCGGGGCAGCTCCTCGCCCGCCGCCCCGCCTGACCGCGCTCAGCCCCCGACCTCCCCGACCTCCCCGCCCGCCGCACCGGCGAGGCGGGCGGCCACCTGCGCGCGGTCGTGGACGCCGAGCTTGGCGAAGATCCGCGCGAGGTGGGCGTCCACCGTCCGGCGCGCGATCGACAGCCGCTCGGCGACGTCCCGGTTGGTCAGGCCCCCGGCGACGAGCAGCGCGACCTCCCGCTCCCGGCGGGTGAGCGGCGGCGGGGTCCCGGCGGGCTCGCCGAGCGCGACCCGGCACGCCTCCTCCAGGCCGAGCGCGGCGCCCTCGGCGAGCGCCGCGCCGAACGCGGCGGCGCCGAGCGCCTCGCGGGCGCCGGTGAGCGCGCCGCCGCGCAGCGCCAGGTAGCGGGGGCCGATGATGGGGGCGCCGAGGTAGCGCCAGAGCGGCTCGGTCGCGCCCATCAGCACCGCGGCGCGCGCGGCGTCGCCGAGGACGAGCGCGCAGCCGCCGAGGACGTCCACGCTCATCGCGATGCCGAGCAGGTCGCGCAGGTCGCGCTTGACGCGCAGGCACGCGCGGACGTCGGCGACGACGCCCTCGACGTCCTCGCGGATCCAGCAGGCGAGCCCCCGCGTCCACAGCGCGTACGACAGCAGCCACCGGTCGCCGTGCTCGGCGCAGCGGCGCCGGCACTCCTCGGCCAGCTCGCGGCCGGCGTCCGGGTCGCCGGTGAGGGTGCGGACCGCCGACAGCTGCACGAGGCAGAGCAGCGGCAGCGCCTCGTCGTGCCCGGCCGCCCGGTGCAGCGCGATCGCCGCCTCCAGGTGCCCGGGAACGGTGTCCAGGTCGTCGGCGTAGAAGCGGACGTGCGCGGCGGCCTGGTGGGCGTGCGCGCGGACGCCGCCGTCGCCCGGCAGCGCGGCCGCCGCCGCCCACAGCTCCCGCTCGGCGGCCCGCGCCGTCCCCTCGTCCTGCTGGAGCAGCGCGAGCAGGCAATGGACGCCGAGCACGCGGGCGCGGGCCGCCGACGGCGGGCAGGGCAGCGCGAGGACGCGGCCCGTCCAGTGCAGCCCCTCGCGGAGCAGGCCCTGCGCCGTCCAGTACGCCCACAGCGAGCCGGCCAGGTCCATGGCGGCCCCGGGGTCGGCGGCGAGGGCGTGCTCCAGCGCGGCCCGCAGGTCGCCGTGCGCCTCGGCGAGCGGCGCCGGCCAGCCGTCGCGGCCGGTGCTCATGCCGGCCCCGCCCGCGCGGGCGGCCAGGTCGCGGAACCAGGCGAGGTGGCGCGGCCGCAGGTCGCCCGCGAGGTGCTCGGCGCCGAAGTCGCGCAGCGTGTCGAGCATCCGGTAGCGGACGCCCCCGGGGCCCGGCTCGGCCTGCACCACCGACTTGTCGACGAGCCCGGCGAGCGCGTCGAGGACCTCCAGGCCGTCGCCGCACACCTGCTCGGCGGCGGTGAGGTCGAACGTCCCGGCGAACACCGACAGCCGCGCCCACAGCTCGCGCTCGGCGGGCGCGCAGAGCCGGTGGCTCCACGCGACGGTGTCGCGGAGCGTGCGGTGGCGGCCGGGGCGCGCGCCGGCGGCGCCGAGCAGCGCGAACCGGTCGGCGAGGCCGTCGGCGAGGGCGTCCAGCGGCATCGTGCGGAGCCGGACGGCGGCCAGCTCGATCGCCAGCGGGATGCCGTCCAGGCGGGCGACCACCTCGGCGGCGCGGCGCCGCCCGGGACCGTCGATGACCAGGTCCGGCCGCGCCGCCGTGGCCCGCTCGACGAACAGGTCGAGGGCGTCGGGGCCGGGCAGCGGCGGCACCGGCAGCACGTGCTCGCCGTTGGCGCGCAGCGGCTCGCGGCTCGTCACGAGGACGCGGAGCTCCGGCGCGCCGGGCAGCAGCCGGGCCAGCAGCGCGGCGCAGGCGTCCAGCAGGTGCTCGGCGCCGTCCAGGACGAGCAGCGGCTCGCGCTCCGCCAGGTGGGCGACGAGCGCGGCGGGCACGTCGGCGCCGGCGCGGCTCGCGACGCCGAGCGCGGCGGCGACGTGCGGGGCGAGCAGCTCGGGGTCGTGCAGGCCGGCCAGCTCGACGAGCCACGCGCCGTCCGGCGCGGCGGCGCGGGCGGCGAGGCGCAGCGCGAGGCGCGTCTTGCCGACGCCGCCGGGGCCGGTCAGCGTGAGCAGCCGCGCCCGCGCGGGCAGGCGGCCGGCGGCGGCGAGCTCGGCCTGCCGGCCGACGAACCGGCCGGTCGCGGGGGGAAGGTTGCCGGGGACGTCCACGTCCGGCATTCGACCCCGGGTGACCGCCCGATCGCAACCGGTACCGCGGTTTTCCCCCGCGGCGCCGTCACACGCGCGAGTGGCGCCGGCGGACGAGGCGGCGCGGCCGGCGCCGGTTCGGCGGCAGGTAGCGGGTGCGGAACCACATCTGGATCTGCGCGCCGCCGAGGACCGACCGGTGGATGCGCAGGTAGCCGCCGGTGCCCTCGGCGGCGCGGCGGGCGATGTCCAGGCCGAGGCCGGTCGAGCCGCCGCCGCTGCGGCCCCGCTCCAGCGCGGCGGCCGGGTCGTCGATGCCGGGGCCGGCGTCGGCGACCAGGATGCCGGTGACGCCCTGGCCGCGGTGCAGGGTGACGGCGAAGTCGGTGCCCTCGGCGGTGTGCCGGAACACGTTGCCGAGCAGCGCGTCCACGGCGGCGGCGAGCTCCCCGGCGGGCAGCGGCAGCGGCTCGGGCGGCCCGTCGGCGCCGATCAGCTCGCAGCCGCGGCCCTCGTCCTCGGCGAGCACCGACCAGAAGCCCACCCGGTCGCGCAGCACCTTGACCGCGTCGCAGCTGCCGCGCCCGGCGGGCCGCCGCGCGGTGCGGATGATCAGGTCGACCTCGCGCTCCAGCCGGTCCACCGCCTCGCGGGCCTGGTCGGGCACCGGGCCGGCGCCGAGCGCCTCGGTGCTGAGGCGCAGCGCGGCGAGCGGGGTGCGCAGCCGGTGCGACAGGTCGGCGGCCATCTCGCGCTCGGCGGCGAGGAGCTGCACGACGTGGTCGGCCATCGCGTTGAACGCCAGGCCCGCCTCGATGAGCTCGGGCGGCCCGTCGGGCTCCAGCCGGACCGACAGGTCGCCGTCGCCGAACGCGGCGGCGGCCTCGGCGAGCCGCGCGGTGGAGCGGATCATGCGGGCGCCGAGCCGGTCGGCGACCGCGACCGAGCCCGCGACGAGCGCGGCGGCGACCGCCGTCATGACGATCCACGCCTTCCACACCCCGCGCGACAGCTCGCCGCTCGGCAGGTTGACCTCGACGACGGCGATGCGGCCCTCGTCCAGCGACACCGGCTGCAGCAGCGCGTACCCGCCGGGGACGCGGGCGGTGTAGGAGCGGCCGCGGCGGGTCGCCTCGGCGAGCTGGTCGCCGCGGGCGCGCGCGGCGTCGCGCGGGATGAGCGACCCGTCGGGCAGGTGCACGGCCATGCGGTGCGCGGCGCCCGCCTGGGTGCTGGCGACGGCGCGCTCCAGCGAGGCGGGGTCCTCGGTGACGACGAGCACCGGGCCGAGCGCGCTCGCCTGCCGCTCGGCGGCGGTGAGCGCCCGGTCGCGGGCGATCTCGCGGACGGTGAGGCCGAGCGGGATGAGGAAGGCGAGCGCGACCATCGAGGTGACCGCGAGCGACACCAGGACCAGGGTGCGTCTCATGGCCCCGCGCTCACCCGGCGGGCGCGGCGAGCCGGACCCCGACGCCCCGCACGGTGTGCAGGTAGCGGGGCCGGGCGGCGGTCTCGCCGAGCTTGCGGCGCAGCCAGGACAGGTGCACGTCGATGGTCTGGTCGTCGCCGTAGGCCTGCCGCCACACCTCGGCGAGCAGCTCGCGGCGCGCGACGACGCGGCCGGGCCGGGCGGCGAGGTAGGCGAGCAGGTCGAACTCGCGGCGGGTGAGCTCCAGGGCGGCGCCGTCGAGGGCGGCCTCGCGGCGGTCCAGGTCGATGTGCAGACCGCCGACGCGCAGCTCGTTGGCCGGGCCCGAGCGCGCCGACCGGCGGAGCACCGCGGCGACGCGGGCGCTCAGCAGCTCGGCGGAGAACGGCTTGACGAGGTAGTCGTCGGCGCCGGCGTTCAGCAGCCGGACGATGCCGGGCTCGTCGTCGCGGGCGGTGGCGATGATGACGGGCACGTCCGACACCCCGCGCAGCATCTTCAGCACCTCGCCGCCGTCGAGGTCGGGCAGCCCGAGGTCGAGGACGACGACGTCGGGGGTGTCGCGGGTGACCTCGCGGAGGGCGTCCATCGCGGTGCCGGCGCTCCGCACCACGTGCGCGCGGGCGGTGAGGCCGCGGATGAGGCCGGTGCGGATGACGGTGTCGTCCTCGACCACCAGAACGCTTGCCATGACCGAACCGTATGCCACCATGTGCTAATGCGTCGCGCGATGTCATATGTTGCTCCGTGGGCCGGTGCGACGCTGCTCGCCGTGGCCCTCTCCTGGCTCGGCGTCCGCGACGTCGTGCGCGGCGCGGTGTCGGACCAGGCGCCCGCGCCGGTGACCGCCCCCGCCATCCACTCCAGCCCGCCGGCGAGCCCGCCGGCGGGCGCCGCGACCGTCCCGCCGCGGTCGCCGGCCGCGCCCGGCGGCGCGACCATCGCGCCGGCGCCGCGCCCGTCCCCCCGCCCGCCGGGGCGGGGCGGCCCCGCCGAGGCGGCGCCGCGCGAGCCCGTCAACGTGCACAGCTACGCCGTGCGCGGCGGCCGGACGGCGCTGTCGGTCGCGCCGGACCGGGTCTGGCTGGTGTCGGCGATGCCGTCGCCCGGCTACGAGGTGCGCGTCAGCCAGGCCACCGGGTGGCTGCGGGTGGACTTCACCGGCGGCGAGCGCACCTCCTCGGTGATCGCCACCTTCCACGACCACGCCCCCGACGTGCAGGTGTACGAGTACTGACGCCCCCTCACGGCGGGGTGACGCCGTACTCCGCGGCGAAGTCGGCGAGCCGGTCGACGGCCTCCCGGGACCGCGTCCAGGGGCGGACGATGAGCCGGTCGACGCCGAGCGCCTCCCAGGCGGCGATCTCGTCCGGGCCGGACAGCTCGTAGGCGTGCACGGTGATCTCGAAGGGCTCGTCCGCGCGGCCGGCCTCCGCGCGCAGCGCGTGCAGCCGCTCGATCTGGGGGCGGGCGCCGTCGAGGGTCTGCGGCATGCTGATCCATCCGTCGCACAGCGTCGCGGCGCGGCGGAGGGCGGCCTTGGACTCGCCGCCCGCGAGGACGGGCAGCCGCGCCTGGACGGGCTTCGGCTCGAACGCGACCTCGGGGAAGGCGAAGTGCTCGCCGTCGTGGGCGACGGCGGGCTCGGTCCACAGGCGCCGCGCCACCGCGATGGCCTCGTCGAGGCGCTTGCCGCGGGTGGCGAAGTCGACGCCGGCGGCGATCCACTCCCCCTCGTACCAGCCGGCGCCGACGCCCACGATGGCGCGGCCGCCGGAGATCTGGTCGAGGGTCGCGAACGCGCGGGCGGCGACGAAGGGGTGCCGCAGCCCGAAGAGGTGGACGGCGGTGCCGAGGCGGACGTGCTCGGTGACGGCGGCGAGCGCGCAGAGGTAGGCGGGCGCGTCGAACAGCGGCGTCGCCGGCTTGATGCCGGGCCGGTCGGTGCCGGGGTAGGTGGCGGTGGACAGGTCGGTGGCGAACACCAGGTGCTCGGCGAGCCACACCGACTCGTAGCCGAGCCCGTCGGCGCGGACGGCGAGGTCGCGCCAGGCGCCGGGGTGGACGAGGCCGAGCGGCACTCCGAACTTCACGCGGTCCTCCCGTCGGCCGCGTCGCGGCGCGCCGCGGCGGGGTCGCGTCCGGCGGGGGCGCCGTAGCCGCCGCCCCCGGAGGTCTCCACCACCAGGGCCTCGCCGGCGGCGAGGGGCTGGCGGGTGGCCTTGGTGCCGAGCGGCTCGCGGGTCCCGTCGGCGCGCAGCCGGTAGTAGCCGCCGGCGCGTCCGGGCTCGCCGCCGGCGGCGCCGGGCGGCGGGCGGAGCAGCCGGTCGCCGCGGGTGTCGACGCGGGCGTCCTCCAGCATCCGGAGGACGGTGCGGGTGCCGAGGCCGCCGCGCGTGCGGCCGCGGCCGCCCGAGTCCGGAATGAGGGCGACCTCCTCGACGCGGACGGGCAGCCGCGCCTCGACCGGCTCGACCTGGGGGACGATGTTGCGGCCGCCGCCGAACAGGGCGCCGGTGGCGTCGGCGCCGTCGTGGTCCCGGCGGGCGCCGCTGCCGCCGAGGTCGAACGCCATGTGCAGCCAGGGCCGGTGCACGCCGCTGATGCTGAACGCCTGGAGGATGCCCGAGGCGGCGACGCCGCCGGCGCGGCGGAGCGCGGTGACGGCGGCGAGCACCGCCTCCTCGGCGGCGGCGACGGCGCCGAACCGGCCGCCGCCCGGGTAGGGGCGGGTGCAGTGCAGGAGGCTGCCGAGGGGGACCTTGACGTCGACGGGCGCGAAGCAGCCCTCGTTCATCGGCAGGGCGGGGTCGACGAAGCAGCGCACCGCGTACATGACGCCGCCGTGCGTCTGGGAGAACCCGGAGTTGACCGGCAGCGGCACCTGCTCGTCGGTGCCGTCGAAGTCGACGGTGAGGCCGCCCGCGCCGTCGCTGGTGACCTCGACGGCGATGCGGTGGCCGTCGTCGAGGACGTACGCGCCGCGGCCGGTGCCGGCGGGCAGCGCGGCGAGCCCCGCGCGCATGCGGGCCTCGGTGTGGGCGAGGTAGTCCTCGACGCCGCGGGCGAGGCCGGCCGGGGTGTGCGCCTCGATGATCTCGTCGAGGCGGCGGGCGGCGACGTTGGCGCCCGCGATGAGGGCGCGCAGGTCGCCGACGAGCTTGCCGGGGGTGCGGCTGTTGGCGGCGAGGACGGCGACCATGTCGTCCACCAGGCCGTCGGCGGTCGCGATGCGGACGGGCGGGAGCTGGAGGCCCTCCAGGTAGACGTCGGTGGCGTCGGAGGCCATGCCGCCCGCCGACAGGCCGGACAGGTCGGCGACGTGGATGAGGGTGCCGGTGAAGTAGGCGGGGGCGCCGTCCACGAACACCGGCCGGAACACCAGCAGGTCGTTGGCGTGGATGCCGCCCTGGTAGACGTCGTTGAGGACGAACACGTCGCCGGGCCGCATCGCGGCGGCGGGGTGGGCCTTCAGCAGGTGCGGCAGGGCGCTGCGCAGGCTGGCGCACTGGATGAGCGCGGTGGACAGCGAGTGCGCGACGAGGCGCCCGCGCGCGTCCAGGATCGCGGCGGCCGCGTCGGCGCCCTCGACGATGAACGCCGAGTACGCCGAGCGGACGACGACGATGCTGGCCTCCTCGGCGGCCACGCAGAGCGCGTTGCGCAGGATCTCGGCGGTCAGCCGGTCGTCGGTCATGCCTCTCCTCCGGCGTCGGGCTCGACCAGCAGGGCGCCCTCGGCGGTGACGGTGCCGCGCCAGCCGGGCGGGACGAGCAGCGAGCACTGCGGCTCGGTGACGACGCACGGCCCGGCGAACTCCCCGGCGCACGCGGCGCGGTCGTGGACGGGCACCTCGCGGAACGCGCCGTCCAGCCAGACGCGGCGGGCGCCGCCCGTCCCGGCGGGGGCGCCGGGCGGGGCGGGCGGGGCGTGCTCCCCGGCGGGCAGCACGACGCGGACGCGGGCGGTGGTGAGCTCGGCGGGGTCGCGCAGGTCGATGCCGTAGGACTCGTGGTAGCGCTTGTAGAACTCCTCGGCGGCGCGCTGCACGGTGCCGGGGGTGATCGGGCCGGGCGGCAGGTCGACGGTGAAGGCGTGCGCCTGCCCGACGAAGCGGACGCCGACCGAGCGCGTCACCTCGGCGTCGCCGGTGGCCGACAGGTCGGCGCGGGCGGCGTCCTCCAGCGCGTCGAACGCGTCCGCGAGGTCGCGGAGGCCGCCCGCGCTCGCCGAGCAGGAGGTGAGCTCGTTGACGGGGGCGAGGAAGGTGCGGGCCCGCTCGATGGCGAGGTCGGCGTGCAGCAGCCCGACGGCGGAGCCGACGCCGGCCTGCGGCGGGATCAGCACGCGGGCGATGCCGAACCCGGCGGCGAGGCGGACGGCGTGCGTCGGGGCGGCGCCGCCGAGCGCGACGAGGGTGAAGCCGCGCGGGTCGATGCCGCGCCGGACCGTCACCACGTGCACGGCCGCGCCCATCTGGGCGTTGGCGATGTCGTGGATCGCGGCGGCGGCCTCGACGACGTCCACCCCGAGCGGCCCGGCGACGTGCTCGGCGATCGCGGCGCGGGCGCGGCCGGCGTCCAGCGCGAACTCGCCGAACCCGGCGAGGTAGCCGAGGACGAGGTCGGCGTCGGTGACGGTCGGCAGCGTCCCGCCGCGCCCGTAGCAGGCGGGGCCGGGGTCGGCGCCCGCCGAGCGCGGCCCGACGCGCAGCGTCCCGGCGTCCGCCCAGGCGATGGACCCGCCGCCCGACCCGACCTCGGCGAGGTCGATCGCGGGGACCTTGATGGGGACGCCGGTGCCGGGGCGGCGGCCGCCGAAGCTGCCCTTGCCGCCGACCTGGAACTCGTGGGTGATGCCGGGGCGGCCGCCGCGCACGAGCCCGGCCTTGGCGGTGGTGCCGCCCATGTCGAAGGAGATGAGGTCGGCGAGACCGTGCCGGGCGCCCTGCCGGGCCGCCGCGATCACCCCGGCGGCCGGGCCGGACTCGATGGTGTAGACGGCGCGGGACGCGGCGAGCGCGGCGGGCAGCACGCCGCCCGCCGACTCCATGACGTGCACCGGCGCGTCGACGCCGAGCGCGGCGAGGCGGGCGCCGAGGCGCTCCAGGTAGGACGCCATGACGGGCCCGACGTAGGCCGACATGAGGGTGGTGGTGGCCCGCTCGTACTCGCCGATCTCAGGCCAGACGGCGGCGGAGGTGACGACGGGGACGCCGGCCGGCAGCCGGGCCGCGATGATCTCGGCGAGGCGCTCCTCGTGCGTCGCGTTGCGGTAGGAGTGCAGCAGGCAGATCGCGACGGCGGCGACGCCGTCGGCGGCGATGCGGCGCGCCACCGCGTCGGCGGCGTCCTCGTCCAGCGGCCGCAGCACCGCGCCGTCCGCGCCGATGCGCTCGGGCACGGCGTAGGTGAGGGCGAGCGGCACGGGCGGGTCGGGCTGGACGTAGGCGAGGTCGTAGCGGTCCTCCTCCACCCGGGCCTGGCGGCCGAGCGCGAGCATCGACCGGAACCCCTCGGTGGTGACGAACGCGACCGGGACGCCGGTGCGCTCCAGGATGACGTTGGTGGCGAGGGTCGTCGCGTGCACGAACCGGGTGACGTCGGCGGGCGCGGCGCCCGCATCCCCGATGACCTGCGCGACGCCGCGCAGCAGGCCCTCGGTCGGGTCGGCGGGGGTGGTGAGGGTCTTGGCGACGCGGACGGTGCCGTCGCCGCCGAGCAGGACGACGTCGGTGAAGGTGCCGCCGACGTCGCTGGCGATGGTGACGCTCACGGCAGCCGCTCCGCGGCCGGGCCGTCGCCGAGCAGCGCGTCGCGGAGGCGGGCGCGGTGCAGGCCGTCGTCGCCCCAGGCCGGGCGGAGCGCCCACACCCGGTTCAGCCAGAGCTGGAGGTCCAGCTCGTCGGTGTAGCCGATCGCGCCGTGCACCTGGAGGGCGGTGCGGGCGGCGCCGTGCGCGGCGCGGGACGCGGCGTCCTTGGCGGCCGACACGTCGCGGGGCGCGCTCGGCGCGTCGTGCGCGAGGGCGTAGGCGGCGCGGTGCACGAGCGGCGCGGCGAACTCCAACGCGATCGCGACGTCGGCGAGCTGATGCTTGACCGCCTGGAAGGAGCCGATGACGGCGCCGAACTGGCGGCGCTGGCCGGCGTAGGAGACGGCCTCGGCGCGGAGGCGGCGGCCGAGGCCGAGCAGCTGGGCGGCGGTGGCGAGCGCGGCGCGGTCGAACGCGGGGCCGGCCGGGAGCTCGTCGCGGGGCGCGGAGAACAGCGGGCGGGCCGCGTCGGCGGAGGTGTGGCGGGTCAGGTCGGTCTCGCCGGAGGGCGCGACGCGGTCGCCGACGACGTGCAGGTCGGCGATGTCGGCGTCGGGCAGCAGCGGGCTCGCGACCGACACCACGAGCGTGCCCGCGGCGATCTCGGCGAGGCGGGCGTCCGGGACGAGCAGTGGCGCCGCCACGGCCGTCTCGACGAGCGGGCCGGGGACGGCGAACCAGCCGGTCTCCTCGAAGGCCAGGACGGTGTCGAGCGGGGTGAGGCCGAGCCCGCCGTGCTCCTCGGGGACGTGCGCGCCGAGCAGCCCGACATCGGCGAGCGCCCGCCAGGCGGGGCCGGGCCGCTCTCCCCCGGCGGCCGCGCGGACCGTCTCGGGCGGGCAGCTCTTCTCCAGGACCTCGCGGACGGCCCCCGCGAGCATCCGCTGGTCGTCGGTGAACGAGAACTTCATCGTGGCAGCCCCAGGACGCGCTCGGCGATGATGTTGCGCTGGATCTCGTTGGTGCCGGCGTAGATGGGGCCGGCGAGGGCGAACAGGAACCCGTCCAGCCAGCGGCCCGCGAGCGGCGCGCGCGGGCCGAGCAGGTCGAGGGCCAGCTCGTGCATCCGCAGGTCCAGCTCGGACCAGAACACCTTCATGAGGCTGGACGCGGCGCCGAGCTCCTCGCCCTCGGCGAGGCGCGCGGCGGCGGCGAAGGTGTGCAGCCGGTACGCCTCGCTGTCGCTCCACGCCCGCACGGCCGCGTCGCGGAGGGTCTGGTCGGCGCTGGTGCGGGCGAGGTCCAGCAGCCGGTCGGCGGTCGCCATGAACCGGCCGGGGCTGCGCAGGGTGAGGCCGCGCTCGGAGCTGGTCGTCGCCATCGCGACCTTCCAGCCCTGCCCGATGCCGCCGAGGACGCCGTCCGGGCCCACCCGCACGTCGTCGAAGAAGATCTCGGCGAAGCCGTGCTCGCCGTCGAGCTGCGCGATCGGGCGGACCGTCACGCCGGGCGAGTCGAGCGGCAGCATGAAGTAGGTGAGGCCGCGGTGCCGCGACGACCCGGGGTCGGAGCGGAACAGGCCGAAGCACCAGTCGGCGTAGGCGGCCCGCGAGCTCCAGGTCTTCTGGCCGTTCAGCCGCCAGCCGTCGCCGTCGGGGGTCGCGGTCGCGCGGAGGGACGCCAGGTCGCTGCCGGCCTCCGGTTCCGACCACGCCTGCGCCCACACGTCGTCGGCGCGCACCATCCGGGGCAGGTGGCGGGCCTTCTGCTCGGGGGTGCCGTAGGCGAGCAGGGTCGGCGCCAGCAGAAAGATCCCGTTCTGGCCGACGCGGCCGGGCGCGCCGGCCGCCCAGTACTCCTCCTCGAAGATCAGCCAGTCGATGAGGCCGGCGCCGCGGCCGCCGTACTCGACCGGCCAGGACACGGCGGCGAGGCCCGCGTCCGCGAGCGCGCGCTCCCAGGCGCGGTGCCGGGCGAACCCGTCCGCGGTGTCCATCGACGGCAGCGGCCCGGCGGGCACGTGGGCGGCGAGCCAGTCCCGCACCTCGGCACGGAACGCCCGCTGCCGCGGGGTGAAGGTGAGCTCCACACGACCTCCGCGAGTAACCAAACTAGCGATCGCTTGGTACCGTAACGCGCATGCTGCTCTCCGACAAGGTCGCGGTGATCACCGGTGCCGGGCCCGGCCTCGGCCGCACGCTGGCGGTGCTGATGGCGCGCGAGGGCGCCGACGTCGCCGTCGCCGCCCGTTCCGCGGACGTCCTGGCGGGCATCGCCGCTCAGGTGCGGGCCGAGGGGCGCGAGGCGCTCGCCGTCCCGACCGACATCGCCGACCCCGCGCAGGCGCGGCGCCTCGCGTCCGCCGTCATCGACCGGTTCGGGCGGGTGGACGTCCTCGTCAACGCCGCCTTCCCCGGCACCCACCGCAAGAACGTCCTGGACATGGACGACGCCTACCTGGAGCAGTGGCGGAGCGCCGTGGAGACCGCCGCCTACGGGACGCTCCTCGCCTGCCGCCACCTCGCCCCGCACATGGTGGCGGCGGGCCGCGGCTCGATCGTCAACATCACCTCGATGTCCAGCCGCACCGGCTACGCGGGCCGCTCCGACTACGCCGCCGGCAAGGCCGCCGTGCACCTGCTGTCGCACTGCCTCGCCGACGAGCTCGGCCCGTCGGGCGTGCGCGTCAACTGCGTCGCGCCCGGCTGGATCGCCAGCGGCGTGCTCGACGACTGGATGCGCGCCCGCGCCGACGCCGAGGGCGTCCCGTACGAGGAGGTCCGGGCGCGCGACGTCGCCGCGATGGCGCTCCGCCGCATCGCCACCGAGGAGGACGTCGCGCGGGCCGTGCTGTTCCTCGCCTCCGACCTGGCCGCGGCGACCACCGGCGCGACGATCGACGTCAACGGCGGCCAGCGGTTCACCTGAGCGGCCGTCAGCCGCGCGGGGCGTCCCCGTCGGCGACGTCGCCGCTGGACCCGCCGTCGCCGTGCGCGCCGACCGGCATGATGAACATCGCGGTGGCCTCGACGGTCGTCCGCCCGTCCGGCCCGGCGATGACGGCGTCCGCCCAGGTCTTGCGGCCCTCGGCCCGCGACACCTTCGCCGTCGCGGTGAGCGGCACGCCCCACGGGGTGGGGCGGCGGTAGCGCAGCTCCAGGGTGGCGGTCATGCCCGGCGTGCCGTTCGCGGCGGCCGCCGCGCCGAGGAGCTGGTCGAGGACCATCGCCGAGACGCCGCCGTGCACGAAGCTCGGCGGGCCCTCGTAGACGCCGTTCAGGGTGAAGGCGGTCCGGACGCCGCCGTCGGGGGTGAACTCGATCTCGACGGGCGGCGCGACCGGGTTCAGCGCGCCGCTCACCGGGTTGGCGAGCTGGCGGACGAGGCCGTTCCCGCCGATCCGCGCGATCGGCGGCTCGGCGCGGCGGGCGGCGTTCAGCCGCGCGGCCAGCGCGGCCACCTCGGCGGCGACGGCGGCCGCCTCGGCCGGGTCGACGGCGGTGTGCACGACCGCCTCGGTCAGCTCCCGCACGCGGGCGGCGAGCCCGGCGAGCGCCGCCTCCGTCGCCGCGTCCATCGCCTCGCGCTCGCGCACCGCGAACACGCGCCGCATCACCGCGTCGGTCCCGCTCATCCAGCCTCCCGGCGTGAGTACCGAACTGGATTCTAGGGGGTGGGCGGTCAGGGGATCGGCTCGGCCTGCCAGAGCACGGTCTCCAGCGGGCCGCCGTCGCCGAGCGCGACCCGCCCCTCCTCGGCCAGCGCGCGCAGCACCTCGACCGCCTCGTCCAGCGTGACGTGACGGCCGTGGGAGCGGGCGGCGGGCTCGTCCAGCGTCTCCATCCAGAACCGGAGCGGGCCGCTCTCCCACATGCCCTGCACGACGGCGCCGCCGGGCCCCTCGCAGACGAGGAAGTTGCCGTCGACCGGGGGCAGCGCGTAGAGCAGGCCGCGGCAGGTCGCGAACGACATCGCCACCTCGCCGTCGAGGTCGGGACCGTTCCCGTTGAAGGTGCGGACGCTGAGCGGTCCCTCGCCCTCGGGGCACCGCTGCCGCCAGGTGAGCGGCACGAGGACGCGGCCGTCCGGGTCGCCGTCCCAGCGGGGGCGGAGGCCCCGGCCCTCCAGCGCGGCGACGGCGCGGCGGGCGACAGCGGCCGGATCGCCGCCGCCGAAGGCGCCGAACGCCAGGTGCAAGCCGCCGCCCTTGATGGCGCGATCGATGTCCTGGGAGTGGCAGTAGAGGTAGCCGTCGGCCCGCTCGCCCCGGGGCCGCTCGGCGGCGATCTCCGTGTCGGCGCAGACACCGCAGCAGGCGAAGTCGGCACGGGCGACGATGCCGGAGACGTCCAGGTCGCGCAGGGCGGCGAGCAGCCGCTCGGCGTCGAGCGGCCCCGTCCAGGCACGCTGCGCCTCCAGGTACCCGGCCCGCGCCGCCCCGATGAGCGCGCCCAGCGTCTCGGCGGGCACCCGCTCCAGGTCGAGCCGCTCGGCGGCGCCGCGGGCCAGCCGCCCGGGGTCCGCCTCGCCGCGGGCGAGCATGAAGGTGAGCACGTCGTCCAGGTCGCGCAGCTCGTCTTCGGTCACGCCGGGATTATGGCCGCCCCCTCCGACATTCCGGGGCCGCCTCGGGCCAGGACGCCCGGATGCGGTCACGGGCCGGCCAGGTCGTCGCAGGCGAACCGGACGATCTCGTCCACGGCGAGCACCCGCCCCCGGCGGTGGTGCTCGCCGTAGCGCTCCCGCCCGAGCGCCGCCAGGGCCTGCGCCTCCAGGCGGGTGTGCAGGTCCTCCAGCGCGGGGTCGCCGAGCCGCGGCACCGGGACCTTGTCGGGGTAGCGGGACGCGGCGCCGAGCAGCACGGCGCCCTCCTCGTAGCGCCGCCGCCGCGCGCAGACCCAGCCGAGCAGCTCCAGGGCGCTGGTGAGCCCGACGGGGTCCTCGACGCGGCGGAACATCGCGACGCAGGCGCGCAGCGTGCGGGCGCAGTCGTCGATCTCGTCCAGGAACCAGTGCGCGAGGGCCCGCACGTACAGCGCCCAGGCGCGTCCCCAGCACTCGCCGGCGACGCCCTCCAGCAGGCGGAGGGCGCGGTCGCACTCGGCGAGGGCGCGGCGCGGGGCGCCGTGGCGCGCCAGGTGGAACCCCGACAGGAAGTGCAGCAGGACGAGGTCGGCGCGCGGCCCGCCCTCCAGGGCGCGCCGGGCCTCGGCGAACGCCGCCGCGGCGCGGTCGCGGTCGCCCATGAACGTGGCGGCGGCGCCGAGGGTGCGCTGCGCGCGGCCGTAGCCGTGCCGGTCCCCGGCGCGGTCGGCGAGCTTCAGCGCCTCGGCGATCAGCGGCAGCGCCTCCGGGGAGTCGCCCTGGCAGGTGCGGACGTGGGCGGCCTGCCAGAGCGCCGCCGCCCGCTCGGGGACGGGCGCGGGCACCGCGGCGAGGACGCGGTCCAGCCAGAGGCGGGCCTCGGCGAACCGCGACCCGCAGGCCCAGACCGGCCAGAGCGCCACCGCGAGCCGCATCCCGGTGCGCGCCTCGCCCGCGGCGCCCAGGCAGAACTCCAGGGCGGCGCGCAGGTTGTCGCGCTCGGCCTCCAGCCGCCGCACCCAGCCGAGCCCGCCGCCGGTGAGCCAGGCCGCGCCCGCCCGCGCCGCCAGGTCGATCATGCAGTCGCGGTGCCGGACGCGGAGCGGCCGCGCGTCCTCGACGGCGTCCAGCCACGCCGCGCCGTACTCGCGGAGCGTGTCGAGCATGACGTAGCGGTCCGGGCCGGTGCGCTGCACGATCGACTTGTCGACCAGGCCGTGCAGCAGCGTGCCGACGCCGACCCGGCCGAGCCGGTCGTCGGCGCAGACGCGCTCGGCCATGGCGAGGTCGAACCCGCCGGCGAACACCGACAGCCGCGCCCAGAGGAGCCGCTCCAGCGGGGCGCACAGCTCGTGGCTCCACCCGACGGTGGTGCGCAGCGTCTGGTGGCGGGCGAGCTCGGACGGGCCGTTGTCGAGCATCCAGAACAGGATGTCGAGGTGGTTCAGCAGCCGCTCCAGCGGGATGCTGCGCAGCCGGACGGCGGCGAGCTCGATCGCGAGCGGGATGCCGTCGAGGCGGCGGCAGAGCAGCGCGACGGCGTCCCGGTTGGCGGCCGTCACCGCGAACCCCGGGACGACCTCGGCGGCGCGCTCGGCGAACAGCGCGACCGCCTCCCCGTCCCCGCCGTCCCCGCCGCGGTCGCCGTCGCGGCGGGCGGCGACCGGCAGCGGCCGGACGGGCAGCACCCGCTCGCCGTCCAGGTCGAGCGGCTGGCGGCTGGTGACGAGCACCCGCAGCGCCGGGCAGCGCCGCAGCAGGTCGCGCACGAGCGGCGCGCACGCGCCGACCAGGTGCTCGCAGGTGTCGAGGACGAGCAGGCAGCGGCCGGTGCCGAGCCGCGCCGGCACCCGCGCGGGCGAGGGCGCGCCGACGGCCTCGGCGATCGTCTCGGCGAGCAGCGCGCCGTCCCGGAGCGCCGACAGCTCGACCAGCCGGACGCCGCCGGAGAAGAGCCCGGCCCGCTCGTGCGCGGCGCGCAGCGCGAGCCGCGTCTTGCCGACGCCGCCCGGCCCGGTCAGCGTGACCAGGCGGGACCGCTCCAGGGCGCGGCCGAGCTCGGCCAGCTCCCGGGACCGGCCGACGAAGCTGCTCGCCTCGGCCGGGAGGCCGCTCTCGGACCGCCCGGACGGCTCCGGCCACGGACCGTCCCGCCATGCACCGTCCACAGCACCGCCTCCCAGCGTCGTGCACAGTATGAAACCGGTCCGTCACGGACGTCCGCCGTTTGCGCGGGAATCGGTATGTCCGGACCCGGCGGTGCCCCGGCGTCCGGATATCAGCCGAGGTAGGCGGCGCGGACGGCCGGGTCGTCGCGCACCGACGCCGGGTCGCCGTCGGCGATGACGCGGCCGAGGTCCAGCACCACGATCCGCTCGCAGGCGCCCATGACGAACCCGACGTCGTGCTCGACGAGCAGCACCGTCGCCTCCACCCCGGCGACGACCTCGGCGAACAGCGCGGCCTGCTCCTCGTCCAGGCCCGACGTCGGCTCGTCCAGCAGCAGCACGGCGGGGTCGTCGGCGATGGCGCGGGCGAGCTCCACCATGCGGCGCTGCCCGATGGGCAGGTCGGCGGCGTAGGCGTCGCGCAGGGCGGCGATGCCGCAGCGCTCCAGGACGGCGGCGGCGCGCTCGCGGCGCTCGCGCTCCAGGCGCCGGCGGCCGCGCCAGCCGACGAGGTCGGCGGCGAGGCCGCCCCCGCCGCCGCGCCACTCCGACGCCGCGAGCACGTTGTCGATCACGGTGAGGCGGCCGAACACCTGCGGCCGCTGGAAGGTGCGGCGGACGCCGAGGCGGGCGCGCCCCACCGCGCCGGTCCCGGCGAGGTCGCGGCCGGCCAGCCGGACGGTGCCCTCGCTCGGGCGGCGCAGCCCGGTGACGACGTCGAACAGGGTGGTCTTGCCCGCCCCGTTCGGGCCGATGACGCCGCAGGTCTGCCCCTGCGGCACGGTGACGGCGACGTCGCGGAGGGCGTGCACGCCGCCGAACCGGACCCCGACCCCGTCGATCTCGATCATGCTTCCTCCCGGCCGGCGAGGCCCAGGTAGGCCGAGGTGAGCCGGTCCTCGTCGACGGCGGCGCGGGCGCCCGCCCAGGTGACGCGGCCGAGGCTCATGAACGCCACGGTGTCGGCGAGCGCGAGGACCTCGCCGGCCTTCTCCTCCACCACCAGCAGCGCGACGCCGCGGTCGCGCAGCTCGCCGAACAGCTCGAAGACCTGCGCGACGACGAGCGGCGCGAGGCCGAGCGACGGCTCGTCGGCGATGAGCACCTTGGGCGGCCGGACGAGCGCGGGCGCGAGCGCGAGGATCTGCTGCTCGCCGCCCGACAGCGCCCCGGCCGCGACGGCGCGGCGCTCGCCGAGGCGCGGCAGCCGCCGGTAGACGTCCTCCCGGTCGGCGGCCGCGGGCAGCCAGAGCGTGAGGTTCTCCTCGACGGTGAGGGCGGGGAACACCCCGCGCCCCTCGGGTGCGAGGTAGAGGCCCTCGCGGGCGCGGCGGTGCGGGGGCAGCGCGGTGACGTCGGCGCCGTCCAGCAGGACGCGCCCGGCGGCCGGGGCGACCGCGCCGCCCGCGACGGCGCACGCGGTGGACTTGCCCGCGCCGTTGGCGCCGAGCAGCGCGACGACGCTGCCCGCCGGGACCTCCAGGTCCACGCCGCGCAGCACGGTCGCGTCGCCGTACCCGGCGACGACGCCCTCCAGCCGCAGCATCGCGGGGCCTTCGGACGGCGGCGCCGCCGCGGGCTCGGCGAGCCCGGCGACCTCGGCGAGGCGGTCGCGGCGCTTGCGGCGCCGGTAGCGCAGCTCGGCGAACTGGGCGAGGACGCCGTCGGGGTGGCGGGCCAGGACCACGCCGCCGAGGCCGAACAGGATGGTGCCGACGTAGGGCGAGTCGGTGACGGTGCCGAGCGCCTCGGGGAACAGCACCATGATCAGGCCGCCGAGGACGGCGCCGCCGACCCGCCGCACGCCCTGGAGCACGACGACGGCGAGCCAGACGAAGCCGGTGAGGGCGGGCAGGTCGGTCGAGGTGACCTGCCCGTTGAACGTCGCGTAGAGGACGCCGCCGAGCCCGGCGATCCCGGACGCCAGCGCGAACAGGGTGATCTTCGCGCGGGTGGCCGAGACGCCGATCGCCTGCGCGGCGGCGGGCGCGGACCGCACCGCGAGCACCGCGCGGCCCGACGCGGAGCGTTCCAGGTTGCGGATCAGCAGGCCGGTCAGCCCGATGATCACGAGGAGCAGCACGATCCGCAGCCGGGCGTCGCCGGTCGTGCCGACGCCGAGCGAGAACGCCGGGAGCCGCCAGCCGACCGTCCCGTTGCTGAACGCGTCGATCTGGAAGAGCACCTGGTCGGCGAGCAGCGCGAGGGCGAGCGTGGCGAGCGCGAGGACGCGGCCGCCGAGGCGGAGCGCGGGCAGCGCGACGACGACGCCCGCCGCGACCGCCGCGAGCACCCCGACCAGCACCGCGAGCGGGAACGGCAGGCCCTTGCCGAACGCGAGCCCGGCGGCGAGGGCGGCGAGCGCGGCGAAGCTCGCCTGGGCGAGGTTGACCATGCCGCCGACGCCGGTGACGACGACGAACGAGCAGAACACCAGGGCGAGCACGAGGCCCTGCGCGACGAGGCCCGCCCAGTAGTCGTCCGGCGCGCGGGTGAACGTCCAGACCAGCAGCGCGGCGACCGCAGCCGTCCACGGCAGGGCGCGCCGCCAGCGCGGCAGGTCGGCCAGGTAGTCGGGCGGCGGGACGTCCTCGGCGATGGTCCCGGCGGCGCGGCCGCGCCCGATGTTCAGCGCGAGCAGCCCGGCGAACAGCAGGATCGCCGGGACGGCGGTGCGGAACCCGGTGACCTTCTCGGCGAAGCCGGCGTACCCGGCGACGAGGTTCTGCACGACGCCGAGCGCGAGCCCGGCGGCGAACGTGACCGGGACCGAGCGGAGCCGCCCGAACACCGCCGCCGTCGCCGACGCGAACAGCAGCACGGTGAAGGCGTTGGAGTCCAGGCCGAGCGCGGGCACCGCGAGGACGCCCGCGAGCGCGGCGAGCACCGAGCTCAGCATCCACGCCTGCGCGGACGCGGCGCCCGCGTCCACCCCGCGCAGCCCGGCGAGGTCGCGGCCGTCCACGGTCGCGCGCATCCGCAGCCCGAGCGGGGTGTGCCGGAGGAGCGCCCAGAGCGCCACGGCCGCGACGACGGCGAGCGCGAACGTGGTGAGCTGGTCGGAGTCGAGGGTGACGCCGTCCAGCGGGTGCCAGGCGCGCACCGGGCGCGGGCCGAGGCCGCGCGCCGACGCGCCCTCGGTGACCTTCGGCAGGTCCAGGCCGAACGTGCCGGTCAGCACGTCCACCACCCAGAGGCCGAAGGCGGGCAGCGCGATCGTCAGCCCGATGGTGGCGACGATCTGCGCCGTCTCCCCCGCGGCCGCGAGGCCCCGGAACATCAGCCGGTGCAGCGCGTACCCGAGCAGCGGCGCGACCACCAGGACCGTGACGGCGCCGGCCGGCCAGGCGGGCAGCCCGGCGCCGCTGGTGAGCTCGAAGAACAGCAGGGCGGACAGGAACCCGAGGGCGCCGTGCGCGAAGTTGAACACGCCGGTCGCCGAGTACGACAGGGTGAGCCCGGCCGCCAGCAGCGCGAAGATCGCGCCGGTGACCAGGCCGCTCAGGACGTAGCCGAGGAGCTCCACGGCGCTACAGGGTGGTGTTGGGGAAGCACTTGAGGTGCTGGGCCACGACGAACTCGCCGCCGCTCAGCCGGACGAGCGCGCCGCACCCGTTGGACGCGGTCTTGCCCGCCGGGTAGGCGATCTGCCCGAAGCCCTTGTTCTGGTAGTCGAAGCCGTTCGCGGCCTTGAAGAAGGCGTCGCGGGTGACGTCCTCGCCGGTCTTCTCCAGGATCTTCAGGAACACGTCCGCCGACCAGTAGCCGATCGCGGCGTGCTGGTCGAGGACGGCGCTCGGGCCGCCCGCCTTCCGCAGGTCGGCCTTCATCTTCGCGACCTCGGGGACGTCCGATTCGTAGGGTTCGAACTGCGGCGCGGCGTAGACGCCGTCCAGGGCCCTGGCGGCCTGCGGGTCGGCGACCGCCTTCGGGTCGTAGGAGGTCGCGTCGGTGATGAGGCCCTTGAACCCGGCCTCCTTCAGCGCCGCGTAGAGGCCGCTGTTGAACTTGCCGCCCGCCATGACCGACACGAGCACGTCGGGCGCCTTCCCCCCGGCGCTCTTCATGATCTTGTTGACGTAGGGCGACCAGTCCTGCGGCGGGGCCTGCGCGGGCAGCGCCGCCGAGCTGCCGGCGAGGGTGAACCCGGCGGCGGTGAACGATTTGCCCATCGTCGCGACGCCGTACTTGGACGCGGTGGAGTCGGTCGCCTGGATCCACACCGTCTTGCCCTTGGCGCCGCCGATCTGGGCGGCGACCTGGTTGCCCCACCAGGTCTGGGTCTGCTGGCCGGGCTTCGGGGCGAGGCAGCCGTTGAAGCCGAACGCGCTGGTCTTGCCGCACCAGAACGGGCCGGTCGCCCAGCCGAACCAGGGCACCTTCTGCTGCTCCAGGAACTCCGCGCCGCCGAACTGCGGGGCGCTCACCGGCACGAGCGCGAACACCTTGTCCCGCTGCACGAGCTTCTTGGCGCCCGCCGCGCCCTTGTCGGGCAGCATCCCGTCGTCCTCGGTGCCCACGTAGTCGATCTTGCGGCCGTGGACGCCGCCCTCGGCGTTGGCGCGGTCGAACCGGGCCTTGGCGCCGAGCTCGGAGCCGCCGGTCGAGTAGCCGGTCGCGCTGGTCACCGTCAGCACCCCGCCGACCTTGATCGCGTCCTTGGTGACGCCCGCCGCGCCCGCCGCGGAGGAGGTGCCGTCGGTGGCGCAGGCGCCGAGCCCGGCGGCGAGCAGCCCCGCTGCGGCGCCGAAGGTGAGCACGCGGTGGGTCGTGGACGTCATGGTGCCTCCGGGGGTGGGATCGCAACCTAGCGCTCGTTTGGGGTGGAGCGTAGGAAGCCGCCGATTCCCTGTCAACGCCCTGATCTGGCACGCCGCCCCCTCGACCAAGCAAATGCTTGGTGCTAGCGTGAGGCCGGTCCGGGCGCCCCGGCCGGACGCGGACGGCCACGGCCCTGCCGGCACGGGCCTTCAGGAGGCGGAGACGTGACGAGCACGACGATGCGGGCGGCGCTGCTGCGGGAGTTCCACGCCCCGCTGCGGGTCGAGGAGGTGACCGTCGCCGCGCCCCAGGCCGGCGAGGTGCTGGTCAAGGTGGCCGCGTCCGGCGTCTGCGGCTCGGACCTGAAGTCGATCGCCGGGACCAGCCCCGTCGTCTCCCACCTGCCCTGCGTGCTCGGCCACGAGAGCGCCGGCGTCGTCGAGGCCGTCGGCCCCGGCGTCGCCTCGGTCAAGCCCGGCGACCACGTCATCATCGCGATGAACGGGCCGTGCGGGCGCTGCCGCAACTGCGCCCGCGGCCGCGCGCACCTCTGCAGCGGCCGGGCCCGGATGACCGCGATCATGGGGCTGATGGCCGACGGCTCCACCCGCCTGTCGATCGGCGGCGAGGTCGTCCGCCCCTACATCGGCATCGGCTCGTTCGCCGAGCGGGCCGTCGTCGGCGAGGCGATGTGCGTCAAGGTCGCCGAGGACGCCCCGCTCGACCTGCTCGCGCTCACCGCCTGCGGCGTCGTCACCGGCGTCGGCGCGGTGCTGAACACCGCGCGCGTCGAGCCCGGCTCCAGCGTCCTCGTCGTCGGCTGCGGCGGCGTCGGCCTGAACGTCGTGCAGGGCGCGGTGCTCGCCGGCGCCACCACGATCATCGCCGCCGACGTCGTCGACGCCAAGCTGAAGCTCGCCGAGGAGTTCGGCGCCACCCACACCGTCCTCGCCGACGACCTGCCGAAGCAGGTCGGCGGCATCGTCCGCGGCGGCGCCGACTACGCCTTCGACGTCACCGGCGTGCCCGCCGTCCTCGCCAAGGCGTTCGCCGCGACCCAGCCGGGCGGCACCACCGTCATGGTCGGCAGCCCCGCCGCCGGGAAGAACCTGGAGATCCCGCCCGCGCAGCTGTTCGGGTCGCGCCGCCTGATGGGCACCCAGGGCGGCGACGCCACCCCCGCCCGCGACCTGCCGATGCTCGTCGACCTGTACCGGCGCGGCCGCCTCAACCTGGCGGGCCTCGTCTCCGAGCGCGTCCCCCTGGACGAGATCAACGAGGCCGTCGAGCACGTCAAGTCCGGCGCCGTCGCCCGCTCGGTCATCGTCTTCGACTGACCCCGACCGGCCGCGCCCCCGTCAGGGCGTCCGGGCGAGCGAGCCGACGACCGCCCACGTGCGGCCCTTGCTCGCGGCGGTGTAGTTGAAGGTCAGCCCGCCGGGGCGCCGGGCCAGCGTGACCGTCCCGGCCGCCACGCAGCGGGCGGCGCCGCCGGTGATCTGCTCGCGCAGCGTCAGCACCTCGCCGGTCTGCCCGAGCAGCGTCTCGGTGCCGGAGCAGCGCTGGCCGGGGTAGCGGACGGTCCCGCGCGCGCTCCCCGCGGGCAGCTTCAGGATCACCGTCAGCACCTTGCCGTCGCTCTGCCGCACCCGCCCCGTCCAGGTCCCGGCGAAGCCCGGCGCGAACCCGGCCGGCGCCGGCCGGCCCGACGCGCTCGGCGAGGGCGCGGCGGGCGGATCGGAGGAGAACGCCGAGTGCAGCGCCGGCCCTGTGGCGAGCGCCGCAGCCAGGAAGACGCCGACGACGCCGAGCAGTAGCAGGCGCGTCCGCCGGACGGGTGCCCGCCGCGCGGACGCGGCGGTCGCGTCCTGGCCCGGCACCACCGTCGGCGTCTCCGGGGCGGGCGGCAGCGCCCGCCGTCCCAGCAGGGTCTCCAGCACCTGCGACGCCGTCGGGCGGTGCGCGGGGTCCTTGCCGAGGCAGCGCGCCACCAGGTCGCGGAGCGGACCTGCGAGGCCGCCGAGGTCGGGCTCGGCGTGCAGGATGCGCCCTGACACCGCGGCCAGGCTGTCGTTGCCGAACGGCGGCCGACCGCAGGAGGCGAACACCATCGTGCCCGCCCAGGCGAACACGTCCGAGGCCGGTCCCGCCCGCTCCCCCGAGAACTGCTCGGGCGCCATGTAGGCGGGCGTGCCGACGATGCCGCCCGCGGTCAGCGTGGCGCCGTCGAGCGCCCGCGCGATGCCGAAGTCGATGACGCGCGGCCCGTCCGGCCCGAGCAGCACGTTGTGCGGCTTCAGGTCGCGATGGACCACCCCGGCCCGGTGGATGGCGACGAGCGCGGTCGCGGTCCCGACGGCGAGGCGCTCCAGCGCGCCGCCCGCGAGCGGTCCCCGCTCGCGCACCACCTCCTGGAGCGGCGGGCCGTCCACGAGCTCGCTGACGATGTAGGGCCGGTCCCCCACCGCGTCGGCGTCCAGCACCGCCGCCGTGCAGAACTGCGACACCCGCTTGGCCGTGTCGAGCTCGCGCAGGAAGCGGGCGCGCGCGTCCCGGTCGTCGAAGCCGGCGCGCAGCAGCTTGACCGCGACCCGCGCGCCCGACGGCGCGGCCCCCGCGTAGACGACGCCCTGCCCGCCCGCCCCGAGACGCCCGAGCAGGGTGTACGGCCCGATGCGGGCCGGATCGTCGGGCCGTAGCGGCTCGCCTGACGGCATGGGCTCTCCGTCCCCGTCGCGGTAGGTTCGGGGAAGATCATTCCATTGACGGGAGCACGCCAGTGACGGACTGGGCCCCGCCGCCGCAGGGCGGCCCCGACCCCCTCCCGCAAGACCCCTCCCCCGAGGACGGCCCGCCCCGCGAGCAGCCGCCGCCCTACGGCGCCCCCTACGGGCAGCCGCCCGGCTACGGCCCGCCCGGCGGCCACGGCCCGCCGCCCGGGTACGGGCGCCCGCTCGGCGAGCCCGGACCCGAGGGGCAGCGGCCCGCGATGCAGGGCACCGACGAGATCACCTGGAGTCTCGCCGCCTACCTCGGCACGCTGCTGGTCGGGTTCGTCGCGCCGCTCGCGGTCTACTTCGCCAAGCGCAACGAGTCGCCGTTCGTGCGCTTCCACGCGGCGCAGTCGCTGAACCACCAGATCACCGCGCTGATCGTGATGGTGGTACCGCTGATCGCCATCGTGCCGCCGGCGATCCTGGCGGACCAGCCCGCCGTCCTCGCGCTCTGGCTGATCCCCGTCCTGTTCGAGAGCGTCGCGAGCTACGTGGTGCTCATCATGGGGGCGATCAAGGCCGGCAAGGCCGTCTACTACCGCTTCCCCAAATGGCTGGTCTTCCCGATCGTCCGCTGACTCACAGGTAGTCGCGGGCGTAGGCGTCCAGCGTCGCGAGCGCCTCGTCGCGGCCGCCCGGCGGCACCCGCAGCACGACCTCCTCGATGCCCATCCCGGCGAAGTACTCCAGCTTCTCCGGGGTGGGCAGCGTGCCGAACGGCACGATCGGCACCATCTCCCGCCCCGCCTCCTCGCACGCCCGCCGCAGCGCCGGCACCGCGTCCCGCACGCCCGCGCCGCCGATCGGGATCCACCCGTCGCCGTATTCGGCGATGTGCGCGAACAGCGTCGGCCCCGGCGCCCCGCCGAGCAGGACGGGGATGCGCGCCGCCGGCTTCGGCCACGACCAGCTCGCGTCGAACTTCACGAACTCGCCCTGGAACGCCGCCTCCTCGGCCGTCCACAGCTCCCGCATCGCCAGCACGTGCTCGCGCGCCATCGCCCGCCGCCGCTTCCACGGCACGCCGTGGTCGGCGGCCTCCTCGACGTTCCACCCGAACCCGACGCCGAGCGAGACGCGGCCCGGCGCCAGGTGGTCGAGCGTCGCGAGCGCCTTGGCCGTGACGATCGGCTCGCGCTGCGCGGGCAGCATCACGCCCGTCCCGAGGACGATCCGCTCGGTCACCGCCGCCGCCGCGGCGAGCCCGACGATCGGGTCCAGCGACCGCGCGTACTCCTCGGGGAGCGTCGCGTCGCCCGTCGGCGGCGGGGTGAGGCGCGCCACCGGGATGTGGGTGTGCTCGGGGATGTAGAGCGAGGCGAAGCCGCGGGCCTCGGCCTCGCGCGCCAGCTCGTGGGGCTGCGCGGTCCGGTCCGTCGTGAACATCGTGATACCCAGCCGCATCCGGGGGCTCCTCTCGGCGAGCGGTACGGGTCACACCCTACCGAGGCGACCAAGCGATTGCTCGGGTGACGGCGATTGATGTAGCGTGCGCTTGTTCGGGAGCGACGGCACGGCACCACGGCGCCGGGAGGAGCAGCATGGCGTACGCAGACCTCGGCGAGGTGCGTCTCTTCTACACCGACGACGCGCCGGACGCCGCGCCCGGCGCCCCGAGCCCCGACCCCGTCCTGCTCGTGCACGGCTACGGCGCCGACTCGGCCGACTGGTCCTTCCACATCCCCGCCCTCGCCGAGCGCCGCCGCGTGATCGCGCCCGACCTGCGCGGCCACGGCCGCTCCTCGGCGCCCGCCACCGGCTACCGGACGGCCGACTTCACCGCCGACCTCGTCGCGCTGCTCGACCGCCTCGGCGTCGAGCGGGTCGTCGCGATCGGCCACTCGCTCGGCACCCTGGTGGTGTCGGCCCTCGCCGTCGAGCACCCGGACCGCGTCCGCGCGCTCGTCTGCGTCGACCCCGGCTACGGGCAGCCCGAGGAGGTCGCCGCGTACTTCCCGGCGATGTACGACGGCCTCGCCGCCGACCCCTACGCCACCGCGCTCGCCAACGACGCCTGGTGCTACACGCCCGCGTCGCCCCGCTGGCTGCGCGAGTGGCACCGCCGCAAGATCCTCGGCACCGCGCCGCAGGCCCTCGCCGAGGCGTTCCCGGCGATGTACCGCGGCGAGGGCGCCTTCGGCGTCCGCCCGGCGGCCGAGCGCTACCTCGCCGGGCGCGCCTGCCCGGTGCTGTCGTGCTGGTCGGCGGCGCAGGCCGGCTCGGCCGCCTGGGAGGGCGGCCTGTTCAAGCACCCCGCCTCCCGGGCCGAGGTCTGGCCCGGCGGCGGGCACCGGCTGCACGCAGAGCGGCCGGAGGAGTTCCTGTTCGTCGTGGGCGCATGGCTCGGCGATATCGACAAGGAGATGTCCGCGTGAAGTTCTCTATCTTCCTCAACCCCCAGATCCCCGGGTCCGGCTGGGCCAGCGAGGAGAACGCCAAGGCCAAGCGGCCGATCGGGCGCGACGTCGAGTCGTACCAGAAGCTGCTGGACGAGGTCCGCGAGATCGCGGTGCACGCGGACCAGATCGGCTTCGACGCGCTCATGATGACCGAGCACCACTTCCACTCCGAGGGCTTCGAGTTCTCGGTGAACCCGCTCATGTTCCTCACCGACCTCGCCGCCCGCACCGAGCGCATCCTGCTCGCCCCGCTCGGCCTGGTGCTGCCCGCCTGGGACCCGATCCGCGCCGCCGAGGACGTCGCTCTGCTGGACCACTTCTCCAAGGGCCGGCTCCGCCTCGGCGTCGCCCGCGGCTACCAGGCCCGCTGGGCCAACGTCCTCGGCCAGCGCTGGCACGCCGCCGCGGCCCGCTCGGACGGCTCCAAGTCCGACGACCGCAACTTCGACGTCTTCGGCGAGGTGCTGAAGATCATGAAGATGGCCTGGGAGAACGACACCCTGCGCTACAAGAGCGACGTGCTGGACTACGAGGTGCCGAACCCCTACAGCGGCATCGAGGGCTGGCCGGCGCAGGAGTGGACCAGGACCTTCGGCGCCCCCGGCGAGATCGACGAGAACGGCGTCATCCAGTCGGTCTCGGTCTGCCCGAAGCCCTACCAGAGCCCCCACCCCGAGCTCTGGCAGCCCTTCACCGTCTCCGACCGCTCGGTCGTGCGCGCCGCGCAGGAGGGCATCCTGCCCTGGATGTTCACCCCGAACCCCGACGAGCACGCCGCCAAGGCCAAGCTCTACCAGGAGGAGTCGGCGCGCCAGGGCAAGGACTACAAGCTCGGCGAGCACACCGGCATCCTGAAGATCGTCGGCATGGCCGACACCCGCGAGGAGGCCATCGCCACCTACGGCAAGGGCATGCAGAAGGACTTCGCCTCCTTCTTCGGCCCGTTCGGCTACCTGGAGGTCCTCCGCAAGAAGGAGGACGACAGCCACAAGCCGATCTCGCCGGAGAAGGGCGACTTCAAGCGCATGAACGAGGTCGAGATGGCGCTGCTCGGCACCCCCGACGACGTCAAGCGCGGCATCCAGCGCATGCTCGACCGGATGCCCGACCTGGAGTGGTTCGGCCTGTTCATGCAGGGCCAGCAGGGCGTGCTGCCGCTCGACACCGTCAAGCGCAACCTGGAGATGTTCGCCACCAAGGTCATCCCCGAGTTCCAGGACTGAGGGCCGCCGCGTGGAGTTCTGGCTCGGCGCGGCGTTCGTGGACACCCCCGAGTACGTCGGCCTCGCGCAGGCCGCCGACCGGCTCGGCTACGACGCCCTCGCCATCTCCGACCACATCTTCTACACCGACTTCGACGCGCGGTACCCCTACACCGACACCGGCGCGCCGCCCTACCGGCCGGACACGCACTGGCCGGACGTGTGGGTGACGATCGCGGCGATGGCCGCGGTCACCGAGCGGGTGCGGTTCGCCACCAACGTGTACGTGGCGCCCGCGCGCGACCTGTTCACGGTCGCCAAGGCGGTGTCCACCGCGGCCGTCCTGTCCGGCGACCGGGCGATCCTCGGCGTCGGCGTCGGCTGGTGCAAGGACGAGTTCCTGCAGACCGGGCAGGACTTCCACACCCGCGGCAAGCGCCTCGACGAGATGCTGCCCGCCCTCCGCACCCTCTGGAAGGGCGGGCTCGTCGAGCACCACGGCGCGTTCTACGACTTCGGCCCGCTCAGCATCGCGCCCGTCCCGGCCGAGCCCGTCCCGGTCTACATCGGCGGCGACAGCGACGCCGCGCTCCGCCGCACCGCGCGGGTCGGCGACGGCTGGATCGGCAACCGGATCTACTCCGAGGAGCAGCTCGGCGCCCTGCTGGACCGCCTGTCGGGCTTCCTCGCCGAGGAGGGCCGCACCCTGGACGACGTGAAGGTCATCGCGCCGATCGGGGCGCTGCCGTCCGCCGACCTGTACCGCAAGTGGGCCGACCGCGGCGTCGCGGGCACCATGGCCGCCCCCTGGTGGCTCGCCACCCCCGAGGAGAAGGCCGCCCACGGCGACGGCCTCGCCCTCAAGATCGCCACCATGGAGCGCTTCGCCGCCGAGGTCATCGCGAAGATGTGACCGCGGCGACCGCGCGGACGGGCGCGCCGTCGCCGGACAGCCGGATCGGGAACAGGGACACCTCGATCCGGCTGCCGGCGTCCCGGGCGTCCAGCAGGCGGTCCAGGCCGGTCAGGTTCTCGGCGATGACGGCGTGCGCGCCGCAGAGCACGCGGTGGACCGCGAGCGAGAAGCCGCCGTCGCCGGGCGGCGGGGTGCGGTCGACGCTGAGCGCGTCGATGCCGACGGTGCGGACGCCCGCCGCCACGATCGCCTCGGCCGTCTCCGGCGCCGGGTAGGGGTGCGCGAGGTACTCCGCGCTCCCCCAGTGCCGCGACCAGCCCGTCGCGATCAGCAGGACGGTGCCGGGGCGCAGGCCGGCCGGCAGCAGCTCCGGGCCGATCTCGGCGCGCGGCGCGAGCCCGCGGGCGTCCAGCAGCACCGCCGGGCCGGTGAAGCGCTCCAGCGGCAGGTCCTCCAGCGGCGGCAGCGCCCCGTCGATGTGGAAGGGCGCGTCCACGTGCGTGCCCGACTGCGACCCGAGGTGCAGCCGCTGCACGTTGACGCCGTCGGACGCGGCGGTGAGCGCCGCCCCGATCTCCACCTCGGGGTCGCCGGGGTACACCGGCATCCCGCTCTCCAGCGGCACCGACAGATCGACCAGTTCCCTCTCGACCGGCTCCATGGCCCCATTCTGGCGTCCGGTAGCGTGAGCGCGTGCTACCCCAGGTGACCGCTATCCGGTACGTGACGCCGCTCCGCGAGGGCGGGTCGCTGCCCGGCATCGTCGAGGCCGACGACCTCGGCACCTACGTGATGAAGTTCCACGGGGCCGGGCAGGGCCGCAAGGCGCTGGTCGCGGAGGTCGTCGCGGGCGAGCTCGCCCGGCGGCTCGGGCTGCGCGTGCCCGACCAGGTGGTCATCGACCTGGACCCGGTCATCGGGCGGCACGAGCCCGACCCCGACGTGCAGGACCTGCTGAAGGCGAGCACCGGCTGGAACCTCGGGGTGGACTTCCTGCCGGGCGCGCTCGGCTTCGACCCGCTCGGCTGGCGCGCCGACGCCGCGTTCGCCTCCCGGGTGCTGTGGTTCGACGCGTTCATCGGCAACGTGGACCGCAGCTGGCGCAACCCGAACATGCTGGTCTGGCACGGCGACGTGTGGCTGATCGACCACGGCGCCAGCCTGATCTTCCATCACGCCTGGGCGAACGCCGCCCGCCTGTTCGCCGGCGCCTACGACGTCGACGACCACGTCCTCACCCCCTACGCGACGCGGCTCGCCGAGGCCGAGGCGGAGTTCCTGCCGCGCGTCACCCCGGCGCTGCTGCGCGAGGTCGTCGCGCTCGTCCCGGACCGCTGGCTGGAGGACGAGCCGGGCTTCGGGTCGGTGGAGGAGCTGCGCGCCGCCTACGTGGAGATCCTGGCGGACCGCGCGGCCCGCCCCCGCGACTGGCTGCCGGAGCTGGACGTGAGCGCGCACCGCCCCGACACCGCCGCGCGGCGCGGCGAGAACCGCCCCGGCTGGCTCGGGGGGCCGGTGTGAGCGGCCGGTCGAACATGACGACGGGCTCGGCCCGCAAGGTCTTCGAGTACGCGACGCTGCGGGTCGTGCCGAGCCTGGAGCGCGGCGAGAGCCTGAACGTCGGCGTCGTCGTCTACTGCAAGGCCCTGGACTTCCTCGGCTGCCGCGTCCACCTGGACGGGCCGCGGCTCGCCGCCCTCGCCCCCGGCCTCGACCTGGACGGGCTGCGCCGCGCCCTCGCGGGCGTCGAGGGCGTCTGCCGCGGCGGCGAGCGAGCCGGGCCCGCCGCCGCCGAGCCGCCGGGGTCGCGGTTCCGGTGGCTGACGGCGCCGCGCAGCACGGTCGTCCAGCCCGGGCCGGTGCACGCCGGCCTCACCGCCGACCCGGCCGCCGACCTGGACCGCCTGCTGGACCGGCTCGTCCGTTAGCGCGGGCCTCAGAACAGGATCGACATGAAGGTGCCGGTCTCGGTGAACCCGACGCGGCGGTAGGCGGCGCGGGCCCGGTCGTTGAAGTCGTTGACGTACAGCGACACGTTCGGCGCGACGGTGCGGAGCGCCTCGTGCACCAGGGCCGCCATGCCGCCGACGGCGAGGCCGCGGCCGCGCAGGTCGGGCGGCACCCAGACGCCCTGCACCTGGCAGGCGAGCGGGGTGACGGCGCCGATCTCGGCCTTGAACATCAGCCGGCCGTCCTCGATGCGGGCGAACGCGCGGCCCATCCGGATCAGCTCGGCGACCCGGGCCCGGTAGAGGACGCCGCCGTCGCCGGTGTTCGGCGAGACGCCGACCTCCTCGGTGAACATCGCCACGCAGGCCGGGTAGACGAGGTCGAAGTCGGCCATGCCGACGCGGCGGACGGCCGGGTCGGCGGGCACGGGGGCGTCGCGGGCCGTCGCCATTACCGGCTGGCGGGCGCGGATGGCGCGCGGCGGCCCCCAGTAGGGGGCGAGGAAGTCCCACAGGTCGCCGACGGCGCCGATCGGGCCGACGATCGACGAGCAGCGCCGGCCCTGGGCCTGCGCGCGCTCGGCGAACGCGCGCACGGCCTCGGGGCCGGCGCCGACCGGGATGAGGTTGGCGCCGGCGTAGCAGAGCGCGGTGAGCCGCCCGTCGCGCGGGTAGCCCCACATCTGGGCGCCGAGGCGCCGCGGGTCGAGGCCGGCGGCGTGCACCCGGGAGGCGACGAACACGTTCGTGACGGGGTCGGCGTCGAGGAGGGCCAGCACCTCGTCGCGGTGCCGGTCGTCCAGGACCCGCGCCGGCAGCGACCCGAGCATCCGCATCCTCATCGCCCCCGCGCCCGTGTTCGGACTCGCGCCCGGGCCGGGGGCCGGCGGCTTCCGCCCGCCGTCACCGCCGTGCTCCTGCCATCACCCGTCCAGCCTATGACGTCGCCCGTGCGGGTGCCGCCACCGGGCCCGCCGGGGGCCGCGCGGGCCCGCGGAGGCGGCGCGCCTCGCGCGACGCGGCGGGCGGCGGGCCCGCCTTGCAGACGAGGTCGGGTCCGGACCGGTCGGGCGGCAGGGCGCCGTCGGCGAGGTAGGCGATCACGGCGCGGTCGACGCAGGGGTCGCCGCTCAGCGAGACGCCGTGGTTGCCGCCGCCCGCCTGGACGATCAGGCGGGACGCCGGGAAGCGCCGGTGCGTCTCCACGCCGCCGTCGTAGGGCGTCGCGGCGTCCTCGGTGGCCTGCACGAGCAGCGGGGCGGTCAGGTCGGCGACGCCGCCCACCGCGGGCGCGGGGCCGCCGGGCACCGGCCAGAACGCGCACGGCGCGTTGTACCAGGCGTTGCTCCAGGTCTCGAAGCGGTTGCCCTGCCGGTAGAGGCGGGTGTTGTCGCGGTGCCAGGTCGCCCAGTCGCGCGGCCAGGCGGCGTCGCGGCACTGGACGGCCGTGTAGACGGCGTAGTTGTTCTGGTCCAGCTTGGTCGGCCGCTGCCACGCCTTGTACAGCGCGGTCCCGTCGTGCTTGCGCAGGTACCGCGACAGCGCCGCGGCGTGCTCGGGCCAGCCGTAGTCGGCGTAGCCGTCCGACAGGAAGACGTCGTCGAGCTCGGAGGCGCCGACGCGCTTCTTCAGCGGGTGCTTCTTCAGCGCCTTGCGGGCCTTGAAGTAGGACGCCTCGACGGCTTTGCGGGTCTTGCCGAGGCGGTACGTGCCGTCGTGCGCGGCGGCCCAGCCGTAGAAGGCCCGGATGCGCTTCTCGAACGCCACGTTCTGGTCGAGGTTGTCGCCGTACCAGACGCCGCTCGGCTTCACGACGCTGTCGAGCACCATGCGGCGCACGCGCCCGGGGTACATCGTGGCGTAGACGGCGCCGAGGTAGGTGCCGTAGGAGTACCCGAAGTAGCTGATCTGCTCCTGGCCGAGGGCGGCGCGGATCGCGTCCATGTCGCGCGCCCAGTCGGCCGTCCCCATGTGCGCGAGCATCCGCGGGTAGCGCCGGCCGCAGTCGGCGGCGTACCGCTTGGCCCGCGCGACCCAGGCGCGCTCGGCGGCAGCCGACGCGGGGACGGTGTCGGCGCGCGGCCGGCCGGGGTCCTGGTAGGAGGGGTCGCAGACGAGCGCGGGGCGGCTCGCGCCGACGCCGCGCGGGTCGAAGCCGATCCAGTCGTAGGAGTCGGCGACCTTGGCGGGCAGCACGTCGGTGATCAGCGCCGGCATGTCGCGGCCGTGCGCGCCGGGGCCGCCCCGGTTCAGCAGGACGGCGCCCTGGTAGTCCGCGCCCTTGTGGCGGGCGCGGGTGAGCGCCAGGGTGATCTTCTCCCCGCCGGGGCGGGCGTGGTCGAGCGGCACCCGCAGCGTCCCGCACTGCAGGCCGCGCAGGGCGTCCTTCTCGACGGGGTCGTTCTTCGGGCAGGGCTTCCAGGCGACGGCGGCCAGGGCGGGCGCGGCCGCCGCGGCGGCGCCGGGGGCGGGCGCGAGCGCCGCGGCGCCGAGCCCGATGATCGAGGGGATCGCAGCGACGCTGCGTGTTCTGTTGCGCACCCCTGCGTTCTACCGGGCCGCTCCCCCGCCGACCCCGCATCCGCATCACCCGCGTTTCACCCCCACTCCCCCCGAAAGGCCGCGGCCGCGCGGGAAAGGGAACCGGCCGCGGTCCCGGGGAGGGGGCCGCGGCCGGTGCCGGTCGGGTCAGGCGGTCAGGAGCGGCCGCCGAAGAGGGCGAGGTCCTTGGCCGACGGGGAGGTCGCGGCCGCCTTGGCCTTGGCCTGCGTCGGGTTCGGGTCGCTCAGCTCGGGCAGCGCCTTGCAGCTCGCGTCGGCGGTCCGGCCCGGCTTGCGGGCCCACAGGGAGCCGCCGTTCAGGTAGGCGTTCACCGGGTCGTCGATGCAGGGGTTGCCGTTGAGGGTGTTGGCGTGGGTCTTGTCGCCGATCTCGGCGAGCAGGCGGGCCGAGGGGAACAGCGAGCGCATCTGCACGCCGCCCGGGTACGGCGTCGCGGCGTCCAGGGTGCCCTGCACCAGCAGGATGGGCGGCAGCTTCTTGCCCTTGCCGGTGATGTTCAGCGGCTTGCCGGCCTTGGCGCCCCAGTAGTGGATGGGCGCGTTGAACCAGACGTTGCCCCAGGTGTTGAACTTGATGCCGTCCTTGTACTGGCGGACGGCGTCCTTGTGCCAGGTGGCCCACTTGGCGGGCCAGGGGGCGTCCACGGCCTGGACGGCGTTGTAGACGGCGAAGCCGTTGTCGCCGCCGCCCTCGCTCACCCAGGAGACGAGGTCGTCGGCGCTCTTGCCCACGACCCACGAGGACAGCGCCTGCGCGAGCGGGATGTAGTAGCCGGTGTTGTAGCCGGCGTTCAGGAAGATGTCGGTGAGCTCGGCCGGGCCGACCTTGCCGCCGATGGCCTTCTTCTTGGACTGCGCGAGGACCGTGTAGTAGGTCTTCTCGACGGCCTTGGCGCTCTTGCCGAGGTGGTAGACCGCGTCGTACTTGGCGATCCAGGCGAAGTAGAGCTTGATGTTGCGCTCGAACGCCACGTTCTGGCTGAGCTGGCCCTTGTACCAGACCTCGCGGGTGTCGACGTTGCCGTCCAGCACGACCCGCTTGACGTTCCTCGGGTACGTCGAGGCGTAGGCCGACCCGAGGTAGGTGCCGTAGGAGAAGCCGTAGTAGCTGATCTGCTTGGCGCCGAGGGCCTTGCGGATCGAGTCGATGTCGCGCACCGAGTCGATGGTGCGCAGGTTCGGCAGCAGCCAGCCGTACTTCTTCTGGCAGGCGGCGGCGTAGCTCTTGGACTTGGCGAGCCAGGCCTTCTCCTGCTTGGCGGTGCGCGGCACGTAGTCCGGGCGCACCGGGTCGGAGTAGGCGGGCTGGCAGGAGAGCGCCGGCTTGCTCGACTCCACGCCGCGCGGGTCGAAGCCGATGATGTCGTACTTGGCCGCCACCGCGGGGTCCAGCCAGGCGTGCAGGCCGCCGGACAGGTAGAGGCCGGAGCCGCCCGGACCGCCCGGGTTGCCCAGCAGGACGCCCTGGTAGTGGGCGGTGTCGGTCGCCTTGACCCGCGAGACCGCGACGGAGATCTTCCGGCCGTTCGGCTTGGCGTAGTTCGCCGGGACGGTCACCTGGCCGCACTCGGCCTTGGCCAGGTACGAGCCGCCGGTGACGTCGGTGGGGCACTTGCTCCACGCGATGCTCGACGCCGCCACCTTGGTCGCCGTGGCCGCGGCGCCGGTGTTCGCCGACACGGCGACCGCCGTGCCGCCGATCCCCAGGGCGGCCGTGGCCGTGATGAGAACCAATCTCTTCACTGAGTCTCCTCGTTCATGCGATTAGTGAAGATTGTTGCGATAAGGGCGTTACAGGCGAGAGGGCTGTTGGAACAAGGATGCGAAATCGTGACATCATGCGCGGAACTCTGTGATCCGGCCGCACGTCCCCACCCCTTGACACGGCGCCGGGAACCGCTCTCGCGCCGCCCCGCACCCGCCCTGGAACGGCGCGCGGCCCCCGCCTCCGGGAAGGACGGGGGCCGCGCCGCGGCCGGAGCCGCGGGGGTGCCGGCTACTTGATGACGTCGTTCACCGGCGCGCCACCGGTCGCCTGGAGGCTCTTGGCCTTCAGGGTCGCGGGGGGCGGCGGGGTCGGGTCACCGAGCTGGGGCAGGTGCACCGTGTCGGCCTTCGGACGCTTCCCGGTGAGGAAGTAGGCGTCGAAGTAGGCGTCCACCGCGGACGAGCCGCGGTGCACGATGCAGTGGGTGCGGTCGCCGTCCTGGACGATGAACCGGGAGCCGCGCAGGATCTTGTGCAGCTCCTTGGCGCCCGCGTACGGCGTGGCCGCGTCGTCGGTCGACTGGAACATCAGGATGTTCTTCGGCAGGGCGCGGGTCGCACCGATCTTCACCGGCTTGCCGGCCTTGGCGGGCCAGTAGATGCACGGCGCGTTGAACCAGGCGTTGCCCCAGGTGAGGAAGGGGTGCTTGGCGTCGATGCGGTCGTTGTCGCGCTGCCACTTCGACCAGTTGGTCGGCCACTTGACGTCGGTGCACTGGACGCCGAGGTACATCGCCCAGCTGTTGTCGTCGGCGCCGCCGGTCACCTGCGCGCCGAACGTGCCGACGAAGGTGTCCAGGTCACCGGCCTTGTAGGCCTGCAGGCCCACGCCGTAGCCGTTCCAGAGGGCCTGGCTGCGGCGGTAGGCGGCGTTCTGGATGACGTCGGTCAGCTCGTCCGGGCCCACGGCGTACTGCGCGCCGTCGAAGGTGGCGTAGGCCGGCTTCTTGGCCAGCTTCGCGCGCAGCGCGTAGAACCAGCTGCGCACCGCCTTCTGGGTCTTGCCGAGGTGGTACACGGAGTCGTACCTGGCCAGCCAGCCGAAGTAGTAGTCCATGTTCTTGTCGAACGCCACGTCCTGGCTCAGGTTGGCGTCGTACCAGACCCCGCTCGGGCCGACGTTGCCGTCGAGCGCCATGAGCCCCACGCGCTTGGGGAACAGGGTCGCGTAGACCGAGCCGAGGTAGGTGCCGTAGGAGGCGCCGTAGTAGTCGAGCTTCTTGTCCCCGAGCGCGGCCCGGATGGAGTCCAGGTCGCGCGCCGAGTCCGTGGTCTTGATGTGCTTGAGCAGCCCGATCTTGTCGTTCGCCGCGCAGGCCGCAGCGTACTGCTTGGACCGCTTCAGCCAGATCTTGACCGACTTGGCGCTGCCGTGGTCGTAGTCGGGCCGCGGCGCGTTGCTCTGGTTCGGGTCGCAGGTGAGCGCCGGCTTGCTGAAGCCGACGCCGCGCGGGTCGAACCCGATCACGTTGTAGGCGGCCTTCATGGCGGGCGAGTTCTGGGCGAACACGCGGGCGCCGAAGGGCGCGCCCTGGCCGCCGGGACCGCCCGGGTTGACCACGAGGTTGCCCTTGGCGGGCGCGGAGCCGGTGTGCGGCGTCAGCGTCAGCTGGAGCGTGATCTTGGTGCCGTTGGGCCGGCTGTAGTCCAGCGGGACCTGCAGCTCGGCGCAGCGGATGACGTCCGAGACCTTCACCGAGCTCAGCGCGTCGTAGGGCTTCACGCTGGCGATGATGTCGTCGGCGCAGGTGTGCCACTGCAGGCCGGCGGTGGTGCCGCCCGGTGCCTGGGGGGCGGCCGACGCCGTGCCGGCCGCGCCGAGCCCGGTGAGGCCCAGCCCGGCCGCCGTGGCGGCGATGACGAGTTTCTTCACGAACCTCTCCTCTGCGCGGCCTCCTGGGAGGCGGAGGCCACATAACGGGAGGAGTCTTGCTATCTGGACATGCGGGGCGGCAGAGGCGCATCGAAAGCGAGACCGGAACGTGATGAAGGAGATGAACATCTGTGATGCGGCGTCCCGGGGCGCGCGAAAGAGCCCCCGGGGACGTTCCCCCGGGGGCTCTTCGGCGGTACTACGGGATCAGCTGACGGTGACCTGCGCGCCCGGCGCGTCCACCGAGCCGTCCTCGCCGATCTCGATGCCCATCTCCGCGGCGATGCGCATGGCCTCCTCGATGAGGGTCTCCACGATCTGGGCCTCCGGCACCGTCTTGACCACCTGGCCCTTGACGAAGATCTGCCCCTTGCCGTTGCCCGACGCGACACCGAGGTCGGCCTCACGCGCCTCACCCGGCCCGTTGACCACGCACCCCATGACCGCCACCCGCAACGGCACCGGGAAGTCCTTCAGGCCGGCGGTGACCTGCTCGGCCAGCGTGTAGACGTCCACCTGGGCGCGTCCGCAGGACGGGCACGACACGATCTCCAGACCCCGCTGCCGCAACCCCAGCGACTCCAGGATCTGAGC
>NZ_JAIBOA010000009.1 GCF_019458805.1 Actinomadura parmotrematis
GCGTCGACGGGCAGGAACACGGGTGCGGCGCCGTCGCGGGGGGGGGCGGGGGGGCGCGGCTGGGGGGGGCGGGGATGATCGGGCGGGGGGGGCTGGCCCGCCCCCCGCCCCGCGGCCGCCCCCGCTCCGGGCCCCCCCGCGCCGGGCGGGGCGCCGCCGTCGCGGGGGGGCGGCGGGGCGCCCGCCTCTCCGGCGTCGCGGCGGGCCTGCACGCCGTGCTGCGCTTCCCCGGCGGCGCCGACGAGGCCGCGCTGCAGGACGGCCTGCGGGCGCGCGGCGTCGCCGTCCACACCCTGGAGCAGTACCGGTCGGGCGGCGCCCCGACCGGCCTCGTCGTCGGTTACGGGACGCCGCCCGAGCACGGCTACGCGCATGCCCTGGACACGCTCACCGGCGGCCTCGCCGAGCTGCTGCGGCGCTGAGCGAGGGGTCAGGGGATGCGGGCGAGCTCCTTCAACGCGGCGGCGAACGCGTCCGGCTTCACCGCGAGCGGCCCGGTGAAGGCGTGGTTCAGCGCGAAGCAGATGTAGATCGCGACGCCGAGGAGCGCGGCCGTCAGCCCGAGGGTGACGAGCGCCATGCCGCGCGGCCGGGCGCCCGCCAGGAACGGGAAGAAGATCATGATGACGCCGGTGATCGCGGTGAAGGCGAGCACGCCGTGCGGCAGGATCGGCCCGGCGGCCACCGCGCGCTGGCGGCGCGCCGCGTACGCCTCGCGGAGCCGCTCCAGGGCGTCGTCGCGGGCGTCGTTGGCGCGGTCGCCGGACAGGGTCAGGCCGCCGAGCCGGGTGCGCAGCGCGTCGAGGCGCCGCCAGCCCTGCTGGTCCAGCTCCTCCGAGCCGCCGCTGAGGGCGGGGAACTCGCGGTCGACGACGAAGTCCAGGTAGCCGCGGACGTCCGCGCGGACGCCGGCGCGGGCCGCCGCGGGCAGCGACGCGGTGTCCCAGTACAGCTCGACGAGGGCCTGCGCCTCGGCGCCGGTGTTGCGGCGCTCGTCGTCGGCGGCGGTCCACGGCACGATCAGCGCGATCGCGAAGACCAGCAGGAAGAGCGCGGACAGCATCGCGCCGGCGTGCGCGTTGGCCGCGCCGTCCGGCTCGTCGTCGGTCCGGCCGTACTTGCGGAACGCGATGGCCACGAGGGCCACCATCGCCACCGCCGCGACCGCGGCCAGGATGGTCTGGACGAGCAACGCGCCGCCTCCGCATCACCGAACGTTCTTCCGGGCACGGGGGGTGTGCTCATTCAACCCTGGAGCGGCGGTCGCGCGCCTCGGACGACACGCCCCGGCGGCGCTCGCGGACCTGCTCGCGGACCTGGCGGAGGTCGGGCGGGAGCAGGTCGTGGCGGCCCGCGATCACCTCCTGCACCCAGATCTTGGCGCGGATGAGGGGCCGCCGGAACCACGCCTCGTAGCGGACGGCCCGCCGGTACTTGCGGGAGCCGGGCGCGTACCGCCAGCGCGCCCACGGCGAGCCGGGGCGGGCGACGCGGACCGACCCGACGAGCAGCAGGGCGGGCACGAACAGCCCGATCAGCCCCGTCCAGATCTTGCCCTTCAGCAGCGTGACGACGGCGAGCGCGAGGTCGGCCACCAGCGACGCCGCGACCAGCCAGGACCGCGCGGTCCCGGCGACGTCGGCGCCGTAGGTCTCCAGCCCGAGCGGCCGGATGCCCATCAGCAGCAGGCCCGTCATCGCGATCGCGACGAACACCGCGTCGACCGACGCGCGGCCCTTCTCGGTCCAGTACACGTCCGACAGGTGCAGGATCAGCGCGAACTCGTCCAGCACGAGCGCGGCGCCCGCCCCGAACACCGCGGCGGCCGCGACGGTGAGCGCCCCGGCCGGGGACGGCAGCACGATCCCGGCGATGCCGCCGGCGAGCATCAGCACGACGCCGAACACCACGTGGTGGATGTGCAGGTCGCCGGCCTTGACGTTGCGGAACCACCAGCGCACGTCGGCGCGGATCAGCCGGACGTTGATCCGGGTGAGGACGAACGTGACGATGAACGCGGTGAAGAACGCGAACAGCGGCAGCCGCCCGGTGGCGACGATGCGCTGCTCGAAGATGTCGGTCATGATCCCCCCGTGCCCCCCATTCTGCCCCCGTGACGTGCGGCGATATCGTGCGGATCGAGCGATCGAAAGGGGGACGCGGCCATGGGAGAGATCGTCGACCGCTGCGATCCGGGGCGCCGGGCGTGGATCGCCGAGGCCGTCCGCCGGGTCGAGGCCGACGCCAACCGGAGCGCGGACACGCACCTGCACGTGTTCCCGCTGCCGCCGGAATGGGGCGTCGACCTGTACCTGAAGGACGAGTCGGTGCACCCCACGGGTTCCCTCAAGCACCGCCTGGCCCGCTCGCTGTTCCTGTACGGGCTCGCCAACGGCTGGATCCGCGAGGGCACCACGATCATCGAGGCGTCCAGCGGCTCGACCGCCGTCAGCGAGGCGTACTTCGCGCGGCTGCTCGGCCTGCCGTTCGTCGCGGTGATGCCGGCGGCGACCAGCGTCGAGAAGATCGCGCTGATCGAGTTCTACGGCGGCCGCTGCCACCTGGTCGACGACCCGTCGTCGATCTACGACGAGTCGCGCCGGCTCGCCGCCGGGTGCGACGGCCACTTCATGGACCAGTTCACCTACGCCGAGCGGGCCACCGACTGGCGCGGCAACAACAACATCGCCGAGTCGATCTTCGAGCAGCTGCGGCTGGAACGGTTCCCCGAGCCGACGTGGATCGTGGTCGGCGCGGGCACCGGCGGCACCTCGGCGACGATCGGCCGCTACGCCCGCTACCGGCGGCTGGAGACGCGGGTCGCCGTCGTCGACCCGGAGGGCTCGGCGTTCTTCGGCGCGTTCCGCGACGGCGACGCCGGCCGCACCGCGCCCGGGTCGCGGATCGAGGGCATCGGCCGGCCGCGCGTCGAGCCGTCGTTCCTGCCGGCCGTCATCGACCGGATGATCGAGGTCCCGGACGCGGCGTCGATCGCGGCGATGCGCTGGACGCGGGCCGTCACCGGCCGCGGCGTCGGCGGGTCGACCGGCACGAACCTGTGGGGCGCGGCGCGGCTCGTCGCCGAGATGCGCGCCCGCGGCGAGCGCGGCAGCGTCGTCACGTTGATCTGCGACGGCGCCGAGCGGTACGCCCGCACCTACGACTCCGACGCCTGGCTCGCCGACCGCGGCATCGACATCGCCCCCTACACGGCCCTGCTGGACGCCTTCCTGAAGACCGGCGAGCTGCCCGAACCGGCGTGACGGGCCGCTAGCCCGACACGCGGATGGGGTTCACCAGGTCGGCGTAGACGAGCAGGGCGCCCATGACGATCAGCACGCTCGCCATGACGTAGGTGACCGGCAGCGCCTTCGCGACGTCGACCGGGCCGGGGTCGGGGCGGCCGAACAGCCGCGCGAACCCCTTCTTGATCGCCTCCAGCAGCGCGCCCGCCATGTGGCCGCCGTCCAGGGGCAGCAGCGGGACGAGGTTGAACAGCGCGACGGCGAGGTTCAGCGAGCCGAACAGCTGCACGAACAGCACGATCTTGCTCTTCAGCGGGGCGTCGGAGGCGGCGTACTCGCCGCCGATGCGGCTCACCCCGACGACGCCGACCGGCCCGTTCGGGTCGCGCTTCTGGTCGGTGAAGGCGGCCTTCCAGATCCCGACCATCTTCTGCGGCATGTGCAGCAGCGACCCGGCGGTGCGGCCGGTCAGGTCGCCCATGAAGGACGCGACGGCGAGCGGCCCCTGCCGCTCGTAGGCGACGCGCTGGACGGGCGTGATGCCGAGGAACCCGACGGTGACGGTCTTGGTGTCGTCCTTCAGGTCCGGCATCCGGTTGGGGATGATCGGGACCTGGGCGTCCACCTGCTTCCCGCCCCGCTCGACGGTGATCGGGACGGTCTTGCCGGCCGACTCGCGGATCAGCGTCTGCAGCCGCGCGTAGTCGGTGATCTTCTCGCCGTTGAACGCCGTGAAGGTGTCGCCGGGCAGCAGCCCGGCCTTGGCGGCGGGGGTCTGCGGCGTCGTCGGGCCGCAGTCGGTGGCCTTGCTGTCGGCCGACACCACGCACTTGGACACCGTCCCGATGACGGGGTCGGACACCGCGGTCGGCCGGCCGATGCCGATGAGCAGCACGGAGAACGCGATCACCGCGAGCACCAGGTTCATGGCGGGGCCGGCGAACATGATGATGAGCTTCTGCCACCACTTCTTGGCGTAGAAGACGCGGTCCTCGTCGCCCGGCCGGACCTCCTCCAGCGCCGCGCCGCGGGCCGACTCGATCAGCCCCTGCCAGGGGCCGGTGCTGATCTGGCGGACCTGGCCGGGCGCGTCGCCGCGCCGCGGCGGCAGCATCCCGATCATGCGGATGTAGCCGCCGAGCGGGATCCACTTCACCCCGTACTCGGTCTCGCCCTTGCGCCTGGACCAGAGCGTCGGCCCGAAGCCGACCATGAACTGGGTGGTCCGGACGCCGAACAGCTTGGCGAACGAGAAGTGCCCCAGCTCGTGCAGGGCGATGGACAGCAGCAGGCCGAGGAAGACCAGCAGAATCCCCGCCAGCGTCAGCCAGACGACCATGCCTCATCCCCTTGCGATCACGTGCGATCCCCTCAGCGTACTTGACCCCCTCGGTGCCCGGCCGCGTATGCATGCACCCCGCTATGGGCGGTTTTCCCTGTCCTCCAGGCGCCGCGCCCGGCCGGGCGGTGTCAGCTCAGGAAGCCGCGGAGGAGGGCGGCGGTGCCGTCGAGGTGCTCGGTGACGGCGCGGCGGGCGGCCTCGGGGTCGGCGAGCAGGATCGCGTCGACGATCGCGGCGTGCTGGGCGGCGGCGTGCGCGATGTTGGGGCCGAGGACGGGGATCGCGTTCAGCAGGTCGGTGACGCGGAGCCGGGCGTCGGCGCAGGCCGCCGCGAGCAGCCGCGACCCGGTCAGCTCGGCGATCGTCAGGTGGAACAGGGTGTCGCGGCGCCGGTAGTCGTCGGGTCCGGCGCCGTCGACCTCGGCGAGGCGGGTGCGGAGCAGCGTGCGCTGGTCGGCGGTGAGCGGGGTGGCGGCGAGGACCTGCGCGGCGCCGGTCTCCACCGCCGCCCGGTAGGCGAGCGCGTCGTTCAGCTCGTCGCCCATGTCGGCGAGGGCGCGGCGGAGGTCGGCCTTGCGGGGCGGCGGCCGCCGGTAGGTGACGAAGGTGCCGCCGGCGCGGCCGCGCCGCGACTCGACGTAGCCCTCCTGCTGGAGGGCGCGGATCGCCTCGCGGAGCGTGACGCGGCTGATGCCGAGGAGCGGCGCGAGCTCGCGCTCGGGCGGCAGCCGGTCGCCGTGGTCGACCACCCCGAGCTTGATCGCCTGGAGCAGCCGCTCGACGGTCTCCTCGAAGGCGTTGCCCGCCCGGACGGGGCGGAACACCGCCGCGGCGGTCACGTCGGCGGCCTGCGGGAGCGGGGGCGGGGGCGGCGGGGGGCCGGCGGAGCCGGGGCCGTCGGTCGTCCTCGGCATGGGCGCCCTTCGGTGTCGGCGGTGTCGACGGTCTCGGCGGTCCCGCCGGACGCGCCGGCGGAGCGGGGACGGTCCCACGTTACATGTCTGTTTCGCGGTCCACCGGGCCCTTGACGGGGAGGCCCCGGTAAACCATTAATGGTCTGAACTTAGCCCGTTAACGGCGCATCCTGAGGAGCCGCTCGTGACCCTCGACGAGCCCACGGCATCCGTGCCCAGCCCCCCGACCCCCTCCGACGACGAGAAGCGCCTGCACGAACTGGGCTACGCCCAGGAACTCAGCCGCACGATGTCCGGCTTCTCCAACTTCGCGGTCTCGTTCACCATCATCTCGGTGCTGACCGGCTGCCTCACCTCCTACACGATCGGCCTGAAGGGCGGCGGCCCCGTCGTCATCACCTGGGGCTGGCTGTTCGTCGGCGCGATGACGCTGCTCGTCGCGCTGGCGATGGCGGAGGTCTGCTCCAGCTACCCGACGGCGGGCGGCCTCTACTACTGGGCCGCCAAGCTCGCCCCGAGCCGGGCCGCGGCCTGGGCGTGGTTCACCGGCTGGTTCAACTTCATCGGCCAGGTCGCGGTGACCGCCGGCATCATCTACGGCTCGGCGGCCTTCCTCAACCCGCTGCTGGACCTCTGGTTCGGGTTCTCGGTGTCGCTCGGCCACACCTTCCTGCTGTTCGCGGTCATCCTGGTCGTCCACGCGCTGCTCAACCAGTTCGGCGTGAGGCTCGTGTCGCTGCTCGGCGACATCAGCGTGTGGTGGCACGTCGTCGGCGTCGCCGTCGTCGTCGCGGTGCTGGTGTTCAAGCCCGAGCACCACCAGTCGGCGTCGTTCGTGTTCACCGAGTTCCGCAACGAGACCGGCTGGCAGTACGGCGCGTACGCCGCGCTCATCGGCCTGCTGCTGTCGCAGTACACGCTGACCGGCTACGACGCCTCGGCGCACATGACCGAGGAGACCCGGGACGCGGCCCGCTCGGGCCCGAAGGGCATCGTCAACTCGGTGCTGATCTCCATCGTGGCGGGCTGGGTGCTGCTGCTCGGCGTCACCTTCGCCATCCAGGACTACGCCGGCGCGGTCACCGACGGCCCCGCCGGGATCTTCACCTCGGCGGCGGGGCAGAAGACCGGCGAGCTGCTCATCGTGATCTCCTTCGTGGCGCAGTTCTTCTGCGGCATGGCCTCGGTCACCGCGAACTCCCGCATGATCTACGCGTTCTCGCGGGACGGCGCGCTGCCCTTCTCGCGCCTCTGGCACAGCATCAACAAGCGCACCCGCACCCCGACCAACGCGATCTGGCTCGCCGCCGGCGGCGCGTTCGTGCTGGCCCTGCCGGGCCTGTGGAACACGACGGCCTACCTGGCGGTCACCTCCGTCGCCGTCATCGGCCTCTACATCGCCTACGTGATCCCGACGTTCCTGCGGCTGCGGCAGGGCGACCGGTTCGAGGCCGGCCCCTGGAACCTCGGCCGGTGGAGCCGCCCGATCGGGATCACCGCCGTCGTCTGGGTGGTGTTCATCGCGGTGCTGTTCATGCTGCCGCCCGCGAGCCCGATCACCCGCGACAGCTTCAACTACTCCCCGATAGCGGTCCTGGTCGTCCTCGGCGGCGCGGCCCTCTGGTGGGTCGTGTCGGCCCGCAAGTGGTTCACCGGCCCGAAGGTGCAGGGCAGCGCGGCCGAGCTCGCCGCCATCGAGGACGACCTGAAGTCCGTCTGACAAGGAGCCCCCCATGCCCACCCCGCCGCTCACCCTCGACGCGCTCGCCGCCCTCGCCGGCGAGGGCGCGATCGACACCGTGATCATCGCGATCACCGACATGCAGGGCCGCCTCCAGGGCAAGCGCCTGTCCGCGCGCTACTTCCTGGAGGAGGTCGCCGCCCACGGCTCGGAGGGCTGCAACTACCTGCTCGCGGTGGACGTCGACATGAACACCGTCGACGGCTACGCCATGTCGTCCTGGGACAGCGGCTACGGCGACTTCGTCATGCGCCCCGACCTGTCGACGCTGCGCCTGCTGCCCTGGCAGGAGGGCGCCGCGATGGTGCAGGCGGACGTCGTGTGGGCGGACGGCTCGGACGTCGCCGCGTCCCCGCGCCAGATCCTGCGCCGCCAGCTCGACCGGCTGGCGGCGCGGGGCTGGGGCGCCTACGTCGGCACCGAGCTGGAGTTCGTGGTGTTCGCCGACTCCTACGAGGACGCCTGGCGGAAGGGCTACCGCGACCTCACCCCGGCCAACCAGTACAACGTGGACTACTCGCTGCTCGGCGGCGCCCGCGTGGAGCCGCTGCTCCGCCGCATCCGCAACGGCATGACGGGCGCGGGGCTGTACGTCGAGTCGGCCAAGGGCGAGTGCAACCTCGGCCAGCACGAGATCGTGTTCCGCTACACCGACGCGCTCACCACCTGCGACAACCACGTCCTGTACAAGAACGGCGCCAAGGAGATCGCGGCGCAGGAGGGCATGGCCCTCACGTTCATGGCGAAGCCGAACGACCGCGAGGGCAACTCCTGCCACGTCCACATCTCGCTGCGCGGCGACGACGGCGCGTCCGTCCTCGCCGGGGACGGCCCGCACGGCCTGTCGCCGCTCGGCGAACGGTTCGTCGCCGGGCAGCAGGCGGCGCTCCGCGACCTCACCCTGCTGTACGCGCCCAACATCAACTCCTACAAGCGCTACCAGCCCGGCTCGTTCGCCCCCACCGCGATCAAGTGGGGGGTGGACAACCGGACGTGCGCGCTCCGCCTCGTCGGCCACGGCCCGTCGCTGCGGGTGGAGAACCGGGTGCCCGGCGGCGACGTCAACCCCTACCTCGCCGTCGCCGCCCTCATCGCGGGCGGCCTGCACGGCATCGACCACGACCTGCCCCTGGAGGACGCCTACACCGGCAACGCCTACGCGAGCGACGCGCCGACCGTCGTCCCCACCCTGCGCGCGGCCCTCGCCGACTGGGAGGGCAGCGCCCTCGCCCGGGAGGCGTTCGGCGACGAGGTCGTCGCGCACTACGCCAACAACGCCCGCGTCGAGCTCGCCGCCTATGACGGGGCGGTCACCGACTGGGAGCTGTACCGCGGCTTCGAGCGGCTCTGAGGAGACAGATGGACTTCGATGTGATCGACCCGGCGACCGGGGAGGTCGTCGAGAAGGTCGCGCTCGCCTCGGTCGAGGAGACCGACGCGGCCGTGGAACGTGCCAGGCGCGCGTTCCCGGCGTGGCGCGCGGTGGCGCCGGGCGACCGGGCCCGGCTGCTGCGCGCCCTCGCCGACCGGATCGACGCGCACCTGGACGAGCTGGCGGCCCTGGAGGTCGCCAACGCCGGCCACCCCGTCGAGCAGGCCCGCTGGGAGGCGGGCAACCTGCGCGACACCCTGCACTACTGCGCGGGCGGCGTGGAGCGGCTGGCCGGGCGGCAGATCCCGGTCGCGGGCGGGCTGGACGTCACCTTCCACGAGCCGCTCGGCGTCGTCGGGGTGATCGTCCCGTGGAACTACCCGATGCCGATCATGGGCTGGGGCATGGCGCCCGCGCTCGCCGCCGGCAACACCGTCATCGTGAAGCCGGCCGAGCTGACCCCGCTCACCGCCCGCCGCGTCGGCGAGCTCGCCCTCGACGCGGGCCTGCCCGAGGGCGTCCTCCAGGTGCTGCCGGGCGCCGGGCCGGTCGCGGGACGGCGGCTGGTCGGCCACCCGGACGTCGCCAAGATCGTCTTCACCGGCTCGACCCGCGTCGGCAAGGAGATCATGGCGGCCTGCGCGCCGTCGGTGAAGCGCCTCACGCTGGAGCTCGGCGGCAAGAGCGCCAACATCGTGTTCGCGGACGCCGACCTGGAGCGGGCCGCCGCGGCCGCGCCCGCCGCCGTCTTCGACAACGCCGGGCAGGACTGCTGCGCCCGCTCGCGCATCCTCGTCCAGCGCGAGGTCCACGACCGGTTCCTGGAGCTGCTCGAACCGGCCGTCGCCGCCGTCCGGGTCGGCGACCCGCGCGACCCGGCCACCGCCATGGGCCCGCTGATCAGCGCCGCGCAGCGCGACCGCGTCGCGTCCTACGTGCCGGACGGCGCGCCCGTCGCGTTCCGCGGCACCGCCCCCGACGGCCCCGGGTTCTGGTTCGCGCCGACCGTCCTCGCCGGACCGGGCGCGGACGCCCTGCCGGCCTGGCGCGAGGAGGTGTTCGGACCGGTCGTGATCGTCGTGCCGTTCGACGGCGAGGCCGACGCCGTCCGCCTCGCCAACGCCACCCCCTACGGCCTGTCCGGCTCGATCTGGACCCGCGACGTCGGCCGCGCCCTCCGCATGGCGCGGAGCGTCGACGCGGGGAACCTGTCGGTGAACTCGCACGCGTCGGTGCGGTACTGGACGCCGTTCGGCGGCTTCAAGCAGTCCGGGCTCGGCCGCGAGCTCGGCCCCGACGCCCTGACCGCCTTCACCGAGACCAAGAACGTCTTCATCGCCACCGAGGAGTCCTAAGTGCAGCGTCTGCAGGACCGCGTCGCCGTCGTCACCGGCGGCGCGAGCGGCATCGGCCTCGCCACCGCCCGCCGGTTCGCCGAGGAGGGCGCCCGCGTCGTGATCGCCGACCTGGACGCGGCGGCCGGCGAGGCGGCCGCCGGCGAGGTCGGCGGCCTGTTCGTCCGCACCGACGTGACCAGCGAGGACGACGTCGCCGCGCTGTTCGAGGCCGCGCACGGCTCCTACGGCCGCGTCGACGTGGCGTTCAACAACGCCGGGATCTCCCCGCCCGACGACGACTCGATCCTGGAAACCGGCCTGGACGCCTGGAAGCGCGTCCAGGACGTCAACCTGACGAGCGTGTACCTGTGCTGCAAGCACGTCCTCCCCTACATGCGCGCGCAGGGCAAGGGGTCGATCATCAACACCGCGTCGTTCGTCGCCCGGATGGGCGCGGCGACCTCGCAGATCTCCTACACCGCCTCCAAGGGCGGCGTCCTCGCGATGTCGCGGGAGCTCGGCGTCCAGTTCGCCCGCGAGGGCATCCGCGTCAACGCGCTCTGCCCGGGGCCGGTGAACACGCCCCTCCTCCAGGAGCTGTTCGCCACGGACCCCGAGCGGGCGGCGCGGCGGCTCGTGCACATCCCGGCCGGCCGGTTCGCCGAGGCCACCGAGATCGCCGCCGCCGTCGCGTTCCTGGCCTCCGACGACTCCTCGTTCATCACCGCGTCGGAGTTCCTGGTGGACGGCGGCATCTCCGGCGCCTACGTCACGCCGCTGTAGCGGGCCGCGCGGCGCCCGCGGAGGGGACGGGCGCCGCGCGGCCGTCGCGGAGGGCGACGGGCAGCGCCGTCATCAGCAGCGCGGCGGTGAGCGCGAACGCCCACGGGTAGCCGGTGCCGGCGGCGACCGCGCCGAACCCGAGGGCGCCCGCGCCGAGCCCGGCGTCGTAGGCGAGGTTCCACAGGGCGCTGACGGCGCCGTAGCCCGACCGCGTCACCCGGCTGTACATGAGGGCGAGCGTGGCGTTCTGCAGCAACCCGAACCCGACGCCGAACACCGTCACCCCGGCGACGACGGCGGCCGCGCTGCCGGTGAAGGCGATCAGCAGGACGCCCGCCGCCGACGCGACCAGGCCCGGAACGACCAGCCCGGCCGAGCCGTGCCGGTCGCCGCGCCGCCCAGCCCACACGCGGGCGAGGGCCGAGGCGAGCGGCTGGAGGAACAGCGCCGCCGCGACGAGCCCGGCCGAGTGGCCGCCCGCCGCGAGCGGCAGGAACGTCACGACGATCCCCGCGACCAGCGCGGACGCCCCGAACACCAGGGCCGGGCGGGCGAGCGCGGGCGTCCGCAGCCCGGCGAGCATCCCGTCCGCCCGCGCGCCGGGCGCCGGCCGCCCGCCGGGCAGCCCCGGCACCGAGAGCGCGGTGACGAGCGGGACGGCGCCCGCGATGACCGCGACGGCGGTGACGCCGGTGTGCTCGGCCAGGTAGAGGCCGAGGGGCAGCGCGACGACGCTCGGCACGCCGCTCGCGAGCCCGACGAGCGCGAGGCCCTCGCCGCGCCGCCCGTCCGGGATCAGCGCGGCGGTGAGCGCCCCGCCCGCCACGATCGTGAGCGCGAACCCGAGGCCGCGCACCAGGGAGACCAGCAGGATCCAGGCCATGCCGGGCAGCGCCGTGAGGGCGAGCGCGGGCGCGCCGAGCAGCACGAGCCCGGCGGCGAGGACGGTCCGGTCCCCGAACCTGGCCATGAGGCGCGGCGTCGCGAACTCGCCCGCGACCGTCGCGAACATCAGCGCTCCGGTCGCGGCGCCGGGCGAGCCGCCGATCCGCTCGGCGTGCAGCGGGACGACCGACAGCGGGAGGTAGAACCCGACGGACGAGCCGACCAGCGACACGAAGCGGAGGAGCAGGGGCCGCGTCAGCAGCGGCGGCCGGGCGGGGGTGTGCGGGATCGTCGTCATGCCGCTGACGCTACGGGCCGTCCGGCCCACCGGTAAGGTCCGGTTCCATGCCGCTGGAGTGGTCCGGTTCGTCACCCGAACTATTGCTGGCGCTGGACCGGGCGTCCGGCGAGCCCCTGCACGCCCAGCTCAACCGGCGGATCCGGGACGCCGTCCGGTCGGGGCGCCTGGAGCCCGGCGAGCGGCTGCCGTCCTCGCGCGAGCTGGCCCGGGGCCTCGGCCTGTCGCGCGGCCTCGTCCAGGACAGCTACGCCCAGCTCCAGGCGGAGGGCTACCTCGTCACCCGGCCCGGCTCGGCGACGCGCGTCGCCGCCGGGGCCGCGCCGCCCGCGCCCGCGCGCCCCGCGCCGCCCGCGCGGCCGTCGCCGCCGCTCGTCGCCGACTTCCGGCCCGGCGTCCCCGACCTGGCGTCCTTCCCGATGGCCGACTGGCTGTGGGCGCTGCGCGAGGCCGGGCGGGCGATCCCGACCGCCGACCTGGACTACGGCGACCCGCGCGGCAGCGCCGCCCTGCGCACCGTGCTGGCCGGCTACCTGCGGCGCGTCCGGGCCGCCGCCGCCGACCCCGACCACATCGTCGTCTGCTCCGGCTACGCGCAGGGCTTCGCGCTGACGCTGCGCGCCCTCGCCGCGTCCGGCGTGCGGACCGTCGCCTACGAGGACCCCGGCTCCGCGCGCGGCACGTCCGCCGCCGCGGCCGCCGCCGGGATGGCCGCCGTCCCGGTCCCGGTGGACGGCGACGGCGTGGACGTGGCGGCGCTCGCCGCGACCGGCGCCCGCGCCGTCCTCGTCACCCCCGCGCACCAGTGGCCGACCGGCGTCGTCCTGGCCCCGCACCGGCGGCTGGAGCTCGCCGCCTGGGCCGCCGCCCGCGACGCGGTGATCATCGAGGACGACTACGACGCCGAGTTCCGCTACGACCGCGAGCCGGTCGGCGCCCTCCAGGGCCTCGCCGCCGACCGCGTCGTGTCGATCGGCACCGCCAGCAAGTCGCTCGCGCCCGCGCTCCGCATCGGCTGGCTGCTCGCCCCGCCCCGCCTCACCGCCCCGATCGTCGAGCGCAAGCGCCTGGACGACCGCGGCTCGCCCGCCCTGGACCAGCTCGCCCTGGCCCGCCTCATCGAGTCCGGCCGCCACGACCGGCACCTGCGCCGGATGCGGGCCGTCTACGCGGGCCGCCGCGCCGCGCTCGTCGAGGCCCTCGCCGAGCACGCCCCGCACGTCCGCCTCACCGGCCTGGACGCCGGGTTCCACGCCGTCGCGCACCTGGCCGGGCCGCGCGGCGAGGCCGAGGTGATCGCCGCCGCCCGGGAGCGGGGCGTCGGCCTGCACGGCATGAGCGCCTGCCGCCACGACGGCGCCGCCGACCCCGCCCGGCTGATCATCGGGTTCGGCGACACCGGCGAGCGCGCCGTCCGCGCCGGCGTCGCCGCGCTCGCCGGCCTGCTCTGACCCCGGCGGCCGGCGCCGTCTGGCCGCACCCCGTCACCGCTGCTAGATTGGCCGGAGCCGATGATCCCGCGCGGGAGAGTCCCCGGCAGCCGGCCCGGGACGCCGAAGGAGCAAACCCTCCCCGGAACCTCTCAGGCACCCGTACCGCGCGGACGAGGCGACCTCTGGAAAGCGGGGACCGTCGCCGGTCCCCCGCCGAAGGTGAAAGCCCCCGCACGGGGGTGAAGCTCTCAGGCGCCGATGACAGAGGGGGAGGCCGACCCAGCACGGGTGCGGGTGGGACGATGGTCCCGCGCGCGCCCGCGACCAAGGAGCCGACCCGATGTCCGACTCGTCCGCCCTCAAGACGCCGCTGTACGACGTCCACGCCGAGCTCGGCGCGAACCTCGTCGACTTCGCGGGGTTCCTCATGCCGCTCCGCTACGCGAGCGAGGTCGCCGAGCACCGGGCCGTCCGCGAGGCCGCCGGGCTGTTCGACCTCTCGCACATGGGCGAGATCCTGCTGTCCGGCCCGCAGGCCGCCGCCGCGCTCGACTACGCGCTCGTCGGCAACATCACGCCGATGCCGGTCGGCAAGGCCCGCTACACCATGATCGTCGACCGGGACGGCGGGGTGCTCGACGACCTGATCGTCTACCGGCTGGCCGAGCAGACCTACATGGTGGTCGCGAACGCCGCGAACGTCGCCGTCGTCCGGAACGCCCTGGTCGAGCGGGCCGGGGGCTTCGAGACGGTCGTGGACGACCGGTCCGCCACCTACGCGCTGATCGCCCTCCAGGGGCCGGCCGCCGCCGGCGTCCTCGCCCGGTTCACCGCGGCCCCGCTGGACGACCTCAAGTACTACGCGATCATGGCCGCGCCGGTCGCCGGCGTCGACGCCCTGATCGCCCGCACCGGCTACACCGGCGAGGACGGCTTCGAGCTGTTCGTCTCCTCCGACGACGCGGTCAAGCTCTGGAAGGAGCTCGCCGCCGTCGAGGGCGTGACGCCGGCCGGTCTCGCCGCGCGTGATTCGCTGCGGCTGGAGGCGGGCATGCCGCTCTACGGCAACGAGCTCACGGCCGCCACCACGCCGTTCGAGGCGGGCCTCGGCCGGGTGGTGAAGCTGGACAAGCCGGGCGACTTCGTCGGCAAGGCCGCCCTGGCCGCGCAGGCGCAGACCCCGGCAGGCCGTAGGCTCGTGGGACTCGTCGCCCACGGGCGGCGGGCGCCCCGCAAGGGGTACGAGGTCGTCACGTCCGACGGCACGCCGTGCGGTGTCGTGACGAGCGGCGCCCCGTCGCCCACACTGGGCAGGCCGATCGCCATGGCGTACCTCGACAGCGGTGCCGCCGAGTCCGGCCTCGCGGTGGACGTGCGCGGCCGGCGCGAGCCGGTCGACGTGGTGCCCCTGCCGTTCTACAAGCGTTCCTGAGATCTGGAGAAGAAGGACAAGTGAGCGTTCCCGAGCAGCTCCGTTACAGCGAAGAGCACGAGTGGGTGGACGGCCTCGGCGGCGAGTCGGACATCGTCACCGTCGGCGTCACCGCGCACGCGGCCGACGCCCTGGGCGAGATCGTCTTCATCGAGCTGCAGGTGGCCGAGGGCGAGACCGTCGAGGCGGGCGAGACCTGCGGCGAGGTGGAGTCCACCAAGTCGGTCAGCGACCTGTACTCCCCCGTCACCGGCGAGGTCACCGCGATCAACTCCGCGGTGATCGACGAGCCCAAGGTGATCAACGACGACCCGTACGGCGAGGGCTGGATCTTCAAGGTGCGGATCGCCGACGAGCCCGGCGACCTGCTCGGCGCCGAGGCCTACACCAAGCTGATCGAGGAGGACTAGGCGTGGCGTCGCTGCATGACTCCCTGGCCGCCGCCGACCCCGAGGTCGCGGAGGCCGTCGCGGGCGAGCTGCGCCGCCAGCAGTCCACCCTGGAGATGATCGCCTCGGAGAACTTCGCGCCGGTCGCGGTGCTGGAGGCCCAGGGCTCGGTCCTCACCAACAAGTACGCCGAGGGCTACCCCGGCAAGCGGTACTACGGCGGCTGCGAGTACGTCGACGTCACCGAGCAGCTCGCCATCGACCGCGCCAAGGCGCTGTTCGGCGCCGAGCACGCCAACGTCCAGCCGCACTCGGGCGCGCAGGCCAACACCGCGGTGTACTTCGCGCTCCTCCAGCACGGCGACACGATCCTCGGCCTGGACCTCGCGCACGGCGGGCACCTCACCCACGGCATGCGGCTCAACTACTCGGGCAAGACGCTGAACGTGGTGCCCTACCACGTGCGCCCCGAGGACGGCCTGGTCGACATGGACGAGGTCCGCGCCCTCGCCGAGGAGCACCGGCCCAAGATGATCGTCGCGGGCTGGTCGGCGTACCCGCGCCGGCTCGACTTCGCGGCCTTCCGCGAGATCGCCGACGCGGTCGGCGCGCTGCTCATGGTCGACATGGCGCACTTCGCGGGGCTCGTCGCGGCGGGCCTGCACCCGTCGCCGGTGCCGCACGCCGACGTCGTCACCACCACCACGCACAAGACCCTCGGCGGCCCGCGCGGCGGCCTGATCCTGGCGCGCGAGGAGTACGGCAAGAAGATCAACTCGGCCGTGTTCCCGGGCATGCAGGGCGGCCCGCTGGAGCACGTCATCGCCGCCAAGGCGGTCGCGCTGAAGTTCGCCGCGTCCGAGGAGTTCAAGGACCGGCAGGCGCGCACCGTCGAGGGCGCCCGCATCCTCGCCGAGCGCCTGCTCGCCGAGGACACCGCGAAGGCCGGCGTGAAGGTGCTGACCGGCGGCACCGACGTGCACCTGGTGCTCGTCGACCTCGTCGGCTCCGACCTCACCGGCCGCGACGCCGAGGACCGCCTGCACGATATCGGCATCACGGTGAACCGCAACGCCGTCCCGAACGACCCGCGCCCCCCGATGACGACGTCGGGCCTGCGGATCGGCACCCCGGCCCTGGCGACCCGCGGCTTCACCGCCGAGGACTTCGCCGAGGTCGCCGACGTCATCGCGCTGGCGCTCCAGCCGTCGTTCGACGCCGCGGCGCTGTCGGCCCGGGTGAAGGCCCTCGCCGACAAGCACCCCCTGTACCCGAACCTGTAGGTCCCCTCCGCCCGCCCCGCGGACACAGCTCCGCGGGGCGGGCGCGCTACAACGAGGTAGCCCCACCCCATGGCGATCAGCGTTTTCGACCTCTTCAAGATCGGCATCGGGCCGTCCTCGTCGCACACCGGCGGGCCCATGGCCGCCGCGCACCGCTTCGCGCGCGGCCTCGACGCCGACGGCCTGCTCGCGAAGACCGCCCGCGTCCGGGCCGTCCTGTACGGGTCGCTCGGCTTGACGGGCAAGGGCCACGGCAGCGACAAGGCCGTCATCCTCGGCCTGGAGGGCGACAAGCCCGAGCTTGTGGACGTCGACACCGTCGACGCCCGCCTCGCCGCCATCCGCGCGTCCGGCACCCTGCGCCTGTTCGGCTCGCACGACATCCCGTTCGTCGTCGGCGAGGACCTGGAGTTCGAGCGCAAGGAGTCCCTGCCGGGCCACCCGAACGGCATGCGCTTCACCGCTTACGGCGCGGACGGCGCCGAGCTGCGCGCCCGCGTCTACTACTCGGTCGGCGGCGGCTTCGTCGTCGACGAGCACGCCACCGGCGCCGACCGCATCAAGGCCGACGACACCGTCCTGCCGCACCGCTTCGACACCGCCGCCGAGCTCCTCGACCGCTGCCGCGAGACCGGCCTGTCGATCTCGGGGCTGATGCTGGAGAACGAGCTGGCGTTCGGCCGCACCGAGGCCCAGGTCCGCGCGGGCCTCGTCCGGCACTGGCGCGTCATGCAGGAGTGCGTGGAGCGCGGCATCGCCCGCGAGGGCCTGCTGCCCGGCGGCCTCAAGGTCCGCCGCCGCGCCCACCAGCTCCACCGCCAGCTCACCACCGAGAAGCAGGACGATCCGCTCGCCGCGATGGACTGGGTCACCCTGTTCGCCCTCGCCGTCAACGAGGAGAACGCCGCCGGGGGCCGCATCGTCACCGCCCCCACGAACGGCGCGGCGGGCATCATCCCCGCCGTCCTGCACTACTATGCCCGCTTCGTCCCGGGCGCCGACGACGCGGGCGCCGTCCGCTTCCTGCTCGCCGCGGGCGCCATCGGCGTCCTGTTCAAGCAGAACGCCTCGATCTCCGGCGCCGAAGTGGGGTGCCAGGGCGAGGTCGGCTCGGCCTGCTCGATGGCCGCCGCCGGCCTCACCGAGGTCATGGGCGGCACGCCGGAGCAGGTGGAGAACGCCGCCGAGATCGGCATCGAGCACAACCTTGGCCTGACCTGCGACCCCGTCGGCGGCCTCGTCCAGGTCCCCTGCATCGAGCGCAACGCCGTCGGCGCCATCAAGGCCATCAGCGCCACCCGCATCGCCCTCCGCGGCGACGGCCGCCACTTCGTGACCCTCGACCGCGCCATCAAGACGATGCGCGACACCGGCCGCGACATGCTCGACAAGTACAAGGAGACGAGCCGCGGCGGCCTAGCCGTCAACGTCATCGAGTGCTGACGGGTCCACCTCCGCGTCCAGCACGGCCCACACCCCCTTGCCGCCGGCGACGGGGTGGTGCCATCCCCAGCTCCGCACGAGGAACCCGATCATCGACAGCCCCCGCCCCGACGTGGCGCGCAGGCTGAACTCCTGAGGCTCGGGCTCCTTCTCGCTGGCGTCGCCGACGACGCACACCACCCCGCCCTCCGACCGGTACAGCGCAACGGTAATCGGCCGCCCCGGCACGTGCGCGTGCCGGTAGGCGTTCGTCACCAGCTCGCTGACGACGACCTGCGCCGGGAAGAGCGACGCCTCCGCGTACCCGTGGTCGTAGAGCCAGTCCCCCACCCACTCCCGCGCCACCTTCACCGACTCCGCCGCCGACCCCACCCGCAACCGCGTCACCCCGCCCACCACCACCGGCGGCGCCCCGACCACCCACTCACCCACGACGATCTCCCGTCACCCATCGGATTCGACTAGTGACACAGTGGCCCCACCGGGGCTACGGTTACTACGCAAGCAGAACATCGCCAACAGAGCGCAAGCACTCGCAAGCTCATTGCAAGCTTCCAGGGAGTACAGGCATGTCACCTGCAAGCACCCCCAGCGAGGTCTTGTCCTTCGCCGAAGTGGCGAAGAGATTGCGAAAAGAAGCCGGACTCACCCAGGCCCAAGCCGCCGCCGCCGCGAGCGTGTCACGTTCGTACATCGGGCAGGTCGAATCGGGAACGACACGATGCCGACTTGATTTCACGCAACGGCTCGATCGGGCTATCCACGCGAACGGCCAACTGGTCACCGCCTGGGAGGATCTGCTGGAAAGCATCAAGACCACGAAGTACCCCCGGTATTTCGTGAGCTTCCCCAAGGCCGAGAAGGCCGCCGTACTGCTGCGCTGCTACGAAGAGCGCCTGGTGTACGGACTCTTCCAAACCCAGGATTACGCCCGGGCCCTGCTCCCCGACGAAGAATCCTTCATGAGCAGGATGGAACGACAGAAAGTACTGCTCCGAGAAAATCCACCCGCAATATCCGTGGTGATGGACGAGAGCGTGCTGTACCGCGAGTTGGGCGGACCATCGGTGATGCACGCTCAACTAGAGCACCTACTTGGCCTATCGGAGAGACCGAACATCACACTGCAGATCCTACCGATCATCTACGTTCGTAATGTGTGGGGGACATTCGCGATAGCCACCGGGAAGGACAACTCCCAAGTCGTCTACACCGACAAGGCATACGGCGGCGAGACGTCCATGAACGAGGATGACATAGCATTCGTGAACGAGACCTTCACGAGGCTGCAAGCAGAGGCCCTCAACGCGAGAGACACGAGAGCTTTCATCAGAAAGGTGATCCAAGAGCGATGGACATGAGCAACGCCGCGTGGCGCAAGTCCACTTACAGTAACGAGTCCGGATCGAACTGCGTCGAACTCGCAGCCACAACCTCTCTGCTCGCCGTGCGCGACTCCCAAGCCCCCCAGGCCGGCTACCTCCTCCTCACGCGCGACCAGTTCGCCCACCTCAGCGCCGCCATCAAGGCCCTCTAGCCGGTTGAGATGCGGCGTGTTGGGCACTTTGAAGATCGAAAGTGCCCAACACGCCGCATCTCAACCGGCCCTGCCGATCCCTCCATTGCCCGGAGCAGTCGAATCTGGGGCGCGCCGATACGAACGCCGGCGAAGGCGCGGCGTGGGGCTTGGGCAGCCTCGAATGGTTCTCGATGGCGAGTCCCCTGAAGGGCGAGCGGGACCCCGCCATAGGATGGCCGGATGGGGCTGGACTTTTCTGATGATTTTCTTGGTCTGCTCAACTCGGAAAGTAATTTCCAGAGCAGACCCTCGTTTCATGTCCGAGAGATCTACGAGGAGGGACGGCGTTGGAATGAGGTCGTCCTGATCTTCTCCCTCGATATCCGGCCTGCCGAGAGCCGGGACGTGCAGAAGTGGGAGTTGAGGCTCTCTTATCCGCTGGAGGAACTGGCCGGGGCGATGCTCGGGGCGGACTCCGGGCAGCGGGAGTGGATCGCCATGATGATGCGGACCCATGTCGCGGAGTGGTGGGCGACCAAAGACCAGGTCGCGGAATTCACGGCGGCCGGGCGCAGGGTCGGCTAGGGCAGCCCGCCTTCTTCGATCATTACGCGGGTCAGGTGTCGGATTCGAGGGCGAAGGTGTTGCCGTCGGGGTCCTGGAACCAGGCGAGACGGCCGCCGCCGGCGCGGGGTGTGATGCCGTTGGCGTCGTGCTCCAGGCCGTCGTAGCGGGTGAAGGCGACGCCGGCGGCGGTGAGCTCGGCGACGGTCGCGTCGAGGTCGTCGACGTACCAGACCGCCATGGTCGCCTGGGAGTGCCCTGCGGTGTTCGACTGGTACACGTTCAGGGCCGGGCCGCCGCCGGAGGCGTAGATGCGGCTGCCGTCGGGGATCGCGGCGCTGGGGCCGGACCGCAGCGCTCGCAGGCCAAGCTTTCCTTCATAGAACGCGATCGCTCGCTGAATGTCCGACACGGCGACGGAGGCGTGCAAGGGAAAATCGCTCAAAGCCATGAACCACTCTCCCACAGCCCTCCGTCAGCGACCCCTGCCGCTCATGACCGCCTGGTCATTGCTCGTTGACTTGCGGCGTGTTGCGTGTTGGGAGCGCTCCCAACACGCAACACGCCGCAAGTCAACGAAGGATGACCGAGTGGTCGCTTTTCTGGGCCGTCTTCTCCCGCGCCGCGGCGGTGTCGCCGAAGGTCCAAAGGGGCAGGACGACCGGCCGGCCGGCGGGGTCCTCGAAGAGGACGGCGCCGCGCTCGTTCCAGTAAGGGTCGGCGGCGTGCGATGGCGCTCCGTCCCGGCCGGGCGCCGCCGGGTGCCCGGCCGGGGCGGGGCGGGGTCACAGGTAGGGGCGGGTGATCAGCTCGATGGCGTGGCCCGCCGGGTCCTTGAAGTAGACGCCGCGGCCGCCGTGCTCGGTGTTGGTCTCGCCGGGGCGCCGCATCCGGGGGTCGGCCCAGTGCTCGACGCCGCCGTCGCGGAGGCGGGCGTAGGCGCGGTCGAACAGCTCGTCGTCGACGAGGAACGCGTAGTGCTGCATCTGGATGTCCACCGGCGGCTCGGCGAACTGGAGCAGCACGCCACCGTCGAGCTGGATGTTGATGAACGGACCCCAGGACGGCGCTTCGGGAAGCTCCAGCAGTTCCCGGAAGAAGCGCGCCGACGCCTCGCGGTCCTTGACGGCGATGATGGTGTGGTTGAACGTGACTGGCATTCGGCTGGCCTCGCTGATCGTTCGGCACGGGAAGGGGACTCGCGGTGCGCGAGCGCCGGGAGGTCCGCGTGCCGGGCGGGGGTGCTTCGCGCGCGCCCGCCGTGCGATCAGCTCTCCACCGGGTCGCCCGTCCGTGCGTGGCGCGAGGCCGGTCCGGTGTTCACGTCGGAGGACGATACGGCGTCAGTCCCGGGACGGCAACGCCCGGCCGCCGGCTTGCTAGCGTGCCGGGTATGGCGGACGATCTGCCCGAGCTGCGGGCGTCGCACGGGGACCGGGACCGCGCCGTGGACGCGCTGCGGGTCGCCGCGGGCGACGGGCGGCTGGACGCCGGGGAGCTCGACGAGCGCGTGGAGCGCGCGCTGGCGGCGCGGACGCTCGGCGAGCTGGCCGCGCTGACCGCCGATCTCGCGGCGCCGGACGGCGACGTCCTGGTGATCGAGCAGGTGGGCGGCAAGTACGTCAAGGACGGGTCCTGGCAGGTGCCCGCCCGCATCAAGGTCCGCACGCAGATGTGCCGCGTGACCCTGGACTTCACCCGCGCCGCCGTCACCTCCAGCCTCCTGCGGGTCGACGTGGAGATGGCGCGCGGCAGGCTGGTCGTCGTCGGCGCGCCCGGCGTGGTGTTCGACGCGGACGGGCTCAACGTCACGTACTCCAAGGTCAAGCTGCGCCCGCGAGGGGCCGGCGACCCGCTGCTGCGGGTCGAGCTCGCCGGCTCGCTCGTCCACGCCAAGGTCGTCGAGCGCCGCCCGCGCCGCTAAGCGGCGACGGCCTCGTCGGGGCGGCGGGTGAGGACGAGGGCGGCGCCTTCGGTGATGGCGACGGTGTGCTCGGAGTGGGCGGTGCGGGAGCCGTCGGCGGAGCGGATCGTCCAGCCGTCGGGGTCGTAGACGATGCGGTCGGTGGTGCGTGCGAACCAGGGCTCCAGGGCGAGGGTCAGGCCCGGCTGGAGCTTCACGCCGCGGCCCGGACGGCCCTTGTTGGGGATGTGCAGGTCCTCGTGCATGGTGCGGCCGATGCCGTGGCCGCCGAACTCGGTGTTGACCGGGTAGCCGTAGGCGTCGGCGACCGCGCCGATCGCCGCCGAGATGTCGCCGAGGCGGTTGCCGGGGCGGGCCGCGTCGATCGCCGCCGCCAGGGCCTCCTCGGTGGCGCGGACGATCCGCAGGTCCTCCTCGGCGGGGGTGCCGACGATGACGGTGCGCGCCGAGTCGGCGGCCCAGCCGTCGATGGTGACGGCGATGTCGGCGCTGAGGACGTCGCCGTCGCGCAGCGTGTAGTCGCGGGGCAGGCCGTGCAGGACGGCGTCGTTGACCGACAGGCAGATGACGTTGCGGAACGGGCCGCGCCCGAAGGACGGCGCGTAGTCCCAGTAGCAGGACTCCGCGCCGCGCCGCTTGATCATGCCGCGCACGTGGTGCTCCAGCTCCATCAGGTTGACGCCCACGTCGGCGATCTCGCCGACCTCGGTGAGCACCTCGGCGATGAAACGGCCGGTGACGTGCATGCGCTCGATCTCGGCGGGCGACTTCAGTTCGATCACGGGTACCTCGGCAGCGGGACGGGATGGTATTTCTATACCGGCCACCCTAGTCCTTGACGGTATAGAAATACCAGCCCTACCCTGGGCGCATGGTCCGCCACCCCCTCACGCCCGAGCAGATCGAAGCCGGCCGGCGCCTCGGCGCCCTGCTGCGCCGCGCGCGGGCGGGGCGCGAGCTCGCGGACGTCGCGCTGGCGGCCGGCGTCTCCCCGGAGACCCTGCGCAAGATCGAGACGGGCCGGCTGCCGTCCCCCGGCTTCGGGACGATCGTCCGGCTGGGCGCGGCGCTCGGCGTGCCGGTGCAGGACCTCGCGGACGCCTGGCGCGGCCGCGACCTGCCCCTCGGCGCCGTTTCCTGACGGAGCGATGAGTTCGCCGGGGCGCGCCGGTCTGCCTTGCCGAGACGAACCGACGCACCGGGAGCACACCATGGGCCTCATCCACATCGAGCTTTTCGCGACCCTCGACCTCGTCGGGCAGGCGCCCGGCGGCCCCGACGAGGACCCGGACGGCTTCCCGTTCGGCGGCTGGCAGGCGCCGCTGCTCGACGAGGTCGGCGGCGCGCAGGTCGACGCCGCGTACGAGAGCACCGACGCCCTGCTGCTCGGCCGCCGCACCTACGACATCTTCGCCGCCTACTGGCCGCACCAGAAGGGCGGCGAGGACGGCGCGATCGCCGACCTGTTCAACGGCATCCCCAAGTACGTGGCCTCGCGCGGCAACCCCGACCTGTCGTGGGAGGGGTCGACGCGGCTCGGCCCGGACCTGGCCGCCGCGGTGCGCGAGGTCCGCGACCGGCACGAGAACATCAAGGTCGTCGGGAGCCTGGACCTAGTGCAGACGCTGCTGCGCGAGAAGCTCTTCGACCGCCTGGACCTCTGGATCCACCCGATCGTGCTCGGCGTCGGCAAGAAGGTGTTCGACGGCGGCGCGGTGCCCACGAACCTCACCCTGCTGGAGCCGCCTGCGGCCGGGCCGAAGGGCGGGGTGTTCCTGCGCTATGGCCTCGCCGACGGCACGCCGGGGACGGGCGACATGAGCGCGCCCGACCGCGGCGTCTGACGGCGCCGTTCTGCGGAGGGCGGAACGCGTGGTGCGCGTCCGGTATGCCGGGTTACCGTGGGCGCATGGCCGAGACGACACGCCCGCGCCCGCCCGCCGACGACGAGACGCCGGCCCGCCCGGCGGAGCCGCTGTGGCGCGACGCGCTCGGCCGCTGCCTGCGCGACCTGCGGGCGGAGCGCGGCGAGATCCTGGTGGAGACCGCGCGCCGCGCCGGGGTGTCCCCGCAGTACCTGTCGGAGATGGAGCGCGGCGTCAAGGAGCCGTCCAGCGAGATGATCGCCGCGGTCGCGGGCGCCCTCGGCACGACGCTCGGCGACCTGACGCTCGCGGTCGCGACGAGCCTGCTGGCCGTGCCGGCCGGGCCGGCGGCGGCGCGGCCGGCCGGCCCGACCTGCATGGCCGCGTACGCGCTCGCCGCCTGACCGTCACCCGCGCTACCCCGGCTGCCGGTCCTCCAGGACGTGGTCGACGAGGCCGTACTCCCGCGCCGCCGTCGCGGTGAAGACGCGGTCGCGGTCGGTGTCGGCGCGCAGCGTCGCGGTGTCCTGCCCGGTGTGGCGGGACAGGATGCGCTCGATGTCGGCGCGCACGCGCACGACCTCGTCCGCCTGGAGGATCAGGTCGGGGATCGCGCCGCGCCCCTGCCCCACCGGCTGGTGCAGGACGACGCGGGTGTGCGGCAGCGCGGAGCGCTTGCCGGGCGCGCCCGCCGCGAGCAGCACGGCGCCGACGGCGACGGCCTGCCCGACGCACGTCGTCGCGACCTGCGGGCGGATGTAGCGCAGCGTGTCGTAGACCGCGAGCATCGCGCTCGGGTCGCCGCCCTCGCAGTTGATGTAGAGCTGGACGTCCTGCTCGGGGCTGTCGGCCTCCAGGTGCAGGAGCTGCGCGACGAGGGCGTTGGCGACGCCCGCGTCGATGGCGGTGCCGAGGTAGACGATCCGCTCGGCGAGCAGGTGCGAGTAGACGTCCATGATCCGCTCGCCGCGGGGGTGCTGGGCGATGACGTTGGGGATCGTGTAGGTGCTCATCGGGCGGCTCCGGAGGGGACGCCGAGGCCGACCCGGCGGTGGCGGGCGGGCACGAGCTCGTCGTAGGAGCCGACGATGGCGTCGACGAACCCGTAGTCGATGGCCTCCTGCGCGGTGTACCAGCGGTCGTGCAGGGAGTCCTCGAAGACGCGTTCCAGGGGCTGGCCGGTGTCCTCGGCGATGAGGCCGAGGACGGTGTCGCGGGTGTGGCGCAGGTCGTTGGCCTGCAGCTCGATGTCGACGGCGGCGCCGCCGATCCCGGCGGACCCCTGGTGCATCAGGACGCGGGCGTGCGGCAGGGCGCGGCGCTTGCCGGGCGTCCCCGACGACAGCAGGAACTGCCCGGCGCTGTAGGCGATGCCGAACACGACCGTGGCCACGTCGCACGGGACGAGCCGCATGACGTCGCGGATCGCGAGCATCGCCGGCACCGACCCGCCGGGCGAGTGGATCCACAGCGCGATGTCGGCCGCGGCGTCCTCGCCCGCCAGGGTGATCAGCTGGGTGGCCAGCAGCGTGCCGTTGTCGTCGTCGAGCGGACCGTCCAGGACGAGGACGCGCTGCGCGTAGAGCTCGCGGCGCGTCCGCCCGTCGAACATGGGGCTCTTCTCTTCCTCGCTCATGCCCTCCACCCTGCGGCGTCGCGGGCACCGCTCCCAGCCCGATCCGCCCACGGCGGATCCGCTCTCAGCAGCGCGGCCGCGCTCAGCGGGTCCGTCCCTCCGCCGTCGTTCCGCAATACTGCGATCATCACGGGAAGAGATGGATGCACCCAAAGCAATCTTGTCATCGCATTGATCGTGCGGGATCATCGTCCGATGGAGCTGAAGCAGATCCGGTACGCCGTCGCCGTCGCCGATACCGGGAACTTCACCCGGGCCGCCGAGCGGTGCCTCGTCGTGCAGTCCGCGCTCAGCCACCAGATCGCCCGGCTGGAGCGGGAGCTCGGGGCCAAGCTGTTCGACCGGACCAGCCGGCGGGTGCGGGTGACTCCCGCGGGCGAGGCGTTCCTCGTCGCGGCGCGCCAGTGCCTGGACGCGGCCGAGCGGGCCGCCGCCGACGTCGCCGCCGCCGTCGGCGAGGTGCGCGGGCGGCTCGCGGTCGGGCTGATCCCGACCGTCGCGGCAGTCGACGTCCCGGCCGTGCTCCGCGACTTCCGCCGGCGCCACCCCGAGGTCCGCATCAGCCTGCGGGTGGGCGGCAGCGACGAGCTCGTCGAGCAGGTGCGGGAGGGGGTGGTCGAGGCGGCCTTCCTCGGGCTGCCGGCGACCGCCCGGCCCACCGGCGTGCACGTGCGCGAGCTCGCCCGGGACCGGCTCGTCGCGGCGGTGCCGCCCGACCACCCCCTCGCGGGAGAGACGTCGATCGCCCTCAGCCGGTTGGCCGCCGAGGCGTTCGTGGACCTGCCGGAGGGGACGGCGGGCCGCGTCCAGTCCGACCAGGCGTTCGCCGCCGCGGGCGTGCACCGCAGCGTCGCCTTCGAGGTGACGAGCGCGGAGTTCATGGCCCGGCTGATCGCCGAGGGCCTCGGGGTGGGGCTGCTGCCCGCCAGCTACGTCCCCCGGCTGTCCGGGCTCGCCACCATCGAGATCACCGACGCGTCGGCCCGCGTCGAGTACGTGGTGTGGAGCCGGGCGGGCTGCACCCCGGCCGCGCGGGCGTTCCTGGCCCTGCTCGGCATCCCCGACGCGGACGCTCAGGCCCGGTAGGGGCGGAGGGCGGCGAGCAGGGCGAGGCCCGTCAGGGCCGCCGCCAGGCCGCACACGCCGCCCCAGCCGCCGGCCGACCAGGCGAGCGGCGCGAGCACGCCGCCGGCGGCGCCGCCCGCGAAGAACAGCGTCATGAACACGGCGTTGATCCGGCCGCGCGCCTCGGGCCGCAGCTCGTAGCTGATGTTCTGGGAGGCGTTGAGCATGGCCGTCTGCCCGATGTTGAGCAGGACGATCCCGGCGGCGAGCCAGCCGGCGCCGCCGTCCCGGGCGGGGAGCAGCACCGCCCAGGAGGCGGTGGCGAGCGCCAGGCCGGTGAGGAGGACGGCGCGGGGGTGCCCGCCGTCCACGAAGCGTCCGGCGAGCGGCATGCAGAGGGGGCCGACGGCGCCGATGAGGCCGGCCAGGCCGATCGTCGAGGCGCTCCAGCGGTAGGGCGGGCCGTCGAGCAGGAACGTGAGGGTGGCCAGGTGCGCGCTGTACCCGGCCATGCCCAGCGCGGCGACGGCGACGGGGCGGCGCAGCGCCGGCAGCTCCACGAGCAGCGCGGCGGTGGAGCGCAGCAGGGCGCCCGGACGCGTCCCGGCCGCCGCCGTCGCCGGCAGCGTCCGCAGCACCGCGACGGCGACGGCCAGCAGGAGCGCGGCGGTGATCCAGTACACCGACCGCCAGCCGGCGACGTCGGCCACCGCCCCGGAGAAGGCGCGGCCGGCGAGCCCGCCGCCGAGGACCCCGGCCATCACGACGCCGACGTCGCGCGCCCGCCGCTCCGGCGGGCCGATCTCGGCGGCGAAGGGCACGAGGACCTGGGCGCCGACCGAGGTGACGGCGACGAGCCCGGTCGCCGCGAGCAGCAGCGGCCCGTTGGGGGCGAGGCCGGCCAGGGCCAGCAGCACGCCGGTGGCGGCGAGCAGCGCCGCCGCGAGGTCGCGGCGCGGGTAGCGGTCGCCGAGCGGGACAAGGAGCGCCAGCCCGAGGGCGTAGCCGATCTGGAAGACCGCCACGACCAGGCCCGCGACGGTGGCCGACATGTGCAGCTCCGCGCGCAGGACGCCGAGCAGCGGCTGCGCGAAGTAGTTCCCGGCGACGGACAGGCCGGCCGCCAGCGTCATCACCGGCAGGGCCGCCCGCGGGGCGCGCGGTGCGACGGCGGGGGCGTTCGGAGGGGCGGAGGTGCGCGTCATGGACCCATGATCGGCCCGCTTCTATCCATGAGTCCAAGTCATTCTTTTCATTCGATCGATCTGTATCAACGATCGTTTGGCGCGGGCGCGACGCCGGTGCGGAGGGCGGTGAAGAGGCGGTCGAAGCGGGCGCGGTGGTCGGCGAGGACGGCGTCCCGGGGGTCGCCGGCGACGAGGCGGCGCGCGGTCTCCACCAGGACGGCGCCGTAGCCGGCGATGAAGAAGGCGGCAAGCAGCGTCGCGTCGCCGTCGAAGGCCGGGTCGCGGTCCAGCTCCCCGGCGAGAACGGCCTGGAGCTCGGCGGCGATCTCCCGGGCGCGGGCGAGGAGGGCGGGCGAGCCCGCGACGGTCCGGAAGAAGGGGACGGACCGGTCGTTGAGGCCCGAGAGCGGGTGGCGCTCGTCGAGGAGGCGCCGGGCGGCGGCGTGCAGGGCGTCCAGCGCGTCGGTGCCCGGCGCCCGGTCGCGGACCGCCGCGCGCAGCAGGCCGGCGGCGTCGGCCGAGCGGTCCAGGAAAAGGTCCTCCTTGCGCGGGAAGTGCTTGAACACCGTCACGCTCGACACCCCGGCCGCGCGGGCGACCTCGGCGACGGTCACCGCGTCGAAGCCGCGCTCGTGGAACAGGCCCGCGGCGATCTCGGCGATCCTCGCCCGCGTCCGCGGCCCGCCCCGCGCGTCGGTCCTGGCCATCGGACCCCCTCTGTGTTGTGCGACTAAACTTAGTGACATAACCTAGTGGTGCCGTCCCCGGGACGGACCACCGCCATTCTCGCCACCCCGAGGGAGTTCTCCATGCTCATGACCCAGGCCCCGCCGCGCTCGCTGCGGGAAGCGTGGCCGGCCCTCGCCGGGCTGTCCGCCGTGTTCCTGTTCGAGATGCTCGACACCTCGATCCTCACCGTCGCGCTGCCCACGATCGGCCGCGACCTGCACGCCTCCACGACCGCCCTCCAGTGGGCGACCGGCGCCTACACCGTCGTGTTCGGCGGGCTCATGCTCGCCTTCGGCGCGGTCGCCGACCGGTTCGGGCGGCGGCGCGTCATGCTCGCCGGGCTCGTCCTGCTCGGCGCGGCGAGCCTGGCGACCGCGCTCGTCGCCTCGGTGGGGCAGCTCATCGCGGTGCGGGCGGTCATGGGGGTCGCGGCCGCGATGACCACGCCGGGGTCGATGGCGCTGGCCTTCCGGCTGTTCGAGGAGGACCGCCTGCGCGTCCGCGCGATGACGCTGATCTCGACGGTCGGCCTGGCCGGGCTCGCGGTCGGCCCGACCGCCGGCGGCTTCGTCCTCGCGGTCGCGCCGTGGCAGGCGCTGCTGCTGGTGAACGTGCCGATCGCCGCGCTCGCGTTCGCCGGCGTGCGGTCCGGGATCGCCGCCGACGACGCGGCCGGCCTGCACCGCGCTCCGGTGGACGTCGCGGGCGCGCTGCTCGGCACGGCGACGATCGTCCTCGCGCTCGTCGCGCCGACGCTGTTCGTCGGCGGGGGCGCGGGGTCGTGGGGCGCGTGGGCGGCGACGGCGGCGGCCGTCGCGGGGGCCGTGCTGTTCGTCCTGCGCGAGCGTTCGGCGCGGCATCCGCTGCTCGATCTCGGGCTGGTGACCCGTCCCCTGGTGTCGAGCGGGCTGGCGTTCAAGGCCGCGGCCGGGCTGGCGACCGCGGGCCTCGGCTACCTGGTCACGCTGCACCTCCAGCTCGCCTGGGGATGGTCGCCCGGTCTCGCCGCCCTCGGAATGCTGCCGCAGGTCGTGGTGCTCGTCGCGGGCGGCGCGCTCGTCGACCCGTTCGTGCGGCGGGTCGGCCTGGAGCGGGCCGCGTGGCTGAGCGCGGCGGCGGTCGTGTGCGGGCTCGGCGTCTACGGCCTGCTCGGGCGGTCCGGGTACGGGTGGGTCGCGGTCGCGCTCGTCCTCGTGGCGGCCGGGATGCGCGTCGTCGGCGTCGTGGCGGGCGTCAACGTGCTGCGCGGCCTGCCCGAGGAGCGGACGACGGTCGGCGCGGCTCTCACCGACACCGTCACCCAGGTCGCCTCGGGCGCCGGCATCGCGGTCGCCGGGACCGTCCTCGCGGCGCTGTTCGCGGGCGACGTCGCCGCGCCGTCCTGGACCGCGCGGCAGGCCGCGCAGTTCCAGGACGCCGTGACGGTCGGGGGCCTCGCGCTCACGGCCCTGTCCGCGGCGCTCGTCGGCTGGGGCTTCGCCCGCGCGCGGCGGCCGTGACTCAGGCGCCGGGGGTGACGAACTCGGGCTGGTCGAGCACGCGCAGCCAGCTCCCGTCGGGCTGGCGCCGGACGACCTGCGCGCGGGCCCCGGCGCCGTCCCTCGGCGGCGTCGAGGTGAGCGCGATGTCACCGCTGATCAGCGTGGGCAGCGGCTCCTCCTGCTCGAAGCGCGGCCGGTTCGCCAGCACCTTCGCCCACAGGTCGCGGATGGCCTCCCGGCCGACCGTCTGACTCCCGGGCGGGTAGGCCAGCACCGCGTCCTCCGCATAGAGGGCGGCGACCCCGTCGGCGTCGCCGGCGTTGGAGCGCTCGACGAACAGGCGGGTGATGTCCTCGGGCCGCATCGCTTTCTCGTATCCCATGGCTTCAAGCCTGCCCCGGGGCCCCATCAGAAGTCCAACAGATGGTTGTGATGGGAACGAGAAGCGGAAGTGATGGCTACCGGCGGCCGACGCCCGCCAGCATGGGCAGGCCCGCCATGTTCTCCGGGACCTCGGCCGGCTCCCGCTGCCACTCCCCGAGCGGCACGAGGCCCGGCTCCACGAGGGTGAAGCCGTCGAAGAACGCGGCGATCTCGGCCTCGGTGCGCGGCGTCCCGCGGTCGGTCGCGGTCTTGTAGCGCTGCACGGCCTCCCGGATCTCCTCGCTGATCAGGCCGTGCGAGATCGCCAGGTGACCGCCGGGCGCCATCGCGTCCCGGAACGCCGCCACGACGCCGTGCGCGTCCTCCTCGGGGGACAGGAAGTGCAGCGAGGCGACGAACAGGACGCCCACCGGCCGCCCGAAGTCGATCAGCTCGCGCACCGCCGGGTCGTCCAGGATCGCGGCGGGCTCGCTCATGTCGGCCTGGAGCATGCGGGTGCCGGTGCCGGCCAGCAGGGCGTTGCCGTGGCTCACCACGACCGGGTCGTTGTCGACGTAGACGACCCGCGCGTCCGGGTTCAGCGCCTGCGCCACCTGGTGCACGTTGTTCTCGGTCGGCAGGCCGGCGCCGACGTCGACGAACTGGTCGACCCCCTGCTCCACCATGAAGCGGACCGAGCGGCGGATGAACCGCCGGTTGGCGATCGCGGCGTCCGCGGCGCGCGGCCACGCCTCCAGCATCCGCTCGGCGAGGAGCCGGTCGGCCTCCAGGGTGTCCTTGCCGCCGAGGAGGTGGTTGTAGGCGCGGGCGATGTTCGGCGGCGCGGCCCCCTGCGAGGGCAGCGGTCCCGAGTCGTCAGAAGCCATGGCCGCCTCCCTGGCGCAGATCATCCGGCAGCCCACAAACTACAGCGTTCCCGTCCTTCTGGACGGCGTTAGGGATCGAGAGGGTCGAGGACCCGGTTGTGCGCGTGCTGGTAGATCACCGAGGTGCGGAACCCGACGACCTCGCGGCGCCCGGTGAACTTGTCCATGAGGAAGCCGTGCAGGTGGTCCACGCCGGGCACCGCGACGTGCACGATCATGTCGTCGCCGCCGGTGACGACGTAGACGGTGACGACCTCGGGCAGCCCGGCGGCGTAGGACTTGAACCCCTCGATGACCGGCCGGCTGAGCGGCCGGATCTGGAAGTGGACGAGCGCCTGGACGTGGCGGTTCAGCGCGGCCGGGTCGACCGCGGCGTGGTAGCCGGTGATCACCCCGCGGGCGCGCAGCGCGCGGACGCGCTCCAGGCAGGTCGACGGGGCGATGCCGAGCGCGCGGGCGAGGTCGCGGTTGGTCTGCCGCGCATCGCGCTGCAGATGCCGCACGATCGCCGAATCAAGTTCGTCCATGACCGGGATGATAGGACCGGAACCGTTTTTCGTTCGGCGAGCGTTCTCCAGAGCCGTGGCGGCGGCTAGCTTCGCGGCATGGATGCCGTACTTGAGCGAGCACTCGTCGCCCCCACCCATGAGCTGGTGCAGGTCGTGCGCGGCCGCCGCAGCGGGCTGGCCGTCACCCTCGCGATCCACTCCAGCGCCCTCGGACCGGCCGCCGGCGGGTGCCGGATCGTCCACTACCCCGACCCCGCCGCCCCCGTGACGGACGCGCTGCGGCTGTCGGCGGCGATGACCGTCAAGAACGCGCTGGCCGGCCTGGACAACGGCGGCGGCAAGGCGGTCGTCGCGCTGCCCACCCCCGAGCGGCCGGCCGGCGCCGCGCGCGCCGCGCTGCTGCACGACGTGGGCGACGCGATCGAGGCGCTCGGCGGCCGCTACGTCACCGGCCCGGACGTCGGCAGCGGCCCGGCCGACATGGCCGTGATCGGCGAGCGCACCGCGCACGTGTGCTGCCGTCCCGCCGCCGACGGCGGCAGCGGCGACTCCTCCCCGCACACCGCGCGCGGCGTCCTGGCCGCGCTCGGCGCGGTGGTCGAGGAGGCGTTCGGCTCCCCCGGCCTCGCCGGCCGGACCTTCGGGGTGATCGGCCTCGGCGCGGTCGGCGCGCGGGTGGCGCGGCTGCTGCGCGAGGCCGGCGCGCGGCTGACGGTGACCGACGTCGCCCCCGCCGCCCGCGGCCTCGCCGCGGAGCTCGGCGCGACCTGGGCGGACCCGGGCGACGCCCTCGCCGCGCCCGTCGACGTCCTGGTGCCCGCCGCGCTCGGCGGCCTGCTGACGCCCCGCACGGTGCCGCTGCTGCGCTGCGCCGCCGTCGCCGGTCCGGCCAACAACCAGCTCGACGCGCCGGGCACCGCCGACCTCCTCGCGGACCGGGGCGTCCTCTGGGCGCCGGACGTCGTGGTGAGCGCGGGCGGCGTCGTCCACGCGACCGGCGTCGAGCTGCGCCGCGAGCCGCCGGAGCGGTCGGCCGAGCGCGTCGACGGCATCGCCGCGACGCTCCGCGAGGTCTTCCGCCTGGCCCGCGCCGAGCGGATCACCCCCGCCGCCGCGGCCGACCGGCTCGCCGCGCTGCGCGTCCGCCGGGCCGCCTCCGGCACCGTCCGGGAGGGCTGAGCCGATGGCCAATCGCTGGATCGGCGTGACCGTCGACTGCGTCGACGTGGAGCGGGTGGCGGCGTTCTGGAGCGCCCTGCTGGACCGCGAGCCGGGCCCGACCCGGCCCGGCTGGGTCTACCTCGGCCGCCACGACGACCCGCAGCCCCGGCTGGTCTTCCAGCCGGTGGCGACGCCCAAGGAGGGCAAGGTCCGCCTGCACCTGGACGTCCTGGTCGACGACATCGACGCCGGGATCGCCCAGGTCGTCGCGCTGGGCGGCCGCCCCACCGGCGAGCGGCACGACTACGACGAGGGCGTGGTCGTGGTGATGGAGGACCCGGAGGGCCACGAGTTCTGCCTGTCCCAGTTCTACTGACGAGGAGCGCGGCGCCTGTCAGGGTTTGCGGCCGATGCCGCCGACGGCCCAGGTCGACTGCGGGTCGGGGGCGGCCCCGCCGTCGTCGGGGCGCCACCGGTGCACCGGGACCAGGCCGGGCGGCAGCAGGTCCACGCCGCGCATCAGCTCCGCCACCTCGGCGGCGGTCCGCAGGTTGGCGCGGGTGGTGGCGCCCCGGACGGTCCCGTTGTCCTGGTAGAGGTCCGCGAGCCGGGCGGTCGTCTCGGGGGCGGGGTCGCTGATGGCGTGCGACAGCAGCAGCAGGCTCCCGGCGGGCACCCGGGCCAGCAGCCCCTGCACGATGCGGTCGGCCACGTCGTCCTCGGGGATGACGGCGAGGGTGGCGTGCAGGACGAGCCCGACCGGCTCCCCCGGTTCGAGGACCGGGGCGACGGCGGGGTCGTCCATCAGCGCGTCGGGGTCGCGGGCGTCGGCGAGCAGGATGCGCGACGGCCCGTCGAGGCCGAACTCCGACGCCGCGTGCGCCGCCACGACCGGGTCGTTGTCGACGCAGACCAGCCGGTACCCGGGCGCGATCTCCTGGAGGATCTCGTGGGTGCTGCCCTGGGTGGGCAGCCCGCAGCCCACGTCGAGGAACCGCCGGACGCCCTCAGCGACCATCGCCTCCACCGCGCGGCGCTGGAACCGGCGCGCGTACCCCACGGCCAGCCGCAGGTCGGGCGCGATCCGCAGGGCCTGCTCGGCGGCCGCGCGGTCCACGGCGAAGTTGTCCTTGCCGCCGCGCAGGTAGTCGAGGATGCGCGCCTCGTTGGGAACATCGGGGTGGAAGCCCGCGTGCTCGCCGGTCCGTGATGAGGGCATCCGCCGACGGTAGTGCCGTACACGCCTTTTGGGGGTGCAGGTCATGAAAAATGCGATCGAGACGGGACCGCACACGGTCACGAAACGGTTCCCGGAGGGGGACCGCGACCGGTGCGAACGCGAATGGCGCGCCCTGACACTCCTCGCCGCCCACGCGCCGGGCCTCGCGCCCGAACCCCTGGAGCTGGACGCCGGCGCCGCGCGCCCGCTGATCGTGATGTCCCGCCTGCCCGGCGTCCCGCTGCGCGGCCGACCGCTGGACGCACGGCAGGTCGCGGCGCTCGCGACGGCCGTGCGGCAGGTGCACGCGGCGGTGCCGCCGAACGTCCTCGCGGACGTTCCGGAGCGGCCGGGCCGTCCGGCGGAGCTCGCCGCCTGGATCCGGACGCGGGCCGTCCCGCACGTCCGTCCCCGCGTCTCCGGCGAGGTGGCCGGGGCCGTCGACGCGGGGCTCGCGTGGCTGGACGGCGCGGACCTGGACGCGGACGCCGCGCCCGCCTTCGGCCCCGGGGACGGCAACCTCGCCAACTACCTGTGGGACGGGACGCGCGTCCGCGTCGTCGACTTCGAGGAGTCCGGGCGCAGCGACCGCGCCTTCGAGCTGGCCGAGATCACCGAGCATGCGGCCGCCTGGGTCGAGCACCCCCTGGAGGTGGCCGCGTTCCTCGGGCATTGCGACCTGACGGCGGCCGAGGGCGTCCGGCTGTGCGCGTGCCGGAGGCTGCTCGCGTTCGTCTGGTTGCTCATGCTGGCCGCCGACGGCGCGCCGGGCGCGCGCAACCCGCCCGGGACCGCCGAGCGCCAGGCCGGGCGCCTCGCGGCGCTGCTCGGCTGAGCGCGGGCGGGCGGTCAGGCGCCGAGGGCCGCCGCGGACGCCTGGAGGTCGCGGAGCGTCTCGTGCGCGATGTCGGTGAAGGGCCGCGCGTTCCCCTCCTCGGTCCAGGACTCGAAGGCGAGGCCGAAGGCCAGGACGCCGATCTCGGCGGCGAGGCGCGCGGTCGTGTCGCCGGTGCCGCGCGCGCGGAACGCGGCGGCCATCGCGGCGGCGACGCGCGAGAGCTTCAGCAGCTCGCGCTCCCGCAGCTCGCTGCTGGAGGCGACCACCGCGCGCCGCTGCCGGGCCAGCCCGCGCCGCTCGGCGGTGAAGGACGCCGCCGCGGCGGCGTCCAGCGCCGCCGCGAGGCAGGCGGCGGGCGGCGCGGGCGGCGGGGCGGCCGCGATCGCCCCGGCGAGCAGGTCCGCCAGCAGGTCCGGCGCGCCGAACAGCACCTCGCGCTTGTCGGCGAAGTGCCGGAAGAAGGTGCTCTTGGTCAGCCCGGCGCGCTCGGCGATCGCCGCCACCGTCGTGGCGTCGTACCCGTGCTCGACGAACAGGTCGAGCGCCGCCCGTTCCAGGCGTTCGCGAGCGTTCGGTTCCCATCGGCCCATGCCGAGCAGTCTAGTGATGCGACCAAGTCCCATCGCGAGGTAGAGTGATGGGACAAAGTCCCGTCACGGGGCGGTCCACACCTCAGGGGGTCTCCCATGCGCATCTTCGTCACCGGCGCGTCCGGCTGGATCGGTTCGGCCGTCGTCCCCGAGCTCGCCGGCGCGGGCCACGAGGTCGTCGGCCTCGCCCGCTCGGACGCCTCGGCCGCCGCCGTCACCGCCCTCGGCGCCGAGGTGCTCCGCGGCGACTTCCAGGACGCGGACGTGCTGCGGGCCGGGGCCGAGGGCGCCGACGGCGTCGTCCACCTGGCCTTCATCCACGACTTCACCCGCTTCGACGCGGCGATCGAGGCCGAGCGGCGCGCCGTCGAGACGCTCGGCGCCGTCCTGGAGGGCACCGGCAAGCCGCTGGTCATCGCCTCGGGGACGCCCGCCGTCCCGGGCCAGGTCGCGACCGAGCGGGACGACCCGGCCACCGGCGGCCCCGCCGCGGGCCGGATCGCCAACGCCCGCGCGGCCCTCGCCTTCGCGGACCGCGGCGTCCGCGCGTCCGCCGTCCGGCTGCCCCGGTCGGTGCACGGCGAGGGCGACCGCCACGGCTTCGTCGCCCAGCTCGTCGGCATCGCCCGCGAGACCGGCGTCGCCGGCTACGTCGGCGACGGCGCCAACCGCTGGCCCGCCGTCCACGTCGCCGACGCCGCGCGCCTGTTCCGCCTCGCCGTCGAGGAGGCCCCGGCGGGCTCGTCCCTGCACGCCGTCGGCGACGAGGGCGTGCGGGGCGACGCCATCGCCGCCGCGATCGGGCGCCGCCTGGACGTGCCGGTGGCGCCCGTTCCCGCCGAGGAGCTCGGCTTCCTCGGCGCCCTCCTCGCGATCGACCAGCCCGCCTCCGCCGCGCTCACCGCCGAGCTGCTCGGCTGGCGGCCCGAGCGCCCCGGCCTCATCGAGGACCTGGACGCCGGGCACTACTTCGCCTGAGCGGCGGGTCAGCCGTTGGCGATGCGGAGGACGCCCGTCTCGGTGCCCTGGTAGACGACGCCCGGCGTGATCGTGCCGACCATCTGCAGCGTGTCGTAGACGAACCCGGTGCCGAGGCTCTTGGTGCGGACGGTCGCGCCGGTCGCCGGGTCGATCTCGGTGTAGACGTAGGTGTCCAGGATCGACGACGCGGTGGTGCCGGGGATGACCGGCTTGCGGACGACGGTGCGCAGCAGCCCGTCGGCCGTCGACAGGCGCGGGACGGCCGCCGACCGGACGGTGTTGTCCCAGGCCAGGGTGCAGCCGGAGGCGGTGACGTTCACCCGCGACAGGCCGCCGATGAAGTCGGCGGACGCCGGGACGCTGTCGCCCGCGCCGTCGGGCAGCTTCGGGTACGGGTAGCCGTAGGTGCTGGCGATGAACACCGCGTTGCCGGCGCCGATGGGCGAGTTCTCGCTGCCGCTGCCGCCCGCCTTCAGCACGGGGATCTTGCAGATCTGCCGCCCCGTCCCGGTCGCGTACACTAGCAGGTTCACCGTCGGCGCGGCGTTGTCGACGATGGTGACGTAGTCGGTGCCCTTCGCCGGCCCGAAGAACGTCGGGGTGGAGCCCGAGCCCCAGCTGAGCTGGCCCGGCTTGCGGCCCGGACCGCGGTCGTAGGGCTGGCGCCACACCACCGACGGCGTCCCGGCGGCGTCGGCGCGCAGCAGGTAGGTGGCGTGGCTGGTGGTGACGGCCGTGCCCTCGGGCGCGGTGGAGATGCTGTTGGCGACCGTCTCCCCGGCCGGCAGGGCCAGGGTCTTCACGACGCCCGCGGTGTCGTCGGCGGTGCCGACGAGGCCGCCCGCGGTCGCGAACCAGACCCGGCCCTGCCAGTCCGGCGAGAGGCCGACGACGGAGTCGTCGCCGAGGGCGGCGTCCAGCGGCAGCCGGCTCGCGATGTACAGCTCCCAGGCGCCGGCGGCGTTCTTGCGGTGGCCGACGCGCAGCAGGTCCTTGGTGCCGTCCACGACGACGAGCCGGTCGGCGTTGTCGAGGTAGGCGTAGACGCCGCCGAGCAGCGAGCCCTTGGTGAGGCCGAGCTCGGCGACCGAGTCGCCGGTGGCCGGGTCGAGCAGGTGCACGGTCGGCGCCTGCCCGAAGATCTCGGTGCAGAGCGCGACGGGGTACCCGTCGGAGCCCGCGAGGACCGTCGGGCACGCCGACGCGAGCGCGGCGCGGTGCGAGGTCAGCGACGCGGACGTCGGGCCGGCGATCGGGGTGGCGTCGGACGAGCCGGTGTCGCCGTGCATGGTGGCGGTCCCGGCGGGACCGGCGTAAGGGTTGCGGGGCGGCAGCGGCTCGTAGGGGCTCGCGGCGGAGGCGGGCGGGGCGGCCGACAGGGCCGCGGCGAGCACGCCGCCGGCGACGGCGGCGCGCGCCAGGGCGGCACGGGGCGAGACGGTGATGCGCAAGGGGACTCCGCGGGGGTGACGGGGCGGCGGGGGCGGTCGCCCCGTGAGGGGGCGCACGCCGGTGATCACAAAATACACTTTCCCGACTAGAAGAGTAGAGATTGCACACCGGAAGACCCCTCCCGGCCCCCGCCCCGCCTCCGCCCCGTCCTCGCCTCGAGCACCCCCAACCGCACACGGGCACCCCCCGCCATGACCACCCGGCCACCTCCTGTTGAGATGCGGTGTGTTGGCCTTTGGGAGCGCCCCCAAAGGCCAACACGCCGCATCTCAACGACGAATGACCAGGTGGTCGCCGCCTTGGCCGGCCGGACGGGGCGCTCCCGCCGCCAAGCGACCGCCCGGTCACCTCTGGTTGAGATGCGGCGTGTTGGCCACTTCGGAGATCCGAAGTGGCCAACACGCCGCATCTCGACGGGCGACGACCGGGTGGTCATCGTTCGGCGGGGGGCGGGGAGTGGGCCCGGTGGGGCCGGTGTGATCAAGAACATGTCCCCGGGCGGGTCAGCCGAGGGCGGCGGCCAGGGCCTCGGGGAGTTGCGTCACGCCCTCGTCGGCGAGGAAGTGGCCCGCCCCGGGGACGATCCGCGCGGCGACGCCGAGCCGTTCGGCGAGCCGGTCGGTGAGGGCGGTCGGCACGGCCGCGTCCGCGTCGGACCGCAGCACCGCGAGGCGGTCCACGCGGTCCGCGAGGTCGGTGACGTCGCAGCCGTCGCCGATGAAGGAGTCCAGCTCCGGCAGGGCGGGCAGCCGGTCGGTGAACCCGGCGACCAGCACGAGGGCGTCCAGCCGCCAGGGCTCCCGGAGCGAGCGCAGGTGCCGCAGCACCGCCAGGCAGCCGAGGCTGTGCGCGACGACGATCGCGCCCTCGCCGGGGACGCCGACCGCCGCGTCCACCGCCTTGGCCCACCGGGCGGGATCGGGGGCGAGCGGGTCGGGCAGCGCCGGGACGGCCGTCCGGACGCCCGCCTCGCCGAGCCGGGCGGCGAGCCACCCGAACCAGTGGTCGCCGGGAGTCGCGCCGTAGCCGTGGATGATCGTCGCTTGCCGCGAGGGCGTTCCGTCCGCCATGGACCGGACGCTAGACCCTCACACGGATGTCAGGGTCACGACTTTCCGGGACGATCAGCCCGAATCCCTGACAAGATCGACCAGCGCGGCCCGCCCGCCGCGCGGACCGGACCGTTCTCGACCGCCGAGGGGACCCGTGCGGCGCTTGCTGATCCTCATCTCCGGCCTGGCCCTGCTGGCCGGCCTCGCCCGCGCCCTGCGCCGCACGCCGGACGCGCCGCCGCAGGCGGACGCCGACCGCCCGCCGCCGCCCCGCTACCGGCTGGTCCAGGCGGCGCCGCAGCGCGCGCCGGCCCCGCCCGCCCCGCCCCGGCGCGCCGGCGGGACGGTCCCGCGCATCCTCGTCGGCCTCGTCCTCGCCGCCCTGGGCACGAGCTGCGCACTGATCGCGCACCAGCGGTACGAGGACGCCGCGCCGCCGATGCCGAACCCCGGAGCGGGCGGGCGACTGGGCGTGGTGGCACCCGACCTGCCGCTGGACGTCCGGCTGACCGTCTCCCCCTTCTCCCCCGCGCCGGACGCCTTCCCCGGCGAGGCGGACTTCCCCGAGCGCGCGTCGGACGTGCTGACCAGGATGGATGTCACGCTGACGGTGACGAGGAAGCGGGCGGTGAAGAGCTGCGAGACGCTCTTCCTCGGCTTCGACGACGTCACCGCCCCCGAGCACCACGGCGTCCGGGCCGTCACGGCCGCGACCTCCCGGACGGTCGAGCCGAGGAGGGGACTGACGCCCGTGCGGGCGTGCCCGGCCGGCGGAACCGGGACCAGGGCGAACGTCGCCCTGTCGTGGATCGCGCGACGGAGCTCGGCGAACGTGTCCGGGTTCCGGGCGGCCGTCGCCACCCCCGCGATCGGCGTGTCCACGGCGGCCGACTGGCGCGCCTTCACCCGCCTAGCCCGGCGCGACGCCCCTCTGGACCTCGTCAGGGCCGGCGGCGGAATCGATCTCCTCGACGCGTCGGTCACGATCGGCGTCGCGCCGCTGCCGCTCGGCACCCGCGTCGAGAGCGCCGGCTGGACGCCCGCGGCGCCGAGCACGGTCTCGGCGACCGGGATCGCGTGGCGGTCGAAGGCGATGGGCTCCGCCCTCGAACAGCGGGTGGCCGTCGTCCGCCTCCAGGGCGAGGAGGACGCGCGCCGCGCGCTGCTCCTCGCCGGGATCCTCGGCGGCCTCGCCGCCGGGCTGCTGCCCTGGGCCGGGTTCCTGCTGCTCGACGCCGCCCTGTCCCGCCGCCGCGCCGGCTAGCGCGGCGGCGGGCGCCGGTCACTTGGCGGCGAAGACCATGTCGTCGTCGATGTACTGGGACGCCGTCGAGGCGTGGATGAGCTGCGGGACGGTGATGTTGTGGTCACCGCCGCGCGCCGGGTCCCAGGCGGTGAAGCGGCCGACGACGAGGCCGCCGTTCAGGTTCGTGTCGGTCGAGGTGCGGGTGGCGGCGAAGCCGTGCAGCAGGATGTAGTGGCGCACCTTGGTGCCGGTCGGGTTGCTCGACCAGGGCAGCTTGGACGGGTCCACCAGGTAGACGACGGGGTTGCCGGCGGTGATCGAGCGGTGGATCTGCCGGAACGCCAGCTCGCTGGACTGCCCGACCGGCGCGAAGTCGTACACGTGGTACTTGGCCGTGCCGGACGGCTTGTACCTGTTCAGCACGTTGTCGAGGTAGCCGGGGTTGGTGAACCCGAGCTGGTTGGTGTGCAGGTTGCTCTTGTTCGCCAGGGTGTCCTGGGTCGGCGCCGAACCCTTGATCGTCCGCAGTGCCGCCTGGACGGTGGCCGGGCCGCAGTACTTCGCCGAGTTCTCCTGCTTCTTGGCCGACAGGTGGGTGCCGCGCACGACCATGCCCGCGACGCGGTGCCCGGAGATCGTGACGGTGCCGGTGCCGTTCTGCACGACGCGGTTGGCGTTCAGCCACGCCGAGTCGCACTGCTTGCCCGCGCCGGACGCGAGCGTCGCCGAGCAGGTCGGCGCGCTCAGGTTGTGCGACCGGCCGGGCACCTTCAGGTAGACCGCGGCCGCCACCTTCCGCTTGGCCTTGGTCGAGACCCGGGTGACGACGCGGACCTTGCTGTAGGCGCTGTTGTACTGGAGGCAGGTGGTGTAGGTGACCTTGCTGTAGGTGCGCGCGCTCGTGCAGGTCTCGTGGGCGGCGCCGCTCCGGCCGCTCCAGCTCGCCGCCTCGGCGGGCGCCGCGAGCAGCAGGGGGACGGCGAAGGCGGCGACGGCCGCCGGGACGAGCAGGGTCGAGGTTCGCACGGTGCGCTCCCGGGGAGAGTCGATCATGGTGCGGCCACGCTAGCCCTACATGATCGTTTCCCGCTCGGCCGCCGGTCGCGCCGCCACGGCCTCCGGCCTGCGCTTTCCCGCTTCCCGCCGGGATGCCGCCACCGAGATCGTCCAGTTGCGGCCAGCGCGGCCGCGGGCGCCGCTACGCCTGCGCGGGCGACTCGGCCTCGGCCGGTTCGGCGGCGGGATCGGCCGGCCGGCGGGCCGGCTCGCGGAGGGTGTTGACGTAGGCGAGGCCCGCCGTCACGAAGAACAGGCCGACGACGAGCGGCCGCCACGTCGGGACGAGCACGAGGACGGTCAGTCCGAGCGCGGCCGCGGCGAGCAGGGGAAGCGTGGTGCGCGACATACCTCGGGGATGCCCGCCCGGCGGGATTCAAACGTCGGCGCCGCGGCCCGTCGCTACGGGCGGCCGTTCCGCGCGGGGTCGGCGTCGGCGGCCTCCGGCGGCGCCCCGGCGAGGTGCTCCAGCGTCCCGGTGACGTCGAGCAGGCGGTCCAGGGCCGCCGGGCGGGCGTCCAGGTGCAGGCGGACGCGGGCGCGGGCGGCGCGGCGGCGCAGGGTGAGCAGGACCGCGAGGCCGGCGGAGTCGCAGCCGGCGAGGCCGCCGCAGTCCAGGCGCAGGTCGGTGAGGCCGGGCCGCTCGCGCAGCAGGCGGGTCACGCCGTCCAGCAGGCCGTCGGCGGTCACGAAGTCCAGGTCGCCGCTCAGCTCGACCCGCAGGGTGCGCTCGTCGACGGTGACCGGGACCAGGGTCAGCGGTCCGGGGTGTGCAGCGGTCATGCGGTCTTTCCGGGGCCGGGGAAATGGACATTGGACGCGTGGTGGGGCGATTCTCCCATCCGCGCGAACCAGCCCGGGTCGGCGCCCGCCAGCATGGCGTGGGCGTCGCCGATGAGGCGGGCCGCGCGCGGGAAGTCGTCCAGCCGCTCGCCGAGCAGGTCCAGCGCCGGCAGCAGGCTGCGGGCGGGCACCCCGCGCGCGGTGAGGATACCGCCCGTCCAGCCCATGAAGCCCGTGAACAGCGCGGAGTCGTCGACGTAGAGCGCCACGCCGAGGAAGTCCACGATGTGCGCGACGTCCTCGGCGGTGTGCCGGCGCTGCTCGGGCGTGTAGTCGGCCATCGCGGGGAACCGGTCGGCCAGGCCGGCCATCACCTCGCGGACGAGCTGCCGCGCCGACCGGGCGATCAGGGTGTACTCCTGGTCGCCCAGGTGCGGCAGGTCGTCGATCGGCTGGTGCGGCGCGGCCGGGTGCTCCAGGGGTTCGCCCAGCAGCCGCTCGGACGCGGCGCGGGCGTCGGGGGCCCAGGCGTCCGCGCCGAGCTTGAACGCGTAGCGGCCGTCCGGGCCGAACGCGGCGCCGCCCGCGATGACGGGCGTCCCGGTGGCCTGGCAGGCGGTGATGGCGGCGTGCGCGGTGGGCAGCCGCGTCGCGATGGAGCTGGACAGCGCGACCGCCTGCGGGCCGTACCGGTGCAGGTGGGTGATCAGGTGCTCGGTGGGGACCTGCGCGCCGAGGTAGTCGACCCGCCAGCCGCGGAGCCGCAGCACCTCGGCGAGCAGCCGCGCGGGCAGCGCGTGCCACTCGCCGTCGATGCAGGCGACCGCGACGTGCCCGGCGGGCTCGGCGGCCGCGACCGCCGCCCGGACGGCCGGGTGGTGCGCGGTCGCCGCGATGACCCGCTCGTTGATCGCGGTGGCGGTGTGCTCCTGCGCCACGCTGATCCGGTTCGCGGCCCACTCGCGCCCGACCCGGCCCTGCACGGGCGCGATCACGTCCAGCAGCAGCGCCTCGGGGTCGGTGCCGCCGTCCAGCAGCCCGATCGCGCTGTCCACGGCGGCGTACTCGTCGCCCCGGGACGCGGCCTCCCACAACTTGTCGATCCACGGTGCCAGCTCGGCGGACGTCACTGGGTGAACCTCCCCGGTCCGTGGCCGCCGACGGCGCTGAGGTGCGCGCCGCGGGGCGCGCTGACGGCGACGACGGCCATGTCGTCGTGGTACCCCCCGCCGACCCATTCGGCGGCGAGCATCTGCACGCGCTCGGCGAGCGCCTCGGGCGGCATCCCCGCGCAGTCGGCGAGCTCGCGCCGCAGCCGCTCCTCGCCGAACAGCTCGCCGCCGAGCGGGCCGCCCTTGGCCTCGGTGATGCCGTCGGTGTAGAGCAGGCACGTCTCGCCCGGGTCGAGCGCGACCTCCACGGGGTTGCAGACGATCTCGTCCAGCGCGCCGATCAGGGTGCCCTTGGAGATCACCCGCTCGACCGTGCCGTCCGCCCGCACCACCAGCGGCGGCGGGTGCCCGGCGCCGGTCAGCCGGATGCGGACGCGGCCGCCGGCGCGGCGCACCGAGGCCAGCACGAGGGTGACGAAGCGGGTCTGGTCGCCGCCGAGCAGCACGCCGTTCAGCAGCTCCAGGACGCGCCGGTGATCGCCCGCCATGGGCAGCAGCGCCTGCAGCGTGGTGCGGATCTTGCCGGTGAGGACGGCCGCCTCCAGGCCCTTGCCGCACACGTCGCCGAGGACGACCAGGGACTCCTCGCCGCTCGCGCCGGGGTGCACGTCGTAGAAGTCGCCGCCGACGCGCTCGCCGTCGCCCGACGGCCGGTAGCGCGCGGCGAGCTCCACGCCCTCCAGGTGGTGCACCTGCGGCGGCAGCAGCTCGCGCATGAGCATCTCGGTGACCTGCGACTGCTCGGCGTAGAGCCGCGCCGCCGACATCGCGGCGCCGGCGCGGGCGGCGAACAGCCGGGCGAAGACCTCCTCGCCCTCGGAGAACGACCGCCCGTCCGAGCGGCGCAGCAGCACCAGGGCGCCGGCCGGGACGCCGTGGCCGGGCAGCGAGGTGACGACGAGCGAGCCGAGGTCGCCGAGACCCTCGCGGGCGAGCCAGCCGGGCGCCGTGGCCGGGTCGATCCAGCGCGAGGGCATCGGCGGGAACCCCTGGAGCGCCTCGGCGAGGCCGGGCACGTCCGCGGGCTCGACGGCGAGCTCCTCGCGGACGATCGCGCCGTCCGGGCCGCAGTAGGCGACCGGGTGGCGGCGGCCGACCGGCGGGACGATGACGAGGGCGGCGTCGGCGAGGTGCCGGGCGGCGAGCCGCGCGGTGACCTCCATGCAGCGGTCGAGGTTCAGCGACGACAGCAGCTCGGTGGACGCCTCCGACAGGAACTCGGTGCGGCTCCGCTCGATCCGCAGCGCCTCGCTGAGGCGCCGCTGGTCGGTGTCGTCGACGAGCCACCAGACGGTGTCGCCGCCGTCGCGGCCGGCCGGGTGCGCGGCGAAGGTGCGCTCGCCCACGGTGCCGTGGACGCGCTCGCGGGCGGCCGCGCCGTCCACGCCCTCCGTCCCGCGCGCGTGGGCGCGGGCGAGCCAGGGCGGCGCGGCATCGGCCAGCGCGACCCCGGGGGCCGCGGCGGCGAACAGCAGGCGCGCCGCGTCGTTGGCGTGGCGGATCACGCCGGCGGCGTCGGCCACCAGCATCGGGTACGGGGCGGCGTCAAGCAGGTCGCCGCCGCGTTCGCGGGCGACCTCGCGCGGATGCCTCAGCGGACCGTCCACATACGTCCGGCCGGGACCGGACCTCACCTCTCCTCATGCTCGGCTCGTGCTTCGGATCGTGCTTCGGATCTCGGCGCGTCCCCCGGTACGCCCTCCTGTCCACTGTAGACCCGAGTCGCACGATGGCCACCTGGGACAAGAGGACGGCGCCGCGGCGCCGGGACCGCGAGGACGTTTCGCGTCCGACCGGTGCCGGGCGGGCGCCGGGGCGGCGGTCAGGACGCGGCGGTCAGGCCCGCGCCGCTTTGGTGGTCGGCGGTGATGTGGCCGGCGAGGCCGGTGCGGTCGAGCAGGTCGCGGACCTGGCCGGCCATGCCGACCGCCGTGAGCGAGCCGCCCGCGCCGTGCAGCCGCTTCCAGACGAGGATGATGGCGCGCAGCCCCATGGAGTCGCAGAAGGTGACGCCGGACAGGTCCAGCACGACCGCGCCGGCGCGGGCCGCGGGGACCGCGGCCGCGAGCCAGGCGGTGAGCAGGACGGCGGTCTCGTCGTCGAGCTCGCCGGTCAGCGCCACGCGGACGCGGCCGGCGTCCGTGCCGCCGGTGATCTGCAACCGGTCCGCCGCGGACGATCCGTAGCGTCCCAGTTCCCGCCCGCCGTGAAGCTGCTCGCTGTCCATTCGACCCACCCCTGTCGAGACAGTGGTTTCCCCGGTGAGCGCGCGGCTAACCGTCGGAATCCGTCATGACACATCCCGGCAGGGCCGTTCCGCGGCGAGGCGGCGCCGGCCGTCCAGCACCCGACATTCATATCGTGCCGGACGCCCGGCGTGTGCCATCCGCACCGTTACAGGTCGCTGTCACCGTTCGTCACGCCAGCGCGTCGGCGACCAGGGCGCGGGCCTCCTCCTGCACGGCCGCCAGGTGGTCGGGGCCCCGGAACGACTCGGCGTAGATCTTGTAGACGTCCTCGGTGCCGGACGGCCGGGCCGCGAACCAGGCCGACTCCGTGGTCACCTTGAGGCCGCCGATGGGGGCGTCGTTGCCGGGCGCCCTGGTCAGGACGCCGGTGATGGGCTCCCCGGCGAGGGCGTCGGCGGTCACCTGGTCCGCCGACAGCCCCTTCAGGACGGCCTTCTCGTCGGGCGTGGCGGGCGCGTCCACGCGGGCGTAGGCGGGGTCGCCGTACTTTTCGGTGAGATGTGCATAGCGCTGGGAGGGGGTCTCCCCTGTCACGGCGGTGATCTCCGAGGCGAGCAGGGCGAGGATGATGCCATCCTTGTCGGTCGTCCAGGCGCCGCCGTCGCGGCGCAGGAACGAGGCGCCCGCGCTCTCCTCGCCGCCGAAGGCGACCGAGCCGTCGAGCAGCCCGGGGACGAACCACTTGAAACCGACCGGGACCTCCAGCAGCCGGCGGCCGAGCCCGGCCGCCACCCGGTCGATCATCGCGCTGGACACCAGCGTCTTGCCGACCGCGGCGCCCGCCGGCCAGTCCGCGCGGTGCTCGTACAGGTAGGCGATGGCGGCGGACAGGAAGTGGTTGGGGTTCATCAGCCCGGCGTCGGGGGTGACGACGCCGTGCCGGTCGGAGTCGGCGTCGTTGCCGGTGGCGATGTCGTACTCGGTGCGCCGGTCGATGAGCGAGGCCATCGCGTACGGCGACGAGCAGTCCATCCGGATCTTGCCGTCCCAGTCCAGCGCCATGAACCGCCAGGTCGGGTCGGTGGCCGGGTTGACGACGGTGATGTTGAGGGCGTGCCGGTCGGCGATCTCGGCCCAGTAGGCGACGCTCGCGCCGCCGAGCGGGTCGGCGCCGATCCGCACGCCCGCCGAGCGGATCGCGTCGAGGTCGACGACGGCCGGCAGGTCGTCCACGTAGGCGCCGAGGAAGTCGTAGCGGCCGGCGGCGGCGAGCGCGCGGGCGTAGGGGACGCGGCGCACGTCCTTCAGCCCGCCCTTGATGATCTCGTTGGCGCGGTCCTGGATCCAGCCGGTCGCGTCGGTGCCGGCGGGGCCGCCGTCCGGCGGGTTGTACTTGAAGCCGCCGTCGCGCGGCGGGTTGTGCGAGGGGGTGACGACGATGCCGTCGGCGCGCCCCGTGTTACGACCCGCGTCGCGGTTCCGGTTGTGGGTGAGGATCGCGTGCGAGACGGCCGGGGTGGGCGTGAACCCGTCGCGGGCGTCGATGAGGAAGGCGACGTCGTTGGCGGCGAGCACCTCCAGCGCCGACGCGGTCGCGGGCGCCGACAGGGCGTGCGTGTCGGCGCCGAGGAACAGCGGCCCGGTGACGCCCTGCCCGGCGCGGTACTCGCAGATGGCCTGGGTGGTGGCGAGGATGTGGTCCTCGTTGAACGCCGCGTCCAGCGCCGAGCCGCGGTGCCCCGAGGTGCCGAACGCGACGCGCTGCGCGGGCTCGGACGGGTCGGGCCGCAGGCTGTAGTAGGCGGTGACGAGGCCGGGCACGTCGACCAGGTCGCTCTGCTCGGCGGGCTTGCCGGCGCGCGCGTCCACCATCGGGTCTCTCCTTCGGGTCACGGATCCCCGTCGTCATGCCCGGCGGCGAACGGGAGATACGTCCCTTGAACAGCTTTTTCCGTGGTTCGTCACCAGTTCACCCACCGGACCTCGTAGGGGCCGAGGTCCATCTTGGCGCCGCCGACGACGGAGGACGCGGCTTTCGCGCTCGTGTTGACGGCGAGCAGCTGCCGCTTCTGCCCGAGCACGCGCACGGCGGCATTGGAGGAGGTGACGGGAGTCAGCGGCGTCCCGGGCGGGAACCAGCGGGCGAAGTTCTGGAGCATCGTCAGGGTCGGCGTGGGCGCGCCGCCCGCGTCCGGTCCCGTCCATAGGCATCCCTTGCATTCGGCCGCGCCGGTCTGCGGGCTCCAGTAGAACGCCGCCGCCGCGCCGCCCTGGACGAACTGCATCATCGCCGCCGCCTGCACGGCGCCGAGGTGCTCGTCCGTCCAGCTCGTCCCCTCGGGCTGGACGTACCACTCGGCCCACCAGACGGGTAGCCTTCCCTGACTCTGGGCGTTCAGCCACTTGGTGACGGCGGCGAACTTGGCGAGGGCGGCGAACTCGTCGGTCGCGACGCCGGTCTGCTCGGGCAGCGAGCTGCCGTCCACGGCGAGGAAATCGGCGCCGGCCTTGTGCTGGAGCCAGTAGGCGACGGCGTCCAGGGACCGCTGGTCCACGCTCCCCCAGGGGCCGCTGACGGCGGTGACAGGGCCTTTGCCGGGGGCGTTGCTGTTCATCGGCAGGTAGGGGCCGCCGACCTGGATGCGCGGGTTCACCTGCTTCAGCGCCGCGTAGACCTTGTTGTAGAGGGCGGTGTAGCCCGCGTAGTCCCAGGTGCCGGCCTTCTCGTCGAAGAAGCCCTTGAACTCGTTCCACACCAGGTAGTGGCGGACGTCCGGGTAGCGGCGGGCCACCTGGGCGGCGAGCGCGGCGAAGTCGTCGTAGCGGGCGGCGGTCGGGGCGGTCTCCAGCTTCGCCCAGTCGGTCGTCCCGGCGGCGCCGCCCTTCATCCAGTCCGGCGAGCAGCAGAGCGTGATGACCGGGATGCCGCCGGTGTCGCGGACGAGCCGCACGCGGGCGTCCAGGCCGGCGAAGTCGTAGCGGCCGGGCGACGGCTCGGGGCTGTCCACGCCCCACCCCATGATCGCCTGGTTCTGCGCGATCGGGACGGCGCCGAGGCCCGTCCGGGCGGCGGCCCCCGCGCCGTCCGGCGTGACCTTGGTGTGCGTGAGGCCCCAGGACGGCGCCCTGGCCGCGTCCGGGGCGCCGGCGGCGGCGTCCCGGGCCGCGGGCCTGCCGTACGAGTGGAACGCGACGCCGGCCGGCACGGCCAGCAGGGCGACGAGCGCCGCCCACAACGTCACGCGAAGACGCCTGCCCACGGATCCTCCCCAGGGATCGGACTGTCACGGGGAGGATGCGCCGCGAAGCCGAAGGCGCGATGGAGGGGAGCTGAACGTTTCCTGACGATCACCGTGGGTGATCGTCGCGGGGTGCGTCAGGTGGCGGCGGGCTGCTCGTCCAGGATGGTGAGGCCCTCGCGGGCGGGCCGGCCGCAGTGCGCGCAGACCACCTCGGCCTCCAGCTGCTCGCCGCACGCGTGCCGGAACCGGACCGGCGGAGCGCCCGGGTTCAGGTGCCGGTCGCCCCACCGGCCGAGGACGAGCAGCACGTCGTTCAGCTCGGCGCCCTCGGGCGTCAGGTGGTACTCGTAGCGGTCGGGGTGCTCCTGGTAGCGCTCGCGGCGGACGATCCCCACCGCCTCCAGCTTGCGCAGGCGGGCGGTGAGGATGTCGCGGGACGCGCCGGTGTGGTAGGCGATGCCGTCGAAGCGGCGGACACCGCGGGCGATCTCGCGGAGGGCGAGCAGGCTCCAGCGCTCGCCGACGAGGTCGAGCGTGCCGGCGATCGAGCAGTGCCGCGGGTGGGCGTCCTTGGGCATGCTCCGAGCCTATCCGCCCGCCCGCCGCTACAGCCGTTCGATGATCGTGGCGTTGGCGAGGCCGCCCGCCTCGCACATGGTCTGCAGGCCGTAGCGGGCGCCGCGGTCCTCCAGGTTGTGCAGCAGGGTCGTCATGATGCGGGCGCCGGACGCGCCGAGCGGGTGCCCGATCGCGATCGCGCCGCCGCGCACGTTGACCCGCGCGTGGTCGGCGCCGGTCTCGCGCTCCCAGGCCAGCACGACGGGCGCGAACGCCTCGTTGACCTCGAACAGGTCGATGTCGGCCAGGGCGAGGCCGGCGCGGTCCAGCACCTTCGCGGTGGCGGGGATGATCGCGGTGAGCATCAGCAGCGGGTCGTCGCCGACGACCGCGAACGAGTGGAACCGGGCGCGCGGGCGCAGCCCGAGCCGCTCGGCGACGTCGCGGTCCATCACCAGGACGGCCGCCGCGCCGTCGTTGATCGGGGAGGCGTTGCCCGCGGTGATCCGCCAGCCGATCTCGGGGAACCGCTCGGCGTAGCGGTCGGCGTAGTAGGCGGGCTTCAGGCCGGCGAGGATCTCCGGGGTGGTGGACGGGCGGACGGTCTCGTCCGGGACGCCCGTCCAGGCGACCTCGCGGTCGAACTCGCCGTCCTTCCAGGCGCGGGCGGCGCGCTGGTGGGACTCGGCGGCGAACGCGTCGAGCTCGGCGCGCGGCAGGTCCCAGCGGGCGGCGATCAGCTCGGCGCTGATGCCCTGCCCGACCAGGCCCTCGGGGTAGCGGGCGGCGACGCCCGGCCCGAACGGGTCGCTGCCCGGCAGCACCGCCGCGCCCATCGGCACGCGCGACATCGACTCGACGCCGCAGGCGATCGCGACGTCGTAGGCACCGCTGATCACGCCCTGCGCGGCGAAGTGCAGGGCCTGCTGGGACGAGCCGCACTGGCGGTCCACGGTCGTGGCGGGCACGCTCTCGGGGAACCCGGCGGCGAGCACCGCGCTGCGGGTGGCGTTCAGCGCCTGGTCGCCCGCCTGGGTGACCACGCCGCCGATCACGTCGTCCACCAGCGCGGGATCGATCCCGGCCCGCTCCACGAGGGTCTTGAGGGTCCGGGCGAGCAGGTCCACGGGATGCTCCTCGTGCAGCGCCCCGCCCGGCTTGCCCTTGCCGACCGGCGTCCGGACGGCCTCGACGATCACGGCTTCGCGCACCGCGCCCACCTCCGTTGGTTTTTCCACCTGACTGCACCCCCGAGCATGCCACGTCAGTTGGAATTTACTACCCACAGGTAGCGTGACCCGCACCACAGACACCCGCGCCACCACGACCACCTGGTCACCCTTCGTCGACTTGCGGCGTGTTGCCCTATGGAAGCGCTCCCATGGGGCAACACGCCGCAAGTCAACGGGTGATGACCGGGTGGTCGTGGGGTGGACGCGGCTCGGGGCCGCGGCGGTGTGCGCCGCGGCCCCGGGTTTTCGGGTCTCTCAGTGGAAGGAACCCGTCATAGGAATCGGCAATCGGTCCTCCCGCGTGTCGAAGGGCTCCCTTGAGAGCCGCCCGTCGTGTCGGCGTCGGTCAAGCGGGGCCTCCTCCCCTCGACGTTCGGAGCGAACACCCATCACGCTAGACGCGGTTGCGGAGACTCCGGGCCTACCTCGCGCCAATATCGGACAAAGTCCGCGAGACGCCCGCCGAACCGCCCGCCCGGCCGCCCGTGACCGTCCGGTCATCGACGGTCGAGATGCGGCGTGTTGCGCACTTTGAAGATCGAAAGTGCGCAACACGCCGCATCTCGACGTGAGGTGGGCGGGTGGTCATGCTCAGGCGAGGGTGCGCTTGGAGTGATCCGGGCCGGAGACGAGGCGCAGGCGCACGACCGTCGGCAGGGAACGGCGCTCCAGCGCCGCGCAGAGGCGGGTGACCGCCTGGTCGGCGATGCCGAGCCGCAGGCCCTGGAGGTCGGCGCGGTCGTCGTAGGAGACGTTGAGGCGGAGCCGCGGGCGGTCGGCGGTGCCGACGAGGCGCGCGCTGGCGCTGTGCACCCCCGGGTACTCCTCGATCTCGTCCTCCAGCGCCTGCGTCACGGCCTTGCCGGACACGTTCGTGGCGCCGGCCGCGTCGTCGTCCTCCAGCGCCAGGCCGGGCAGGCGGTCCGAGCGCGACTGCGCGAGCAGCCAGGCGATCCCGATGAGCGCGAGCACGACCGCCCCGGCCGCGACCGCGTACCAGAACCAGCCGTGGCCCTCGGCGTAGGCGCGCATCCGGCCGGTGACGAGCGCGTCGTCGCGGAACCGGCGGCCGAAGGCGCCGAGGCCGCGGGCGAGGGCGATGCCGCCGCCGATCACGAGGGCGAGCCCGAGCAGCGTCAGCAGCGTCCGGTTGAGGCGGGCGGCGCGGCGGTCCATGGTCATTTCCTCCCGGAGACGGTGCGGGCCGACACCCGGCGCGCGGGCACCGGGCCGAGCTCGTCCACGCGGCGCTGCACGGCGGCGGCGACGCGCCGGTCGAGGTCGCCGGGCTCGCGGAGCGCGGTGCGGACGGTGACGACCATGGCGCGCCGCTTCAGCTTCACCCCGGCGACGCCGGTGACGCCGTCCACCTCCTCGGCGGCTGCGGACGCGGCGTGCTTCAGCCCGCCCTTGGTGATGCCGATCAGCAGGTTCGGGTCGTCGCCGTGCAGCGGGACGAGCCGCGGCCGGCCCGGCAGCAGCCCGGCCAGCAGGAACAGCAGGCCGGCGGCGATGACCACGCCGGCCATCGTGTACGCCCGCCAGTCGTTGTAGGCGATGCCCGCCAGCCAGTTCGTCAGCCGCTCGTAGGGCACCAGCTTCGCGGGCGACCCGGCCAGCGCCGAGATCGCCTCGATCGCGACGAGCACCCCGGCGGCGGTGAGCAGCACCGCGCCGATCAGCGACATCACGATGCGGCGCGGCCGGAACACCCGGCGGGCGCGCCGGTCGGCGGCGCCGCCTCCGCTGGGCGCCGCGTGCGCGGGCGCCGGCGCGGCGGGCGCCTGCGGGAGCCGCTCGGTCTGCGTCGCCATCACCGCACCCCCGCCGGTTCGCGCGCGGTGCGCTGCGCCGGGACGGCGCGCTCCAGCGCGGCGACCTCGACGTCCACCTGCCGGACGGTGAGGCCGGTCTGCCGCTCGATCTGCCGGCGGACGCGCTCGCGCACCTCGCGGGCGACGGCCCGCACCGGCGCCGGGTAGGCGACCGTCAGCTCGACGCGCGCGGTGACGATGTCGCCGCGCACGTGCACGTCGGTGTTGGCGGTGCCGGAGCCGCCCATCGGGACGCCGAGCACGCGGCGCTGCGCGCCCCCGGTCTCCTCGCACGTCCCGGCGGCGTACGCGGCGATCCGCGCGACCACCCGGTCGGCGATCGTCGTCGTGCCGCGGCCCGGACCGCTCAGCTCCGCCCCGCTCATGACTTCCTGTTCCCGCCGAAGGACGCGAACACCTCGCCCATGTCCAGCTCGCCGTCGACGACCCGGCCGACCAGGAAGCCGAGCGCGCCGAGCAGCAGCACGATCAGGAAGGCCCCGAACCCGCCGAACGCCCCGGCGAAGCCGACCGCCAGGCCGTACGCGAGCCCCACCAGGGACCACGTCTTTCCGCTCATCTCTGTCCCCCCTCTTCGGGCGCTCTCATTACCGGCGCCCTCGACGCGGGCGCCCTACTGCAGGCGCTTCGCCCTCCGGCGCCGCTCCCGCCACCGCTTCAGCCGCGCCCCCGGACCGCGGTGGCGCCGCACCCCGACGACGTCCGCCGCCGGGCGGGCGCCGCCGGGCGCGCCGCGCCCGCCGTCCTCGTTCCAGCGCCGCATCCCGGCGGCGAACTCCGCCGGATCGCCGCCGGCGTCCGGATGGTGGGCGCGCGCCCAGGCGCGGAACGCCGCCTTCTCCTCAGCCGTCCGCCGCGCCATCCGCCCCGTCATCGTCCGCCGGGCCGGCGATGTCGCCGATCAGCACGTCCACCTCGCGGCCCTCCGCGAGCGGGGCGGCCGCGGTGCGCACGGCGTCGCCGATCTCGGCGAGCGGCCGCCCGAACCGGGCGACCACGCCGACCTCGACCCGGCCGTCCCGGACCGCGACGCCGGTGACCGGCGCGCCCACCCGGTAGGTGACCACGCGGCCGCGCGGGCCGGCGGTGAGGCCGGCCACGTCGGGCAGCGCCGCCACCGCGGCCGCGATCCGCTCGGCGAGGTCCGCGGACGCGGTGCGCCCCCCGGCGCCCGCCGTCCCCGTTCCGGTGCCCGTGGTCGCCGTCCCCGTGGTCGCCGCCATCGCGTCACTGCACCCGCGGCTTGGCCTGCTCGGCCTCGTCCTTGGCCTTGGCCTGCTCGGCCTTGGCGTCGTCGCCGTCGTCCTCGTCGGGCAGGTGGATGTCGTCCACGGTGATGTTCACCTCGACGACCTCCAGCCCGGTCATGTGCTCGACCTCGCTGATCACGTTGTCGCGGACCGCGGTCGCCAGGTCGGGGATGGACACCCCGTACTCGACGACCAGGTCGATGTCCACGGCCGCCTGGCGCTCGCCGACCTGCACCGCGACGCCCTGCGTCACGTTGGTCTTCTGCCCGGGCAGCCGCTCCTTGACGGAGCCGAACGTGCGGGCCATGCCCGCGCCCATCGCGTGCACGCCGCCGATCTCGCGGGCCGCCATGCCGGCGACCTTCGCGACGACCCCGTCGGCGATCTTGGTCTTGCCCTGCTCGGTGACCAGCTCGCTGCTCTGGTCGCCGCCGGCCTTCTGCAGGCCGTTGCCGGGCCGCGCGCTCTTGTCGGCGCCGGGCCGCGGAGCCTGGTTCGGCAGCGTGCCGACCGACGACTCCCGGGTCGCTTGACCGTTCTCCTGGCTCACGTCGTTCCCCCCTGCTGAGTCCGTGATGATGCGATCATGCTCACGGAGCGCGACACCAAAACCACGTTTGCCGACAATATGCAGGTCAATGGGGTTCCGGCGGGGCGGCGGGCGGGAGACGGCGGAGGGCGGCGCGGGTGTCGCCGCGCCGCCCTCCGCTCGTCCACGCGCCGCTCGCGCGGCGCCGCGCCTACCGGCCGCCGTCGTCGTGCTTGCCGCCGCGGAACATGCCCTTGGCCTTGTCCACCGCGTCGCCGGCCTTGTCGCGGGCGTTGCCCATGGCCTCGGTGGCCTGGCCCTTCATCTGCTGGCCCTTGCCCTCGCCCTGCATCTCCGAGTCGCCGGTCACCTTGCCGGCGGCCTCCTTGAGCTTGCCCTTGGCCTGGTCCATCTTGCCGCTCATCTTGTCGCCCATCACAGCCCCCTCGTTGCCGTCCGTCGCGGATCGCTACCGAGAGTGCACTACCCGGCCTTTCCGCGAGGCAACCAAACCATCACCATGACGGCATTCCGCTCGGCGGCTAGAGGAGCTTCGCCTGCTGGTACTCCAGGGTGAAGCGGAGGACGACGACGAGGCCGTCCAGGCCGACGGCCTCCCGGTACCGCGCGACGGGGCCCTCCCGGAGGGCCGCGCACACCTCGGCGAGGGGCGCGTCCGTCGGGCAGGTGACCGTCATGACGAGGCGGGGCCGCGCGCGGGTGCCGGTGAAGCGGAGCCGCGCGTCCCGCACGCCCGGCACCTTCAGCGCGCGCCGCCGCAGGTCGCGGCCGGCGGCGCGGGTGAGCATCCGGGTGGGGCCGTCGACGGCGGGCAGCCGGCGGTGCGCGGCGTCGCGGACCTGGGCGAGGAGCGACGCGGTGGCGGCGAGCCCGGCGAGCTCCAGCAGGGCCGCGACGACGGGCCAGAACCCGTGGTGCCCGGCCGGGTAGCGGACCAGCGCGGGCCACAGCACGGGGCCGCCGCCGAGCGGGCCGGCGGCGACGGCGAGGACGGCGGCGCCGGCGGCCGCGAGGACGGCGCCGGTCACGGCGGTGAGGGTGCGCACGCTCAGTCCCTCCGCCAGCTCAGCTGGACCTCGACGGTGCGGCTCTGCAGCAGGCCGAGCCGCTCCATCCGCTCGCCGACGGCGGCGCGGATCAGCTCGGGCAGGTTCCCGGCGTTGCGGAACCCGGTGTGCGCCCGCACCTCCACGCGGCGGTGCACCAGGCCCCGCAGCCGCACCCGGGAGCGTTCCACGCCGGGGACCGCCCGCACGGCCTCGTCGAGGACCCGGACGACGGCGGCGCGGCTCAGCCCGGCGGCCAGGTCGCCGTCGCCGCCGCGCAGCGGCACCATCCGGAGCCGGCCGGGCAGCGCCGCCGCGGCGAGCGCCACGCCGGCGGCGAGCATCAGCCCGCCGGCCGCGACGACCCGCCGGTCGTGCCAGGCGGTGGCGCGGAGGCCCGCGGCGATCCGGTGGACCGGCAGCAGGCCGGCGGGCCAGCCGGCCATCCGCGACAGGATCTCCAGCGCCGCCGTCCCGGTCGCGCCCGCGACCAGCAGCGCGACCGCGATCCCGAGCGCCGTGCGGCGCGCCCGGAACTCGCCCAGCGCGAGCCGGCCGGCCCGCTGCCGCGCCTCGACGTCCTCGATCAGCTCCGTGACCAGCGTCTCGCCCATCACCATCCCCGTCGCGCCCGGACGCCCCAGCCGGCGCCGTCACCCATGGTGGTGCACGGCCCACCGGAGGTCACGCCCATCCGCCCCGTGGCGCCGCCCGCTGCTCTAGGGAGTCTTGACCAGCTCATCCCCATCCGGGGAAGGACGGCCGGGTATGCCGGGATCATGATCCATCATCGACTCGGCCGGGCCGCGGCCACCGCGGCCGCCGCCCTGGCGCTGGCGGTCGTGCCGCCGGCCGCCGCGTCCGCGCGGGCCGCCGAACCGCTGCCCGCCTCGTCGCCGTCGGCCGGGATGCAGGACGCGCCGGCGCCGCGGCCGACGCTGGACGGCATGACCCGCCTGCGGACCGGCGTCGAGAGCCTCAGGCAGGCTCTGGAGAAGAAGCTCGCCGAGCTCCAGAACTCGGCGTTCGCCGACAAGCTGCGGGGCATCCAGCGCAACGCCGACTAGGGCGTGCCTTGCGGGTCTTGTTCGTCGTGAGCGGTGTCCAGGTGGTCCCTGGCAAGGCGGAGGAGGGAGGCGGCCCGGTGTTGGCCGTCGACCGACGACAACGCCGCCGGGGGCCGCCTGGGCGCCGCGTAACAGAACGTAGACCCGCAAGGTACGCCCTGGGGCGCTGGAGGGTCCCGGACCCGCGGGCCGCGACGTTCACGGGAGGGCCGTCGCGGCCCGCCGCGTCCTGGCGGAGGACGGTCTAGCGGAAGACGACGGTGCGCGCGCCGTTCAGCAGCACCCGGTGCTCGGTGTGCCAGCGGACGGCGCGGGCCAGCGCGAGGCACTCGACGTCGCGCCCGACGGCGACGAGGTCGTCGGCGCTGTGGGCGTGGTCGACGCGGGCGACCTCCTGCTCGATGATCGGCCCCTCGTCCAGGTCGGCGGTGACGTAGTGCGCGGTCGCGCCGATCACCTTGACGCCGCGCGCGTGCGCCTGGTGGTAGGGGCGGGCGCCCTTGAAGCTCGGCAGGAACGAGTGGTGGATGTTGATGATCCGGCCGGGCAATTTGGCGCACAGGTCGTCGGACAGGATCTGCATGTAGCGGGCCAGCACCACCAGGTCGGCGCGGTAGTGCCCGACCAGGGTGAGGATCTCGGCCTCCTGGGCCTCCTTGCCGCCCGGCCCGACCGGCAGGTGGTGGTAGTCGATCCCGTAGGACTGGGTGAGCGGCCGCAGGTCGGGGTGGTTGGAGGCGACGGCGACGACGTCGATGCCGAGCAGGCCCGAGCGCTGCCGGTAGAGCAGGTCGTTCAGGCAGTGGCCGCCCTTGGAGACCATGATGAGGACGCGGGGCCGCTCGGCGGTGGCGTGCAGCCGCCAGTCCAGGCCGAGGTCGGTGCCGAGGGCGGCGAGCGCGCCGTCGAGGGCGTCGCGGCCGGCGCCCTCGGGGGCCGCGAACTGGACGCGCATGAAGAAGGTGCCGGTGTCGCGGTCGCCGAACTGCTGGCTCTCCAGGATGTTGCAGCCGCGCGCGGCGAGCAGCCCGGAGACCGCGGAGACGATCCCGGGGCGGTCCGGGCAGGAGAGCGTCAGCACGTATTCGGTCACGGTCCCACTTCCACTTGGTCGCTCGCGGCGCGCCGGCCCGGAGAACGCCCAGGCCAGGACACCAGAGCTTACGCCGCGGGCCCGCGGCGCGCGGCCATGTCGCCCCTTCCGGCGGACGGCGGCGCGCGCCGGCGCGCCGGTCGCGCCCGGCGCCCGGCGAGGGCCGATCATGACGATCCGCTGGTATGCGTCAGAACCGGCGGGCGGGTAGGAACACGATCATGGCCGTGCTGCTGGCGCTCGTGTCGTCCCTGATGATCCTGTTCGGGGGCGTGGTCGCGGCGCGCGCGCACGACCATCGCCACCTGGTGCTCGGCCTCGCCGGCGGCATCGTGCTCGGCGTGGTGTCGTTCGACCTGCTGCCCGAGTCGCTGGCGGAGTCGGGCGGCGAGCTGCTGCACGTGCCGCTGCCGATGGTCGGGTTCGCGATCGGCTTCGCGCTGCTGCACGTCGTCGAGCAGGCGACCGCGATGCACGCCGCGCACGAGCACGAGTACGCGCCGCACGACCATCCCGGCGGCGAGGCGTCGGGGCGGATCGCCGCCCTCGCGGTGATCACCCACACCTTCCTGGACGGCCTCAGCATCGGCCTCGCGCTGGAGGCGCCCGGCGCGACCGGGCTGCTGGTGGCGCTCGCGGTGTTCGCGCACAACTTCGCCGACGGCTTCAACACCGTGACCTTCGCCGCGTTCCGCGACCGCGACAAGCGCCCGGCGCGGCCGTTCCTGGCCGCCGCGATGCTGGCGCCGGTGGCGGGCGCGGCGCTCACCCAGGTCGTCGACATCCCGCACGCGGTGCTCGGCCCCTACCTCGGGTTCATCTCCGGCGTGCTGCTGTACCTGGCCGCGGCCGACATCCTGCCCGAGGCGCACGCCAACCATCCGCGCGTCGCGACGCTGCTCATGACGGGGCTCGGCGTCGCCGGCATCCTGCTGATCGTCGGCACGGCCAGCAGCGGCGGCGGCCACGCGCACTGAGAACCCTTACCGGCAGGGGCCTCCTGCAACTGACCGGGCGGTCATTGAGATCATTCCGTGATCGAATTTCCTTGATCCTCTTCGCCGCGGCGGCCTACCGTCCCAGTCGTCACTGGAGCCGTCGTACCCGGTCGGGGAGCGCCCGGGCGACCTCCGGGAAAGGCGCTGAGTCATGACGAACCCCACCCCACGCCCGGCCCGCCGGCTGCGGCGTTCCCTCACCTCCAAGGCCCTGGCGGCCGCGCTCGTCGCGCCGCTCGCGCCCGCCGCCGTCGCCGCCGCGGCGACCCCGGCGCTCGCCGACCCCTCCGGCGTGGCCTTCGACTACGCCGACTGCCCGGACATGCTGCCGGTCGGCGCGGACCCCGGCCAGTGGATCTGCGAGAACATCGTGATCCCCGAGGGCTCGATGAAGATCGGCTCGATCGACCAGCCGCTCACCGCGGCGACCGCGATGCGGATCACCGCGATCTCCGGCACCGATCCGCGCACCGGCGACACCCGCACCATCGTCGAGTCGGTGAAGTCGGCGCCGATGACGGTCGCCGGCGGCGCGCTCGGCATCCCCGGCAGCGACGACCTGCTGCCGCTGCTGAAGCTCCAGGTGCAGCCGGTCTACGCCGGGAACTTCACCATGCGGTTCACCGAGGACGGCATGGGCATCAATTCCACCATCGATCTGCGCATCAAGGTCATCAACGCGCTGATGGACAAGAACTGCTCCGTCGGCACGGCCGCCGCGCCCGTCAAGCTGAACCTGAACGCCGACATGGACACCTTCACCTGGTACGACGACGCGCTCGGCGTGACGGTCCACGACAACGCCTTCAGCGCCCCGGCGACGAGCGGCTGCGGCCTGCTCGCCCCGATCGCGGACCTGCGGTCCGGGCTGCCGTCGGCGTCGGGCAAGAACAGCGCCACGTTCCGCCTGTACCTGGCGAGCAAGTCCTACACCGAGCTGTTCCCGACCCTGAAGTCGCAGGTCAAGACCTACAAGAAGGTCGCCCCGCTGGGCGAGCCGAAGCTGCTGCGCAAGTAGCCGCGCCCGCGCAGGCCCCCGCGTCCCGTCCCGGACGCGGGGGCCTGCCGCGTTCCCGGTCAGCCGCGGGTGACGCGGCGGGCCAGCTCGGCGAGCGCGGCGGTGACGGCGGCGGGCGTGTCGCCGCGCGCCCGCTGGTGGGCGTAGAGCTCGGGCGCGAGGGGGGCGAGCAGCGCGTCGGGCAGCGCGCCGGTCTGCGGGACGCCCGCCTCGGCGAGCAGGGCCCGGACGTGCGCGCGCCAGAAGCCGTAGGCGCCCGCCGCGAAGCGGGCGCCGCCCGCCTCGGCGCCGAGCGCGAGGCCGATGTGGGCCTCCAGCAGCTCGACCATCGCGGCGTAGAAGGCGGCCAGCCGCTCCCCCGGCGGGGCGCCCGGCCCGAGCGGCGGCGGCCCGCCGAGCAGCCGCTCCTGGAGGGCCCGCTCGTGCTCGTCCAGCAGGGCGAGCGCGATCGAGGCGACGTCGGGGTAGCGGCGGTAGAGGGTGCCGCGGCCGACGCCCGCGGCCTTGGCGACGTCGTCCATGGTGACGGTGCGCGGGTCGCGCGCGGCGAACAGGGCGGCGGCGGCGTCCAGCACCCGCGCCCGGTTGCGGGCGGCGTCGGCGCGCTCGCGCGGGCGGGCGGGACGCGCGGCGAGCGGGTCGTCCATGCGGGCACTCTAGCCGACCCCCTGGACAAGTGGACACCGCGTCCGCTTCAATAAACGGACACGATGTCCACTTGTGATGGAGGCCGCCATGGCCTGGCTCATGCTGCTGCTCGCGGGCGCGGTCGAGATCGCGTTCTCGCAGAGCATCCGGCCGACCGAGAACTTCACCCGGCCGCTGCCCACCCTGCTCTGCCTGCTGCTCGCGGCCGCGTCGGTCTACCTGCTCACCTTCGCGATGCGCGCGCTGCCCGTCGGCACCGCCTACGCAGCCTTCACCGGCATCGGCGCGATCGGCGCGATCACGCTCGGGCTGGTGGTGCAGAAGGACCCGCTGAGCGCTGGCCGGCTCGCCGCCCTCGCGCTGATCGTCACCGGAGTGCTGCTCGCCCGCCTCACCGACCCGGGCTGAGCACCCCGTCCGCCGCGGGCGCGGGCTCGGGCTCGGGCGCGGGACGGCCGGGCAGCAGCGCCGATCCCGCGAGGACGACGGCCAGCGCCGCGGCCGTGAGCCAGGCGACGTGCCGGAACCCGGCGACGCCGGGCCCGGCCGACTCCACGACCAGCGCGACCGCGGCGATCCCGAGGGCCGCGCCGAGCTGGTTCAGCATGTAGAGCACCGCGCTGCCCTGCGGCACCAGCGCCGGGGGCAGCGTCCGGTAGACGCCGCCGATGACCGGCGCGCCGACGCACCCGAGCGCGAGGCCGAGGCCGAGGCTCGCCGCCACGGTCCAGGCCGCCGCGCTGTCCGGTGACAGGCGGGTGAAGGCGAGCGCGCAGAGCACCGCGAGGATCCCGCCGCCGCGCACCAGGGCGCGGGTGCCGACGCGGTCCGACAGGCGTCCGGTGAGCGGCATCGCGAGCGCCGACGCCAGCCCGAGCGGCGCGATGAGCAGCCCCGTCGCCGCCGCGCCGTGCCCGCCCTCCTGCCGGTAGTAGAGCGGCAGCATGAACAGCGCGGCGTAGGTGGCGAGGCCGTTGACGGCCGCGATGGCGACGCTCGCGGTGAAGCCGCCGCTCGCGAACAGCCGCGGCTCGATCAGCGGCGGGGTGCGGCGCGCCCGGAACGCGTGCGGCGCGTAGGCGGCGAGCAGGACGGCCGCGGCGGCGAGCGGCGCGAGGACCTGCCAGGACGCCGCGCCGTGGCCCGCGACGCGCGACAGCGCGAGCACGAGGGCCGCCGCGCCCGGCCCGACGAGGGCGAGGCCGACCAGGTCCAGCCGCGCCCGCTCCCCCTCCGGCGGATCCGCCGGGAGGGTGCGGAGCGCGGCGGCGAAGGCGGCGAGCCCGACCGGCAGGTTGATCAGGAACATCCAGCGCCAGCCCGCCGCGTCCACCACCAGCCCGCCGAGGACGGGCCCGAACACCGGCCCGAGCGACAGGACCATCCCCATCAGGCCCATCACCCGGCCGGCGCGGGCCGGGCCGGCGCCGCGCGCGAGCAGCGTCAGCATCAGCGGGTCGAGGAGGCCCGCGCCGGCGCCCTGCACGACGCGGAACGCCACCAGCGAGGGGACGTTCCAGGCGAGGGCGGCGGCGAGGGAGCCGGCCAGGAAGAGCGCGAGGCCGCCGAGCCAGAGGCGGCGGCCGCCGAGGCGCGCCAGCGCCCAGCCCGACACCGGGACGGTGAGGGTGAGCGCGAGCAGGTAGGCGGTGGACACCCAGCCGACCGCCGTCAGCGTCCCGTGCAGGCCGGTGACCAGCGACTCCGCCGCGGCGGCGGTCATCGTGCCGTCCAGGATGCTCATGATCCCGCCGAGCAGGACCACCGCGACGAGGCGCCGCAGGGCGGGATCGAACCGTTCGGACGCGGTGGGGGGCATGGCCGTCACTCCTGAAAGGTCTCATTAACAAGACTGGTGAGTATAAATTAGGAGACCATAGCGTTCTATACAAGAGCTATCAGGAAACTGGACCGGTGAGTCCATTCCGGCGGGCCGGTGCGTAGGATGCGGCCATGGGCGAAGCGGGCACGGCGCTGACGCGCGGGCGGATCGACAAGCGGCGGGCGATCCTGGACGCGGCGCTCCGCGTGTTCGATCGCGAGGGCTACGACCGGGCCGGCGTCGACGTCATCGCCGCCGAGGCGGGCGTCGCCAAGGCGACCGTCTACAACCACTTCGGCGACAAGGAGACGCTGCTCCGCCAGGCGTTCGCGGCGCTCTCCGAGGAGGCGCTCGCGCGCAACCTGGCGGCCGTCGCGCCGCTCGCCGACCGCGATGGCGACCTGCGGGCGCTGCTGGAGGACGCCGGCCTCCGCCTCGTCCGCTGCTACTGCGCGCCGCACTCCTGGACGCTGCGGCGGCTGCTGGCGGCCGAGGCCGGCCGCTTCCCCGACCTGCTCGGGCTCGTCCAGGACGGGGTGGCGGACCGGGTGAACGAGGCGCTCGCCGACCGGCTCGCGCGGCTCGTCCTCGCCGGGCGGCTGCGCGCCGCCGATCCCGCGCTCGCCGCCGAGCAGTTCGGCGGCCTGCTCTGCGGCTCGCTCGACCGCCGCACGCGCCTCGGCACCCGCGAGGTGCCCGAGGAGGAGATGCGCGAGGTGGCGCGCGCCGCCGCCGACACCTTCCTGCGCGCGTTCGGCACCGGCGAACTTTGAGCTACTTGGCAGTAGTTTCAGGCGGTCCGCTGGGGTTAGATCTGCTGGCATGCGTCGACTCGTGCTGCTGGTGATGGCGGTCTCCCTCCTGCTCACCGCCTGCCAGAAGACCGACGAGGGCGGGAGCGGGGGCGGCGGGAAGAGCACCGGCAAGAGCGGGAGGGCGCCGGCGACCGTGGACGGGATGCCGACCGCCGCCGGCACCCACAAGCAGAAGATCGACGTCGGGACGCCGGGGCACCGCGAGTTCCTGCTGCACGTCCCGCCGCAGCTCAGGAAGGCGAAGTGGGACGGCGGCAAGCCGGCCGAGCCGCTGCCCGTCGTGATCGCGCTGCACGGCGGCCTCGCCAACATGAGCCAGATGGAGAAGCTGACGAACTTCGACGCGCTCGCCGACGAGAAGGGGTTCCTCGCCGTCTACCCCGACGGCGTCGCGACCACCTGGAACGCCGGGGACTGCTGCGGCATCGCCAAGATGACGAAGATCGACGACGTCTCCTTCCTGTCCAAGCTGATCGACAAGCTCACCGGCTCCGGGCTCGCCGACGACCGCCGCGTCTACGTCACCGGCTTCTCCAACGGCGCCGGGATGGCCTACCGGATGGCCTGCGAGGCCCCGGACAAGGTCGCCGCGATCGGCGTGGTGGAGGGGTCGCTCGTCACGCACTGCGACCCGGACCGCCCCGTCTCGGCGATGATCTTCCACGGGACCGCCGACACCAACGTCCCGATCAACGGCGGCGGGCGGCGCGACGTCAACGACGGCCGGCCGTTCCCGCCGGTCCGCGACGCGGTGGAGTTCTGGCGCAAGCTCGCCGGGCTGCCCGCGCCGGACGAGCGGGTCGAGGCGCTGACGGCGAACACCGGCTGCGACTCGACCGGCAAGGGCAAGGACGGCGTGGCGGTCACCTACTGCAAGATCGACGGCGGGAAGCACCAGTGGCCGAAGGGCGCGAGCACCATGCTGTGGAGCTTCTTCGCCGCCCACCCCGCGCAGAAGTGACGCGCCCGCACCATACGTGAACGCTTTTCATGTTCTCTGGTTCTGTGGCACCCTGGCAGCATGAACCTGCGCGACCGCTACGACGCCGCCACCGCCGCCTTCGAGGCGCCGTTCGCCGCCGTCGACATGACGGCGCTGCGCGCCAACGCCGCGGCCATGGTGGAGCGCGCCGCGGGCAAGCCGATCCGGGTCGCCAGCAAGTCCGTGCGCTGCCGGGCCGTGCTGGAGGAGGTCCTGGCCATGGACGGCTTCGCCGGGGTCATGGGCTTCACCCTCCCCGAGGCGCTCTGGCTGTTCCGCGAGGGCGTCAGCGACGACATCCTCGTCGCCTACCCGACCGCGGACCGCACCGCGATCGCCGAGCTGGCCGCCGACCCGGCCGCAGCCGCCGCGATCACCCTGATGGTGGACTCCCCCGCGCACCTGGACCTCATCGAGGCCGCCGCGGGCGGCGCCCGCGTCCGCGTCTGCATCGACATCGACGCCTCCTACCGGCCGCTCGGCGGCCGCGTCCGGATCGGCGCGCTGCGCTCCCCGCTGCGCACCCCCGAGGAGGTCGCCGGGCTCGCCGAGCTGATCGTCAAGCGCCCCGGGCTGCACCTGGCCGGCCTCATGGCCTACGAGTCGCAGATCGCCGGCGTCGGCGACGCCCCGCCCGGACGCGCCGCCCGCGGCAAGGTCATCTCCGCCATGCAGCGCCGCTCGCGGATCGAGCTGGTGCGCCGCCGCGGCCTCATCGTGCAGGCCGTCCGGCGGGTCGCCGACCTGGAGTTCGTCAACGGCGGAGGCACCGGCAGCATCGAGAAGACCGTCGCGGAGAAGGCCGTCACCGAGGTCGCCGCCGGGTCCGGGCTCTACCAGCCGCACCTGTTCGACCACTACTCCAACTTCCGCGGCCGCCCCGCCGCCCTGTTCGCGCTCCCGGTCGTGCGGCGCCCCGGCCCCGGCGTCGCCACCGTCCTCGGCGGCGGCTACCTGGCGTCCGGGCCCGCCGACGCCGTCCGCCTCCCCCAGCCCTACCTGCCGACCGGCCTGTCCTACGACTCCAACGAGGGCGCCGGCGAGGTGCAGACGCCGCTGCTCGGCCACGCCGCCGACCTGCTCGCGATCGGCGACCGCGTCTGGTTCCGGCACACCAAGGCGGGCGAGCTGTGCGAGCGGTTCGCCGCGCTGCACCTGATCGAGGGCGACCGCGTCACCGCCACCGTCCCCACCTACCGCGGCGAGGGGCGGACCTTCCTCTGACCACCGGCCTCCGACGGACCGTCCGGCGGCCGCCGAGCGGTCCGCCGAGCGGCTAGGTTGGCCGGTATGACCGACGCCCCGGTGATCAGCGTTCGCGGCGAGGCCGTGCTGGAGGTCGAGCCGGAGATCGCGCACGTGACCGTCCGCGTCCAGGCCCAGGACGCCGACCGGCGGGCCGCCCTGGACGCGCTCGCCGCGCGCAACGGGCGGGCCCTGGAGCTCGTCCGCTCCTACGGCGAGGCCGTGGAGAGGGCGGAGACCGGCGGGCTCTGGGTGACGCCGCTGGTGCGGCACGGGCGCCGCGAGGGCGGCGTCCGCGCCTACCAGGGCACCGCCTGGATCGAGCTCGCCGTCACCGACTTCACCGTCCTCGGCGAGCTCGTCGCCCGCCTCGGCGACCTGGAGCGCACCGCCGTGCACGGCCCCCGGTGGGCGCTCCGCCCCGGCAGCGAGGTGCACGCCCGCGCCGCCCGGCAGGCCGTCCAGGAGGCCGTCGCCCGCGCCCGCGGCTACGCCGACGCGCTCGGCTGCACCCTCACCGGCCTGATCGAGCTGTCCGACGAGGGCCTGGCGTCCCCGCCGCAGCCCTACATGGAGACCTTCGCCACCCGCGCCGCGCCCGGCGCCGCCCCCGGCGGCGAGCCCGAGCCGATCGAGATCGCGCCCGAGGCGCAGACCGTCCGCGCGGCCGTCACCGCCCGGTTCACCGCCACCGCCCCGGACCTCGGCGCGTGACCGCGGTGTTCACCGACCCCTGCGACGGCGCCCGCCCGCACCTCGGCGGCCCCGAGCGCGGCCTCGACGTGTTCCTCACCGGCCAGGTCTTCATGGACATGATCTTCACGGGGCTGCCCGGGCTGCCGCCGCCCGGCACCGAGCTGGTCACCGACGGCCTCGGCTCGGCGCCCGGCGGCGTCGCCAACATCGCCGTCGCGATGAGCCGCCTCGGCCTGCGCACCGGCCTCGCCGCCCCCTTCGGCGACGACCTGTTCGGCTCCTACCTCTGGCGCACCCTCACCGAGCAGGAGGACGTCGACCTGCGCTGGTCGCGGCGCGTCCCGTCCTGGTCCACCCCGGTCACCGTCTCGCTCGCCTACGCCAGCGACCGCAGCATGGTCACCTACGCCCGGCCCGCGCCGCTCACCGCCGACGAGCTCGTCGCCGTCCCGCCGCGCGCCGCGTCCTGCTTCGTCGACATCGACCGGCCCGTCCCGCACTGGGCGCGCACCGTCCGCGAGGCGGGCGGCCTGGTCTTCGCCGACCTCGGCTGGGACCCCACCGAGACCTGGTCGTCGGACGTGCTGGACCGCCTCGCGCACGTCGACGTGTTCCTGCCGAACGCCGTCGAGGCGATGGCCTACACCCGCACCGCCACCGCCGAGGAGGCCCTGGAGGCGCTCGCCGCGCGGGTGCCCGCCGTCGTCGTCAAGCAGGGCGCGCGCGGCGCCATCGCGATCGACTCGGCCACCGGCGAGCGCGCCGCGGCGCCCGCGCTGCCCGTCGAGGCGCTCGACCCGACGGGCGCGGGCGACGTGTTCGCCGCCGGGTTCGTCTACGGGACGCTCGCCGGCTGGCCGCTCGCCGAGCGGCTGCGCTTCGCCAACCTCTGCGCGGGCCTGTCGGTCCGCCACCACAGCGGCTCGCTCGGCGCGCCCTGCTGGGGCGAGATCGCCGAGTTCGGCGAGTCCGCCGAGGTCCCGGCGGAGGTGCTGGCCGAGTACGCCTTCGTCGTCCCGCACATCCCCGACGCCGAGATCGGCCGGGGCGCCGACTCGGTCACCCGGGCCGCGCCGACGCTGCGCTGACACCCGAACCACCGCGAGGACTGGAGCTCCACCGTTGAAGATCGCCATCGTGGGGGCGGGCAGCGGCTACCTGCCCGGAGTGATCCGGGGGCTGCTGCACCGCGCCGCCGACCTGGCGGGCACCGAGATCGCCTGCCACGACACCGACGCCGCGCACCTGGAGGTCATGGCGCGGCTCGCCCGCCGCATGTTCGCGGCGCGCGGCGCCGACCTCACCGTCACCGTCCACCCCGAGCTGAAGCCCGCCCTCGACGGCGCGAGCTACATCTTCACCACCTTCCGTCCCGGGGGTCTGGCGGCCCGGCACCTGGACGAGTCGATCCCGCTGCGGCACGGCGTCGTCGGGCAGGAGACGGCCGGGCCCGGCGGGCTGCTGATGGCGCTGCGCTCCGTCCCGGTCCTGCTGGACATCGCCGAGCACGCCGGCGACGCCTGGATCGTCAACTACACCAACCCGACCAACATCGTCACCGACGCCGTCGCCCGCTACAGCGGCGCCCGCGTTCTCGGCCTCTGCGACCAGAACATCGGCGACACCGAGATGTGGGCCGAGCTCCTCGGCCTGCCCTTCGACCGCCTGGAGGCCGACTGGATCGGCCTGAACCACGCCACCTGGGCCGAGCGGCTGCGCCTCGACGGCGCCGAGCTCGACCTGCCCGCGCTGCTCGCCGGCCTGGAGGTCCCCGGCGGCGGCGCCACGCCGTGGCGCGACCCGGCCCGCATGGCCGAGCTCGCCAAGGCCCTCGGCTTCCTGCCGAACTCCTACGCCAAGTACTACTTCTTCCACGACGAGGTCGTGGAAGAGCTGCGCGCCAAGGGCACCACCCGCGCCGAGGACGTCCTCGCGATGCTGCCCGCCTACTACGCGCAGGTCGAGGCCGAGTCGCGCAAGGACGACCCCGACCCGTCCCGCGAGCGCGGCGGCGGCGAGCACGGCGAGTTCGCCGTCGACACCATCTGCGCGATCGAGCGCGACGAGCGCCGCCGGATGATCGTCAACGTGCGGAACAACGGCGCGGTCTCCTCGCTGGAGCCCGACGCGATCGTCGAGGTCCCCGCGCTCGTCGGCCGCTCCGGCGCCGTCCCGCTCACCATGGGCGCCCTGCCCCGCGCCGTCCGCGGCCTCACCCAGGCCATCCACGAGTACGAGGTGCTCGCCGCCGACGCCGCCGCCACCGGCGACCGGCGGCTCGCGCTCCAGGCCCTCATGGCGCACCCGTTCGTCCGCAGCAAGCACACCGCCGAGCGCATCCTGGACGAGGGCCTCGCCGCGCACCGCGACCACCTGCCGCAGTTCCGCTGAACGGCCCCGCGCCCGGGCGCCGTACTCAAGGGCGTGGACTGCGAGCAGCGGCTTGAACTGGGCGCCTACGCCCTCGGGCGGATGGACGCCGTCGAGGCGGCGGCACTGCGCGCGCACCTGCGGCGCTGCCCGCCCTGCCGCGACGAGCTCGCCGCCTTCCAGCGCGTCGCCGCGCTGCTCCCCCGCCCCCGGCGACGCCGAGGCGCCGGCCCCAGCGGGACCGGCGCCTCGCGCGCTCGGGTCAACGGCGCCTGCGCCGCCGCCAGAGGACGATCGCCGTCAGGGTGACCGCCGCGACCGCGCCGGCCACGATGACGCGCTGGTCGACGCGGCCGGGCTCGCCGTCCTCGCCGGGCGGCGCCACCGTCGCCTTGACGGTGCGGACGACCTGGTCGGCCTCTTCTCTCAGCCGGGCGGCGCCCCGGTGCGCGACGTTGCGCGGGTTGACCCGGTCCGCCAGCTCGTCGATCGTGCGGGCGAGATCCTCGCGGGCGCGCACGATCTCCCGCTCCAGCGCCTCCGGGTCGCGGGACCTGTCAGCCATGCCTGTTCCTTATCGCTCAGCGACGCATGATCCGATCAGTGTGTCAGGTTCCGCCCGCGACCGCTGGCGGCACCCCCGGACGGTACGGTTGGACCCCACGACTCTGCGAAAGGCGGAACAGGTGTCCGAGCGGCTGCAGCCGGGCGACGTCGCCCCCGGGTTCGAGCTCCCCGACGCGGACGGCGCCCCCGTCTCGCTGGAGTCCCTGCGCGGCCGGCGGGTGATCCTGTACTTCTACCCGGCGGCGATGACCCCGGGCTGCACCAAGGAGTCCGTCGACTTCCAGGGCGCCCTCGGCGACCTGGACGCCGCGAACGTCACCGTCGTCGGCATCTCCCCCGACCCGCCCGCCAAGCTCGCCAAGTTCCGCGAGAAGGAGGGCCTCACCTTCCCGCTGCTGTCGGACGCCGACAAGAAGGTGCTGGAGTCCTACGCCGCCTACGGCGAGAAGAAGAGCTACGGCCGGGTCGTCGTCGGCGTCATCCGCTCCACCTTCCTCATCGACGCCGACGGCAAGGTCGAGAAGGCGTACTACAACGTGAAGGCCACCGGCCACGTCGAGCGCCTCCGCCGGGACCTCGGCCTGTGACACCGCCCGCCCGCTAGACTGCCCGGCGTCGCGACACACCAGGCGGGCGTGGCGAAACGGCATACGCGGCAGGTTTAGGTCCTGTTGGTGGCAACACCGTGGGGGTTCGAATCCCCCCGCCCGCACCCGTCCCGCCTGCGGCGGTCAGGGTTCGCCGTCCGGCGGGTCGACGGTCATCAGGTCGCCGGGCTGGCATCGGAGGGCCTCGCAGAGGCGGGTGAGGGTGCTGAAGCGGATCGCCTTGGCCCGGTCGTTCTTCAGGATCGACAGGTTGACCGTGGTGATGCCGACGCGGTCGGCGAGCTCGGCGAGGGTCATGCCGCGGTCGGCCAGCAGCCGGTCCAGGTGCAGGCGGACGCGGTGCTCGGGTTCGGCGGCCATCAGATCGTCGCGGCCAGCTCGTCGTGCATGCGGGCTCCGACCTTCAAGATGCGGGCGATGGTGAGCAGCCCCAGGCCCGCCAGCAGCGTCCACAGGGGGAAGGTGACCACTCCGCCGAGCACGATATCGCCGGTGGTGTGGAAGAAGACGTCGCCCCGGACGGCGAAGGTGTTCTCCAGGGCGCCCCCGGCGGTGTCCTGGACGGCGTGCGCGAGGTAGCCGCCGACGAGCAGGGTCCAGCCGGCGGCGCGGAGGAGCCCGGCGACGCGCGGGGTGAACGGGCCGTCCGCCTCGGCGGCCCGCACGGTGCGCGCGAACAGGAAGAACACCGCCAGGTAGAGCAGCGACACCGGCAGCTGGGCGAGGGCCGACAGCGCGCGCTGGGCCATGGTGGGCGCGGCGGCGCACATCGAGATGCGGGCGTTGGGAGAGGTGTGGCCCAGCTTGAGCGCGTGCTGGAGCAGCGGCATGTCCTCCAGCCCGGTCCCGGCCACTTGCAGGTCGGGGGAGATGCAGACGGTGCCGCCCCGGCCGAGTCCCGCGATGTCGGCGTGGTCGCTGAACAGGAGGAGGCCGATCGCGGCGAGCGCGCAGGCGGCGAGGAGGAAGAAGCCGAAGCGGGCGACGAAGCTGAACGGGCGGAGGGAACTGCGTGCGGTGAGGGCCATGGGGGGCACGTCCTGACGTATCGTTTCTCGTTGGGGTATCGATATTCGATACCAACGAAGATCGTTGTGTCAAGGGGCCGTGGCCGGGGCCGGTCGTGGGCATGTGAAAAGTTCGGCTCGGCGGGCGGGCGCGGGCGGATTAGGCTGGTCTGGACCTGCCGTCGAGGGAGGCAGGCGTCCCCCCGACCCTCCAGACCTGCGGATGGTGGCCGTGAGCGAGGGCTTCTCCCACCGCGTGCTCCCCTACGCGGGAGCCGAGGAACTGCTGGCCGGCGCGGTGCCGTTCCTGCGCCGGGGCGTCGCCGACGGCGACCGCGTGATGGCGGTGACCTGCCTCGGCACCGAGGTGCTGCTGCGCGACGCGCTCGGCGGCGACGCCGCGGGCGTCGAGTTCGTCCGCGCCGACTCCTGGTACGCGCACCCGTCCCGGACGATGGCCGACTGCCTCGGCGACGCCGAGGACGCGGCCGGCGGCGGGCGGCGGCTCCGGCTGCTCGGCGAGCCCGCCTGGACCCACCGCGACCCCCTGGAGGTCCGGGAGTGGCAGCGGGCCGAGGCGATGACGAACGTCGCGTTCGCGCGGACGGGCGCGGCCCTGCTCTGCCCCTACCCCGTGCGCGCGCTGCCCGCGGCGATCGTCGCGGGCGCCCGCAAGACCCACCCCGAGACCGTCCGGGGCGAGACGGCGCTGCCGAACCCCGGCTACCTCGACCCGTGGACCTACAACGCCGCCTGCGACACCGAGCCGCTCCCGCCGCCGCCGCCGGACGCCGAGGAACTCCTCATCGACGTCGTGGACCTGTACTGGCTGCGGATGCTCGTCGGCGACTACGCGCGCACCGCGCTGCTGCCGGACGACGACGTGCAGCGGCTGCTCGTCGCCGTCACCGAGGTGATGACCAACGCGATCCGGCACGGCGAGGGCCCGATCGCGCTGCGGCTCTGGACGGACCCCGGCGCCCTCGTCTGCGAGGTCGCCGACCGCGGCCGCTGGCGCGCCGGCACCGGCTTCGGCCTGATCCCGCCGCGCATCGGCGAGCCGGACGACGCGGCCGGCCCGGACGGCGGCGGCCGGTTCGGCCTGTGGGCGGTGCGGATGCTCTGCGCGCTCGTCCAGATCCGGACGGGCGAGGCGGGGACGGTGGTGCGCCTGCGCCTCAAGCTGCCGCTCCGCGTCGACGGCCGGCTCTCCACCCACTCTGGGTGATGGACTCCTCGCTTTGGGCTTCCAAAAGCCCCGCGTCGGCGTAGGCTGGACGAATCCGCTTCGACCTCGGGTGGGCTGACCATGGACGAGACCTGGCACACCAAACGGGCCGTCAGCGGGGTGCGCCCCGGTGACCACGCCCTGCTCCCCTACGGGGACCTGGAGGAGCGCGACCGGGTCATGGGCACCTACGTGGACGACGCCCTCACCGGCAACGAGAAGGTCGTCTACGTGACCGACGCCCCCGCCGACCGGCTCCCCGGCCTCCGCCCCCGCACCCGCGCGCGCCTCGACCGCTACACCCGCAGCCGCCAGCTGGTGGTGCTGTCCCGCGCGGACGCCTGCCTGGACGCGCGCGGCCGCTTCGCGCCCGGCCGGCTGCTGGACACCCTCGGCCGCGAGGTGGGCAGCACCGACGCCGAGGGTTTCCGCGCGACGCGCTGGACGACCGACTTCAGCTGGATGCTGGACGGCCGCCCCCTCGACGTCGCCGCGATGCTCGGCTGCGAGCACCGGCTCGGCGACACCGTCGGGCCGAGCGCCGTCGCGATGGCGATCTGCCAGATCGACCGGCGCGTCTGCCCGCCCGCGCAGTACGCCGCGCTCCGCGACACCCACGAGGTGCTCGTCGAGGTCGACCCGCGCTTCGACGACGGCAACCTGAAGATCGTGCAGACGTTCCGGCCGGCCGGGCTGCGGCTGGAGGGCGAGCTCGACCACGCCCGCCACCACGTCTTCGAGGACGAGCTCGCCCGCGTCGCCCGGCTGCCCGGCGCGGTGCACCTGGACCTCGCCCGCCTCGCCTTCCTCGACCTCGGCTCGCTGCACCTCATGGCCGGCCTCGCCGCGGACCGCACCGCGGACGCGCCGCTGGTCCTGGACGACCTGCCGCCGGGCGTCCTCAACATCATCGAGATGGTCGGCTGGCACCGGCTGCCGGGGCTCGTCCAGGGACGGACGGCCGGTTTCCCGAACGGAGGCACCCGCTGATGGCGGCGGAACTGGAGCACCGGGCGTTCCTCTACTCCGGCGACGATGACTTCCTGCGCACGGCCGTCCCCTTCCTGGAGGAGGGCGTCGCCGCCGAGCGCGCCGTCGTCGTCGTCGCGCGCGCGGCGAACGTCGCGCTGCTCCGCGAGGCGGCCGCCGGCCTCGGCAGCGCCGTGGAGTTCTTCGAGTCCGAGAGCTTCTACCGGCATCCGGTGCGGACGCTGAACCAGTACCAGCACCTGGTCGTCGGCCAGGCGCCGCGGCGCGTGTACGCGCTCGCCGAGCCGGTGTGGACGGGCCACGAGCCGCGCGGGCTGCTGGAGTGGATGCGCTACGAGTCGCTCATCAACGCGGTGTTCGCGGACTCGGGCGCGACGGCGCTCTGCCCCTACGACCGCGACCGCCTGCCGCCGCAGATCGTCGAGCAGGCCCGCCGCACCCACCCCGACCTGCTGGTGGACGGCGTCGCCGCACCGAGCCCGCACTACGAGGAGCCGCTCCGCTACGGCGCGGGCTGCGACCGCCAGCGCACCTTCGACCGGCCCCGCCTCGCCGAGTACCTGCCGTTCCACACCGAGGACCTGCGCGACGTCCGCGCCTTCGTCGCCGAACGGGCGGCGCTGTTCGACCTCGACGAGATGACCGCGCAGAACCTGGTGACGGCGGTCAACGAGGTCGCGGCGAACGCCCTGCAGCACGGGGTGCCGCCGATGGGCGTGTGGATGTGGGAGAGCGGCCCGGAGGTCGTCTGCGAGATCGGCGACAACGGCTTCTGGCAGCCCGACGCGCTGACCGGCTTCCTGCCGCCGCGGTCGGCGCTCCAGCGCGGCTTCGGCCTGTGGACGGTGCGGCTGCTGGTCGACCTGATGGAGGTGCGGGCCGGCTGGGACGGCACGTTCGTGCGGCTGCGCATGCGCCGCTGACTTTCCCGACCGTCCGGAAATACCCCGGAAAAGTGTGAGGGTACTGCTACTCGCCGTGTCCCCGGCGTCGTAGTCTGGACTCGCCCGGTGACGCTGCGGTGGAAGGCGCTATGGAGACGCTCTGGTCCGTCCGGCGATCGGTCCGCGATCTGCGGCCCGGCGATCACGCGTGGCTGGCCTACGTCAACCAGGAGGAGCGCCGGCACGTCGCCGGCGCCTTCGTGCGCGACGGCCTGCTGGCCCGCGAGAAGGTCGTCTACCTGGCCGCGCCCGGCGAGCTGATCCCCGGCGTGGTGGGGCTGCCGTCCGCCGACCTGCTGACGGTCGTGACGATGGAGCACCTGCGCACCGAAGCCGGTGCCTGCGGGGACGCCGACGCCGCCGCCGCGATGCGGGCGCTCGCCGCGGAGATCGTCGCCGCCGAGCGGCTCGGCTGCCGCGCGATCCGGGTGACCGCCGACATGACGTGGGCGGTCCGCGGCCCCGGCGGCCTGGACCGGCTGATGGCGTGCGAGCGGCACATCGAGCGGGCCGTCGGGCCGAGCACCACGGTCACGGCCGTCTGCCAGTTCGACCAGGCGGGCCTCACCGCGGACGAGCTCGCCTCGGTCGGCGCCACGCACAGCGTGCTGGTGACGCCCGACCCCGAGTTCGAAGACTCGGTGCTGCGGATCGTGCGGACCTTCGCGCCGCGCGGGCTCGCGCTGAGCGGCGAGCTGGACGCCTCCCGGCACATGGTGCTGAGCCAGGCCCTCGCGATGGTGATGGCGGCCGGCCCCGCCCACGAGGTGCACCTGGACCTGAAGAACCTGACCTTCATCGACCTCGGCGCGCTCAACATGCTCGCCGAGGTCGCGGCGGCCCGCGCGTCCGGCGGCCTCATCCTCGACCGGATGCCCGCGCAGCTGCGCACCGTCGTCGACACCGTCGGGTGGACGACGCTGCCGGGCCTCCGCATCGGCGAGGACTAGCCCGGCGCGGGGTCAGGCCGGCGCGGGTCAGGCCAGCGCGGCCGGGATGATCTCGGCGAGGGCGCGGAACGCCTTGCCGCGGTGGCTGATGGCGTTCTTCTCCGCCGCGGGCATCTCGGCGGTGGTGCGGGTCTCGCCGTCGGGGACGAACAGCGGGTCGTAGCCGAAGCCGCCGTCGCCGCGCGGCGCGCGCAGCAGCCGCCCGTACATGCGGCCCTCGACGGCGTGCTCGGCGCCGCCCGGCACGACCAGCACCGCCGAGCACAGGAAGTACGCGCCGCGCCGCTCGTCGGGGGCGTCGGCGATCTGGTCGAGGAGCAGGTCGAGGTTCGCGCGGTCCTTGCCGCCGGGCGCGGCGTCCCCGAACCGGCCCGACCAGCGGGCCGACAGGACGCCCGGCATGCCGTTCAGCTCGTCGACGCAGAGGCCCGAGTCGTCGGCGACGGCGGGCAGGCCGGTGTGCGCGGCGATCGCGCGGGCCTTCAGCAGCGCGTTGCCCTCGAACGTCGGCTCGGTCTCGGGGACCTCGGGCGCGTCGTCCGGCAGCCCGGCGACGTCGAGGCCGGCGAGGATGGCGCGCAGCTCGTCGACCTTGCCCCGGTTGCGGGTCGCGAGCACGATGCGGGGCGCGCCGCTCATGACGCGAGCGCCTCGGCCTGGAGGCGGGCGAGGTCGGCGCAGCCGCCGGCGGCGAGGTCCAGGAGCGCGTCCAGCTCGGCCCGGTCGAAGGGGGCGCCCTCGGCGGTGCCCTGCACCTCGATGAAGCGGCCGTCGCCGGTGCAGACGACGTTCATGTCGGTGCCGGCGGCGGCGTCCTCCAGGTAGCACAGGTCGAGGCGCGGCTCGCCGTCGACGACGCCGACGCTGATCGCCGACACCGAGGTGGTGAACGGGTCCTGCTTGACCAGGCCGCGGCCGCGCATCCAGGAGACGGCGTCGGCGAGCGCGATGTAGGCGCCGGTGATCGCGGCGGTGCGGGTGCCGCCGTCGGCCTGGAGCACGTCGCAGTCGAGCTGCACGGTGTTCTCGCCGAGCTTGCGCAGGTCCAGGCAGCCGCGGACGGACCGGCCGATCAGCCGGGAGATCTCGTGGGTGCGGCCGCCGACGCGGCCCTTCACCGCCTCCCGGTCGTTGCGGGTGTTGGTGGCGCGCGGCAGCATCGCGTACTCGGCGGTGACCCAGCCGAGCCCGCTGTCGCGGCGCCAGCGCGGCACCGAGTCCTGCACGGAGGCCGCGCAGAGCACCCGGGTGCGGCCGAACTCGATCAGCACCGAGCCCTCGGCGTGATCGAGCCAGCCGCGCTGGATGCGGACGGGCCGGAGCTGGTCGGGTGCGCGATCGTCAGGGCGTGCCATGCGCCCAACCCTAGTGCCCGCGCACCGCCCGGCGGGGACCTCTACAGGTCGTAGACGGCTCCGACGCGGGCGAGGTCGATCTCGCCCTCGTAGCCGCTGCCCTTGGCCTCCTTCAGGGTGGCCTCGTTGTCGTTCCAGGGCACCAGGTGGGTGAGGACGAGCCGCGCCGCGCCCGCGCGGGCGGCGTGGTCGCCGGCCTCGCGGGCCGACAGGTGCAGGTCGTCCGGGTTGTCGCCGTCCAGGAAGGACGCCTCGCAGAGGAACAGGTCGGCGTCCCGGGCCATGTCGACCAGGGTGTCGCAGACGCCGGTGTCGCCGGAGTAGGCGAGGACCTTGCCGGCGTGCTCGATGCGGAAGGAGTACGCCTCGATCGGGTGCGGCATCAGCGCGGTCGTCACGCGGAACGGGCCGATCTCGTAGGGGCCGCGCTCCAGCTCGCGGAACTCGAAGGTGCCCGTCATGCCCGGCTCGGGGTCGAGGTCGTAGGCGCGGGCCATGTGCAGGGCCGTCCCGGCGGGGCCGTGCACCGGGATCCGGGGCAGCGGGCCGTGCGGGCAGTAGGTGCGCGCGACCCAGTACCCGCAGAGGTCCAGGCAGTGGTCGGCGTGCAGGTGGGAGATGCAGACGGCGTCGATGTCGTAGAGCGGATGGAACCGCTGCAGCGTCCCGAGCGCGCCGCTGCCGAGGTCCAGCAGCAGGCTGAAGCCGTCGGCCTGGACCAGGTAGCTCGACGCGGGGCTCTCCGGTCCGGGGTAGCTGCCGGAGCAGCCGATCACAGTGACCCGCACGCTCACTCCTCCTCGCTTCGTTCGTCCCCGAGGATCAGATGGTCACGGCCGTGCCGGCGGTGGTCTCCACCGCGCCGATCTCCGGCCCCAGGAAGCGGCGGCCGAGGGCGGCGAAGACGGCGGGGTCGCCCGTCACCCGGAACCGGTGCAGCGGCGGCCGGGTCCCCTCCGGCCGCGCCAGTCCCCGGTCCTGCAGCACGCGGTACACGTCCTTGGCGGTCTCGTCGGCACTCGACACCAGTGTGACCCCGTCGCCGACGACATACGAGATGACGCCGGTCAGCAATGGGTAATGCGTGCAGCCGAGGACGAGGGTGTCGCACCCGGCCGCGACGATCGGCCGCAGGTAGCCGCGCGCCGCGTCGAGCAGCTCCGCGCCCGCGGTGGTGCCCGCCTCCACGAACTCCACGAAGCGCGGGCAGGCCGCGCTCGTCAGCTCGATGTGCGGCGCCGCGGCGAACGCGTCCTCGTAGGACCGGCTGTTCACCGTGGCCGCGGTCGCGATCAGCCCGACCCGGCCGTTGCGGGTCGCGCTGGCGGCGCGCCGCGCCGCGGGGTTGATCACTTCGACGACCGGGACGTCGTAGCGCTCCCGGGCGTCGCGGAGCATCGCCGAGCTGGCGCTGTTGCAGGCGATCACCAGCAGCTTGACGCCCCGCGCCACCAGGTCGTCCAGCATCTCCAGGGCGAACGCCCTGACCTGCGCGATCGGGCGCGGGCCGTAGGGCTGGCGGGCCGAGTCGCCGAGGTAGGCGATCGGCTCGTTCGGCAGCTGGTCGAGGATGGCGCGGGCCACCGTGAGACCGCCGAATCCGCTGTCGAACACGCCGATCGGCGCCTCGCGCGGGTCGCCGGGCGGGCGCCGGGCCGCCCGGGGGCCCGCCCCGGGAAGCTGGGCTGACATGGTCCCCAAGGCTAAGCGACAACGCCCGTGGGGACCGCGTCATGCGGTCGACATCACACGGTCACGTGGGTGAAACCGGCCACTTTCCCGGCGGCGCGTCCAACCGCGCGTCTAGCCGCGCCCGAGACGAGCGATCTGGCGGCTCTGCGCGACGAGCCGGCCGGCGGAGTCCCACACCTCGACCTCCTCGTCGAACCAGCCGCCGGTGACGAGCCGGCCGCTGCCGTGCAGGGCGAGCCAGCCGGGCGCGGGGATCGCGCGCATGTGCCAGGTGAGCTCGACGGTCGGGGACCAGCCGCGGGCGCCGGCGTTCAGCGCGACGGGCGGCAGCGCGTCCACGGCGAGGGCGAGCGCGGCGGCGTCGTTGCCGTGCGGGTCGCGCAGCCGGAACCAGGCGCGCAGCTCGGGGACGCCGGTCGGGCGGCCCTCCAGCCAGCGCATGGTGGCGGGGTCGTAGCGCAGGTCCATCTGGGCGGCGAAGCCGGTGAGGCCCTCCGGCGGGACGAACTCGGTGCACTCCTCGATCGGCGGCAGCCACGGCGCGGGCCGCTCGCCGGTGTAGGTCGGCTCGGCGGACGCGTCGAGGGTGCCGGTGGTGATCAGCGCCTCGGTGGCGGTCCGGCCGCCCTGGGCGAGGGAGACGCGGGCGGTCGCGGCGGTGCGGCCCGCCTTGAGGGTGTCCACGGTGATCTCGGCGCGGCCGGGCGCGGCGGCGCGCAGGAAGGTCGTCGCGGTCGCGACGGGGTGCTCGTGCGGCGACGACGCCACCGCGGCGCGGCCGAGGACGGCCATCAGGTAGCCGCCGTTGACCGCCTCGGCCATCCCGAAGTCGCCGTCGAGCTCGACCTCGAACCGGCCCTCGTCCACCTGCTTGATGGTGGTGGCGTCCCCGAACCTGCTCATTCGGCCCTCTCCCGCACGTTTCTAGAATGACGTTCGAGTCGGAGCGTACCCGCCCCCCGCCACCCCCGGCGCGACCCCCCGACCCCCTGACCACCCGGTCACCGAAAGTCGAGATGCGGCGTGTTGGGCACTTCGACGATCGAAAATGCCCAACACGCCGCATCTCGACGGGCGGTGACCGGGTGGTCAGGGGTGGCGGGGCGGTGCGGGTCAGGCCCAGAGCTGGCCTTCGAGGGCGGCCTCGGCCTCCTCCAGGGTGCCCCCGTAGGCGCCGGTGGACAGGTACTTCCAGCCGCCGTCGGCGACGACGAAGGCGATGTCGGCGCGCTCGCCCGCCTTGACGGCCTTGGCCGCCATGCCGAGCGCGGCGTGCAGGGCGCCGCCGGTCGAGACGCCGGCGAAGATGCCCTCCTCCTCCAGCAGCTCGCGGGTGCGGCGCAGGGCGTCGCGCGAGCCGACGGAGAAGCGGGTGGTCAGCACCGAGTCGTCGTACAGCTCGGGGATGAACCCCTCGTCGATGTTGCGCAGCCCGTACACCAGCTCGCCGTAGCGCGGCTCGGCGGCGACGATCCGGATGCCGGGGACGTGCTCGCGCAGGTACCGGCCGGTGCCCATGAGGGTGCCGGTGGTGCCGAGGCCGGCCACGAAGTGCGTGATCGTCGGCAGGTCCTCCAGCAGCTCGGGGCCGGTCGTCTCGTAGTGCGCGAGCGCGTTGGCCTCGTTGCCGTACTGGTAGAGCATCACCCAGTCGGGGTGCTCGGCGGCGAGCCGCTTGGCCACCCGGACCGCCTCGTTGGAGCCGCCCGCGGCGGGCGAGGAGATGATCTCCGCGCCCCACATCCGGAGCAGCTGGCGCCGCTCGGCGGAGGTGTTCTCCGGCATCACGCACACCATCCGGTAGCCGCGCAGCTTGGCGGCCATGGCGAGGGAGATGCCGGTGTTGCCGGAGGTCGGCTCCAGGATGGTGCGGCCGGGCCGCAGCAGGCCCTCCTTCTCCGCCTTCTGGATCATGTAGAGGGCGGGCCGGTCCTTGACCGAGCCGGTCGGGTTGCGGTCCTCCAGCTTCGCCCAGAGCCGCACGTCGTCGCTCGGCGAGAGCCGGGGCAGCCCGACGAGCGGCGTGCGGCCGAGCGAGTCCAGCAGGGAGTCGAAACGCATGGCGCGGGCCCCGGGCTCAGCCGCCGGCGACGGCGGGCAGGATGGTGACGTTGTCGCCGTCGGCCACCGGGGTGTCCAGGCCGCCGAGGAAGCGCACGTCCTCGTCGTTCAGGTAGACGTTGACGAACTTGCGCAGGCCCTTGTCGTCCACCAGGCGGGCGCGGAGGCCCGGGTGCCGGGCGTCCAGGTCGGTGAACAGCTCGGCGAGGGTGCCGCCCTTGCCCTCGACGGCCTTGTCGCCGCCGGTGAGGTTGCGCAGGATCGTGGGGATCCGGACCTCGATCGCCATCGCGGTGCTCTCCTTGCTCGGTTGTCGTCGCATGGGTCGTACGGGAACCCCGTCCACCAGGCACAACAGCGGGTGGTACGGGGGGAATTCCGGGCCGGTCAGCGCGCCCGGCGACAGTCGTAGACGACCTCGGCCCGCGAGTGCCCGAACAGGAACCCCTGGACGGGCGGCACGGCGGGGGGCACCACGGCGGACGGGCGGCGCCGCGCGCCGCCGGACACTCCGCTCGTCCCCATGACCGCCAGTTTACCGACCCCGCGCCCGCCGTCCCCCGGCGCCTCAGGCACCGGCCTCGACGACGGTGACCTCCTCCTCGGTCACCTCGCCGTCCACGATCCGGTACGAGCGGAACTCGGTCTCGTCCTCGGCGCGGGTGGAGACCAGCACGTAGTGCGCGTTCGGCTCGGCCGCGTAGGAGACGTCGGTGCGCGAGGGGTAGGCCTCGGTGGCGGTGTGCGAGTGGTAGATCACGACGGGCTCCTCGTCGCGGTCGTCCATCTCGCGCCAGACCTTCAGCTGCTCCTGCGAGTCGAAGCGGTAGAAGGTCGGGGACCGCTCGGCGTTGACCATGGCGATGAACCGGACGGGCCGGTCCGAGCCGATCGGGCCGGCGATGACGCCGCACGCCTCGTCGGGGTGGTCGGCGCGCGCGTGCGCGATGATCTGGTCGACCAGGGCTCGCTCGATCGTCAGCATGGCCCGAAGATTACCCGGCGCGCCGGCGGCCTCAGGCGGGGAGGCGCAGGTGGAGGCGGACGCGGGTGCCCATCGAGTTGGAGCGGACCTCCACGATGTGGCAGAGCCGCCGCACCGCCCACATCGCGGCGTCGGCCTGGTGCGGCGGGCGGGGCGGGAGCTGGCCGAGGAACCGGTCGGGCATGCCGCGGTTCGGGTCGGTGACGTCGGCGACGAGCTCGCCGTCGGCGGCCCACACCCAGAGCGCGCCGTGCCCGCCGCCGTCCCGGATGACCATGGTGGCGACCTCGTTGACGGCGAGCACGAACGGCAGCGTGTCGGCGGCGGGCAGGCCGTGCCGGGCCGCCTCGCGGGTGAGGAAGGCGCGCAGGCCGGGCAGCTCGCCGGCGCCGAAGATGCGCCGGGCCGCGGTGATCGGCGGCGGGGCGAGCGGCTCGGCGTTGCACTCGGCGTAGAAGTCGGCGGGCTCGACGTAGCCGTGGCTCGGCCGGATCCCGTCCTCGTCGACCAGCTCGGGGTGGGTGCGGGCGGCGTGCGCGAGCAGCGCGGGCGGCAGGTCCGCGGCGTCGTAGGCGCACAGCAGGGTGGTCGGGCTGCCGGCGAGCGCGACGTTCAGCAGCGCCTCGTGGCGCAGCCACTCGCGGACCTCCAGCGCGCTGCGGCCCGCCCAGACCGGCTCGGCGAGCAGCCGGAGCCGCCCGCGCGGCCACCAGTCCTGGCGGGCCCGCTCGTCGTAGGAGGCGAGCGCGGCGACGGGCGTGGTGAACCAGCCGGCGGCGGCGATGAACTCCACGCCGTGCGCGGCCGCGCCGAGGCCCTCGTGGATCAGCTCGGTGGCGTCCGGCCCGGCGATCACGACGGCGACCTCGCCGGCGCCGACGCCCTCGGCGAGGTAGGGCACGGCGGCGCGGGCGAACTCGGCCGGCGTGGAGTGCAGCAACGCGCGGTGCGGCAGCGCGAGCGCGGCGCGGGTGCCGGTGGTCATGGGGCCGCCCTCTCCAGGTGGACGCCCGGCATGGACTCCCAGCCGGCGATCCGCATCATCAGCGCCAGGTAGTCGGGCAGCCCCCGCAGCACGATCTGGCGGTGCGGCAGGGCGGCGGGCCCCTCCGCCCGCCCGTCCGGCAGCGCGCCGAGCAGCACGCCGAGGCCGGTGAGGTCGCAGAACTCCAGGTCGCCGAGGTCGAGGCAGAAGTGCCCGCTGCGGGCGCCGGACGCCGCGAGCGCCCGGCGGACGGCGGGCAGCGTCGACTCGTCCAGCGCCCCGGTCAGCCGGAGGCCGGGCGGGGTGAAGATCGGGGTGATCCGCAGCACCCCGTCGTCGTGCAGGTCGTCCACCCGCACCTGGGCGCCGTGGCAGCCCTCCAGCTCGCGGAGCTGGGCCGCGTCGAACCAGCGCCGGTCGTACTGGCAGATCACCATGGCGCGGCTGCCGGGCGCGCCGATCGCCTCGCCGCACAGGTGCTCGAAGGCGCCGAAGTCCTCGGTGCCGGGCCAGCCGCGCAGCGAGAACGACGTCTCGCCGGTGATCCGGACGCCGTCGTAGCCCTGCACGAGCGCCACGTCGATCTCGGTGCGCAGCAGGTTCACCGTCTCGGCCGGGTCGAACCGGCCGGTGGCGAGGAACGCCTCGATGATCGGGCGGACCACCAGGTGCCCGGCCCGCACCGCCTCGGCCAGGGCGGCGGGGGCCGTGCCGGGGGCGCGGGCGAGCCGGTTCAGCACGGCCGCCGGGTCGTCCTCGTCGGCCAGGTAGATGATCTTGTGGGAGGCGCGCAGCCCGTCCCGGATGTAGGCGGCGAGGATCGCCCGGCGCTCGTCCTCGTTGTCGTAGGTGAGGCAGAGATGGTCGCCGAACCGCATCGCCCCGACCGCCACGGCGTCCGCCGGCACGCCGGCCGGCGCGGCCGGGCGGGCGTCGTCGCCGATACCGGGGGGCAAGGGGGCTCCTGGAAGGGGTGCGGTCGCGGCCTGCCCGGCCAATTTATCAACCGTTGCCCCGAAACGCCCGGACATCCGCAGGCCGGGAGCGGACGGCCCCGCTCCGGTCGCCGGACCGCTCACCAGACGGCGTGGACGAGGTCCTCCTGGACGGCGGTCAGCCAGTCGTAGGCGGCGAACATCGGCAGCCGCGGGTCGTCCCGGTCCAGCGCGCCGACCTGCTCGTACCAGTCCTCGCCGATGTCCAGCCGGGTGCCGAGGGCGAGGCGCAGGTCGTTCAGCGCCTTCAGCCACGCCCGCGCCTGCCCCTCGTCCAGCAGCGCGTCCACCCGGGCCGCCTCGTCGTCGCCGAGGGTGGCGAGGACGACGTCGGCCGCCTCGCGCTTGCCGTCGCGCAGGCCGAGCTCGGTGTAGCGGCGGAACTCCCCCGCCGCCTCGCCGTCGTCGCGGTAGGCGTCGGGGAACAGCCGGGCGATCACCGGGTCGTCCGAGAGCGCCGCGTCCTCGGCGATGCCGAGCGCGGCGAGGCCCTCGCCGGTCTCGGGCGGGTCGCCGAGCATCTCCAGGAGCTGCCCGAGGAGCCCCCGCACGAGCGCCGCCTCCGCCGGTTCCAGGCGCATCTGGACGCCGCCGCGCTTCTTCTTGATGTGAGCCATGGGTGTGCCGTCGCGTCCCGGGTCGAGGTGGTTCGGAGTGGGCCGGAGCCGTCAGTCGTCGCGCTTCACGGTGGCCCAGAGGCCGTAGGAGTGCAGGATCTCCACGTCCCGCTCCATCTCCTCGCGGGTGCCGTTCGCGACGACCGCGCGGCCCTTGTGGTGCACGTCCATCATCAGCTTCTCGGCCTTGGCCTTGGGATAGTTGAAGACCGTCTGGAACACGTAGGTCACATACGACATGAGGTTGACCGGGTCGTTCCAGACGATCGCCACCCAGGGGCGGTCGGCGCCCTGCTCCTCCCGGGCCTCCGGTCGTTCCAGCTCCACAGGTGCCGGTGCGGTGCTCATGGTTCCGCCGTTCCCCTCCGTGTCCCCTCGTGGTCCGCCGCTCCCCCGATGCTATGCGGACCGCCCCCGCCCGCGCGGGGCGGGCCGCCGCGCGGCAGGTCGGGAGCCGGGTCATAAGGTGCGAGGGTGGATTTCAGTGACGGCACCGCCCTGCTGACCGACCGGTACGAGCTGACCATGCTGCAGGCCGCCCTGCGCAGCGGGACGGCCGGGCGCCGCGCGGTGTTCGAGGTGTTCGCGCGCAGCCTGCCCGCCGGGCGCCGCTACGGCGTGGTGGCCGGGACCGGACGGCTGCTCGACGCCATCGAGGCGTTCACGTTCGGCCCCGCCGAGCTGGAGTTCCTCACCGGCAACGGCATCGTGGACGGGCCGACCGCCGAATGGCTCGGGACGTACCGCTTCACCGGGGAGGTGCGCGGCTACGCCGAGGGCGAGTGCTACTTCCCCGGCTCGCCGATCCTCACCGTCGAGGGCACCTTCGCCGAGGCCGTCCTGCTGGAGACGCTGGTGCTGTCGATCCTGAACCACGACTGCGCCATCGCGGGCGCGGCGTCGCGGATGGTGCACGCCGCCGGGGACCGGCCGCTGATCGAGATGGGCTCGCGCCGCACCCACGAGCGGGCCGCCGTCGCCGCGTCCCGCGCCGCCCACGTCGCCGGGTTCACCACCACCTCCAACCTGGAGGCCGGCCGCCGCTACGGCGTGCCGACCGCCGGCACCGCCGCGCACGCCTTCACGCTGCTGCACGACAGCGAGCGGCACGCCTTCGAGGCGCAGCTCGCCTCGCTCGGCGACGGCACCACGCTGCTGGTCGACACCTACGACGTCGAGCGCGCGGTGCGGACCGCCGTGGACCTCGCCGGCCCGGCGCTCGGCGCCGTCCGCATCGACAGCGGCGACCTCGGCGCCGTCGCCCGCGACGTCCGCGGGCTGCTGGACGGGCTCGGCGCCCCCGACACCCGCATCGTGGTCACCGGCGACCTCGACGAGTACGGCATCGCCGCGCTCGCCGCCGCCCCCGTCGACGGCTACGGCGTCGGCACCTCCCTGGTGACCGGGTCGGGCGCGCCGACGGCGTCCCTGGTCTACAAGCTGGTGGCGCGCGCCGACGGCACCGATCCCGGCGCCCCGCTCCGGCCGGTCGCCAAGAAGTCCACCGGCAAGCCCAGCCGGGGCGGCCGCAAGACCGCCGTCCGCCGCCTGGACGCGCGCGGCACCGCCGCCGCCGAGGTCGTCAGCGTCGGCGAGCCGGCGCCCGCCGGCCACGACCGGCCGCTCCAGGTGCCGCTGGTGCGCGGCGGCGAGGTCGTCGGCCGGGAGGACCTGGCGGCCGCCCGCGCGCGGCACCTCGCCTCCGTCGCCGAGCTGCCCGCGACGGCGCTCCAGCTGTCCAAGGGCGACCCGGCGCTCCCCACCGAGTTCGCCGAGGGCGGGCCGCGCCGCTGACGGCGCCCGCCCGGGGCATGCCGGGCGCGCGATTGACGTTCCCCTCCAAGGGGACATAACGGGGAACCGGAGCGAGGAGAGATCATGGCGAAGGCGCTCGTCATCGTCGACGTGCAGAACGACTTCTGCGAGGGCGGCTCGCTGGCCGTCGGCGGCGGCGCCGACGTGGCGGCCGCGATCTCGCGGTACGTGGGCGAGCGCGGCGGCGACTACGCCCACGTCGTGGCCACCCGCGACTTCCACCACGACCCCGGCGCGCACTTCTCGGCCACGCCCGACTACACCGACACCTGGCCGCCGCACTGCGTCATCGGCACGGCCGGCGCCGACTTCCACCCGAACCTGGCGCTCGCCCCGATCGAGACGGTGTTCAGCAAGGGCCGCGAGTCCGCCGCCTACAGCGGCTTCGAGGGCGCCACCGACGACGACGTCCCGCTCGGCGACTGGCTGCGCGAGCGCGCCGTCACCGGCGTCGACGTCGTCGGCATCGCCACCGACCACTGCGTGCGCGCCACCGCCCTCGACGCCGCCCGCGCCGGCCTCCGCACCACCGTGCTGCTCGACCTCACCGCCGGGGTCGCCAAGGAGACCACCGACCGGGCCCTGGAGGAGCTGCGCGCCGCCGGCGTGGAGCTCACCGGCGAGCCGGTGGTGCGGGCCTGATGGCCGGGACGCGCCCCTCCGAGCGTCCCCGGGTCGTCCTCGTCATGGGCGTGTCCGGCAGCGGCAAGACCACGATCGGCCGGATGCTCGCCGAGCGCCTCGGCTGGGACTACGCCGAGGCCGACGCGTTCCACCCGCGCGCCAACATCGAGAAGATGAGCGAGGGCATCCCGCTCGGCGACGCCGACCGGATGCCCTGGCTCGGCGACATCGCCGAGTGGATCGAGGGCCGCGACGCCCCGGGCGTCGTCTCGTGCTCGGCGCTGAAGCGCGCGTACCGCGAGATGCTGCCGCCCGTCACCCTCGTCTACCTGGACGGCTCCCACGAGCTGATCGAGGGGCGGATGCGCAGCCGCATCGGCCACTTCTTCAAGCCCGCCATGCTCGACGGCCAGTTCCGCGACCTGGAGCCCCCGCACGCCGACGAGCACCCCGTCACCGTGTCCATCGAGGGCACCCCCGAGGACATCATCGACCGCATCCTGGCGGGCCTGAAGGAGCGCGGCATCACCCCAGCGTGAGCAGCAGCCGCTCGCCGAACTCCCGCGGCCGCTCCACGGCGCCGAGGTGGCCGCCGGGGAACTCGACGACGTCCCGGTCGAGCAGCTCGGCGAGCCGCGCGACCGGCCCGTAGAGGGGCGTGACGCCGCGCGAATCGCGGCCGGCGGCCGGCACCAGCCGGTCCGCGACGGCGCCGAGGGCGTCCAGGTCGGGGACGGACGAGGAGAACGGCACCAGCATCCGTTCCAGGAAGACCGGCATGTTGGCCGCCATCCGCGGCGCCATCTCCCGGATCTCGGGCGGGACGTCCGCGGGCGCGTCCCTGCCGCCGTCCCCGCCGTCGCCGCCGCCGAGCCCTTCGGCGAACAGCGCCGTCGCCGCGGCGACGCCGTCGGCGATGTACGCGTCGCGGACGGCGGCGAACAGCGCCCGGTGGGGCGCCGGATCGTGCAGCAGCTCCAGCAGCGGCGGCTCGTGCGCGACGACGCGGCGGACGCCGTCCGGGCGGCGGGCCAGCAGGTGCAGCGCGACGATCGCGCCCGAGCTGCTGCCGAAGACCGACGCGCCGCCCTCCGGCGCGTGCAGGTCCAGCAGGCGCCGCGCGTCGTCGGCCCACACCTCCGGCCGCTGGTCGCCGGCCGGGCCGTCCAGGGGGCTGCGCGACAGGCCGCGCGGATCGTAGGTGACGACGGTGCGGCGGGCCGCCAGCGCGTCCGCCATGCCCGCGTACAGGCCCGCGTCGGCGGCGCCGCCGGGGATCATCAGCAGGACGGGGCCCGCGCCGCGCCGCTCGTGGTGCAGGACGGCGCCGGGCACCCGCAGCGCACCGGTCGTGATCGTCGTCGTCATCGGGGGGTCCTCTCCGGCCGCGACGGCCAGTTCTCCAGCAGGACGTGGAGCGCGGCGAGGCCGCGGTCCCAGGACTCCTGGACGGCGCGCGGATGCGCGAACCCGCCGCCGAGCTCCAGGTGGACGTAGCCGTGGAAGGCCGCGCGGAGCAGCCGCCCCGCGTCGGTGAGGTCGGGCTCGGCGAGGCCGTAGGCGCGCAGCATCCCGTGGGTGAGGTCGACGCTGCGGCGCAGCGCGACGGCGTCCCCGACCTCTTCGGGCGCCATCCGCATCTGCGTCGCGGCGTAGCGGCCCGGGTGCTCCAGCGCGTACGCGCGGTAGGCGCCGGCGAAGCCCACGAGGGCGTCCTCCCCCGCCCGGCCCGCGACGGCGTCGGCGATCCGCGCCGTCATCTCCGCGCCGCTGTGCAGCGCGACCCGTACCAGCAGGTCGCGCCGGTTCCGGACGTGCGAGTACAGGCTCGCGTCCTTGACGCCGAAGCGCCGCGCGAGCGCCGCGACGGTGACGCCGTCGAGGCCCGCCTCGTCGGCCAGCTCGGCGGCGGCCTCGGTCAGGCGGGCGGCGGTGAGGCCGGCACGCGGCATGGGGCACCTCCCCTTCCTAGGTATCCAAGGCGAAAACCTAACATATCTAGGTTCGGTGGCGAAACGAAAGGCCGCGCGCCCCGTCGGGACGCGCGGCCTTCGGAAGGAACGCCTCAGCTCCGGCGCTTGGCGGCCCAGTCGCGGATCTTGGCGATGCGGGCCTTGACCTCCTCGGCGGACGCCTGCGCGAGGGGCGGGCCGCCGCAGGCGCGGCGCAGATCGTTGTGGATCACGCCGTGCGGCTGGCCGGTGCGGTGGTTCCACGCGCCGACCAGGTTGTTCAGCTCGCCGCGGAGGGCGTGCAGGTCCTCGGCGGCGGTGCGGTCGGCGCGGTCCTCGCGCGGGTCGCCGGTCTTGCGCTTGCGCTCGCTGGCGAGCTGCGCCGCCTGCCGCTTGCGGAGCAGCTGCGACACCTGCTCGGGCTCCAGCAGCCCCGGGATGCCGAGGAACTCCTCCTCCTCGGCCGACCCCGGCGCGGCCTGCATGCCGAACTCGCCGCCGTCGTAGAGCACCCGGTCGAACGTCGCCGACGCCTCGACGGTCTCGAAGGCGAACTCCTCGCCGAGGTCGTCGGGGGTGTCGCGGGACCGGTTCGCCTCGGCGAGCAGGTCGTCGTCCAGGCCGTCCTCGCGGACCGGGCGGTCCAGGACGTGGTCGCGCTCGGTCTCCATCTCGGCGGCGTGCCCCATCAGCGTCGGCACCGACGGCAGGAACACCGACGCCGTCTCGCCGCGCTTGCGGGCCCGCACGAAACGGCCGATGGCCTGCGCGAAGAACAGCGGCGTGCTGGTGGACGTCGCGTAGACGCCGACCGCGAGGCGCGGGATGTCGACGCCCTCGGACACCATCCGGACCGCGACCATCCAGCGGTCCGTCGACTCGGCGAACTGCTTGATCTTCTTGGACGCGCCCGGGTCGTCCGACAGCACGATCGCCGCGCCCTCCCCGCAGACCGCGCGGATCATCCTGGCGTAGGCGCGGGCCGCCTCGTGGTCGGTGGCGATGACCAGGCCGCCCGCGTCGGGGATCGCGCGGCGCAGCTCGGTGAGCCGCCGGTCGGCCGCCGCGATCACCTGCTGGATCCAGTCGCCCTTCGGGTCGAGCGCCGCCCGCCACGCCTGCGACATCTGGTCCTGGGTGAGCGGCTCGCCGAGCGTCGCGGTGATCTCGTCGCCGGCCCGGGTGCGCCAGCGCATCTCCCCCGCGTACGCCAGGAAGATGACCGGCCGGACGACGCCGTCGGCGAGCGCCGGACCGTACCCGTAGGTGTAGTCGGCGCTGCTGCGGCGGATCCCGTCGGGCCCCTCCTCGTACTGCACGAACGGGATCGGGTTGATGTCGGTGCGGAACGGCGTGCCCGACAGCGACAGCCGGCGCGCGGCCGGCTCGAACGCCTCGCGCACCGCGTCGCCCCACGACAGGCCGTCGCCCGCGTGGTGCACCTCGTCGAAGATGACCAGCGTCTTGCGCGCCTCGGTGCGGTTGCGGTGCAGCGCGGGCCGGGCGGCGACCGTGGCGTAGGTGACGGCGATGCCGTCGAAGTCCTTGCCGGCCTTGCCCTGCGCGTTCTGGAACTCCGGATCGATCTTGATGCCGACGCGGGCCGCCGACTCGGCCCACTGCCGCTTCAGGTGCTCGGTCGGGCAGATGATCGTGATGGCCGCCACGATGCGGCGCTCCAGCAGCTCGCGGGCGAGCCGCAGCGCGAACGTGGTCTTGCCCGCGCCGGGCGTGGCGACCGTCAGGAAGTCGCGCGGCCCCGGCTGCCGCCCGTCGGAGCCGAAGTAGGTCTCCAACGCCTGCTGCTGCCAGGCGCGCAGGGACGACGCGGTGCCCCAGGCGGCCCGTTCGGGGAACGCGGGGGGCATGTCGGGTGCGGCGAAAGTGCTCACGGTCATCGAAGGCTACCGATTCCCTCTGACAGGACGCACCCCGCGCCCGCCGTGGGAGGCCGCCAGGGCGGACTTGGGGGCCCGGAAGGCCGCCCAGGCGGCGCGGATGCGCACGCCCTGGTCAGGGGTGAACTCCTGCATGCATTCGTCCCATCCGTAGTCCATGAAGTTGTGCACCGGGTCGGCGCCGGCCTGCGCGCAGCTGTCGCGCCCCTCCGGGCAGCCCTCGGCCGGCCCCGCCTCGTAGGGGGTGTCGGCGATCCCGTCGCCCGGGGTCCGGCAGCCGTTCTCGAACGTGTGGAACAGCCCGAGCCAGTGCCCCGTCTCGTGCACCGCGGTGAACCCCCGGTCGAAGTGCCGGTAGGGGCCGCCCGGCAGGGTCCGGTAGTCCACGACCACGCCGTCGGCCTTCGGCGCCGACGCGTACCACTGCGGGAACGTCGAGAAGCCGAGCACGTCCGCGCCGACCGCCGCGGTGTAGAGGTTGAGGGTACCGGGGCCGCCCTTGCGCAGGGCGCCCTTCATCGCCTTCTCGTACCGTTCGGGCTCGCGGAACCAGGCCGCGTTGTCGGTGGTGTCGGTCCCGGCGAGGCGGAACGAGACCCCGGTGTCGACGCCGCCGAACCGGCCGCCGTAGGCGGCGTCCAGCGTGGCGATCTGCTCCTCGACGGCGCCCGCGGCGGCCCGTCCGGCCGCGCCGGCGGTGAGGACGTGCACCTGGACCGGGACGACGGTGCGCTCGTCCCGGCGGGCGGCGGCCACCTTCGTCTCGTCGGCCGTCCCGAACCGGCCGAGCAGCGCCCGCTTCAGCCCGGCGAGCAGCGGCTCGGACGCGCCGCCCATGCGGTGCTCGTCACGCGCGGGGCCGCGGGCGCCGGTCGCGCGCGCGGCGATCGGGTCCGGCCCGCAGGACGAGCGGGACGCCGCCTCCTGCGGGAGCGCCCGCCCGCCGGCCCCGGCCGCGCCCGGACCGGCGGTGGCGGTCGCGGGCAGCGCGCAGAGCGAAAGCAGGCACAACGGAACGGCGAAACCGCGCCTCATGGATCCCCCGATGCAGAAAGACATGATCTCCGCTTCGATCATGCCCGCCGGGCGGCGCCTTCACCGCCCGCTGCACCGCATCCGGGAACGCTGCTGAGGACTACTTGTCGCCGTCGTTGCCGCCCGACTGCATGGACTCGTAGATCTCCTTGCACTGCGGGCAGACCGGGAACTTCTTCGGGTCGCGGTTCGGCACCCAGACCTTGCCGCAGAGCGCGATCACCGGCGTGCCGGACACCGCGCTCTCGGTGATCTTCTGCTTCTTCACATAGTGGGCGAACCGCTCGTGGTCGCCGTCGCCGTGCGACAGGTCGGGGACCTGGTCGGTCCGGACGTCGCCCTCGGGCAGGATCTTGGTACTCACGGCCCCCACCTTAGTTGAGCGTCGGGTCCTCGGGGAAAGTCGAGACGAGCGCCAGGTCGCCGCCCTGGCGGCGGAGCACCTCCTGCCAGAGCCGTCCCGGGTCGGCGTTGAACGCGTCGCCCGCCTCGGCCGGCACCAGGTACCACGAGCCGTCCTCGACCTCGGCGCGCAGCTGCCCCTCCGACCAGCCCGCGTACCCGGCGAACACCCGGAGCTGCAGCAGCTCGGCGGCGAGCAGGCCGGGCGGGGCGTCCAGGTCCACCAGGCCGACCCGGGCGACCGCGGCGTCGCCGTCCAGGGCGCGCCAGCCGAGCGGCTCGCCGTCGCCGGGCAGGCGGGCGAGGGCGAGCGCGTTGTCCAGCGCGACCGGGCCGCCCTGGAAGACCACCGGCGGGCCGGTGACGAGCCCCGCCCACGGCGGCAGCACCCGGTCCACCGGGATCTCGGTCGGCCGGTTGAGGACGACGCCGAGCGTCCCGCCGTCGTGGTCGTGCTCGACGATGAGCACGACGCCGCGCCGGAAGTTCGGATCCTCCAGCTGGGGGGTCGCGACCAGCAGGGAGCCCACCGTGATGCCGTCGTCCGCGCCGTCGTCCATGGGGACCATCATGCGTTGCGCCGACCTCCGGCGGCACGTCCCCCCGCGCGTTAACCTGTTAGCTCTTCCCATCGCCGGGGAACTGGGCAGAATACGGCCTAGGTAAAGGATCGATCTAGATTGATCTAGGTTCGACGAACGGCCACCCGTCGGCCCCCAACGGCGGGGCGGGGAGGACGCGCGATGCAGTTGCCCAGGGTCGTGATCGCCGCGGTGTTCTTCGTGATCGGAGTGCTGATCGCCGTTCCACCGCTGATCGACTGGACCACCAAGTCCAAGGCCGAGTCGCCGCTCGCGCAGCGGACGTCGCCGACGCCCGCCGACAGCGGCAGCGGCGCGAGCCCGACGCCGCACAGCCCGACGCCGCGGCGGACGGTGACGGCGTCCGGCTCGGCGTCGGCCACCACCAGCCCGACGCGGACGACCAAGCCCCCGACGACGCGCCCGCCGGTGCAGCCGCTCTCGGTCACCATCGCCTCGGCGACCTGCCCGGGCCGGACCGTCGAGGTCACGGTCCGCAACGCCGGTTCGCAGAGCGAGAGCTACGGCATCACCCGCGACGACAACAGCCCCACCATCCCCGGGCTGCTGCTGCCCCGGGCATCGCACACGACCAGGCTGACGCTGCGCGAGGACCGCCGCACCCGCATCCAGGTCACCTGGAAGAACGAGCCGGTGTACGCGCGGTCGCTGACGGCGAACTGCGCCAAGGCGAGCGCCGTCCCGACGCACAAGAAGAGCCGCAAGCCGTCGCCGACGCCGACGGCGCTGCCGCACACCGGCCCCGACAACGCGGTCCTGTGGGCGCGCGGCGCGACCGGCGCCGCCGCCATGGTCACCGGCTTGATCATCTTCTGGTACGGCGGCATCTGGCCGCGCCGCCGCGACCAGGTCTTCGCCCGGAAGGACTCCAATTGACATCCTCTCCGCGCTAAGGGGCGGAGATTCCCTCCACGCCGCGCGGGGCCCGCGCGGCGTCGGGACGGGTTACCGCTTCACCGCGCGGCGCCGGCACGGGTGCCGGTCCTACCCGCGCTCGACGGTCGTTTCGACTCTCCGCCTGCCCGGCGGCGAGAATGTTGATCGCGGCGTTCACGTCCCGGTCATGAACCGCCCCGCAAGGGCAGGTCCACGCCCGGACGCTCAAAGCCATCTTGTCGGCGATATGGCCGCAGGTCGAGCACATGCGGGTGGAGGGGAAGAACCGGCCCACCCGGCCGAAGGTACGCCCGTAGCGGGCGGCCTTGTACTCCAGCATGGCCGTGAACGACGCCCAGCCCGCATCGTGCACTGACTTGGCGAGCCGGGTCCGGCCGAGACCGGCCACGCACAGGTCTTCGACGTACACCGCTTGATTGTCGCGGATGATCTGTGTCGAGAGCTTGTGGTGCCAGTCCCGCCGCGCGTCGGCCACTTGGGCGTGCGCCCGCGCGACCTTGACGGCGGCCTTGCGCCGGTTGGCCGAACCCTTCTGTTTACGTGACAGTGATTGCTGCAATCGCTTGAGCTTGCGGGCCGCCCGCCGCAGGAACTTCGGCGAGACGACCTTGGTGCCGTCCGACAGCACCGCGAAGTGCGTCAGCCCCAGATCGATCCCGACCTCGGGCTCCGCCGGTGGCAGCGTCTCGTGGGCGGTCCGCACCACGAACGAGGCGAAGTACCGGCCCGCCGCGTCCTTGATGATCGCCACCGACGAGGGATCCGCGGGCAGCGGCCGGGACCAGTGCACATTCACGTCCCCGACCTTCGGGAGCCGTAGTCGACCGTTGTCCAGAATCTTGAAATTGGCATTGCGCGTGAAGCGGATGGCCTGGCGGTTGTCCTTACGTGACCGGAATCGAGGCGGGGCGGCCTTGCGGCCCTTGCGCTCGCCTGTAAGGGAGGTGAAGAAGTTGCGGTAGGCGGCGTTGAGATCGGCCAGGGCTTGTTGCAGCACCACCGCCGACACCTCTCCCAGCCAGGCTCGCTGCGGCGTGCCCTTCGCCTGGGTAATGACCTGCTTGGACAGCTCGCCATCGGTCGGATACGGCAGACCCTGCTCGTGTGCGGTCCGCCGGGCGCGCAGCCCGTCGTTGAACACCACCCGCGCGCATCCGAACGCCCTCGCCAGCGCTATCCGCTGGCCAGGCGACGGATACACCCGGTAGTTGTACCGCAACAGCACGGCACCACTGTACCGATCGAATGGCACAACCGCCCGACGCGGACGGATCGGGCAACGGCTGGAACCTGACGGTCCAGCCAGAAGGACAGGTCCGCATTCTGATGACCGAGGGCGGGTAGACCCCCCGTAGACGCCATGTGCGCATGCGGATACTTCTGGGGGGAAAGTCCGTGCTGCTACCTGTTCTGGCGGCCGCGGCGTTCGCGCTGCCGCCGTCGCCGCTCGGCCTGCCGGCGCGGGCGCCGGCGCTGACCGCCTCGATCGGGCGGGTGTCCTGCCCGTCGCGGCAGGTGCCGGTGGTCGTGGTGAACGGCACCGACCGGGCGCTCGGCTACGACCTGTACAGCGGGTACGACCTCGTCCGCACCGAGCAGGTGCCGTCGAACCGGACGATCGACGGCCGGGTCCAGCTCGCCGAGGACGAGCCGACGATGCTGACGGTGAGGTCGGGCGGCGCCACGATCGCCTCGGCGCGCCGCACCGCGAACTGCCGGGCGGGCTCGGGCGGTGCGGGCGGGGCGAGGGCCGAGGGGCCGTCGTCGCGGCTCCCGCACACCGGGCCCGGCCTGAACGCGGGCGTGCTGACCGCGCTCGGCGGGCTCGCGGCGGGCGGCGTGCTGCTGTTCTGGGGCCGCCTGTGGCCCGGCAGCGGCCGCGGCGACTGGGCGGCGCCCACCCGCCGCGGCTAGCGGCTCAGCGGGTCACGCCTCCGTGCGGGGGCGGCCGCCGGCGGCCTCGCGGACGGCGCCGGCGACGCGGGCGCTCACGTCGGGGTGGAAGACGCTCGGCACGATGTAGTTCGGGCCGAGCTCCTCGGGGGCGACGACCTCGGCGAGCGCCTTGGCGGCGGCGAGCAGCATCGGCTGGGTGACGATGCTCGCCTGGGCGTCCAGCAGGCCGCGGAAGACGCCGGGGAACGCCAGCACGTTGTTGATCTGGTTGGGGTAGTCGCTGCGGCCGGTGGCGACGACGGCGGCGTGCTCGCGGGCCTCGTCCGGCGACACCTCGGGCTCGGGGTTGGCGAGCGCGAACACGATCGCGTCCTTCGCCATGGTGGCGATGTCGTCGCCGGTGAGGATGCCGGGGGCGCTCACGCCGACGAACACGTCGGCGTCCTTGACGGCGCCGCGCAGGTCGCCGTCGTAGCCGCCGGCGTTGGTGTGCTCGGCGATCCAGCGGAGCGAGTCGTCCAGGTCGTCGCGGCCGAGGTGGACGGCGCCGCGGAAGTCGCAGACGACGACGTCGCGGGCGCCGGCGTGCATGAGCAGCTTCAGGATGGCGGTGCCGGCGGCGCCCGCGCCCGCCATCGCGATGCGCACATCGGCGATGTCCTTGCCGACGACGCGGAGCGCGTTGGTGAGGGCGGCGAGGACGCAGATCGCGGTGCCGTGCTGGTCGTCGTGGAAGACCGGGATGTCGAGCAGCTCGCGCAGCCGGGCCTCGACCTCGAAGCAGCGCGGCGCGGAGATGTCCTCCAGGTTGATGCCGCCGAAGGCGGGCGCGAGGATCTGCACGGTCCGCACGATCTCGTCGGTGTCCTGGGTGTCCAGGCAGATCGGCCAGGCGTCGATGCCGGCGAACCGCTTGAACAGCGCGGCCTTGCCCTCCATCACCGGCAGCGCGGCCTCGGGGCCGATGTTGCCGAGGCCGAGGACGGCCGAGCCGTCGGTGACGACGGCGACGCTGTTGCGCTTGATGGTGAGGCGGCGGACGTCCTCGGGGTTGCGGGCGATGGCGAGGGAGACCCGGGCGACGCCGGGGGTGTAGGCCATCGACAGCTCGTCGCGGGTGCGCAGCGGCACCTTCGACTTCATCTCGATCTTGCCGCCGAGGTGCATGAGGAAGGTCCGGTCGGAGACCTTGTGGATCTTGATGTCGGCGAGCGTCTCCAGCGCGGCCGCGATCGCCTCGGCGTGGTCGGTGTCGCGGGTGGCGATGGTGACGTCGATGCGCAGCGTCTCGTGCCCGGCGGTGTTGACGTCCAGGGCGGTCACGATGCCGCCGGCGTTCTCGACCACGTGCGTGATCTGGCTGACGGCGCGGCCGCCGGCCGGGACCTCCAGGCGGACGGTGATCGAGTACGAAACGCTGGGCACGCTGGCCACGGAAGGCTCCCTCGGGCTGACGGGGACGGCCGGGGAGGCGGGCTCGGGCCGGGCCACGGGCGGCGGAGGCCGCGGGTCGGCGGGAGCCACGGGTCGGCGGAACGGCCCCGTGGACATGCTGTTCACCGGCCGCGGCGGGCGGCGGCCGTACCCGTCGAGCATACGCTTCCCGCCGCCCCGACGTGCCCCGATCACCCCGCGCCGCCCCTGCCGGGAGCGTCCGCGGCGCCCCGGGGAGGCGCCGCGGACCGCGGCGGCTAGAAGAGCGCCGACTGGAGCTTGCGGCGGGCCCTGGCGATGCGGGGGTCGTCGGCCGGGAGGATGTCGAACAGGCCGAGCAGGTGCTTGCGGACGGCGTCGCGGTCGTCGCCCGCGGTGCGCTTCACGGCCGCGATCAGTCGGTCGAAGGCGGCGTCCACGCGGCCCGACGACATCTCCACGTCGGCGGCGCGGGTCTGCGCCTGCGGGTCGGCTGGGGCGGCGTCGGCGGCGGCGAGGACGCCGGCGGGGTCGGTGACGGCGCCGGCGCGGCGGCTGAGCTCGACGAGCGCGAGGCCGCTCCGCGCGGCGGTGTCGCCGGGATCGCGGGCGAGCAGCTCGCCGAAGGACGCGGCGGCGGTGTCGAGGTCGCCGGTCTGCAGCGCCTCCTCGGCGCGGGCGAGGACCGGGTCGACGGCGGGCTCGGCGAGGCCGCCGGGGTCGCCGGGGCCGGGCGGCGGGCCGTCGGGCAGGATGCCCTCCTTCTGGAGGGCGTCGAACAGCTGCGCGATCGCCTCGCGGACCTGCGGCTCGGGCGCGGCGCCGTTCAGGAACGGCAGCAGCTGCCCGGCGACGACGGCCGCCACGAAGGGGATGCCGCGCACGCCCATCTGCTGCATGTAGGAGGCGAGCTGCGGGTTGGCGTCGATGTCGACCTTGGCGAGGATCCACTGGCCGGCCGCCTCGGTGGCGAGCTTCTCCAGGATCGGGCCGAGCTGCTTGCAGGGGCCGCACCATTCGGCCCAGAAGTCCACCAGCACCGGCACGCTCTTGGACCGCTCGACGACCTCGGCGTTGAAGGTCTGGTCGGTGACGTCCACGACGAACGGGCCGCCGGGCGCGCCCGCGCCGGGCGCCGAGGCGGCCTGCGCCTGGCGCTCCTGCTGCTTCTTGGCGGCGGCCTGGCGCGCCCCCAGGTCCACGGCGCCGTGCAACGAAAAGTCCCGAGAAGGCATGGGTCCATCCTGCCTCATGACCCGGCGGTGCCGTGCGCGCGTCCGCTCCCAGCGGAGAGACGGCCCGCCGGGGCCGCGCGGGGGCGGCCGGCGGACAGAGCGGAACTACGGCTCTTATTCGCATCAATTCGCGGAAGGCAAAGATTCCGGGGCCGATCGTTCAACCGCCAAAGCGGGCTGACAGCAAACACCAAGCCTCGTTATAGTTCCCAGGTCGAAGCCCGGATGCACCGGCCGGACAGGCCCGCCGCGGGCGCCCCGAAGGGGCGGTGCGCGGTAGCCGGAACCGGATTCGCGATGGCGGGGGGAAATGCCGTCGCGCGTCCCTTCCGCGGAGCCGCGGCGTGCACCGGGCGATTATCGGGGGGTAGGAAAAATGATCGCGGACTTCTCCGCGATCGTGGCCAGAGGCATGGGGGTCCGCCGCGGGGGGCGGTGGCTCCTGCGCCCGGCGGCCTTCGGCATGTCCGAGGGAGTGATCGGCATCGCCGGTCCACCGGGCGCGGGGAAATCCGCGCTGCTGGCCACGTTCGCGACTTTGCGCCGGCCGAATTCCGGCGCGCTTGAGATTCTCGGGCACGACACCGGGAATTCCGCCGGCCTGCGCGCGATACGCGCGCGGATCGGCTTTCTGCCGGGCCGTTTCTCGTGGGCGGCCACGATGACGGCGGCGGAGTTCACCGGATACTCCGCCTACTACAAAGGGATGCGCACGCCGGACGTCCGGCAGGTGCTGAAAAGGCTCGACCTCACCGAGGCCGCCGACACCCCGCTGTCGCTGCTCCCGCCGGACGTGCGGATGCGCGCGGGTCTCGCGGCCACGTGCGTGCACGAGCCCGACCTCGTGCTGCTGAACGAGCCGCTGCACGGGCTCGACGGCGGCGGCCGCGACCTGGTGCCGGTGCTGCGCTCGCTGGCGCCGACGGTGGTCGCCACCGCCGAGTCCGCGGCGGACCTGGCGCCCTGGTGCGACCGCGTGTTCACGCTGGACCGCGGCCGCCTGGACGAGCTGCCGCCGCGCGCCGCCGGGGTGCCCGCGCCGCGCGCGGCCGCTCCCCGGGCGTCGCGCGCCGGGTCCGGCGGTACGGAGGACGGTTCCCGCGCGTGCCCCGACGGGGCACGCGCGGCCCGTCCGTGCACGTCCCCGGCGGCCGGCGGCGCCGCGCACGACGGCCGCGCCGCGGGGCCGGACCGGCCGGGGGGCCGGCCGTCCCTGCGGACGCCGCCCCCGCACCTGCCGCCGTCGCCGGTCCTCGTGCCCGCCGGGAGCGGCGCCGGTGTCTGAGCTCGGGCGGGTCCTCCGGCTGGAGGCCCGCCGCACGGCGCTGCTCGTCGCGGTCCCGGCGCTCGCCGGGGCCGGGGTGGTCGCCGCCTGGCTCTCGCTGCCGCCGGGCGTGGCCTACTGGGACAACTCGGTGGTCGCGCTGATGAACTCCGTCCTGCTGCTCGGCCCGGTGGGGGCCGGGCTGGCGTGCTGGACGGCGGTCCGCAAGCGGCATCTCGACTACCTGCGGGACCTGACGACGCGCTCGCCCTCGACGGCGGCGCTGCTGGACCTGCTGCTGCTGACGGCGGGCGCGCTGGTCGCCTACACCGCCGTCACGGTGGTGGTGGCGACGCAGGCGCTGGTGCGGGCGCAGGCCGGGCCGGTGCATCCCCTCGGAGTACCGGCCGGCGCGTCCGCGCTGGTGCTGTTCGTGGTGGCGGGCTACTTCGCGGGGCGGGCGCTGCCGCGGGCGGTCACGCCCGTCCTGGTGCTGGCGCTGGCGTGGCCGTGGGCGATGCTGCGCGCGCCGGACGGCTCGCGGCTCAGCCTGCTGCCGCCCGCCGCGTTCGGCCGCATCGAGCTGTTCACGGGCCTCCGCCCCCAGGTGCTGCTGGACCAGACGCTCTGCGCGGCCGGTCTCGCGCTGACGCTGACGCTCGGCTACGTCGGCTGGACGAACCGGCGCCTGCTCACCGTGCTGCCGCTGTCGCTGGCGCTCGCCGCCGCCGTGTACGGCACCGTCCGGCTCGTCGGGGCGGACGACCCGGCGGTGCAGCCAGCGCCGGTCCGGCCGGCCTGCCGCGAGTGGCCGCTGACGGTGTGCGTGCATCCGGCGCTGCGCGGCGCGCTGCCGTCGCTGAGCGCGGCCGCGGTGCCGCTGGCGGCGCGGCTGAACGGCACGCCGGGCGCGTTCACGCGCGTGGAGCAGCGGCCGCCGGGCGAGGCGCCGCGCGTGCTGGACGGCGTCGCGACCGTGCATCTGGACGACGTCCTCGCGCCCGGCTTCGAGTCCCGCGCCGTCCGGCAGATCCGCGACGGCCTCGTCGGCGGGCGGATGTGCCCGACGACGGCGGCGGCGCAGTACCGGGGGCTGGTGGACGCCTGGCTGCTCGGCGAGAACCCCCCGGCCGTCGCCGACGCCCGCACGGCGCGCCGGTTCACCGGCTGGAGCGAGGACCGGCGGCGCGGCTGGCTGCGCGCGCACTTCGCCTCCTACCGCGACTGCGCGCTGCGGCCCGGCACGTTCGCCGACCCGGCCGCGAAGGCGGCGGGCAAGACGGAGAACACGGCGAAGAAGCCGGTCAAGAAGGCCGCCAGGAAGGGCAAGCACAAGCGGCCGGCGCGGAGCTCCTCTGCATGACCGCGGCGGGACCCCCCAGGCCCGCCGCGGTCATGCAGAAGTCGTGACGCGCTCGCGGCCGGGCGTCTCCTGCCCGGCGGGCGCGATCCAGTAACGCTCGACGAGGAACGGCGCGACCGGCAGCACCGAGGCCGCCAGCGCCGCCGCCGTGCGGCCGAGCGTCCAGTTCAGCTGGGACTTCGCCGCGATCGCCAGGCCCACGTAGGCCAGGAACAGCATCCCGTGCAGGGCGCCGACGACGCTCACCGCCGCCGGGAAGCCGGCCAGGTACTTCAGCGGCATGGCGATCAGCAGCAGCACCAGGAACGACGTCGCCTCGGCGAGCGAGACGAGCTTGAAGGATCGAACGAAGTCCACGACCGGTCCAACGCCCCGGACCCGCCGGGGGTTTCCGCGCCCGCCATGACGCCGATCACACCGGCCCCGTGGCCGGTCTATGGTTACGCCGTGGACTGGAGTTTGCTCACCTGCGCACGCAAGGGCCATGTCACCTACGCCCCCGACGAGGCCGCGCTGCGGGACCGGCTGCACACCGCGTCCCCGGTCGGCGAGGCGTGGCGCTGCCTGCGCTGCGGCACCTACGTGCTCGGCGCGCCGCACCGGACGGGCCCGGCCGGCGAGGCGCCGCTCGTCCCCCGGGGCCGCGCGCTGCGCGACGCGTTCATCATGCGGTTCTTCGCCGTGGAGCGCGCGATCCGCGGGCTGCTGGTGCTCGCCGCCGCCTACGGCGTCTGGCGGTTCGCCGAGAGCCGCGGGTCGATCCAGCGCGTCTTCGAGGACGAGATCCCGCTGCTGCGGCCGATCGCCAGGCAGGTCGGCTGGGACCTGGACCACTCGAAGATCATCGAGTCGGCGCGGCACGTGTTCGACATGCGGGCGAGCACGCTGCGCTGGCTCGCGGTCGCGCTGGTGGTGTACGCCGCCATCGAGATCATCGAGGCGGTGGGGCTCTGGCTGCTCAAGCGCTGGGGCGAGTACTTCGCGGTCGTGGCGACCTGCTTCGGGCTGCCGGTGGAGATCTACGAGCTGGCCGAGCGGGTCACCGTGCTGCGCGTCGGGGCGCTGCTGCTGAACGTCGGCCTGGTCGTCTACATCGTCGTCACCAAGCGGCTCTTCGGGGTCCGCGGCGGCCGCGCGGCGCACGAGGCGCACCTGCGGAGCGAGTCCCTGCTGGAGGTCGAGCACGCCACGCACGACGCCGACCTGCGGCATCACCGGGACGCCCCGCGGGAACCGCAGACCGATCCCGCGAGGTGAGGTGAAAGCGCGTTCTGCCGGGAATGCACCGGGCATGGCACGTTCGGAATCGAAGAAGGACGCATCCCTGAGCGGGGAGGCGAAGCGGGCGGAGCCGGACCCGCCGGCCGCGTCCGCGCCCCCCGCGCGGGCCCCCCGCCGCGGCGGTCTCGGCACCGCGCTGGTGCTCGTCGTCGCCACCATCGCCGTGGTGCTGCTGGCGCAGCAGACGCTGCACATGCTGCCCCACTGGCTGAACCCCTTCGCCACCGAGACCAAGGACCGCAGCGGTCCCGCGGTCCTGCAGTCGATCCAGAACATGAGCCGGTACGAGGCCGCGAGCGGCCAGTACCAGGTCATCGTGGACCTGGAGAAGGACGCCAAGTACCTGCCGAGCACCGTCCAGGGCAAGCGCACCCTGTTCGTCGGCTACGGCACCGTCGACGCCTACGTCGACTTCGGCAAGCTGCCGAAGGGCGCGGTCACCGTGAACAAGGACCGCACCACGGCGACCATCAAGCTGCCGAAGGCGCAGCTGGAGGCGACCAACGTCGACCCGAAGCGCAGCTACGTCTACTCGGCGCAGCGCGGCCTGTTCAACCGGATCGGGGACGCCTTCAGCAACAACCCCAACGACCAGCAGCAGCTGTACGTGCTGGCGAGCCAGAAGATCCAGGCCGCCGCGAACGAGAGCGGCCTGCGCGACCGCGCCGACCAGAACACCAGGACGATGCTGGTCAACCTGCTGAAGTCGCTCGGCTTCAAGACCGTGACGGTGCAGCAGGAGGCCGCCGGCCAGTGACGGCCGGTACGGCGGGCGGGAACGGGCCGGCCGCCCCGTTCCCGCCCGTGGACGCGGTTCAGGACGCGGACGGCACCCGGATGATGAGCGCGTCGCCCTGGCCGCCGCCGCCGCAGAGGCCGGCGGCGCCGGTGCCGCCGCCGCGGCGCTTCAGCTCGTGCGCCAGGTGCAGGACGATGCGGGCGCCCGACATGCCGACGGGGTGGCCGAGGGCGATGGCGCCGCCGTTGACGTTGACCTTCTCGGGGCCGACGCCGAGGTCGCGCATGGACTGGACGCCGACGGAGGCGAACGCCTCGTTGATCTCGATGAGGTCCAGGTCGTCGACGCCGATGCCCTCCTTGGACAGGGCGTGCTCGATGGCGTTGGACGGCTGCGACTGCAGCGAGTTGTCCGGCCCGGCGACGTTGCCGTGCGCGCCGATCTCGGCGAGCCAGGTGAGGCCGAGCTCCTCGGCCTTGGCCCTGGACATGACGACGACGGCGGCGGCGCCGTCGGAGATCTGCGAGGCCGAGCCCGCGGTGATCGTGCCGTCCCTGGTGAAGGAGGGGCGGAGCCGGGCCAGCGACTCGGCGGTGGTGTCGCCGCGCACGCCCTCGTCGGCGCTGAAGACGACGGGCTCGCCGCGGCGCTGCGGGATCTCCACCGGCGCGATCTCGTCGTCGAAGACGCCGTTCTTGATCGCCTCGGCGGCGCGCTGGTGGGAGCGGGCGGAGAAGGCGTCCTGCTCCTCGCGGGTGATGCCGAGCCGCGCGTTGTGGTGCTCGGTGGACTCGCCCATGGAAACGCCGTCGAAGGCGTCGGTGAGGGCGTCGTGCGCCATGTGGTCGAGGACCTCGACGGAGCCGTACTTGTAGCCGCCGCGCGACTTCGGCAGCACGTGCGGCGCCTGCGTCATCGACTCCATGCCGCCGGCGACGACGATGTCGAACTCGCCGGCGCGGATGAGCTGGTCGGCGAGCGCGATGGCGTCCAGGCCCGACAGGCAGACCTTGTTGATGTTGATCGACGGGACGCTCATCGGGATGCCGGCCTTGACCGCGGCCTGGCGGGCCGGGATCTGCCCGGCGCCGGCCTGCAGCACCTGGCCGAGGATGACGTACTGGACCTGCTCGCCGGTGATCCCGGCGCGCTCCAGCGCCGCCTTGATCGCGTGGGCGCCGAGGTCGGCCGCCGAGAAGTCCTTCAGCGATCCGAGCAGCCGGCCGATCGGGGTGCGCGCACCGGCGACGATCACGGATTTCGCGGGCATGAGGGGGCCTCCATCAGGGTTGCGCGGCGACGTTTGCCACCATACCCAGCAGGACGGGAGGCCCCGTCCGCCGCCCTGGCCGGGGCCGGAACGAGCGCCGGCGCCGGGCCGACCGAGAGGAGCACGGCCATGCTGACCCGCATCGACCACATCGGGATCGCCTGCCACGACCTGGAGGCGACCGTGGAGTTCTACCGCGCCACCTACGGCTTCTCCGACGTCCACTACGAGACCAACGAGGAGCAGGGCGTGCGGGAGGCCATGCTCAAGATCAACGAGACCGGGGACGGGGCCGCCAGCTACCTCCAGCTGCTCACCCCGATCCGGGACGACTCGACGGTCGCCAAGTGGCTGGCCAAGAACGGCGAGGGCGTCCACCACATCGCCTTCGGCACCGACGGCGACGTCCAGGAGGAGGCCGACGGGATCGCGGCCAAGGGCGTGCGCGTCCTTTACGACGCGCCCCGGCGCGGGTCCATGGGGTCACGCATCACCTTCCTGCACCCCAAGGACGCGCACGGGGTGCTCACCGAACTGGTAGAGAAGGCGTGACGGCGGGGGCCGGCGGAATCGTGACGTGATCGATATCACAGAGGGTGAGGGGCGTCCGCCGGCTGATTCTCTGTAGCGGTTCGGACACCTCTGGTGCTTTTGGACGGAGGTCGCCGGGGCCCCGGGACCGGTTGCCCGCTTGCGACAAACCCGACAAAATGCGCAGTGCGTTCAGATGAGCCCCCAACACGGCAGCTCCCGGAGTACGCTTCTGTCGCCGGAAGAGGTCTGGGGCCGTGCGCCCAATTCAGCCAGGCGATCAACCGGTCCCCGGAACCACCCGTCGCCCCGTCACATCAGGATTGAGCCACATGCAGTCCGACATCGACGCCCAGCTCAGCAACTTCTTCGAGGACACGCCCCCGCGCGAGTTCGACGTGGTGCTTCGCGGCTACGACCGGCACCAGGTCGACGAGCAGATCAAGTCGCTCGAGTCCGAGGTCCGCAAGACCCGCGACGACACCCAGGCGCTGCAGCGTGAGCTCTCCGACGCCCACCGCCAGCTCCAGGAGCAGGAGCGCCCGACCTACTCCGGTCTCGGCGCCCGCATCGAGCAGCTGCTCCGCCTCGCCGAGGAGCAGGCGACCGAGCTCGTCCAGGCCGCGCGCAGCGAGGCCAACGAGATCAAGGCCGCGGCCAAGGTGGACGCCGCCGAGCTGCGCGCCAACGCCGAGAGCGAGGCCGCCGAGCTGCGCGCCACCGCCCAGCGCGAGGGCGACGACATGCGCAACGCCGCCGAGCGGGAGGCGGAGGAGGTGCGCACCTCGGCCCACCGCGAGGCCGACGAGCTGACCTCCACCACCGAGCGCGAGGTCGCCAAGCTGCGCGCCACCGCCGACCACGAGGTCGCCGAGAAGCGGGCCGCCGCCGAGCGCGAGATCGCCAAGCTGCGCACCACCACCGAGCGCGAGGTCGCGCAGCTGCGCGCGTCCACCAAGCGCGAGCGCGACGAGATCCTCACCACCGCCAAGCGGCAGGCCGACGAGATGCGCGCGCAGGCCCAGCGCATCCTGGAGGAGAGCGAGGCGCAGCGGGCGCAGGCCGAGGCCGAGTTCGAGATCCAGCTCGCGGCCCGCCGCGAGGAGGCCGACCGCCAGGACGCCGAGCGCCACGCCAACGCCCAGGCCGCGACGCAGAAGCTCGTCGCCGAGGCCGAGCAGCGCGCCGCGTCCGCCGAGCAGCGGGCGGCCAAGGCCACCCAGCAGGCCGAGCAGACCCGCCGCGAGGCCGACTCGCACGCCAAGCAGCTGATGGCGAACGCGCGCAAGAACTCCGACAACGTCATCGCCGAGGCCAAGGCGCAGGCCGAGCAGCTGCTCGCCGAGACCAAGGCCGAGGCCGACCGCGTCCGCACCTCCGCGCAGCGCCAGGTGGACGAGCTGACCCGCCAGCGCGACAGCATCACCAGCCACCTGAACCAGCTCCGCCAGCTCATCGGCGGCGTCGCCCCGGCGATGGGCGGCCCGGCCGACGAGCCGCCGGCCGAGAAGCCCGCCGCCATCCAGGTGGCCGAGCCGAAGCCGGCCCCGCCGCAGCAGCAGGCCAAGCCGGCCCCCAAGCCGCAGCAGCAGGCCAAGCCGCAGGCCAAGAAGGACGAGGACGACGAGGACTGGTGGCAGGAGTAACCCGCCGCATTTCTCAACAGATCGCCTGAAAAGCCTAGAGGTGGGCAACTACCTCTAGGCTTTTCGGCATCTCACCGATCGGCGGGCCGCCCCCCTTCGCGGCCGCCGCCCGGATGAACAGGATCGACAGGAGACGCGGCGTGGCCGACGAGACACCCCGGAACGAGCAGGCGACGCCCCCCGGCGACGGCGCGCGGCCCGTGCCCGACCCCGCGCCCGACCCCGCGCCCGATGTCGTCGAGGAGGGCCTGACCTCCGACGACGAGGCCGCGTCCGTCCCCGCGGGCGAGCCCGTGCCGGACGTGCCGGGCGCGGGCGGCGGCGCCCGCCCCGGCGACGTCGCCCCCGACGCCGTCGAGGACGCGGACGCCGCCGGGGACGCCGCCGTCCGCACCCGCGTGAAGGGCGCCAAGGGCGCCCGGGTGGCGCGGGCCCGCATCCCGAGCGCCCGCAACGCCCGCGCCCGCCTCGCGGACGCCAAGGCGGCGCGCAGCGAGGCCATCCGCGCCCGGCCGGGCGGGCCGGGCGCGCTCGTCCCCCGCCCCGCCGAGCCGGAGGAGCCCGCCGAGCCGGTGCCCGACCCCGCGCACGACGTGGAGCAGCGCAAGCTGGAGGCGGGCGCCGACCACCGCTTCCCGTTCGGCCGGCCCGGCCTGCCGCTCGGCCGCGCGCACCCGTTCGTGTTCGGCTTCACCGCCGCGCTCGGCGTCATCACCGCCTGGCTGCTGGTGAAGGCGGCGGTGAGCGCCAAGTCGGTGCTCATCATGATCGTGGTGGCGCTGTTCCTCGCGATCGGGCTGAACCCGGCGGTGGAGCGGCTGAAGCGGCTCGGCCTGTCGCGCGGCTGGGCGGTCGCCGCGGTGTTCTTCGGCGTGCTGCTGTTCCTCACCGGGTTCGTCGCGTCGCTGATCCCGCCGCTCGCCGAGCAGGTCGCCGACCTCAGCAAGAACCTGCCCGACTACATCAACCAGCTCCGCACCAACCCGCGGATCGCCCGCTGGGACCAGCACTACCACCTGCTCCAGCAGGCCCAGGACAAGATCAACGACTCGAAGTTCCAGCAGGACGCCGCCCGCTACGCCCTGGACGTCGGCAAGCAGGCCCTCACCGGCACCTTCCAGACGCTGACGGTGCTCATCCTGACGCTGTACTTCCTCGGCTCGCTGCCGCAGATCAAGACGTTCTTCTACCAGCTCGCGCCGCGCTCGCGGCGGGCCCGCGTCGCGCTGCTCGGCGACGAGATCCTGGAGCGCATCGGCGGCTACGTCGCCGGCCAGTTCACCATCGCGTTCATCGCCGGCGTCACCTCCTACATCTTCCTGGAAATCCTCGGCGTCCCCTACGCGCTGGCGCTCGCGCTCATCGTCGCGGTCACCGACCTCATCCCGCTGGTCGGCGCGACGATCGGCGCCGCCGTCGTCTGCCTGGTCGCCTTCCTCACCGGCACCGCCGAGGGCATCGCCGCGATCGTGTTCTACGTCGTCTACCAGCAGGTGGAGAACTACCTGGTCTACCCGCGCGTCATGAAGCGCACGGTGGACGTGCAGCCGGCGGTGACGGTCGTCGCGGCGCTGATCGGCGGCACCCTGCTCGGCGTGGTCGGCGCGCTGCTGGCCATCCCGACGGCCGCCGCGATCTCGCTGATCATCCGCGAGGTGCTGGTGCCCCGGCAGGAGTCGCTCTAGCGGCGCTCAGGCGGTCGGGCGGGAGACGGCGGCGGCGAACTCGGCCACCGCCTGGTTGAACAGGTCGGGCTGCTCGACCGCGCAGAGATGCCCGGCGCGCGGGATGACGAGCAGCTCGGCGTTCGGCAGCGCGTCGGTCATGGCGCGCGCGTCGTCCTCGCCCGCGAGCTCGTCCTCGGAGCCGACGACGACGAGCGCCGGCACCTTCAGCCCGCGCAGCGTGTCGAACGATTCCTCGCGCGCCGCCATCGCGCGCTGCGCCCACGCCGCCGCGCGCGCCGGGGTGGCCTGGACGAGGCCGCGCACGCGCCCGTAGACGAGGGCGCGCTGCCGGTAGGTGGTCGGGCCGACGAGGCCGGGCAGCACCTCGTCCACGAGGACGCGGACGGTGCCGTCGCGCTCCAGCCGGTCGGCCTGCGCGAGGCGCCGCTCCCGGACCTCGGCCGGGTCGGCGGCGGCCCTGGTGCCGGCGAGCACGAGGCCGCTGACGAGGTCGGGATGGCGGCGGCAGAGCGCCATCGCGACGTAGCCGCCCAGGGACAGGCCGCCGAGGACGGCGCGCGGCAGGCCGAGGCGGCGGAACAGCCGGGCGACGTCGTCGGCCATCGTCTCCACGGACGGCTCGCCCGCGCCGAGCACCGACCCGCCGAAGCCGCGCAGGTCCGGGGTGATCACGCGGAAGCGGCCGCCGAGGCCCTCCCGCTGGGCGAGCCACATCGCCGACGACAGCGGGAAGGCGTGCAGCAGCACGAGCGGCGTCCCGGCCCCGACGTCCCTGGCGTAGAGCTGCACGGTCATCGCGACACCGCCCTCCCCGATCCTCTTCCCGACGCCCGCCGGGAACCCGGCGGCTAGGTAATCGTCACCGGGAACGGGCGCGGCCAGTCGCGGATGGCCGTGATCGGACGAAGGTGTTTATTCGTCACCTTCGTCCCACTCGGTGGGCAGCGGCGCGGCGCCGGGCGCGACGCGGCGGACGATCGCGTCCAGCACGATCCGCACGTAGGGCTCCCCGACCCACAGGTGCTTGGCGCCCTCCACGGCGACGACCTCGGCCTGCGGGACGCGCCGGAACCGCTCGCGGGCCTCGGCGGGGCGCAGGTAGTCGTCGAACTCGGGGACGAGCGCGACGACGGGCCGCCCGTCGGCGCCCCAGGCGTCCAGGTCGGCGTCGGTGGCGCGGTGCAGCGGCGGGGACAGCAGGATCGCGCCCTCGACCAGCGGGTCCAGGCCCCACTTCAGGGCGAGCTCGGTGCCGAACGACCAGCCGAGCAGCCAGGGGTGCGGCAGGTCGTGGTACTCGGCGTACTCCAGGGCGGCGGCGACGTCGAGCTTCTCGTCCTCGCCGTGGCCGAACGCGCCGTCGCTCGTGCCGCGCGCCGAGGACGTGCCGCGGGTGTTGAACCGCAGCACCGCGACGTCGGCGAGGGCGGGCAGCCGGAACGACGCCTTGCGGAGCACGTGGCTGTCCATCATGCCCTCGGCGGTCGGCAGCGGGTGCAGGCAGAGGAGCGTCGCGACGGGCGGCCGCTCGGGCGGCAGCGCCAGCTCCCCGACGAGCTCCAGCCCGTCGGCGGTGGTCAGGGTGATGTCCTCGCGGCGGGCGGGCAGCACCGACGCCGCCCTGATCTCTGCCATCTGTGACCTCTCGCGTTCGTCAGTACCGGGGCGCGTTGCGGGACCGCTGGACGCGCGGCCCGCGCCGGCCGCGCGCGTTCCAGCACGGGCGGTGCCAGTGCCGCCGGTCCTCGCCGTCGCGGTCGTCGGCGCGCCAGGCGACGACGTGCGCGACGCCCGGCGGGATCTCCTGGTCGCAGCCGGGGCACCGGTAGGGCTTGGCCGCGTTGGCCCCCGCGACGGCCCGGACGATCCAGTCGCCGTCCGGCCCCGCCTCGGTCTCCTCGAACCGCGGGCCGCCGCCCCCGCCCGACGGGGGGCGGACGGTGCGGCGGTTCTTGCGGGGGCTCATGGCGACCAGACTATTGCGGCTCAGCGCAGGGTCCGCCCGGCGGTGCGGTGCTCCTCCAGCAGCGGCGCGGGCGCGTAGGCGGGCTCGCGCGTCTCGGCGTACAGGGCGTGCAGGGCGGCGACCGCGCGGTCGGCGCCGAGCCTGTCGAGGTCGGCGATCGGGCCGGTCGGGTAGCCACAGCCGAGCGTCATGGCGGCGTCGATGGAGTCGGCGTCCGCGTACCCGGCGTCCAGCATCGCCGCCGCGTCGTTCAGGTACGGGAAGCGCAGCGCGTCCACGATGTGCCCGGCGCGGTCGCGGCAGCGGACGGGGGTGAGGCCGAGGCCGGCGGCGAGCTCGGCCGCGCGGTCGGCGACGCCCTCGCCCGTCACGACGGACGCGGCGATCTCGACGAAGGCGCCGTCCGCCTCGGGCAGGTGGAACCCGACGACGTCGGCGGGACGGCCGGAGGCGACGGCGGCCGCGACGACCGGACCGGTCGTGGCGAGCACGGCGCCGGGCTTGGCCGCAGCGGCGGCGTCTGCGAGGGAGCCCTCGCCGAGCGCGATGATCAGGTCGGCGTCGCCGAGGCCGTCGCGGACGACCTCGCCGAGGGCGGCGGGCACCGCGCCCTCGCCGACCACCGCGACGACGGGGCGCGCGGGCGCGTCCCGCCCGGCGGCCTCGGCGGCGGGGGCGGCGTGGTCGTAGAAGCCGCGGCCGGTCTTGCGGCCGAGGAGCCCGGCGGTGACGAGCTCGCGCAGCACCGGCGCGGGGGCGTGGCGCCGGTCGCGGGTCTCGGCGTGGATCGCCTCCAGGACCTCCAGGCAGGTGTCCAGGCCGATCAGGTCCATCAGCGTGAACGGGCCCATCGGCAGGCCGCCGCCCGCCGTCATGGCGGTGTCGATGTCGTCGCGGGTGGCGTGCCCGGACTCCAGCATCCCGGCGGCCTGGTTGAGGTAGCCGAACAGCAGCCGGTTCGCGACGAACCCGGCCCGGTCGCCGATCACGACGGGCGTCTTGCCGAGGCCCTTCACCAGGGCGGCGACGCGGTCCACGGCGCCGTCCTCGGTGAGCACCGTGCCGATGACCTCGACGAGCTTCATCACGGGTGCGGGGTTGAAGAAGTGCACCCCGACGATCTTGGTGGGGCGGCCGGTGGCGACCGCGATGTCGGTCACCGACAGCGAGGAGGTGTTGGTGGCGAGCACCGCGTCGGCCCGGCAGACCCGGTCCAGCTCGGCGAACACGGCGCGCTTCAGGTCCAGCCGCTCGGGCACGGCCTCGATGACGAGGTCGCACTCGCCGAGCGCGGCGAAGTCGGTCGACAGCTCGACGCGGTCCAGGATCCCGCGCTGCGCGTCCGCGGTGAGCCGGCCGCGCTTCACCGCGCGCCCCGTCGACTTCTCCAGGTGCCCGCGGCCGCGCTCCAGCGCCGCCTCGTCGATCTCCACGCCGACCACGGGCAGCCCGCCGCGGGCCAGCACCTCGGCGATGCCCGCGCCCATGGTGCCGAGCCCGACGACGCCGACCTTGCTGAACGAATCGCCACTCATGCCCCGCAGTCTCCCAGGGGCGCGGGGCGGGTAGGACCCGGGGGTGCGCTTCGGAGTGTTCCTGCTCGCCGCCCGCTTCCCGGGCGAGGACGACGCCGCCGCCCTGCACCGGACCGTCGCCGCCGCGCTCGCCGCCGAGGAGGCCGGCTTCGACGACGTGTGGATCGCCGAGCACCACTTCATGACCTACGGCGTCGTGCCGTCGGCGGTGGCGCTCGCCGGGCACCTGCTCGGCCGCACGTCCCGGATCGCGGTCGGCACGGCCGTCAGCGTCCTGTCCACCCGGCACCCGGTCGCGCTCGCCGAGGAGGCGGCGCTGCTGGCGATCGTTTCGGGCGGCCGGTTCCGGCTCGGCGTGGGCCGCGGCGGCCCCTGGCGGGACCTGGAGGTGTTCGGGACCGGCCTGGACCGCTACGAGCACGGCTTCGCCGAGTCGCTGGACCTGCTGCTCGCCTGGCTGCGCTCCGAGCGGGTCGGCTGGGACGGCGGCCGGTTCGCCTTCCGGGAGGTCCCCGTCGTGCCGCGCGCCGCCGAGCCGCCGCCCGTCGTCGTCGCCTGCACCTCCCCCGCCACCGAGGAGATCGCGGCCGCGCGGGGCCTGCCGATGCTGCTCGGCATGCACGTCGGCGACGCGGCGAAGGCCGCCGCCGTCGCGCGCCACCGCGCCGCCTGCGGGCGCCCCGCGCCGCACGTCTCGGCGCACCTGGCGCAGGTCGGCGACAGCCGCGACGAGGCGGCCGCGCTGCTGCTGGAGGAGATGCCGCGCTGGCTCGGGCCGGGCCTCGACGGCTACGTCCCCGTGGACGGCCGCCCGCGCCCGGCGCGCGACCCGCGCGGCTACGTCCGCGAGCTCGTGGACCGGCACCCCGTCGGGTCGCCCGCCGACTGCGCGCGGACCCTCGCCGCCTCCGCCCGCCGCACCGGCGTCGGGCACGCCGTGCTGCTCGTCGAGGGGGCGGGGACGGCCGAGCGCACCCTCGCCAACATCCGGCGGCTCGGCGCCGAGGTGCTCCCCCGCCTGCGCGGCGGCCACCTCCCGCAATGACGGAAAGTAGTCACACGATCACGGGACGCGGCGTAGGGTCGGGGGCATGCGCGAAACCGATCTCGCATCCGCCGCACCCGACTTCACCGACCTGCTCGAATCGATCAAAGAGCTGATCGAGGAGTACGACCGGGCGATCCCCGCGGCGGGTGCCCCCTGCGAAACCGAGTCCTGAACCCGGCCGGCCCGGGGCCGCTCGTACAGGCGGACCCGGGCCGCGCCCTTCCCGGTCAGCAGTCGCGGACCGGTCAGCAGTCGCGCAGCTCGGGCGACTGGTTCAGGATCTGCTCGCGGGCGGTGACGAAGCGGCGGTAGTCCGCCGAGTCGCCGGACGGGAACACCGCCACCCGGTGGCAGTTCTGGAAGGCCAGCTTCACGCCGAAGTAGCGCTCCAGGCTGCCGCGCATCGCGTCGCTCGCCAGCACCCGCAGCAGCTGGCCGCGGGCCTGCTCGTCGGGCGGCGGGGTCAGGTTGTCGGCGAACGCGCCGCCGTCCACCTGCAACCGCGCCACCAGACCGCTGATCAGTTCCCAGGCGTACGGCAGCGAGGTGCGCACGCACTCCACGAACTCCGCGTCGCCGACCTCGCCCTTGCGGGCGCTTTCAAGAAGCTGGGGGGAGACGTCCAAGGACATGACTGGGCCCCTTTCACAGACAGTGATGAGTCACCCTCTCCCGTGACGCTAACCACCACCCGGTGGGATTTCCAGCCTTGACAGCGGGTTTGACGCCCCGGCTCCGGCGCTCGGCAGCACTAACCTGCGCCCCGGTGGGGAAGGGGACGTCCATGGCGGACGCAGTGGTGATCGGAAGCGGCCCGAACGGGCTGGTCGCGGCGAACGTGCTCGCGGACGCGGGCTGGGACGTGCAGGTGCTGGAGGCGCAGCCGGTGCCGGGCGGCGCCGTGCGCAGCGATCGGGGCGTCCACCCCGACTACGTCAGCGACGTGTGCAGCGCCTTCTATCCCCTGGGCGTGGCCTCGCCCGCGGTCCGCTCCCTCGGGCTGGAGGAGCACGGGCTGCGCTGGCGGCACGCCCCCGCCGTCATGGCCCACCCCCTGGACGACGGCCGCTGCGCGGTGCTGGAGCGCGACCCGGCCGCGACCGCGGCGGGCCTGGACGCGCTCGCCAAGGGCGACGGCGACGCCTGGCTGCGCCTCTACGGCCTCTGGAACGACCTCGGCGATGACCTGCTGGCCGCCCTGTTCTCCCCGTTCCCGCCCGCCCGCGCGGGCCTCTCCCTCGCCGCCAAGGCCCGCGCGGCGGGCCTGCTGCACTTCGCGCGCTTCGCGGTGCTGCCCGTGCGGCGCCTCGGCGAGGAGGAGTTCGCCGGCAAGGGCGCACCGCTGCTGTTCGCCGGATCGGCGCTGCACGCGGACTTCTTCCCTGAGTCAGCGGCCGGCGCGTTCTTCGGCTGGCTGCTGGCGATGCTGGGCCAGCAGTACGGCTGGCCCGTCCCCGAGGGCGGCGCCGGCGAGCTCGCGAACGCCCTCGTCCGGCGGCTGGAGAGCCGCGGCGGCACCGTCCGCTGCGACACCCCCGTCACCGAGGTCGTCGTCCGCGACGGCCGCGCCCTCGGCGTGCGCACCGCGTCCGGCGAGGCGATCCGCGCCACCCGCGCCGTCCTCGCCGACGTGTCCGCGCCCGCCCTGTACGGCGGCCTCGTCGGCTGGGAGCACCTGCCCGCCCGGCTCCGCGACGACCTGCGCCGCTTCCAGTGGGACTACGCCACCTTCAAGGTCGACTGGGCGCTGTCGGGTCCCATCCCCTGGGCGTCCCCGGGCGCCGCCCGCGCCGGCACCGTCCACCTCGCCGCCGACATGGACGCCCTCACCACCTTCAACGCCCAGATCGCCACCGGCCGCGTCCCGGGCGACCCGTTCTGCCTGCTCGGCCAGATGACCACCGCCGACCCGTCCCGCTCCCCCGCCGGCACCGAGTCGGTCTGGGCCTACACCCACGTCCCGCAGCGCGTCCGCGGCGACGCCGGGCCCGACGGCATCACCGGCGCCTGGGACGGGCGCGAGCGCGACGCGTTCGCCGCGCGCGTCGAGTCGGTCGTCGAGCGGTACGCGCCCGGCTTCCGCGACCGGATCGCCGCCCGCCGCATCCTCGCGCCCGGCGACCTCAACGGGCACGACGCCAACCTGCACAACGGCGCGCTGAACGGCGGCACCGCCGGGATCCACCAGCAGCTCGTGTTCCGGCCGGTGCCCGGCACCGGCCGCCCCGAGACGCCGGTCCGCGGCCTCTACCTGGCGTCGGCGTCGGCCCACCCGGGCGGCGGCGTGCACGGCGCGTGCGGCTCCAACGCCGCCCGCGCCGCGCTCCGCGCCGGCACCCCCCTCGGCCGCTACGTCCTCCGCCCCGGCCTCGCCGCCGCCCAGCGCTTCCTGCTGGGCGGCTAGGGGACGGGGATCTCCGCGCGGCGCTCGCCGGCCTTGTCCATGACGACCGAGCGCAGGTTCCGCAGCATCAGCCGGTTGCGGAGGTTCAGCAGCAGCTCGGCGTGCGGCCCGTGCAGGCCGGCGACGGCGCCGTACAGCGGGTGCTCGTCGACCACGACCACCGTCCCCTCACCCCACGGGATCAGCTGGAACGCCACCCGGACCTTGCCCAGGTAGCCCGCGCCGATCTCCAGCTCCAGCCGGTCGGGGCGCTCGTTGACGCGCACCACCGTCCGGTCGCTGTAGGACACCGGCCCGATCCCCGCGACGAAGCGGATCTCGCTGCCGACGGCGGGCCAGCCCGGGTCCTCATGGCGGATCTCCTTGGTGCCGACCACCCAGTCGGCGTAGCGCGCCCCGTCGGCGAGCGCCGCCCAGACGTCGTCGCGACCGGCGTCGATGTAGATGTGTCGTACGGCCATGGGGAGCGCCTACCCGCGGAACGGGCAGGTCAGTCGTCGCGCTCCGCCGACCGGGCCACGATCACCGCCGGGCGCCACTAGGCTCCTCCACCGTGCGTCTCGTTATCGCCCGGTGCAGCGTCGACTACGCCGGCAAGCTCACCGCCCACCTTCCGCTGGCGCCCCGCCTCATCCTGATCAAGTCGGACGGCAGCGTGAGCGTGCACGCCGACGACCGCGCCTACAAGCCGCTGAACTGGATGAACCCGCCGTGCACGCTCCGCGAGGAGCCGTTCGTCGAGCCCGACGAGGCCGGCGTCACCCAGCGCTGGACGGTCACCCACGGCAAGTCCGGCGAGCGCCTCATCCTCAACGTGCACGAGGTGCTGCACGACACCAGCCACGAGCTCGGCCTCGACCCCGGCCTCATCAAGGACGGCGTCGAGGCCCACCTCCAGGAGCTGCTCGCCGAGCACATCACCACCCTCGGCCCCGGCTACACGCTGGTCCGCCGCGAGTACCCGACCGCGATCGGCCCCGTCGACATCCTCTGCCGCGACGCCGGCGGCGCCACCGTCGCCGTCGAGATCAAGCGGCGCGGCGAGATCGACGGCGTCGAGCAGCTCACCCGCTACCTGGAGCTGCTGAACCGCGACTCCCTCATCGCCCCGGTCCGCGGCGTCTTCGCCGCCCAGGAGATCAGGCCCCAGGCCCGCGTTCTCGCCACCGACCGCGGCATCGACTGCGTCACCCTCGACTACGACGCCCTCCGCGGCATCGAGCACGAGGGAACGCTCTTCTGATCCGGTCCCCGCTCCCGGTCACCTGACGAGGTGCTGGGATCCCAGCCAGTCGCGGGCGGCGAAGGCGGGGGCCTCGCCGTCGACGTCGACCCGGGCGTTGGGGGCGAGGATGGCGCGGCGGCTGCGGAGATAGTCCCAGAAGTCCACGGTTCCTCCGGTGTCTCCGTACCACCGCGCCGCGCCCCCGCCGCACCTTCCGCACCGGGGTTTCGGCGCGCTCCGCGGGACGCCGGCGCAACGGCCCTGTTCGGGGCGGTGCGGGCCGGGAATGATGACGGCCATGACCTCTCGCGCGAGCGGCACCTTCGAGATCAAGTCCTGGGACGCCGGGACGCCCTTCCAGAACGAGGGCGGCGTCGAGCTGACCCGCGTCCAGGTGACCCGCGCCTTCCACGGCGACCTGGTCGGCAGCAGCACCGCCGAGCTGATCACCGTGCGCTCGCCGGCCGGGCCGGCGGCCTACGTCGGCGTGGAGACGGTGCGCGGCATCCTGCACGGCCGCGAGGGCACCTTCGTGCTCCAGCACAACGCCGGCAGCGACGACGGCGGCGACGACACCCAGTGGCTGGACCTGCTCGTCGTCCCCGCGACCGGCACCGGCGAGCTGGCCGGCGTCCGCGGCCGGTTCGAGCTCGGCACGGACGACGCCGGCGGGCACGCCTGGTCGCTGGAGTACACGCTCGGCTGACCGCCGGTCCCGACCGCGTAATCTGCTGCCATGGCCCCAGCCTCCCCCGCGCCCGCCGCCGGAACCGCCGCCGGGACCGGCACCCGCGAGCGCGTCATCGACGCCGCCGAGGAGTGCTTCGCCCGGTTCGGGGTCGCCAAGACGACGGTGGAGGACATCGCGGCGCGGGCGGGCCTGTCGCGCGCCACCGTCTACCGGGCCGTGACCGGCGGCCGCGACGAGCTGATCCTCGCCGTCGTGCTGCGCGACCTGCGCCGCTTCCTGGACCTGCTGGCGGCGCGCCTCGCGACCAGCCCGACGGTGCCGGACGCGATCGTGGAGGGCGTGGTCGACGCCGTCGCGTTCGTCCGCGAGGACCCGACGATCGCGCGGTTCCTCGTCCCCGAGGCCGCCGGGCACATGCAGGCGGCCGTGGCGGGCGCCGCCGAGCAGGTGCTCGGCCTCTGCGCCGACTACGTCCGGCCGCACTTCGCGATGGCGCAGCGGCACGGCCTGCTGCGCGCCGACATCGAGGTGGAGGGCGCGGTCGAGTTCCTGTTCCGGATGATCACCTCGCTGATCGCGCTGGAGCGCGACCGCCCCACCGACGATCTGCGCGCCTTCCTCCGCACCTACGTCGTGCCGGTGCTCGCGGCCGGCTGACGCGTTCCGCGCCGCCGAGACGGTAGCGTCAGGGTCGAGGCGGCACGCCGCGAGGCACGTCGGAGGGGTGGTCATGGGCACGGTGCACGACATGCGGGGGCGCTCGGCGGTCCGGCCGAGCCCGGTGTTCCTCGCGATCGTGGCCGTGACGGTGCTCACCGGCCTCATCGTCTGGCGCTACGGGACGATGGTGGGGACGCAATCGCGGATCGCGGTGTTCGCGTTCGTCATCGCGGGCTGGATCCTGACGCTCTGCCTGCACGAGTTCGGGCACGCCTACCTGGCCTACCGGTCGGGCGACCGGAGCGTCGCCACCCGCGGCTACCTCACGCTGAACCCGCTGAAGTACACCGACGGCATCCTGTCGTTCGCGATCCCGGTGCTGTTCATCCTGCTCGGCGGGATCGGCTTCCCGGGCGGCGCGGTGTGGATCGACCGGGGCGCGATCCACGGCCGGGTCCGGCACGCCCTGGTGTCGGCGGCGGGCCCGCTCGCGAACGTGCTGTTCGCCATCATGATCGCCGTCATCTTCAAGAACTTCGCCGACGAGCGGCACGGCATCTTCTGGGCCGCCGTCGCCTTCCTCGGCTTCCTCCAGGTGACCGCCGCGATCCTGAACCTGCTGCCGATCCCGGGTCTGGACGGCTTCGGCGTCGTGGAGCCGTTCCTGCCGCGCTCGACCGTGCGGACGCTCAACCAGTACGGCGGCTACGCCTTCCTGGTGCTGCTCGCCGCCCTCTGGCTGATCGAGCCGCTGAACCGGGCGTTCTTCGACCTGACCTACTGGGTCTGCGCCCGCCTCGGGCTCAGCGACCTGTGGATCCAGCTCGGCCGCGCCCTCTTTCTCTTCTGGCAGCGCTGACCGTTCCGCCCTCGCCCGCCAGGAGGGCGACGATGCGGTGGAGCTGGCCGGTGTAGTGCTCGCGGAACTCCGGTGACGCCGGGTCGAGGCCGAACAGCGACCGGACCGTCAGCGGCCGCGTCACCGGCGCCGACACCATCGCCATGAGCGCGAGCATCACCGCCGCCGGGTCCAGCCCGGCGGCGAGCTCGCCGGCCTCTTGGCGGCGGCGCAGGTCCGCGAGCCCCGTGTCCTCGTCGCCGGGGATCCCGGGCGGGGCGGCGGGCGCGGCCCCGGTCGGGACGGCGTCGAGGTTGCGGCGCAGTTCCAGGAGGGTGCCGCGCGGGTCGTCCAGCGACTGGTGGAGGTAGCGGACGGCGAGGTCGGGCAGCCGCACGTCCGGGGTGTTGAACTCGGCCTCGCGCTCGTACCAGCGGTCGAGGAGCGCCCGGTAGAGGCCCTCCTTGCCGCCGAAGTGGTAGCTGATGAGCTGCTTGTTCACTCCCGCGCGGTCGGCGATGTCCTGCACCCGGGCGCCGGCGAAGCCGCGGGCGGCGAACTCCTCCAGAGCGGCGTCGAGGAGCAGGCGGCAGGTGCGGTCGGAGTCCTGGCGGCGGGCGCGGGGCGTGCTCATGGCCCCACCCTAGCCGGAGTTCATCCATCCGGTTGACTTCATCCATCCGGATGGATGAACATGGGCGCATGTTCGTGATCACTGGAGCCACCGGCAACGTCGGCCGCCACCTCGTCGCCGAGCTGCTCACCCGCGGCCACCGGGTCCGCGCCGTCACCCGCGACCCCGCCGCCGCCCGCCTGCCGTCCGAGGCCGAGGCGGTCCCCTTCGACGCCCTGCCGCTGGACGGCGCGACGGCGCTGTTCGTCAACCCGGCCGCCTTCTGGGGCGGCCTCGGCGATCTGCTGGAGCGGGCGGTCGAGGAGCGCGTCCGGCGCGTCGTCCTGCTGTCGTCCTCGGCCGCCCTCGGCGGGGGCGGCCCGGGCAACCCGATCGGCGCCCACCACCTGGACCTGGAGGAGCGGGTCGCCGCGACCGGGCTGGAGTGGACGTTCGTCCGCCCCGGCGCGTTCGCGGCCAACACGCTCGGCTGGGCCGGGCAGATCCGCGCGGACGGCGTCGTGCGCGGCCCGTACGCCCGCGCCGCCATCGCCTCGATCCACGAGCGCGACATCGCGGCGGTCGCCGCGCGGGCGCTCGCGGACGACGACCTGGTCGGCGCGAAGCCGGTGCTGACGGGGCCGCGGGCGCTCACCCACGCCGAGCACGCGCGGCTGATCGGCGAGGCGATCGGGCGGCCGGTCCGCTACGAGGAGATCTCCCCGGGCGCGGCCCGCGCCGCGATGACGGCGGGACGCACGCCGCCCGCCATCGCCGACGCGCTGCTCCGCATGTTCGCCGCGCAGGTGGACGCGCCGGGCGAGACGTCCCCCGCCGTCGAGCAGATCGCCGGCCGCCCGGCCCGCCCGTTCGCCGCGTGGGCCGCCGACCACGCCGGCGACTTCCGCTGACCGCCGCGCGCCGCCCCGGCGCGCGCGCATCGCGAAGGCCCCGGACCGCCCGTCAGCGGTCCAGGGCCTTCATCTCTTCGGCCGCCCAGCGGAACCACTCGGCGCGCATGGCGTACATGCGGCGGCCGTACTCCATGACGAGGCGCCCGTAGACCGACAGGTCGTCGTCGCCCCAGTCGATGGCGCCCTCCAGGGCCGCCAGGTCGTCGCGCCGCCGGCCGAGCGCGGCGATCTGGGCCGCCATGAACTCCTGGGCCTTCGCCGGCTCGACGAGGCCGAGGAAGAAGACGCGCAGCAGGCTGTCGTCGCGGCGCACCGGCTTCACCGGCACGTCCACGATCCAGCGCAGCAGCTCGCCCCGCCCCTCCTCGGTGATCCCGTACGCCTTGCGGCCGCGCGGCCCCTCCTCGACGACCCGGATGAGGCCGGCCTCGGTCAGCTTGCCGAGCTCGCCGTAGAGCTGGCTCTGGGTGGCGGGCCACACGGTCGCGAGCGAGACCTCGAACAGCTTGAGCAGGTCGTATCCGCTGGCGCCGTCCTGTTCTGCGATCAGCCCCAGCAGGGCGTGGCGAAGGCTCATATCCCTGATCATACACGTCGGTGTTGACATGTCATTTGTGGAACGTATAACTTCAGACATGTCGAAACTGGAACGTCCCCCCGGACCGAGAGGCGGCCCCCATGGCCAAGCACTACGCACTGACCTTCCTGCCCTGGATCGCCCTCGCCGTCGTCTCCGGCGTCTCCGACGCGGCGGGCGCGCTCGCCGGGCTCGCCGCCGCGCTCGTCCTCCTCGCGGTCCGGCGGCGCGGCGGCCACCGTCCCGCCGCGCTGGTCCTGGAGTACTCCAGCGCCGTCTACATGGCGGTGCTGAGCGCCGTCGCGCTCGCCGCCCCGGACGCCGCCGCGCTCCGCTACGGCGCCTCGCTCGCGATCGGCTGGCTCGCCCTCACCGCCTGGGGCGGCCTCGCGATCGGCCGCCCGTTCACCGAGGGCATCGCGCGCCGGCGGGTCACCGCCGAGATCGCCGCGCGGCCGCTGTTCCGGCGCATCATGGTGACCGTGACGGCCGTCTGGGCGGCCGGGTTCACCGTCACCGCGCTCGCCCTCGCCGCCGTCCAGTACGCCGCGCCGCACCAGACCGCCCTGCTGATCGCCTGCAAGGTCGCCGGGTTCGCCCTCCCCGCCGCCTTCACCGCCCGCTACCCCGAGCACGCCCGCAAGCGGCACTTCGCCGCCAACGGCATTCCCGAGTCCGCCTACGCGCCCGCCCACTGACCTCCCGCCCCCGAGGAGCAGCGCCATGAGCACCGAGACCGCCGGCCCCTGGCTGACCGGCCACCACGCTCCCGTCCCCGACGAGATCGACGCCCACGGGCTGGACGTCACCGGCGCCCTCCCCGCCGAGCTGACCGGCCGCTACTTCCGCAACGGCCCGAACCCGCGCCCCGGCAGGCCGAGCGGCCACTGGTTCACCGGCCCCGGCATGCTGCACGGCCTGCGCCTCCGCGACGGGCGCGCCGAGTGGTACCGCAACCGCTGGGTGCGCACCGCCGAGCGGCCCTTCCTCCGCGGCGACCGCACCGTCGACCTCGCCGCCGTCCCCTCCAACACGCACGTGATCCCGCACGCCGGCCGCATCCTGTCGCTCGTCGAGGTCGGCCTGCCCTACGCGATCTCGCCGGAGCTGGAGACCCTCGGCCCCTGCGACTTCGGCGGCCGCCTGACCACGGCGATGACCGCGCACCCCAAGCGGGACCCGGTCACCGGCGAGCTGCTGTTCTTCGGCTGCGGCTTCACCGCCCCGTTCCTCACCTACCACCGGCTGTCGGCGGCCGGCGAGCTCGTGGAGAGCCGCGCGATCGACGTGCCGGGACCGACGATGACGCACGACTTCGCGATCACCGAGCACCACGTCGTCTGGCTGGACCTGCCGGTGGTGTTCGACCTGGACCTCGCCCTCGCCGGCCGCGGCATGCCCTACCGCTGGGACGACGGCCACGGCGCCCGGATCGGCGTGATGCCGCGCGCCGGCGGGCCCGTCCGCTGGTTCGACGTGGACCCCTGCTACGTCTTCCACACCGGCAACGCCTACGAGGACGCGGCCGGCCGCGTCGTCGTGGACGGCGCCCGCTACGGGCCCGCCGACTTCGCCGGCCAGTGGGCGCGGATCGGCGGCGCCGCCGGGGACGCCGCCACCGCCGCCGCGTCGACCGGCACCGCGCGCCTGCACCGCTGGACGCTCGATCCGGCCACCGGCCGCGCCGCCGAGGAGCCGCTGGACGACCGCGGCGTCGAGTTCCCCACCCACAACGACGACCGCACCGGCCGCCCGCACCGCTACCTCTACACCGTCACCGGGAGCGCCGTCGTCAAGTACGACCTCGCGGCGGGCACCTCGGACGCGCTCGACCTCGGCCCGGACCGCGCCCCCGGCGAGGCGGTGTTCGTCCCCGCCGCGACGGGCGGCGAGGACGCCGGCTGGCTGCTGTCGCTCGTGTCGGACCGGACCGGCGGGCCCGCGGAGCTGCTCGTGCTGGACGCCGGCGACCTGGCGCACCGGGCCACCGTGCACCTGCCGCGGCGCGTCCCGGCCGGATTTCACGGAAGCTGGATACCGGACGCCTAGCCGCAGGAGCGGATTAGAGTGATTTACTAGCCGGTAGCGCCCGCAAGTAGTCACTTACGCCCTTCCCGGAGGTCCTCATGACCGCGGTCACCGAAAGCCCCGCCATCTTCGAGTCGCTCAACCCGGCCACCGGTGAGGTGGTCGCCGAGCACCCCGTCCACGACGAGGCCGCGGTCGCCGAGGCCGTGGAGCGCGCCGCCGGGGCGGCCGCCTGGTGGCGCGCCCTCGGCTGGAAGGAGCGCCGCGTCCGGCTGCTCAACGTCAAGGGCTCGCTCACCCGGTCGCTCAACCGGATGGCCGAGCTCATCCACCAGGAGACCGGCAAGCCGCTGCAGGACGCCCAGCTCGAGACGATCATGGCGATCTCGCACCTGGACTGGGCCGCCCGCAACGCCGAGAAGGTGCTCGGCCCGCGCACCGTGTTCCCCGGCCTGATGTCGATCAACCAGAAGGCGGTGCTGGAGTACCAGCCGCTCGGCGTGGTCGGCGTCATCGGCCCGTGGAACTACCCGATCTTCACCCCGATGGGCTCGATCGCCTACGCCCTCGCGGCCGGCAACGCGGTCGTGTTCAAGCCCTCGGAGTTCACCCCCGGCGTCGGGCTGCTCATCGCCGAGATCGTCGCCGGCGTGGTGCCCGAGCAGCCGGTGCTGCAGGTCGTCACCGGCCTCGGCGAGACCGGCGCCGCGCTCGCGTCCTCCCCCGGCGTCGACAAGATCGCCTTCACCGGGTCGGCGCCGACCGCCCGCCGCGTCATGGCGGCCGCCGCGCGGAACCTCACCCCGATCGTCGCCGAGTGCGGCGGCAAGGACGTCTGCATCGTCGACGCGACCGCCGACCTCGACGCCGCCGCCGACGCCGCGCTCTGGGGCGCCATGTCCAACGCCGGCCAGACCTGCATCGGCGTCGAGCGCGTCTACGTCGTGGACTCGGCCTACGACGCCTTCCTCGGCAAGCTGACCGCCAAGGCCGGCGAGCTGCGGCCGGGCTTCGACCGGGAGGCCGCCTACGGCCCGATCACCATGCCGAAGCAGCTCGACATCATCGAGCGGCACATCAAGGACGCGCTCGACAAGGGCGGCAAGGCCGTCGTCGGCGGCCCCGAGTCGGTCCGCAAGCCCTACGTCGAGCCGGTCGTGCTGACCGACGTGCCCGAGGACTCGGCGGCCGTCCGCGAGGAGACCTTCGGCCCGACGATCACCGTGCACCGGGTCAGGGACCTGGACGAGGCCGTCGACAAGGCCAACCGGACGAGCTACGGCCTCGCCGGCACGATCTTCTCCAAGGACAAGGCCCGCGCGATGGACGCCGCCCGCCGCATCCGCTCGGGCATGACGTCCATCAACGCCTTCGCGGCGTTCGCGATGGTCGCCGCGCTGCCCTTCGGCGGCGTCGGCGAGTCCGGCTTCGGCCGCATCCACGGCGCCGACGGGCTGCGCGAGTTCGCCCGCCCGAAGGCCATCACGCGGCAGCGGTTCGCCTCGATGAACCTCACCTCCTTCGGCCGCAGCGAGAAGGAGATGGCGCGCGTCCTGCAGCTCGTCAACATGCTGCACGGCAAGCGTTACAAGCGCTGACGCCGCCGCGCCCCGGGCGCCCCCGGCCGCCCCGCGCGGCCGGGGGCGCCTTCATGATCACGATCGGGTAGGGTGCCGCGACGGCCGGGACGGACCCGGCCCCGCCGACCCTCCCGGAGCCCGCCCGCATGTCCCCCTACATCGACCGGCTCGCCGAGCGCCTGACCGCCGACGGCTGCGAGGTCGCCCACGAGACCGTGGGCGGCGTCCCCGCCACCGTCGGCTACCGCGCGAACTGGGTGGCGCTCTCCAGGATCCACCTGTTCGTGATGGCGACCCACCTCAACTTCGCCCTCGAAGAGGACATGGCGCGCTTCACCCACGCCGCCAAGGAGCTGGCGAAGCAGCGCAAGGGCGAGCTGCGGGGCCTGCAGTCCGGCGTGGCCGTCATCGCGGTGCTCGTCACCGAGGACGCCGAGGAGCGGGCCAAGGCGCTGGCCCGCCGCCCCTTCGCGCTGGAGCGCGCCGTGCTGGCGCAGCCCGCCCTGGTCAGCCTCGCCGAGCGGCGGGTGCACACCTTCCGCAAGCACCGCGCCCTCGGCGCCCTCCCGAACGCCTACCTGCGCCGCAAGAACCGCCTCTACCTCCCCGACCCCGAGTACCTGCCGGAACCGCGCTAGCCCCGGAGCCCCCCCGCCGGCCCTCCCGCCGTGCCCGCCGCCGTGCCCGCCGCCACGTCGCCCTACATCGACCGGCTCGCCGAGCGCATGTCCGCCGGCGGCTGCGAGGTCACCCGCGCGACGCTGGACGGCCTGCCCGTCACCCTGGGCCACCGGTCCGGCCTCATGCTCGCCGTCAAGATGCACATCCTGGTGGCGGCGGTCCGCCTCCCCCACGTCTACGAGCACGACGTGGCGCGCTTCACGTGGGCGGCCATGGAGGCGGCCAAGCGGCGCAAGGGCTCCCTCCTGGCCCCGACGGGGGTGGCCGTCCTCGCGGTCCTCGTCGTCGACGGCGCCGAGGAGGGTGCCAAGGCGCTCGCCCGGCGCACTCCCTCCGTCGACATCGCCGGAGACGCGCACCCCGTCGTCGTCAGCCAGGACGACCGGCAGGTGCACACCCCTCACCGCCGCCGCCTCGTCGGCGAGGCGACGAACGCCTACACGCGCCGCACGAAGCGCCGGTACCTGCCCGACCCCCGGGACTTTCCGGGACCGCTCTGACCCCGGCGGCCCGTCATGGCGGGGCCGGGGCGGGCGGGTCCGCGGGCAGCGGGCGCTTGGCCTGAGCGGGGATCGCCGGGATGTCGGGGTAGGGGCGCGGGTAGGGGGCGCCGAGGCCGAAGCGGGCCGCGAGGGCGTCGGCGAAGGCCGCGGCGATGCGGACCTCGCCGTTGGGGTTCGGGTGGGTGCCGTCCCAGGTGTGGTCGGCGGCGATGAACTCGGCGGCCGTCTCGGCGACGGTGACGGGCGTGTCCGGGCCGTCCAGCTCGGCGGCCACCCGCCGCAGGCGGGCGTTGCAGCCGGCCACGCGGGCCGCGAACTCCGGCTCCCGCCCCGCCTTGTGGGTGTCGAGGACGGTGCCGAGGACGATCCGCAGCGCGGGCGCGGCGCGGCGCGCGGCGGCGACGAAGGCGCGCAGGTTGGCCTCGAAGTCCGGCGGCTCGACGCCGTACCAGAACAGGTCGTTGATGCCGAGCAGGACGAGCAGGTAAGCGGGCCGGTGCGCGGCCACCTTCGCCTCGATGACGTCCTTCTCGGCCAGGTAGGGGCGGCCCCACTGGGCGTCGTGGTCGCGGTCGAACTCCGGATCGGCGTAGGTGGCGTCGTCGTCGCCGACCTCGGGCGTGCGGATGTCGTCCAGGGTGTCCTTGGGCCCGACCAGGTCGACGTCGGCGCCCTGCTGGCGCAGGTGCTTCCAGAACCGGTAGCGCCACGTCCAGTCGCCGCTGCTGCCGTGGCTGATCGAGTCTCCGACGATCATGATGGCGGTGGCGCCCTCGGGCGGCGTGCTCATGCGGTCGCTCCCCTCTCCAGGGTGTCGGTGGGCGGGCGCCCGGCGGGCCGGGGCCCGGGGCGGTGCCGGCCGGCGCCCGGCTCGTAGGCGCGCAGCACCCGCGCGGGCACCCCGCCGATCCGCACGATGACGTCCGGGCCGAGGTCCAGCCCGGGGACGAGCCCGGCCGCGAGCGTGACCTGCGCGCCGACGAGCGTGTGCGCGCCGATCGAGATCCACGGCTCCCCGTAGAGCGTCGCGGCCGGGAAGGCGATGCGGACCCCCTCGCCGAAGTGCGCGAAACGGTGCCGGCCGGGCGCCCGCGCGGTGACGGCGCCGTAGTCCTGGACACGCTCCCAGGCACCGTGGACGGCGCGCTGGACGGTCCGCCTGGCGGTCCGCCTGGCGGCCCGCTCGGCGCCCTGCCGGAACGCTGCGGAGAGCTGCATGTCAACCACGCTAGGTAGTCGAAGGGCGCTTCCGCATGGCCCGCCCCGCCAGTTCCTAATGCACCTCACGCCACCTAGGCCTCACCTAAGACGTCCTAGGCGGTCCTAAGCCGCCTCAGGCCGCGCGGATAAGGCTTCGTCCCGATGCGGCGACCGGGGCCTTAGGACGAATCTTGAGTCATCGGGTCGAACGGCCCGGACGAGATGAGGAGATTCAGATGATGCGCCCGGAGTTCAGCCAGCAGAGCATCGCCAAGGACCGCGCCCGCCGCCTCCGCGAAGAGGCCGAGCGCGCCCGCCGCGCCGCCAAGGCCCGCAAGCAGTGACCGCCCGCGGTCCACGCCCCGGCCACGACGCCCCCGCCGCCCGGCGGGGGCGTCTTCGTTTTCCCCACAACAGGCATATAAGACGCCATTAAAGGGACGCGGCCGGAAAGGCGCGGGCGATTTCGTGCACTGTCTGGGATGACGCGCGATCTGTCGGACCAGCGCTTATGCTTCTTGTGCCACTATCAGCGAGGAGGTCCGGTGCCCGAGTCCCTTTTGTCACTCGACATACCGCTCGGGCCTTTCCTGGGAAATACGGTGAAGGTGTATCCCGGGCAGGACGGCCGCGTCCACTCCGCCCGCACCTGCCCCGGCCTGCACGAGGACGACGCGCCGCCCGCGCTCGTCCCGCTGGACGCCGCGCTGATCGGCGCGATGTGCGAGAACTGCGCGAAATGGCACCACTGGGCGCGCCCCGACAGCGCCCTCGGGATCTTTCTCTGCGCGCTCACCGGAATGGGCCTGCTGTACGAGCTCGGCGCGCACCTGCCCGGTCCCTCCGACGCGGGCCCCGAGGCCGAGATCGCCGACTGCGAGACCGCCGACGCCGCCGCGCTCCTCGCCGAGGGCGACCGGCCCGCCGAGGACGACGAGAAGCGCTGGCAGTCCTTCAGCGACGCCCGCCGGCTGCGCGACGCCGCGTTCCGCGACTGGCTCCAGGCCGCGACCAGCCTGCACCGCGCGCTCGGCACCGTCGCCGCCTACCCGTGGCTGGAGCCGTGGGCCCGCGAGCGGCTCACGCTGAAGGCGGGCCACGTCGAGGCGCTGCGGACGCGCGCGGGCCGCCTCGTCCGGCCCGGCGCGCTGCTGGAGGCGGCCGCCGCGGGCCTGCTCGACGGCGACGGCTCGCCGCTCTGGGACCGCTGGCAGGACGCCGCGGCCGCCTCCTGGAGCGGCCTGGAGCGCCACGCCGGCCTCGGCCTGGAGGCGGGGGGCGCGCTGTTCCCCGACGCCGGCGTCACCGCCGAGTGGACCGAGCGCGTCCGGGCGCGGGTGGCCGCGCTGCGCACCCGGCCCGAGCGCCTGGTGCTCGCGGCGCTGCCCGCCGGGGACGGGCGCCGCAGCGACCTGCGCCGCACGCTGACCGAGGCCGAGCTGGGCGTGCTCGCCGCCTACACCGTGGAGGCCGACTGGGGCCGCCGCGTCATGCTGCTGCGCGTCCCGTACCTGGTCGCCGAGCACCTGCTCGGGCAGCGCTCGCACCTGGCCTGCACCCCCTACGCGGGCGACGACGCCGGCTTCGCGCCCGCGCTGCCGCCGCCCGGCGAGCGCGACGCGCCGCTGCCCGGCGTGTTCGACGACTCGCCCGTCGCGGCGCGGCGCCCCGTCACGAGCGCGCACCTGCGGGCGCTGCGCGAGGGCGCCGGGCACGACCAGCGCCGCGCCGACCAGCCGCAGGCCGACCAGCTGTACGTCGTGTTCTCCGCCGAGCACGGCGTGGAGGTCCTGCCGACCGCGGCGATCGAGGCGCGCTGCACCACCGGCTGGCAGGGCGTCCTCGTGGCGGGCGCCGCCGACCTCCCCGCCTCGCTGATCGCGCCCTGGGCCGAGCAGCCGCCGCAGCAGGACCTCGGCCCCGGCTGGCAGCTCGGCGCGGCGGCCGGCGAGCAGGAGCTGTTCGACGAGCGCAGCCTGCGCGCCCTCGCGCTCGCCCGCGGCGCCCGCGACCTGCGCGCCCTCGACGACGGCCGGGACGGCGCCGCGCGGGCCGTCCCGCCGCAGGTGTGGCGGGCGCTGCTCGCCCGCGACCGCATGGACCTGCGCCCGTTCGGCGGCGGCATCCCGCTCGGGCTGCTCGCCGACGTGCAGCTCTACACCTCCAACGCCGACCCGCAGGTCCCCGGCAAGGGCCACTCCCCCTACTGCGGGCACCAGCACGACCTGCGGCTCACCCGCGACGACCATCTGCTCACCGTGGCCGAGCTGCTGCGCCGCACCGACCTGGAGTGGTGCCGCAAGTGCGGCGGGTACGCCGTCCGGCGGCTCGCCGCCCCGCAGCTCGCCTACTACCGGGCGGCGCACCGCCTCTACACGATCGCCGAGGAGCTGCGCCGCGACCCGGGCCGCCGCCCGGCCGTCCTCGCCGCCGACCTCGCCTCGCTGGCGAGCTGGGAGCCGCACGCCCCCCACCGGTGGGAGGACCGCGACCGCCGCCAGTGGCTGGAGATCATCCGCGCGCTGGAGGCGCGCCTGGCGCAGCCCCGCCGCCGCTGACCGGCGCGGGCGCCCGCCTCAGCCGTCCGCCGCCGCGAGGGGCGTGTTCCCGCGGATGAGGTCGGCGGCGCGCTCGGCGATCGCGATGGTCGGCGCGTTGGTGTTGCCGCGCGGCACCGCCGGCATCACCGAGGCGTCCACCACCCGCAGCCCCTCGACGCCGCGGACCCGCAGGTCGGTGTCGCAGACCGCGCCGCCGCCGCCCATCGCGCACGTGCTCGTCGGGTGGAACAGCGTCGCGACCTGCGCGCGCACGTACGCGGTCAGCGCCTCGTCGTCGCCGGCCTGCTCGCCCGGCGCCCACTCGCCGCCGCTGAGCGCCGCGAGCGGCCCCGTCGCGGCGATCTCGCGGGCCTGCCGGACGCCGGCGAGCAGGATGTCCAGGTCGGCCTTGGCGGCCAGGTAGGCCGGGTCGATGAGCGGCTTGGCGTGCGGGCTCGCCGAGCGGAGCGTGAGCGCGCCCCGGCTCTCGATCGCGACGGCCGTCACGAACACCGACAGCAGCCGCTCGGACGGCTCGGTGAGGCCCTGGTCGTGGAACGCGGTCGGCAGCACGTGGTACTGCAGGTCGGGGGCGGGCAGCCCGTCGACGGTCCGCGCGAACCCGCCCGCCTCGGCCACGTTGGAGGCGAACGGGCCGCGCTGGAGCGCCTGGTAGAGGGCGAGGTTGCGGGCGCCCGCCAGCTCCCACAGGCTGCGATGGCGCGGCGTCGCGAACATGACGTTGACGTAGGGGTGGTCCTGGAGGCCCTGCCCGACGGGCGCGTCCACCAGCACGTCGAGGCCGTGCTCGCGCAGGTGGTCCGCGGGCCCGACGCCCGACAGCATCAGCAGCTGCGGGCTGTTGACCGAGCCGCCCGCGAGGATCACCTCGGCCCCGGCGCGCGCGACGAGCGGCTCGCCGCGCAGCTCGTAGCGGACGCCGGTCGCGCGGCCGTCCTCGATGAGGACGCCGGTGGCGAGGGCGTCGGTCACCACGGTGAGGTTCGGGCGGTCCAGCGCCGGCCGCAGGTAGCCGGCGGCGGTGGACCAGCGCCGCCCGCGCTTGTGGGTGACCTGGTAGAAGCCGACGCCGTCCTGCTCGGCGCCGTTGAAGTCGTTGTTGGCGGCGAGGCCGTAGGACTTCGCCGACTGCACCCAGGCGCGCGTCAGGGGGTGCTTGTAGCGGAGGTCCTCGACGCGGAGCGGGCCGCCCTCGCCGTGGAAGGGGGACGCGCCGCGCTGCTGGTCCTCGGCGCGGCGGAAGTAGGGCAGCAGGTCGGCGTAGCCCCAGCCGGCGCAGCCGTACGCGTCGCGCCAGGTGTCGTAGTCGTGCCGGTGCCCGCGAATGTAGATCATCGCGTTGGTGGACGAGCTGCCGCCGAGGGTGCGGCCGCGCGGCCAGTACACCCGGCGCCCGTCGGCGTGCTCCTGCGGCGTGGTGGTGTAGTCCCAGTCGAAGGGGCCCTTGATGAGCGAGGCGACCGCGGCCGGGATGTGGATCTCGGGGGCGTCGTCGGGCGGGCCGGCCTCCAGCAGCAGCACCCGCGTCGCGGGGTCCTCGCTCAGCCGGGCGGCGAGCACGCAGCCCGCGCTGCCCGCACCCACGATGATGTAGTCGTACACGGCCGCTCCCTAGGACGGGGCTGGTGGTGGACGGCACCCTACCGAACGAAGTTCTGAACGTGCCCGGCGCTAGGGTGGCGGGCATGGCGAAGGACAGGGACAACCCCGTCGTGCTGTCGCGGATCTACACGCGGACCGGCGACGACGGCACCACCGCGCTCGGCGACATGTCGCGCACCCGCAAGACCGACCCCCGGCTCGCGGCCTACGCCGACGTCGAGGAGGCCAACGCCGCCCTCGGCGCCGCGATCGCCCTCGGCGGCCTGGACGAGGCGGTCGCCGCCCCCCTCCGCCGCGTGCAGAACGAGCTGTTCGACGTCGGCGCCGACCTCTGCGCGCCCGTCGTGCCCGACCCCGAGTACCCGCCGCTCCGCGTCGAGCAGGGCTACATCGACCGGCTGGAGGCCGACTGCGACGCCTTCAACGCGACGCTGGCGCCGCTCCGCAGCTTCATCCTGCCCGGCGGGACGCCCGGCGCCGCGCTGCTGCACGTCGCGCGGACCGTCGTGCGCCGCGCCGAGCGGTCGGCCTGGGCCGCGATCGAGGAGCACGGCGACGCCGTCAACCCGCTGACGGCCGGCTACCTGAACCGGCTGTCGGACCTGGTCTTCATCCTCTGCCGCGTCGCCAACGCCGCGCACGGCGACGTCCTCTGGAAGCCCGGCGGCGACCGCTAGCGGCGCGGGGTGGGGCTAGCCCCACCCCGCGCGGCGGGGCCTCCTCCTGGCCCCGCACCGCCCGGCGCCGCCATCCTGGACCCATGACGGCATCACGGGCACTGGCCATCGGGACGCTCGCGGCGGCGGCCCTCGCGGCGGCGGGCTGCGCCGCCCAGTTCGGCACGCGGCACGGCACCGCCTCCTACACCGTCGCCGGCGCCGTCACCGCCGTCGTGCTGGACGGCGACCAGGACATCGAGATCACCGGCTCGGACGATCCCGGCGTGGCCGTCACCGAGCGGCTGTCCTGGTCCAACGGGCGCAACCGGCCGCGCCCCGAGCACCGGGTGAGCGGCGGGACGCTGCACCTGTCGGCGCGCTGCAAGGGCGCGGTGCTCGGCGGGTCCCGCTGCGGCGTCGCCTACCGCGTCCGGCTGCCGCGCGCGACGGCGCTCCGCGTCCAGGGCGGCGACGGCGACGTCACCGTCACCGGGATGGGCGGCGACCTGCGGCTGGCCTCGGGCAGCGGGGCGGTGCGCGCCCGCGACCTGCGCGCCCGCTCGCTCTACGCCACGGCCGGCGACGGCGACGTGCGCGTGTCGGGGCAGGCCACGGCCGCCGTGCTGCGCACCGGCAGCGGCTCGGTGGTGGCGAGCGCGCTGCGCGCCGGGACGGTCACCGCGCACGCGGGCGACGGCTCGCTGAACCTCTCCTTCGCCGCGCCGCCGGACGGCGTGGACGCCTCCACCGGCAGCGGCCAGGTGCGGATCGCGCTGCCGCAGGCCGCCTACCGGGTCGTCACGCACACCGGCAGCGGCCACGTCGACGTCGACCCGGCCGTCCACCGCGACACCGCGTCCGCCCGGACGATCGCCGTGCGCGCCGGGGACGGCTCGATCCGGATCGAGACCGCCTGACCCGCCCGCCCGTCCCCGGACGCGCGAGGGCCGCGCCCGCCGGAGCGGACGCGGCCCAGATGCCCGCACGGGTCAGCGCAGCAGGTGGCCGCCCTGGTAGGGCGACTGCCGCTTGGCGGCGCGGGCGGCCGCGGCGGCCCGCAGCGCCTCGCCGTTGACCGGCAGCGTCGACTTGGCGAACGTCTGCGTCGCGAACGCGATGCCGTCCACGTTGGTGTCCAGCAGCTTGTAGTCGACGTTCTTCACCGTGTCGCACGCCTGGTGGTAGCAGGGGTCGTAGGCGAGCCCCGCGGTGCCGCCGAAGAGCGCGGCCTCCTCGGCGGTCTTGATGCCCTCGGCGCCGGTGTCGATGCCGCCCGCCGGGATGCCGTTCTCGATGAACGGCCCGTAGTCGGAGCGGCCGTTGAACTCGCTCTCGGCCGTCGGCAGCTTGCGCGCGGCGTAGTAGTCCTTGAAGACCTTCTCGATCGCGCCCGAGCCCGCCGGCGGGTTCGTGCCGGCGCCGGAGGAGTCGTCACCGTCGTACACGCCGCGGATGCCGTTCGGCGAGCCGAGCATGTCGAAGTTCAGGTTCAGCGCGATCTTCGCCTTCTGCGCCGGGGTCAGCGAGGTGACGTAGTAGGTCGAGCCCACCAGGTCGATCTCCTCGGCGCCCCACCAGGCGAACCGGACCTTGTTCTTGATGTTCTTGGCGCCCAGCTTGCCGATCTTCTGGGCGATCGCCAGGATCGACGCCGAGCCGGTGCCGTTGTCGTTGATGCCGGGCCCGGCCGGGACGCTGTCCAGGTGGGCGCCGAGCAGCACGACGTTGTCGGCGCGGCCCGCCTTGGTCTCGGCGATGACGTTCTGGGTCTTGCGGCGCTCGTTGATCGTCTCGGTCTTGACGTGCAGGGTGAGCGTCCCGGCCTGCGAGGCGGCGACGAGCTGCCGGCCGAGCGCGTTCGGCGTGGAGATCGTCGGGACCTTGGTCGGCTTGCCGATGGTGGCGCCGGTGACCGGGCCCTCGACGTCGGGCCGGTTGTAGATGACGACGCCGACCGCGCCCGCGGCCTCGGCGTTGTCGGTCTTCACCGAGAAGTTGCAGTTGCCGCGCTGGACGAGGGCGATCGCGCCCTTCGGGAAGCCGGCGAAGTCCTCGGCCTCGCAGCCGGAGGTGCCGGTCTCGCCCGCCGCCGGCGGGTCGACCGCGACGGCGTTCGCGGTGACCTCGCCGCCCGCCGAGTACTCCATGGTGTTGTAGTCGGTGTCGACGGTGTAGGCCTTCTTCTCCGGCGCGACCTGGTCGAACGCGCCCGGCCCCTGCTGCCGGAAGAAGTCGAAGTCGAACGGCTGGACCGTCGGCTTGTAGCCGGCCTTCTTCAGCTGGCTGACGACGTACTTGGTGGAGATCTCGTAGCCGGGGGTGCCGGCGGCGCGGGTCCCGCCGTTGTAGGTGGCGATCTTCTGCAGGGCGTCCAGGTGGGTCCGGACGTCCTTCAGGGTGACCAGCTTGGCGAGGTCGGGCTTCGCCGCGGCCTGCGCCTGCGGGATCGTGCCGAGGGACGCGGTCAGCGCCACTGCGGCCCCGATGGCGAGCTTTCGCACGTTCGCTCCTGGGGGTGGAGGGAGGCGGATCGGTTGCTGATCATCACCCGGGCCGCAGACGTCCACAAGACCCCGTTACGTCCCGTCGCCGGATCGAGACCTGCGGTCACCCGGACCGCAACAGAACGCCCGGATCCGGTCGGGAGGTCTAGAGTGCAGCTGTCCCGACCGAGGAGCGTCATGAGCCAGCCCCCCGTGCCTCCGGGCCACTACGGGCCTCCCCCGCCGAATCCCTACCGCCCGCAGGGACACCCGCCGCAGCCGCCGCAGCACTACCCGCCGCAGCACCACCAGCCGCCGCCGCATTACGCACCTCAGCCGGGCCACCCGCCGCAGCAGTACTACCAGCAGCAGCCCCCGCCGCCGCCGGGCTACCCCCCGCAGCCCTATCCGCAGCAACAGCAGCCGTACCCGCAGCAACAGCCGTATCCGCCCCAGCAGCAGCAGGCCGCGGACCTGTACGCCGAGCCCGTCCTGGTCTACGACCAGCCGCAGCAGTTCTTCTCGGTCGAGGCCAACTACACGATCTGGTCACCCGACGGGCGGCCCGCCGCCTACGTCCGCGAGACGGGCGTGAGCGGCGCCCGCAAGGCGCTGCGCGTCATCGACCAGGGCAGCCAGAACCGCGCCGAGCGCAGGCTCACCATCATGCGGCCCGACGGCACGCCGCTGTTCCTGTTCTACAAGCCCTTCGGCATGGTCGGCACGCCCGTCATGCACGTCCTCACCCCGCAGAACCAGCCGATCGGCTACCTGCGCAAGCGCGCGCTGCGCGGGTGGGAGGTGCTGGACCCCTACCAGCGGCAGATGGGCTATTACGACATGTACGGCGGGCGCATCGCCGACGCCCAGCAGAACGTCCTCGCGTCGATGCGCCGCGCCGCGAACAGCGGCGGCGAGCTGCTGGCCCAGATGTTCACCGGCTCGGACCGCTACCTGCTCCAGCAGCACGCCCCGCTCGCCGAGCCCTGGCACACGCTCGTCCTGGCCTGCCCGCTCGCCTACGACACCGGCGTGTCCCAGAACCGCAGCCTCGGCGGCCTGTTCTTCTGACCCGTCCCTCAGCGGACGCGCTGACCGCCCAGGAACTCCGCCGGCGCCGGCGCGGCGGGGACGCGGCGGCGCTCCGCCGGGTCGTCGCCGTTCACCGGCAGCGTGGACTCCGCGAGCGTCCGGATCGCGTGGGCGACGCCGTCCACGTTGGTGTCCAGCAGCTCCGCGCGGACGTTCCCCACGGTGTCGCAGGCGCGGTGGTAGCAGGCGTCGTAGGGCTTCCCGGCCGTCCCGCCGAAGATCTGCGCCTCCTTGGCCGTCTTCAGCTTCTCGGCGCCGGTGTCCATGCCGCCCGCCGGGATGCCGGCCTCGATGAACGGCCCGTAGTCCGAGCGGCCGTCGAACTCCGACCGGGCGGTCGGCAGGCCCCGCGAGGCGAAGTAGTCGGTGAACACCTTCTGGATCGCGGCCGAGCCCGCGGGCGTCCCCTTCGCCGACCCGTCGTAGACGCCGCGGACGCCGTTCGGGGAGCCCAGCATGTCGAAGTTCAGGTCGAGCGCGATCCGCGCCTTCTGCTCGGGAGTCAGCGACTTCACGTAGTGGGACGAGCCGCGCAGGCCCTCCTCCTCGGCGTCCCACCAGGCGAACCGCACCTTGTTGCGGACCCCCAGCGGCCCGAGGCCGTCCAGGTCCTCGGCGATCGCGAGGAGCGCCGCCGCGCCGGTGCCGTTGTCGTTGATGCCCGGCCCCTCCGGGACGCTGTCCAGGTGCGCGCCCGCCACCACCACGTTGTCTTCCCGGCCGCCGGGGGTGTCGGCGATGACGTTGGCGCCGCGCCGCTTCGTGGTGGAGGTCGCCGTCCGGACGTGCAGGACGGCGCGCCCGCCGCGCGCCACCAGGCTCCGGCCGATCGCGAGGGTGGTGCCGACGACGGGCATCGCCACCGGCGTGACGAGCGAGCCCGCCACGAGCTTCTCGGGGGCGCCGGGCCGCTGGTAGATGACGGCCGCCGCGGCGCCCGCGGCGCGCGCGTTCGCGGCCTTCACCCCGAACGGGCAGGCGCCGCGCTGCATCACCGCGATCGTCCCCTTCGGGAACCGCGCGAAGTCGGACTTCTGGCAGCCGGACGTGCCGGCCGCGCCCTCGGCCGGGACGTCCACCGGCACCGCGCGCGCCGTCACGTTCCCCGAACCCGAGTAGAGGTAGGAGCTGAAATCTCTCCCGGCCTTGTAGGCCTTCTTCTTGCCGGGCGCCTTCCGCTCCAGGACGGGCTTGCGCTTCTGCTCCCAGAAGTCGAAGCCGAAGCGCTGGACGACGGGCTCGTACCCCGCCCGCCGCAGCCGCCCCACCACGTACTTGACGGACACCTCGCCGCCGGGGCTGCCCGACGCGCGGTTCCCGCCGTTGGCCCGGGCGATCGCCTCCAGGTTCTCCAGGTGCCGGCGGACGTCGCCGGGCGCCACCAGCCGGGCGCGGGCGGTCCGGGCGGACGCCGGGGCGGCGAGGACGAGCGCCGAGGCGGCCAGCACCGCGGCGCCGCCGAGCGCGGTCGCCCGCGAAACGGTCTTCGGCACAGAGAACTCCCAGGTCGGAGCGGGGGGACGTCCCGCATCCTCGCGCCCGGGAGAGATCGGCTCAAGGACCGTGGGCGCCGTGCCGCGCTCCCGCGCGGGAATCTTCCCGGCGCTCCGGGAGGGAACGGGCGGACCGCCGGGTCACTCGCCGTCCGGGGGGAGGTCCACCTCCACCGGGAACCCCGGCGGCGCGGCCTCCAGCCACGACAGGAACCCGGTGAGGGCCGCCGCGCTCATCGCCAGCTCCAGCCGGCGGTCGCCGTCGCGGACCTCCAGCACGGTGACGTCCGGGAGCAGCCCCTCGGCCTCGGCGGCCGCCGGCTCGCGGCGGCCGGACACGACGAGGCCCCGGCGGTGGATCACCTGCCGGGGCCTTCTGCGGAAGCCGAAGACGCGATGCCAGTTCAGCACGTCGCCCTTGTAGCGGCCGATGCCGAGCCGCCACGCGCCGGCCGCGCCGTCCGCGCCGAGCGGCCGCAGGCTGCACTCGACCGCGCCGCCGCCGCGCACGAACAGCCAGCGCCGGAGCGCCATCGCCGCGAACACCGCCGCGGCCAGCAGGACGACGGCGGCGAGCACCCCGCCCACGTCCAGTGCCAGGTGCTCGCCCACAGCGCGCCGGTCAGCCCTCGGCGCCCGCGGCGCGCAGCCGCGCCCGCGCCCGCCGCTCGGCGGTGCTGTCGTCGCCGGCCGACAGCGCGGCCTGCAGGGCCTCGCGGGCGTCCTCGACGTCCACCTCGGTGCCGAGCTCGGCCTGCTCGGCGAGCACCGACACCTCGTCGCCGGCGATCGAGAAGAACCCGCTGCCGACCGCCGCGGTGATCCAGTCGCCGCCGTCGGCGGGCTCGATCTTCACCACGCTGCCGTCGAGGAGGACGCCGAGCACGGGGGCGTGGCCCGGCAGGATGCCGAGCTGGCCCTCGATGGTCTGGGCGACCACCATCTTGGCCTCACCGGTCCAGATCTCGCGCTCCGGCGAGACCAGCCCGACCTTCAGGGTTGCCACGTTCACATCCTCCGATACTGGAGCGGACCGGCGGGCCGCCCCCGGGGAGGGGCCGGCCCGCCGGAGCGGGACTACTTCTCCAGCTCCTTGGCCTTCTTCTCGACGTCCTCGATGCCGCCGCACATGAAGAACGCCTGCTCGGGCAGGTGGTCGTACTTGCCCTCGGCGATGCCCTTGAACGAGGCGATCGTCTCGTCCAGCGGCACGGTGACACCGGGCTGGCCGGTGAACTGCTCGGCCACGTACATCGGGTGCGACAGGAAGCGCTCCACGCGCCGCGCCCGCTGGACGGTGACCTTGTCCTCCTCGGAGAGCTCGTCGATGCCGAGGATCGCGATGATGTCCTGCAGCTCCTTGTACTTCTGCAGGATGCGCTTCACCTCCTGCGCGACGCTGTAGTGCTCCTGGCCGAGGATCTGCGGGTCCATGATCTGGGAGGAGGAGTCCAGCGGGTCCACCGCCGGGAAGATGCCCTTCTCCGAGATCGCCCGCGACAGCACGGTCCGCGCGTCGAGGTGCGCGAACGTGGTGTGCGGCGCCGGGTCGGTGATGTCGTCCGCCGGGACGTAGATCGCCTGCATGGAGGTGATCGAGTGGCCGCGGGTCGAGGTGATGCGCTCCTGGAGGACGCCCATCTCGTCGGCCAGGGTGGGCTGGTAGCCCACCGCGGACGGCATGCGGCCGAGCAGCGTCGACACCTCGGAACCGGCCTGGGTGAAGCGGAAGATGTTGTCGATGAACAGCATCACGTCCTGCTTCTGGACGTCCCGGAAGTACTCCGCCATGGTCAGCGCCGACAGCGCGACCCGCAGGCGGGTGCCCGGCGGCTCGTCCATCTGGCCGAACACCAGGGCGGTGTCCTTGAGGACGTCCGCCTCGTCCATCTCCACCCAGAGGTCGTTGCCCTCGCGGGTGCGCTCGCCGACGCCGGCGAAGCAGGACGTGCCGCCGAAGTTGCGGGCGACGCGGCGGATCATCTCCTGGATGAGGACGGTCTTGCCCACGCCCGCGCCGCCGAACAGGCCGATCTTGCCGCCCTTGACGTACGGGGACAGCAGGTCGATGACCTTGATGCCGGTCTCCAGCATCTCGGTGCGCGACTCCAGCTGGTCGAACGGCGGCGCCGAGCGGTGGATGCCCCAGCGCTCGGTGACCTCCAGGGAGGCCGTCGGCACGTCCAGCGACTGGCCGAGGGCGTTCCACACGTGGCCCTTGGTGACGTCGCCGACCGGCACCGAGATCGGCGCGCCCGAGTCGGTCACCGCGGCGCCGCGGACCATGCCGTCCGTCGGCTGCATCGAGATGGCGCGGACCATGTTGTCGCCCAGGTGCTGGGCGACCTCCAGGGTCAGCGTCTTGGTCTCGTCGCCCAGCGTGACGTCCACGTTGAGCGCGTTGTAGATCTCCGGGATGCCCTCGGCGGGGAACTCCACGTCGACGACCGGGCCGATGACCCGGGCGACGCGCCCGGTGGCCGTCGCCGTCTCTACCTGAGCAGTCATACTCACTCCCCGCCAGAATCGGCGAGCGCGTCAGCGCCACCGACGATCTCGCTGATTTCCTGGGTGATCGCGGCCTGCCGCACCTGGTTCATCTGGCGCGTGTAGACCCCGATCAGGTCATTGGCATTGTCGGTCGCCGACTTCATCGCACGGCGCCGGGCGGCGTGCTCGGAGGCGGCCGACTGCAGCATCATGTGGAAGATGCGGCTCTCGATGTAGTTCGGCAGCAGCAGGTCGAGCGCCGCCTGCGCGGTCGGCTCGAACTCGTACGCCGGCAGGACGCCCTGGGCCTCCGACCGCTCCGCCTCGCTGATCTCCAGCGGGACGAGGCGGCGGACCTGGACGACCTGGCTCAGCATCGTCTGGAACTCGGTGTAGACCACGTGGATCTCACCGACGCCGCCCTGCTCGTCGGTCTTCAGGAAGTCCTCGGTCAGGCGGCGCCCGACCCGCTCCGCCGAGGCGAAGTCGGGGCGGTCGCTGAAGCCCTTCCACGAGTCGGCGAACTCGCGGTCGCGGAAGCTGTACCAGGTGACGGCCTTGTTGCCGACCAGGTACGGGACGGGCTCGCGGCCCTTCTCCCGCAGCCGCGCGATGAGCGCCTCGGCCTCGCGGATGACGTTGGCGTTGTAGCCGCCGCAGAACCCGCGGTCGCTGGTGATGACCAGGACCGCGGACCGCTTGTCCTCCGGCTGCTCGTTCAGCAGCGGGTGGTCGATGCCGACGTGGTGGCTGACCAGCGCGGTGAGGGCCGCGGTGATCTGGTCGGCGTACGGCTTGGACGCCGCGACCGCCTGCTGGGCCTTGACGATGCGCGAGGTCGCGATCATCTCCTGGGCGCGCGTGATCTTGGCGGTCGAGGCGACCGACCGGATCTGCTGCCGCAGTTGGCGGAGCTGGGCCATGGTCGTCAGTCCTTCTTGACGCGGGTGATCGTCTCCTGCTCGACCGCCTCGTCGTCGATCGCCTCGACCGACTCCTCACCCAGCAGGTTGCCCTCGGAGGTCTCGAAGCCCTTCTTGAACTCGGTGATCGAGTCCTTGAGGGTGGTGAGGCCGTCGTCGGACAGCTTGCCCGTCTCGCGGATGCCGGTGAGCACCGCCGAGTTGGTGCGGTCGAGGTGGTCGAGGAACTCGTTCTCGAAGCGGCGGATGTCCTCCACCGGGACGTCGTCGAGCTCGCCGGACGTGCCCGCCCAGACCGAGACGACCTCCTTCTCGACCGGGAACGGCGAGCCCTGCGGCTGCTTGAGCAGCTCGACGAGGCGGGCGCCGCGGTCCAGCTGGGCGCGCGAGGCGGCGTCCAGGTCGGAGGCGAAGGCCGCGAAGGCCTCCAGGTCGCGGTACTGCGACAGGGCGAGGCGGAGCGTGCCCGACACCGACTTCATGGCCTTGATCTGGGCCGAGCCGCCGACGCGGGACACCGAGATGCCGACGTTGATCGCCGGCCGGACGCCCTGGTTGAACAGGTCGGTCTCCAGGAAGCACTGGCCGTCGGTGATCGAGATGACGTTGGTCGGGATGAACGCCGACACGTCGTTGCCCTTGGTCTCGATGATCGGCAGGCCGGTCATCGAGCCCGCGCCGAGGTCGTCCGACAGCTTCGCGCAGCGCTCCAGCAGGCGCGAGTGCAGGTAGAACACGTCGCCGGGGTAGGCCTCGCGGCCCGGCGGGCGGCGCAGCAGCAGCGAGACCGCGCGGTAGGCGTCGGCCTGCTTCGACAGGTCGTCGAAGACGATCAGGACGTGCTTGCCCTGGTACATCCAGTGCTGGCCGATCGCCGACCCGGTGTAGGGGGCGATGTACTTGAAGCCGGCCGGCTCGGACGCCGGCGCCGCCACGATCGTGGTGTACTCCAGCGCGCCGGCCTCCTCGAGGCGGCGGCGCACGTTGGCGATCGTGGAGCCCTTCTGGCCGATCGCGACGTAGATGCAGCGGACCTGCTTCTTCTCGTCGCCCGACTCCCAGGCTTCCTTCTGGTTGATGATGGTGTCCAGGCAGACCGTGGACTTGCCGGTCTGCCGGTCACCGATGATCAGCTGCCGCTGGCCGCGGCCGATCGGCGTCATCGCGTCGATGGCCTTGATGCCGGTCTGCAGCGGCTCGCCGACCGACTGGCGCTGCACGACGGTCGGAGCCTGCAGCTCCAGCGCGCGGCGCTCGGTCGACTCGATCGGGCCCTTGCCGTCCAGGGGGTTGCCGAGGGCGTCGACCACGCGGCCGAGGAAGGCGTCGCCGACCGGCGCCGACAGGACCTCGCCGGTGCGGCGGACCTTCTGCCCTTCCTCGATCTTGCTGAAGTCCCCCAGGACAACGGCGCCGATCTCGCGGACGTCCAGGTTCAGAGCCAGGCCACGGGTGCCGTCCTCGAATTCGAGGAGTTCGTTGGCCATCGCGGAGGGCAGGCCCTCGATGTGCGCGATGCCGTCGCCGGAATCGACGACGGTGCCGACCTCTTCGCGCGCGGCGGCCTCGGGCTCGTACGACTGGACGAAGCGCTCCAGCGCGTTCCGGATCTCATCCGGACGGATCGTCAGCTCCGCCATGATTCCTCTCTTGCTCCCATTAGGGGTCCGCTCCGCAGCTTGGTTCAGCTTGCGAGCCGCCGGCGGACCTCGTCCAGCCGCCCGGCGATGGTGCCGTCGATGATCTCGTCCCCGATCTGGATGGACAGGCCGCCCACCGTCTCGGGGTCGATCTCGATGTTCAGGTGTACTTGGTGGCCGTAGGCGCGTTCGAGCACCGCCGCCAGGCGGGTGCGCTGCTCGGCCGACAGGTCGGCCGGCGTGCGCACCAGCGCCACGAGGCGCTGCCGGCGCTGCGCGACGAGCCTGCCGTATTCGGCGAGGCCGCCTTCCAGGCTACGTCCTCGCGGGCGCAGCACCAGTTCGCTCACGAGCGTCTTCGCCGCCGGCGTGACCCGGCCGTCCAGCAGGGCGTCCAGGACGCCCTGCTTGCGGTCGGCGGGCAGCGCGGGTCCGGCGAGGGCGCCGCGCAGCTCCGGGGAGCCGTCGACGACGCGGGAGAACCGGAACAGCTCGTCCTCCAGGTCGTCGAGGTTCCCGGCCGCCTCGGCGCGGGCGGACTCGGCGGAGACCGCGAGGGTCTCCACCCCGTCCGACAGCTCCGACGGCTTGGACCAGCGCAGCCGGACGACGTCGGCGACCAGCTCGAGAGCGGCCGGCGAGACCTTGCCGTCCAGCAGCGCCCGCATGAGCCGCGCCTTGTCGGCGCCGTCGCGGGACGGGTCGGCCAGGGCGCGGCGCAGGCCGTGCTCACGGTCGATCAGCTGCAGCACCGCGAACAGGTCGGCGCCGAGCGCGTCCAGGTCGGCCGACGGGAGGACCGCCTCCAGCCGCTCCTTGGACTCGGCCAGCGACGCCCTGCTCACCGCTCCGGTGACGGTCATGAGGTGATCTGCTCCTGGCTGCGGGCACGGCCCTCCAGCTCCTCCAGGAACCGGTCGACCACGCGGCTCTGCCGGGCGCTGTCGTCCAGGGACTCGCCGACGACGCGGCTCGCCAGGTCGACCGAGAGGGCGCCGATCTCGCCGCGCAGCGAGCTGACCGCCTGCTGGCGGTCGGCCTCGATCTGCGCGTGCGCCGCGTCGATGATGCGGCGGGCCTCGGCCTGCGCCTGCTCCTTCATCTCCGCGATGATCTGGGAACCCTGCTCGCGGGCCTCCTCGCGCATGCGGGACGCCTCGTGCCGGGCCTCGGCCAGCTTGGCCTGGTACTGCTCCAGGGTGGCCTTGGCCTCCTTCTGCGCCTCGGCCGCCCGCTCCAGGCCGCCCTCGATCTCGTTCGACCGCTCTTCCAGGGTCTGCTTGATCTTCGGGACGAAGAGCTTGCCGACCAGGAACAGCACGATGAAGAACGCGATCGAGCCGACGACCAGCTCGGCGTTGTCGGGAAGCAGCGGGTTGGAATCCTCTTCGGCCGCCAGGGTGGTGGCCAGGAGGTTGATCATGAGGGTTTCCGCCTTCCTGTCAGTGGTAGCAGGGGCGGTTTACTTGTGCACGAAGGGCACGACGAAACCGATGAGGGCGAGCGCCTCGGTGAGCGCGAAGCCCAGCAGCATGTTCTGGCGGATGACGTTGGTCAGCTCCGGCTGGCGGGCGATGGCCTGCACGCCCTGGCCGAAGATGATGCCCACGCCGATGCCCGGGCCGATGGCGGCCAGACCGTACGCGACGGCACCGAGGCTGCCGGAGACCGAGTCGGCGGCGGCGAGGACGTTGGCGGCTTCAGCGAGCATGTGCTCTTTCCTTTTCAGTCGACCGGCGGGGAGTTCCGCCCGCCGGCGGGCTTGGGTTGCGGGTGTTGGTACCGGTCAGTGGTCAGGGTGCAGGGCGCCGCCGATGTAGGAGGCGGCGAGCAGGGTGAAGATGAACGCCTGCAGGCTCTGCACGAAGATCTCGAACGCGGTCATGACGATCGTCATGAGGAAGCCGACGACGCCGACACCCGCTCCGAGGACGGTCAGCTTCTCCACCAGGAACCACCAGGCCACGGTGGAGAAGAAGGCGAGCAGGAGGTGCCCGGCGAACATGTTCGCGAACAGTCGCACGGCGTGCGTGAACGGTCGCAGGATGATGTTCGAGAGCAGCTCGATGGGGGCGAGGATGAGGTACAGGGGCTTGGGGAGGCCGGGGGGGAACATCATGTTCTTGAAGTAGCCGACCAGGCCCTGGTGCTTGACGCTGAGGAACAGCATGATCACGTACACCGTGATCGCCAGCACGATCGCGAAGGCGATGTGCGAGGGCGCCGGCAGCTGCAGCACCGGAATGACGCCGGACAGGTTCATGAACAGCACGAAGAAGAACGTGGCGAACAGGAAGCCCATCCACTTGTCGCCGTCCTTGCCGATCATCGGCCGGGCGATCTGGTCGCGCACGAACAGGTAGCCGACCTCGCCGATGTTCTGGATGCCCTTCGGCACCAGCTTCGGCGAGCGGAACGCGCGCCAGGCGAACAGGACGGTGACGAGGGCGGACAGCGCGACGATGAGGACCGGCTTGGTCAGCCAGTCCAGCCAGGACGGGCCGTCCGGGAACAGCGGTCCCCAGTCGAAGATGTGCAGGCCCGGTGCCTCGAACTCTTCTCCGCCCCCAGAGGCGAGGAGATGCGGCGCGCTCACGCGGCGGTCCCTTCGTCAGCGACTGTGCAGGCCAGTCGTCGGTACGTCGTGTGCGGGCCCGGGGGCCGCGGTTTATCGGAAAGGTCGGCGTAGGTCCGCCCCGCCGGCGCGCTCAGCGGCCGTAGCGGTGGTAGACCAGGAAGATCGCTAGAGCAAGGCCCACCAGGATCCCGATGGGGAACAGCGCCGAGGTGCCCAGCCAGTGGTCCAGGAGCCACCCGAGTCCGCCGTAGACCGCCATTCCGCTGAGAATGTAGCTGGGAATGGACCAGGCGGCGTTGGTGAATGCCTCGTGACTCGACGTCTCGTCGGCTCCGGGACCGGGCTCGGGCTCCTCCTCGCTCATCGCAGGACGGACCATAGCAGGCCACCTCCCCGATGGTCATATTGGAGTAGTCCAATTCCGCCATGCCTTTGCGGCCGCCGCGGCCGTCGCCTGATCCAGGCCCGACCCACGTGGGCCGGCCTGCTGGGGTCGGGCCCATCACGTGCTCCGGTCGGCTTCGGCCGTGGTGCCGGCGGCGGCGTCCGCCGTCCGGCCGTCCCGGTCCGTCCGCGCGGTGCGTTCCGGCTCGGCGGCGGGGTCGGCCGACACCTCGGCCGCGGGGGTGGCGGGTCGCTGCGGCTCGTCGATGTAGAGCTGCTTGGTCTTCACCGTGTGCCGGATCTCGGCGCCGATCCACACCAGGGTCAGCGCGATCACCGTGTAGGCGAAGGCGGCGGGGTTCCAGGCCGTGACGTCCTGGAAGGCGGCCACCAGCACCAGCATCACCAGCACCTTGGCGATGTAGCTGAACGCGGCGGCGGCGAACATCATCTGCGGCGAGATGCGGGAGGCGTAGCTCACCGCGACGACGCTGATGGAGAAGAACACGAGGACGACGACCGTGCCGATGGCGGCACCGAGCGCTCCCTTGGCCCCGCCGAGCAGCAGGGCGACCGCGATGGCGGCGATACCTGCGAGGCCCGAGGGGATCGCGGCGCCGCGGAGGATCCGGGCGTCGGAAGAGTGCATCAGGTGCTCCGGCTGGTCACGTTCAGTGGTCGGCTCTTGTTCGTGAAAGGTATCACAAGCGTCCGGAACGTCCGCAATTACCCTAGATGTAACGGGTTAACGCGGGTTTACCTCACGACCGTCACCTGTGTACCACGGACTGTAGCCCAGGTCAGGACTGCGTTTCGCGGAAAGGGCGGGGACGCGCGGTGTGTCCGGGACGCGCAGGACAAAGGTTACCGGCGAGTAGCCGTGCTCGGTACACCGGGGCCGGCCCGCGCCGGGCGGGGCGCCCGGACCTAGGCCGGCTGGTGCGGGCGCGGGGCTCCGCGCTCCTGCGCGGCCAGGGCGCGCCGGGCGGAGATCCGGGGCGCGGCGATCATCGCGAAGAGCCCGGCGACGGCCACCAGCCCGGTGACCGAGAGCACCAGCCATTGGTTCTTCACGCGCGCCAGGGAAACGACTCCGGCGGCCAGCAGGCCGACCCAGAAATACATGATGAGAACGGCCCGGCGCACCGAGTGGCCCAATTCCAGCAGCCGGTGGTGCAAATGCAGCTTGTCGGGCGCGAACGGCGACAGGCCCTGGTTGGTGCGCCGCCAGATGGCGAGCAGCATGTCGGTGAACGGCACCGCCGCGACCGCCGGTACCAGCAGCAACGGCAGCCAGAGCGGGAACAGCTTGTAGGTGCTGAGCGCGTTCGGGTCGAACTGGCCGGTGAGCATGATGGTGGACGCGCTCAGCAGCAGGCCGATGAGCATCGACCCGGTGTCGCCCATGAAGATGCGCGCCGGGTTGAAATTGTGCGGCAGGAATCCGGCGCACATTCCGACCAGGACCGCCGCGGCGAGCGTCGCGCCGCTCAGCGTCGTGAAACCGTAGGACTTCGACAGCAGATAGGCGTAGAAGAACAGCGCCGAGGCGGCGATGCCGACGACCCCGGCGGCGAGCCCGTCCAGCCCGTCGATGAAGTTCACCGCGTTGATGGTGGCGACCACGATCAGCACCGTCAGCGGGACGCCGTAGGTCGGCGGCAGCACCAGCGTCGTGCCGTCGAACAGCGGGACCTGGTAGAGCTGGATGCCCTGCATGATGAAGATGCCGGCCGCCGCGACCTGCCCCGCGAACTTGGTGAGCGGGTCGATCTCCCAGCGGTCGTCGGCGATGCCGACGAGCACGATCAGGCCGCCGGACAGCAGCAGCGCCTTGCCGACGCCGACGTCGCTCGTCGCGAGGACCTTCTTCATCTCCGGCAGGCCGGTGGCGACCACCAGCGCCGCGACCATCCCGCCGAACATCGCGAGGCCGCCGAGGCGCGGCGTCGGGATGGTGTGCACGTCGCGCTCGCGCGGCGCGGCCTGCGCGCCGAACCAGACCGCGAACGCCCGGACGGCCGGGGTGAGCAGGTAGGTGACGAGCGCGGCGACCAGGATCGTGAGCAGGTACTCGCGCACTCCCCGTGCCTCCCTCGCTGGATCCGCCCGCACCGCGGCCCCGGCGGGGACCTGTCCGAGATGGGACGCGGGACCGGGCCGAAATGTTCGCCCGGCGGTGTTGCGCCCAACTCTATTCCTCCCGCGGAGCGGCCGTCGCGCCATCGGCCCCCGGGGCGAGCGGGGACGCCGCCGCACACCGCGCGAGGACGGGCCGCGCCCGGCCTCCCCCGCGCACCGTATGGCCACCGTAACGAATCGACCACGCTGCGTATTTTCTCGGCGCGCGGCGTTTAGGCTACGCGGGTGTCCATCATCGGGCGCGGCCTGCTCGGGGGGACGCTGGTGGCCGCGCTGCTCACCGGCTGCGCGCGCGGCCCCGTCCTGTCGGAGTCGGTCTACCGGCTGCGCACCGACGCCACCCTGATGCTCACCGGCGGCGCCAGCCAGCTCGGCGAGCCCGGCGTCCGGCTCCCGCCCGTCACCGAGACCGTCAGCCGCTGCCCGAACGGCGAGGCGCGCCGCTCGCTGCGCGGCGAGGTCCCGCTCCGGCCGGCCGGCTCGCCCGCCCTGCTGGTCGTGCAGGCCACCGACGTCACCCTCGACATCATGAACGGGCGCGGCTACCGGCTGGCCGCGCCGCCCGAGGGCCAGGCCCGCCGCCGGGACTTCACCCTCACCCGCGACAGCCCCGCCCTCACCTTCGTCGTGCGGCTCCGCAGCGGCGGGCGGCACCCGATGCTGACCCTCGACGGCAGCACCCCGTGCCTCCCGGTGGACGGCTGAGCCGCCCGCGGTCCGTCACCGTACGTCGTCGAAGGGTCCACGGAGAGCACGAACGGTGACCGTTCTCGGACCCTTGGACGGAAATCACACCATCCGTGTCACCGGCCACTGCTACGTTGTCCGGGCAATTCGGGCACATAGCAATAAGGAGAACCTGTGCGGCGCATCGCCACCCTGGCCGTCACCACCGGCCTCGCCGTTTCCTGCATGGGCGTGCTCGCCACGTCCGCGGATGCCGCGACCGGTACCTGGAAGACCAAGAACGGCTACAGCTCGGTGTACGCGAGCGGCAAGTACAGCCGCTCCGCCTCCAAGGTCACCGTCACCGGCTCGATCTACGACCAGAAGAAGAACGGCTACGCCCCCGGCGTGCAGTTCATGGCCCGCGAGAAGGGCAAGAAGGACCACTACTCCTCGGTCATCGTGCTGGTGCAGTACGTGAACGGCGTCAAGCGCTACTACGACGCCAACTCCGGCGGCGGCTACGTCGGCACCCTGTTCACCTCCACCAACACCGACCGCCTGTACGTCCGCGAGTGCGGCTACAACATCAAGACCAAGAAGGCCGCCTGCGGCAGCAAGAGCGACTGGAAGCGCATCTACAAGGTCCGCTAGACCCCCCGCGCTCCCCAAAAGCGAAGAGGCCCCGCCGGTGCACCGGCGGGGCCTCTCCCCTTCTCCCGGGCCGCCCCGTCCTCCACCCGGGGGTGGAGGACGGCACCACCGGCGGGCGGGCCCCGGGTCCGTCCCCCGGCAGGACGCCCCCGGCGGAGCCGCACCGCTTCACTGGAGGCATGCCGAACGACGAGCCCGCTCCCGACGAGCCCGGTGACGCCTGGTGGCTGGCGCCCGCGCTCATCACCCTGGCCGCCAGGGGCGCGCACGCCGCCCTCGACGACGGCGGCTGGGGCGTCGCCGCCCGGTCCCTGCTGGTGCTGGCCGCGCTGTCGGTCCCGGTGGCCGCGGCGCTCGCCGTCCGCCGCCGCGCCTACGAGACGCTGGTGATGATGGGCCTCGGGCTCGTCCTCCTCGCCGCCCTGGCCTACGCCCGAGGCGACCTCCCCTGACCGGCGGTCAGCCGGGGCGGACCAGGCCGGTGTCGTAGGCGAGGATCGTCGCCTGCACGCGGTCGCGCAGGCCCAGCTTCGCGAACACGCTGTTGACGTGCGTCTTCACCGTCGCGGCGCCGATGCCGAGGGCGGCCGCCGCCTCCCCGTTGGTCAGCCCGCGCGCCACCAGGACCAGCACCTCGCGCTCGCGCGCGGTGAGCGGGGCGAGTCGCTCGTCGTCGGCTGGCGGAGGCAGCACGTCGCCGCGGGCGAACGCCTCCACCAGGCGGCGCGTCACCTCCGGCGCGAGCAGCGCCTCCCCCGCCGCCACCGTCCGGATGGCCTGGACGAGCTCCTCGGGGTCGCAGTCCTTCAGCAGGAACCCCGACGCCCCCGCGCGCAGCGCACCGTAGACGTACTCGTCGCGGTGGAAGGTGGTGAGCACCAGCACCCGCCCGGCGAAGCCGCCGGCGGTGAGGCGGCGGGTCGCCGCGAGGCCGTCCGCGCCGGGCATCCGGATGTCCATCACCACCACGTCGGGCGCCGTCTCGCCGGCCAGGCGCACCGCCTCCGCGCCGTCGCCGGCCGCGCCGACCACCGCCATGTCGGGCTCGGCCGCGATGATCGCGGTGAAGCCCGCCCGCACGACGCGCTGGTCGTCGGCCACCAGGACCCGGATCGTCATCGCCGCTCCTCCGCTGCGGTCTCCAGCGCGTCCAGCACCGTGCGGACGTCCGCGAGCGCGGCGCGCGCGTCCGCGCGGATCCGCTCCAGCGCCGCGCCCGCTCCGGCGGCGGGTCCGGCGAGCGCGGCCTCGGCGTCCCCGACGAGCCTCGCGGTGCGCTCCAGGACGCCGCCGCGCACCGCCACCGCCACGCGCCGCCGTTCGGCCAGCACCGCCTCCCCCGCGCGGACCGCCACCGTCTCCAGCGCGTCGCGCTCCCAACCCGCGCCGCGCTGTGCCGCTACCCGCCCCGCCGCCCAGCAGGCGAGCAGCGGCGGCACCGCGAACGCGCCGCCGATGGCGAAGCCGTACAGCAGCAGGCCCGCGAGTTCCGCAGGACCGCGCGCGGCCGTCGCGGGATCGGCCTGCAGCGCGGCGGCGAGCAGCGCCCCGGCCGGTGAAGCAGCGACGATCGCGCCCGGCGGGCGGGCGAGCGGGCCGCGCCCGTAGGCGGCGGCGGAGTAGACGGCGACCATCGTCACCGGGAACGCGGCCGCGTACAGCAGGAGCGCGGCGTCCGTGCTGCCTGCGGCGATCGCCGCGGGCACGTCCAGGACGGTCAGCAGGACGAGAACGGCCACGGGTGCCCGGCGGCGCCACCACAGCAGCGCGGCGCGCGGTACCGCCACGGCGGCGGCCGGCGGCAGCGCGCAGAGCACGACCGGCGCGGCGGCGAGCAGGTGCCCACGGTCCGGGACGCGGCGCCGCGCGGTCGGCAGCACCGCCGTGACGCGCCAGCCGTCCGGCGGCACCGGGCCCGCCTCCAGCGTCCCGCCGAGGGCCGCCGCGCGCTCGCGCATCCCGGCGATCCCGCGCCCGGCGCCGAGCGCGGGCACGGCGGTGCCGCCGGAAGCCGCCGGGCTGGTGACGCGGGCGCCCACCTCGCCCGGCCGGTAGTCGATCCCGATGCGCACCTCTCCGGCGCATCCGTAGCGCATCGCGTTGGTGAGGGCCTCCTGGACGATGCGGAACATCGCGGCGGTCGCCTCCGGCGGCAACCGCCGGACGCGTCCCGCCACCCGCAGCGTCACCGGGACGCCGAGCCGCGCCAGCCCGTCGCCGAGCGCCTCCAGCAGAGCCGGCAGGTCGCCGCCGGGCGGGGGCTCGCCGGCCTGGCGTTCCAAGGCGCGCAACGCTTCGCGTCCGGTGTCGGCGGCCGTGCGCAGCGCCTCGCGGGCGAGGTCGGGATCCCCCAGGCGGACGGCGGCCGAGGCGTGTACGACGACGGCGCTGAGATGGTGCCCGGCCACGTCGTGCAGGTCGCGGGCGAGGCGCTCGCGCTCGGCCGCGGCGGCGGCGCGGCGCTCGCGGGCGGCGTCCGCCAGCCGTCCGGCGAGCGCCCGGCGCGCCGCCCGGCGCCGCTGCCGCGCCGCGCCGAGGGCGACCGCCGACGCGTTCAGCAGGAAGGACGCCGCCTCTTCCAGCAGGTCGACCGGCCCGCCGGAGGACAGGGCGCGGGCCGCCGCGCCCGCCGCCGTCACCGCCAGCAGCCCGGTGACGGCGCACCTCGGGCCGCGCCAGGCCGCCAGCGAGTACAGGGCCACCGGGACGGGCGCCCCGCCGGCCGGCGTGTCCGCCGCGAGCCGGGGCGCGGCCAGCGCCAGACCCGCGTCACTGATGAGCGCGACCGCCGCCAGCACGGGGACGGGCGCGATACGGCGTCCCACCAGCGCCAGCGCCGACAGCGCGACGGCGGCCACCGCGACGGCCCAGCCGGCCCGGCCGAGCGGACGCCCCGCCGCGTCGGCGACCGCCCAGGTGCCGGCGAGCTGCGCGGCCGCCAGGCACACCGGCACGGCCGCGTCCGGCACGGCGGGCCACCGCCCGACAGCCTCCCCGGAGCACACGGTCGGATCGTACCGACCCGCGCCGGAACCGTCAGGCGGGAGACGCCGAGCGTCTCCCCGGCGGCGGTGCGCGCCCCCGTCCCCGTACTAGGCGCCCGGACAGGACGCCGGGCGCGCCGAGGTGGTGAGGCATGGCCCGGCGGGGTCGAGCACCGGCCGCAGCCGCTGCCAGACACGCTCCTGGCAGCCGTCGGTCCGCGCTACCCGCAGCGCCACCCGCCGTCCCCGCCAGGTCCCGGTGACGGTGGCCCGCTGCGGTCCGGCGACCACCTGGGTGCAGGCGGTACCGCGTCCCGGCCCGGCGAAGGGCGCGGGCAGCGCGCGCAGGCTGCTGCAGGCGGCCGCCGGGTCGGTGTGGAACCCGGTGTCTCGCCGACCGCAGTCCAGGGTCCAGCGGACTCGCGGCAGGCCGGGGCGGAGGTGATCGACGGTGATGTCCAGGCGGCCGGCGGCGCGCGGGGCCGCCGCGAGGACGGGCGCGGCCGCGGCGGCTCGGCCGGCGGCGGTGGCGGGGGCCGGGTCGGGGACGGCGACCGACCCGGCGGCGACGAGCAGCGGGACCAGGGCCAGGCGGCGGGCGGTGGACATGCGATCAGCTCTCCTCGTTCCGTGAGCGCCGGTAGGCGCGCAGCAGGCTGCCCAGCGCGGACATCTCGGCCTGGAGGGCGTCCCGGCCGGACCGCGTGATGTTGACCCAGGTACGCGGGCGGCGGCCCGCGTACCCCTTGCTGATCTCGACGAGCCCGCCCTCGGCGAGCACCGCCAGGTGCCGCGACAGGTTCCCGGCGGTGAGGCCGAGTGCCTCGCGCAGGAAGGAGAACTCCACGTCCCGCGCCTCGGCGGTGATGGTGAGGATGCCGAGCCGGTGCCGCTGGTGGACCGCGTCGTCCAGGGCGCCGATCGCGGTGCCGACGCGCGCCGGCTCGTCCCCACCGGGCCGCTCGCTCACCACCGCGCACCGCGCCGCTCCCGCACCAGCGCGGCCGCGCCGCCGGCCAGCAGCGCGAGCGACGGCGGCGCCACCGTGGCGGCCACTCCGAGCAGCCACGGATCGGAGGTCGCGGGCAGCCCGGCGTCGTACAGCAGGTTCTCCGGATGTGCGAGCAGCGCCACCGCCGACAGCAGCGCGAACGCCGCGACGGACGCGCCGAGCAGCCGGCTCCGCTCGGCGCGGGCGAGCACGGCGAGGCCGACCGTGAGCGCGGGCAGCACCAGCGAGGCGCGCGGCCAGTCCCACACTCGCTGCATCGTCACCGACCAGTGCGCGGCGACCGCGAGTGCCAGGACGGCGGCGAGCGCGGTGAGGCCGACGGCGATGAAGGCCCGGGTCGGCGTCGCCGCCCCGGCCCGGCGGGCGTGCCACCGGTACCACAGCGCGCTCGCGAGGTATCCGACGACCGGTACCACCGCCCAGTACCGGCCGAGCGCGGCGCCGCCGTCCGGGCCGCCGCCGGCGAGTCCCGACAGGACGTCCCCGCCGCCCGCGGCGCCCGCGGGGCCGCCGCCGTGCCGGGCGGCCACCGCGGCCACCGGCAGCACGCCGGCCACCAAGGCGGCGAACACCAGGAGCGGGACGCCGAACGCCCGCCGCCGGGCGCGCGTCCGGCGGCGCAGCTCCCCGAGCTCCTCCAGCATCGCGGCGGCCTCGGCGCCGCGCTCGTCCTCGTTCATCGGATGCTCCCGTCCTCGCCCTGCCTTAAGGTTTGCATCACAAACTCGTTTGCACAAGAGAGAAGTCAGGATTCCCCGCCGAAGGACCCCAAGAACGGAAAAGGACCCTGGCCCGAGGGCCAGGGTCCTTTCACTCGTCCGCTACTCCTGCGGGCTGGTGTCCTTGCCGAGGTCCACCTTGGCGCCGGATGCCCCTGCGGCGGGGGGCTCGGGCCGCTCGGCGTCCGGGACCGCGTCCGGGACGGGGTCGCCGGCCGGGTCGTCCTCGTCGGTGAGGAGGACGCCGACGACGGCGCGGAGCTTGTCCTCGGGGACGGCGCCCGCGCGCAGCAGGCGCGGGATCGGACCGGTCAGGTCGATGATCGTGGAGGCGTCGCCGTGGCCGGCGGGGCCGCCGTCCAGGTACACCTGCACGGAGTCGCCGAGCATCTCCTCGGCCTCGGCCGCGGTGCGCGCCGCCGGCCGGCCCGACAGGTTCGCGCTGCTGACGGCGAGCGGGCCGGTCTCCTTCAGCAGCTCCACGGCGAGCTCGTGCATCGGCATCCGGACCGCGACGGTGCCCTTGGTCTCCCCGAGGTCCCACAGCAGGTTCTGGTTGGCCCTGCAGACGATCGTGAGCGCCCCCGGCCAGAACTCGTCGATGAGGTCCTGCCCGTAGGTCCCGAGGTCCTCCACGAGCGCCGTGGCGGCGCGCACGGACCCCACGAGGACGGGCGGCGGCATGTCCCGGCCGCGCCCCTTGGCGTCCAGGAGCGCCGCCACCGCGGGCGGGGTGAAGGCGTCGGCGCCGACCCCGTACACGGTGTCGGTCGGCAGCACGATCAGCTCGCCGCGGCGCACCGCCGAGGCGGCCTCGGCGATGCCGCGGCTCCGCTCCATCGGGTCCGAGCAGTCGTAGCGTCGGCTCACGGGAACGTCCTCCAGAGGGTCAGTCGGTGCCGAGGCGCGCGGTGACGAAGCGGTCCCGGTCGGTCAGGTCGCGGCGGTTGCGCACGTCCCGCCAGCCGTTCTCCTCGGCGAAGATCCAGTACACGCCGTTGCCCTGCAGATCGCTGTGCTCGACCGCGACGTACCCGCCGGGCCGCAGCAGCCGCCGGGCGGTGCGCTCGACCGCGCGGACGGCGTCCAGCCCGTCGTCGCCGCCGCCCCACAGCGCCGCCGCCGGGTCGTGGTCGCGGACGTCGCGCGGGACGTGCTCCCACTCGCTCATCGGGATGTAGGGCGGGTTGGACACCACCAGGTCGACCTGGCCGTCCAGCTCGGGCAGCGCGGACGCGAGGTCGGCCAGGTGCAGCCGCACCTGGCCGCGCTCGTCGAGGTCCTCGATGTTGCGGGCGGCGCGGGCGTGCGCGCCGGGGTCCTTCTCGACGGCGTGCACGCGCGCGCTCGGCGCCTCCTGCGCGATCGACAGCGCGATCGCGGCGGAGCCGGTGCCGAGGTCGGCGACGAGCGGCTCGCGCACGTCCATGCCGTGCAGCGTCTCCAGCGCCCAGCCGACCATCACCTCGGTCTCGGGCCGGGGCACGAACACCCCGGGCCCGACCTTCAGCTCCAGGTAGCGGAAGAACGCGCGGCCGGTGATGTGCTGCAGCGGCTCGCCCGCCTCGCGGCGCGCCACGTACTCCCAGAAGCGGGCGTCGAACGCGGCGTCGGGCACCTTGTGCAGCTCGGAGCGGCTCACGCCGTGCACGGCCGCGGCGAGCTCCTCGGCGTCGGCGCGGGGGGAGGGGGCACCGGCCTCGGCGAACCGCGCGGTGGCCCTGGCGACCTCGTCCAGCAGCAGGTTCATGATCCTTGGGCTTCGGCCAGTCGGCGTTGCAGGTCGGCGTCCACCAGGGCCTGGGTGACGTTGTGCAGGTCACCGTCCAGGACGTGGTCCAGGTTGTAGGCCTTGTAGCCCACCCGGTGGTCGCTGATCCGGTTCTCCGGATAGTTGTAGGTGCGCACCCGCTCGGACCGGTCGACGGTCCGGACCTGGCTCTTGCGCTCGGCGGACGCGGCCGCGTCCGCCTCCTCCTGCGCGATCGCCAGCAGCCGGGAGCGCAGGATGCGGAGGGCCTGCTCCTTGTTCTGGAGCTGGCTCTTCTCGTTCTGGCAGGACACCACCACGCCGGTCGGGACGTGGGTGATGCGCACCGCCGAGTCGGTCGTGTTGACGCTCTGCCCGCCCGGCCCCGACGACCGGTACACGTCGATGCGCAGGTCGTTCGGATCGATCTGGACGTCGACGTCCTCGGCCTCGGGGGTGACCAGGACGCCGACCGCGCTCGTGTGGATGCGGCCCTGCGACTCGGTCGCCGGCACCCGCTGCACGCGGTGCACGCCGCCCTCGAACTTCAGCCGCGTCCAGACGCCCTCCTCCTGGCCGCCCTTGGCCTTCACCGCGACGGTGACGTCCTTGTAGCCGCCGAGGTCGCTCGGGTGCGAGTCGATGATCTCGGTCTTCCAGCCCTCGCGCTCGGCGTAGCGCAGGTACATCCGGAGCAGGTCCCCGGCGAACAGGGCGGACTCCTCGCCGCCCTCGCCCGCCTTGATCTCCAGGATGGTGTCCTTGTCGTCGCTCGGGTCGCGGGGCACCAGCAGGTGTCTCAGCCGCTCCTCGAGCTCGCCCTTGCGCTTCTCCAGGTCGGCGGCCTCGGCGGCGAACGCCTCGTCCTCGCCGGCGAGCTCGCGGGCGGCGGCCAGGTCGTCCTCGGTGGCGCCGAGCTCGCGGTAGGCCTCGACGATCGGCCGCAGCTGCGCGTAGCGCCTGCCGAGCCGGCGGGCGAGCGCCTGGTCGGCGTGCACGGCGGGGTCGCCGAGGCGCCCCTCGATGTCGGCGTATTCGCTGATGAGCTCGTCGAGATTCACGGTGTGCGTCCTGGCCCGTCGTGGCCTAGCGGCCTACCTCTGAACGGCCCGGGGACCGAACGCCCCGGGCCGTCCCTGTCGCTGCGTGGGTGCGGCGGGCTACTTCTTCTTGCCGAAGCGCTGCTCGAAGCGCGCGACGCGGCCGCCGGTGTCCAGGATCTTCTGCTTGCCCGTGTAGAACGGGTGGCAGTTGGAGCAGACGTCGGCGTGGATCACGCCGTTCTCGGCGGTGCTGCGGGTCTCGAAGGTGCTGCCGCAGGTGCAGGTCACCGTGGTGACCTCGTACTTCGGGTGGATGTCGGCCTTCATGGGTGTTTCTCCTCGCTCGGGGCGGTCGCCGGGCGCTCCCGCTCGCACGGCGGCGCCGTGGAGGATGGGGGAGGCGTGAACCGGTACCGCAGCGGTTGCACACCAAGTGTGCCAGATACCCGAACGTGCCGAGGTCATCGGGCATTCCCGGGCGGCCTCAGCGGTGGCCCAGATACGCCAGGACGGCCATGACCCGGCGGTGCGCGCCCTCGCCGGGCTGCAGCCCGAGCTTGAGGAAGATGCCGGAGATGTGCTTCTCCACCGCCCCGTCGGTGACGACGAGCCGCTCGGCGATCGCGCCGTTCGTGAGGCCCTGCGCCATCAGCCCGAGCACCTCGCGCTCGCGCGGGGTGAGCTCGCCGAGCGGGTCGCCGCCGCGGCGCCGGCCGAGCAGCTGCCCGATCACCTCGGCGTCGATGACGGTGCCGCCGGCGGCGATGCGGCGGACCGCGTCGATGAACTCGGCGACGTCGGCGACGCGCTCCTTCAGCAGGTAGCCGACGCCCTCGGCGCCGCCGCCGATGAGGTCGGTGGCGTACCGCTCCTCCACGTACTGCGACAGCACCAGGATCGGCATGCCGGGGTTCTCCTCGCGGACCCGCAGCGCCGCGCGCAGCCCCTCGTCGGTGAACGACGGCGGCATCCGCACGTCCACGATGGCGAGGTCGGGCCGGTGCTCGGCGACGGCGCCGGGCAGCGCGGGGCCGTCCCCGACGGTGGCGGCGGTCTCGATGCCGGCGTCGGCGAGCAGCCGGACGAGGCCCTCGCGCAGCAGCACCGAGTCCTCGGCGATCACGACCCGCATGATCCCAGTATGGCGGTTCCGGACGGTCCCGCTATCACCAGCTGCACGGGAGGTCGGCGCGGACGATCGTCGGGCCGCCGGGCGGGCTGTCCACGATGACGATCCCGTCGATGGTGGCGGCCCGGTCGGCGAGGCCGGCGAGGCCGCCGCCGGGGCTCGCGGCGGCGCCGCCCACCCCGTTGTCGACGATCTCCACAACGATCCAGGGGCCGTCCTGGAACGCCCGCACGGACGCGCTGGTGGCGCGCGCGTACTTGGCGACGTTGGCGAGGGCCTCGGCGACGATGAAGTAGGCGATGCTCTCGACGGCGGCGGGCGGCCGGTCGGGCAGGTCCACGGCCACCTCGACGGGCACCGGCGCGCGGGCGGCGAGGCCCGACAGCGCCGGGTCCAGGCCGCGGTCGGTGAGGATCGCCGGGTAGATGCCGCGGGCCAGGTCGCGCAGCTCGGTGATCGCCTCCTTGGTGCCGGCGTGCGCCTGCTCGATCAGCGCGCGGGCGCCCTCGGGGTCGTCGTCGAGCTTGGCGCGGGCCCGCCCGATGTCCATGGCGACCGCGAGGAGCCGCTGCTGCGCGCCGTCGTGCAGGTCGCGCTCGATGCGGCGCCGCTCGAACTCGACGGCGTCCACGCCGCGGGCCCGGCTCGCCTGGAGGTGCGCCGTCCGCTCGCGCAGCTCGCGGTTCTCGGCCTGCGCCCGGCTCGTCCCGAGCAGCAGCCGCGCGTACAGGGCGTGCGCGGCGGCGAGCGACCGCGTCAGGTACAGCGCCCCGAGCAGCAGGAACAGCCCGACGACCGTCCCCGGCAGCGCGGTCAGCGGGTCGGCGGCCCACACCGACCCGAACCAGAAGTCGACCTCGACGCCGCCCCGCACGCCCGCGATCAGCGGCAGCCCGAGGAACGTCCCGGTGACGCCCCACGCCGCCACCATCGCGACGAGCTCGGCCATCGCGAGCGGGAGGAGCAGCAGCAGGTACAGCAGGTCCTTCCAGGTGGCGGGGTCGGCGCCCATCACCCGCAGCTTACGGAACGGGTTCCGGCCCGGCGGCAGCGCCCGGTAGGGGCTCGGGACGTCCACCCCGAACGCCAGCCCGATCATGCGGCGCTCCAGGACGGCGGCGAGCCGCCAGCCGACCATCATCAGCGCGAGCAGCGGGATGCCGATCCACACGATGACGGTCGCGGCCGAGAACGCCACGCCGACGACGAGGGCGACGAAGCACGCGAACCCGTAGGGCGCGTGCACGGCCATGAACAGCGCCGACCGCCACGTCGCCGCCGACCGCACCATCGGCAGCGGCCGCCACGACCCCCGCAGCACCGACCCCCGCAGGGACCGGCCCCGCCGCCCGACCACCTCGCCCACGCCTGCCTCCCGGACCGTCTCAGCCTACGTCCCCACCCTGCCGCCCCCGGCGCCCGCCCGCCATGCGGCCCCCCGCCCGCCCCCAGGTGGGGCTAGCCCCACCGTCCCCGCCGCAGGTGACCCCCCAGTCACCTCCCGTTGAGATGCGGCGTGTTGGCCTGCGGGAGCGCTCCCACAGGCCAACACGCCGCATCTCGACTTGCTGTGACCGGGGGGTCACCTGCCGGCGGGAGGACGCGGCGGGGCGGAAACGGCGCGGCCCCCGGCCCGGACGGAGGTCCGGGCCGGGGGCCGCGCCGCGTGCGGGCGCCTGCGCTCTAGCGGTCGTCGGAGACCGTGGTCTTCTGGACCTGCATCAGGAACTCGGCGTTGGACTTGGTCTCCTTCATCTTCTCGATGAGGAGCTCCAGCGCCTGCTGGGTGTCCAGGGCGTGCAGGACGCGGCGGAGCTGCCAGACGACGCGCAGCTCCTCGGGCGCCATGAGGATCTCCTCCTTGCGGGTGGAGGACTGGTCGACGTCCACCGCCGGGAAGATCCGCTTATCGGCCAGGGAGCGGTTCAGCTTGAGCTCCATGTTGCCGGTGCCCTTGAACTCCTCGAAGATGACCTCGTCCATGCGGGACCCGGTCTCCACCAGCGCGGTGGCGAGGATGGTCAGCGAGCCGCCGTTCTCGATGTTGCGGGCGGCGCCGAAGAACCGCTTCGGCGGGTACAGCGCCGTCGAGTCGACACCGCCGGACAGGATGCGCCCGGACGCCGGCGCCGCCAGGTTGTAGGCGCGGCCGAGGCGGGTGATCGAGTCGAGCAGCACGACGACGTCGTGGCCGAGCTCCACCAGCCGCTTGGCGCGCTCGATGGCGAGCTCGGCGACGGTGGTGTGGTCCTCGGCGGGCCGGTCAAAGGTCGAGTGGATGACCTCGCCCTTCACCGTCCGCTGCATGTCGGTGACCTCTTCCGGACGCTCGTCCACCAGGACGACCATCAGGTGGCACTCCGGGTTGTTCTTGGTGATCGCGTTGGCGATCGACTGGAGCACCATCGTCTTACCGGCCTTCGGCGGCGACACGATGAGGCCGCGCTGGCCCTTGCCGATCGGCGACACCAGGTCGATGATCCGCGTGGTCAGCACGGTCGCGTCGGTCTCCAGCCGCAGCCGCTCCTGCGGGTACAGCGGGGTGAGCTTGGAGAAGTCGACGCGGCCCTTGGCCTGCTCGGGCTCCATGCCGTTGACGGTGTCGAGCCGCACGAGGGCGTTGAACTTCTCGCGGCGCTCGCCGTCGCGGGCCTGGCGGACCGCGCCGGTGATGACGTCGCCCTTGCGCAGGCCGTTCTTGCGGACCTGGGCGAGCGAGACGTACACGTCGTTCGGGCCGGGCAGGTAGCCGGTGGTCCGCACGAACGCGTAGTTGTCCAGGATGTCCAGGATGCCGGCGACCGGGATGAGGACGTCGTCCTCGCTGATCACGGGCTCCTCGTAGCGCTCGCGGCCGCCGCGCCCGCGGTTGCGCTCGCGGAACCGGCGCCCGCGCCGGCCGCCGCGGCCCTCGTCGTCGTCGGGGCCGCCCTGGTTGCCGCCGCCGCCCTGGCCGCCGCCGGAGTTGTTCTGGCCGCGCTGGCGGTCGCCGCGGTCGTTGCGGTCGCTGTTGCGGCCGCCGCCGTCGCGGTCGCTGTTGCGGCCGCCCTCGCCGCTGTTGCGGTCGTTGCCGCCGCGCTCGCTGTTGTTGCGGTCGCGGCCGCCGCGGCTGCGCTGGCGCCCGCCCTCGCGGCCGCCCTCGCCGCGCTCGCGCCCGCCCTGGCCCTCGCCGTCGCCCTCGGAGCGGCCGCCCTTCTCGGACTGGCGGCGGCCCTCACCACGGGCCTCACCCTTGTCCGAGCGCTCGGAACGGTCGGAACGGTCGGCGCGGTCCTGGCGCTCGCCGCGCTCCGGACGCTCCGCGCGCTCGGCCTTGGCCTCGTTCCTGGTCTCGGCCTTGGCCTCGTTCTTGGCGCCTTCGTCCGCGAGCGTGGTCTGGCCCTCCGCGTTGTCGCGCTTGGCGGCGGCGCGCGCGCGCCGCGGACGCTCGGTCTTGCCCGCCTCAGCGGCTCCCTGCTCGGCCCCCGCGGACGCCGCCGGGGCGGCCTGCCCCTGGCCGCCGCCCTGCTTCTCCTGGATGGCGGCGATGAGCTGGCTCTTGCGCATCCCGGTCGTGCCGGTGATGCCGAGGTTGGAGGCGAGCGCCTTCAGCTCGGGGAGCAGCATGGCCGACAGGCCCGTGCCGGCGCGGCGGCGGCGGGGGGCGGCCTCGGCGCCGGCGCCCGGCTCGGCCGACGAGGCGTCCGTAAGGAGTTCGCTGGATTCGCTCACTAAGGGTCCTTCCCAGGGAGCGGGCGTTGGCCGGCGATCGGCCAGTCAACCCGGTAGTGCGGCCCGGCGGGGGCGCCGAGTCGGGCTGCGCGGACCGCGACGGGTCCGCGATGTGCTGTTGCTGGGTGCAGCCGGAGAGCTGCTGGGCGCAGCCAGATGACGGTCGGAGCGCGCGGCCCGCTCGTACCCCAAGAACCGCCACGTCCGAAGTTTCGGTGGAATACCGGACATCGGGATGTCTCGGTCTCGGGAAGCCTGGTACGCGGGACCGCCACGGCCGAAGGGCCGGACAGGTGACGCGCGGCTGACGAGCACTCGGCCCCGATCGGGGCATCTGGTGCGGCATTCAGCCTAACATCACCAGGGCGCACTGCTATTCCCCAGAGGTCGATGTGTTCGCTTTTTACTGGCCGGCCGATCGCACCGGCCAGCGGTGGGGCACCGCCGTCCGGCCTGCGGGGTCATCCCCCGGCCGGCGCGCCCGGGCGGACGCGGGCGCCGTGGGGGGCGACCTCCAACGGGTGCTCGTGCCATCCGGTACCCACTTCCGCGCCGATCGAATCGAGCCGTGACGCGGTTGTGAACGCGAGGACAGTGGGTCCGGCGCCGGAGATCACGGCGGGCACGCCCGCGGCGCGGAGCCGCGCGACGAGGTCCGCGGACGCCGGCATGGCGGGCGCCCGGTAGTCCTGGTGCAGGCGGTCTTCGGTGGCGTCGAGCAGCACGTCGGCGGGCAGTCCCCCGGTGAGCGCGGCGACGAGCAGCGCGGCGCGGGCGGCGTTGGCGGCGGCGTCGCGGTGCGGGACGGCGTCGGGCAGCAGCCCGCGGGCCTGCTCGGTGGCGAGCCGCTGGTCCGGGACGAACGCCACGACGCCGCCCTTGATCTGCGGGTCGAGCCGGACGAGCCGCGCCCCGGCCGCGCCCGTCCAGGCGATCGTGAGACCGCCCGCCAGGCACGGCGCGACGTTGTCGGGGTGCCCCTCGATCTCGGTCGCGAGCCGCAGCGCGTCGTCGTCGCCGAACGACTCCCCCGCCGGGTGCAGGTGCCGGGCCGCGACGATGCCCGCCACGATCGCCGCCGACGACGAGCCGAGCCCGCGGCTGTGCGGGATCCGGTTGACGCAGCGCAGCCGGACGCCCGCCGCCCGCGCGGCGTACCGCGTCCCGGCGCGCGCGTCGATCGCCGCCAGCGTCCGGCGGACCACCTGGACGATCAGGTGCCGCTCGCCGCGGCCGGCGACCTCGGCGCCCTCGCCCTCGACCTCGATGGCGACGCCGGGCGCGGCGGCGACCTCGACGGTCACCTCGTCGTGCAGGTCCAGCGCGAGGCCGAGGCTGTCGAAGCCGGGGCCGAGGTTCGCGCTGGTGGCGGGGGTGCGGACGGTGACCGGAGCGGGTTGCCAGCCGGTCACGCGAGGCCCAGCGCGGACGCGGCCTCGTGCGCGTCGACGCGCACGGTCGTCGGGGCGGGCGCGCCGGAGATCGCCCAGTCGGGGTCCTTCAGGCCGTTGCCGGTGACCGTGCAGACGATCCGGGAGCCGCGCTCGACGCCGCCCTGCTCGACGGCCTGGAGCAGCCCGGCGACGCTCGCCGCCGACGCGGGCTCGACGAACACGCCCTCCTCGGCCGCGAGCAGCCGGTAGGCGGCGAGGATCTGCCGGTCGGTGACCGAGTCGATCGCGCCGCCCGACTCGTCGCGGGCGGCGATCGCCAGGTCCCAGGACGCGGGGTTGCCGATCCGGATCGCGGTCGCGATCGTGCGCGGCTTCAGCACCGGCTCGCCCTTGACGAACGGGGCCGCGCCGGACGCCTGGAACCCCAGCATGCGCGGCGTCCGGGACGCGACGCCGTCCCGGGCGTACTCGGTGTAGCCCATCCAGTAGGCGGAGATGTTGCCGGCGTTGCCGACCGGCAGGCAGTGCACGTCGGGGGCGTCGCCGAGCGTGTCGACGATCTCGAACGCGGCGGTCTTCTGCCCCTGCAGCCGGTAGGCGTTCACCGAGTTGACCAGCGCGACCGGGTAGTCCACCGACAGCTTGCGGGCCAGTTCCAGGCAGTCGTCGAAGTTGCCGTCCACCTGGAGCAGCCGGGCGCCGTGCACGAGCGCCTGCGCCAGCTTCCCCATCGCGATCTTGCCCTGCGGGACCAGCACCGCGCAGGTCATCCCGGCGCGCACCGCGTACGCGGCGGCCGACGCCGAGGTGTTGCCGGTGGACGCGCAGATCACCGCCTTGGCGCCGTCCTCGGCGGCCTTGGAGATCGCCATGGTCATGCCGCGGTCCTTGAACGACCCGGTCGGGTTGGCGCCCTCCACCTTCAGGAGCACCTCGCAGCCGGTGAGCTGCGACACCCGCGGCGCCGGGACGAGCGGCGTGCCGCCCTCCAGCAGGGTGACCACCGGCGTCGTGGCCGACACCGGGAGGCGGTCGCGGTACTCGGAGATGAGGCCGCGCCAGGCACGGGCGGTCGGGTTCACGTCGATCTCCTCGGATCGGATGACCTGCGGTGTTGCCGCAGAGTGTAGAGGGCGAAAGCGGTTATTCGTCGCCTTCGACGCGCATGACGCTGGCCACCTCGCGGACGGTGCCGAGCTTGCGCAGCGTCTCCACGGTCGCGGCGAGCGCGGCGTCGGGCGCCCGGTGGGTGACCACGACGAGCTGGGCGTTCTCGCCGACGCCCTCCTGCCGCACCGCCCGGATCGACACGTCGTTGCGGGCGAACTCCTCGGCGACGGCCGCGAGGACGCCCGCCTGATCGGCGACGTCGAGCTGGATGTAGTAGCGCGTCGTCGTGTCGCCCATGGGCAGCGCCGGCAGCTCGGCGTAGGTGACCTCCAGCGGGCCGGGGGTGCCGCCGCGCACGTTGCGGGCGACCGCGACGAGGTCGCCGAGCACCGCCGACGCCGTCGGGGCGCCGCCCGCGCCCGCGCCGTAGAACATCAGCGAGCCCGCCGACTCGGCCTCCACGAACACCGCGTTGTAGGCCTCGCGGACGCTGGCCAGCGGGTGCGTCCGCGGGATCATCGCCGGGTGGACGCGGACCGACACCCCGCGCGACCCGCCCGCGCCGTCGGGCACCCGCTCGCAGATGGCGAGCAGCTTCACGACGCTGTCCATCTCCTTGGCGCCCGCCACGTCGGCGGCGGTGACCTCGGTGATGCCCTCGCGGTGCACGTCGGCGGCGGTGACGGGGGTGTGGAACGCCAGCTGGGCGAGGATCGCGGCCTTGGCGGCGGCGTCGAACCCCTCGACGTCGGCGGTCGGGTCGGCCTCGGCGTACCCGAGCGCCTGCGCCTCCTCCAGCGCCTCGTTGAACCCGGCGCCGTGGGTGTCCATCTGGTCGAGGATGTAGTTGGTGGTGCCGTTGACGATCCCGAGGACCCGCTGCACGTGGTCGCCGACGAGCGACTCGCGCAGCGGGCGCAGCAGCGGGATCGCGCCGGCCACCGACGCCTCGTAGTACAGGTCGGCGTTGCACTCGCGGGCGGCGGCGAACAGCGTCGCCCCGTCCTCGGCGAGCAGCGCCTTGTTCGCCGTGATCACCGACTTGCCGGTCTTCATCGCGGCGAGCAGCAGCGACCGGGCGGGCTCGATGCCGCCGATCACCTCCACCACGATGTCCACGTCCGGCCGGGTGACCAGGGCCTCGGCGTCGGTGGTGAGCAGCGCCGGGTCGACGCCCTCGCGGACCCGGTCGGGGCGCCGCACGGCGATCCCGGCGAGCTCCAGCGGCGCCCCGACCCGGGCGGCGAGGTCGCCCGCGCGCTCGTTCAGCAGCCGGACGACCTCGGTGCCGACAACGCCGCACCCCAGCAGCGCCACCCGCAACGGTTTCACGCTTCGACCTCCGCATCGAGGCGCAGCAGGTCGTCCTCGGTCTCCCGGCGGACGATCACCCGCGCCGCGCCGTCCCGGACCGCCACCACGGCGGGCTTCGGGACATGGTTGTAGTTACTGGCCATTGAGCGACAGTACGCACCGGTCGCCGCGACCGCCACCAGGTCGCCCGCCGTCAGATCCTCGGGCAGCCAGAGGTCGCGCACGACGATGTCCCCGCTCTCGCAGTGCTTGCCGACGAGCCTGCTGAGCATGGGCGCCGCGTCCGACGTCCGGGACGCCAGCGCGCACGAGTACTCGGCGCCGTACAGGGCGGTGCGCAGGTTGTCGCTCATCCCGCCGTCCACCGACACGTAGGTGCGCAGCCCCTCGACGTCCTTGACGGTGCCGACCTCGTACAGCGTGACGCCGCCGGGGCCGACGATCGCGCGGCCCGGCTCCACCGTCAGCCGCGGCATGGCGAGCCCGTAGGCGCGGCACTCGCGGCCGACGATGTCGCGCAGCGAGTCCGCCATGGCCTTCGGGTCGATGGGTTCGTCACCGGGGAGATAGGCGATCCCGTACCCGCCGCCGAGGTCCAGCTCGGGCAGCTCGACGCCGTGCTCGTCGCGGATGGCGACGAGCAGCTCGGCGAGCCGGTGCGCGGCGACCTGGAAGCCGTCCGCGTCGAAGATCTGCGACCCGATGTGGCTGTGCAGCCCCACCAGCTCCAGGTCCTTCAGCGCCAGGACCCGGCGGACCGCCTCCAGCGCGGCGCCGGAGCTCCGCGAGAACCCGAACTTCTGGTCGTCGTGCGCGGTGGCGATGAACTCGTGGGTGTGGGCCTCGACGCCCGTCGTCACCCGGATCAGCACCTTCGGCCGCACGCCCTTCTTCCCCGCGAGGAAGCCGAGCCGGGCGATCTCCTCGAACGAGTCGACCACGATGTGCCCGACGCCCGCGTCCAGCGCCCGCTCCAGCTCCCACACGGCCTTGTTGTTGCCGTGCAGGGTGATGCGCTCGGGCGGGAAGTCGGCCGCAAGCGCGATGGCGAGCTCCCCGCCGCTGCACACGTCCAGCCCGAGCCCCTCGTCTCTCAGCCAGCGCGCGACCGCCGTGCACAGGAACGCCTTGCCCGCATAGTGGACGCTGCCGTCATGGAACGCCTCGGCGTACCTGCGCGCGCGCGCCCGCACGTCCGCCTCGTCGTAGACGTACAGCGGCGTCCCGTACTCGCGCGCCAGGTCGCGCACGTCGACGCCGCCGATGACGACGGCGCCCTCGTCCCTGCGCGCCCCGCGCGGCCACACCAGCTCGTCGAGGACGTTCAGGTCCTCGGCCGGGGGCATCGGGTTGTCCTCGGGCAGCACGTCGGCGTGCCGGCCGCCGGCGGGGTGAACTCTGCTCATATCAGCTCTCTAGGGGTCTCACCGATCATGTCCAGTCCGTTGCCGAGGGCGATGCGCGCGGCCGCCGCGAGGGTCACCCGCGCCGCGTGCACCGCCCCGGGTTTCTCGTCGCCGCTGGGCAGCGCCGGACACCGCTCATGGACATCGTGGTAGACCCCGGCCAGCCGTTCCAGATAGGAGGCCAGCACCCGCGGCTCGTTCTCGCGCTCGGCCTGCTCCCCGCGCCCGGGCATCTCGGCCAGCACTTCGAGCAGCCGCAGCTCGTCCCCCGCGTACCCCTCGGGCTCGCCCGCCGTCACCCCGAGCTCCCGGGCCCACCGCTGGACCCAGCCCGCCCGCGCGTAGGCGTAACGCACGCAGAACCCCGGATTGTCGAACGTCCGGGGCCACTCGCTCCACCCCGTGCCCGCCCGCACCCGGGCACGCCCGTAGACGTCCCCCAGCCGCACGATCTCCCCCGCGAGCGCCCCGGCGTCCACCCGCACGACGACGAGCCCTCGCACCACGGAAACGTCCTCGACCCCCTCCGCGCGCCGCACCCGCGCGGCGACGACCTCGGGGTCGACCCCCGCGCGCAGCGCGACGGGGCTCGCGTACACCCCGGGCCCGCGCACGCTCACCGGCGCCGCGTCGGCACCGGCGGCGGCCGCGAGGACGGCGCTGACATCGGCAGGAGTCACGCTGGTGAGACTATCTGACCACTATCTGGACATGGCAGCGAGTTTCCGCACCGTCTGGATGAGCTGGTTCGGATCGAACGGCTTCGTCACGTAGGCGTCCACGCCGATCTCGTGCCCGCGGCGGATGTCGTGCTCCTGCGCCCGCGCCGTGATCATGACGACCCGGATGTGCGCCGTCCCGGGGTCCTCCCGCAGCCGGCTCGCGGTCACCCAGCCGTCCAGCCGCGGCATCATCACGTCCAGCGTGATCACGTCGGGGCCGACCTCCCGCACCCGCTCCAGGCAGTCCCGCCCGTCCGTCGCCGTCGCCACCTCGAAGCCCTCCAGCTGCAGGTTCACGGCGATGAGCTGCCTGATCACCTCATCGTCGTCGACGACCAGCACGCGTCCCAGTGGCTCGGTCACGGCATCGAAGCTAGCCCACTCCCCCGCCCCGACGCACGGCGAACGCCCAGGTGCGCGCAAGCCCGCCGATCCTGGTAGCCTTCTTCTCGCGCCGCTCACCGGCGCAGGGCCCCCTTAGCTCAGGGGATAGAGCAACGGCCTCCGGAGCCGTGTGCGCAGGTTCGAATCCTGCAGGGGGCACCGCACAGACCCACCGCCGACCCCGGCCGACTCACGTCGCCGGGGTTTTCTGCATCCAAGAGCGCCGCACCGTCCCGCCCGGCGTATTCCAGCCATTTCACCGGCCGGATAACTTCTTGCGGAATTCACGACGTCCGCGTTATGATCAAACAACGATGACGGCCGGGCCGCGATAGAAGAATCGGGTCCGCCGCGTTATACGACCGCGCATTGCCCATCATGAGATGGATGCCGACGAAGGCATCGCACGAAGAGTGGATACTCCGGGGCAATACGGGGAGCCCAGTGCTGCCCGAAAACAGATCGCGACGCACAAGAGGGGCGAAGAACACCTTCCGACAACTACATAGAGCGACAAATGAGGAGCCCATCGTGAACAGCAACGCGCAGAAGACCTGTATCCACGAACTCCCCACCGATCAGTGCGCCTACTGCCGCAAGCCTCCCGCCGGCCTTCCGGGCAGGGTCTGGCGCACCCGCTACGGCACCCACATGCACCGCTGGGCCGACTGCAACGCCCTCCTGTACGGCCACCACGTCTCCCGGAAGCTGGACCTCAACACCCACGCCCCCCGGCCCGTGTCGCTCGCCGAGGCCAATTCCGCCGGCCTCGACCGCTGCTCCAACTGCCTCCCCGAAAACGTCCCGCCCGGCGCCCGAGCCTGCCGGGTGAGATTCAACGGCTACTGGGAGGACGGCTTCGTCATCGAACTCCTCCCGAACGGAAACGCCCTGATCGACTTCCAGTCCCGGGGTGAACGCATGCGCCGCGTCTTCCACCACTGGAAGAACCGCTGACCTGAAACAATGGCGAGCGGATCGGCCCGGCACCCGAGAGCACAGCGGGCCGATCCGCAACCCACCCGGCCACGAGGGAATCCGGCTCAAAGCCGAGGCCCTGCTATGGCAGTTGCTTGTGCATTAGTGTGCACATCGTCTCGTGCAGGGTGATGGTGCCGTCGGGGGCTTCTGCTTCCCACGACTCGGGGGCGCTGTCGTAGGCGGTGTAGCCGAGTCGTTCGTACAGCGCGCGGGCGCGCGGGTTGTCGTCCTCCACGCCCAGTTCGGCGCGGTCCAGGCCGCGGGCCTGGATCCGCTGCTCGGCGGCTTGGATCAGGACGGTGCCGATTCCGCACGACTGCAGTGCCGGGTGAACGGCCAGCTGCCAGAGCGTTCCCGCGCCCGGCACCTTGGCGTAGTCGACGCCGCCGACGCCCACCGGAAGACCGGAGGGCGGGCAGAGGGCCAGGTAGTCCACCTCGCCCAGCCCGACCCGGTCCAAGGCTCTGGCCATGCTCTCCAGATGGGCGGCCGATCCGCTCCAGTCGCATGAGGGAAGGTCCTCGCGGGTCAGGTCGCGCACCGTCATCGGCACTGTGATCTCGGCCATGGCCGCCGCCCCCGTCCTCCATCGTGATCCGCCGGCTGGCCAAGTCAGCGCCCAAGGGACAGTTCTGTGATCACAGGCTGGTGCGGCTTCGGCGTTCTTGCGTGACGCGTTCGGCGGCGTCGGTCCACAGAGGCCGGGCGGTGGGGGTGTGGGGCAGGTCCGCGGTCGGCAGCGTCCAGGAGACGCGCTCGAACTCGTCCATCCAGGGGCGGATGCGGTCCATGGCGGCGCCGTGGGGGTCGGTGCGGGTGTAGGCGGACAGGGAGCGGCGGTCGGTCCAGGCGGAGAGCGTCCAGAACGTGCCGCGGAAAGGGTGGGCCTCGATCGCGATGCCGAGGAGGCCCGGCGAGCGCAGAGCCTGCCACCACAGGAGCAGGCTGTGGAGCATGAACCCGGGCGAGCGCCAGGAGTCCTTGAGCCGGAACCACGTCACCAGCACCACGGCGTCCCCGCCGTTCGCGGCCGCCGGTCGGGAGATCCACGGAAACCTCATGCGCGCCTTCCCTGCCGGTACCGGGAGCATCGATCAGATGAACAGGTGCGTCTATTTGATGCCCATCATCGCAGACCGGTTCCCTCCGGGGAAGACGGGGGGCACCGGCAGGGACTATCGTCCAGGTGGCGTATGCCTTCGTGCGGCGTAGCCGTTCCGCCGGAATCTTCGGGTACCGGACATCTCCGAGCTCCGAGGAGTCCCATGGAAGGCAGCGATCTGCCGAGACTCGCCATGCCCGCCCGGCGCGCCCTGGCCGACGCCGGGTACACGCACCTCGAACAGCTCACCGACGTCTCCGAAGAAGACCTCCTGGAGCTCCACGGCATGGGCCGCAACACCATGCAGGTCCTCCGCGAGGCCCTCGCCGAGCGCGGCCTGTCGTTCCTCGACGACGAGGACGACTGACCCCCGTCAGCTCGCCAGGCCTTGCCGGTAGGCGTAGACGACCGCCTGGACGCGGTCGCGCAGGCCGAGCTTGGTGAGGATGCGGGAGACGTAGGTCTTGACGGTCTCCTGGCTGAGGACGAGGGCCGCGGCGATCTCGCTGTTGGACAGTCCCTCGGCGATGAGGCGCAGCACCTCCATCTCGCGCGGCGTGAGCGCGTCCGCGGCCGACGCGCTCTCGGCGGGACGGATCCGCTCCGCGTACCGGCCGATGAGCCGCCGGGTCACCTCGGGGGCCAGCAGGGCGGCGCCGGCCGCGACGGTCCGGATGCCGTGCAGGAGCTGCGCCGGCGGGGCGTCCTTGAGCAGGAAGCCGCTCGCCCCCGCGCGCAGCGCCTCGTACACGTACCGGTCCAGGTTGAACGTGGTCACCACGAGCACCTTGACGGGGTCGGCGACGCCGTCGCCGGCCAGCAGCCGGGTCGCCTCGATGCCGTCCAGGACGGGCATCCGGACGTCCATCACCACGACGTCGGGGACGAGGCGGCGGGCGAGGTCGGCGGCGGCGCGGCCGTCGCCGCACTCCCCCACCACCTCCAGGTCGGGCTGCGCGCCGATGATCGTCGCGAAGCCGGTGCGGATCAGCGCCTGGTCGTCGGCGACCAGGACCCGGACCGGCGCGCTCACGCCGGGCTCCCCGACGGGATGCGGGCCCGCACGACGAAGCCGCCGTCCGGTCCCGGCCCGGCGGCGAAGTCGCCGTCCAGGGCGCCGATCCGGTCGCGGAGCCCGGCGAGGCCCCGGCCGCTCCCGCCGGGCGACGCGGCCGGCGTCGCGGCGCCGTCGGTGCCGACCTCCACGCTGATCTCCCTGTCGCGGTAGTGCACGCGGACGACGGTCCGGCTGCCGGGGGCGTACTTGAGGGCGTTCGTCAGCGACTCCTGGACGACGCGGTAGGCCACCAGCTCGGCGCTGCCGGCCGGCTCGCCCGGCTCGCCCGCCGCGGTGAACTCGACGGGCTGGCCGGCCTGGCGCGTCCGCTCCACGAGTGCGGAGAGCTCGCCGGCGGACGGCACGGCGGCGGTCCCGTGGTCGGGGTCGAGCACGTCGAGCAGGTGCCGCAGGTCGCCGATGGCGCGCCGCCCGGTGTCGGTGATGGCGCCGAGGGCGCCGTCCAGGCGGCCCGGGTCGGCGGTCAGGTACCGCGCCGCCTCCGCCTGGACGACCATCGCCGTCACGTGGTGCGTCACGACGTCGTGGAGGTCGCGGGCGATGCGGGTGCGCTCGGCGGCGCGGGTGTCCTCGGCGACGCGGCGGCGGCGCTCGGCCTCGGCGGCGCGGGTGGAGCGCAGCCACGCCCCGATGCCCCACGCGAAGACCGTCACCAGGTAGAACGTCGCGAACCCGCTCAGGTGCTCGGTGGAGCCGAGGCGGTCGAGCGCGACCGCCAGCAGCACGTACGCCGCGGAGAGCGCGGCGGCGACGCCGTACCGCCGGCGCTCCAGGTGCGCGCCCGCGCTCACCAGCGCGAACGCGAGGGCGCTGCCGGCGAACGAGTGGTAGGCGCGGAGCTGGTCGGCGGCGAAGCCGAGCGCGACGAGGACCGTGCAGAGAGCAGGCCAGCGGCGGCGCACGGCGAGCGGGAGGCAGGTCAGCAGGATGACCGGGACGGCCAGCGCGTCGAGGGGGCGGGCCGGCAGGTCGCCGAGCTGCGTCCCGTGGTCGCGGAACGCCGGGACGAACGACGCGGCGACGATCAGCAGGGGGAAGGGGAGGTCCCGGACCGTGACGTCCAGCCGTCGCCACCGGTCCGGGACCCGCCGGAAGTCGATCACCGGGCGAGCGTAGCGGCCGCGGCGGGCTCGGCCGTCCGGCGTCCGCGGCGGTGGACGATGGTGCCGCGCCGCCGGGCCAGCCACAGGAACGCGACCATCAGGGCCGCGCCGAAGCCGACCGCGTACAGGCTCGCCTCGGGGCCGAACTCGCCGCCGCCGAGCAGCGTCGGACCCGACGTCGTGCTGTTGAGCAGCCCGTCCGGGGCGTCCTTGCCGGAGACGGTGGTGCCGAAGATGCCGCCCCCGGCGAAGTTCCACGCGAAGTGCAGGCCGATCGGCACCCACAGGTTGCGGGTGGCGACGTAGGCGGCGGCGAGCATGCCGCCGGCCTCGATGGCGATGGCGAGCGCGCTCCACAGGTCGGCGCCGGGGTTGGGCAGGTGCATGAGGCCGAACAGCAGGGCGGTCAGGACGAGCGCCACCCAGGTCCCGGTGCGCTCCTCGACGATCCGGAACAGGACGCCGCGGACCATCACCTCCTCGGTCACCGCGGCGGCGGCCATGAACCCGAGCAGCGCGACCGCACCGCCCGCCGAGCCGAACCCGTCGACCCGGTAGTCGCCGAGGAAGGCGATGTTCGCGATGACGGCCCCGAACATCGCGAACCCGATCAGCATCCCGCGCGTGACGGCGCCGGCCGCGCCCTTGGCGGCCACCTCGTCCGGCGCGCGGTGCTCGGTGCGCCGCACGATCCAGCGGTAGGCGAGCAGCGTGAGCACCGCCGTCGCGGCACCGAAGAGGAGCGTCAGAACCGGGTTCCACTGCGCGGCGCCGACGAGCGCGCTGCCCGCGAACGCGACCACGCCGACGACCACGAGCTGCTTGAGCAGTCGCATGCTGACTCCTTGGGGGGTACCGCGGCCGGAGCGCCGCGGCTTCGCCCACAACGCTAGGGATCCACCCCCTCCCGGATCGTCACCGCGCGGTGGACACCTGCCTGTAGCTCGCACGGGGGACAGACGCCGCCGGAAAGGGGGTCAGCGGCTCTCGCCGGCCGCGCCGTCCTGCTGCCGGTTCGGACGGAAGCGGTTCCAGAGGTAGCGGCCGGCCTCGATGAGGGCGGAGAGGGCCAGGGCGATGCCGAGGCCGAGGAGGAGGCCCTTGAGGGGGTCGTCCTCGAAGGCCGCGCCGCCCAGGTAGCCGATCAGGGCCGAGTAGGTGCCCCACAGGACGGTGGCCAGGGCGTCGAAGAGGGAGAAGGCGCGCATCGGGTACCGCACCGCGCCCATGACGAGCGTCGCCGCCGTCCGGCCGCCCGGGATGTAGCGGGCGATGACGAGGACGAGGCCGCCGCGGCGGTCGAGGATGCGTTCGGCCTCGTCGAAGGCCTTGCGGCGGCGCTTCCCGCCGCGCAGCCGGTGCTGGAGCCGGTCCCCGGCGAAGCGGCCGATGAAGTAGGAGATGTGGTCGCCGCAGAAGGCGCCGAGCGCCGCGGTCACGATGACGAGGACGAGGTTCGGCGCGCCGTGCGCGGCGAAGACGCCCGCGGTGACGACGAGGCTCTCGCTCGGGAAGACCGGCAGGAACGAGTCGACCAGCGCGAGCCCGAAGATCGCGAGGTAGATCCACGGCGAGTCCATCGCCCCGCGCAGGGCGTCCAGGATGGCGTCACCCACGGGCCGTCCGCTCCCCCGAAGTCCCCATGGCCAGCGATTCTAGGAACCGCGGACAGTGAGCGACCGCCGCGACCTGCGCCCCTGTCCACCGGATGGCACAGATTTTTCCATCCGTGAAGCAGAGCCACTAGTTCACGGATGTGTTGACACTGCCAATAGGTTGGCGTAGTCTACCCAATGAACACACACCACTCGCGCCCCCCGGTCCCCATGACCGCGGACCTGCGCGACCATCGCCTACACGCTCGGGGGCCGAACGATGCCTGTGCACACCCTCTACCGCCTCACCGACATCCCGCCCACCCACGAGGGCATGCTCGACGCTCTGGACACCGAGCAGCTCGACGAGCTGCGCTTCCTGCCCTCTTTTCCCGACGAGCACCTGGGCTGTCCGGCCCTGCTGGTCGGCGGGCACTTCGACATTCCGCGCGTCGGCTGGTGCAACGAGATCAGCAGCCTGACCGGCGTGGAGCTGGAACTGGGGAAGCTGGACACCGCGGCGCTCCTGATGCTCGCCGTGGACGGCGAGGTGTACGCGATGGGGTTCGGCAGCGGCTACCGGCTCGTTCCCGAGGAGCATAAGGACCGCTCCTTCGGCCTGCGGGTCGCGGTCCGGAGCGTGGACCCCGACTTCGTTCAGGGGGTCGTCCGGCGGTCGTTGTCGAAGCAGGGCCGTCAGGACGCCACGCGCGTCTCGTTGGGACTGCACATCTCGCGCGTCGGCGTGAGGCAGCACGACGAGCTCGTCCGTCAGATCGGCGGCCGCTTGGCCGCGAGCGACATCGGGCTGCCGGGCGTCGGACGGATCTCGATCGAGGGCGCGACGGGCCTGCGCTTCTCCACGCCGACCTCGCCCGAGACGCTGCTGCGCTGCCTCCGCGCGCTCACCGCGATCTGCGCGGCCCCGCCCGTCCCGGAGCTGGAGTTCATCGAGGCCGTTCAGCCGGTGACCGACGCGCGGACCGTCAAGCGGCTGGACGAGGAGCTGGACAGGCGGCTCCTCGACCCTCGTGACGACTCCCTTCAGATCGCGGTCCCCTCCGACCTCTCCGCTGATCTCCCGCACACGAGCTCCTACCGGATCCAGGTCGGGAGCGCGGCTCTGCCGCCCCGCGACCACCTGGACGTGTCCGACGTCCGCGCCCGTGCCCGCGTGCAGCACGCCGTCACCCCGTCCGAGGCGCTGCGCAAGGGAAAGATCTCCCTGCTCTCCTCCAGCGGGACGGTGCTGGCGTCCGCGCCCGCGATCCGCTGGATCGAGACCGACGTCGCCACCGGGTTCGAGCACCGTTTCCTCTTGGAAGGGGAGTGGTACGAGAGCGGCGCGGACTACATGGCCTCGATCGAGCGGCAGGTCGCCGAGCTCATCCCCGCGAACCCCAGCGTCGCGCTGCCCGCTTGGCGGCCCGGAGAGCACGAGCGCGACTACAACCTGCGCGTCCAGGACGAGCTGGGGCGCGCCGCCTTCCTCTGCCTGGACCGCACCAGCGTGAAGAACGCCCTGCACGCGCACAACGGCATCGAGGTGTGCGACGGCCTCGGCCCGCAGGGCGAGCTGATCTGCATCAAGCCCGCCGACGGGTCGTCGCCGCTCAGCCACCAGTTCAACCAGGCGCTGGTGGCCGTTGAGACCCTGCTGCACGACGCGACGGCGCGTGAGCGGTTCCACGCCCTGGTCGTCGAGCGCAGCGGCGGCACGCGCACCCCGCCGCCGGACGCGCGGCCGAAGAAGGTGATCTTCGGGATCCACCTGAAGACCGGCCGTGACCTCACCCCTGCGACGCTGTTCCCCTTCGCGCGGGTGGCACTGGTCAACATGGCGACCGTCCTGCGGCACGACGTCGAGGTCGAGGTCGTCGGCATCCCCGCCGTCGGCGCGGTCGCCGCGAGCGCGCCGGCGCTCGCCTCGTCCCCCAGCAGTTGACTCTGCCAACAAGATAACCGTAGAACAGCGGTGCACCACCGTGTACAGTCAGACCGGTCCGACGCCGCAATCCCCCGAAGCCGATGCGCCCACGTCCCGGCGCAAGGACAATGAAGGATGCCCATGACGCTGGAGTTCGTGGCAAACAGGTTCCGTCTCGTCGGCCAGCTCGGCCGGGGGAACATGGGCGTCGTCGAGCAGCGCGAGGACATGGAGGCCGAACCCGGCTCCCCCGACCGTCTGGTGGCGGTGAAGCTGCTCCTGCGCAGCCGCAACGGCGCGCACCTGGACACCGAGGCCGACGCCAAGGCGGTCAAGCGCTTCGGGCGCGAGGTGCGGATCATGGGCCGGCTCGACAGCCCCAACCTGCCGCGGATCATCGACGGCGGGGTGGACGAGGACGCGGGCGGCCTCCCCTATCTGGTCATGGAGCTCCTGGACGGGCGCACGCTCGACCTGCTGATCGGCGAGGAGAAGCGCCTCCCGGTGGCCTGGGCGGCGGCGATCGGCGTCCAGATCGCCAACGGCCTGGTGGCCGCGCACGGCGCCGAGGTGGTGCACCGCGACCTCAAGCCCGCCAACATCATGCTGATGCCCGACGGCACGGTGAAGGTGCTGGACTTCGGCATCGGCCGCATCATCGACGACCCCGACGGCGACGGCCTGACCAGTTCGGACGCCACGCTCGGCACGGCCCGCTACATGGCCCCCGAGCAGTTCCGGTCCGCCGCCGTGACGCAGGCGGCCGACCTGTACGCGCTGGGCTGCATCATGTACGAGCTGCTGACGAGCGTCCCGCCCTTCGACGGCCCCGTGTACCACGAGCTGGCCGTCAAGCACGAGAAGGACGCTCCCCCGCCGATCTCGATCATCCGCGGCGACGTGCCCGTCGACCTGCTGCGCCTCGTCGACGACCTGCTGGCCAAGGAGCCGGAGAAGCGCCCGGTGGACGCGGTCGCGGTCCGGGAGGCCCTGCTCCCGCACGTGGTCCCCGTCCCTCCCGTCGACGACTGGGCGGAGTTCGACCCGATCCCGGTGGCCCTGTCCGAGACCGCCTCGCCCAAGCCCGCCGAGCCCGACCTCTCGACGCCGGCGATCCGTCCCACCGGCACCGTCATGGACGTCTTCGGCGTCCACCAGCAGCTCATCAAGGACTACCGCGCCTTCACCGAGGGCGGCACGGTGATCCGCGACGAGCGCATCAAGGACTTCGTGGAGGACACCCTCGACGCCAAGTCCCAGTGGCCCGACCCGTGGCTGTCGCTCAACCCGTTCTTCGCGTCCGGGGGGACGGTGCTGGAGCTGGCCCGTGACGGCGTGCTGCACGAGGAGTGCGCGCAGATCTTCCAGGCGGGCAAGCGGGCCGGTGCCACCGGCTGCGACGGGCGGCCGCTCACCCTGCACCGGCACCAGCGCGAGGCGGTCGACACCGCGCGGAGCGGCCGCTCGTACGTGCTGACCACCGGCACCGGCTCGGGCAAGTCACTGGCCTACATCGTGCCGATCGTCGACAAGGTGCTGCGCACGCGGCCCGCCGCGGGCGCCGCCCGCCGCAAGCGGGTCCGCGCGATCATCGTGTATCCGATGAACGCCCTGGCCAACAGCCAGCGCAACGAGCTGGAGAAGTACCTGACCCACGGCTACGGCGAGGGCCGCGAACCGGTCACCTACGCCCGCTACACCGGGCAGGAGAGCGAGGAGGACCGCCGCCGGATCCGCGAGGACCCGCCCGACGTCCTGCTGACGAACTACGTGATGCTGGAGCTGATGCTGACGCGGCCGGACGACCGGCGCTCGCTCATCCGGATGGCGCACGGACTGGAGTTCCTGGTCTTCGACGAGCTGCACACCTACCGCGGCCGGCAGGGCGCGGACGTGGCGCTGCTCATCCGCCGGGTCCGCGAGGCGTGCGAGGCTGCGGACCTGCAGTGCATCGGGACCTCCGCGACCATCTCCAGCGAGGGCACGGCGGACGAGCAGCGGGCGGTGGTGGCGAGTCTGGCCACCACCCTGTTCGGCGTGCCGGTGGATCCGGCCGACGTCATCGGCGAGACGCTGGTGCGCGCCACCGAGCCCGAGCCCGACGAGGTCCCGGCCGACCGGCTGCGCCGGGCGGACGCGCCGCGCGCCTACGCCGAGCTGGTCCGGGATCCGCTGGCCCGCTGGATCGAGACGCGCTTCGGGCTGGCCTCCGACGCCGCCGGGCGGCTGGTCCGCCAGCGCCCGGCCAAGATCGAGGAGGCCGCCGAGGCGCTCGCCGCCCAGAGCGGCGTCCCCGCGCAGCAGTGCGCGCAGGCGATCCGCCGGACGCTGGAGGCCGGTTCGGAGGCCCGGCATCCGGTCACCGAACGGCCGCTGTTCGCGTTCCGGCTGCACCAGTTCCTGTCTAAGGGCGACACCGTGTACACCACGCTGGAGCCGCCGGCGGGCCGCCACCTGACCCGCGACTACCAGCTCGTCCAGCCCGGCTCGGACGGCAAGGTCCTGCTGCCGGTGGCGTTCTGCCGCGAGTGCGGGCAGGACTACCTGACCGTCTGGCGCCGTGACAAGGACGGCCGGGTCTCCTACGAGTCGCGGCCCGACACGGCGGCGAGCGGCGGCAGGGACGGGGACGGGTACCTGTACGTCTCCCCCGAGCGCCCCTGGCCCGCGACGGCCGACGCCGCGATCGCCGAGCGCCGGATCCCCGAGTCGTGGCTGGAACTGGACGCGCACGGCAACGAGGTCGTGCGCGCCTCTCTCCGGGACCGGCTGCCGCGCGCCGTCATCGTGGACGAGTACGGCAACGAGGGCCGCGGCGAGCTGCACGCGGCGTTCATCCCGGCGCCCTTCCGGTTCTGCCTGCACTGCGCGATCAGCTACGAGCAGTCCCGCGGCCGGGACTTCGCCAAGCTGGCCACGCTGGGGCAGGAGGGGCGCTCGTCGGCGACCTCGCTGGTGTCGGCCTCGATCGTGCGCTCGCTGCGGGCGGTGCCGGCCGAGGCGCTGGACCCGGAGGCCCGCAAGCTGCTCACCTTCGTCGACAACCGCCAGGACGCCGCCCTGCAGGCCGGGCACTTCAACGACTTCGTGCAGATCACCCAGCTCCGCGGGGCGCTGTACCGGGCCGCGCTCGCGGCCGGCGAGGACGGGCTGGAGCACGAGAAGCTGGCGGAGCGGGTCACCGAGGCCCTCGGCCTCCAGCCGGTCGACTACACCGGCGAGGCCGACCTGGCGCCCCGGCTCGCCCGCAACGCCGCCAGGACGCTGCGCGACGTGGTGGCGTTCCGCCTCTACCTGGATCTGGAGCAGGGCTGGCGGATCACGATGCCCAACCTGGAGCAGACGGGCCTGCTGACCGTCCAGTACGCCGATCTGGACTGGCTCGCGTCCCAGGACGACCGCTGGAGCGCCGCGCACCCCGCGCTGCGCGGCGCCGCGCCGCGGCGCCGCGAGGAGATCATGCAGGTGCTGCTGGACGAGATGCGCCGCGGTCTCGCCATCGACGTGCAGTACTTCCGGGACGACTTCGACAGCCTGCAGCGCGCCAGCGAGGAGCGCCTGGTCGATCCCTGGGTGCTCGCCCCGGGCGACCAGCCGCGCGTCGCCACCGTCTACCCGCAGCCGTCGCGACCGGGCCTGGACAGGTCTTTCCGGTTCCTGTCGGGCAAGGGCAAGTTCGGCAAGTACCTGCGGCGGGTGCACTTCACCGACGCCGAATTCGGCTCCGAGGACGCCCAGCGGGTCATCGCCGACCTGCTGCGGATCCTGGCCAAGGCCGGCCTGGTGACCGAGGTGGAGGCGACACCGCAGCCGGCCGGCCGCCGGCGCCGCGTCCCGTCGATGCCGACCACCGGCTACCGGGTGTCGGCGGCGGCGCTGGTCTGGCGGGCCGGCACCGGCGAGACCGGCGCGTACGACCCGCTCACCCGCACCTACGCCAGCGGCGACGGCCCCCGCGTGAACACCTTCTTCCGCGACCTGTACCGCAACACCGCGGGCACGCTGGCGGGGCTGGCGGCCCGCGAGCACACCGCGCAGGTGTCGCCCGAGGAGCGGGAGCGGCGCGAGAAGGCGTTCTACAAGGCCGAGCTGAAGCTGCTGTACTGCTCGCCCACGATGGAGCTGGGCGTGGACATCTCCTCGCTGAACGCCGTCATGATGCGCAACGTGCCGCCGACCCCCGCCAACTACGCCCAGCGCAGCGGGCGCGCGGGGCGTTCCGGTCAGCCGGCGCTGGTGACCACCTACTGCGCGACCGGCAACAGCCACGACCAGTACTACTTCCGCCGGTCGGACCGCATGGTGGCCGGTTCGGTCGTCGCGCCGCGGCTGGACCTGGCCAACGAGGACCTGGTGCGCTCCCACGTGCAGGCGGTATGGCTGGCCGAGGCCGCCTTCGACCTGCGAGGCAACATCCCGCACATCATCGACGTCGCCCACGACGAGGAGGCCCGCGTCCCCGCGCCCTCGCTGAAGTTCCACGACCACATCGCGGAGGCGCTCGCCGACACCGCGAGCACGGCCCGCGCGCTGGACGCCGCCCGGCGCGTCTTCGCCGAGCTGGTCCCGCTGTTCGAGGGCACGACCTGGTGGGACGAGCAGTGGATCGAGAACGCCGTCAGGCGGGCGCCCGAACGCTTCGACGACGCCTTCGACCGCTGGCGCGGGCTGTTCCGGGCCGCCCTGGTCGACCAGGCCGAGCAGAACCGCCGCGTGCTCGACCACACGCTGTCCGAGCGCGACCGCAAGATCGCGGTGAACCGGCGGCGGGAGGCCGAGACCCAGCTCAACCTGCTGAAAAACGAGAGCACCGACAACCGGTCGGTCCTGTCGGACTTCTACCCCTACCGCTACCTGGCCAGCGAGGGCTTCCTGCCGGGCTACTCCTTCCCCCGGCTGCCGCTGGCGGCCTACATCCCCAAGACCACCCGCCGGTACGGGGACGGCGACTACCTCCAGCGCCCCCGCTTTCTGGCCATCCGCGAGTTCGGCCCCGGTGCCCTGATCTACCACGAGGGGTCGCGGTACCAGGTCGACCGGATCCAGCTCCCGACGGACGCGACGGGCGACGTCACCACCTCGTCCGCGCGCCGCTGCGCGGAGTGCGGGTACCACCACGGCGCTGACGACCGAGCCGACCGGTGCCAGATGTGCCAGGCGACGTTGCAGGACACCACCACCTACGGGTTGCTGCGGCTGCACACCGTCTACACCAAGCGCCGTGAGCGGATCTCCTCCGACGAGGAGGAACGGCGCCGGGCCGGTTTCCGGCTCGTGACCTCCTACCGGTTCCAGGACCACGGCACCCGCCCAGGACGCCGCGACGCCCTGGTCTCCGACACTCAGGGAGAGCTCGCCACCGTCTCCTACGGCGACTCGGCGACCGTGCGCATCACCAACATCGGCCGGGTGCGCGCCAAGGCCGGCGAGCCGGACGGCTTCTGGCTCGACCCCGCCGACGGCCGCTGGCTGAACGAGCGCGACGCTGCCGAGGCGGCCGGCGACTCCAGCGAGATGCCGATCGTGGACGCCGACGGCAACGAGAACCGCCGCAAGAAGCGCGTCATCCCCTACGTCCAGGACAGCCGTAACATCCTGGTGGTGAAGCTGGCGGACAAGCTGGACCTGCCGGTGGCCCTGTCGCTGATGTACGCCCTGGAGCGCGGCATCGAGGCGGCGTTCGAGCTGGAGGACTCGGAACTGACCAGTGAGCTGCTGCCGCCGGCCGACGGTCCCCGCGACCGGATGCTGTTCACCGAGGCGGCCGAGGGCGGCGCGGGCGTGCTGCGCCTGATGCAGTCCGACGGCGACGCGCTGGCGAAGGCCGCCCGCGAGGCGCTGTCGATCTGCCACTTCGACGCGGCGGGCAACGACCTCGGCGGCGCCGACGCGGACCGGCCGTGCGCGCGCGGCTGCTACGACTGCCTGCTGACCTACGGCAACCAGCTCGACCACGCCTTCATCGACCGCCGCTCGATCCGCGACCTGCTGCTGCGCTTGGCCGGCGCGTCGGCCGTCACGACCGGGCGCGGCGAGACCCGCACCGAGCAGCACCGGCGCCTCACCGGCCAGGCCGAGTCCACGCTGGAGAGGCGGTTCCTCGCCTGGCTCAAGGAGCACGACCTGCGCATGCCCGACGACGCGCAGGTCCACATCGCCGAAGCGGGCGCGCGACCCGACTTCGTCTACCGGCTGCAGGGCGTCGACGTCGCGGTGTTCGTGGACGGTCCGGTCCACGACCATCAGGTGATCAAGGAGCGCGACCGGGCCGCCGAGGAGCGGTTGCAGGATCATGGCTGGGACGTCGTGCGCTTCTCCCACGACGCCGACTGGGACTCCGTCGTCGAGCGGCACCGGCGCTACTTCGGCACGGGCCGCTGATCGACGAGGACATGGACGGACGGACACGACGATGACGACACGAGGGACCGCCTGATATGCCCGTCACCTACACGCCCGGTTCCCTGGTCGCCGCGCGCGGCCGCGAATGGGTCGTGCTGCCCGAGAGCGACGGCGACATGCTGGTGCTGCGCCCGCTCGGCGGCTCCGACGACGACGTCGCGGCGCTGTTCCCCGGTTTCGAGGAGGTCGCCGCCGCCGAGTTCGCCCTCCCCTCGCCCGCCGACCTCGGGGACGCGCAGGCCGCGGGCATGCTGCGCACCGCGCTCCGGGTCGGCTTCCGCTCGGGCGCGGGCCCCTTCCGCTCGCTGGCGCGGCTCGCCGTCGAGCCGCGCGCCTACCAGCTCGTCCCGCTGATGATGGCGCTGCGGCAGAAGACCGTCCGGCTGCTGATCGCCGACGACGTCGGCATCGGCAAGACCGTCGAGGCGGGCCTGATCGCCGCGGAGCTGCTGGCGCAGGGCGACGCCCGCGGCATGGCGGTGCTGTGCTCGCCGGCGCTGGCCGAGCAGTGGCAGGACGAGCTGCGCACCAAGTTCGGCATCGACGCCGAGCTGGTGCTGTCCTCCACGGTCGCCCGCCTGGAGCGCAATCTGGACTTCGGGCAGTCGCTGTTCACCAAGTACCGCAACGTGGTGGTCTCCACCGACTTCATCAAGTCCACCCGGCACCGCGACGACTTCATCAAGCACTGCACCGACCTGGTCATCGTCGACGAGGCGCACACCTGCGTCGCCGCCGACGAGGGCACCTCCCGGCAGAGCCAGCTCCGCTACGAGCTGCTGCGCGGCATCGCCGACGCCACGCCGCAGCGGCACCTGATCCTGGTGACGGCGACCCCGCACAGCGGCAAGGAGAGCGCCTTCCGCAACCTGCTCAGCCTGCTCAAGCCCGAGTTCGCCACCATCGACCTGGGCAGCCGCGCCGGCCGGACCGAGCTGGCCCGGCACGTCGTCAAGAGGCAGCGTCCCGACATCCGCCGCTTCCTGGACGAGAACACCGAGTTCCCCTCGCCCCGCGACTTCAAGGACGAGACCTACAAGCTGTCGCCCGCCTACCGCGAGCTGCTCTACGACGCCATCGGCTTCGCGCAGGAGCGGGTCGAGGCGGCGGGCGGCCAGGGCAAGCGGGAGGCCCGCATCGCCTGGTGGTCGGCCATCGCCCTGCTGCGCTCCCTGGTGTCCTCGCCGCGGGCCGCCGCGCAGACGCTCACCACCCGCTCCACGGCGGCACTGGCCGCCACGGCCGCCGAGGCCGACGAGCTCGGCGCGCCGCTGAACCGCGACGCCGCCGACGCCGACGCCCTCGAAGGCATGGACGTCGCCCCCGGCGCGCAGACCGACGACACCGGCACCCGGCTGGCCGCGCTGGCCGCCCGGGCCGCCACGCTCCAGGGCCCCGCCACCGACCTGAAGCTGAAGAAACTGGTCAAGGAGCTCAAGGGTCTCCTGGCCGACGAGTACAACCCGATCGTGTTCTGCCGGTACATCCCGACGGCCGAGTACATCGCCGAGCAACTTGAGAAAAAGCTCGGCAAGGGCGTCGTGGTCCGCACCGTCACCGGCACCCTGTCCCCGCAGCAGCGGATCCAGCGCATCGAGGCGCTGGCGGCGGAGACGAGCGGTGACGCGGCCGCCCGCCGCGTCCTGGTCGCCACCGACTGCCTGTCGGAGGGCATCAACCTCCAGCACCACTTCGACGCCGTCGTGCACTACGACCTGGCGTGGAACCCCACCCGGCACGACCAGCGGGAGGGCCGCGTCGACCGGTACGGCCAGCGCCGCGACAAGATCCGCGTGATCACCCTGTACGGCGCCGACAACGGCATCGACGGCAAGGTCCTGGACGTCCTCATCCGCAAGCACCGGCAGATCCAGAAGGACCTGGGCATCTCGGTCTCGGTCCCCGACGAGGCGTCCGCCTCGGTGACCGACGCGATCGTCGAGTGGGTGCTGATGCTCGGCCAGAAGGGCGAGCAGGAGGGGCTGTTCGGCTCCGAGGAGCTGGCGAACCTCGATGCCAGGGCCGGGGATCTGGAGACGGAGTGGAAGTCCGCCGCCGAGCTGGAGCGCCGGTCCCGGTCGCTGTTCGCGCAGAACACCATCCGCCCCGACGAGGTCGAGCCGGAGGTCAAGGCCGTCCGGGACGCGCTCGGCGACCCCGGTGAAGTGCACGGCTTCGTTCGCCACGCTCTCGCCGCGCTCGGCGCCGTCCTCCGCGAGGACGGCGCCGGCGGCTTCACCGCCGACCTCAGCGGCACGCCGGCGGGCCTCCGTGACGCCGCCGCGCCGTTCCTGACCGGGCTGGACCTGGAGAGGGGCGCCCAGGTCCCGTTCCGCACGACGCCCGCGGTCGGACGCGGCGAGGCCGCCCTGGTGCGCACCGACCCGGTCGTGGGGGCCGTGGCGGGCTACGTCCTCAACGCCGCGCTGGACACCACCGCCGCGACGGCCGGCCGTGACGACGGCGAACGTCCCGCCCGCCGCTGCGGCGTCGTCCGCACCCGGGCGGTGGCGACCCGCACGACCCTGCTGCTGGTCCGGTACCGCTTCCAGCTCACCCTGCCCTCCCGCTCTGGCGAGCGGGAACTGGTCGCCGAGGACGTCCGGCTGCTCGCCTTCGAGGGCGCGCCGGACGGCGCCCGCTGGCTGCCGTCCGAGGACGCCCGCGCGCTGCTCAGCGCCACCGCCGACGACAACACCGACCCGGCCTTCGGTGAGCGGACGATGGCCCGCATCCTGGACGGCCTGACCGGCGCCGTCCAGGAGCACCTGGACGGCCGCGGCGCCGAGCTGGCGGACGAGCTGCTGAACGCGCATCGCCGCGTCCGCACCGCCTCCGGCGAGATCGTCCGCGGTGTGACCGTCCGGCACCGCACCCCCGCCGACATCCTCGGCGCCTACGTCTACCTGCCGGTGTCCGGCACCGCCCCGTCCGCCGGAGGAGCCCGCTGATGCCCGCCACCACCGCCATCACCGCCACCGTGTCGGTCGGCAACCTCATCCCGGCCGACATGCTGCTGCGCATCGCCACCGACACCGACGTCAAGGGCACCGCGCCGGCCGACTACGACGTCGTCGGCGTCCGCACGGTCGCCGACGACGCCGAACGGCACTGGGACTACCTGAAAGGCGTCTGGCGCGACCTGCGCAAGGAGCTGCCCCTCGCGCGGCCCGAGGAGCTGCCGGCCGACCCGACCGGCCGGGCGGCGTCCCAGTGGCTGGAACCGCTCTTCGCCGAACTCGGGTTCGGCCTGCTGACGCGGGTCGGCCCGGACGGCATCACGTCCGACGACGGCCAGAAGACCTTCGCGATCAGCCACCGCTGGAACCACGTGCCGATCCACCTGGCGCCCTGGAACGCCGAGCTGGACAAGCGCCCCGGCGGCTCCGGCGCCGTCCCGCCCCAGTCCCTCGTCCAGGAGTGCCTCAACCGGACCGAGGCGCACCTGTGGGCGGTGCTCGCCAACGGGCGGCGGCTGCGGCTGCTGCGCGACTCCAGCGCCCTGGCCACCGCCTCCTACGTCGAGTTCGACCTGGAAGCGATCTTCGACGGCGAGCTGTTCAGCGAGTTCGTGCTGCTGTACCGGATGCTGCACGCCACCCGCTTCAAGGTCGCTGCGGACGCCCCGCCCTCGTCCTGCTGGCTGGAGACGTGGCGCACCGACGCGATCAGCACCGGGATGCGGGCGCTGGACCACCAGCGTGAGGGCGTCCAGCGGGCCCTCACGGCTCTCGGCACCGGCTTCCTCCAGCACCCGGCCAACGACGCGCTGCGCCAGAACCTCGACATCGAGAAGTTCCACGCGGCCCTGCTCCGCCTCGCCTACCGGATGATCTTCCTGTTCGTGATCGAGGACCGGGACGTCCTGCACGGCGCGGACGTCCCCGACCTGGCCCGCGAGCGGTACGCGGCGTACTTCTCCTCGGCGCGGCTGCGCCGCCTGGCCAACCGCCGCCGGGGCAGCGCCCACACCGACCTGTACCAAGCGCTGCTGCTCGTACTGAACGCCCTCGGCGACGAGCAGGGCTGCCCCGAGCTGGGGCTGCCCGGTCTCGGCGGTCTGTTCGACGACACCGGCGCCGACACCCCGCTGCGCGGCATGGCGCTGTCCAACGAGCACCTGCTGAAGGCCGTGGACCACCTGGCGCGCGTCCGGGACGCCGGCTCCGCCCGCTGGCGGCCGGTGGACTACCGCAACATGGGGTCGGAGGAGCTCGGCTCGATCTACGAGTCGCTGCTGGAGCTGGTCCCCAAGCACAGCGCCGTGGACCGCACCTTCCAGCTCGTCGACCGGGCCGGCAACGACCGCAAGAAGACCGGCTCGTACTACACGCCGAGCTCGCTCATCGAGAAGCTGCTCGACTCGTCCCTGGACCCGGTGATCGACGACGCGCAGAAGCGTGGCGAGCAGAAGGCGACGGCCGCGGGCGTGACGGACCCGGCCGAGGTGGCCGAGATCATCGCCGCCGAGCTGCTGGCGCTTACCGTCTGCGACCCCGCCTGCGGCTCGGGGCACTTCCTGGTCGCCGCCGCCCGCCGCATCGCCAAACGCGTCGCCGCGGTCCGCGAGCAGAACCCGGAGCCGACTCTGGACGCCGTCCGGCACGCCCTGCACGAGGTGATCGGCCGGTGCGTGTACGGGGTGGATCTGAACCCGATGGCCGTGGAGCTGGCCAAGGTCTCGCTTTGGTTGGAAGCGATGGAACCCGGTAAGCCGCTGGGCTTCCTGGACGCGCGCATCAAGCTCGGCAACAGCCTCATCGGCGCAACGCCCGCTTTGCTGCGTGGCGGCATTCCGAACAAGGCGTTCAAGGCCGCCGAGGGCGACGATGCGAAGTTCGCCGCAGCGCTGTTCAAGCAGAATGAGGAGGAGCGCTCAGGTCAAGGCTCTCTCTTCTCTCGCTCCACGCAGGCGAAGATCTCCAATACCACCTTCGCTGAAGGTCTCCGTCAGATCGCCGCCGTTCCAGCCGATACCCTGCGCGACGTTCGCCGCCAGAAGGCCGCCTACCGCGACTGGGCCACTTCACCGGAGTACCTGCACGACCTGCACGTGGCCGATGCGTGGTGCGCGGCGTTCATGTGGTTCAAAACGCCCGACGCGCCGCCCGCCATCACCCATGAGGTGTTCAGGGAGATCCAGAATCCAAACTCCCAGGGAGTTCCGCAGGAAACGCATGACGAGATCGTCCGACTCAGCGAGGAGTACCGCTTCTTCCACTGGCACCTGGAGTTCCCCGAGATCTTCACCGTGCCGGATGGAGACGCCACTACTGCGGCGGAAATCAACCCCGATACAGGATGGATGGGAGGCTTCTCTTGCATCCTTGCCAACCCGCCATGGGATAAGGTGATCTTCGAAGACACGAAGTACTTCAGTGTAGTTGAACCTTCCATCGCCAACCTCTCAGGCGTAGAACGCCGTAAAAGAATTGTCGAATGGGTCATCGAAAATCCCGAGGCCGGAAAACGCTACCATGCCGCCCGTCGTCGAGTTAAGTCAATTTTCCTTTTTGCCGGCAGCTCGGGCATGTTTCCTCTATGTGCCAAAGGGTTGACAATCAAGGGAGTTAATTCACTACAGATCGATCAACTGTTTGTCGAACTTTTCACCTCCATCCTCTCACCCGAAGGGCGTATTGGCTGCATTATTCCGACGACTATCGCAACTGGAGCCTCGGCTCAATATCTCTTTAGCACGTTTACACAACGCAGCTCTATTGCCTCTCTATATGACTTCGACAACCGCAAACCACTTTTCCTTGACGTGGAATCGCGGTACAGATTCTGTCTATTTTCGGCGATGGGCAGCGCACTCCAGGAAGGTGGCACAAAGTTTGTTTTCTCTCTAACAGAACCGTCCGATCTGGACACTCCAGGAAAGATCGTCCGCCTTTCTGCAGAAGAGATTTCACTCATCAACCCAAATACACTCACATTCCCTCTTTTCAAAGCGCGACGCGACGCAGAATTGACGCTCGCAATTTACAAAAGAATCCCAGTACTACTGAACGAGCGCAAAATCGATGGAAATCCTTGGGATGTGAATTTTAGAAACCTCTTCAACAGTACCGACGACTCAGACTTGTTTCAGTATCAAGAAAATCTAGAATCTTCCGGATGGGTTGCACAGGGAATCATATTCTCCGATGGGGATACTCAACTACTTCCCGTACTCGAAGGAAAGATGATCCATCTATTTGATCACAGATGGAATCACTATTACGGCGTCCGCGATAACGATTATGAACCAATCCCAAGTGGAATAAAATCCTCCCCCAATGGGACCGGATGGCCGCGCCGCTGGATCCAGGCCGACGGATCTATTCAGGCAGTCCGCAAAGGAAAGAGAGTCTCTATATCCGGAGTACGTGACAGACTACACGAAGCCGACTGGAAACATGAATGGCTATACGGGTGGCGCGAAATAGCGCGAGCTGCCGATGAGCGAACTGCTATTCCCGCTTTCGCGCCCCTCGCTGCCCCCGTAGAGACATTTCCCATATTGATCTCCCCAAGAAAACCGACCTTTATCGGCGCTCTCGCTGGAATCCAATCGTCTCTCATCTTCGATTTCGTTACCAGGCAAAAGGCAAGCGGCGCCCATATCGGTCGACGCATCTGGAAGCAACTCCCTGTTCCCACGCCCGTGATGCTGGAACCACACCTTTCCTTTGTCGTTCCGCGCGTCACGGAGCTGGTGTACACGACCTACGACATGGCGCCACTAGCTCAGGACCTTGGGGATGAAGGGCCACCGTTTCAGTGGGACGAGGAGCGGCGAGCACAGATCAGAGCCGAACTGGACGCCTATTTTTTCTTCCTTTACGGAATTAGCAGAGAAGACACCGAGTACATCCTGGAAACATTTCAGTCTGATTCGAAACGTGGGCTCAAGAACAACGAGATCGCCAAGTACGGCACCTACCGCACCCGCGATCTGGTGCTGGCCGCCTATGACCGGATGGCGCCGCTCGGTGTCGATCTTGACGTTCCGCTCATCGACGGTGAGAACTACACCTCTCCCCTGTCCCCTGCGCCGGGCCACGGGCCCCGGCATCCGGCTCAGCCCGACGTTTCCAACACCCCCCACGCGGAAGGCGACGCGCACTGATGTCCGACGGCTACCCGGAGTTCCGGCTCAGCATCCCCTACAGCTCGCTGAAAGCACGGGGGAGGCTGCTCGAAGAGATCGGTACCAACGGCAGCCAGAAATTCGTCATCCTCGCCGGGTCGTACGGCCGGGAGCAGGCGGTTCCGTCCTTCTCGACCCAGGCCGTGTCATCGCACAGAACGCGGCAGAAGCTGCTCGCGGACGGCTCGCTGGTCTCCTCGACGGCCCATCCCGGGTTTCTGGAGGCCACTACCGACATCGTCTGCAATTCCCCGTCGGCCGCCGGTGAGGTGCTGGTCGGGGGCAGTGTGAATGGTTTCAAGCAGTGGGTTTCGCCCGATAATCATCCGCTGGGCGACTTCGTCTCCCAGGCGGCCTGGGGGCCGAAGCGGGCCTGGCTGGTGCGCGGTTCCCAGGTCAGTGGGGCCAACTTGGTTCAGCGGCTCTGGCTGGCCGAGGGGCTGGTCAGCCTCGCCGCGCAGCGGTTGCGGCCGGGCATCCCGACCCCCGTCAGCAAGGAGCAGATCCGGCAGATCGTGGCGGAGGACTACGAGTCCACGCCCTACAGCCGGCAGCACGAACTGGTCGACGAGTTCCACTCTTTCCTGTCGCGGATGAAGACCGACGACACCGTGTGCACGATCTCCGGTGGTCGGCTCCGTGTCGGCACCATCTCCGGTGACGCCTACCAGGTCGAGTCCGATGACGATCGGTCGAACCTGCGGCGCCCGGTGGACTGGCGGGAGGCGGACCACGCTTACGAGGACCTCCCGGAGGAGCTCCAGCAGAAGCTTTCGGTCCAGCGCGATGTCGTCGACCTTTCCATGGTGCAGGCCGTGCTCGACGGGCTCGAACTGAGCGACGCGCAGATCAGCACGCTGGCCGAGGAGTCCGAGAGCGGCTCCAGCGGCGAGCATCCCGTGATCACCGCGCGGCAGCCGCTGGAGCTGCCTGTTCCCGACCAGAGCCTTGCCGATGACCTGCTGGTCCATGACGCCGCCTGGCTGCGGGAGCTGCGCGATCTGCTCTGGGACGACCGGCAGATGGTGCTGTACGGGCCGCCCGGCACCGGCAAGACCTACCTGGCGCTGAAGCTGGCCGAGTTCCTCAGCGGGGATCCGTCGCGGGTGAAGCTGGTGCAGTTCCACCCGTCCTACTCCTACGAGGACTTCTTCGAGGGGTTCCGTCCGCAGGAGGATCCCGAGACCCATGAGGTGGCGCTGCGGATCACGGCCGGGCCGCTGCGCGAGCTGGCCGACCTGGCCGACCGGGAGGGCAGCCGCCACATCCCGCACTTCCTGATCATCGATGAGATCAACCGGGCGAACCTGGCGAAGGTCTTCGGCGAGCTGTACTTCCTGCTGGAGTACCGCACCCGGTCGGTGCGGCTGACCTACTCGGGGGACGACTTCGCCCTGCCCAAGAACCTGTTCGTGATCGGCACGATGAACACCGCGGACCGGTCGATCGCGCTAGTGGACGCGGCCATGCGCCGCCGCTTCGCGTTCGTGGAGCTGTCGCCGCGCGTCGAGCCGACCAGCGGCCTGCTGCGCCGCTGGCTCGCCAAGGAGAAGCACGGTTCCGAGACCGCCGACCTCCTCGACGCCCTCAACGACGCGATCGGCGACCCCGCGTACCAGGTCGGCCCTTCGTACCTGATGCGGGAGTCCCTGTACAGCGGCTCCGGCGGTCTGGAACGGACCTGGAAGACCAAGATCCTTCCGCTGCTGGAGGAATACCACTTCGGCGAGGACGTGGACGTCGTCCAGCGCTACGGTCTCGATGCGCTCCGCGCCAAGGTCGCCGGCGGTGCGGCTCCGGGTGGGAACGCCTCCGCATGACGACGGTCGAGCTGGCCGAGCACGGCGGTCCCGTCTCGGTGCCGCTGCCGGACGCCCTCGGCCGGGCGGTGGGGCTGTCGAAGATCGTGGACGCGGTGCCCGATCCCTTTCACGCGGGACGCTGGCGGTTGCAGGAGAAATGGGGCAAGGTCGGCGTCTGCACGATCGCCGCCCCCGACGGGACGGCGGTGACGCTGCGGATCGTGCCGAAGCTGCCGGTCGCGCGGGTGCTGTTCCTGCTCGGCTACCAGCAGTCGCCCAAGGGGTGGCGGGACGACGAGGTGACGGCCGCCGAGGAGGCCGAGCTGCTCCCGGTGCTCGCGCGACTGTTCGAGCGGCAGGCGGAAAGGGCGCTCCGGCAGGGACTCATGCAGGGTTACCACGTGGTCGAGGAGAGCGGGCCGGTGGTGCGGGGTCGCATCCGCGAGGCCGACCAGCTCCGGCGGCATCACGGGCGGCTGGTGCCGGTCGAGACCGTGCACGACGAGTACTCGACCGACATCGCCGAGAACCGGCTGCTGCTGGCCGCGTGCGAGCGCCTCTGCCGGCTTCCGCAGGGGGTGCCCGGCGACGTGCGCCGAGGACTGCTGCGGTTGCGGTCCCGGCTGGCGGACGTCAGCCCGCTGGTGCGGGGGCGTCCGCTGCCGGGGTGGCGTCCCACCCGGTTGAACGCCCGCTATCACCACGCGCTGCGGCTGGCCGATCTCGTCCTGCGCGGTGCTTCGGTCGACCACCTGCCCGGCGGCGTCACGGTGAGCGGCTTCCTGTTCTCGATGCCGAGGGTCTTCGAGGACTTCCTCACGGTCGCGCTCCGGGAGGCGCTGGCCGGCAGGGCCGTGCGCTGCGCGTTCCAGGACGCCATGGCGCTGGACGAGAACGGCGACATCACGATGCGCCCGGATCTCGTCGTGTACTCGGGTGCGCGGTCGCCTCTGGCGGTGGCCGACGCCAAGTACAAAGTGAACAAAACAGATAAGGCGCTGAACGCCGACGTCTACCAGATGCTCGCCTACTGCACCCGGCTCGGCTTGGCGGACGGGCACCTGGTCTACGCGGCCGGTGAGGTGGAGGCGGCCGTCCACCGGGTGATGGGGACGCCGGTCCGGGTCCATCGGCACGCGCTGGACCTCGGCCGTTCGCCGGACGAGTTGCTCGCGGACGTGCGCGTCCTTGCGTCCCTGCTGGTCCCGAGCTGACGCCGGGCCGGGTTCAGGTCCGTCGTTCGGTGTCCTGGTCGGTGTCCTCGCTGGAGGGGCGCAGCGCTCCGCTGGTCAGCCCGGTCCGGGCCAGTTCCGCGGCGCGGCCGCCCAGGCGGGCGAGCTCACCGGAGGCCCGCTCGAACTCCGCCAGTGCGTGGAAGGTCTCGCCGTAGCGGCGCTGCTCGTCGATGTCCATGTTGGGGATGCGGGAGCCGCGTGCGTCCAGCCGGAACGTCCCGCTGCCGCTGGTCGACCGGCGGACGTTCGCCGCGGATTGTAGGAAGCCGCGCAGGTAGTCGGTGTCGAGCTGATCGCTGGCGGAGACGGCGCCGTCCTCGGTCAGATCGACCAGGCCGGCCTTGGCCAGGTCCGCCACGCTGGTCGCCGCACCGTCGAGCTGTCCCGGTCCGGGTGCCAGGGACGGCAGCAGCCGGTCCAGCCGGTTCAGGTGCGCTTGCACGGACGCGCGCAGCTCACGGTAGTCGGCCAGGAAATCGACGTTGGAGGCGGCGACGTGGCGGCCGGGCGACAGATCGATGTCGTCGTCCAGCAGGTCGATCAGCCGAATGCGGGCGACCTGCCGGTCGGTGGGCTCGTAAGGACCGTCCGGATCGGCGCCGGTCAGATCGACCATGCGCACCGACTCGGCGGGAGTCGTCCCGGAGCCGGGACGGGCGAGCAGCCACAGGTGCACCGGTTGGACGTGCGTGGCCACCATGCCGCCGGGCAGCGCGACGACGTCGGTCAGCACGCCCTGCCGGACGATCTCGGAGCGGATGCGCCGGCCCGCCTTGCGGTAGGCGACCGACGGCGGCATCACCACGATGGCGCGGCCACCCGGGGCGACATGTGCGAAGCAGTGCTGCAACCAGGCCAGTTCGCTCTCCGCGCGCGGCGGTGTCCCGAACTCCCAGCGTGGATCGATCAGCAGGTCCTCGCGGCCCCAGGCCGGGACGTTCACCGGCGGATCGCACACCACCAGGTCGGCGCGCAGTCCGGGGAAGCGGTCGGCGCGCAACGTGTCTCCCACCTGGATGGCCGTGTCAGGGAACGCGGCCAGCGCAGCCCGCGCCGCGGCCAGGCGCGCGGCGGACCGATTCATGTCCTGCCCGACGAGACGACGACGGGTCTTCCTGCCGAAGGAGAGGAGGAGGGAACCGATGCCGCAGGCGGGATCGAGGATCGTGGCCGGTTCGGCTTCGGTGGCTCGGGCGAAGGATCCGATCGCTTTTATCAGGCGGTTGCCGGTCACCTGGTCCGCGCCGTCCCGGGCCGGTGCCGAAGCGAATCGCTCCACCAGTCCCTCGACCGCGTCCGCCGGTGAGCGTTCCGCGAGCAGATCGCGCACGGCCGCGTCCACGCGGTCCGCAAGGATCGACGGTTCGGCCCTCCCCGCCAGTACCGAAGCGAGATCGGCGAGTCCGCGGAGCATGTCCTCGCCGTACTCGCTGCGGAGCGCCTGCCACACCCGCACCTCGGCGGAGACCTCAACACCCTTGTCTTGGCGTTTCAGCCACGCCTGTACTTCTGGAAGCCGGAACAGGGTGCTGCGGTTGCCGCCGCCCACCGGCTCGGGGAAGTCGGGATAGCGCTTGCGCCAGTTGGACACGGCGGCCCGTGTCACCCCGGCCAACCTGGCGATTTCCGCGCCGGAGACCAGGGCTTCGTCGTCACGTGCGGAAGCTTCGCTCATATGTTCAGAGTACACGCGGCCCAAAATCAACACGAGGGTGGGGCTCTTGGCAAAGTCAACACAAACTGTGATCGTTCAGAGACGCTCGCCCACATTTGAACAGCGTGTGGGAGATCAGGAGCGGGACGGCACGCCGTCCCCGTTGCGGCGCCGCGACCTACGGCAGATCGTGCCGGCCGGCCTTAAGGCGAGCCGCGAAGTCCGCCCAGCAGGCGCGGCCGAAGGCGAGTCGCGAGCCATCGGGGTCCTTGCTGTCCCGGACGGCGACCGCAGCGGGCAGGGCGGCCACCTCGACGCAGTTCTCACCACTGGTACTGCGGAGAGAACGTCGCCATGCCGGGTCACGCCGCTCACCCATTCCCCGCCACCTCCCTCAGCCCCCGCTCCAAGCGTCGACGTGTTTCGTCCGGCGACAACGCCAGCGCCGACAGGTCTTTGAAGCGGACTCTACAGCGATCCACATCGTCCTCGGCCTCGATGTACAGGTCCCCCGCCGTCGTCTCCAGGTAAGCGATGTCCGGATCGACGCCCTCCTCAAAAGACAAGATCGTGAATCCACCGTCGAGTCCAGGATGACGCCCTACTGCGAACGGCAGGATCTGGAGCGCAACGTTCGGGCGGCGCCCATCCGCCAACAACGATTCCACTTGCGTGCGCATGACCTCCCGGCCCCCTACGAGACGGAACAGGATCGCCTCGTCCAGGACGGCGTGAAACCGGGGCGCCGGATCGCGGCTCAGCAGGGAACGCCTGGTGACGCGAGCGGCCAAACGTCGCTCAATGTGAGCCTCATCAGTGGTGAACGACTTGATCACTTCACGCGCATAGTCGGGGGTTTGAAGGAGCCCTGGTACCGCCTGCGGCTGCCACTCGCGGAACCTGGCGGCCTCGTCTTCCAGGGACAGGTAGGTACCCGCGTAGATGTCGCGATAGGCGGTCCACCAACCCCGCTTCCAAGCGTCTCTGGAAAGCTGGACCAGCGCCTCGCGCTTGGGGCTGGTCACGCCGTAGAGCTCAAGGATGGCGTTCAGGTCGTGGGGGTTGGCCTTGGTGATCGCCTTCTCGATGCGCATGATCTTCTGGCGGCTCCAGCCGAGCCGGCGGGCCGCTTCCTCGTGACTCAAAGCCGCACGCTCGCGGAGATCGCGTAGCTCTCTGGCCAGGCGGCGACCCCTGACAGTCGGGTTGTGGGGCTGAACCATGTCGCCAGTGTGCACCAAACGTCACTTACCGATTACCGAAAACCGCCACCCAAACAAAGCTGCACTGTTCTCTTGTGATCATGAACAGTCCACAGTAAGAACGTATACAGGAACACAGCGTGACTCATTGATCACGGTTTGCAAGGGGATCATTGAGCGGCGAGCCGCTGGCCGCACCTCACCTGTGTAGAACCGCCGTGCGGCCGGGATTCGGATTGGACCCCTGGCCCGGCCGCACGGCTTCATCCCCTCGAAGGAGACGGAGATGAGACTAGTCCGCGCATCCTTGATCTCGCCCCTGCCGCGGCCGGATCGCATGTCGCGCCGGATCGCGAAACCGGGCTCCCGCAAGGGAGTGCCCGCCCTCCCTCACCTCGGCGACCAGCAGTGGAACATGGACGTGCCGGGAACGGCCGAGGCCGTGCCCCTCCTGCGCCGCTGGGTCCGGACGTTGCTGGTGGACGACGCCGGCGTCGCCGACTCGGTCGAGCTGATCGCCGGCGAGTACGCCACCAACGCCCTCTGGCACAGCGCGAGCGGGCGGCCCGGCGGCCGCATCACCGTCGGGCTGTCCCGGCACGGTGATCGCGTCTGGCTGACGGTGCTGGACGCGGGTTCCACGGGTCGCGGGGCGAAGGGCGGCCCGGTCCGCGAGCATCCCGGCGACCACGGGCGGGGATTGATGCTGGTCCGCGCGTACGCCTACGACCACGGGCATCTCGACACCGTCCGGGGGCGGCTCGCCTGGGCCGTCGTCGGTCCTTGAGAGGCTCGCCATGTGCCGATGCGGAGCACGTGTCCCGCCGCGGTGGGGACGGGAAGCCGACGTGGGATCCGTGCTCGCAGAGCTGCGCCGCCGCTTCCCCGGTGTCCCACTGTGGTGGGGTCCGTTCACCGGATCTCTGTGGGCGCTGGCCGGCGGGCGGCTCGTCGAGGCCGGGTCACCAGCGGAGATGATGCAGGCGCTCGGCGGTCAGGTGCTCCCGGCCGTTCCGGAGAACCAAGCGCGGCGCGGCGGGCGGCCCCCGTCCCGCCTCCCCTGGTGGCGACCCGGGGCGTCATAGGCCCGGCGGTGCGGGGAGCCGGAGCATGAGGCGCCGCGGCCGTCGGTGCTGACTCGTCGCGTTCACCCCCTGACTTTCGTCAGGCGTTGCCGATAAGGTGACGGTCACCCTGATCTGCTCCGGCCCTCCCCCCACCGTGGTCAACAGACAAGAACTCATCGAGAACGAACGCGCCCGCCGCGCCCGCAAGCGCGCCGCGCGCGCGGCGGCGGCCGCGGACCCCGTCGAGACCGCCTGGGCGCTCCTCGGCGTCCAGGGGACCGACACGGTCGACGCGATCCGTTCCGCGCTGCGCCCGCTGGTCACCGAACTCCCACCAGGCAGCGGGCACGGCGCGGTCCTGCACGGTGCGCTGACCGGGCCGCCGTCGATCGATCTTCCCGAGGCGCTGCGAGTGACGCTCGCCGAGCTGCCTCCAGCGCAACTCGTGGCGAACCTGGTCGTCCTCGGCCAGGCCGGCGTCCCGTGGTTCAGCGAGCTCGGACTGATCAGGGCGATGCTGCTGGCCGAGGAGCGGCCCACCGTCCAGGCCGTCGGCCGGCTGCCGGAGGCCCTGCTGTCCGGTTCGGCCGCCTGGCGCCGCTACCTGGCCGTGCTCGGCCATCCCGTGCGGCTGACCGGCGGCGAGCTCGCCGAGTCCTGTGCCGCCCTCCCGCTCTCCCTGGTCGACGATCTGATCGACAACGGGCAGGTGGGCGCCGGCGACCGGCCCTGGGAGCGGCGTGCCGATCCGCGGGAGGCCGACTATCTGGCGGCGCGGCTCGTCCCCGACCAGATCACGTCAGCGCAGGCCGCGGCGCTCGGCTGGCCCGAGGCCGTCTCCCGCCACGCCTACCTGGCCGGTGCGGTCGAGACGGGCGACGCGGTGCTGGACGCGCTCGCCGCTCTCTACGAGGGCGACAACTCGGATCTGTTCGAGCTGCGGGCAGCGCTGCCCGCCGAGCAGCAGGCCAACCTGCGGGCGGTCCTGGACGGCGTGCCCGTCGGCAGGTGGCCGGCGTGGGTCACCGCCGATCGCGGGCTGTGGCGGCTGCTGGCCGCCCAGTGGAGCGCGCAGGCCGCCGCGGACGGCGACCGCGACCGCTGGATGGACCCGCGCGCCAGCGACTTCCACCTGTGGAACGCCTTCCGCTCGGCCCACGAGCGGATCGTCCGGGGAGACCTCGCCGGGGCCGTGCGCCAGTCGGACGCCCTCTCCGCGTTCTCCGCCGCGGAGGAGCCCCCGGCCCTCTACGACCTGGAGATCCGCAACCTGCGCGCCTACCTGATGCAGCGCCCCCAAGGCCCGGAGCACAGGAGCGGACGGCTCGATCTCGCGGTCGAACTGCTGGACGCCGACCATCCCGTGATCTCTGCCAACCGCCGGCTCGTCGAGGCGCGCTTGGAGACGCCCGTCAACGAGCGGGAGTCATGGGAGAACCCGTTCTTCGTCCTCGGGCTCACGCATGGCGACCCTGCCTGGAACGAGCGCTGGCGGGCGCTCACCGTCGAGCACCGGGACGACGTCGACGAGTCGGCGCGCATCAACGACGCCTGGCGGCGCATCCATGACGCCGTCGGCGCGTCGGGCTTCTTCGCCCTCCCGGTGGAGCCGGGCGTCATCGACGTGCCCGCCGAGCGGTCGGCGGTGCTCGTCCCGTCGCTCGCGCCACTCGCCCGGCGCACCGCGACCGATGAGAGCGACCTGGCCCCGGTGCGGGCCGGCGCGGCGGCGGATCTGCTCGACGAGTTCGGCGCGGCCGAGATCGACATGACTTCGGAAGGCGGACCCCATCCCCGGTAAGAACCAGCGGCGCGACGCCCACCGCCGCCCCCGCGTCCAGGAGTACCGGCTGGAGCCGGTCGTGCTGCCCCCTCCGCTCGACATTCCCGAGCTGGTGGGCGCCTTCGCCGACGTGGCCGCCAAGCTGCTGGGCCGGGTCGACGCCCCCGAGCTCACCGAGCAGCGCGTCAAGATGATCATCAGGCAGGCGGTCCAGGACGCCATGCGCTCGCGCAAGCAGCACCACACCCAGATCATCGAGATCGAGCGACTGATCACCCGCGAGACGCGGACCAAGGAGATCAGGGCGCGGATGCCGGGCTGGCTGGAGCGGGCCGGCATCTCCAAGATCGAGACGCTGAACCGCGACACCCAGCGGTGGTTCACCGTCCTCAACGGCGAGGACGAGGGCGACTGCGTCCGTGTCGTCCACCCGGCCTACCTGGACATCGCCACCGGGGCCGTGGTGCAGAGCGGTCAGGCGAGGATCGACGACCACGAGACACACGGCGGGCGGCACCACTGCGTGCCGCTGGCCGAGCTGACCGGTGCCGCGGGCGGCACCGACGTTGACGGGGAATGAGGCGGTAGCGGGCATGGCCACGGGGATCGACTTCGGAACCACCAACTCGGTGATCGCGCAGTGGAACGGGACAGCGGCCGAACCGCTCCCGCTCGACGGCGACCACATCGACGCCGACTGGTTCTACCCCTCGTTCGAGAACCTGTTCCCGACGGTGGCGGGCCAGGGGGCGCTCCAGCGGGGACTGCTGTACGGGTGGGAGGCCAAGCTCCGCTCGCAGCGCACGATCGAGGCGTGCAAGCGCATGTTGCGCAGCGACGGCGCCATCGAGGTCGGCGCACGCCGCTTCCCGGCCACCAGCGTGGCCGCCGGCGTCTTCGCCGCCATCCGCGACCGCGCGGACGACTACTTCGCCCCGTTCGACAGTGCCGTCATCACGGTGCCCGCCAACGCCAAGGGCGGCGCCCGCTACCGGACCCGGGCGGCGGCCGCCGCGGCCGGCATCAAGGTCAAGGCGCTGCTCAACGAACCGACCGCGGCGGCCCTCGCCTACATGCACCACCTCGGCGAGAACGGCACCATCATGGTGTTCGACTGGGGCGGCGGCACCATCGACGTGACGGTGCTGGAGCACGTCGACGGTTTCTTCCACGAGAAGATCTCGCACGGCATCACCCAGCTCGGCGGCATCGAGATCGACCAGCGGCTGCGCCGGATGGTGCTCGGCCGCCTGAACCGCCTGCCGGACTTCGCCCCCGAGCAGGAGCGCGCGTTCGCCCTGGCCATCGAACGCAGCAAGATCAGGCTGTCCGTCGAGGAGTCGGTGCACGTCGACGTCCCCGGACGTCCCGCGGTCGAGATCGGCCGCTCCGAGCTGGAGGCCGAGATCGCCGACCTGGTGGAGCAGGCGCTGATCCCGGCCCGCCGCTGCCTGAACGATCTCGGGGCCGAGCCCGCCGAGATCGACGACATCCTGATGATCGGCGGCAGCAGCCGGATCCCGTGCGTCCGGCAGGCGGTCGAGCGGCTCATGGACGACGCGACGGTGAGCCCCGACCTCTGCGATCCGATGACCGCGGTCGCCGAGGGAGCCGCCGTCGCCGCGGCCCTGTTCGACCGTGAGACCGAGGGCGTCCTGAAGGTCACCTCGATGTACGCGCTCGGCACCACGCACCAGCCGCACGGGCGCGACGGCGCGAAGGAGTTCAGCACCCTGATCAAGGCCGGCTCCCCGCTGCCCGCCTCCCGGGAGAAGCACTACACCCCGAACGGCGCCACCGTGCAGTCGGTGGACATCCCCGTATGGGAGGCCGATCCGGCGAAGCCGCTGAGCGACGAGGAGAACTTCCAGCTCACCACGCTGAGAGTCGCGTTCCCGCGCGAGCTGCCGCGCGGAGAGGCCGAGTTCACGCTCAAGTACGTGTACACCACCGACGGGCTGCTCCGCGTGACGGCTACCCTCGTCTCCACCGGCGAGGTGCTCCTGGACGAGGAGATCAGCGACTTCACCTCCGGCGGCTGCCTGCCGACCCACCTCATCGAGGAGCACCTGCGAGAGCTCGCGCTGACGCCGCCCCTGCGGGCGGCGGTGCGGCCCGCCGAGCCCGTCTTCAAGGCGCCGGTTCCGGTTCCCGTCCCCAAGCCGCCAGCCTCGCGTCCCGCGACGGACACCGCAGCGCCCGAGATCACCGCGCTCGCCGTCGACGGCTCGAACCTGGCGTGGGGGAACGGCTTCCAGTCGCGCGGCGACCGGCCGAGCCTCGCCCGATTGCAGAGCGCGCTCCGCGCCTTGGCCAAGGAGTTCCCGCAGGCCCGCGTCACCGCCTTCGTGGATCCGGCGTTCCAGCACCAGATCGACGCGTCCGAGCGGCCCGCCTTCGAGGAGGCCATCGCCGCCGACGCTTTGGTGCGCGTGCCCGCGGGCACCCACGGCAAGGCCGACCGCGCGGTGATCGAGTACGCGGAACGCACCGGCGCCACGATCGTCACCAACGACAACTACGGCGAGTTCCATCAGGGCTTCCCCTGGCTCGTCGAGAAGGGTCGCGTCCTCGGCGCCCAGTACGCGGGCGACATCTGGCTCTTCCTGGCGCGCACTCCCCGCCCTTCCGGCGGCCCGCGCAGGACGTCCCAACGCCTTCCTCACGGCTGAACCGAGCCCGCGTCAGGCGCGGGTGAAGCGGGCGCCCCACGTGTGGACGCGGTCGATCAGTTCGGGCGGGCCGAGGACGTGGAAGTCGGCGTCGAGCATGCCGAGGGCCAGGACGGGCCAGTCCAGGGAATCGGTGGCGATGCTGATGCGGCAGCGGGCGGCGTCCTGCTCCTCGATCGCGTACCAGCGGCCGATCCGCTCGCGCACGTCCGCCGCCGGTGCGTCGACCAGGACTTCCACCCGGTACGGCCAGGGCGCGTTCTCCAGTGACTCCCGGACGAACTCGGCTGCGTCGGCGGCGGGCAGGGTGCGGGGGCGGAAGCGGGCGCCGGTGCTGTGAGGGTCGGTGAGGCGGTCCACACGGAAGCTGCGCCAGTCGTGGCGGAGGAGGTCGTAGGCGACCAGGTACCAGCGCTGTCCCAGGCGGACCAGCCGGTGAGGCTCGACGTGCCGGTCGGTGCTCCGGCCGCCGGCGGCGGTGTAGGCGAAGCGGAGGTGCTCGGCGTCGCGGCAGGCGAGCGCGAGGACGGGCAGGACGCCCGGATCCACGTCCGCTCCGGCGGGCGCCTCCCACGCGGCGGAGACGGTCATCGCGCGCAGGGCCTCGACGCGGCGCCGCAGCCGGGACGGCATCACCTGCACGACCTTGGCCAGGACCCGGACCGAGGACTCCGCGACACCGTCCACCGTGCTCTGCGCCGCGGACTGCAATCCCACCACCAGCGCGACGGCCTCGTCCTCGTCGATCACCAGCGGCGGCAGGGCCACCCCGGCGGCGAGCTGGTAGCCGCCGTCGACGCCGCGCCGGGCCTCCACGGGGTAGCCGAGTTCGCGCAGCCGGTCGACGTCCCGGCGCAGCGTGCGCGCGGAGACCCCGAGCCGCTCGGCGAGCTCGCCGCCCGGCCAGTAGCGGCGGGATTCCAGGAGCGACAGCAGACGCAGCGTCCGGGCACTGGTGTTCGCCATGTTCCCCATCCTGCGGCAATTGAGGACGGAAAGTGGCCGCAAGGCTCTCTAGCGTGGGTCCTGTCCGAGAGCGGTACGACGGAAGGCAGAGATCATGAACAGCACCGCGACCCTCACCGGCGAGCGCGCCGACCTGCTGGCGGCGCTGGCCAAGCAGCGGAACTTCCTGCGCTTCACCGCCCGCGACCTCACCGACGAGCAGGCCCGCGCCCGCACCACGGCGAGCGAGCTGTGCCTGGGCGGTCTGATCAAGCACGTCGCGTCGGTCGAGCGGGGCTGGGCCGCCTTCATCGCGGACGGCCCGTCGGCGATGCCCGACTTCACCGCCATGACCGAGGCCGACTGGGCCGCCCGTGCCGCCGAGTTCCGGCTGTTGCCCGACGAGATCCTCGCCGGCGTCCTCGACGGCTACGCCGAGGTCGCCCGCCGCACCGACGAGCTCGTCGCGTCCCTGCCCGACCTGGACGCCGCCCACCCGCTGCCGAAGGCGCCGTGGTTCGAGGCCGACGTGAGCTGGTCCGCGCGCCGCGTCCTGCTGCACATCCTCGTCGAGACCGCCCAGCACGCCGGCCACGCCGACATCCTCCGCGAGTCCCTCGACGGCGCCAAGACCATGGGCTGATCCCCCTTCCCAGCGGATCGATCTGCACGATTCCCGGCGTGACCTGGGCGAACACGCCTAGCATGGCCGGGTGATCGGAGGTAGGACTTGGTAGCGGAATCGGTGGGCGACCTGTCGGCAAGAGTCACCGTCCCAGAGACGGCCGCGCATCCGGTCGAGATCTACATCGACCACGCCGCGCTCTGCGTGGCGATCGTCGAGCGGCACGGCATGATGTCGCTGCCCGGGTTCTGGGACGTTCCCGGCGCGTACATCCTGCTCGATTCCCCATCCGCTGAAGGAGACGGGGTCCGTCACGTCGGCGAAGCACCCGCAGGAATTCGCACGCGTTTGATGAGCCGTGCCGGCGGCGAGGTCCGCTGGTCCCGCGCACTGCTGATCCGGAGGGACACCAGTCACGGCTTCCGCTCAGATCAGATCGGCCCGCTGGGAGACCGACTACGTGACCTGTTCGACACCTCCGGCAGCGTGCGACTGTGCGGTAAGGGCCGGACGGGCGACGAGAATCTCGCACCACACGACCGGCAGATGCTCGACTCCTGTGTCATGCCGATCGCTCGCGTGCTCCGCCTGATCGGCCATGATCCGGCAGAGCACGCGTGGACGCCGCCGACCTCCCTGAGCATGGTCGCCGCGCCTCCCCCGGCGGAGGTTCCGCCGCCGGTCCAAAAGACCAGGCACGACTGCACCGTGCTGGACCTCATCAACGCCGGGCTTCTCAAGCCCTACGACAGGCTCTTCTCGACCAGCGCCAAACGGCCTGGTGAGGCGCTCGTCCTTCCCGACGGCCATATCGAATACGGCGACCAAGTCTTCACGTCCGTTTCGGGTGCCGCCAGAGAGCTCGTCGGCACCTCGATCAACGGCTGGTACGCCTGGGCCGTCGACTCTCCCGACGGGAGGGTGGAGCTCGCGACCCTCCGCTCCGCCCTTGGAGCCGTGGCCGAGAAAACCTGACCCGCAGGTCCGTCAGTCCGAACCCTGGACGGAGCCGAGCCAGAGGAGGTCGCGGGCTCGGGTCATGGCGACGAAGAGCTGGCGGCGGGCGAGTTCGGCGCGTTCGGTGTCGGGGGCGGTGGCGGGTGGGGACGCGGGCAGGTCGGCGTTGTGGCGGGGGAGGTAGACCTGCTTGAACTCCAGGCCCTTCGCGCGGATGTAGGTGCCGAGCTTGACGGCCTCGGCGGGGGTGGCGTCGTACTGGTCCAGGCGGAGGACGGGGACGCCGGCGCGGGTCAGGAGGGCGGCGTAGCGGTCGACGTCGCGGTTGGTGCGGCAGAGGACGGCGGCGCCGGAGGGATCCGGCAGGGCGGTCAGGGCCTCGGTGAGGAGGCGGTCGTGGTCGGCCAGGGTCGGGGCCTCGGCGCGGACGACGCCGCCCTTGTGGTACGTCGGTTCGACGGTGCGGCGGCCGTCGGGGCGCGGGCCGTCCAGGTCGTCGAAGGGGTCGCCGGACACCAGGTCCAGGGCCGCCTGGAGGATCGGTGCGGCGTTGCGGTAGTTGGTGCGCAGGACCGCGCCGCGGCCGCTGAGGGAGACGCCGGCGTCGGCGAGGCGGTAGCCGCCGGGGTAGACGGCCTGCTGGCCGTCGCCGATGACGAGCAGGCCGTTCGGGGCGTCGCCGGCCAGGGCGTGCAGGAGGCGGACGCCGACGAGGGTGAGGTCCTGCACCTCGTCGACGATCACGGCGGTGTAGGGCGGGTCGGGCGGCGCGTGCTCGACCTCGGCGAGGGCGGCGGACAGCACGTCGTTGAAGTCGTGGACGCCGCGTTCGGCGCGCAGCCGCTCGTACTCCAGGTACAGGTTCCAGACGGCGTCGCGGTGCGCGGGCCGAAGGGCGGTGCGGCGGCCGGGACGGTCGACGGCGCGGTACTGGTGGACGGTCGCCAGGCCGCGCCCCTTGATGACGTGGTCGATCTCCTCCTTCCAGTAGGCGTGGCCGGCGAGGCCGGCCAGGACGCCGTCGCGGCCGGCGCGCATCCAGGCGCGGGAGAAGGCGGTTTCGGCGACGTCGGGCTTCAGGTCGAAGCTCACGTCGCGGGACGCGAGGAGGGTGGTGGCCCAGGCGTGCAGGCTGCTGAACTCCACGTGGCCCGCGCGCGGCGCCATCCGGCCGAACAGTTGCTCTTGGACGCGCGGCAGGTTCCGCGCGTACGTCACGTACAGGACGCGGCCGCCGCGGCCGGCCAGGTGGACGGCGCGGTGCAGGCCGACGACGGTCTTGCCGGTGCCGGCGGGGCCGCTGACGCGGGCCGGGCCCGACCAGTCGCGGCGGACGATGGAGAGCTGGTCGGGGTGCAGGAACGTCATCCAGGTCTCGATGGGGTCGTGCAGCCGCGAGGCGATGATCGACTGCTCGGCCTCCTCGCGGCTGAACAGCGCGTCGGCGGCGTCGGCGGCGGTGGCGGGTCCGGCCAGCGCCTCGGCGGCGAAGCCCGGCAGGTCGTCGGCGAGGTGGTCGGCGACGGCGCGGACGAGGGCGGGCGTGAGGCGCTTCGGCTCGGCCAGCAGGGCCGGGACGGCGGAGGCCGCGGCCACGAGGCGGACGCCGTGGGCGGTGGGCGCGGCCGGGGGCGCGGCGGTGAAGGCCGCGACCGGGTGCACGGCGACCGGGGACATGCCGAGCGCCGCGACCTTCTCCTCCACGATGCGGACGGCGCCCGCCGCGCGCTGCCGGAGGGCGTCGGGGGGCGGATCGGTGAGGACGGCGAAGACGCCTCCCGGGCCGACGAGGACCAGCGGTCCGGCGGGCCAGTCGCGGGCGGCGAGGAGGCGCCAGCCGGCGGCGGTCAGGGTCAGCAGGCCGGCGGCGAGGCGGCGCTGCTCGTCGGTCGCGGCCGTCCAGCGGGCGGCGTGGGCACGGGCGTCGCGGGAGCGGCGCGACAGTTCCAGCGCCTCGGCGCGGGCCCGGTCGCCGCGGGTTCGTGCCGGCATGGTGCGCCTTCCGTCGGGGGTGATGCGGGCGCGGTGGGCGCGGCGTGTCGGCGGCATCACTGATCATTTTTCCTGCGGGTCAGGGGAGGGTCAAGCCTTTTCCTGGGAGGTGCGGGATTTTTCGGGCGGAGGGCGTAACCGATCGTTCGTTCGGGCGTCTTGTTCTTCGGGGCTGTCGTGCCGGTGGCGCGGGAGCCCCAGGGAACCGGCGGTGGGGGTTGTGCGCGGCGCGCCCCGTGGTTTTGATTGCGTGGTGGTTATGGGTGCGGTGCCGGAGTCGGACGCCGAGCTCGTGGCGGCTGCCCGGACGGGCGACGCGCGGGCGTCGGGCGCGCTGTACGAGCGGCATCACGGCGCGGTGCTCGGGTACGCGCGCGGGCTCGTGCGCGACCGGCACACCGCCGAGGACCTGACGAGCGAGGCGTTCACGCGGACGTTCGCGGCGCTGCGCGAGGGCCTCGGGCCGCGCGAGGCGTGCCGGCCCTACCTGTACGCGGCGGTGCGGAACGCGGCGGTGGACTGGGCGCGGGCGGGGCGGCGGACCGTCGTCACCGACGAGGTGGCGCGGTGGGCCGACGGGCCGGTGGACGAGCAGCCCGACGTGGACGAGCTGGACGCGCTGGTGCGGGCGTTCCGGTCGCTGCCCGAGCGGTGGCAGACGGTGCTCTGGCACACCGTGATCGAGGACGAGCCGGTCGCACGGGTCGGCGAGCTGCTCGGGATGCGGCCGGGGGCCGTCGCGCAGCTGTCGTTCCGGGCCCGGGAGGGGCTGCGGCAGGCGTTCCTCGCGGCGAGCGTCGCGGGGCGGCCCGAGTGCGCGGAGTTCACCCGGCAGCTCGCCGCGTCGACGCGGCGGCCGGGGCGGCGCCGGGGCCGGGCGCTGCGGCGGCATCTGGAGACGTGCGCGGACTGCCGGCGGGCGGCCGCGGAGATGGCCGACCTCAACGGGCGGCTGCGCGCCGTGCTGCCCGTCGGGATCTTCGTGGTGGCGGCGGCCGGGGCGGTGAGGGGGAAGGCGGCGGCGCTGTCGCTGTCGGCGTGGGCGCTGCCCGCCGGGATGGTCGGCGCGGCGCTGGTGATCGGCGCGGTCGTCGTCGTCACGGTGGACCCCGGTCCGGCCGGGTCGGGGCCGGTGGTCGCGGGCCCGACGCGGGGGGCGGCGCCGGGCGCGGTGGGGCGGCCGACGGCGGTGCCGCCGGTCGAGGACGCGCCGACGATGGCGACGGTCGTGCAGCCGCGGCGGACGCGGCCGGCGGCGAGCGCGTCCGCGAGCACCGCCGCCGGCGGGACGACGGCGCGGATCCGCAACACCACCCTCCAGTCGTGCCTGGTCCCCGACGGCGGATCGGTGGCGCAGCGCTCCTGCGGCGGCGCGACCGCCAAGTGGCGGCGGACCACCGCGTCCGGCGGGTTCACGCTGGCCAGCGCGGCGACGGGCCAGTGCCTGGCGCGGGGCGAGCAGGCGGCGGGCGTCCCGTGGGAGGGCGGCGCCGAGTACACCGTGGCGCTGGCGCCCTGCGGCGGCCCGAACCAGGTGTGGAAGATCGTCGCGTTCGCGCCGGGCGTCGACCGGCTGGTGAACGGCGACGGCTGGTACCTCCAGGCGAGCTGGTCGGGCCTCGCGGCGCCCGCGCTGAAGCCGTTCTCGTTCGCCGGGATGGCCGCGCAGGGCTGGGCCGTCGAGGGCGCCTGATCAGCCGGTGCGGAGCTGCGCGGCGGGCGGCGCCTCGGCGGCGTTGGCGGTGAGCCAGGCGTGCAGCGCCATGTGCAGTTCGAGCCGGTCGCCGGTGGCGTGCAGGTCGTCGCCGAACAGGTCGCCGAGCTGGCGGAGCCGGTAGCGGACGGTCTGGGCGTGCAGGTGCAGGCGGCCGGCGACCTCGGTGGCGTTGAAGCCGCACTCCAGCGACACCAGCAGCGTCTCGGCGAGCCGGTAGCGCTGCGCGGGGCGGATGTCGAGCAGCGGCGCGAGCCGCCGTTTGATCACGCCCTCGACCAGGTCGCGCTCCTGCATCATCACGATGATCGGCATGTGCCGCTCGGCGACGACCGGCCGGGACGCGTCGATCAGCCCCTCCTCGGCGAGGGCGAGCGCCTGGCGGGCGATGCGGAGCGAGCGCGCGAGCCCGGCCGGCTCCACGACCGGCCCGATCACCGCCGTCCAGCCCTGGAGCTGGCGCTCCAGCGCCCGCTCGCGGCCGGGGCCGTCGGGGTCGGGGACGATCAGGCACGGCTCGGGCAGGTGCAGGCCGAGCAGGACGTCGGGGGCGGGCGCGGGCGGGTGGGCGCCGGCGCCGCGCTCCTTGAGGGCGACGGCGAGGGCGGTGCGCGGCAGCGGCCAGCCCGCCGCCCGCGCCGTCTCGGCCAGCGCCTTGGCGTCGGCGGCGCCGCGGCCGAGGAGCTGGTCGACCAGGCGGCGCCGGTAGTCCGAGCGGGTGTCGGCCGACCGCGTCCGCACCTCGGCGTGGCCCTCGCCGACGGCGGCGGCGAGCTGGTTGATGTAGCCGAACACGGCGTTGACGATCACCGCGACGGTGGCGGCGCTGGCGTTGTGGCCGAGCCGCTCGGCGCGCTCGGTGAGGCGCTCCACGGCGACGCCCGCGCCGATCCGGACGGCGGCCTGCCAGGCGTCCAGCGAGCGCCCCTCGGCGGCCTCGCCGGCGCCGACCTGCCGCCAGAAGCGCAGCACCTCCGACGAGCCGGCGGCGGGGTCGGCCATGAGGTCGAGGAAGTGGCGGATCGCCTGCTCGGTGCCGATCCGCAGGGCGCCGGCGTAGCGGGGGTCCTGGGGGCGCAGGAACTCCGGCAGCGCCTCCTCGATCCGGCCGGCGGCCTCCGCGGCGACCGCCGGGACGTGGTCGCGCAGCTCGGCGGCGATCCGCACCGCGCAGTCCGGCGGCATCCCGAGCTCGATGCGCTGCAGGGGCAGGGGGACCACCTGGCTGGCTTCTGGCATCGGCTGTCTCCTCCACGAAAGCGGCGTGCAGGGGAGACGCGACGGGCGCCGCGCGATTACGGGGATTCGCGAATTTTCCGCATCGACCCTCCCCCGACGGGTACGGAGGGTGATCTGAGCATCCCTTTCGGTGATCGGAGCGGTATGGCGGAGGACGCGGACCTGGAGCGGGGCGACGCGGTGGAGTGGCGGAGCCACGGCGCCCGGGTGCCCGGCGAGGTCGAGAAGGAGATCACGGAGCGGACCGAGGCGGCCGGCCGGACCGTCGACGCGTCCGAGGACGACCCCCAGTACCTCGTGCGCAGCGACAAGTCCGGCAAGGAGGCGGTGCACAAGCCGTCCGCCCTGAAGAAGAAGGGGAAGCGGCGATGAGCGACGACGGGACGGCGCGCGAGGATTTCCGGGAGGCCGTCAACATGGCGCCCGCCGAGCTGGAGAAGTGGCTGGCGACCGACGCGTCCAAGGCGGCGGGGCAGCACAAGGGCGGCGGCGAGGCGACGGGGCACGCGTCGGGGCGGCGGATCGTGGAGATCCTGCGCACCCGCGAGGACGACCTCACCGACGCCGACGTGCGGCACATGCGCAAGGTCGTCGGCTACGTGCACCGGCACCTGGCGCAGCGCCCGTCCGGCGACGTCACCGACACCACCTGGCGGCACTCGCTCATGAACTGGGGGCACGACCCGCTGAAGGGGTGAGGGGCGGGCGGGCCGAACACTGGAACGGAATGCTTCGTTCTGCTATTATGGATCTTGTTCGGCCCCCTCCGGAAAGCAGGCGCAGATGATCCTCTCCCAGGCGCACCAGGCCCTCCGCGACGTCTCCCGCGCCGTCGCCCCCGCCGACCTCGCCAAGCCGACGCCCTGCGCGGACTGGACCGTCGTCCAGGTCCTCCAGCACGCCGCCGGCGACCAGCAGGCGTACGCCGCCTTCCTCGGCGAGGGCGCGATGCCGTCCGAGGACCCGTTCGCCCCGTCCGGCTCCCCCGCGACCGCGCCCGCCGACTTCGTCGAGGAGGCGGTCGCCGCCGCCGAGCGCGCCTGGTCCAAGGTCGACCCGGAGGCGGCCGAGGTGCCCGTCCCGATGCCGCCGAACACGATGAGCGCGAAGGTCGGCGCGGGCGCCTGCGCGCTGGACGCCGCCGTGCACGCCTGGGACGTCGCCGCCGCGGTCGGCCTGCCCTCGCCGATCACGCCGGAGATGGCCCGCGAGCTGCTGCCGATCGCCCGGCAGGTCGTCATCCAGCCGCTCCGCGACTACGGCGCGTTCGGCCCCGTCCTGGACGGCGCCGGCGACGACGTCGCCGAGCTGCTCCGCTTCCTCGGCCGCGACCCGGAGTGGAAGGCGCTGTAGAGGCGCCACAATTGGGCCATGGCCAAGACGAGGATGTGCCCGTGCGGGCTGCCCGCGGCGTACGACGACTGCTGCGGGCGCCTGCATCGGGGCGAGGCGAAGGCGGCGACGGCCGAGCAGCTCATGCGGTCGCGCTACAGCGCCTTCGCCGTCGGTGACTCCCGGTACCTGCTGGAGACCTGGCATCCGGCGACGCGGCCGGTGTCGGTCGACCTCAACCGGCGGACCGTCTGGGAGGGGCTGGAGATCGTCCGGACGGTGGACGGGACGGCGTTCAACCAGGCCGGGACGGTGGAGTTCCGCGCCCGGTACCGGGGCGGCGAGCTGCACGAGGTGAGCCGCTTCGCGCGGGTCGGCGGCGCCTGGGTCTACGTGGACGGCGACTCGTAGCGGTAGCCGCGGCCGCGCAGGGTGGTGATGGTGCCGGGGTCGGCGCCGTGCTGGGCGAGCTTGCGGCGGAGCGCCGAGATGTGCACGTCCAGGGTCTTGGTCGGCCCGAACCAGTTGACGTCCCAGACCTGGTCGATGAGGGTCTCGCGGGTGACGACCTCGCCGGCGCTCGCGACCAGGCAGGCCAGCAGGTCGAACTCCTTCGGCCGCAGCTCGACCTCGGCGCCGTCGAAGGCGGCGCGGCGGGCGGCGAGGTCGAGGGTGAGCGGGCCGCTGGTGACGAACCGCTCGTCGGCGCGGGCGGTGCCGCGGCGCCGCAGGTGCGCGCGGATGCGGGCCATCAGCTCGGTCAGCCGGAACGGCTTGGTGAGGTAGTCGTCGGCGCCGGCGTCGAGCGCGACGACGACCTCGAACTCGCGGGTGCGCGCCGTCAGCACGACGATCACGGTGTCGCGGGCGCGGGCGCGCAGCCGCCGGCAGAGCGCGACGCCGTCCATGTCGGGCAGGCCGAGGTCGAGCAGGACGAGGTCGGGGACGTGGCCGGCGACGCGGTCGAGCGCGTCCGCGCCGGTGCGCGCCCAGTCGGCGGCGTAGCCCTGGGCGCCGAGCGCCTCGGCGAGCTCGCTGCCGATGGCCTGGTCGTCCTCGACGACGAGGATGCCCGCGCCGCTCCTCCCGCCGCCGCTCATGCCCGCGCCGCGCCGGGCCGGGGCGCCACCGGGCCGTCCGGTCGGCCGGGACGCTCGCAGAGGCCCGGCCTGCCGCCCGCCGCGAGGGTCTGGCCCATCGCGTCGGTGACCCGGTCGACCGCCCGCGCCCAGCGCGACGAGCCGTCGCGGCCGGTGTCGGGGCAGCCCGCCGACCGCTCGCGGGCCGGGCCCGCCTGCCCGAGGCCGATCCCCGCCAGGGCCGCCAGCACGGCGGCGGCGACCAGCAGCTTGCGCATCGAACCCCGCTCTCTATAGTCAAGCGTTCTCGCGCGCCACGATAGTGCTGACCGGGTGAGGAACGCCTGCACCACAGGTTACGAGCGCGCTTACCTTCCCGGGAGGGCCGATGGGGGACGCGACGGGGGTGCCGCTGCGCCGCCGGCTGCTGGTGACGATCGCGGGCGTCACGACGCTGGCGGTGGTGCTGCTCACCCTCACCCTGGCGGTGGCGGTGCAGCGGCTGTACCGGAGCGAGGCCGTCGCGACGCTGGAGCGCGACGCGGCCCGCGTCGCGGCGACCGCGCCGGACGACATCGCCGCCCGGCCGCGCCCGGTGGCGCTGCCCGAAGGGCTGAGCGGCGGCATCGTCGTCGGCATCTACCGGGCCGACGGGGCGCGCCTCACCGGGGACGGCCCGGCGGCGTCGCCGGTGGCGGCCGCGACGTCCGACGGCCGCCCGCACCAGGCCGACGAGGCGGGCGTCCTCGCGGTGACGGCGCCGATCCCCTCCGACGAGGGCCGGCGGGCGGTCGTGCGGGTCGGGATGCCCGACGCGGCGGTGGCGCGGCGCACCGACGGCGCGTGGCTGCTCATGGCGGCGTTCGCGCTGGTCGTCATCGGCCTGGCGGTGATGGTGGCGCGCTCGCAGTCGCGGCGGCTGGCGCTGCCGCTGGAGCGGCTGACGGGCGCCGCGCAGGCCCTCGGCGACGGCGATTTCAGCGTCCGGGCGCAGCGGTCGGGGATCCGCGAGGCCGACGAGGCGGGCCGCGCGCTGGAGGTCACCGCACGGCGCCTCGGGACGCTGCTGGACCGCGAGCGGGCGTTCAGCGCGGACGTGTCGCACCAGCTCCGCACCCCGCTGACCGGGCTGCTGCTCGGGCTGGAGGCGGCGCTGGAGCGGCCCGGCGCCGACCTGGAGGCGGCGGCGCGCACGGCGGTGCGGCGCGGCGAGCACCTGCGCGACATCATCGACGACCTGCTGCGGCTCGCCCGCGACGCCGGCCCCGACCGCGAGCCGCTGGACGTCCCGGCGCTGCTGGCCGAGCTGGAGGCGCGCCGCGAGGACGCCGGGCGGCCGCTCACCGTGCGGGCGCACGGGCCGCTGCCGGTGGTGCACGCCACGACGTCGGCGGTGCGGCAGATCCTGGAGGTGCTGGTCGACAACGCGGTGGCGCACGGCGGCGGGCGGATCACCGTGGAGGCGAGCGACATCGGCGGGGGCCTCGCGGTGGACGTGTCCGACGAGGGGCCGGGCGTGGTGGACACCGACGCCGAGGACATCTTCGAGCGGCGCCGGTCGGCGGGCCCCGGCTACGGGATCGGGCTGGCGCTCGCGCGGTCGCTGGCCGAGGCCGAGGGCGGGCGGCTCGTGCTGCGCCGCCTCGCCCCGCCGATCTTCACCCTGCTGCTGCCGGCGGCCGAGCGGCGGCCCGAGCGCGGCGACGCGTCCCCGGCGTAGCCAGAACCGGCGCGGAACTATTGCGCCTTGAGAATGCCGCCGAACCATTCGAGCGTCGCCGGCACCATGCGCCGGAAGGTGCGGAAATTGTGGCCGCCGGATTCGAGGAACAGGCTGTCGGTGCGCATCGGGGGGCGGGCGCCGGCGACGAACCGCTGCGACTGCGCGAAGGTCTGCTCGCCGATCCGGCAGGACGCGACGAGCAGCGAAACGGGCGGCGGCGGCAGGTGCCGCTCGCGCCACAGCAGGTCGTTCTCGTCGCGCAGGCCCCTGCTGCCCCCGTACAGGTCGCCGGTCGTCATGTCCTTGATCGTGGTGAAGTAGCCCGACAGGGACGCGGCGGCGGTGTAGGAGGCGGGGTGCGTCATGGCGACCTTGGCGGCGCAGTAGCCGCCCGTCGAGTCGCCCATGATCCCCCACCCGGCGCGGTCCGTCGCGACGCGGTAGTGGGCCTGGACGGCGAGCGGCACGTCCTCGCCGAAGAAGCTCGCGACCTGCGGGCCGCCCGGCACGTCGGTGCACTCGGTGTCGCGGGGCGGCGCGAGGGTGGGGCGCATCATGACGTAGACGGCGGGCGGGACGCGGCCGCTCCGCTCCCCCTGCCGGACCAGGTCGGGCAGGTGCATGACGCGCAGCAGCGCCGACGGGTGCCCGGGGTAGCCGGTCAGCGCGACGACGACGGGGAACCGGCGGGCGGCGTAGGCGGGCTGGAAGTACTCGGGGGGCAGCAGGACGTAGCCGTCGGCGGGCAGCCCGGTGCTGGCGCCGGTGAAGCGCAGCTCCTCCAGGGCGCCCGCCTTGCGCGGGTCGCGTCCGGCGCCGCCGGGCGGCGCGAGGCGGTGGATGCTGAGCGCCGCGACGGCCGGGACGTGCCCGGCGCGCGCCTCGGCCCGCTGGATCCTGCCCGGGGCGGCGTTGGTGCCGAACAGGTCGTCCCAGCCCGCGTAGAACTCGAAGTGCGCGTTGACGGCGGTGAGGACGGCGAGGAGCGCGGCGGCCTGGACGGCGGCGAGCAGGCCGGTGCGGGCGAGCACCGGGCGGACGCCCCGGCCCCCGAGCCGGGGCCACCGCGCCACCGTGACGGTGCCGAGCGCGAGGACGAGCAGGAACAGCGTCCCGATGAACCACGAGCCGGTGAGCCCCACGAGATCCCCCACGTCCTCGTACGGGACGGGCATGGTCGCCGGCCGGCACCGAAGGCCCCACCCCCATGACGACCACCCGGTGCGAGCGACCGGCCGGCGGCCAGCCCGTCAACGCACACGCTAGGCGGCGGCGGATAAGGCGTGGATCAGCGCAAGGTTAGCATTTCGCTTACCTGCCCCCGCTTTATCGCGACAATGAATTGACGGCACGGTTATCGGAAATTGATGTGCGCCTGATATGATGGCCGGAAAGGCGAATAGCGTGGCCTTCATGGACATCGGAAAGCCCAGCCAGACGGCCCTGTTCGCGACGGCGGCGCGCGCCGCGCACCTGGCCGTCGACCACTCCCCCTTCCTGCTGCGCGACACCGTCGCGGGACCGCTGCTCGGCCCCGCCGCCGACGAGATGATCGGCTACCACCGCGAGCACGGCGACCACATCGTCCTCGCCGGCACCCGGACGCTGACGACGGTGCGGGCCGCGTTCACCGAGCGGCGCCTTTCCGCGAGCGGCGCCGGCCAGTACGTCGTCCTCGGCGCGGGGCTCGACACTTTCGCCCACCGGTCGGCGGGCGGGGTGCGGGTGTTCGAGGTCGACCATCCGGCCACCCAGGAATGGAAGCGCGGGCTGCTCGACGCGGCGGGGATCGTGCCGCCGCCCGGGACGGCCTACGTCCCCGCCGACTTCGAGGAGGGGCCGCCGTGGGACGCGCTCGCCGCCGCCGGCCTGGACGCGTCCCGGCCGGCGCTCGTCGGCTGGCTCGGCGTGAGCGTCTACCTGACTCCCGAGGCGATCGGCGCGACCCTGGCGGGCCTCGCGCGGCACCTCGCGCCGGGGAGCGAGCTCGTCATGGAGTACATGGTGCCGCCCGGGCTGCGCGACGAGACCGGCGAGCAGTACGCGGCGTTCGCCGGGCAGGCCGCCGGCGAGCGCGGCGAGCCCTACCGGACGTTCCTGACACCCGGCGAGGTCGCCGAACTGACGGCCGCGCACGGCCTCACCGTCGTCGAGGACGCGGGGACGCGCGAGGCCGTCCCGGCGGAGCTGTGGGACCGCACGGACGCGCTCCGGCCGTTCGCCTTCGCGCGCCTCGTGCGGGCCGTCGTCGCCTGACTCCCGTGCCCGCGCGCTCAGAGGCCGCCGCGGCGCTGCACGACCTGGAACTCGACGACGTTGAGGACGCCGACGAGCAGCGCGAGCAGCGCCACGGTGGCCAGGGCCGGCAGGTGCGGGGCGGCCGGGAGCAGCGGCAGCACGACGAGCGCGGCGGCCAGGCGCGTCCAGGCCACCTTGCGGAACATCCGCCAGCGCGTGTAGCCGAACGTGGCGAGGTACAGCGCGCAGCCGCCGACGAGCAGCGCGGCCGTGCCGGGGTGCAGGTGCTCGCCGGGACGCCCGACGACGGAGTGCAGGCCCGTCGCGACGATGATGATGGCGACGATGAAGGCGAGGTGGCCGTAGGACAGCACCTGGCGGACGACGTCGGTCTGCACGGCGGCGGTCCGCAGCGCGTGCTGCACGGCGCTCGCGGCGAAGTGGTAGTAGACCCACCACAGCGCGCAGACCAGCGCGAACGCCGCCGCGACGGCGCCGAGCAGCCCCGCCGACAGGTGCGGGGCCGCCGCTGCGGCGGCGCCGGTCGCGACGACGGACTCGCCCATGGCGATGAGCAGGAACAGGCCGAACCGCTCGGGCATGTGCCCGGGGTCGAAGCGCAGGCCCATGAGGCGCGACCGCAGCAGGCGCGGCGTCAGCAGGTCGGTGGCGCCCGCCAGCGCCCAGAGCAGGACGCGCACGCCGGCGTCGTCCACCAGGCCGCCCGCGAGGAGCAGCGGGCCGCTGACGACGACGGCGACGCTGAACGGGCTCAGCGTCCACCAGCGGCGGCCGAGCATGAGCGCCGCCAGCAGCAGCCGCGCGGCGCAGTAGGACGCGCCGAACAGCAGGCCGCGGTCACCGTAGGCGAGCGGCGTGGCGAGAGCCATGAACAGGGCGCAGAGGCCGATCGCGAACACCGCGACGCGCGCGGCGGGCCGCTCCGCGTCGCGCGTGTCGGCATGCACCGACGTGCCGACCCACGCCCAGTACACGGGCACGAACACCACCAGGGCCCGCGCCGCGCCCGCCCAGGAGTGGTCGTGGTGCAGCAGCGCCGACACCTGGGTGACGGCGAAGACGAACACCAGGTCGAAGAACAGCTCCGCCCACTCGACCCTCTTGGGCTCCCCCGCCCCGCCTGCCGGGGGCGGGACGAGGAGGGGCGGCTCCGGGTCGGGCGGAACGGTGCCGTCCGGGTCGGTACGGGCGTCCATGGGCGTCCTTGGGGGTCGGGAGCCGGACGAGCGGCACCCTAACCCGGGCGATCGGCCGCCTGCCACGCTTTTCCGGCATACCGGCCGGGCGTGGCGCGATCGGGTTAAGGGGCTAGGGAGCGGGCTGGAGGGCGGGGGCGGGGGCGTCGGCGAACTGGGTGGTGTGCAGCTCGGTGTAGCGGCCGTTGCGGGCGAGGAGCTCGTCGTGGGTGCCGCGCTCGACGATCCGGCCGGCCTCCACGACGAGGATCTGGTCGGCGGCGCGGACGGTGGACAGCCGGTGCGCGATCACGATGGCGGTGCGGCCCGCGAGGGCCTCGGCGAGGGCCTCCTGGACGGCGGCCTCGGAGGTGGAGTCCAGGTGCGCGGTCGCCTCGTCCAGGACGACCACGCGGGGGCGGGCCAGGAGCAGCCGGGCGATGGTGAGGCGCTGGCGCTCGCCACCCGACAGCCGGTAGCCGCGCTCGCCGACGATCGTGTCCAGTCCGTCGGGCAGCGCGTCGACGAGGCCGTCCAGGCGGGCGCGGCGGAGCGCGTCGCGCAGGTCGCCGTCGGTGGCGTCCGGCCGGGCCAGCAGCAGGTTGGCGCGGATCGACTCGTGGAACAGGTGGCCGTCCTGGGTGACCATGCCGAGGGTGTCGCGGAGGGCCGCGAACGACAGGTCGCGGACGTCGACGCCGCCGAGCCGGACGGCGCCCGCGTCGGGGTCGTAGAGGCGCGGCAGGAGCTGCGCGATGGTGGACTTGCCCGCGCCCGACGACCCGACGAGCGCGATCATCTCGCCGGGCCCGGCGCGGAACGACACCTCGTGCAGGACGTCCACGCCGCCGCGCCCGTCGAGCGCGGCGACCTCCTCCAGGGAGGCGAGGGACACCTTGTCGGCGGCGGGGTAGGCGAAGGTCACGCCGTCGAACTCGACGGCGACCGGGCCGCCCGGGACGGTGCGGGCGTCCGGGCGCTCGGCCACCAGCGGCTCCAGGTCGAGGACCTCGAAGACCCGCTCGAACCCCACCAGCGCCGACATGACCTCGACGCGGGCGCCGGCGAGGGCGGTGAGCGGCGCGTACAGGCGGGTGAGCAGCAGGGCGAGGGCGACGACGGCGCCCGCGTCGAGCGAGCCGCGCAGCGACAGCCAGCCGCCGAGGCCGTAGACGAGGGCGAGCGCGAGCGCCGACACGACGGTGAGCGCGGTGATGAACACGTGCTGGACCATCGCGGTGCGCACGCCGATGTCGTGGACGCGGCGGGCGCGGGCGGCGAACTCGGCGGACTCGCGGTCGGGGCAGCCGAACAGCTTGACCAGCGTCGCGCCGGGGGCGGAGAACCGCTCGGTCATCTGGGTGCTCATCGCGGCGTCGTGCTCGGCGGCCTCGCGCTCCATCCCGGCGAGGCGCGCGCCCATGCGGCGGGCGGGCAGCACGAACACCGGCAGCAGCACGAGCGCGAGCAGGGTGACCTGCCACGAGATGCTCAGCATCACCGCGAGCGTGAGCAGCAGCGTCACCAGGTTGCTGACGACGCCCGACAGGGTGTCGCTGAACGCGCGCTGCGCGCCGATGACGTCGTTGTTGAGGCGGCTGACGAGGGCGCCGGTGCGGGTGCGGGTGAAGAACGCGACCGGCATCCGCTGCACGTGGTCGAAGACGGCGGTGCGCAGGTCGAGGATGAGGCCCTCGCCGATGCGCGCCGACAGCCACCGGTTGAGCAGGCCGAGGCCGCCCTCGGCGAGCGCCAGCCCGGCGATCAGCAGGGCGAGGGCGGCGACGAGCCCGGCGTCCTTCCCCGTCACGATGGCGTCGACGGCGCGGCCGGCGAGCACCGGCGTGGCGACGGCCGTCACCGCGAGCGCCACGCTGAGCGCGAGGAACGTCGCGATCAGGCGGCGGCGCGGCCGGGCGAAGGCGCCGACGCGGCGCAGCGTGGCGCGCGAGAAGGGCCGCCGCCCGCTCTGCCGGTTCATGGCGTGGTGCAGGGACGTCCACGCCGTCGCTTCCATGTCCATCGGTGCCGCCCCGTCGCTCGAAGTGCTCTCGGATGCCCCCATGCTCGGACCTCGACCTTGGTCGAGGTCAACCACAGAGTGATCAAGCTCACGCGTCCCGCCTGCTCTCCGAGGGTCTCCCGGGGGTCTGACATTTTCGGGACGGCGCTTGAATGGCGGGAAAGGAAAGGTGATCACCATGGACGTGCAGGCGCTGCGAGCCGAGACCCCCGGCTGCGCTCGGGTCGCCCATCTGAACAACGCCGGCGCCGCGCTGCCTCCGGCACCCGTGCTGGACGCGGTGCGGGCGCACCTGGAACTGGAGGCGACGATCGGCGGCTACGAGGCGCAGGAGGCCGCGGCCGCGGAGATCGCGCGCTTCTACGACGCGGCCGCCGCGCTCGTCGGCGCCTCCCCCGCCGAGATCGCCTACGTGGAGAACGCGACGCGGGCCTGGGACATGGCCTTCTACTCGATCCCGTTCGCGCCCGGCGACCGCATCCTGACGACCGCCAGCGAGTACTCCAGCAACGCCATCGCCTACCAGCAGGTGGCGCGGGCGCGCGGCGCCGTCGTCGAGGCGCTGCCGGACGACGCGCACGGCCAGGTGTGCCTGGAGGCGCTGGAGAAGGCGCTGCGGGCGGGCGGCGTCCGGCTGGTGTCGCTGAACCACGTGCCGTCGCAGAACGGGCTGGTCAACCCGGTCGCCGAGGTGGGGCGGCTCTGCCGGGCGGCGGGCGTGCCGTTCCTGCTGGACGCCTGCCAGTCCCTCGGGCAGCTTCCGGTGGACGTCGACGAGATCGGCTGCGACATGCTGTCGGCGACCGGCCGCAAGTTCCTGCGCGGCCCGCGCGGCACCGGCTTCCTGTACGTGCGGAAGTCCGTGCTGGAGTCGCTGGAACCGCCGTTCCTGGATCTGCAGGCGGCCGAGTGGCACCCCTCCGGCGACGTGGAGATCGTCCCGGACGCGCGGCGGTTCGAGACGTGGGAGCGCTTCATGGCCGGACAGATCGGATTGGGTGTCGCGATCGACTACGCACTGTCACTAGGGCTGGAGGAGATCCGCGCGCGGGTGGACCCGCTGGCGGGGCGGCTCCGGGACTCCCTCGCGGGCCATAAAGGTGTGACGGTGCTGGATAGAGGGATCGAACGGTCCGGGATTGTCACCTTCACGGTCGAGGGCCGCGAGCCCGACGAGATCAAGCACGCGCTGCGGGAGCGCGGCGTCAACGTGAACGTGACCCACCCGAGCGGGCACGGCTACGACCCGAACCTCGCCCCGGAGGCGGTGCGCGCGTCGGTGCACTACTACAACACCGAGGACGAGCTGGAACGGGTGCTGGAGGTGCTGTGACGGGCGCGCCCCGCCCCTGTGCAGGGGCGGGGCGCGTCCGTCATTTGAGCTGCGCGAACAGCCGGCCGGCCTGGGGCTGCTTCAGCTCCAACCGGGCCGGGTCGGCGGCGGCCGGCCGCAAGGGGACGGTGGTGAACGCGACGTCGGCGGGGTCCGTCCTCGCCAGGCTGCGGGCGAGGCCCAGCATCTCGACCTTGCCCATGGCGGGGGTGACCGCCAGCGACGAGGCGAGCGCCTCGACGATCCGGCCCATCCTGACGGGGTCGGTGAGCGCGCCGGCGTCCGTCAGCCTGCGGACCACCTCGGCGAGGACCTGCTGCTGCCGCTTGACGCGCGCCAGGTCCGAGCCGTCGCCGAGGCCGTGCCGGGCGCGCACGTAGGCGAGGGCCGCCTCGCCGCGCAGGAGGTGCCGGCCGGCGGACAGGCGGAGGCCGGACGCGGGGTCGTTCACGCTTTTCGGGAGGGTGACGCGGATGCCGCCGACGGCGTTCACCACCGTCACGAAACCGGTGAAGTCGATCACCATGGTGCGGTCGGGGCGGACCGCGGTGGCCTTCTCCACGGCCTGGGCGGCGCAGGCGGCGCCGCCCGCGGAGAACGCCGCGTTGAGCATGATCCGGCCCCTGCTCGCGACGCCGCGCGTGCAGGGCACGGACGGGACGAGCAGGTCGCGGGGCAGGCTGACGGCCCGGACGGACTTGCGGTCGGCGGGCAGGTGGACGAGCAGCAGGGTGTCGGAGCGGGCCGTGCGGACGGGCCCGTCCGTCCCGGCGCCGGCGCCCGCGCCCGTCCGGGCGTCCGAACCGAGCAGGAGGATGGTGAGGGGCCGGCCGGCGGTACCGGCGGTGGTGCCGGCGCGCGGCTCCGGCCGGTCGCGCGGGAGCAGCGCCGGGACGAGGACGAGCGCGGCGGTGGCCGCGGCGACGACGGACAGCAGCGTCCAGGTGCCGCGGCGGGAGCGGCGCCGGGCGGCCCGCCCGGCGAGGCGGGCGCGCTGGCGGACGAGCGAGGCGGGCGGCGGGCTCTCCAGCTCGCGGCCGAGCTCGCGGAGCGCGTGCAGGTCGTCCATGGTCATGCCTCCTCGCTCATCGGGTCGGTGCCGCCGAGCGCGGCGCGCACCTTGCGGCGGGCCCGGTGCAGCCGGGACCGGACCGTCCCGACCGGAACGCCGAGGGCCTGCGCGGCCTCGGCGTAGGACAGGTCGCCCCACGCGACGAGCAGCAGCACGTCGCGGTCGCGGCGCGGCAGCGCGGCGAGCGCCGCGGCGAGCGCCGGGCGGGACGCGCCCGCGGTGACGAGCGCGGCGACGTCGTCGGCGGGCGACTGCACGTGCGGCTCGACGGGGCTGCGGCGCAGCGCCCGGTAGCGGGCCGCTTCGCCGCGGTGGTGGCGGGAGACCAGCTTGGTCGCGATGCCGAACAGCCAGGGCCGCGCGTCCGTGTAGGCCAGGTCGTAGCGGTGGCGGCGGCTGAAGGCGACCAGGAACGTCTCCCCGACCACGTCCTCGGCCGGCTCGGGGCCGAGGCGGCGGGAGACGTAGCGGTAGAGCATCGCGGCGTAGCGGTCGAACAGCGCGGCGAACGCCTCGGGCTCTTGCAGCGACCGTTCGATGAGCCGGGCATCGGACTCGGCGGTGCCCAGGTCGGGGGGTGCGGTCATCGCGGACACCATGGCATGCGGACCGGCCTTCCCATGCGAGAGACAGTGATATGACGGACATGTCTCGCCACTCGGCCGCATTCGGGTTCACGCCGGCCCGCTTTTCTTGATCTCCAATTCATAACAAAGCGAACTTTCCGGCTAAGCTGCGCATCCTTCGAGAGGATGCGGGGGTCTCTTCCCGGGGCTCCCGGGTGAACGGACCGCCCCGCCCCCCGCCCGCACCGTCCGCGGTGGTGAACCACCGCGTTCAGGTCGTATCGGGCCGCAACCGAGCCGCAGAGCCGAGGAGGTCGCCGTGCGCGAACCGGGTTCCACCGATCCGTCCCGGTCCGGGGACGAGCCGCGGGAGCACTCGCGGACGGTCGAGTTCGGCGTGCCCGAGGGCGATCCCACCAAGACCTCGCAGGACATCAGCCCCTGGTTCACCCCGCGCCGCAGGCCGGCTGCGGCCGAGCCCGCGCCCGCCGAGGCCGAGGCGACCCCGCAGGCCCCGCCGAGCGCGCCCCCCGGGAACCCGGCCGACGCGACGGACCCCACAGACGCCGACGACGCGGCACGCGAGGACGACCCGGCGGACGAGGCCGGGCGACCGAACATCGAACTGCGCCTGGAGCAGCCGTCGGCCCCCGGGACCACTGAGCCCTCTGAGTCTGAGACCGCCGAGCGTGGCGACGCCGAGGAAGACCCGGCGCCCGCCGCTGAGCCCGCTCCCGAACCCCAGCCCGGCGACGGCGCGGAGAGCGTTCAGCACGAGCAGCCGGAGCCCGGCGAGGAGCAGCCCGGCGGAACACCCCGCGAGCCTCAGAACGAGCGGACCACACGCGAGAGCGACGAGCCCCAGCAGCAAGAGCAGCAGGCGGACGCCCCCGAGCAGCGCGCGCCGCTCGCCCAAGAGGACGCCCAGCAGTTTGGGCAGGAGCCGCATCCCGCCGGCGAACCGGCCACGAGAGCGGGTGCCGAGCGCCAAGCTGACGCTGAGCAGCCCGCACAACAGCCGGACGAGCACGCACAGCGCGCCCCGGCAGAAGACGCGCGACGCCCCCAGCAGGGACCGCGAGCCGACGAAGACCCGGTCATGCCGCAAAGCGACAAGAACGGCGCCGAGCCGCAGTCCGCAGATGAGCGGATCGTGCCACCGTCGAGTGACGAGCCTGAGCAGCCGGAGCGAGCGGACGGGCGTGCGCAGCGCGAGCCCGAGGAAGACGCGGCTACGCCGCAGCCTCAGAGTGGAGCGACCCGGCCGCACCGGCTTCCCGAGGAAGACGGCGCGCAGGAGCAGCACGCCGCAGACGCGCGGACGCCGCGTGGGAGCGAACCCTCAAGGCAAGACCAGCCGACCGACGAGCGCGCGCAACATGACCCTAGGGAGGGCGCGCAACGTCCCGGGCAAACGGGAACGCCAGGCGACGCGCTCCAACAAGGACGTCTGAGCGAAGCCAAGACCCCGCGCGAAAGCGAAGAGCCTCGCGCGGGCGAGCAGGAGCAGCGCGGACCCGAGGAAAGCGCGCAGGAGCGGCCTGCGCGCGAGCAGGACACGCGCGAAAGCGGGGAGCATCGCGCCGCGCCCCGGCCGCAGCAGCCGCACGGCGGCGAGCGTGAGCGCGAGCCTAGTGAGGGCACGCAGGAGCGGCGGCCTGCTCACGAGCAGGACACGCGCCAAAGCGGCGAACACCGCGCTGCCCCTCGGCCGCAGCAGCCGCACGCGGGTGAGCGTGAGCGGCGCGGGCCTGGGGAAGGCACGCAGGAGCGGCGTCCCGAGCAGGGACGAGAGCCGCAGCAGAGTGGAGAGCACCGCGCTGAGCCTCAGCGGCGTGAGCCGAGCGGGCCTGCGGGAGGTGCGCGAGAGAGGCGTCCCGAACAAGGGCGCGACGTGCGCCGGAGCGGGGAATACCGCACTGAGCCTCAGCAGCCGCCGCGTGACGGCGAGCAGCGCGGGCTTGGGGAAGGTGCGCGGGGGCGGCGGCCTGCACGTGAGCAGGACGCGCGCCAGAGTGGGGAGCATCGGGCTGACTCCCGGCCGCAGCAGCCGCGCGAGGGTGAGCGGCGCGGCCCCGGGGAAGGCGGGCGACGTCCCGGGCAGGGGCAGGCTTCGGGTGATGCGCTCGGACAGGGACGTCCGGGCGAGGCCAGGGCTTCGCGTGAAAGCGGGGAGTACCGCGCTGAGGCTCAGCGGCGGGGGCTTCCGGAGGGTGCGCAGGAGCGGCGGCCTGGGCAGCGGCAGAGCGGGGAGTACCGCGCCGGGTCTCAGCAGTGGCCTCGTGGGGGCGAGGGTGAGCAGCGCGGGCCTCGGCGTGGGGATGATGCGGCTGCGCGGCAGGGCCGGGAGTCACGGCCGTCCGCGGACGGGCGGGGCGCGCACGACGGTGGTGAGCCGCGGCGGAGTGGGGAGTTTCCGCCCGGGGCTCCTTGGGCCGCGCGGCGGGACGACGACGGACCGCGGGTCAGCGGGGAGCACCGGCAGCGGGGTCCGGAGCGCGGCCGGGAGGGGACGACCGAGTTCCAGGCGCAGCGGGACGCGACGCGGGAGGAGCTGCAGCGGCCCTGGTGGGAGATCGAGCAGGCCGCGCCTGGGAACGGGGCCGGGGACGACTGGGTCAGCTGGCGGGAGATGGACACCGGTCCCGCGCGGGAGGTGGTCGGGCGGCCGCATCCCGAGCGGCGGGCCGAGCGGGCCGAGACGCGCCTCGATCTGCCGCTGCCGCAGCGCGAGGACTCCGGCACGCGGACGCGCGAGGATCTGCCGCTGCCCGAGTTCCCGCTCGAACTGAAGCTGCCCAAGGCCGAGATCCCGACGTCCCGGACGTCCGGGCAGTGGAGCGTGCCGTGGGAGCAGCAGGAGCAGGGCGCGCACGCGCCGCAGGCGGCCCAGGCTCAGGCCCAGACCCAGGCGCAGGCCCCGGCGGAGGAGAAGCGGCGCGGCAAGCGGTGGCTGGTCGGGGTGCTCGTCGCGGTGCTGCTCGTGGCGGCCGTGGCCGCCGGGCAGTGGTTCCGGCCGGTGCCCGATCCCGAGCTGCGGATGGCGCTCGCCGCGCGCACCCACACGTTCGCGGGGACGGCGCCCGTGCTGCCCTGGTCCGGGCAGGGGCAGGCCGCGGTGTACGTGGACGGGCTCGGCACCATGGGGTCGTCCGGCGGCGCCGCGCCGACGCCGACCGCCAGCGTCGCCAAGGTCATGACGGCGTACGTGTACCTGAAGCAGCACCCGCTGCGGAGCGGTGAGGCCGGCGCCGACCGCACGGTCTCCGCGCAGGGCGTCGCCGAGCTGCCCGCCCGCAAGCAGCGCGGCGAGTCACTGCTCGGCATCACCGCCGGGCAGCACCTCACCGAGCGCAAGGCGCTGGAGGCGCTGCTCCTCATCTCCGCCAACGACGTCGCGCACGAGCTGGCCCGCTGGGACTCCGGCACCGACGCGGCGTTCGTGGCGAAGATGAACGAGGCCGCGCGCGGGCTCGGCATGGCGAGCACCACCTACACCGACCCGAGCGGCTACGACGCCGGGACCGTCAGCACCGCCGCCGACCAGGTGAAGCTCCTCACCGCGGCGATGAAGATCCCCGCGTTCGCCGAGGTCGTCAAGAACCGGGCGTACGTGCCGGACGGCGGCGGCGAGGCGCGGCCCGCCGGGAACCTGCTGCTCGGGCAGTACGGCGTGGTCGGCGGAAAGACCGGCTACACCGACAAGGCGGGCGGCAACTACGTGTTCGCGGCGAAGCGGCGCGTCGGCGGCGTTCCCACGATGATCGTGGGGGCGGTGATGGGGCAGCACTCCCCGAGCGCCGTCGGCGCGATGAGCGTCGGGCGGCGGCTGCTGGTCGCGGCCGAGCGGGCGCTCACCGCGGAGACGGTGGCGCCGGCGGGCGCGGTCGTCGCGAAGGTGGACGACGGGCTCGGCGGGACGACGCCGCTCGTCACCAGGAGCGCGCTGAACGTCGTCGGCTGGCCGGGCCTCACGGTGAACCTCGGCGTGGCCGGGGACCCGCCGGCGACGGCCGCGGCCGGCACGGCCGTCGGGCAGGTGGACGTCGGCGCCGCGAAGGTCCCGCTGGTGCTGCGGGGGGCGCTGGACGCGCCGTCGCCCGTCCAGCGCCTCACCCGGCTGTCCTGAGGGCCCGCTAGCCGGAGTAGAGCGCCGACAGGAAGCGGATCAGCAGCGCCTCGCGGGTGGCGGGCGGCAGGCCGTCGAGGATGGCGTTGACGGTCGCCATCCCGCCGCCCTCGCCGCCGACGGCGCCGAGCAGCCCGGCGAAGTCGGCGTCGGTGAGGGCGTCCAGGTCGAGGCTCTCGACGAGCCCGGCGGGGACGTCGGGCGGCCCGGCGGCGACCGCGTCCTCGGCGGACGCGGCGAGCGCCTCCAGGATGCCCGGCACCGACGACACGCTCGTCACGGTGAAGTGCAGGTTGGCGGGGATGCCCTGGTAGGCGAGCTGCGGCTGGAAGAACCAGCCGCGCTCGCGGGCCTTGTCGGCGAGGACGAACACGTCCAGCGCCGGGTCGGTGGAGGCGATCGCGACGAGCGGCGCGGCGGGCGCGCCGAGCACCGCGAGGCCCGGGATGCCCGCGACGCCGGCGACCAGCGCGTCCGCGGCGGCCTTGGCCTCGGTGGCGAGGGCCCGGTAGCCGGTGTCGCCGAGGGCCATGAGGGTCGTCCAGGCGGCGCCGAGCGGGCCGGCGCTCTTGCTGCTCTGCACGCCCGAGTTGATCACGGTGTAGCCGGGCCACTCGGCGGACGCGAAGTAGGCGGCGCGCCGCAGGTCCTCGCGCCCGTACAGGACGACCGAGGCGCCCTTCGGCGCGTAGCCGTACTTGTGCAGGTCGCAGGAGAGCGAGGTGACGCCGGGCACCGACAGGTCGAACGGCGGGACGTCCGGCAGCCACGGCAGCACCCAGCCGCCGACGCAGGCGTCCACGTGGCAGAGCACGCCGCGCGCCGCGGCGAGCGCGGCGATGTCGGCGACGGGGTCCAGGACGCCCTGCGGGTAGGACGGGGCGGACGCCACGACCAGCGCCGTGTCGTCGGTGATCGCGGCGGCGACGGCGTCCACGTCGGCGCGGAAGCCGGCGTCGACGGGCACCTGGACGACCGTCATCCCCAGGTAGTGGGCGGCCTTGTGGAACGCCGGGTGCGCGGTGATCGGCGCGACGATCGCGGTGCGGCCGGTGGTGTCGCGGGCCGCCTTGACCGCCAGCATGATCGACTCGGTGCCGCCGGAGGTGAAGATCCCGGGGGTGTGCGGGCCGCCGCCGAGCCGGGCCGCGACGGCGGTGACGATCTGCCGCTCCAGCGCGACGATGCTCGGGAACGCCGTCGGGTCGAGGCAGTTGACCTCCAGCATCTCCCCGAACGCGCGGGCGGCGCCGTCGTGGATCTCGGCGCGGCCGGTGTCGTAGACGTAGGCGGTGACCTTGCCGCCGCGCACCGGCAGATCGTCCGCGCGGAGACGGGCGAGCTCGGCGAGCAGGTCGGGAACCGGGCGCCCGTGTTCGGGAAGTCCGTTCTCAGGAAGCATGTGCGTGGGTGTCCTTCAGCTTTCGGTAGGCCAGCAGCAGCGGGACGCTCGCCAGCAGCAGCAGGGCGGGGACGAGGGTGAACCCGGCGGTGAGGCCGGTGAGGGCCGAGCCGGGCTGGTGGACCGGGTGGTCCAGGTCGGTGGAGCGGAACGCGGCGGCGGCGAGGATCAGCGCGAACAGGCCGGGTCCGAGGGCCAGCGCGCCGGTCTCGGCGGCCGTCCAGAGGCCGGTGAACGCGCCGGACTGGGCGTGGCCGGTGCGGGCGGCGTCGGCGTGCACCGTCTCGGGCAGCAGCGACAGCGGCAGGAGCTGGACGGCGGCGTAGCAGACGCCGACGGCGGCGGTGAGCGCGAGGACGTAGGGCGTCCCGGCGGCGATCGCCGGGTACAGCAGCGCCGCCGCGACCGCGAACGCGACGACGGCCGCGAGGTAGCAGGGGACGGCGCCGTGCCGGCGGGCGAGGCGCTGCCAGAGCGGAACGGCGAGCGCGCTCGGCCCGACCATGCAGACGAACATCGCCGAGGTGAGGCCGTAGGCGTCCAGCCGGTAGGTGGCGACGTAGGGGGCGCCCGCGAGCATCACCGCGACCGCGAGCGACTGCACCGCGAAGGCCCCGAGCAGCGCGAAGAACGGCCGGTTGCCGCGCGCGGTGCGGAGCGCGGCGGCCAGGCCGAGCGGGCGCGGCCCCGGCCGCGACGGGATCCAGCGGGTCGCGAGGGCGCTCGCGAGCATCGCCGCGAGGATGCAGGCGCCGACCGCGACGCCCATCACCGCGTAGCCGCCGCGCCCGTCCCCCGCCGCCTTGACGATGACGGGCGCGAGGCCGCCCGCCAGCAGGATGCCGACGGTGAGGCAGACGACGCGCCAGCCCATCGCCCGCGCCCGCTCGGCGGGCTCGGCCGAGATCTCGGCGGGCAGCGCGACGTACGGCACCTGGAAGCAGGCGAACGCGGTCGCGGCGAGCAGGAACGCCAGGCCGGCGAGCAGCGGCGACGGCGCGGCGAACATCGCCGCGAACAGCACCGGCAGCGCGAGCGCGCCGGCCAGCAGCAGCCGCGTCCGGCGGCCCGTCCGGACGGCCTCGCGGTCGCTGGCCGCGCCGACGACGGGGTCGAGCAGCACGTCCCACGCCTTCGGGACGACGAGGACGGCGCCGGCGAGCGCGGCGGGCGCGCCGAGCACGTCGGTCAGGTAGTAGAGCAGCAGCAGGCCGGGGACGGCGGAGAAGACGCCGGTGCCGACCGACCCGACGCCGTAGCCGAGCAGGCGGCCGCGCGTCACGGCGGGGGCCGCCGCGGGCGCGGCGGGCGTGGCGGAGGACGTCATGGGTGGCTCCAGGGCCGGGCTCAGAGGCCGAGCATGCGCTCGACGAGCTGGTGCAGGTGGGCGCGGAAGCGGGCGACCTCGGCGGGGTCGTCCAGGCGGCGGCGCTCTCCCCCGGCGGCGGGCAGGCCGCCCGCGCCGAAGCCGTGGGTGACCCAGATGACCGTCATGACGGCGTACTCGACGTCCACGCCGGCCGGGACCGCCGGGCCGATCGCCGCGATGATCGTGTCGATGAGGGGGCGGGCGTAGCGGGCCTCCAGGTCGGCGACGTCGGCGGCGTCCGACAGCCAGCGGTGCATCCAGAGGGCGGGCACCTGGGGGTGGGCGACGCAGAAGTCCAGGTAGCCGTCCACCAGGGCGCGCACCCCGGCGGCGTCGGGGGTGAAGGCGGCGAGGGCGCCCGCGAGCGCCTCCTGTTCCAGGCGGTGGGCGCGCTCCATGACGGCGAGGTAGAGCTCGCGCTTGCCGCCCGCGTGGTAGGCGACGGTCGCGACGTTGAGGCCGGCGGCCTCGGCGATCAGGCGGGTGGAGGTGCCGTCGTAGCCGAGGGCGGCGAACAGGCGGGTGGCGACGTCGAGGACGCGCTCGCGGCCGGACGCCGCGGCGCCGCTGCCGCCGTCCGGCGGCCCGGCGCCGTGGATGCTGCTGCTCATCGCCTCACGCTAGGCGCCGCCCGCCGCCTCCGTCAATCGTTTGATGGAGAACGAAATCACCCCCGCCTCCTCGTTGACTTGCGGCGTGTTGCGCTGCGGGAGCGCTCCCGCAGCGCAACACGCCACAAGTCAACGAGGGGTGACCGGGGGGTCAGGCGTCGGGGGCGGGGGCGGCGGGGCGGGCGCCGTCGAGGGCGATGACCTCGCCGCGGCGGTCGGCGGCGCCCTCGGGCTCGCTCAGCCAGACGGTCAGCACCATCTCCATCTCCAGCCGCGACTCGGGGTCGTAGAGGGCCTCGCCGAACAGCTCCTCCAGCTGGTGCAGCCGGTAGCGGACGGTCTGCGGGTGCACATGCAGGCGGCTCGCGACCTCGGTGGCGTTGAAGCCGCTCTGCAGGCAGGCGAGCAGGGTCCGCATGAGGCGCTCGCGGTGGCGGGGGCGGATCGCCTTCAGCGGCGCGAGGCGCAGGTCCGCGACGGCCCGCACCAGCTCCTCGTCCTTGAACACCACCAGCGTCGGCATGTGCTCGGAGCAGCGGATGAGGCCCTCGGCGGGCAGGATGCCGCGGCGCGCGAGCGGCAGCGCCTCGCGCGCCCAGCGCAGCGACTTGGCGGCGTCCTCGGTCCGCACGGTCGGGCCCATCGCGGCGACCCACTCGCGCAGCGCGCCGTCGAGGACGCGGGCGCGGCCGGGCCCGTCGGGGTCGGGCACGACGAGGCAGGGCTCGCGGCGGTTGACGTCGGCGAGGACGTCGGGCGGCAGCACCGGGTGCGCGAACCGCTCGGGGCCGCGCTCGGCGAGGACCACGACGGCGAGCGAGCGCGGCACCCGCCACTGGGCGAGGCGGGCGAGGTCGGCGACGGCCTGCGCGGCGGCGGGCGGCTCGGCGAGCATCAGGTCCAGCAGCCGGCGGCGCCGGTGCTCCAGCTCGCCGGCCTCCTGCTCGCGGGCCTTGGTGTAGCCGTCGGTCGCGGCGCGGGCGATCTCGTCCAGGAACGCGAAGATGGCCTCGGCGAGGCTGGCGAGGGTGGCGCGGGAGATGTTGTACCGGTCGGACTCGGCGGCGAGGCGCCGCCAGGCGACCCGGGCGCCGAGCCGCAGCGAGGTCTGCAGGACGTCCAGGCTGCGGCCCTCGCGGGCCTCGGCCCAGCCGATCTCGCGGTAGACGGCGGCGACCTGGTCCCAGGAGGCGTCGGGGTCGACGATGAGGTCGACGAACTGGGTGAGGGCGCCCTCCACGGCGAGCCGGACGAGCCGCGCGTACTCCTCGTCCTCGGGCCGGGCGTACTCGGGCACCCCGGCGAGGATCTCCTCGATCATCTCCTCGGCGAGGCCGTCCAGGTGCGGGCGGAAGACCTCGGAGATCTCCCCGGGCACCCCGGCCCACGGTTCGAGGGGCGGCCGCTCCCCGGCGGACGTGGACATCGCGCGTCACCTCCCGCCCCGGGCGGGCTGCCGTTCGGGGCGTTCCCGGAAGTTACCGCCGGTCGATCGAGAACACTGCTGGTTCACCGCAGCAATCGGCGGCCCCCGTTGTCACCCACTTGACAAGGTTCCCGGTGCGGTTCACCACGACGGGTCAGCCGAGCGCGGAAGCACTACCGTCCAACATGGGCAGGCGAGTGCGCGGGTACCGCTCGGGCGGAGAGCGCAGGCGGGTTCGTCAGCGCAGGTTCCCAACAGCGACCATGAAGAAGAAGGCACTGAGAAAAAACCCGCTCACCCACCACAACGCGCTGCGGTGCCCCCAGTCGTCGCGGCGATCGCGACCCCATTGGACGAGCAGGGCGACGGCCGAGCAGAACGTGATGACGCCTCCCACCCACGGGAAGATCTCCATCCGTTGAGCCCCTTCTGAGAGTGCATCGGATCCGCGACGACGAATATTCGGAAAGCGCCCCGTCCAGGCTGATCTTCAGGAACTCAACGCACCCCACACCGCACCGCCGACACCACCGATGACGCCACCGACCAGGGCCCCCTCTGGTCCCACTATTCCACCGATCGCAGTACCGATACCACCATAAGTTCCGGCACCCTTGACCATTCCACTATCTGTGATCTTACCAAAGAGCGACTTCTCGCCCCCTCCGGGGACGCTATCCTTCAAATCGTCTTCGACCTTCGACAGCGTCTTCTTGAGATCGGCGGCCACCAGTTTACTGTGCTTCAGGTCATCGAGTGCCTTGATCGCCGACCAGCCGCCTTTCTTTCCCATGTACAGCTCCTGGAGTTCGCCGGCCGCCTTGCGCTGGGCCTCCTGAACCTTCGCATCCACCTGCCTGCTCGCTTTGGCCTGCTCCTCGCGCAGCGCCATCTGCGCGGCGGCCGGGTTACCGCCGAAGTTACTGAGCGCAACCGTACGGTTCAGCTGATCGATGCGGTCATTGAGCTCTTTCTGCAGGTAGGACAGATGCAGCGCGAGTCCATCGATGACATCCGCCACCCCTCCCTCGAAAGCGGCGAGCTTGTCGGCGAACTGCGTGTCCTCGTCCCAGGCGTCCCGGAACGCCTGTGCCGTTTTTCCTTTCCAGCCCGCATCTTCGGCGATATCCGCTATAGAGTCGTTCACCGAAGCGATCACCGCCTCAGCAGCGGGTCCATAACGGTAGAGCACACCGGCCAGATTCGACAGCGCGATGAAATCAACGCCTATGGACCACTGCGGGTCGGAATGATTGACGGCTAGCAGGGAAGGCTGCTTCGCGTGGCGTTTCGGCGCCATCGGTTCTCACCTACTCGATCGCTTCCGGATTGCTGAGCGTTTTGGCCAGCCGAGCCACGAGTTCCTTGTTCTTCCGCTCCGTGTGCAGATAGACGTCGTGAGCGTGCTGCAGTTTGAGAGAATGTCCCTCCATACTCGACGCCACTGCGTCGTGCATGACGCCGATGGCCCGCAATACCTGCGGAAGCACCTTTGCCAGCAAGGGTTCGTTGACATGCGGAACCGGTGGTCCATCTTTGGGGGCGATGTCGCCGAAATCCTTGCCTCGAACATGAAATGCCTTCGATGCGCGGAGCAGATCCCTGAAGACGACCTCAAAACCGCCGCTCATACACCCCTCCCGTTCCGCTTCTTAAAGTTCTCGATGAAAACCGCCGAAATTTCTGCATTCCAGCGATCGGCGGCACCGTCGATGACAGGGTCCAAAACCAACTCCGGGCGACCGTCGATCCGCAGGAGGGATTGAACCTCTACTTCGACCCAGGGCTGTTCGTCGCCCAATTGGACAATGAGATCGTTCAAAGTAGAGAACACCGGAAGGACGGGAACACCGGCCTCTGACTCACGGATCTCATAGATCGGCACGGTCGCACCGTCCTGTACACCTGGATGGGCCGGAGCGAAAACCCATGCCGGCGCGGGGACCGCTCCGCGATCCCCGCCTTCTGGAGCGGCAGGGGCAAGCGAGTCGCCACGATCGCCTGCAGGAGGACCACCTCGCCCGCCGCTGCCCGACAGATGCACCAGTCCGTCAGGGTTCAGCAGCGAATCGATCCGATTCTTTTTTCTGGGAAGACAAGCCTCATCGACCGACTTATGTCGACAACAGAAGATCAGCAACAGTCATGTAAGCGGCCAGCAACAGTCATGTCAATATCTGTGCCCGACGATGTGAGAACCATCGGTGAAGCGGCTGGTCAGGTGTGGCGTGCTGAGGGGGTCGCCAGGAGGGTGAGGGCGCCGAGGGCAAGGTACACGAGGGCCGCCGCGTAGCCCTGGCGGCGGCGGAAGGACGGGCGGGCGCGCAGCCATCCGCCCAGGGAGTCGGCGGCGAGGGCGTAGACGACGTCGCTCGCCAGGCCGATGAGGGCGGTGACCAGGCCCATCGCGGCGATCTGGAGGGGGACGGCGCCCGCGTCGCGGTCCACGAACTGCGGCAGGAACGCCAGGAAGAACAGGATGACCTTCGGGTTCAGCACGTTGACGAGGACGCCGTCGAGGTAGACGCGCGGCAGGGACCGCGGCGCGAGGTCGGGCTCCTCGCCGCCGCCGCCGCGGAAGCTGCGGTAGGCCAGGTAGAGCAGGTAGGCGGCGCCCGCGTAGCGGACGGCGCCGAAGGCGGTCGCGGACGCGGCGACGAGAGCCGACAGGCCGGCGGCGGCGAACGCGATGTGGACGAGGGTGCCGGTCTCGATGCCGAGCGCGGACGCCAGGCCCGCGCGGCGTCCCTCGCCGATGCTGCGGGCGGTGATGTACAGGTGGTTCGGCCCCGGGATCGCGACGAGCGTGAGTGCGGCGAGCAGGAAGAGCAGGGGGTGCGTCATGGGCGCGACGCTACGGCCGTCCGCGCGGACGGCGACAGGTCCAAAACCGGCCCGCCGCCGGGGTCCACTCAGGCGGTGGTGAGGGCTCCCGCGAGGACGAGCCGCCCGGCCGTGCGGACCATCGACGCGACCTCCTCGACGGGCCGCCGCAGCGAGGCGAGGCTGACGAGGGCGGCGAGCAGGACGTGGCCGAGGACGACCTCGACCTCGTCGCGGTCGGGCAGCGGGTCGCCGATCGCGGCGGCGAGGCGGTCGCGCACGAACAGGAACAGCACGGTGCGGGCGTCGTCGACGCTGGAGTCGTCGGAGGTGACCGCCTGGATGATGGCCGAGGTGAGGGTGAGTTCCTCGGCGGCGACGAACACGATGCGCTCCAGCATCGCGGTCAGCCGCTCGGTCGCGGTGTCGCCGACGGCGAGCGCGTCGATGTCGGCGGTGACGCGGTGCGCCCAGGTCGCGGCGACCTCGGTGAGGAGGTGGTCCTTGGTGGCGAAGTAGCGGTAGACGGTGGCGCGCGCGACGCCGGCCCGGTCGGCGACGTCGTGCATGGTGACGGCGGCGTACCCGCCGTCCAGGGCGAGCACCCGGGCCGCCTCGATGAGCCGCTCCCGGCGCGCCTGCTGGTCCTTGCTCAGCGTGCGCGTCACGGTGATGCGGATGTCCCCGCTCAACGGGCCTCCTTCGTCAGCTGGGCCCATTGTCGCGCAGATCCGCGCCGCGGGACTCGTAGTCGGGCAGCCCGGGCAGCCGCCCGGCGGCGAGCGCGGCGCCCCGCTCGGCGAGGCCGGGCGCGTAGGCGGGGTGGGTGAGGACGAGGAAGCGTCCCGTGGCGATGGCGTCGACGACGGCGTCGGCGACGTCGGCGGGCGGGATGCCGCCCGCGACGGTGTCGGCGATGAGGCCGTCCACGAACGCCTGGTCGTCGGACGGCGCGACGGGGCCGCCCGGCCGGTTGCGGCCGGACTCGTGGATGCGGGTGGCGACGCCGCCGGGGCAGAGCGCCGACGCCCGCAGCTTCGCTCCGGTCAGCGCGAACTCGTGGGCGAGGACCTCGGTGGCGGCGTAGGCGGCGAACTTGGAGACGGTGTAGGGCCCGGAGAACGGCGCCCCGAACACCCCCGACACCGAGCAGGTGTTGACGACGTGCCCCTCGGTGTCCTGCGCCAGCATGCGGGGGACGAACGCGTGCGCGCCGTGCAGCACGCCCCACAGGTTCACCCGCAGCACCCACGCGAAGTCGGCCGCCGGGCGCGTCCACATCTGGCCGCCGCCGAAGACGCCGGCGTTGTTGCAGAGGACGTGGACGGCGCCGAACCGGTCGAAGGCGGCGTCGGCGAAGGCGTGCACGGCGTCCTCGTCGCCGACGTCGACGGCGCGGGTGAGCAGCTCGGCGTCCGGCAGCAGGGCGGCGGTGGCCGCGAGCGCGTCCGCCTCGATGTCGGCGAGGGCGAGGCGCATGCCCTCGGCGGCGAAGCGCAGCGCGAGGGCGCGGCCGATGCCGCTGCCCGCTCCGGTCACGACGGCCGTCCGGCCGGTCAGCTCGCGCATGGGGTGCCCGCCTCCCGATTTGTACCTACCGCTTGCTTGGTTGCGACGTTAGCCTAGACCGGTGTCGCGTACCCCCCGGATGGACCTGCACGAGGCTCTCTACACCACCCGCGCCATGCGGCGCGTCCGCCCCGACCCGGTGCCCGCGGACGTCCAGCGCCGCATGCTGGACGCCGCGATCCGCGCGCCGAGCGGCGGCAACCAGCAGAACTGGCGGTTCCTGCTGGTCGACTCCCCCGACGTCCGGGCCCGCCTCGCGCCCCTCTACCAGGACGCGATGGCGCAGCTCTACGCCACGATCTACAAGGACGCCATCGCCGAGGCCGAGCGGACCGGCGACCGCCGCGCCCTCGCGGTCTTCAGGTCGGCGCAGTGGCTCGCCGACAACTTCGCGTCCGTCCCGCTGCTGCTGTTCGGCTTCGCCCAGCACGACCCGACGGGCGGCTCGATCTTCCCGGCGGTCTGGAACGCCCAGCTCGCCGCGCGCGCCGAGGGCGTCGGCAGCTCCCTCACCGTCGTCCTCGGGATCTTCCATCCGGAGGAGAGCAACGCGATCCTCGGCGTCCCGCCGGGCGAGGGCTGGGTGCAGTCGTGCTGCGCCACGTTCGGGTACCCGCTCGGGCGCTGGGACGTGGCGCCGCGCCGCCCCGCGCACGAGGTCAGCCACCGCAACGCCTGGGGCGAGCCGGTCGGCTTCGAGATCGACGAACCCCTCTGGAGGCCGTGACATGGGAGCACTCGACGGGACCGCCGCGCTGGTCACCGGCGGCGGCAGCGGCATCGGCCTGGCCTGCGCGCGCCGCCTCGCCGCCGACGGCGCCGCCGTCACGATCTGCGGCCGCTCGGCGGAGCGGCTGAAGGGCACCGGCCTGCGGTACATCGCCGCCGACGTCACCGACGAGGAGCAGGTCCGCGCGGCCGTCGCGCACGCCGCCGCCGAGGGCCCGCTCCGCGCGGTCGTGCACAGCGCGGGCGGGACGACGTCGGTCGGGCCGGTGCAGGAGCTGGACGCCGACGCCTGGCGGGCCACGCTGGAGCTGAACGCGACCGGCACGATGCTCGTCCTCAAGCACGCGGCCCGCACGATGGCGGGCACGGGAGGCGGCGCGTTCGTCGCGATCTCCTCGATCGCCTCGTCCACCACCCACCGCTGGTTCGGCGCCTACGGCGTGTCCAAGGCCGCCGTCGACCACCTGGTGAGGCTCGGCGCGGACGAGCTCGGCGGCGTCGGCATCCGCGTCAACGGCATCCGGCCCGGGATCGTGCTGACCGACCTCGTCGCCGGCATCGCCGACGAGGGTCCCGTCCTGGACGACTACCTGGCCTGCATGCCGCTCGCCCGCCCCGGCGAGCCGGCCGACATCGCCGAGGCGGCCCGGTTCCTCGCCGGGCCGGAGTCGTCGTGGGTCACCGGCCAGGTCCTCAACGTGGACGGCGGCCACCACCTGCGGCGCGGCCCCGACTACCGGACCGTGTTCGAGCCCCTGTTCGGCGCGGACGCGCTGCGCGGCATCCCCTCGAAGGAGTGATCGCCATCCCCCCCGATCTGGTCATCAAGAACGCCCGCGTCGTCGACGGCACCGGCGCCCCCGCCCGCACCGCCGACGTCGCCGTCAGCGGCGGCCGCATCACCGCCGTCGGCCGCGACGCCGGCGCCGGCCGCCGCACGATCGACGCGGGCGGCGCGCTGCTCACGCCCGGCTTCGTCGACATCCACACCCACTACGACGGGCAGGCGACGTGGGATCCGGTGCTCGCGCCGTCGTCCTGGCACGGCGTCACGTCGGTCGTCATGGGCAACTGCGGCGTCGGTTTCGCGCCCGCCGCCCGCGACCGGCACGAGTGGCTGATCGGCCTGATGGAGGGCGTCGAGGACATCCCCGGCAGCGCCCTCACCGAGGGCATCAGCTGGGAGTGGGAGACCTTCCCGCAGTTCCTGGACGCCCTGGACGACCGCGCGTACGCCGTCGACATCGCGGCGCAGGTCCCGCACGGCGCCGTCCGCGCGTACGTGATGGGCGAGCGCGGCGCCCGCAACGAGCCCGCGACGCCCGACGACATCGCCGCCATGAAAGCCATCGTCAAGGAGGGAGTCGCGGCCGGGGCGCTCGGGTTCTCGACCTCCCGCACCCTCACCCACAAGGCCATCGACGGCGAGTACGTGCCGGGGACCTTCGCCGCCGAGGACGAGCTGTTCGGCATCGGCGAGGCGCTGAAGGAACTCGGCCGCGGCGTCTACGAGCTGGCGCCCGCCGGGGCCGCCGGCGAGGACGTCAACGCGCCCGCCCGCGAGGTCGCGTGGATGCGGCGCCTGTCGGCCGCCATCGACCGGCCGGTGTCGTTCGCGCTGCTGCAGATCGACGCCGTCCCCGACCTGTGGCGCGAGATCCTGGAGCTGTCGTCGGCGCCGGACGCGCGGCTGTTCCCGCAGGTCGCGTCCCGCCCGTTCGGGATGCTCATCTGCCTGGACTCCCTGCACGCCTTCGGCGACCACCCCACCTACGTCGAGATGGCGCTGCTGCCGCTCGCCGAGCGCGTCGCCCGCATGCGCGACCCGCAGGTGAAGGCCCGCATCCTCGCCGAGCGGCCCGCCCAGGAGGACATCCTCGCCGCGTCCGTCCGCGCGTTCCCCGACCGGCTCTACCCGCTCGCCGCCGAGAACCCCGACTACGAGCCCGACCCGCGCACCTCGGTCGCCGCCGTCGCCGCCGCGGCCGGCCGCGACCCGATGGAACTGCTCTACGACCTGCTGCTGGAGGACGAGGGCCGCAACGTCCTGCTGATGCCGCTGCTCAACTACGCCGCCGGGAACCTGGACGCCCAGCGCGAGATGCTGACGCACCCGCGCGCCGTCCTCGGCCTCGGCGACGGCGGCGCGCACTGCGGGTTCATCTGCGACGCGTCCCTGCCGACGACGATGCTCGCGCACTGGGCGCGCGACCGGCACCGCGGCCCGAAGCTGCCGCTGGAGCACGTCGTGCGGATGATGACCCGCGACACCGCCGCCCTGTACGGGCTGGCCGACCGCGGGACCATCGCGCCCGGCATGCGCGCCGACCTGAACCTCATCGACTTCGACCGCGTCGCGCTGCGCCGCCCCGAGACCGCCCGCGACCTGCCCGCCGGGGGCCGCCGCCTGCTCCAGCGGGCCGACGGCTACCTGGCGACGTTCGTCGCCGGCGTGCAGACCTTCGCGGACGGCGAGCACACCGGCGCGCTCCCCGGCCGTCTCGTGCGAGGAGGACAGTGATGGAGATCGACCTGCTGGACGGCGAGATGTACGCCACCGACCCCTGGTCGGTCTACGCGTGGCTGCGCGCCGAGGCGCCCGTCTACCACGACGCCGGCAACAAGCTGTGGGGCGTCTCCCGGCACGCCGACGTGTTCGCGATCGAGCGCAACCCGAAGCTGTGGACGAACTCCGGCGGGTACCGGCCGCAGCTCCCCGCCGACCCGTCCATGATCGGGCTGGACGACCCCGAGCACGCGCACCGCCGCCGCATGGTCTACCAGCGGTTCACCCCGCGCGGCGTCGCCCGCTACGCCGACCGCATCCGCGCCGTCACCGTCGAGTGCATCGAGACCGCGCTCGAACAGGGCACCGTGGACGCGATCCCGGCGCTCGCCGCGCCGCTGCCCGCGCGCGTCATCGGCTGGCTGCTCGGCTTCCCCGAGGACGCCTGGCCGCAGCTCGTCGACTGGTCGGCGACGGCGGTGTACGCGGGCGGCGGGCAGCGCTACGTCACCGACGAGGCCACGATCGCGAGCGGCGAGTTCGCGCTGACCGTCCTGGAGATGGCGGCCGAGCGGCGCGGCTGCCCCGCCGGCGACCTGCTGTCGGTCTGGTCCAACGCCGGCGAGGGCCAGCCCGAGTACGACGACCAGCACCTGGCGCACGAGGCGCTGCTGCTGCTCGTCGGCGGCGCCGAGACGACCCGCACCGTCATCGCGACCGCGATCGACGCGCTGATCCAGAACCCCGGCCAGTGGGCGCTGCTGCGCGAGGACCCGTCCCGCATCACCGACGCCGTGGAGGAGTTCGTCCGCTGGACGACGCCGATCCTCAACATGTGCCGGGTGCCCGTCCGCGATGCCGAGATCGGCGGGGTGACCGTGCCGGCAGGCGAGCAGGTGCTGCTCATGTACGGGTCGGCGAACCGGGACGAGGCGGTCTTCGACCGGCCGGACGCGTTCGACGTCGCCCGCGCGCCCGGCGACCACATCGCCTTCGGCCTCGGGCCGCACTTCTGCCTCGGCGCCTCGCTCGCCCGGCTGGAGTTGCAGATCTTCTTCGAGGAGTTCGTGGCGCGCGTCGGCGACGCCGGCCGCGCCGACGCCGAAGGGCCGCGCATACTGCGTAACGCGTTCGTGCGCGGCGTCACCGAGTTCCCCATTACGCTGACCCACCGTCGTTGAGTCGCGGAGCGCCGCCGGTTCGTCATTCCCTGCAACCCCCTTGCAACCGGCGGCGCGCCGCGCTCAACGCATGCTCCGAGGAGCCCGCGCATGCCCTCGTTCAACCTCGCCGACCTGTTCGAGGTCGTCGCCGACGCCGTCCCGGACCGGCTCGCGCTGGTCGCGGACGGCGGTCCGGCCGCCCGCCTCACCTACGCCGGGCTGGACGCGCGCGCCAACCGCGTCGCGCACCACCTGGCCGCCGCCGGGATCGGCCCCGGCGACCACGTCGCGATCCTCGCCCGCAACCGGGCCGAGTGGGTCGAGTCGATGATCGGCTGCTACAAGCTGCGGGCCGCGCCCGTCAACGTCAACCACCGCTACGTCGCGGGCGAGCTCACGCACCTGCTCGCCGACTCGGCGTCCGTCGCGCTCATCGCCGAGAAGGACCTGCTGCCCGGCGTCGAGCACGACCGGCTGCCTGCGCTGCGGCACGTCCTCGCCATCGACGGCGACTACGAGGACGCCCTCGCCGCCGCCTCCCCCGGGCGCGGCTTCGCGCCGCGCTCCTCCGACGACCCCTACCTGCTCTACACCGGCGGCACGACGGGCCTGCCGAAGGGCGTGCTGTGGCGGTGCGAGGACATCTTCGTCGCCGCGATGGGCGGCGGGAACTTCGGCGGCCCGCCGGTCGCCGACCCCGCCGAGCTCGCCGCCTGCCGCGACCGCGACGGGCTGCGCACCCAGGTCCACGCGCCGCTCATGCACGGCGGCGGCCAGTGGATCACCTGGATCACGCTGACGACCGGCGGCACCGTCGTGCTGTGGACCGGCGCCCGCTTCGACGCCGCCGCCGCGCTGGACCTCGCCGTCCGCGAGCGCAGCCAGATCCTCATGCTCGTCGGCAACGGCATGGCCGCGCCGATCGCCGACGTCCTCGACGCCGCCGGACCCGGCGGGATCCCGGGCCTTGCGGTGTTCGCGTTCGGGTCGGGCGGCGCGCCGCTGTCGGACGCCGTCAAGGCGCGGCTGCTCGCGGCCGTCCCGAACGCCTACGTCTCCGACAACCTCGGCGGATCCGAGACCGGCGCGATGGGCGCGTCGGAGGGCGGCGGCCGGTTCCGGCTCGGCCCCGAGTTCGCCGTCCTCGGCCCCGACCTGCGGCCCGTCGCGCCCGGCGAGGAGGGCGTCGTCGCCCGCACCGGCCACATCCCGTCCGCCTACTGGAACGACCCGGACAAGACCGCCGCGACGTTCGTCACCGGTCCCGACGGCCGCCGCTGGGCGCTCCAGGGCGACCACGCGCGCGCCGAACCCGACGGCTCGACGACGCTGCTCGGGCGCGGGTCGCTGGTCATCAACACCGGCGGCGAGAAGGTGTTCGCCGAGGAGGTCGAGACCGCCCTGCGCGCCCACCCCGGCGTCGCCGACGCCGTCGTCGTCGGCACCCCCGACGAGCGCCTCGGCCACCGCGTCACCGCCGTCGTCGCCCTGCAGCCCGGCGGCCCGTCCCCGGACGCCCTCACCGCCCACGCCCGCACGCGCCTCGCCGGCTACAAGGTCCCGCGCGCCTACGTCGTCGTCCCCGAGATCAGGCGCACGCCCGTGGGCAAGCCCGACTACGCCTGGGCGCGGGCCCAGACGTAGCCGGACCGGCGTTCGCACGGAACGCCTGCTCACACCGCACGGATCGCACACAAGCACCGGCGGGGCGCCGCCTAGGCTCGGCACCCCGCCGGGCGATCAGGGGCTCCCGTGCGGCGACGCGAGGGAGCAGGACCGTGAACGACGCCTTCGGCACCGTGGACAAGTACGTGAAGCTGTTCGGCGCGATCGGGGCCGTCGTCCTCGCCACGGTCGCGGCCATGGCGCTCACCGGCCACGAGGCGACCGCCTTCATGTGGATCCGCGGGATGATCCTGTTCGCCGCCTCCTTCCTGCTCCACCGGTACACCGTGCGGGCCGCGCGGGGCTCGGACAGGGCGCTCGACCGGCTGCGCACGCTGGCCACGATCCTGCCGATCGCGATCGTCGGCGTGGACCTGGTGCCGGGCCTCTGCCCGCCCTGGTACGCCGTGCTCCAGGGCCTGTCGGCCCTCGCCCTGGTCGGCGTCGCCGTCCTCACCCGCCGCCCCGCGCTCCGCTCCACCCGGGACTGACCGCCCGCGCCCGTCAGGCGGCGCCGAGTTCGCGGCGGCGCTCGGCCCACTGGAGGGAGTGGCGGATGGCGTCGCCGATGGAGTACTCGGGCTTCCAGCGGAGCAGCTCCCACGCCTTCGCCGGGTCGACGTAGGCGCCGACGACGTCGCCGGGGCGCGCCGGCGCCTCGACGGCCTGGAACGACTCCCCGACGACCTCGCGGAACGCCTCGACCAGCTCGCGGACGGTCGTGCCGTCGCCGGTCCCCAGGTTGATCACCTCGTAGCCGCCGGCCCGGCCGCCGGCCCCGATCGGCGGGATGATCGCGTCGAACCGGTCGGCGGCCTCGGCGAAGGCGCGGGCGATGTCCCAGACGTGGATGTAGTCGCGGATCGCGGTGCCGTCGCGGGTGTCCCAGTCCACGCCGGTGATGGTGAACGGGACGCCCAGCTCGTAGGACTCGATCATCTTGCCGAGGGCGTGCGTCGGCTTGGGGTTCTGGAGGCCGCTGCGGAGCCGCGGGTCGGCGCCGATCGGGTTCAGGTAGCGCAGCGACACGACGCGGAGGCCGTGGGCGGCCGCCAGGTCGGCGAGCATCGCCTCGGCCATCGCCTTGGACCGGGTGTAGGGGTTCTGCGGCTCCAGCTCGGAGGTCTCGGTGACCGACAGGTCGGCCCCGGGCCGGTACATGCCGGCGGTCGACGCGAAGATCATCCGGTCGCAGCCGTTGCGCACCAGCGCGGCGGCGAGCTCCAGCGTCTTCGCCAGGTTGACCTGGTAGTAGCGGTAGGGGTCGGCCACCGAGTCCGGCACTACGATGAGCGCCGCGCAGTGCACGGCGACGGTGATGTCCGGGTGCTCGCGGAAGACCCGGTCGATGAGCGCGCCGTCCCCGACGTCGCCCTGGTAGAAGATCTTCCCGGCGGCGAACTCGGGCCGGCCGGTGACGAGGTTGTCCAGCACCACCGGCGTCACGCCCCGTTCGGCGAACGCCGAGGCGATCGTGCTGCCGATGAACCCGGCTCCCCCTGTGATCAGCACTTTCACGGTGCATCCCCTGATCGCGTCGTACCCCATGGATCGGTACGCACAGGATCAGCAGGCGTGCGCGGACGGTCAACGCCGAGATCGGCGGCTGACCGGGTCCGGTCCGGTGACAACCCCGCGGCGCCCCCGCGCGTCCGCGCACGGCTCTCCCCGCGCGGGACGCGGAGGGCCGGAACCGGGCGCCGGCGGAGATCGGGTTCGGTGCCGCCCGCCGCGCGCCCGGCGGCCGTCCTTAACGAGTACAGCGTTTGCAGGATCCGTTCAGGCTCCGGCCGGTCCATCGTCGGGGCATGCAGCCGACCCGCGTCCTGATCGTGGACGACCACGCCCTGTTCGCCGAGGCGCTCGCGGCCCGCCTCGGCCGCGAGCCCGACCTCGTCCCGCTGCCGGTCGCCGCGGACGCCCGGCGCGCGCTCGCGCTCGCCGCGACCGAGGGCCCCGACGTGGTGCTGCTGGACCTGGTGCTCGGCGCCGAGAGCGGCCTGGACGTGCTGGACCGGCTCCGCGAGCGGCACCCGCGGGTGCGGGTGGTGGTGCTCACCGCGAGCGACGACCTGGACGCGATGGTGCAGGCGGTGCGGCGCGGCGCCGTCGGCTGGCTGTCCAAGACCGAGGGCGCCGGGCTCGTCGCGCAGGTGGTGCGCTCGGCGGCGCGGTCCGGGGGCTGGCTGCCGCCCGCCGTGCTCGGCGAGGTGCTGCGCCGGCTGCGCGCCGGCGAGCCCGAGCCGAACGGCGGCGCCCGGCGGCTCGCCGAGCTGACGCCGCGCGAGCGCGAGGTGCTCCAGTGCATGGTCGACGGCCTGAACCGCGCCGAGATCGCCGAGCGGCTCGGGCTGTCGGCCAACACCGTCCGCACCCACACCCAGAACCTGCTGGCCAAGCTCGGGATGCACTCGGCGCTGGAGGCCATCACGCTCGCGATGCGGGCCGGGATGCGCCCGAGCGCGTAGCGGTCGGGCCCCTGCAATTGACGTAGCGGACCATGGTCCCCTTGGGCGATTCGATCTCCACGGCGCCTTCCTACGCTCGGCGCAACGACGCCGGGAGGGATGACCGTGGAGATCGACGAGGTCGCGGCCAGGGTGGTCCGCACCTACTGGGCCCTGCTGCTGGCCGCACTGGTGCTCCCGGTGCTGGCCGTCGGCTGGGTCATGCACGGCCGGACGCCCCCCGAGGTCGCGCAGACCCGCGTCCAGGCGTCCTCGAACGCCGCCGACGCGGTCGCCGGGGACGCCGGCGTCGCCATCGTCGTCAGCCAGGTGAAGGCGTACGCCACCAGCCGCAACCTGCTCGACGGGGTGCTGCGCGACACCCGCCTGGACCGCGACCCGGTGAAGCTCGCCAAGAACATCTCGGTGACCGGGCTCGGCACCTCCACCGTCGTCGAGCTCAGCGTGAAGGACGCCGCCGGGCCCGCCGCCCGCACCCTCGCCGACGCGGTCGCCGCCGCCGTCGTCAAGGAGATCAACGACTCGAACCAGGGCGCCGCCAAGGCGCAGATCGCCGCCATCGACAAGCGCATCCGGACGCTGGAGGGGCGCCTCGGGCCGCTGTCGGAGCGGGCCGGCGCCGTCCCGCAGCCCGACATCGCCGCCGGCAACGAGCGCGAGCGGGTGCAGGCCGAGCTCACCGACCTGCGCACCAACCGGAGCGCGCTCGTCACCCAGCTCACCGCCGCGGGCAACGCGACCGTCGTGCAGCCCGCGGTGCTCCGGCCGAAGCAGAACCCGGTCGTGATGATGGCGGCGATCGCGGGCCTCGTCGGCCTGGTCGCGGGCATCCTCGTCGCGGTCGTGATCGAGATGTTCCGGCCGACGGTGCCGGGGCCGCAGCGGGTCGCCCGCAAGCTCGGCGTGCCGCTGCTCGGCTGGGCCGACCGGGGGGACGCCGAGCTCGCCGCGCTCGGCCGCCGCATCCGGCTCGCCGCCCGGCGCGCCGGCGTCGCGCAGGTCACCCTCACCGGGCCGGGCAGCGCGGCGCTGCCCGCCGACCTCGTCTCCAAGGTCGCCGCGGCGGTCTACGGCGACGACGCCAAGCTCGTCTCCGCCCGCCCGGTGAAGGGCACCGGCCCGGACGGCGACGGCGACGGTGGCGTCCGCACCGGCGGCGCCACCGACGAGAACGACGAGCCGACCGTCGTCACCCCCGCGATCGGCTCCAACAGCGCCGGCTCCAACAGCGGCAAGCCGTCGCCCGGCAAGGGTCACGGCACGTCGGTGGTGCGGGCCGGGGCGCGCACCTCGCTGCTGAACGCCACGTCCGGGGCGGTCGCCGCCGCCGCCGACGCCCCGACCGCGCCGCAGCGCGCGGTCTGCCACGTGCACGCCTTCGAGGACCTCGACCTCGGCGCGGGCGAGCGGGTCGGGCTGGTCGCGGTGGCCGGCCCGGTCACCACGGTCGCCGGGCTCGACTCCGTCCGCGACCTGGTGGCCGCCTCCGGGTGGCCGCTGCTCGGGGTCATCGCCACCTCCCGCAAGATCAAGGGGTAACCGACGCAATGAGCACCGTTCCGTTCAACGTGACCACCTTCGCGGGCGAGGCGTCCGACGCCGTGGTGAAGGTGCTGGACTCCGGCTGGGTCACCACCGGCCCGCAGACCGCCGGCTTCGAGCAGGACTTCGCCGACCACCTGGGCGCCGCGCACGTCGTCGCGGTCGCCTCCTGCACGACCGCGCTGGAGCTCTGCCTGCGCGCGCTGGACCTGCCGCCGGGCTCGCCGGTGCTGACGCCGAGCCTGACGTTCTGCGGGGCGATCAACGCGATCCTGCACGCCGGGCACCGTCCCGTCCTCGTCGACATCGACGAGGACACGCTCGTGCCGGGCCCCGAGACGGTCGCCGCGGCGGCGGCGCGGGTGCGGCCCGCCGCGATGGTCGTGCAGAACCAGGGCGGCTACCCGGTGGACGTCCCCGCGCTCGCCGCGGCCGCCGGCCTCGACCGCACGCGCGTCGTCGAGGACGCCGCGCACGGGCCGGGCGCCGGGCGGGACGGGCGGCACGTCGGCGCCGACTCGTTCGCGGCCTGCTTCAGCTTCTACGCCACCAAGAACATGCCGATCGGCGAGGGCGGCGCCGTCGCCACCAGCGACCAGGACTTCGCCGACCGGATCCGCGCGATGCGGCTGCACGGCATGAGCAAGGACTCCTGGCGCCGCTACCTGCCCGGCGGGTCGTGGCGCTACGACGTCCGGACCGTCGGCCTGAAGGCCAACATGACCGACATCCAGGCCGCGATCGGCCGCGCCCAGCTCACCGTCCTGCCCGAGTGGCAGCGGCGGCGCGGCGAGCTCGCCGCCCGCTACGACGCGCTGCTCGCCGGGCTGCCCGGCCTGGTGCTGCCGCAGCGCGGCCTGGACGGCGTCCAGCACGCCTGGCACCTCTACCAGGTGCGCGTCCCCGACCGCGACGCGATCATCGCGGAGCTGGACGCCGCCGGGGTGTCGACGTCGGTCCACTTCATCCCGGCGAACCAGATGACCGCCTACCGGGAGATCCTCGGCGCCGAGGAGTGCGGCAGCGTGCCCGTCACCGACCGGGTCGGCGAGGAGTTGCTGTCGCTGCCGCTCTACCCGGCGCTGTCGGAGGACGCGCAGGAGCGCGTCGCCGCCGCTCTCGCCGCCGCCCTGCGGGCGCGGGGCTAGCGACATGCGGTGGCTCCTGCGGCGGCGGCCGGCCCCCGCCCCGCCCCCCGCGCCGGCCGGCCCGCTGGCGGTGCTGATGGGGCGGGACGAGGTGGACGTCGCGGGGCGGCGGGGCCGGCACCTCGTCCGCGGGCGCCGGGTGCTGGTCACCGGCGCCTGCGGGACGATCGGGTCGGCGCTCAGCCACCGGCTGGAGCGGCTCGAACCGGCCGCGCTCTGCCTCGCCGACCGGGACGCCGTCGGCCTCGCCCGGCTCCGGCACGAGATGGCGGCCGGCGCCGGCGGCGGCCCGGTCGTGCTCGCCGAGACCGACGTGCGCGACCGCGCCCGCGTCGACGAGGTCTTCGACGACACCCGCCCCGAGCTGGTGTTCCACGCGGCCGGGCAGTACGGGCTCGGCCCCGTCGAGGCCGACCCGTGCCGCGGCGTCGCCACCAACGTCCTCGGCGCCCGGCACGTGCTGGACGGCGCGGTCCGCACCGGCGCGCACCGGCTGGTGCTGGTGTCCTCCGACCGGGCCGCCGAGCCGACGTCGGTGCTCGGCGCGACGATGCGGCTCGGCGAGCTGCTGCTGCACGCGGGCACCGGCGGGCCGACGTGCTTCGCCGCGGTGCGCGTCGGCGACGTCATCGCCTCGTCGGGCACGCTGCTGTCGGCGCTCGGCCGGTCCATCGCCGCCGGCGGCGCCGTCACCGTCGCCCACCCGCAGGCGGCGCGGCACTTCATGACGGCCGAGGAGGCGGCGGGGCTGCTGCTGGAGGCGGCGGTCCTCGCCGAGGAGGCCGAGACGTTCGCGCTCGACACCGGCCGCCCCGTCCCCGTCATCGAGCTCGTGCACCGCTACGCCGAGCAGCTCCGGCTGCCGGAGGTGACCATCCGGTTCAGCGGGCTCGGCCCCGGCGAGAAGCTCGCCGAGAAGGCGTTCGCCGACTCCGAGCGGCGGGTCCGCACCGCCCACCCCAAGATCTGGGCGACCCGCGCGACGCCGCCGCCCGCCGGCCTGCCGCCGCTGCTGGACGCGCTCGCGGCCGCCGCGCGCGCCGGCGACGACGCGCGGGTGCGGCTGCTGCTCCGCCGGCTGCTGCCCGAGTACCGGCCCGCGAGCCCTGTGAGGAAGCCATGAGCACCGCCCCCCGCAAGCTCCGCGTCGCCACGGTGATCACGCGCTTCAACGGCGGCGCCGGGCAGGTCGCGCTGAACGGCGCGCTCGCCCTGGACCCCGGCGCCTACGAGCGGGCCGTCGTCACCGGCGGCGTCGGCATGGACTCGGTCGCCGGCGAGGGCGGCGGCGCGGACGTGCTGTACGGGGAGGAGGCGGTCGCGAACGCCGCGACCGGCGACCTCACCCCGGCCGCGCACCGCGCCGGAATGGAGATCGTGCAGGTCCGGCCGCTCGTCCCGCAGATCGCGCCGCGCGACGACGTCGCCGCGCTCCGCACCCTCACCCGCGTCCTCGCCGAGGGCCGCTACGACGTGGTGCACACCCACAGCGCCAAGGGCGGCGTCATCGGGCGGGTCGCCGCGGCGCGCGCGGGCGTCCCGCGGATCGTGCACACCTGGCACGGGTTCCCGTTCCACGAGTTCCAGTCGGCGCTGCGGCGCCGCGCCTACATCCGGCTGGAGCGGGTCGCGGCCAAGCACACCGACGCGTTCCTCGCCATCGGGTCCGAGACGGTCACGACGGCGCTCCGCCTCGGCCTCACCGGCCCCGAGCGGGTCCGGCTGTCGTGGCCGGCGGTGGACGTGGACGCCTACGCGACCGCGCCCGGCTCGCGGGCGCAGGCCCGACGCCGCCTGGACCTGCCGCTCGGCGTGAAGGTCGTCGGCTCGATCGGCCGGCTCACCTACCAGAAGGGCCCGGAGATCTTCGTCAAGGCTCTCGCCGCGCTGCCCGACGACGTGTTCGGGCTCTGGGTCGGCGGCGGCACCATGCTGGCCGAGCTGGAGAAGCTGACGGCGCGGCTCGGCCTCACCGAGCGGATGCGCTGGCTCGGGCACCGCGACGACGTCGCCGACGTGCTGCCCGCCTTCGACGTGATGGCGATGGCGTCCCGCTGGGAGGGCCTGCCGTGCGTGCTCGTCGAGGCGATCGGCGCGGGCGTCCCGCTCATCGCGACGGCCGTCCCGTCCAACCAGGACCTGGTGCTCGCCGGGGAGACGGGCCTGCTCGTCCGCCCCGAGGACCCCGCGCAGCTGTCCGCCGCGATGGCGCACCTGCTGGACGATCCGGTCGCCGCGGCGCGGATGGCCGAGCGCGCCCGCGGCCGCGTCGGCGACTGGTTCTCCCCCGCGCACCTGGGCGTCCAGCTCGACGAGGTCTACCGCGGCACCTCGAAGCGGCCGTTCCGGCGATGACGGCGACCCGGGCCCCCGAGGCGGCGGCGGAGACGGACGCGCCGCCGCTGAAGCGGCGCTGGCCGCTCACCGCGCTGGCGCTCGTCTTCGGCATCGCGTCGCTGCCGATGCTGATGCCCGCCGGGATCGGCCCCGGCCCCGGCAACACCGGCCTGCCCGACGTCGCCCTGGTCGCCGTCACCTTCGTGACGCTGCTCTGGGCGGCGACGCGGCGGCAGGCGGTGCACTGGCCGTTCCTCGTCCCGACCCTGCTGACGATCATCGCGGGCGGCATCGCCGCGATCGTCAACGACGCGGGCGCGCTCACCCTGGTCAAGGACCTGTTCGTGCTGCTGTGGGCGGTCAGCATCGCCAACCTCGGCCGCGACCCCGGCCTGCTGCGCGTCGCCCTGCGCGCCTGGGTGTACATCGGCACGTTCTACGCCGCCGCCATGATCGCGGGGTTCGTCCTCGGCATCGAGGACCTGTCGGGCAAGCAGCTCGACGGCGACCGCGCGCAGTTCACCTTCGGCGACGCCAACTACGCCTCCAACTGGTTCATCTGCGTGCTCTTCGTCGCCCGCGCCGCGCGGGTGCCGTCCCGCACCGGCGCGCGGTGGGCGGTGTGCGGGGTGCTGCTGGCCGCCGAGATCCTGACCGGGTCGAACGGCGGCGCGCTCGCCCTCGGCGTCGCGGTCGTCCTCGGGTACCTGTTCCGGCTGTTCCGCGAGGGCAAGGCGCACCACGCCATCGCCGCCGGGACGCTCGCGGCGCTCGTCGGCGGCGCGGGCGTCGCGGCGCTGACGGTCGTGAACGTCCAGCCCGTGCTGGACCAGGCCAGCGCGATGTCGCCGATCCTGCGCGACTCGATCGGCCGCACGACCGGGGAGAGCACCGAGTCGCGGTCGTCGGTGCTGAACAGCACCATCAAGATGCTCAAGGAGCAGGAGCATCCGTGGGGCATCGGCCCCGGGCAGACCGAGACGGCCATGCGCGCCGGCCAGGAGAGCTACGTCCGCGAGGCCCACAACGACTACATCGCCGCCGTCCTGGAGCGCGGCTTCCTCGGCGGGATCGCGCTGATCGTGCTGCTGTTCACGCTGCTGCTGAAATGCGTCCGCATCGCCCGCCGGGACGCGCTGACCCCCGAGTACGCCGCGCTCGTCCCGCGCCCCGAGCTGTTCGGCGCGCTGGTGGCGGTGTTCCTGGTGTCCGGCCTGTTCTACGAGACCCTGCACTACCGGCACGGCTGGGCCCTCTTCGGCCTGATCGCCGCACTCGACCTGTTCGGCAGGCGCGAGTCGCCCGCGCAGACGCGGGAGACCCGAGAAGGTGAAGCCGCATGACCGAGACGCAACGGCCCGACGCCCCCGCCGAGCAGTCCGCCCCCAACCTGCGCAACCGGCTGGTGGCGCTCGTCGCCGGGAACATGGCCGGGCGGATCGGCGCGCTCGCCTCGCTCGGGATCGCGACGGTGCTCGTCGCGCGGATCGGCGGCCCGAAGCTCGTCGGCGCGTTCACGCTGGTGCGGATCCTGCCCGGCCTCGTCTGCCAGCTCTCCAACGCCGGGCTCCCGGGCGCCGCGCCGTTCTTCCTGGCCGGAGCGGAGTTCGACCAGCGGCGCGTCCGGCCCACCCTGGTGTGGATCACCGCCGGCGGGGCGGTGCTCGGCGCGCTCGCCTGGCTCGCCCTCAGCCCCGCCCTCTACCTGCTGTTCTTCAAGTCGTTCGGGTTCTGGATCGCGCTCGCCGCCGCCGCGCCCGCCTTCACCCAGGGGTTCGTGTCGGTCGGCAAGGGCCTCCTGCAGGGCACCGACGACCTGCGCGGCGCCGCCCTCGCCATCGCCGTCGAGGAGTTCGTCTTCCTGCCGATCTACCTGGCGCTGCTGCTCGGCTGGTACGGGCCGGGCGCGCTCGTCGCCGGCCTCGTCCTCGCCGACGTCGCCGCCACCGCGTGGATCGCGGCCCGGCTGCGGCGGCGCGGCTTCTTCGCCGGCTGGGGCCGCCCCGACGCCCGCCTCGGCCGCCGCATCGCCGCCTACGGGATGCGCGGCCAGCTCGGCCAGCTCGTGGACCTGCTGAACCTGCGCCTGGACGTGGCGTTCCTCGGCGCGATGGCCGGACCGGCCGTCCTCGGCGTCTACACGGTGGCCAGCAAGTTCGCCGAGCTCGTCCAGCTCCCCGGCCTCGCCGTCAACTACGTCCTCTACCCCGACTTCGCCAAGGAGGACCGGCGGACCGCCGGCGACCGCACGGCCCGCCTGATCCTGCCCGCCCTCGCGGTGTCGGCGGCGAGCGCGGTGCCGCTCGCGCTGCTCACCGGGACGGTGCTGCCGCTGGTGTTCGGCGACGCCTTCGACGGCGCCCGCACCCCCACCTACCTGCTCCTCGTCGGCCTCGTCACGTTCGGGGTGTCCGGCCTGGTCATGGCCTACCTGTACGGGGTCGGGCGGCCGGGCCTGACCTCGCTCGGCCAGGCCGCCGGGCTCCTCGTGACGGTCGCGCTGGACCTCGCCCTCATCCCCCGCTTCGGCGCGACCGGCGCCGCGCTCGCCTCCGTGGCCTCCTACTACACCACCACCCTCGTCCTCCTGCTCTTCTTCACGCGGCTCAGAAGGCGGTTCCGTCATGACGACCGACAGGTCCGACAGGGATGACCTGGAGACCCGGCCGATCGACCCGTCCGACGGCGTGCCGCCCTCGGCGGCGCGGCGGGCGCTCGACGTGGCGGGCGCGCTCGCCGGCCTCGCCGCGCTCTGCGTCCCGCTGCTGCTGATCTGGCTGACGGTGCGGCTGACCAGCCGGGGGCCCGGGATCTTCCGGCAGGTCCGCGTCGGGCAGGGCGGCCGGCCGTTCGTCATGTACAAGTTCCGCACCATGCGCCAGGGCGTCGGCGGCCTCACCGTCACCGCCAACCGCGACCCGCGCCTCACCCGCGCCGGCGCGGTGCTGCGCCGCTGGTCGCTGGACGAGCTGCCGCAGCTCGCCAACGTCCTGCGCGGCACGATGACGCTCGTCGGGCCGCGCCCGGAGACCTACGACCTGGCGGTGCACTACGACGCGCGCTCGCGCTGGGTGTTCGACCACCGGCCCGGCCTCACCGGCGTGTCCGAGGTGCGGTTCCGCGACTTCGACGTCCTCGGCCCCGGCGAGGAGGTCGACCTCGTCAACTACATCGAGCGGATCGTCCCGGCGCGCGTCGCGGTGGACGCCGTCTACCTGCGCGACCCGTCGATGCGCGCGACGCTGCGGGCGCTCTGGGACACCGTCAAGCACATGCTCGGCATGACGGTGCCGCCGCTTCAGGTCGCGGCGGACGGCAGCGTCCGCGAGGGCGACTCCTCGCACGCCCCCGACGGCGGCCTGTCGGTGCCCGCGCGCAAGGAGCGCGCCGGGGAGCCCGGTTCGGCGGCGTGACCGTGGACGCCCGGATGAAGGCCGCGGCGGTCGTCGCCGCGCTCGCGCTCGCCGCCGGGGTCGTGTTCTGGGCGCAGCGCGGCGCGGGCGGCGACGCCCCCTACCGCGGGCCGCTCGCCACGCCCGGCACGGCGCCGGCGGAGGCGCCCGCGACCCGCCACATCGCCCTCAACACCCAGCCGTCGGACTACCCGAGGCTCCGCGCGCTCGGCTACGACCTGGTGGACGTCAAGCCCGACCCGGCGCTGGTGGACGCGATCCCCGCCGGGATGCGGGGCCTCATGTGGGTCGGCAACTTCACCTGCGGCGCCTTCGAGCTCGACTACACCGCGTTCACCGAGGCCGTCCGGCGCCTCGCGCGCGACCCCAGGGTGTACGGCTGGTACCTGTCGGACGAGCCGAACCCCCGCGAGTGCCCCGGCATCGCCGCCGAGATCCGCAGGCGGGCCGACTTCATCCGCGCCCACGCGCCCGGCCAGGTGTCGTTCGTGTCGCTCACCGACTGGCCCATGAAGCCCGTCGCCCCGAAGCGCACCCACGTCGACCTCGTCGGCCTGGACCCCTACCCCTGCAAGGGCGGCACGAAGGCCGGGAAGGAGTGCAACATCGACGCCGTCGACCGGATGGTGCGGATGGCCGACGAGGCGGGCGTCCCGCGCCGCTCGGTCGTCCCGGTGTTCCAGACGTTCGGGCAGTCCTGCTCGGGCGGCGAGCGCGAGTACTGGCTGCCGACCGTCCCGCAGCTCCGGGCGATCCTCGCGCGCTGGGACCGGCTCGTGCCCCGGCCGCCGTTCGACATCTCCTACTCCTGGGGCCACCAGGGCGAGTGGGCGTGCCCGACGCTCGCCGACGCCGACGGGTCCGGCGGCCGCCCCGACCTGCAGTCGGTGTTCAAGGAGCGGCACGCCGCACGGCGCTGACGCCGGCGGCCCCCTCCCCGGAAGGAGGGGGCCGCCGGCGTCCCGTCAGCCCGCCTCGGACAGTCCCTCCTCCGTGAACTGCACGTCCATGTCCGGCGGAGCCGCCAGGACCTCGCGGGAGGCGAGCGCCGCCGACCGCGCGTTCACGCACGCGCCCGTCGCGAGGTCGAACGCGAAGTTGTGCGCCAGGCAGTGCACCTGCCCGTCCCGCACGACCGCGCCGATCGACAGATCCTCGCCCGCGTGCGGGCAGTAGCGCGGGATGTCGTAGGAGCGGCCGCCCCAGTCCACGACGATCCGCTCGGTCTCGTCGCGGCCGGTCTCGTACGCCTCCACGGCCTTCAGCGCGGGCGCGTTGGCGTGCTTGAGCAGGCCGACCAGGTAGTCGTTGTACACGTCGGGGTCGCGGAACAGGGTGAGCCGGAAGGAGATCAGCAGGTCCTCCCAGGCCAGCCGGCCGTCCAGCACGCCCTGCACCCAGCGGCCCGCGGTCGTGATGCGGTAGTGCGGGCGGGCGTCCGGCGCGGCCGGGGCGACCGTGACGCCGCCCGCCCGCAGGTCCACGTCCCAGGTGCCGCCGTGCGGGCCGGTGATCTCGAACCGGACGAGCATGTCGATCCGGGTGAGGAAGTAGTCGCTCAGCCCGCCGAGCAGCTCGAAGTGCCGGGCGAACCGCTCGTACAGGCCGGGGCCGGGCTCGGGGTGGGCGGCGAGCTCCCCGGCGATCGCGTCCGCGCGGTCGGCGGCGTACTTGTCGAGGTAGGCCGCGCGGTCCTCGTCGGCGAAGGAGAACGCCGCCGACACCGGGTCGCGGGTGACGCGCCCGGTGCCGAGGTCGATGGCGTCGCCGGGCCGGAAGGCGTCCCAGCGCTGCTGCGGCAGGTGCTCGCGGAACCAGTCCACGGCGGCGTCGGGGTCGCAGAACGCGCCGCCGTCGCGGTCCAGGACCCAGTCGAGCCGGCGGACCTCCTCGTCCAGGAAGCAGGGCGGCCCGGCGAACGGGACGGCGAGCGCGGGCCCGGTCTGGCGGACGAGGCGCTGCACCGACCGCAGCTTGGAGATCCGCTTGGCCGCCGCGACCCGCGCCATCTCCGCGGCCGGGTAGTCGTAGCAGATCGGATGCCAGGACGCGCCGGACGCCTGCACCGCCATGAGGTCCAGGGTCCCGCCCGCCAGGTGCTTGGCGCGCCGCGCCTGCGCGGCGGTGAGCCGGGCGTCGTTGCAGTGCAGCACGGCGCGGCCGTCGGCGACGATGAGGAATGCCGCGTCATGACACATCGGGGACAGCTCCGGAATCACCGTGATCCAGGAGCCCGCATTGTCCAGCGGGAATTTCTCCCAGGCCGGTATCTCGATTACCTGCCGGGAACCGGCGGCCGCCGCCATGCGTTCTCTGAAGGCGGGTCCCGGATAGCGCGGAATGAGGATTCGCGCGCGGGCGGGGAGGCGCCCGATGACCCAGGGGTCGAAATGATCTAGGTGTTCGTGCGAGACGGCGACCCAGTCGGCCTCGCCGAGCGCGGCGGCGTCCAGATGATCGTTCCTCGGGTACTGGTGCCAGGCCCCGAGAAAGGCCCCCGTGGGGGCGAGCCACGGGTCCGCGAGCAGGCGGAACGCCGCCGCGTCCAGCGCCAGTCCGGCATGTCCGATAAAGGTGACCTTCGGCATAGCGGAAGGATCCCCGACGCCCCCGCGCGCCGCACCCGGCCGAATGCGCAAGGCGGCTACGTCACGGGTATGAAAGAAATGGCGCGGCGGCGACCGGCAATCCCCGCTTCGACGCCCCGACAATGGACCGGGTTTACGCCGGGATATTGTTGTCCGCTTCCGGCCAGGGCGCGGCCACTTGGGGTAATTCATCTGGACACGGCCCGTTGTCCGGGCGACGTTCGTGGGGGTGCTGGTATGACGGACGGGGGTCCTCCATGAACCACGGGCAGTCACGGTCGTCACCGGTCGACACGCCCGCACAGCCCGCGGCTCCCGCCGCGCCGGACGGAGGGCGCCCGGACCCCGGGGATCCGGCCCTCCAGCGGCGGCGGCTGCGGCACGACATCCGGCACGAACTCGGAACGATCATCATGCTGGCCTCCGCGGTCGCCACCGCGAGCGACGTCGGCGCGGGCAGCCGGGCCCGCATCGAGCAGCTCCTCGGCGAGACCCGCTGGCTCGACCACCTGCTCCGCCGGCTGGAGGCGGACGGCGGCGACGACGGCGGCGCGCCGCCGCCCGCGCGGCTGCGGGTGGACGAGCTCGCCGCCGAGGTCGTCGCCGGCATGCGCCTCGCCACCTCCCGCGAGGTCGGCTTCACCGGCACCGAGGCGTGGGCGCTCATGGACGCGGTCGCGCTCTGGCGGGCGCTCCGCAACGTCCTCGACAACGCCTGCCGGGTCGCGGCCGGCCGGGTCGACGTGCGGGTCGCGGTCGAGGAGGGCCGGGTCGCGATCCAGGTCGACGACGACGGCCCCGGCTTCGGCGGCGGCGCGTCCGCGCCGCGCGGCCTGGCCTCCCTCGGCCTCGGCATCGTGCACGACCTCATCAGCGGCTTCGGCGGCAGCCTGGAGATCCGCACCTGCGAGATGGGCGGCGCCCGGGTGCGGATGCTGCTGCCCGCCGCGCCCGCCTTCGGCGGCGGGGCGTTCGAGGGCGGCGCGTTCGACGGTTCGCTGCTGGACGCCGCGCTCTTCGACGGGACCGCCTTCGACGATTGGCGGCCGCATCCATGAGGGTCGCCGTCTGCGACGACCACGCCGTCTTCGCCGACTCGCTGTCGCTCGTGCTCGGCGACGCCGGGCACACCGTGGTCGCCGTCGCGTACTCGCCGGCCGAGGTGCTCCCGCTGCTGCGGGCGCACCCGGCCGACGCGTGCCTGATCGACCTGCACTTCCCGGCCGGCACGGCGCTGGAGTGGATGCCGCGGCTCCGCGCCGCCTCCCCCGCGACGGCCTTCGTCGTCCTCACCGGGTTCCTGGAGAAGGACGTGCTGGAGGCCGGGCTCGCGCTCGGCGTCCGCGGCTTCGCGCACAAGGGCCAGCAGGCCCGCGACATCCTGACGGTGCTCCGGCGGGTCGGCGGCGGCGAGGTCGTCGCCGGCACCGCCGGGCCGGCCGCCCCGGACGGCGCGCGCCCGCGCAGCCAGGCGCAGCGCGTCGCGCGGTTCCTCACCCCCCGCGAGCGCGAGGTGCTGACCCGCCTCGCCCGCGGCGAGTCCACCCAGGCGCTCGCCCGGTCGATGGGCGTCACCCGCAGCACCGCGCGCAGCCACGTGCAGAGCGTCCTCAGCAAGCTCGGCGTGCACTCGCAGCGCGAGGCCGTGATCGAGGCGGCCCGGCACGGCCTGGTCAGCGTCGAGACCGGGGAATGGCTCGCGGGCTGACGGCCCCCGCCCCCGGAACGTCCTGATCCGGTCATTCCGGCGGACGGTCGGACGGGCTAGCGTCCGGCATGGGAGTCAAGGAGGTTTCCCATGCCTCAACGGCGAGGCGCCCTGCCCGTCTCCGACGCCGAGGCGCTCTGCTCGCCGGACGCCTACGCGCGCGGCGTCCCCTACGAGCGGCTCGACCGGCTGCGCGCCCGCACGCCGGTCGTGTGGATGAACGGGCTGCGCGGCGGCCGCGGCGCCTGGGCGGTGCTGCGCCACGCCGACGTCCGGTACGCGCTGGAGCACCCCGAGCTGTTCGCGCCCGAGTTCGGCGAGATGCTGCACGGCCCGACGGCGGGCGAGGAGCGCGGCCGTCCCGCCCACGACGACGCCCCCGCCGACGCGGAGGGCCCGGCGGCGCTCGACCTGCGCTTCGACATGGACCCGCCCGAGCTCGTCGGCCGGGTGGCGGCCGGCGGCGTCGACTTCGTCACCGACGTCGTCGCCGACCTGCCCGAGACGCTCCGCAACACCCTGGCGGGCGGCCTGTGGGCGCTGCTCCGCAACCCCGCCGCCCACGACCTGCTGCGCGGCGACGCCGCCCTCCTCGACGCCGCCGTCGAGGAGGTGCTGCGCTGGTGGACGCCGGTGCTGCGGGTGCCGCGCACCGTGCTGCGCCCCACGTCGCTCGGCGGCGTCCCGCTGCTGGCCGGCGAGCACGTCGCGCTCTGGCTGGCGGCCGCCGACCACGACGCGGCGGCGTTCCCCGACCCCGGCCGGTTCCTGCCCGAGCGGTTCGCGGACGGCACGGCGCCCCCGCACCTGGCGTTCGGGCACGGCGTCCGGTCCTGCCTCGGCGAGCGCCTCGCCCGCGTCCACCTGCGCGCCCTCATGGCGGCGCTGCTGAACCGCCCGGGGCGGCCGGTGCTCGCCGGCGAGCCGATCCCGCTGCGGTCCAGCGCCCGGCACGGCTTCGCCCGGCTCCCCGTCCGCTGGACCGGCTGACCGGACGGGGCCGTGGCGGGACACACCCGACCTCGGCCGATTCGCTGTCCTCACCGGCCCGGACGTGTCAGGGTGGGCGGTGCAGAGGCCCGCCACCGACGCGCGGAGGAGTCCGGTGCCGACGAACGCCACGAGGGTCCTGGCCGTCGACGACCGCGAGGAGAACCTCGTCGCCCTCGCCGCCGTGCTCGACGCGCTGCCCGTCGAGGTGGTCACCGCCTCCTCCGGCCGCTCCGCGCTGAAGGAGCTGCTGAACGACGACTTCGCGCTCATCCTGCTGGACGTCGTCATGCCGGAGATGGACGGCTTCGAGACCGCCGAGCACATCAAGAACCGGCCGCGCACCCGCGACGTCCCGATCGTGTTCCTCACCGCGGCGGGCGAGCCGGGCACCGGCCCCGAGGCGCTGCGCGGCTACGCGGCGGGCGCGGTCGACTACCTGACCAAGCCGTTCGACCCGTGGCTGCTGCGCGCCAAGGTGTCGGTGTTCGTCGAGCTGCACCGCCGCAACCTGCAGCTCCGCCACCAGGCGGCGATGCTGCGCCGCGCCCTCACCGGCGGCGGCCCGCCCGCCGGTGACGGCCTGCTCGGCGTGTTCGCCGAGCGGCTCGGCCAGGTCGAGGGCGACGTGCGGCGGCTGCGCGCCGCCGAAGCCCCGCCCGCGGGCGCCCTCACCGACCTGGAGGCGCACGTCGCCGACCTGCGCGTCGCCTTCGACGCCCTGTCCGCCGACGACTAGGGCGCGGCGCCCGCGCGGGCCGGGGCGCCGGCGGACGTCCCGGCGCTCGGGCCGAGGCCGCTGGTCGAGGTGAAGCGCTTGCGGACGATGACCGCGCCCGCGAGCACCGCGACGACCGCGAGGATCACCGCGATGGTGACGATGACGACCGTCCGCCGCCGCTCCCGCTCGGCGCGCGACGCCATGGCGTTCTCGTACGGGTTCCGCGTCCGCTGCTGCGGCGGGTATTGCGGGTGCTGCGCCGACGACCGGGACGCCTGCCGCTCGTAGCGCTGCCACGCCTCCTGCGGCTGCTCCCACGACGTCTGCGTCTCCGGCTCGTCCCACTGCACGGGGCGGGCCGCCTCGGGCGCCGGGCGCGGCTGCGGCGGCGGCTGGTAGGTCCGCACCGGCTCGGGGACGCGCGCGGGCGGCGGGCCGTCCGAGCGGGTGGCGGCCTCCAGCCCGGTGGAGTCCAGGACGGTCTCGTCGCTGCGGAACCGGGACGGGGCCGGGGCGGGGAACGCGCCGTCGGTGATCGTGGACGAGGCGGCGGGCGGCGGCGCGTCGGCGACCTGCTTCAGCAGCGGCTGCGCCTGCGCGCCCGTCATGCGGTGCCGGGGCTCGCGCGCCAGCAGGCCGTCCAGGACCGCCTTCAGCGGCCCGGCGTTGCGGGCGGGGGGCACGGGCTCCACCAGCGCCGCCTGGAGCGACGCCATGGCGTCGGACCGCTCGTAGGGGGACCGGCCCTCCAGCGCGGCGTACAGCGTCGCGCCGAGGGACCACAGGTCCGACGCGGGCACCGCCCGCTCGCCCTGCGCGCGCTCGGGCGGGATGTAGGCGGGCGACCCCATGACGAGGCCGGTCTGGGTGAGGGTGGAGTCGCCCTCGACCTGCGCGATGCCGAAGTCGGTGAGCACCACCCGCCCCGCGTCGGTGATCAGCACGTTGCTGGGCTTGACGTCGCGGTGCAGGATGCCCTTCTCGTGCGCGTGCCGGAGCGCGCCGAGCATCTGCACGCCGATGTCGGCGACCCGCCGGTGGTCCAGCGGCCCGCCCTCCAGCACCTCCTGCAGCGAGCGGGCGCGCACCAGCTCCATGACGATCCACGGCCGGTCGTGCGCCTCGACGACGTCGTGCACGGTGACGACGCCGGGATGGTTCAGGCGGGCCGACGCCCGCGCCTCGCGGAACGTCCGCTCGTACAGCACCTCGCGCTCGCGCTCGGTGAGGCCGGGCGGGAGCACGACCTCCTTGACCGCGACCTCGCGGTCCAGCGTGAGGTCGTAGGCGTGCCACACGGTGCCCATGCCGCCGCGGCCGACCACCGCGTCGAGGCGGTAGCGGCCGCCGATGCGCCGACCCTCGTCCATGTCCTGCCCGGTCCCCCGTCGCCCGCTCGCGGTCGTCCCCCGCCGGCGACCGCCGTCACTGGGACGTGCCGGCGCGCCGTACGGTTCATTGGCGCGCCCTTGACCGCCCCCCGCCCCGGTCATTGTCCCCTGCGGCGGCCCCGCGCTCCACCCGGACCCCCGATCGGCGGGTCACGCCGGCCGGAACCCGTCGAGCGCGGCGTCCTGCCGGGCCCGCACCGCCGCCTGGTAGCGGACCGGCGACGCCGCCATGATCACGTAGTTGCGGCCGTCGGCGGCGACGCCCCGGCTGCGGGCGTGCATGACGCCGTTCAGCCAGGTGTACTCCAGGTCCGCGGCGGGCGCGCCGCCGACGCTGGTGCGGGTGCGGCCGAGGCGCTGGAAGCCCTTCAGCTTGCCGTCGCGGATCGCCATCGGCTCCCACTCGACCCAGTGCTGGTAGGGGTCCTGGTTCTCCCAGGTGGTCGTGTCGACGAGGAGGTAGGCCTGCGTGACCGGGTCGGTCCACGACACCTGGTTCCCCTGGCTGGAGCGCCGCCACCCGATCGGGACGGGCATCCGGTAGCCGTCCTCCACCGCCCACTTCATGCCCGCGGGCGGTGCGGCCTGCGACGGCGGCGCGGCGGGCGAGGACGGCACGGCCGACGGCGTCCCGCTCTCCGCCGGCGTCGCGGACACGGCCGCCTGCACGGGCGGCTTCTGCGCGAGCGCGTCGTCGCCCTCGCCGCCGTCCGGCCAGAGCAGGACGGCGGCGGCGAGCGCCACGGCCGCCGCCACGCCGACCCCGGCGAGGACCGGGACGACCGGCCGGCGCCGCCCGCCGCCCGGCTGGTGGACGGGCGCGGTCGCCGGATGCGGCACCGGGATCTGCTGGTCAGGGATGCGTAGCGTCCCCTGCCCCGTCCCCCAGCCGCCACCCGGCGCCGGAACCGGGACGGGCGGGGGAACGTGCGCGGACGCGGCCGGCGGTGGCGCCGCCGCCCCCGACGCGACGCGGGCGAGGGCCTCCTCGGCCTCGGCGGCGCCCGTCCGGCGCGCCGGGTCGCGCTCCAGCAGCCCGTACAGGACCGGGCCGAGCGCGCCCGCGTTGCGCGGCGGCGGGGGCTCCTGCGTCATGACGGCGGCGAGCACCGCCATCGCGTCGGTGCGGTGGTGCGGCGGGCGGCCCTCGACGGCCGCGTACAGCGTCGCGCCGAGCGCCCACACGTCCGAGGCGGGCAGGGCGCGCTCGCCCTTCACCCGCTCGGGCGACATGTAGGCGGGCGAACCCATGATCAGGCCGGTGCGGGTGAGGGTGGCGTCGCCCGCGAACTGCGCGATGCCGAAGTCGGTGAGCACCGCCCGCCCGTCGCGGGTGACGAGCACGTTGGCGGGCTTGACGTCGCGGTGCAGGATGCCGATCGCGTGCGCGGCGCGGAGCGCGCCCATCACCTGCCGCCCGATGTCGGCGGCGCGGGCGGGCGGCAGCGGCCCGTCCCCGTCGATGATCTCCTGGAGGGAGCGGGCGTCCACCAGCTCCATGACGATCCACGGGCGGCCGTCCTCGTCCACCACGTCGTGGACCGTGACGACGCCCGGATGGCCGAGCCGCGCCGACGCGCGCGCCTCGCGGAGGGTGCGCTCGTGCCGGTCGGCGCGCTCCTCGTCGCTCAGCCCCCGGTCGAGCACGACCTCCTTGACGGCGACGTCGCGGTGCAGCGCCTCGTCGCGCGCGCGCCAGACCGTCCCCATCCCCCCGCGGCCGACCACCGACAGCAGCCGGTAACGGCCGGCCAGCAGACGGTGCCCCTCACCTGCGTTCCCCTCGGACATGCCTGCCGACATTACCGACTCGGAGTCACACACAGGCCGGGACGGCGCATCTTGCCGCCGACTTCACGTTCCGGCCGCCCGTCCCGGGAGTCAGGGAGCGCCCTTGAAGCTCTTGTAGAGCGGCTGCATCTCGGCGAAAGTCTTGTCCCACTCGGACTCGGGGGCGAACAGCAGGATCGAGTAGCCGTGGCCGTTCATGACGAAGCCGCGGTTGAGGGCGCGCATCCGGCGGCCGCCCTCGTCGTAGGTCCACGACCAGTCGGCGGCCTTCGCGCCGGTCGGGTCGGCGACGGGGTAGCCCTCGGTGACGGGGCGGATGAAAAGCTTCTTGTAGTTGCGGAAGTTGCCCTTGCCCGGCTCGCTCTGCCAGTCGTCCAGCGCACTCGGGCCCGCCTTCTCCTGGTAGGCGAGCTGGAGGTGCACCGAGCCGTCGGACGCGCGGAAGTAGTCGCCGTTGCTGTCGCGGCGCGGCTTGGAGCTCCAGTCCTCCGGCAGGTACATCGAGTAGCCCGCGCGGTCCTTGTAGGTCTTCCAGCCCGCCGGGACGCCGCCCGCGGACGGCGCCGGGGCCGACGACGAGGGCGGCGGGGTGCTCGGGGGCGCCGAGGACGGCTTGGCCGAGGACGGGGCGGCCTTGGACGTCGCCGGGGACGCGCCGCCCCCGCCGTCGCCGTCCTTCTTGCCGTCGCCCTTGGTGCTCGCCCAGGCGATGCCGACGACCAGCAGCAGCGCGACGAGCACGCCGACGCCGACCAGCAGGGCGTTGCGGTTCGGCGTCCAGCCCTCGCCGGAACGCGCCGGCGGGCGCGCCGCCGGGCTCGTCGGGTCCGACCCGAACGCCGCCCCGGCCGTCCCGGCCTCGGCGGGCCCGCCGGCGTCCGCGACGGCCGGGGTCACCCGGGTGCGCCCGTCGGTCGGCTCGGACCGCGCGGGCGGCGGGGCCGGCTCGTCCCGGACGGCCCGCTCGGCGCGGGTGGCGTCCGGCGGCGGGGGCAGCTCGACGGCCAGCGTGCGCTGGGTGTCGACGGACTCCTGCCGGACGATGTCGTCCAGCAGGGCGCCCGCCTCGATGGCGTCCATCCGCAGGTCGGGGTTCTTGTTCAGCAGCCCCTCGATGACGGGCGCGAGGCGGCCCGCGCGCGTCGGCGGGTCGGGGTCCTCGGAGATGACCGCGACGAGCGCGGCCATCGGCTCCGAGCGCTCGAACGGCGACTTGCCGTGCACCATCGCGAACAGGGTGACGCCGAGCGACCAGAGGTCGGACGCGGGCCCGGCGGTGCGCCCGCGCGCCCGCTCGGGCGCGATGTAGGCCGGCGAGCCCATGACGAGGCCGGTCTGGGTCAGCGTCGCGTCGCCCGAGGCGGTCGCGATGCCGAAGTCGGTGAGGACCGCGCGGTCGCCCGCCGGGCCGGTGGTGACGAGCACGTTGCTCGGCTTGACGTCGCGGTGCAGGACGCCCGCGTCGTGCGCGGCGTGCAGGGCGGCGAGCATCTGCCGGCCGAGCTCGGCGGCCCGCTTGACCTCGAACGGGCCCTCTTCCTTGATCACCTGGTCCAGCGAGCGGGCCTGGATGAGCTCCATGATGATCCAGGGCCGGCCGTCCTCCTCGACCACGTCGTACACCGTGACGACGTTCGGGTGGCCGAGCCGGGCCGCGGTGCGCGCCTCCCGGAAGGTGCGCTTGTACTGGACGGAGCGCTCCTCATCGGTGAGACCATGCGGCAGGATGACCTCCTTGACCGCCACATCCCGCCCGAGGACCTCGTCATGCGCCTTCCAGACCGTGCCCATGCCACCGCGGCCGACGTGGGTGACCAGCCGGTAACGGCGGGCGAGCAGCCGCTCGCCGGGGGTCTCGTTAGGCATATCCGCGACCATATCGACTTTTGCTGACAATCTTGGAACCCGCTTGCACGTCACATCCCTCTACCCGGTAGGACGTGCACCATAACGACCAGGTTCGGCGCACGCCGCGAGAACGAAGCGTGATGCAGGTGACAACCGGTACAAAGAAGAGAGCGCAGTTGAGCCGCGACGGGGGAACCATGACCGACGACGGGCTGGTCGGCAGGGGCCGCACCCTGATCGCCTCGGCACCGACGATCTTCTTCTGGTACACCCGGCTGTCGGGCGTGCTGTCCATCCTGTACTGGTTCTCCTCCGACCTGATCATCAAGATCGGGACGATCTGGGCGCTCCGCTGGATCTACCTGCTCGGCTTCTTCGCCAGCGTCCCCTGGGGCCTGCTGCTCATCCTGCTGTCGATGGGCATCAAGCGCCGCAAGAAGGCGGCCTGGCGCATCCTGGTGCTGCTGTTCGGGCTCTACTCGGCCTCCTCCGCGCTGTTCCTGCTGTCGGCGATCATGAATCCGGCGGACTACTCGGTGCCGCGCGCGATCGTGTCCATCGTCCTGCACTCCTCGGTCCTGCTGGTGCTCATCGCCGCGCGCGGCGAGTTCACCACGCTCCCCGACCGCGCCAACCGGCGCCTCGCCGCCCTCGTGTTCACCGTCCTGCTGGTGTTCAGCGGCAGCGTCGGCACCTGGATGGTCACCGCCACCGACCGCGACCCGGCAGGCGACTTCTGGACCCACCCCTGGTACGTGCTGCTGCAGACGGTGTTCGGCTCGGGCATCGACGGCGGCCGCATCCACGTCGACGTCCCCGGCTGGGTCGACATCATGATCACGGTGCTCGGCACCGGCGCGCTCATCATCACCTTCTGGGCGCTGTTCCGGCCCGGCCGCCGCGACCCCGTCCTCAGCACCGAGGAGGAGCTCGCCGCCCGCCGGCTGCTCGCCGAGTGGGGCGACGGCGACTCCCTCGGCTACTTCGCGCTCCGCCGCGACAAGGACGTCATCGTCGCCCCCAACGGCAAGGCCGCCATCGCCTACCGGGTCGACGGCAGCGTCTCGCTCGCCTCCGGCGACCCGCTCGGCGACCCCGAGTCCTGGGACCAGGCCATCGACACCTGGCTCGCCGAGTGCCGAGCGCACGCCTGGATCCCCGGCGCCGTCAGCGTCGGCGAGCGCGCCGCGCACATCTACAAGCGGCACGGCTTCGACGCGCTGGAGCTCGGCGACGAGGCGATCATCGACCTGACCGACTTCAGCCTCGACGGCCGCGAGATGCGCCAGGTCCGCCAGGCCGTCCGCCGCGTCGAGCGCGCCGGGTACACCATCCGCATCCGCCGGCACGCCCAGATCCCCGACTGGGAGATGGCCAAGCTCATCCGCAGCGCCGACGCCTGGCGCGGCGAGGAGACCGAGCGCGGGTTCTCCATGGCGCTCGGCCGCCTCGGCGACCCGACCGACGGGCGCTGCGTCATGGTCGAGGCGTTCGACGGCAAGGGCGAGCTGCGCGGCCTGCTCAGCTTCGTCCCCTGGGGCCGCAGCGGCCTGTCGCTGGACCTCATGCGCCGCGACCGCGCCGCCGAGAACGGCCTCAACGAGTTCATGATCGCCAAGCTCGCCGAGCGCGCCGCGCTCGTCGGCGCCCAGCACATCTCGCTGAACTTCGCCATGCTGCGGTCGGCGTTCGAGCGCGGCTCGCAGATCGGCGCCGGGCCGATCGCCCGCTTCTACTACCGGCTGCTGTCGTTCGCGTCCCGGTTCTGGCAGCTCGAATCGCTGTACCTGTCCAACGCCAAGTACCTGCCGCTTTGGCGTCCCCGGTTCATCTGCTACCAGCAGAGCCGCGACCTGCTCCGCCTCGGCGTCTCCTACGCCCGCGCCGAGGGGTTCGTCCCGAGCCTCAGCCGCCGCAAGCTCGACCGCGCCGCCAACATCGTGCCGTCGGCGGGCCTCGTCCAGCAGATCAAGGAGATCGAGGAGGCCGCGGACGCCGCCCGCGCCCCGCAGCGCCGCCTGTCCGAGCAGGAGCGCGTCCGGCACGCCAAGCTCGCCGAGATCCGCGCCGCGGGCCTGGACCCCTACCCGCTCGGGTTCGACCGCACCGACTACGCCGCCGGCGTCCGCGCGGGCTTCCCCGGCCTGGCCCCCGACACCCGCACCGGCACGGTCGTCGCGGTCGCCGGCCGCGTCGTGCTGGCCCGCGAGCACGGCCGGCTGATCTTCGTGTCGCTGCGCGACGAGACCGGCGACCTCCAGGTCATGCTGACCGAGGACGGCGTCGGCGCGGCCGCCCTGGACACCTGGAAGAAGATGATCGACCTGGGCGACCAGGTCGGCGTCACCGGCGAGGTCGTCACCTCCCGCACCGGCGAGCTGTCGGTCCTCGCCGACTCCTGGAAGCTCACCGCCAAGTGCCTGCGGCCGCTGCCCGACAAGCGGGCCGGCCTCGCCGACCCCGAGGCCCGCGTCCGCCAGCGCTACGTCGACTTCATCGTCAACGACGAGTCGCGCCGCATGCTGCGCATGCGCGGCGACGCCGTCGCCGCCGTCCGCGACACCCTCCGCGACCGCGAGTACCTGGAGGTCGAGACGCCGATGCTCCAGCCGGTGCACGGCGGCGCGACGGCCCGCCCGTTCACCACCCGCATCAACGCCTACAACATGCAGCTGTACTTGCGGATCGCGCCCGAGCTGTACCTCAAGCGGCTGCTCGTCGGCGGCGTCGGCAAGGTCTTCGAGCTGAACCGCAACTTCCGCAACGAGGGCGTCTCGCAGAAGCACAACCCCGAGTTCACGATGCTGGAGGCGTACGAGCCCTACGGCAACTACGACACCATGGCGACCCTGACCCGCGACCTCGTCGTCGCCGCCGCGCGGGCCGCGCTCGGCACGACCGTCGTCGTCCGCGACGGCGTCGAGTACGACCTCGGCGAGCCCTGGCGGGAGATCACCGTCTACGGGTCGGTGTCGCAGGCGCTCGGCGAGGAGGTCACCCCCGACACCCCGCTGCCCGCCGTGCACGCCCTCGCCGAGCGGGTGAACCTCAACTTCGACCCCGCGTGGGGGCAGGGCCGGCTCGTCCAGGAGCTGTTCGAGGCCCTCGTCGAGGAGGAGCTGAAGGCCCCCACCTTCGTCCGCGACTACCCCGCCGAGACCTCGCCCCTCACCCGCCCGCACCGCAAGGACCCGCGCCTCGCCGAGAAATGGGACCTCATCGTCTTCGGCCTGGAGCTCGGCACCGCCTACTCCGAGCTGATCGACCCGATCCTGCAGCGCCGCCGCCTCACCGAGCAGTCCCTCCAGGCCGCCGGCGGCGACCCGGAAGCGATGGAGCTCGACGAGGACTTCCTGCGCGCCCTGGAGTACGCGATGCCCCCGGCGGGCGGCATGGGCATGGGCATCGACCGGCTCCTGATCACCCTCACCGGCCGCTCGATCCGCGAGACGATCCCGTTCCCGCTCGTCCGTCCGGGCGGCTGACGCTCTTAGAGGGACCGCGACACGGCCCGCAGCCCGAGCCCCGCGAGCCACCGCCGCGCGCGCCCCCGCGCGGCCTCCTCGCCGCCGGGCTCGGGCCCGAGCGCCGGCACGGCCACATACCGCTCTCGCACGTCCCCGAGCCCGCCGTCTTCCAAGGGTTCATCGGGCTCCAGCAGATCCCCGCGCTCAAGGTCGAGGATCCAGGGCGCGGACCCGATCTCCTGCCCCAGCGCAACGGCGAGCGCCGTCAGATCCACCGCCAGCCCGGGCAGCGCGTCCCTCCTCGGGCACCCCAGCGCCGCCGCGACCTCAGCGGCGAGCTCGACGTCCCCGGGCTCCCCCCGCCCGTCCAGCTCCACCAGCGCCTTGCGCGCCAGCCCGGCAGCCCCCTCCGTCCCGGCCTCGACGGCAGCCACGAGGACGTCCCCGGCGTACTGGAGCACCGGCCCGAGCGGCCGATCGCGCAGCAGCGCCACCGCCGCCGCACCGTCACGGTGATAGGCGGCGGCGCGCAGACGGCTCAGAGCGCCGCTGTCCCACTGGCTCACACGTCCCTTTGTACCGTCCGTGTCCGACAGACGACCCCGGCACACCCCGATTCGGCCTCCATCACGGCGTCGAGCACCACCCACACGCTCTTGCCCCCACCCCGCAGAGGCACCCACCCGAGCTCCCGGACGAGGACGTCCAGCATGGCCAGCCCCCGCCCGTCCAAGCTGCCCAGATCCTCCCCCCGAATGACCGGCTCTCGATCACTCGCATCAATCACCTCGACCACCGCGCGCATCCCCTCATCGAGATAGATCCGAACCTCGATGGGACGGCTCCCCATCTCTCCATGCCGCAGCGCATTGGTGATCAGCTCGGAGACCACGACCTCCGCCCGATAGATCGACTCCTCCGCGAACAGATGATCGTAAAGCCAGTCCCCCACCCACCTCCGCCCGCACTTCACCCGCTCCGGTGAAGCCTCCACCTTCAGAATCGCCCGCCCATCCCTCGCCGCCGGCGGCGAGCCGATCTTGACCGGCCTGAAAAGTTCCCGCACGCCGCGCCCCTTCCCACTGCCGAATATCTGCCACTAGCCACATTCCTCGCCAGTGACGTACCGTGATAGACGAAACACGGAATGACACGATCAGCCTTAGAAGACCTCACCGGATCACCTCAGCTCCACCTCAGCGAAGGGATCAGCCATGGGCACTCGACAGGCGACCCCGGCACTCAGAAGGTTCGGCGACGTGGTCGACGGCTACCGGGTGGCCGCAAGCCTCACCCGCGCCCAGCTCGCAGCCCTGATCCCGCTCGCCCCCGGATACGTAGGGCAGATACTTCGGGGTATCAGTAAGTGCAGCAGAGAGGCGGCCGTGGAGCTCGACAAGAAACTAGGGGCGAACGGGGAGATCATTGAGGCATGGGACAAGTGGGTCGCCAAGTCCGACTCCCCCCGCTCCTTCGCCGACTTCTCCGAGTCCGAGCAGCGGGCGGCTACCATCCGCGCCGTCGACATCCTGCTGGTCCACGGCCTTTTCCAAACGGAGGACTATGCTCGCGCCCTACTGATCGATGATGAAGCGGTGCAGTACCGCATGCAGAGGCAGGCTCTCATCACCCGCGTGCCTACGCCGACCATCTTCTCCATCCTCGATGAGAGCACGCTCTACCGCATGGTCGATTCCAAAGCCATCATGCACGCCCAGATGGATCACCTGCTAGAACTATCTCACCACGACCACATCCGCATACAGGTGGCACCGCTCGCCTTCTACAGAGGAGTCAGCGGAACTTTCTCCATCGCCACCCAAGAAGACACGTCATCCGTCGCGTTCATCGAAAACACGATGCAAGGCGAGACGGTACGTGAAACCCGAACGGTGTTAAGACTCCTAGAGACATTCGGCAGGCTCCAGGCGGATGCTCTCAATACTTCAGAGACACGAGAGTTGATCAGAAAGGTTCAGGCGGAAAGATGGACATGAACAAGGCCACGTGGCGAAAGTCGAGCTACAGCAACGACAACGGCGCCTTGTGCATTGAACTGGCGGCCACTGCCGACCTGGTCGCCGTCCGCGACAGCAAGTCCCCCGAGACCGGCCACATCCCCCTCACCCGCGACACCTTCCGCAAACTCTCCGCAACCATCAAGTCCCTCTGAACCAGCCTCACCCCCACCGCACCCGCAAAGCGCAACCAAAGCCGCCCCCGAAAGTTGAGATGCGGCGTGTTGACCGCTTTCGATCTTCAAAACGGTCAACACGCCGCATCTCAACGTCCGGCGACCATGCGGTCACCGATGCTGATCCGACGCAGCGGGACTGCTAGCAGAGCGCGGTCGAGGCTTTTCGGCAAGCGAATCCGAGCGCGGCGTTAGGCCCCCGGATCATGAGGGCGCACCAACGTGGGCAAGCCCGAGGTCACCGCCGGCTATCGCGTCGGCAGAGCGCATCAGAAGGGTGCTGGAAGAAAGATGGACATGACAGAAGCCAACTGGCGAAAGGCGTCCCGCAGCCTGTCCAATGGCGGCGAATGCGTCGAACTGGCGGCCACCGCCGACCTGGTAGCCGTCCGCGACAGCAAATCTCTCGACACCGGCTACATTCCCCTCACCCGCAATACCTTCCGAAAGCTCTCCGCAACCATCAAGTCCCTCTGAACCAGCCCCATCCCCACCGCACCCGCAAAGCACAACGAAAGCCGCTCCCGAACGTTGAGATGCGGCGTGTTGGCCCCTTTCGATCTCCACAGACCCCAACACGCCGCATCTCAACCCCGCCGAACCGATATCCGCTGGCGTCCTCACTCGGTAGGGACACGAGCCCGTCAGAGAGGTGCAGGCAGAACGATGGACTTGAGCGATGGCGAGTGGCACAAGGCGTCTTACAGCACCGTTGAGAATGACAACTGTGTTGAACTCGCGGCGTTTCTCCAAACGGTCGCCGTCCGCGACAGCACGTCCCCCACGACCGGCCACATCCTCCTCACCCGCGACACCTTCCGCAAGCTCGCAGCGGTCATCAAAACCCTTTAATCCCCTCGGCGTTCCAGCGCTTCGGCGGGCCGTACCCGGAGCCACCGGAAATTCGGGATGCGGTGTGTCGGATACTTGCGATCCTCACGAACATCAGCACGCCGCGCCCCGGTTTCCCTGACCTGGCGGTCACCCGGCACCCGTCCGGCGTAGTAGGTCGGCAGGCGGCCGCCAGAGCGGGGGTGAGGCCCTACGGCAGGCGCATCCGAGCCTAAGCGGTCGTCCACCGGATGCAGTAGGGCCAGGCCGCTCCCCGCCGCCAGGGATGTTCCGCGGTCTGAGGCCGCGCGGATCTCGCGGCCGCCCGCCGCGCCGCCGTACCCGGAGGGCCGATCATGGGCGAAGGCCCCCCGGGCCATGGCGTCTCAGCAGCGCTTGACGAAGTCCAGCAGGTCGGCGTTGATCTGGTCCTTGTGGGTGAAGAAGATGCCGTGGCTGGCGGTCGGGTACTCCTTGTAGTCCGCGTCGGGGATCAGCTCGGCGGTGCGGCGGCCGGTGGCGTCGATCCGCGCGGAGGAGTCGAGCGTCCCGTGGATGACCAGGGCGGGGATGGAGATCTTTCGCAGGTCGTCCCGGTGGTCGTGGTGGAAGGCCGAGGCGAAGAACTCGGTGGTCGCCCGCGGGGAGGTCGCCAGGCACTGGCCGATGGTGTGCTCGACCATGGCCGGCGACACCTCGTTGAGATGGGTCGCGAACCAGAGCTGGGCCTGCCGGGCGAACCACTTGGGACGGTCGGTCCGGAACGCCTGGAGAATGCTCTGCAACGCGATTTCGGGAACGCCTTCGGGGTTGTCGTCGGTCAACTTGAGGAAGGGCAGGATGGCCGAGATGAACACGGCGCCGGCGACACGGTCCTCGCCGTGCCGGGCCAGGTAGCGGGCGACCTCGGCGCCGCCCATCGAGTGCCCGACCAAGATGACGTCGTCCAGGTCGAGGTGCTCCAAGAGCGCCGCGACATCGTCAGCGCTGGTGGTGAGGTCGTATCCGGTCGAAGGACGGTCGGAACGACCGTGACCGCGACGGTCCAGCGTCACGCAGCGGTAGCCCTGCTCCACCAGGAACGGGACCTGGTACTCCCACATGTCGCTGGACAGAGCCCAGCTCGACAGCAGCACGATCGGCCGCCCCTGCCCGTAGTCCTCGTACGCCAGGCGGGTGCCGTCGTTGACCTCGAAGAACATTGTCACTCCTCAGCTCGATGAGTCCATCTTGCCGGAGAAGATCAACAGTGGGCGATTACGTACGGGGTAATGGGGGCTCTTACATCACGACGCGTGGAAGGGCTTGGCGATCGGGCCGGCGATGCGGGGAGCGGCTTGGTAGCGGACGGCGAACTCGTCGTACCGGGTAGCCGCCGCGCGGTGGCTTTCGAGGCGGTAGGTGCTGCACTCCAACACGTGCCGGGCGCGGTGGCCGATCACGCAGAACGCCGGTGGCCGTCCGCAGGCGGCGCCCTTCGACCGGGTTCATGCGACGTGCGCGGTGGCGCGCGTGCCGTACGCGTGGGTGGAGCAGACCCGGCCGGGCGGGGTGATCGTGACCCCGTACGCCCCGGGCTTCGGGTCCAGCCACGAGTTGCGCTTGGTGGTGCTGCCCGGCGGAACGGCGGTGGGGCGGTGCACCGGCCACGCCTCGTACATGATGATGCGCTCGCAGCGCCACCCCGCCTGGGACGGCCCACGCTCGGGCGGAGCCGTCTCGACGACCGACATCGACTCCCGCACCATCAGCTACGCCCCTGCAGGCGCGGATCTGGCGATGGGCGCCGCGCTGCCCGGCGTCCAAGCCCACCACGACGGCCCGACCTACACGCTGCGCCTGTGGTCTCCCGACGCCTGGGCGACCGCCACCTACCGGCCCGACAGTGCGGACTACACCGTCGAGCAGTCCGGCGACCGTCCCCTCTGGGACCAGGCCACCACCGCCTACTTCGCGTGGATCGCTCACGGCAGCCCCGGCCGCGACCGCTTCACCCTCACCGTCACCCCCGACGGTGACCGCGTCCATCTCGACCGCGCTTGAGGGTGGTTCAGGCGGGTTTGCGGGCGATGATGACGCCGAAGCTGGTCCAGCGGCCGGCGTCGACGCGGAGGGTGGCGGGGTCGCCGTCGGGGTCGGCCTTGGCGAAGGGGTCGTGGCGGGCGAACTCGTCCCACCAGGCGGTGGCGTCGGCGGCGTACTCGGCGTGCAAGATCTCGAAACCGACCGCTGCGACGTGGGCGACGGTGCTGTCCAGGTCGCTGAAGCACTCGGCCCAGGAGAAGTCTCCCCTGGTCACGTAGGGGCGTAGGTCGTCGGGGATGGGGACGTCCAGGTGCATGGGCTCACCGAGGCCGAACACGCCGCCGGGCGCCAGGACGCGGTGGATCTCGCCGAGCGCGTCGCGGTAGCCGGCCTCGCCCTTCATCGCGCGGATCATCTCCAGCGCGGTGGTCGAGTAGGCGAAGTCGAAGGAGCCGGTGGCCAGCCCGGTGTCGGGGACGCCCGCCTTGAGGGCGAGGACCCGGTGCGCGACGCCCCACGCGCGGGCGTTGCCGATGACGTGGTCGACCATGGGGCGCCCGTCCTCGCGGTCGTCCCACGGGTCGAGCGCGAGCGCGGTGACCCCGTACTCCCGGGCCAGGAAGCAGGTCTGCAGCCCGCGGTTGGCGCCGACGTCCAGCAGCGTCGCGCCCTCCCGCAGCCCCATCGCGTCCGCCATGTGCTCGGCCAGCCGCAACCCGCCCGGCCCGCTGCACTGGGCGTAGACGTGGTCGAGGTCGGGATGGGCGGCGGCGCGGCGACCGCCGCGATCAGAGTGGCGCATGAACCAAGCCTGTCCCACCGCCCTCCCCGCCCCCATCGTCGCCCCCGGCCCGTCGCACCCCGTGCGAGCGCGGGCTCCACTGCCCCCGCCCGGATGACCGATCGGTCACCGAGCGTTGACTTGCGGCGTGTTGTGTGATTGAAACGTTTCAATCACGCAACACGCCGCAAGTCAACGAAGAGCGACCAGGTGGTCATGGCGAGGAGGGGCCGACCGGCGGTCAGGGGGCGAGGCGCCGGGTCGTGGGCCGGCCTTTGAGGTTGGGGAGACCGCGCAGGTACTTCTCGCACTGGGTGGCGAAGTCCTCGCCCGGGTCGTGCAGGCGGGTCCGCTCGATGAAGCGGTGGGGGTCGGTGATGGGTGCGGGCAGCAGGGGGATCTCGGCGATGAACTCGCCGTGGCCCTCGATCGCCGCGGCGAGGGCGATGGCCGCGGCGAGGACCACGCCCACGCAGGTGCGGGTCGGGCTCGCGGAGAGTTCCACCGGGTCCTCGGGACGGTGGGCGAGCAGCAGAAGACTCGTGCGTTCCCGATAGCCGTCCGCGATCAGGTCGAGGGAGTGGGCGGAGAGTCGCTCGCCGAGCAGGGTTCCGGGCGGGGCGGCGACCGTCAGTGCGGGCGGGGCGAGGGCCGCCGGCAGGGTTCCCAGGACGTCGTGCGCGGTGCGCAGCAGCGCGGTGAGGGCGATGGGTCCGGGGACGGTCGCGATGAGGTCTACCGACATGCCGGTCGACCGTCCGGCGTCCGGTGGCGGCCGGCGATGGCGCGGGCCGTCTGGATGATGTCCGCCAGCAGGGCGGCCGGGACGTCGCCGCTTCGCGGGGCGATGCTCGCCACGGCGTCGTTCCGATCGCCGCCGTCGGGAAGGGCGACGGCGACGAGACCCTCCCGTCCGCCCAGGCCGGCGAAGTGGAACTCGATGAGGTGTTCGCTGCCGGGCGCGTCGAACGTCTCGATCACTTCGACCTTCCGGTCTCCGATTCTCATCGCATCACGCTAGGGCCTCGGGTGGGTCAGAGGTCGATGAGGTCGAAGGTGCCTTGGGCCGCTTGGGCGCGGAGGGTTTTCTTGTCGGGAGCGCCGGTCGTCGTCTTGGGGACTTCGGGGACGAAGGCCCAGCGTTCCGGGAGGGTGCGGTACGGGACGTGGGTGGCCAGGTAGGTGCGGAGGAGGTCGGCGGTCTTCTCGGCGGGGTAGCGGAGGCCGTTGTGGAGGGCGACGACCGCGAGGGGGCGCTCGCCCAGGCGGTCGTCGGGGACGGCGACGACGGCGGCCTCGGCGACCGTGGAGTGGCGGAGGAGGTGCCGCTCCAGCTCGGCGGCGGGGATGCGCTCGTTGCCGGACCTGATGACGTCGTCCGCCGGGACGTCGGCGGGGACAGGGGCGGCGTCCGGGCCCGGGAGGTGCCGGAGGGTGACGCCGAGGGCGTCGTAGCCGCGCACCAGGGACGCCGGGCAGGTCGCGCCGAGGACGGCGCCGGAGATCAGGGAGGAGAGGTCCGCGGACGGGTCGGTGCGGACGTGGTCGAGGAGGGCCTCCCAGACGGCGGCGGTCGCCACTCCCCTGGTGGGGCGGGCGGCGGCGACGAAGGCGGCGAGGGCGGCCGGGGCCAGGAAGCGGTCGGGGAGGGCCAGGGACGCGCCGGTCAGGAGGGCCGCGTAGGGCAGGCTCCAGGCCGGTTCCGCCGAGTGCGGGACGGCGACCAGGAAGGTGTCGCCGCTCGACAGCGCGAGGGCGTCGGGCAGCACGGACGACAGTGCCCGCAGGTAGAGCGAGCGGTGGCTGTGCACGACCCGTTCGAGGTCGCCTCCGGTGTCGCGGACGTGGCAGAGGGCCGCGGCGGCGCGCTCGTCCTGGTCCGGCCAGGCGTACTCGCCGGGACGGTCCGCCAGCAGTTCGGCGTAGGCGTGGACGGTGACGCCGGCCGGCGGGTCGAGGGGGGAGCCGCCGGTGACGACGACGTGGCGGAGCACCGGGATGCGGGGCAGCAGGGGCGCGGCCAGCGGGGCGAGGGAGCCGTCCAGGACGAGCACCTCGGCGCCGCCGTCGCGGGCGCTGCGGCAGAGCGGCCCGGCGGGCAGGCCGGCGTCCAGGGGGTGCAGGACGGCGCCCATGGCGGGCACCGCGAGGGCGCATTCCAGGTGCTCGCGGTCGCTCCACATGAGGGTGGCGACGCGGTCGCCGGGGGCGACGCCGAGCGCGGTGAGCGCGTGCGCGAGGCGGGCCGCGCCCGCGCGCAGCAGCGCTCCGTCGGCGGTGCGGGCGCCGTTCCCGGCGGCGGTCGTGACGGTGCCGCCGGGGAGCCCCAGGAGCCGGGTGATCAGCAGCGGGGCGTCCTGCACGGTGCTCAGCATCGGCGATCCATCCGTCGGCGCGAGGTTGTTACCAGTGGGTGTTACCGGTCAGTACCGGAATGGGCGCGAGCGTAGACCATGGGGCGGGTTCTGTCACGGGGTCAGGCGGGCGGGGGCTCCTCGCCCGCGCGGAGGTCGCGGCGGAGGTCGTCCATCTCCTTGGCGACGCGGCGGTCCATGGCCCGGTTGAAGTGCTCGTCGGCGACGGTGCGGGCGACCGGCCGGAGCCGGTCGACGACGGCCGCGAGGCCCTCCAGGTCGGCGCCGGAGGGGTGCGTGCCGGGTCCGGCGACGCGGTCGATCAGGTGGGTGCGGATGAGGCGGACGAGGCCGTAGGCCATCCGGTCGAAGGCGGCCTCCAGCTCCCAGGCGACGGGCAGGATCGCCGTCAGCGGGATGCCCGCCCGGACGAGCTCGGCGGTCGCCTCCAGCAGCCGGGCGCTCGTGTGCAGGACGCGGCCGCCCTCGACGCGCAGGTAGCCGAGCTCGACGGCCTCAGCGAGGGTGGCGTCGGTGACCTGGTCGCCGAACAGCTCGACGAGCCGGTCCCGGCCGATCTCCACCGGGGTCTGCTCGGCCCAGGGCGCGGTCACCGCCCGCTCGAAGCCGAGCAGCTCGACGACGCCGCGGCCCTCGCCGGCGGCGGCGAGCAGCTCCTCGATGCCGTCCAGCCGGTGGCCGCGCTCGACCAGCTCGGCGATGAGCCGCAGCCGGTCCAGGTGGGCGGACGAGTACCAGGCGGTCCGGCCGCGCCGCTCGGGCGGCGGCAGCAGCCGGCGCTCCTGGTAGTAGCGGAGCGTGCGCACCGGGACGCCGGCCGCCGCCGCCAGCTCCTCGACGCGGTACTCCTCGGCCGGCTGCTCGTCCATGTCCCCCCTCGTTCCGGGCACGACCCTCCCATTACGGGCCGGGACGGTCCACCGGTTCGGGTCAGCGCGCGCGCAGCCCGCCGAGGATCAGCTCGATGAGCCGCTCGCGGCGCGCGGCGAGGACCGGCGACTGGTCGACGACGGTCGCGACGCCCCCGGCCAGCGCGAACAGGTCGCCGCCGTCCACGTCGGGGCGGATGTCCCCGGACGCCTGCGCGCGCGCGAGGAGCCGCCCGCCCGCTTCCCGGAAGGCGTCGCAGGACGCTTTGAGGGGCGAGTCGCCGTCCGCGCTCGCCATGAGCGACGGGGCGAGTCCCCGGTACACCGTCGTCCCGGCGGTGAACTCGTCCAGCCAGGCGGTGAGCGCCTCCAGGGGCGGCAGTTCGGCGGCGAGGGCGTCCGCGCGGGCGGCGAGCCGGTCGAACCGGGCGCCGAGCAGCGCGCCGAGCAGCTCCTCGCGGGTGGCGAAGTGGCGGTAGAGGGTGCCCATGCCGACGCCGGCGCGGCGGGCGATGTCGCGGAGGGACGCCTGCGCGCCCTGCTCCGCGACGACCTCGGCGGCGACGTCCAGCAGGATCGCGCGGTTGCGCCGGGCGTCGGCGCGCGGGGCGCGGGGCTCGGTCATGGCGGGATCCTAGGCGTTGACAGACGGAGCACTGCTCCGGTTATTATCCGGAGCACTGCTCCACTTTACTCCGGGAGAGAAGCGATGCGCGCGATCCGCGTTCACGAACAGGGCGGCCCCGGCAAGCTCCGGCTGGACGAGGTCCCCGTCCCCGAGCCCGCGCCGGGCGAGGTCCTGCTCCGCGTCCGCGCGGCGGGCCTGAACCCGCCCGACTGGTACATCCGGTCCGGCTTCGGGCAGGTCCCGGCCGGCATGCGGCCGGAGATCCGCTTCCCGTTCACGCCCGGTTCGGACGCCTCCGGCGTCGTCGAGGCGCTCGGCCCGGACGCGGACGGGCTCGCGGTCGGCGACGAGGTGTTCGGCATGATCCGGTGGGGCGATCTCGGCAACGCCGGCCGCACCTACGCCGAGTACGCGACCGCTCCCGTCGCCCACCTGGCCCGCAAGCCCGCCTCGATCGACCACGTGCACGCCGCCGCCGTGCCGATGTCGGGCCTCACCGCCCTGCAGAACCTCTACGGCGAGGTCGATCCGCAGGAGGGGAGCCGCGTGCTCGTCATCGGCGCGGCGGGCGGCGTCGGGCACTTCGCCGTGCAGCTCGCCAAGGCGCGCGGCGCGCACGTCGTCGCCGTCGCGTCCGGGCGCCACGCGGCGTTCCTGAAGGAGCTCGGCGCGGACGAGGTCGTCGACTACACCGCCGGCCCCTACGAGGACGCGACCGGCGGCATCGACCACGCCGTGGACTGCGTCGGCGGCCCGGAGGCCAGCCGGGTGCTGCGGGCGGTGCGCGACGGCGGCACCGTCACGCCGATCTTCTTCGGCGACTACCGCGAGGACGAGGCCGCCGCGCGCGGCATCACCTTCCCCCGCACGCGCGTGTTCTCCAGCGGCGAGGGCATGGCCGAGCTCGCCGGGCTGCTGGAGGAGGGCGTCCTGCGGGCGGCCGTCGAGCGGACGTTCGCCCTGGAGGACGCGGTCGCGGCGCACGAGCGCGCCGAGCGGGGCCACCTTCAGGGCAAGCTCGTGCTCACCGTCGGTTGAGCGTCTTCTCCAGCTCGGCGAGGAGCCGCTCACCCTCGGGCCAGGGACCGAAGCCGGCGTCGATGTTGAGGTGGCCGGCGGCGCCGGCGTCGTGGAAGCGGGCGCCCCAGGCGTCCGCGAAGTGCCGGGCGCGGTCGAGGGACATGTAGGCGTCGTCGCGGCTGCCGACGAGGATCGCCGGGAACGGCAGCGGCCCGTCCGGGATCGGCGCGAAGTTCCGGATGTCGGGGATGTCGAGGCGGTCCATGTCGGGCGGGGCGACGAGGAGCGCGCCGCGCGCCCCGGCCCCGCCGGTGCGGGCCGCCCACTCCACGACGGTCAGCACGCCGAGGCTGTGGGCGACGAGGACGGGCGGCGCGGCCCGCGCGGCGATCGTCTCGCCGAGGCGGGCGACCCAGGCGTCCCGCTCGGCGACGTCCCAGTCGTCCTGCTCGACCCGGACGGCGCCGGGCACGGCCTCCGCCCACCGGGACTGCCAGTGCCCCGGCCCGGAGCCCTGCCAGCCGGGGACGATCACGATGCTCATGGGCGGATTATGGCGCACCCGCACCATCCGGCCCGGAACCGCACCGGCGTTTCACCGGCGGACGCACCGTGGCCGCCCGGTCACCCTTCGCGGCAGGTTTATCGAACTGTGACAAGAAAGGCGTCCGGCCTTTCCTGCGGCGTTCCTGAATGGTCATGCGGAAAGGCCGGAGGCCGGGGTCCCGCGAGGGGTGCCCCGGCCTCCGGCCGAGCGGTCGCGCTACCGGTTACCGGCGGGTACCGGTGTGGCTGCGGCGCTGGACGGCGGCGACGATGGCGACGCCCACCGCGGCGAGGGCGACCTGCATGAGCAGCTCGATCCAGTCGATGCCGTCGGTGTGGTCGACGCCGATCTGCTGCGCGATCGCGGTGCCGAGGAGCGCGGCGACGATGCCGACGCCGATGGTCAGCAGGATGCCGATCGGCTGGCGGCCGGGCAGCGCCAGGCGGCCCAGGACACCGATGACGGCGCCGACGACGATGGCGATAAGAATGGTGGTGACGGTCACGGTCCGACCTCCTCAGCAGGGGTACTGTCGGGTCCTGATATGCCCGTCCCATGGCGTCTACACCTCGCCGCCCAAAGAAAAAAGAAATCATTCGAGGGGCTTTGAAAGGCGCGGCAGAGGGCAGAGGAAGCCGTTCAGCCCTCGCGGTGCGTGTTCAGCGCGAACCGCAGCCGGGCGCTCGCGAGGAGCGCCTCGTCGGCGGGGATGCCGAGCCGCTCGCGGGCGGCGTCCACCACGGCGTCGTCGTCGAGTCCGGGCCGCTCGGCGAGCACGGCGGCGACGGCCGCGACGAGCTCGGGACGCTTGTAGGCGGCGATGGAACGCGACTGCGCCGGCGGCGGCGGGCCCGCCTCGGCGCGCGGCCGGGGGCGGGGACGCGGCGCCGGTCTCGGGGCCGGTGCCTGGCCCGGGTTCTCGTCGAAGGCGACGCGGACGGGCGCGGGCGGCACGGCGGTCCCGTCGGCGGGCGAGGACCAGGCGTCGGCGCGCGGTGCCGGGGAGGCAGGGAAGCGTTCCAGCAGGACAGTGAACAGTGACGCCGTCGCCGAGACCGGCAGCGGGCCGGGGAGCCGCCCGGCGGGCGGCGGCAGGTCGGGTCCGGGCGCGCCGGTGAGGATGACGCGGGGCGCGAGCCAGAGCAGGAACAGGCCCTCGGCGCCCGCGCCGTGGTCGCCGTCCACCACGACGGCGTCGAAGGAGTCGGGGTCGGGCGGGAGCAGGTCGGGGATCTGCCAGAGCGGCGCGATCCAGGACGGCGCCGGGTCGGGGCGGTCCAGCGCGGCCGCCCAGGCGCGGGCGGCGGTCAGCTCGGCGGCGGCCGCGCGGTGGACCTCCTCCGCTTCGGCGAGCGCCTCGCGGGCGCCCGCGTCGGCGGCGCCGTGCGCCGGGCCCGCGGCGAGCGCCCACGCCTCCTCCCAGTGCGCGAGGCGGTCCGGCCAGGCCGGATCGGGCGTGCGGAGCAGCGCGGCGAGCTCGGGGTGGACGTCGCGGATGCGGTCCAGCAGCTCGGCGCGGCGCAGCTGGCGGGCGCGCAGGCGGCGCGCGGTGCCGAGATCGGCGAGCGCCCGCGCGTACGCGTCGGGGTCGCGGGCCTCGATGGCGGCGCGCGCGGCGTGCAGCTCGGGCGGGTCGTGCGGGCTCGCCGGGACCGCGTCGCGCAGCGCGGCGAGGTCGATCGCGGCGCGCTCGGCCTCGCGGGCGTCGACGACGGCGGCGAGCGCGGCGCTGAACCCGTACCACTGGAGCGGGTGGGTGATCGGGATGCCCGAGCCGGTGAGCAGCTCGCCGACGTCCTCGATCGCCGGCAGGATCGCGCGGATCCGGGCGAGGCGGGCGTGCGCGCGGCGGAACCGGGTGATGCGGTCCTCCAGCGGGACGCCCGCCGGGAACGACACGTCGGCGTCCTCCCAGGCGCGCTGCAGCTCCGCGCAGATGAGCAGCACCGACAGGTGCGCGTAGGCGGCCTCCATCCGCTCGGGCGTGCTGAGCGGCTGCCCGTCCACCCGCACCGCGAGCAGCAGCCGCTCGGCCTGGCGGTGCGAGCCGGACCGGCGGGTGGCGCGCTTGCCGGACGCGGCCGCCGACAGGTGGCGGCGCAGGTCCTCGGCGGCGCTCGCGAGGCGGCGGGCGTCGGCGCCAGGCGGGATCGTCACCTCGCGGCCGGCGATCGCGTCGAGCGCCTCGTCGGCCCACTCCACCTGCGGGGTGAGGTCGGCGATCCGCGCCCACACGCCGGGACGGCGCCGGGCGAGCGCGTCGGTGAAGGCCCGCACCGCGTGGTCGACGAGGTTCCAGGAGCCGGGGTGGCCGGTGAGGCCGAGCTCGCGGAGCACGCCGTCGACGGCGGCGGCGTCGCGGCCGAGGCGCTCCAGCAGCGCGGGGTCGCAGCGCCGCAGGCGCCGCGCGATCTCGGTGTCGGCGCGGGCCGCCCGTCCCGCCGCCGACGCCTCGCTGCGGACGAGCGAGCGGACGTAGCGGGCGCTCGGCAGCGACGCCGGGTCGACGTCGAGGTGGCCGGTGCGGTCGGGCGAGCGGTCGTCCGCCGCGCGCGGCAGCTCGGCGGCCTCGGCCGCGGTGAGCGGCGGCCGGGCGGGCAGCCCGGCGCGCGGCGGGATCCAGGCGTGCGCGGCGGGCGCGACCGGCCCGGCCGGGAGCGGCTCGCGCAGCTCGGCGACGCGGCGGGCCGCCGCGGCCTCGCGGGCGGCGAGGTCGCGCAGCGTCCCGGGCCCGAGGCGGGCGGCGCGGAACGTCGCGGCGGCGCGGTCCGCGGTGCCGGGCAGCGCGACGAGCGTCGCGATCCCGGCGGGCAGCGCGTCGTGCAGGGCCGCGGCGGCGGACGCGTCACCGGTGGCGACGAGCACCCGCGCGCCGCGGGCCAGCAGGTTCGTGACGACCGCGGCGGTGCCGTCCTCGACGTGCAGGACCGGCGACCGCCCGCCCGGCGCGACGAGCCGCGCGAACCCCGCCGGCACCCGCCCCTGCGCGATCATCCGGTCGTAGTGGCCGGCGAGGTGCGCGCGGTCGGGGCCGCGGACGACGAGGGCGGGCGCGAGCCGGATCCGCGGCGGCCCGGCCGCCGGGTCCTCCGGCGCCCAGTCCTCGCGGAACGCCACGCTCTCCCCCTCGCCCGCGACCGCGCCCCACTTGCGCAGCACGTCGGCGGCCGAGGCGTTCAGCCCGAAGCCCTGCCCCGCCTGCACGGCCTCGCGCAGCCAGTCGGTGCGGTCGGTGCGGAAGCCCGGCAGCCCGGCGACGAGCTCGCGGTCGCGCAGCACCGCCGGGCCGGTGAGGACGACGTCGACGCGCTCGGTCCGCGCGTCCACCTCGATCCGCACCGGGGTGGTGAGCAGGTGGTCGTGGACGGGCCGGCGGGTGAGCAGCCCGGTCGCGAGGACGGTGTCGGCGCCGCGCAGCGCGGCGAGGTCGCGGAGCGTCCGGTACCAGTGCCGCAGCGCGAGCCAGCCGCCGAGGTCCTCCTCGGCGGCCGGCGGCGACGCCGGGATGACTGGGACGCCGAACAGCACGTCCCCGGGCCCGGCGTCGGCCTCCACGTACACCTCGTGCGGCAGCTCGGCGAGCCAGTGCACCCGGGGCCGGGCGGCGAGGTCGCGGCCCGGGGCGCCCCGGGCCGCGGCGAGGTCGCGCAGGGCGGTCAGCAGGCGGGCGGCGTCGGCACCGGTGTCCGGCCCGGCTCCCGGCCCTGCCCTCGCCACCGCGGCTCCTTCCCCAGGGGGATCGGCTGAGCCCGATCTAACACCCTGGGCCACCGGGTTCCAAGGGACCGCCGGATCTTTGATCAGTAGGAGCGCGCCCCGGTCCGGTCGCCGTTCGGCATCATCGCCCACAGCACCAGGTAGACCACGAACTGCGGTCCGGGCAGCAGGCAGGACAGCACGAACAGCAGCCGGACCACGTTCGCCGAGAGCCCGAACCGCAGGCCGAGGCCGGCGCAGACGCCGGCGATCCAGCGGCCGTCGCGGGGGCGGTAGAGGGCGTTCATGTGCGCATCACTCCGGTTCGTCGTGTCGGTCAACGTGATTCCACGCTACGAACCGGACTACCCGTTCGGGATCGCTCTCATGGGTGGTCTTGGCCCCCACCTTGCGGAGTAAGGGACGTCCCTTAGGGGTCACCCCACGGGCTCACCCTGGTTGAAGGCGGCGACGAGATCGGGGAGTTCCGCCAGGTCGTCCAGCACGAACGTCGCGCCGGCGAGGGCCTCGGGGTCGTCCTGGACGACGCCCCACGGGCCGCGCCGCAGGAACGCCGCGCGCATCCCGTAGGCGAGGGCGGGCCGGACGTCGTTGTCGAGCCGGTCCCCCACGTACAGGACGCGGTCGGGCAGCGCGTCGGCGAGCTGCGCGCAGCGCTCGAAGAACTCCGGCGCGGGCTTGGCGATCCCCCACACGTCGGAGATCCCGACGACGTCGGCGTCCATCCGCAGCGCCGCGAACTGCTCGGCGGCCTGCACCGGCTGGTTCCCGGCGACGCCGACGAACACGCCCTGCGCGCGCAGGCCGCTCAGGCACGCGCGCGCGTCCGGGTACAGGTCGTCCGGGCCGAAACCGTTGGGGACGCCCGCCTCGGCGCGCTTGCGCTCCTCCTCGGCCAGGTCGAAACCGGGCTTGAAGTAGGCGAACAGGTCATCGTAGGTCCCGCCCGTCGCCAGGACCGCGCCGAGCTTGGCGAGGAAGGTGTGGCGCGGCACGCCGAGCCAGTCCGCCCACCGCCCGTAGATCTCCCCCTCGTTGACGAGGGTCTCGCCGATGTCGAAGAACACGGCCTGGACCGGCCGCTCGACCCCCACCCTCAAAGGTCCACCGACTCGCCCGGCGCGAGCCGCCGGAAGTCCTTGCCCTGCTCCTTGCCCGCCGCCTCGACGTGGCTGCTCATGACGGTGAGGCCGATGTCGTTGAGCAGCCCGTCGTGGATCACGAACGCGCGCTCGGGCGCGACGACGCGGGTGTACTGGTACAGCTCGGGGACCTTCATCCAGGGCGCGTTGCCGGGCAGGCACAGGGTGCGGACCGGCTCGCCGGGGACGGTCAGGGCGTCGCCGGGGTGGAAGACGTCGCCGTCGACCAGGAACCCGGTGTTGGGGATCGGCGGGACGTCCGGCACGAGGATCTCATGGTCCTCGCCGTAGACGTGCACGTCGAAGCCCGCGACGGTGACGGCGTCGCCGTGCCCGACCTCGTGGACGCGGCCGCCGAGGTCGGCGAGGTTCTGCGCGACCGTCCGCGACGTCCACACCTGCAGGCGCGGGTCGGCGGCCACGGCGGCGCGCAGCGCGTCGGGGTCGAAGTGGTCGAAGTGCTCGTGGGTGATGAGCACGGCCTCGGCGCCGGCGTACAGGTCGTCGCCGCTGAACGCGCCGGGGTCGATGACGAGGGTCCGGTCGTCCTTCTGGAGCCGCACGCAGGCGTGCCCGAGCTTGGTGAGACGCATACCCCCGATCTTTTCACGCCGCTCCGCGCGCGCCGGAGTCCGCCCATTGACCACCTCTCACCCCGTTGATAGAACACGTTTCACTTCGGGATGCGAGGAGGCCGCCCCCATGCCCGTCCCCGGCCGGCCGGCGCCGCCGACCCCTTCCCGCACGACGACGACTGCTCGCGGCTGCTCGCGCGCCTCCTCGAAGGGCTGCAAATGACGCTGTCACCGCTCGACGACCACCCGATCCACCAGGCGCCGGAGGTGATGCGGCACGTCGCGACCTCCGACCGCAACTTCTACGACCGCTACTACTTCAACGTGCACGGCTGCTCCGACGAGCTGATGATGCTCGTCGGGATGGGCCAGTACCCGAACCTCGGCGTCACCGACGCGTTCGCGGTGGTGCGGTACGGGCCGCTGCACAAGGTCGTCCGGGCGTCCCGCGAGCTCGGCGACGACCGGATGGACACCACCATCGGCCCCTTCCGCATCGAGGTGCTGGAGGGGCTGAAGCGGCTGCGGGTGACGCTCGGCGACAACGAGCACGGCCTGGCGTTCGACCTGACGTGGGAGGGCGCGATCCCCGCCCAGCTCGAACCGCCGCACTTCCTGCGCTGGCAGGAGCGCGTCGTGTTCGACTCGCGGCGCCTCGCCCAGACGGGCCGCTGGACGGGCCACATCGTCGTGGACGGCGAGCGGATCGAGGTCACCCCCGACCGCTGGTGGGGGTCGCGGGACCGCTCGTGGGGCATCCGGCCCGTCGGCGAGCCCGAGCCGCCCGGCATCCAGGCCAAGAACCCCGGCACGTTCTACTGGATGTACGCGCCGATGCAGTTCGACGACCACGCCGTCCTCTGCATCGTGCAGGAGGACGACAAGGGCCGGCGCATCCTGGAGGAGGCGGTCCGGGTGCGGCCGGACGGCTCCGAGCCCGAGTACCTCGGGCGCCCCGAGTACCGACCGTCCTACCGGCCCGGCACCCGCGAGGTGGAGACGGCGGTGCTGGCGTTCGCGCCGCCCGGCGGCGAGCCGTTCGAGATCGCGGTCACGCCGGTCCTGCCCGTGCACCTGATGGTCGGGACCGGCTACGGCCTGGAGCCGGACTGGAAGCACGGCATGTACCAGGGCCCGGACCTGAAGGTGCAGGGCGTCACCTACGACGTCCGCAAGCCCGACGACGCGGCCCGCATGTGGGGCATGGTCGACTCGGTCGCGCGCTTCGAGTACGCGGGCGGCACCGGCTACGGCCTGTTCGAGTACTGGGCGCTCGGCCCGCACCCGTCCTTCCCCGGCGAGTGACCGGTCGCGCGGGCGGGACGCGCGCGCCCCGCCCGCGCGGACGTCAGCCGTGGCGGAAGCAGAGGCTGCCCCACAGGAAGCCGGCCCCGATCGCCGACAGGACGTAGGTGTCGCCCGCGCGCAGGCGGCCCGCGCGGACGGTCTCGTGCAGCGCGGTGAGCATCCCGGCGGCGCCGGTGTTGCCGAGCCGGTCCAGGGTGATCGGCGCGCGGTCGCGCGGGACGCCGAGCGCGTCGAGCGCCGCGTGCAGGATGTTCAGGTTCGCCTGGTGCAGGAAGAAGTGGTCGACGGCGGCGACGTCCAGCCCGGCGTCCGCGGCGGCGGCCTCGATGCTGGCGGGCAGCCGGGCGACGGCGGTGTCCCACACCTCGCGGCCGTCCATCTCCACATGGTGCAGCCCGGCGGCGACGGTGTTGTGGTCCGTCGGGAGCCGCGAGCCGCCCGCCCGGATCTGCACCCCGTACGACAGCGCGGACCCGGTGTCCCAGCCGAGCAGCCCGGCGCCGCCGTCGCCGCGGGCGAGGACGGCCGCGCCCGCGGCGTCGCCGAAGAAGACCCCCGACAGGCGGTCGCCCGGCGCGACGACGCGGGACGCGCAGTCGGCCGCGATGACGAGCACCGCGCGCGTCCCCGGCCCCTGGAGCAGGTGCGCGGCGAGCAGCAGCGCGTGCACGCCGCCCGCGCAGGCGGCCTGGGTGAGGTCCAGCGGCAGCGCCCGGTCCGCGCCGATCGCGTCCTTGATGACCAGGGCGGTGGACGGCAGCGGCTGGTCGCCGGTGTAGCTGGACACGATGATCGCGTCCAGCTCGGCCGCGTCCAGCCCGGCCGCCTCCAGCGCGGACCGCGCCGCCGCCGCGCCCATGTCGGAGGCGGTGCGGCCGGGCGCGAGCCGCCGCCGCTCCCGGATGCCGGTGCGCCGGACGATCCACTCGTCCTTGGTGTTGAGGACGCGCGCGAGGTCGGCGTTGGTGACGACGGTCTCGGGCAGGTGCACGCCCGTCCCCGCGATCGCGACGGGCACCGGCAGCTTCAGCGGCGCGGCCGCGCGGGCGGGCGCCGGGTCGAGGACGCTCACCGCGCCACCCCCGCCGGGACGACGCTGCGGTCGGCGGCGAGCTGCTCGTCCAGGTCGGTGTAGTACCGGCCGGACGGGCAGGGGCGGCCGAGCAGGACGCGCCGGGCGGCCTCGGTGACGAGGGCGCCGCCGAGCGCGACGCCGGAGGCGAGCTGCGGCCAGCTGCTCAGGGTGCGGCCGATCTCGGGGACGGCGGCGGCGAGGGCGGGGCTGATGCGGTCCCGGTCGACCATGGCGAGGATGAGGTCCACCCGCTCGGCGGCGGTGAGGCCGCCCAGCTCGGCGGCGCTGATCTCGCCGAGCAGGCCGTGCAGGAGCGGCCGGTCCGGCTCCAGGTCGAAGCGCTCGACGTCGAGGAGGCCGCGGTCGTTGGCGTCCATCACCACCGGCACGCCGAGGGCGCGGGCCCGCTCCCGCGCGGCGATCTTCACCTCGGGGGTGTCGCACTCCTCGACGAGCAGGTCGAGGCGGTCCCCACCGTCGGCGCCGTCCGCGCCGAAGAAGGCGTCCATGGTGGCGGCGGTCAGCCCGGCAGGGAAGATCTCGATGTCGAGGTAGGGGTCGATCTCGAACATCTGCCGGGCGGCGATGACGGTCTTGTTCAGGCCGAGCTGGTGCACGCCGGCGCGCAGCCGGTTGAGGTTGGACAGCCCGAGCGGGTCGAAGTCGGCGAGCCGGAACGCGCCGCCGACGCCCTCCAGCGCGCAGGTCAGCGCGGCGCTGTTGCCGACCGACAGGCCGATGACGCCGATCCGCGCCCCCAGCAGCGCGCGCTGCTCGGGGCGGTCGACGCGGCCCCGGTTGCGGTCGGTGCGCACGAGCCGGAACTCGTCGCGCGGCAGCAGGTGCACGAGCCGTCCCGACCACGGGTAGAAGGCCCACGTGCCGTACTCCCACGGCGCGGCGCCGGCGAGCTGGTCGAGGCGGGCGGCGTGCAGCGCGGCCGCGTCGCGGCGCCGGTCCGGCTCGCGGCTGGTGATCAGCTCGTTGAGCTGGTCCTCCAGGGTGTCGCAGACCTCGCGGACGGCGCCGGAGTCCAGCAGCTCCAGCAGCGCGGCGCGCTCGTCCGGCTCGGCGGGCCGGTACAGCTCCGGCCGCCACGACTCGCGGTCGTTGGCGGGCAGCGCGCGCAGCGCGGCCGGCTCCTCGCGCGCGGGCGCGGACGCGGGGCGCGGCAGCGCGACGGCGTCCACCACCATCCCCGGGAACTCCTCGGTGAGGCGCCGGACGAGCCGGTCGTGCTCGCCGGCGCCGCGCGCGGTCTCGTGCAGCATGACGACGACGTCCTCGGTGTAGCGCTCGACGTAGCGGCGGGTGCCGGGCACCTCGCCGAAGCCGAAGCGGGCGTGGAAGCGGTCCTGGCCGTCGGCGGTGCCGGACGTGCCGATCATCGCGGCGGCGCCGAGCGCGTGCGCGGCGGCGACGGCGGTCGCGTTCAGGTGCACGCCGAGGCCGAGCTTGCGGGCGCGGTGCTCGACGACGAGGCGGCTGTGCTCGAACACCGCGTCCGGCGCGAGGCCGCGCCCGGCGAGCACCCGCGCGTAGTGGTCGGGGCCGAGGTAGGCGAGGGTCTGGAACAGCGCGGCCTGGTCGGCGGTGCAGAGCCGGACGTAGCCGAGCGGCGGCCCGGCGGGGTCGGCGCGGCCGACGAAGTGCCAGGCGCCGTGGTCGAGGTCCTGGTCGTCCACGTGCGCGCCGGCGGCGTCGCGGAAGTCCGGCCGCCGCCCCCCGTCGAACAGGATGCGCGCCCGCAGCGCGCGCACCCAGGCCACCGTGTCGGCGGCCCCCGGCGCGCCGCGCGGTGTCCGGAACGCCGTGACGTGCCAGGCACTGGTCCCGATGATCACTCGTCCTCCAGGTGGATCGGTCTCCTCGCCCAGTAGTTCGATCCTGGTCGGCGAACGCACGCCCCCGCGCCCTGCTTGAAGTTTCATTTACCTGCGGCCCCGGTCCGCGGCGGCCGGGCGTGATCAGCGCATATGAGGCGTGATGGCGGGTCGTATCGTCCACCGTTATGCCGGGAGGAAGCGGCTATCGGCGCCTTTCACATGGCGACAAAAAATCTTGCGTGTCGCCGGTGGTTCGCTCGCCTGTTCGGTCCTGGCCCGAGGTCGCGCGGCTCTGACCTGCCGCGGGCGCCCGCTCTGCCAGACTGGCGCGGTGACGTCCGCACCCGATGACGGTCCCCGCGACGGTCCCGAGAAGGCGCCGCGCCCGTCCCGCGAGGAGCTGGACCGGCAGGTGCGCGATCACTACGGGACCTGGCGCGACCAGCCGCGCGGCCTGGCCTGCGCGGTCGTCGCCGCGTTCCTGGTGCTGACGACGGCCGCGTTCGCCGTCGCGGCCGTCGTGCTGGTCCTGGCGGCCCGCTGATCCGCCGGCGGGCCGGAAAAGAGCGGGGCCCCGGCCCGGAGTGATCCGGACCGGGGCCCCGAGCCCGCCGCGCGGCCGCTCCTGGGCGAGCGGGGAAGCGGCCCAGGCCCGGCCGCGCGGCGAGGTCCGTCAGGTCGCGCCCGCGGCGATCGTGAAGGCCACGTCGCCGGTCGGCTCGACCTGCGCGTCGAGCTCCTTGTCGTCCAGGAGCGTCGCGACGGTGGGCTCCAGGTAGACCCGGGCGCCCTCCTCCTCGACGACCTGGTCGCCCGCCTCGGGGGCCGGGGCGACCGAGAGGCGCAGCGCCTCCGAGCCGTTCACCCCGGACTCGATGCGGATCCCCGTCTCGGGCGGCAGCTCGGGGTCGGCGGTCACGGAACGGATGACCTGGACGGCACCGCTGGTCAGCGTGAGCATGATCAGCTCCTCACGTCTTCGGTACGTGCTGTTCGGACACGGACCCGCCCGACCCTCCCCCGCCTCCCCGCCGGTAAACATGGAGTTCAGCGGGCCGCCGGCCGGTGTCAGCCGGCGTTCGGGGCGAGCTGCCGCACCGCGTCGGCGAGCTCGACGCCGCCCGCCGGGACGATCGCGAGGACGGGCGTGGTGAGGCCGTTGTCGACGTACTCGCGGATCCGGGCGCGGCAGGCGTCGGGCGAGCCGTGCACGATGAGGTCGTCGACGACCTCGTCGGGGATGGCCTCCAGCGCCCGCTTGCGGTCGCCGGCCGCCCACGCCTCGTTCATCGGGGCGAGCGCGTCGCCGCGGCCGAGCCACTCGTGGAAGGCCCGGTAGACCGGCACCGTCATGTAGGCGGCGATCATCCAGCGGCCGATGGCGCGGGCCTCCTCGGCGTTGTCGGTCGGGCAGACGAACAGCCGGGCGATCAGCTCGTGGTCGTCGCCGAGCTCGCCGCGCACCGTCGGCACGTCCTTCGGCGCGAGCCAGTTGGTGATGGCGCCGTCGGCCTCGCGGGCGGCGAGCCGCAGCATGCCGGGGCGGAGCGCGGCCAGCACGATCGGCGGCGGGCTCGCGGGCGCGTGCTCCAGCTTGAACCCGTTGACGGCGAAGGTGTCGTACTCCTCCTTGACCTTCTCGCCGGCGAGGGCGCGGCGCAGGAACCGCAGCGTGTCGCGGGTGCGCTTGTAGGGCTCCTCGAACGGGATGCCGTTCCAGCGGCCCACGATGGTGTCGGAGGAGGTGCCGATGCCGAGCACGAAGCGGCCCGGCGCGAGGTCGGCGAGGGTCGCGGCCTGCTGCGCCAGCAGCGCCGGACCGCGCGTGTAGACCGGCACGATCGCCGGGCCGAGCCGCAGCTCGGGCGCCCACTGCGAGGCCAGCGCCAGCGGCGTGAAGGCGTCGGTGCCGTTGGTCTCGGCCGACCAGGCGTCGGTGTAGCCGAGGCCCGGCAGGCTCTCGACGATCTCGCGGTGCTCGGCCAGCGGGAGGCCGGTCAGCGGAAGGGTCAGTCCCCAGCGCGACATGCTCTGCTCTCTTTCGCTCAGGCGATCGACGGTCGGATGGTCGAGCCGCCGTCCACCACCAGGGTCTGCCCCGTCATCCAGGACGAAGCGTCCCCGGCGAGGAAGACGGCGGCGTTGGCGATGTCCTCGGGCGCGCCGATGCGGCCGAGCGGCATCGCCTTGGCGATGGCGGCCTCGTTCTCCTCCCACAGCGCGCGGGCGAGAGCGGTCTTCACCAGGCCCGGCGCGATCGCGTTCACCCGCACGCGCGGGGCGAGCTCGACGGCGAACTGCCGGGTCAGGTGGATGACGGCGGCCTTGGTGGCGTTGTAGTACCCGATGCCGTGCTCGGTGACCATCCCGCCGACCGAGGCGATGTTGATCACGGCGCCGCCGCGCTCGCGGAGCGCGGCCCGCCAGGCGAGCTGCGTCCACTGGACGACGGCGAACTGGTTGACCTGGACGGTCTTGCCGGCGGCGGCCGGGGTGATCTCGGTCAGCGGCCCGAAGTGCGGGCTGGTGGCGGCGTTGTTGACCAGGACGTCGAGCCCGCCGAACTCGGCGACGGCGGCGTCCACGCACGCGGCGGCCTGCTCGGCGTCGCCGACGTGGGCGGCCTTCGGCAGGAAGCCGACGCCGGGGTGGGCGGCGCGCAGTTCGGCGGCGACCTCGTCCAGGGCGTCCTGCTTGCGGGAGGAGAGCACCACGTTGGCGCCCTCGGCGGCGAGCGCGGCCGCGATCGCCTTCCCGATGCCCCGGGAGGCTCCCGTGACCAGGGCCGTCTTGCCGGTGAGACCTGTGCGCATCCGTGCTCCTCGCTCTCGCTCGGGCCGATCCGAATCCGGCTCGGTCCCACCCTACCGAAACTGACTGACGGGTCAGTTACCTGACCCCGGGTGCCGGGCGTCGGCCAGCACGAACCGCCGGAACGCCTCGGCGGCCGGGGGCCGGGTGCGGCCGGCGGCCCAGGCGAGCCCGATGGTGCGGGCCGCCGACGGCGCGGTGAGCGCGAGGTGCCGCACCCCGTGCAGGTCCTCCTCGCCCGGCGGGGGCGGCGGCGCCACCGCGACGCCGAGCCCGGCCGCGACGAGGCCGCGCACCGTCGCGGTCTCCTCCCCCTCGAAGGCGATCAGCGGCCGGACGCCCGCCGCCGCGCACAGCTCGTCGAAGATGCGGCGCAGCCCGGCGTCGCGGCGGAACGCCACGAACGGCTCGCCCGCGACGTCGGCGAGCCGCACCCGGCGGCGCCCGGCGAGGCGGTGCGCGGCCGGCACGACGAGCTGGAGGCGCTCGGTGACGAGCGGCGCCCACTCCAGCGCCGGGTCGTCCGGGCGCGGGCTGGTGATGCCGAGGTCGGCGCGGCCCTCGCGGACGGCGGCGCCGACCCGCCCGGCGCGGTCCTGCGCGAGCCGGAACCGGACGCCGGGCCGCCCGGCGCGGAACCGGCGGATGAGGTCGGGCACGAACGAGGGCCCCTGGGTGTGCAGGAAGGCGAGCGACACCTCGCCGCGCTCGGGGTCGGCGGCCTGCCCGAGCGCGCGCCGGGCCGCGTCCTCCACCGCGACCAGGCGCGCGGCGTGCTCGCGGAAGAGCCGCCCGTAAGGGCTGAGCGCGACGCCGCGGCCGGCGCGGTCCAGCAGCGGGTGCCCGAGATCGTCCTCCAGCCGGGCGATCGCGCGCGACAGCGCGGGCTGCGAGACGCCGAGATCGGCGGCGGCGTTGGTGACGTGCCCCACGTCGGCGACGGCGAGGAACCAGCGGACGGTCGTCAGGTCCATGAATCATGCATACCGCGCATCGGTTTCCGCTCGTAACCCCATTGGACGCATCAGCGCAGGCGGGCGAGGCTGGCACCCATGACGCTCGCCCCCGCCCTCGCCCCCGACGTCGAGAAGCACCGGCCCGGCTCCCCCGGCCTGCGCCGGGTGAACCTGGCGCTGTTCGCCGCCGGGCTCACCACGTTCATGTCGCTGTACTGCACGCAGGCGCTGCTGCCGGAGCTGTCGGGCGCGTTCGGCGTCTCCCCCGCCCGCGCGAGCCTGCTCGTGTCGCTGGCGACCGGCGCCGTCGCGCTCGCGGTGATCCCGGTGAGCTCGCTGTCGGAGCGCTACGGCCGCACCCGCGTGATGGTCGCGTCGTCGGTCGCGTCCGCGCTGGTCGGGCTGCTGCTGCCGCTCTGCACGACCTTCGGCGCGCTCGCGGCGGTGCGGGCCGCGCAGGGCGTCGCGCTCGCGGGCGTCCCGGCGGTCGCGATGGCCTACCTCGCCGACGAGGTGCACCACGCCTCGCTCGGCGGCGCGATGGGCCGCTACGTCGCGGGGACGGGCATCGGCGGCGTCCTCGGGCGGGCGGTGCCCGGCGTCGTCACCGACTTCGGCGGCTGGCGGTGGGCGCTCGCCGCGACGGCGCTCGTGGCGCTCGGCTTCACCCTGGCGTTCTGGGCGCTGCTGCCGCCCTCGCGCTGCTTCCGGCCGGCCCGGGTGGACTACCGGCCGCTGCTCGCCCACCTCGCCGACCCGGGCCTGCGGCGCCTCTACCTGATCGCGCTCGTGGCGATGGCGGGGTTCGTCACCGTCTACAACTTCCTCACCTACCGGCTGCTGGCCGCACCGTTCCACCTGCCGGCCTCCGTCGTCAGCCTGATCGCGGTGACGAACCTGGCGGGCTCGGTCGCCTCGGCCCGCGCGGGCGTCCTCGCCGACCGGCACGGGCGGCGGGCGGTGCTGCTCGCCGCGGGCGGCCTCGCGGCGGGCGGGCTGCTGCTGACGCTGCCGTCCGCGCTGCCGCCCGTCGCGCTCGGGCTGCTGGTGTTCACCTGCGGGTTCTTCGCCGTCCACGCGGTCGCGAGCGGCTGGGTCGGGCTGCGCGCCACCCGCGCCCGCGCGCAGGCGTCCGCGCTCTACCTGTCGGCCTACTACCTGGGCAGCAGCGTCGGCGGCTCGCTCGGCGGCCTGGCGTTCGAGCGGGCGCACTGGACCGGCACCGGCCTGTACGTCCTCGCGCTCTACGCGGTCGCGGTGCTCGCCGTCCCGGGGCTTGATTTGAGCGGTCGCTTGGTTGGTAAGCTGCGCGGGTGAGTGCGACCAAGGAACGCCGCCCGGCGGTCGACGGCTGGTTCACGGCCGCGGACGGCACGGCGCGGCTGCTCGGCACCCGCTGCACCTCCTGCGGCACCCCCTACTTCCCCCGCAACGAGCTGGCCTGCCGCAACCCGCGGTGCGCCGGCCCGAAGGACGGCTCGGAGCTGGCGGAGTACGCCTTCTCCCCGCGCGGCCGCGTCTGGTCCTACGCCGACGCCCGCTACAAGCCGCCGCCGCCCTACGTCTCCCCCGACCCGTTCGTCCCCTACACCGTCGCCGCCGTCGAGCTGGACGAGGAGCGCCTCGTCGTCCTCGGCCAGGTCGTCCCCGGCGTCGGCGTCGCGGACCTGGAGGTCGGCATGGCCGTCGAGCTGACCGAGGGCGTCCTGTACGCCGACGACGAGGCCGAGTACACCGTCTGGATGTGGAGGCCGGTGGGATGAGCCGCGAGCGGACGCGCGTCGTCTGGACTGAGGAGCGCAGGGAGCGAAGCGACCGGAGCGACGAGGGAAGACGGCGCGTGGAGCGGCCGCTCGCCGCCGAGCGGAGGCGAGGCAATTGAACAGGGACATCGCCGTGCTGGGCGCCGGGATGCATCCGTGGGGCAAGTGGGGGCGCAACTTCGTCGAGTACGGGCTCGCCGCGGCGCGGGCGGCGCTCGCCGACGCGGGGCTGAGCTGGCCGGACGTCCAGTACGTGGCGGGCGCCGACACCATCCGCAACGGCTACCCGGGGTTCATCGCCGGCGCCACGTTCGCGCAGGCGCTCGGCTGGTCGGGCGCGCGCGTCAGCAGCTCGTACGCGGCGTGCGCGTCGGGCGCGCAGGCGATCGGGAACGCGCGGGCGCAGATCCTCGCCGGGCTCTGCGACGTCGCGCTCGTCGTCGGCGCCGACGCCGCGCCGAAGGGGTTCTTCAAGCCGGTCGGCGGCGACCGCCCCGACGACCCCGACTGGCTCCGGTTCCGGCTGCTCGGCGCCACCAACCCGATCTACTTCGCGCTCTACGCCCGCCGCCGCATGGCGATCCACGGCGCGACCCTGGACGACTTCGCCGCCGTCAAGGTCAAGAACGCCCGGCACGGCCTCGCCAACCCCAACGCCCGGTACCGCAAGAAGGTCACCGCCGAGGACGTCGCGGCGTCCGCGGTCGTCGCCGACCCGCTGCGCCTCCTCGACATCTGCGCGACGAGCGACGGCGGCGCGGCGCTCGTCCTCTCCTCGGTCGAGTTCGCGCGCGCGCACGGCGTTGCCGACCCGGTGCGGATCTCCGGGCTGTCCACGGCGACGCCGACGTTCCCGAAGACCGTCCTCGACCTGCCCGACTTCGCCACCGATTCGGCGATGACCGTCCCGCCGCCCGACCTCGCGTTCCGCCCGGCGATCGCCGCCGCCGCCTACGAAGAGGCCGGAATCGGCCCCGAAGATCTTTCGCTCGCCGAGGTCTACGACCTGTCCACCGCCCTGGAACTGGACTGGTACGAGGACATCGGGCTCTGCGAAGAGGGCGGCGCCGAGGCGCTGCTCCGGTCGGGCGCGACGGCGCTCGGCGGCCGCGTCCCCGTCAACCCCTCCGGGGGCCTGGCCAGCTTCGGCGAGGCGATCCCGGCGCAGGCCATCGCGCAGGTCTGCGAGCTCACCTGGCAGTTGCGGGGCCGCGCCGAGGGCCGCCAGGTCGAGGGCGCACGCGCGGGCATCGCCGTCAACCAGGGCCTGTTCGGGCACGGCTCGGCCGTCGTCACCGTCCGCTGACCGCGGCGCCGGTCCGTGAGACGATCCGGCGAGGGACGCCAGCGGACGGGGGTCGCCATGCACGAACCGGGCCGGGCGGGGGAGCCCGCGGAACTGCGGCGCCTGCCCTCCGGCCGGCACCGGCTGTCCCCCGACTTCGTCGCCGGGCACCAGGTGAACCGGATCCTCGCCGCCGTCGTCGAGGTCACCGGCACCGCCGGCGTCCGCGAGCTCACCGTCGACGCCATCATCGGCCGCGCCGGCGTCTCGCGCGCCACGTTCTACGTGCACTTCCGCAACAAGGAGGACGCGTTCGCCCGCGCCTACGACGAGGTCGTCGAGCGCCTCATGGGCAGCGTCGTCGCCGCCTACCGGGACGCGCCGGGCGCCGACGCGCCGTCCCGGCTGCGCGCGGGCCTCGCCGCGTTCCTGGAGTTCCTGGCCGCCGACCCGCCCGCCGCGCGCACCTGCGTCGTCGAGTCGATGGCCGCCGGGCCCGCCGCGGCGGCCCGCCGGGACGCCGCGATCGGCGCGTTCGCGCAGCTCATCGCCGACAACGTGCGCGAGCTGTACCCGCACTACCCCGACCCGGACCTGATGGCCGAGACGATCGTCGGCGGCATCTACCAGGTCGCCTACACCCGCATCCGGCGCGGCGAGATCGCCGACCTGCCGGGCCTGCTGCCGGGGCTGCTCGGCTCCTTCGCCGTCCCCGACCCGGACCGCTGGGGGCCGGCCGCGCGGTAAAGGTAAGCGAAAGATTAACCTTGGCGTCCGCGCAGGTCGGAGCGCCTTGACAGCACCCCTTGCGGAACGGTTCGCGGACGGTTCACCTGCAAGATCGAATCGCGGTCTATGATCCACTCCTCCCCGCATCCCCCCTCCCCCGCGGAACCGAGGACGCCTTGTCCCTGCGCACCGTCGCGGCCGTCGCCGCCGCCGTCGCCCTCCCCGTGGCTTTGGCCGCGCCGGCGCACGCCACCCCTGTCCACTCCGCCACCTTCACCGAGTTCGCCGCCTCCAAGCAGCGGGTGAGCTACACCGACCGGACCGTCGTGTTCAGCGGCCGCCTCGTCCAGGCGGCCGGCACCGACGAGGAGGCGCCGATCGCGGGCGCCCCGGTACAGATCATCGCGCCCGGCCAGACCCTCTCCACCACCGTCACCGGTGCGGACGGGCGCTTCTCCGCCAGCGTGGACCTGCCTTCCGGGGAGGCATGGGTCAGCGCCCGCTTCGCCGGTGACGACGAGCGGTTCAGCGAGGTCAGCAGCCCCCTGAAGGAGGACGTCGTCCAGTCGCCGACGCGGCTGCTGCCCGACGCCACGCTCCCCGCCTCGGTCCCGGCCGGCACCTCGGTCGCCTTCACCGGGACCGTGCAGATCCAGGTCGAAGGCGCCTGGCGACCGCTCCCCGACGCGCGCATCGTCCTCGGCGGCACCGACGGCGACGGCGCCGGCCACTCCTTCACCGGCGCCAGCGGCGCGGACGGCCGCTATCGGATCACCCTCCCCGTCGCCTACACGAGCGCCTGGTCGGTGGAGACCGGCTCCAGCGCCTTCACCTTCTACGGGCACGTGCGGGCCGCCTACCCGCACGTCCTGCACGCGATCTCCAAGACGCGGATCGCCTCGTTCCACCTGTCGGCGGCCAAGGCCGAGGCGCACGCGCGGACCGGCATCCAGGCGCTCGGCACCGTCCAGGCGTGGAACGGCTCGGCCTGGGCGGGACTGCCCCGCCAGTCCGTCGACCTCTACTACCGGCCCAAGGGCTCCAAGACCTGGCACCGCACCTGGGGCGGGCAGGCCGACGACCAGGGCCGCCTGCACGTGGACCTGCGCCCCGTGATCGGCACCGCCGACTGGCAGGCGCGGGTCGCCGAGAGCGGCGACCTGCTCGCGTCCTCCAGCGCCACCGCGTCCGCCACCTTCACCGACAAGACGCACTGGGACGACGCGGACGCGTCCCGGTCCGCGCACGGCACCCACGTCTACGGGACCGTGCAGGACTGGTACAACGGCCAGGAGTCCTTCTCGTCGCTGAAGGGCCTGAAGGTCAAGCTCTACTACCGGCGCAAGGGCGCCAAGACCTGGCACTACTACACGGCGACGAAGGTCCGGTCCGACGGCTGGGTGTCGCTGTCGGGGCTCAAGCGCGGCAAGGGCTACTACTTCCGGTTCGTGCTGCCCGCGCAGGGCGCGTTCCTCGGCTCCACCAGCAAGACGTTCTGACGCCCGTCGCGCCCGCGCCCCTGTGAGTCAGGGGCGCGGGCGCAGGCCGTCCAGGGCGGTCTCGACGACGGCGTCGGCGAAGTCGGCGGTCAGCGGCCCCTCGCGGTAGAGCCAGCGGTCGCGGACGGGGCCCCAGATCATGTCGAGGACGATGTCCAGGTCGGCGTCCGGCGCGAGCTGCCCGGCCTCCCGCGCGGCTTGGAGGCGCCGCAGCTTCATCGCGCGGACCGGCCCGTCGAGGCGCTCGCGGTACTCGGCGGCGAGCCGCTCGTCCAGCAGGACCTCGACCGACAGCGCCCGCATCGGCTCGCTCACCCGCGGGTCGGCGAACTCCTCGACGGTGGCGCGCAGCACCGCCTTCAGGTCGGCCTCCAGGTCGCCGGTGTCGGGCAGCTCGGCCGGCCCGTCCGCGCCGTCGGACAGGGCGAGCAGCGCGTCGAACAGCACCGCACCCTTGGACGGCCACCAGCGGTAGATCGTCTGCTTGCCCGCGCCGGCGCGGGCCGCGATCGCCTCGATGCTGAGCCGCGCGTAGCCGACCTCCGCGGCGAGGTCGAGGGCGGCGTCCAGGATGGCGCGGCGGGTCGCCTCGCTGCGGCGCGCGGCCGCCGGGGCGCGGCGTGGGGACGTCATGCGATCACCCTATCCGAACGAGACGAGACGCACCGTCTTGCTAACGGCGCGGACCGGTGCTACCGTTCTAGACGAGACGGACCGTACCGTCTCATCGAGGAGGGGCACCATGACCACCACCGCACCGCGCACCTGGTTCGTCACCGGAGCGAGCCGCGGCCTCGGCCGCGCCTTCACCGAGGCGGCGCTCGCCGCCGGGGACGGCGTCGCCGGCGCCGCGCGCGACGTCGCGCCCCTCGCCGACCTGGCCGCCGCCCATCCCGGGCGCCTCCTCCCGCTGACCCTGGACGTCACCGACCGCGCCGCCGTCCGGGCGGCGGTGGACGAGGCCGTCGACCACTTCGGCCGCCTGGACGTGGTCGTCAACAACGCCGGCTTCCTCGCCATGGGGATGCTGGAGGAGTTCACCGAGGAGGAGGCCCGCGCCCAGTTCGACACCAACGTGTTCGGTGCGCTCTGGGTGACGCAGGCCGTCCTGCCGCACCTGCGGGCGCGGCGGAGCGGGCACATCCTGCAGATCTCCAGCATCGGCGCGCTCGCCGGGTTCGCCATGACCGGCCTCTACAGTGCGAGCAAGTTCGCCCTGGAGGGGATGAGCGAGGCGCTCGCGGCCGAGGCGGCGGATTTCGGCGTCAAGGTGACGATCGTCGAGCCCGGCGGCTACTGGACCGACCTCTACACGACCGGCCTCGCCGCCACCGAGCCCATGCCCGAGTACGCCGGCCTGCGCGAGGAGCTGGCGCGGCGGTTCGCCGAGGGCTCGGTGGACAGCCTGCCCGCCCTGGCGGCCGAGGCCGTCATGAAGGCGGTGGACAGCGACGACCCGCCGCTCCGCCTGCTGCTCGGCAGCATGGTCTACGACGTGGCCTTCGCGACGTCGCGGCAGAAGATGGACACCTGGGCGGCGTGGGAGGAGGTCAGCCGGGCAGCCGAGGATCCGGTGCCCCAGCCGTGCTGAGCGGGGGGTGCCAGGCGTGGGGGCGGAGGGCCTCGTCCAGGGGCGCGTCCACCATCCGGTTGGCGAACGTGGAGATCGTGTAGGCGCCGATGCCGAGGACGATCTCCAGGGCCTCCCGGCGGGTGCGGCCGGTGCCGAGGAAGGCGTCCATCGCCTCCGCCGGCACCGCGCCGCGCGTCGCGATCACCTCCAGGGTGAACGTCCGGACGGCCTCCAGGCGCGGATCGTCCAGCGGGCCGCCCGCGCGCAGCGCCTCGACGAGCGCGGGGGCGGCGCCGAGCGCGCCGAGCTTGGCGGTGTGCAGGGCGACGCAGAGATGGCACTCGTTGCGGACGACGACGGTCATGATGACGGTCTCGCGCGCCAGCGGCTCCAGCGCGCCGCCCTCGAACAGGGCACTGGCCTGAAAGAACCCGTTGAGGGTGGCCGGCGACTCGGCCAGCAAGGCCACCGCGGCGGGCAGGTGGCCCTGCGCCCTCTCGACGTTGCGCATGGCACGGCGCGACGCCTCGGGCGCGCTCTCGACGGTATGGCGGATGAAGCTCACGCTCACTCCCCATTTAGACAACCTGGTTGCCCAAATAGTAAACCGAGTTGTCTTTCAAGGGCAAGGGCCGGACAAGCCGCCCCCGCGGGATGGCCCGCCCTGGCGCGTTCTCCCGCACCCGCCCGGCCCGACGCGGTATCCAGGGAGGACCGAACAGCGAGGAGGGCCGCACATGGGCGCGACCGCCGCGACGTTGACCCCGATCCCGGCCGCACTCCAGGCCCGGGCGCGGGCCCTGCACGCCAAAGGCAGGAAGGCGCGCGCCATCGCGACCCTCCGCGAGGGCACCGGACTCGGCATGGCGCACGCCGCGTCCGCGCTCCGCGCGCTCCTGCGCGACGGCCACCTGCCCGCCGGCACGGCCGAGGCCGCGGCCCGCCTCGCCGACGACGACCCGCACCTGCACGCGGCCGCCCTCACCATGCTGCGCAAGCACGGCCGAGAAGCCGCCGCCCTCCACCTACGCGACGCCGCTTACCTCGACCTGGCCAACGCCCGCCTGCTGGCCGCCCACCTGGATGACCCCCACCCCGACCCCGACCCCGACCCCGGCCAACTCACCATCCCCCCCCCCCCCCCCCCCCCCCCCCCCCCCCCCCCCCCCCCCCCCCCCCCCCCCCCCCCC